>NZ_LT009745.1:2427470-2514440 GCF_900013505.1 Agrobacterium deltaense RV3 | reverse complement strand
GGATGAGCATAGACAATGAGAACGAAGAAGTGAATTAAGGGCATTTGGTGGATGCCTTGGCATGCACAGGCGAAGAAGGACGTGATACGCTGCGAAAAGCCGTGGGGAGCTGCGAATAAGCTTTGATCCATGGATCTCCGAATGGGGCAACCCACCTCAGATATCTAGAAAATCTGTTTTGCTAAACACCTTGATTGTTTTGAACGGTCTGATGGGCTTCCCATACAGACCGCTAGGTCGTCGCCGATCGTTCGGCGCGCCGTCCGCAGGCCTTCGGCCGTGAGGACAGAACAAAACCCGGTATGTCCGGGTTCGAGGGTTCAGCGAAAGAGGTTTCTAGATATCGCAATGAGGTATCTGCACCTGAATACATAGGGTGTAAGAAGCGAACGCAGGGAACTGAAACATCTAAGTACCTGCAGGAAAGGACATCAACCGAGACTCCGCAAGTAGTGGCGAGCGAACGCGGACCAGGCCAGTGGCAATGATGAATAAAGCGGAACGATCTGGAAAGGTCGGCCATAGAGGGTGATAGCCCCTTACGCGTAGAACAGTCATTGTCCTTGAGTAGGGCGGGACACGTGAAATCCTGTCTGAACATGGGGAGACCACTCTCCAAGCCTAAGTACTCGTGCATGACCGATAGCGAACAAGTACCGTGAGGGAAAGGTGAAAAGCACCCCGACGAGGGGAGTGAAATAGAACCTGAAACCGGATGCCTACAAACAGTCGGAGCCCGCAAGGGTGACGGCGTACCTTTTGTATAATGGGTCAACGACTTAGTGTAACTAGCAAGCTTAAGCCGGTAGGTGTAGGCGCAGCGAAAGCGAGTCTGAATAGGGCGATTGAGTTAGTTGCATTAGACCCGAAACCGAGTGATCTAGCCATGAGCAGGCTTGAAGGTTGGGTAACACCAACTGGAGGGCCGAACCCATAACTGTTGCAATAGTTCGGGATGACTTGTGGCTGGGGTGAAAGGCCAATCAAACTCGGAAATAGCTGGTTCTCCGCGAAATCTATTTAGGTAGAGCGTCGACCGAATACCCTCGGGGGTAGAGCACTGGATGGGCTATGGGGACTCACCGTCTTACTGATCCTAACCAAACTCCGAATACCGAGGAGTACTAGTCGGCAGACACACGGCGGGTGCTAACGTCCGTCGTGAAAAGGGCAACAACCCTGACCTCCAGCTAAGGTCCCCAAGTCATGGCTAAGTGGGAAAGGATGTGAGGATCCCAAAACAACCAGGATGTTGGCTTAGAAGCAGCCATCATTTAAAGAAAGCGTAACAGCTCACTGGTCTAAATAAGGGTCTTTGCGCCGAAAATGTAACGGGGCTAAAGCCATGCACCGAAGCTGAGGATTTGCGAGTAATCGCAAGTGGTAGCGGAGCGTTCCGTAAGTCTGTGAAGGCGGACCCGTGAGGGCTGCTGGAGATATCGGAAGTGCGAATGTTGACATGAGTAACGATAAAGGGAGTGAGAGACTCCCTCGCCGAAAGACCAAGGGTTCCTGCTTAAAGTTAATCTGAGCAGGGTTAGCCGGCCCCTAAGACGAGGCGGACACGCGTAGTCGATGGGAACCACGTTAATATTCGTGGGCCTGGTGGTAGTGACGGATCTCGTGTGTTGTTCAACCTTACTGGATTGGTTGGGCGGCGAAGAGGTTCCAGGAAATAGCTCCACCGTATAGACCGTACCCGAAACCGACACAGGTGGTCAGGTAGAGTATACCAAGGCGCTTGAGAGAACTATGTTGAAGGAACTCGGCAAATTGCACGCGTAACTTCGGAAGAAGCGTGACCCTTTTGTACGCAAGTATGATGGGGTGGCACAGACCAGGGGGTAGCGACTGTTTATCAAAAACACAGGGCTCTGCGAAGTAGCAATACGACGTATAGGGTCTGACGCCTGCCCGGTGCTGGAAGGTTAAAGGGAGGGGTGGCAAGCTCTGAACTGAAGCCCCAGTAAACGGCGGCCGTAACTATAACGGTCCTAAGGTAGCGAAATTCCTTGTCGGGTAAGTTCCGACCTGCACGAATGGCGTAACGACTTCCCCGCTGTCTCCAACATAGACTCAGTGAAATTGAATTCCCCGTGAAGATGCGGGGTTCCTGCGGTCAGACGGAAAGACCCCGTGCACCTTTACTATAGCTTTACACTGGCATTCGCCAAGGCATGTGTAGGATAGGTGGTAGGCTTTGAAGCAGGGACGCCAGTTTCTGTGGAGCCATCCTTGAAATACCACCCTTATCTTCGTGGATGTCTAACCGCGGTCCGTTATCCGGATCCGGGACAGTGTATGGTGGGTAGTTTGACTGGGGCGGTCGCCTCCGAAAGAGTAACGGAGGCGCGCGATGGTTAGCTCAGACCGGTCGGAAATCGGTCGTCGAGTGCAATGGCATAAGCTAGCCTGACTGCGAGACTGACAAGTCGAGCAGAGACGAAAGTCGGTCATAGTGATCCGGTGGTCCCGTGTGGAAGGGCCATCGCTCAACGGATAAAAGGTACGCCGGGGATAACAGGCTGATGACCCCCAAGAGTCCATATCGACGGGGTTGTTTGGCACCTCGATGTCGACTCATCGCATCCTGGGGCTGGAGCAGGTCCCAAGGGTATGGCTGTTCGCCATTTAAAGCGGTACGTGAGTTGGGTTCAGAACGTCGTGAGACAGTTCGGTCCCTATCTGCCGTGGGTGTAGGAATATTGACAGGATCTGTCCCTAGTACGAGAGGACCGGGATGGACGTATCTCTGGTGGATCTGTTGTCCTGCCAAGGGCATAGCAGAGTAGCTATATACGGAATGGATAACCGCTGAAGGCATCTAAGCGGGAAACCAACCTGAAAACGAGTGTTCCCTATCAGAGCCGTGGAAGACGACCACGTTGATAGGACGGGTGTGGAAGCACAGCAATGTGTGAAGCTTACCGTTACTAATAGCTCGATCGACTTCTTCGTTCCCATTGAATATGTTCATCGAACAAAGTTCGATGACATCATCTTCTGTCCTCACGGGCCAAAGGCCCTGCGGACGGCGCGCGCCATAAGGCGCGACGGACTAGCGTCCTGTATGGCTGCCTCGCTCGGTCTCGAGCAAAGGTGGAATGCGGATCGGTCACAGAAAGACGTGTAAATTAAAACGAAGCGCAAGCTTCCCAGCTTCTCGAAAACAACAGTTTCCATGTGAAAACATGGTCTGTGATCGCTTGGATCAGACGTTGCCTCATATGCGAGGTGACCGTATGGCCAATTGGTGTCCCCTGTGAGCGAAAGCGAACAGGATAAGGTACACCAATCAACAAGCAATCATATGATCCATGCGAAACGCATGGATCATATGTTGCGTTTTGCCGACCTGGTGGTTATCGCGGGGCGGCTGCACCCGTTCCCATTCCGAACACGGCCGTGAAACGCCCCAGCGCCAATGGTACTTCGTCTCAAGACGCGGGAGAGTAGGTCGCTGCCAGGTCTGCAAAACGCAACTCAAAATCTTCTCAATCACTAAAGGGCAAAAAATGCCCAAATCAAAAGGCCGCAAATGCGGCCTTTATGCTATAATAAAACCAAGTCAACGCGGGGTGGAGCAGCCCGGTAGCTCGTCAGGCTCATAACCTGAAGGCCGCAGGTTCAAATCCTGCCCCCGCAACCAATATCAAAACAAAACCCCGTTGCACCCGCGACGGGGTTTTTTGTGTTTCTGGACTTATGAAATAACGACAAGCGTTAAGCGAACTTAGTCCCGCTTTGTCCTAATGGATAAGCGAAGTTGGAGGCTGCTCATTTCCGTCTGGTCTCTAACCTCGGAACCATCTGCTTTTTCCTTTGTTCGTGCCAACCTAAATGTAGCGCACGTTGTCGAGCCGACGCTCTTAGACAATATGACAGGTGCGTTTTTTGCGTCGGAATCGGCGTCAGCGGTAAGGTGCAGCACGCTATGAACAAGTTCTTCACCCTTTTTGCCAGCCGTACCGCGTCCTTTTCAGGCTCGCCCACAGCGTTTGTCGTGGCGCTTGGCACGATCATCGTCTGGGGAGTAAGCGGGCCGCTGTTTGGCTTTTCGGAGGTCTGGCAACTTGTCATCAACACGGGCACCACCATTGTCACCTTCCTCATGATTTTCCTCGTGCAGAATTCGCAGAACCGGGATTCTGCAGCGATGGAAGCAAAGCTGGACGAACTCCTGAGAGCCGTGGAGCAGGCACGCGCAGATTTTATCGGGATCGAGCATCTCACGGAAGAAGAAATCGAGGAGATTCGCGCCCGGCTGGAAAAGGAAAACGGACCTGAAGGCGAAAAGCCACCTCCGCATCACGCCATGGCGCGACTGCTTTCCCGGCGTTAGGTCAGACGGTTTGCCAGCTGGCGGCGGCCGTGGCCGTTTCCTGTCGCCGGGACATAGTCACTTACACCAACATGCGGCAAAGCCCGCTGACAGAAGGAGCTATTATGTCTCTCAAGGTCTTAGCATTGAATGCGACACTCAAGTCTTCCACCTCGGCAGAGCCGTCGTCGACCGAAAAACTGCTGACATTGATCCTTCGGGAGCTCGGCAATCATGATGTGCAAACCGAGACGATCAGGCTTGCCGATCATGACATCAAGCCTGGCGTTACGTCCGATGAAGGCGAGGGGGACGCCTGGCCGGCCATCCGTGAAAAGATCGTTGCAGCCGATATTCTTCTGTTTGGAACGCCGATATGGCTCGGACAGCCCTCGAGCGTGTGCAAAAGAGCGCTGGAGCGCATGGATGCATTTCTGGACGAGACCGACGAGCAGGGGCGTATGGTTTCCTATGGGAAAGTCGCCGCGGTGGCGGTCGTCGGAAATGAAGACGGTGCTCACCATGTTTCGGCGGAACTTTTCCAGGCCCTGAATGATGTCGGCTTCACTATTCCCGCAAATGCGGTTGCCTACTGGGTGGGAGAAGCAATGGGTTCGAAGAATTTCGTCGATTTCGATGAAACGCCGGACGCCGTTAACACCATGGTCAGCATGCTTGTGCGCAACACGGTGCACCTGGCTCTGCTCCTTAAGAACAGTCAATATCCGGGCGACAAGGACTGAGGTAATCAGGGCGGCCCTGCCGGCTTTTCCGCCAAGGACGTCGTATAAAACGGCTGCTACTCCTCACCATACCCCGTCCGGCGTAGCGGGTAAGGCGATCATCATGTGAGGCGGCATTCTCCCCTGCCGATAATTATTTTCGGAACTCTCTGCATGTCGATTTGTTCGAGAGGCGTTCATGCCGGCCCGAGATGGGTTTCCCGTCTCTCGGAGGAAACTCCCGAAAGGGAGGCTCGCAATCCATGATCCTAGCGGAGGAAAAATCCACATGAAGAAAACTGTTTTCGTTGTGTTGCTCTTAGGCGGCGGTGCGCTGTCGGCTTTCGCCCAGCAGACGCCAACCGCCAATCCGGGTGGCGATACGCCGGCTGTCGCGACACCGGGCGCCAATAATCCGACGGCTCCGGTGGAGGGCGCCAATAGCTTCACTGAAGCGCAGGCCAAACAGAGGATGGAAGAGGCCGGGTACACGCAGGTCAAGGACCTGACGAAAGACGACAAGGGTGTGTGGATGGCATCGGGCATGAAAGGCGGCAAGACCGTGGCCATAGCGCTCGATTATCAGGGCAACGTCGTCGCCAAGTGAGGCGCGCAGGATTTTGGGAGAAGTGACATGAGAACCGTAACCGGACTTTTCGACGACTATGACGATGCAAGTGCCGCCGTTTCCGAACTGGAAAGAGCGGGCGTGCCGTCAAGCGAGATCAGCATCGTCGGCAGCAACGCCGACAGGCGGCATGGAGAGGATTCCGATTCCAACGCAGCGGAGGGCGCAGGCACAGGTGCCGGCATCGGTGCGCTTGTCGGTGGCGCGGGCGGTCTGCTGACGGGGCTTGGATTGATGGCGATCCCGGGTGTGGGGCCGGTGGTTGCAGCAGGCTGGCTTGCCGCAACAGCGGTCGGTGCAGCGGGCGGCGCCGTTGCCGGCGGTGCGGCCGGCGGGCTTATCGGAGCCATGACTCGTTCGGGCGTTTCCGAAGAGGATGCCAATCTTTACGCCGAAGGGGTTCGAAGGGGCGGTACGCTGGTCACTGCCCGCGTCGAAGATAATCTGGTGCCGGAGGCCGAGGCCGTGCTCAAGCGGCAGGGCTGGGTCGACCCTGCGGAACGCCGCGCGGCCTATCGCGAACAAGGCTGGACCGGCTTCGACGAGGCGTCGAGACCCTTTGCGCCGGAAGATGTTGAGCAGGAGCGTAACCGGTACCGCCGCTCCGCAATTTGACGAACTCACCCGTCAGCCGGGGGCATGGTTTTGCCATCGCCTCCGGTCAACGCCTTGCAGGAGCTGACATGGCCAGAAAACCAGATTCCACCGCATCATCCGCCACCGCCACCATTCACGACCAGAAGCTTGTTCGGGGGGATGGCGGAGAACTGCACCAGACCGCGACCGGCGACGAGCCCGTGCTAACGACCGCGCAGGGCGGGCCGGTTGCAGACGACCAGAATTCCCTTCGGGTCGGTTCTCGCGGGCCGCTTGTCGTGGATGATTTCCATTTTCGCGAGAAGATCTTCCATTTCGATCATGAGAGAATTCCCGAGCGCGTTGTTCACGCCCGCGGTTACGGCGCACACGGATATTTCGAGACTTACGACTCCCTTGCCGCCCATACCAAGGCCGATCTCTTCCAGCGGGCGGGTGAAAAGACCCCGGCCTTCGTGCGGTTCTCGACCGTCGCCGGCAACAAGGGGTCGGCCGACCTTGCGCGGGATGTGCGTGGTTTTGCCGTGAAGCTCTACACCAGGGAGGGAAACTGGGACCTTGTCGGCAACAACATTCCCGTCTTCTTCATTCAGGATGCGATCAAGTTTCCGGATCTCATCCATGCCGCCAAGCAGGAGCCTGATCGCGCCTTTCCGCAGGCGCAAACCGCGCATGACACCTTCTGGGATTTCATCAGTCTCACGCCTGAAAGCATGAACATGGTCATGTGGATCATGTCGGATCGGACCATTCCGCGCTCCTTCCGGTTCATGGAAGGTTTCGGGGTGCACACCTTCCGCTTCATCAACGCGAAGGAGCAATCGACCTTCGTGAAGTTTCACTGGAAGCCGAAGCTCGGATTGCAGTCGGTGGCGTGGAACGAGGCGGTCAAGATCAACGGCGCCGATCCCGATTTTCACCGGCGCGATCTTTGGACGGCGATCCAGTCCGGCAATTTTCCGGAATGGGAGTTGCAGGTTCAGCTTTTTGATCAGGATTTCGCCGACAGCTTCGATTTCGACGTTCTCGACCCCACCAAGATCATTCCCGAGGAGATATTGGCGCCGAAACCGGTCGGCCGGCTCGTGCTCGACCGGATGCCGGACAATTTCTTTGCCGAGACCGAACAGGTGGCGTTCATGACGCAGAACGTGCCGCCGGGCATCGATTTCAGTAATGATCCGCTGCTGCAGGGCAGGAATTTTTCCTATCTCGATACGCAGCTCAAGCGTCTCGGCGGGCCGAACTTCACGCATTTGCCCATCAATGCGCCCAAGTGTCCTTTCGCGCATTTCCAGCAGGATGGCCATATGGCGATGCGCAATCCGACCGGACGGGCGAATTATCAGCCCAATTCCTTCGGGGAAGGGCCAAGGGAATCGCCGTCGCGTGGATTCCGGCATTTCCCTGCCGAGGAGCAGGGCGCCAAGGCAAGGTTGCGGCCGGAAAGTTTCGCCGACCACTATAGTCAGGCGCGCCAGTTCTACATCAGCCAGACGCCACCTGAACAACGTCATATCGCATCGGCGCTCACCTTCGAACTCAGCAAGGTGGAAACTCCCGTCATTCGTGAGAGGATGGTCGCACATCTTCTCAATATCGACGAAACGCTTGCCGCGACGGTGGCGCAGAAGCTCGGCCTGCAAGCCCTGCCGAAACCGGCGGATGCCGCCATGCCAACCCGTCAGGATCTGGAGCCGTCGCCGGCGCTCAGTATCGTTCAGCGGGGTCCCAAACGGTTCGAGGGTCGCAAGCTCGGCATTCTCATTACCGACGGCGTAGACGCCAAGCTGCTGAAGGGACTGACCAAAGCGGTCGAGGCAGAAAAAGCTGTCTTCGAGCTTATCGCGCCCAAGGTCGGCGGGGTAACGGCGTCGGACGGCACCTTCGTCGAGGCACATCACATGATTGATGGCGGGCCTTCGGTGCTTTTCGATGCGGTGGCGCTGCTGACATCGGCGGCGGCCATCGATGAGCTGATCAAGGAGGCAACTGCGCGGGATTTCGTCGCCGATGCGTTCCAGCACTGCAAATTCATTGGCTACGACCAGTCGGCGCTGCCGTTACTGGAAAAAGCGGGAATTGCCGATGTCATGGATGAAGGCATGCTGCCATTGCCGGGTGAAGGAGGACTGGCTGCCTTCGTATCAGAGCTCGGCAAACTTCGAGTCTGGGCGCGCGAACCGTCGCTCAAACTCGGCAAGGCCTCCGTGCCGGTCGATAAGCAATGAAACACCCACTCTCACTCACCACCAAGCAACAGGAGACTAAAAATGGCTGAGAAGACATTGGAAGACCTTTTCCTCGATACGGTGAAGGATATTTATTTCGCGGAACGCCAGATTCTCAAGGCGCTTCCGAAAATGGCGCGGGCTGCGCAGTCAGCGGATTTAAAGGCGGCATTCGAAAAGCACAGGGACGAGACCGAGGTCCACGTGGAGCGATTGCAGAATGTCTTCGAGTTGCTCGGCAAGCCGGCACGCGGCAAGACCTGCGAAGCGATCCAGGGCATTATCTCGGAAGGCGAGGAAATCATGGAGGAGTTCAAGGGCTCTCCCGCGCTCGATGCCGGACTGATTTCTTCGGCGCAGGCCGTGGAGCACTACGAGATCACCCGTTATGGCACCTTGAAGACATGGGCGGTCGAACTCGGCATGAAGGAAGCGGCCAAACTGTTCGAGCAGACGCTGGGCGAGGAAAGCGCAACGGATACGGCTCTCTCTTCGCTTGCCCAGGCACGCGCCAACGTGAAGGCTAAATCCAAGGCGGCATGAGCCGTCACGCGGACGTGCCGCCGATACCGGCGGCGCGTCCAATTTTACAGTTGTCTCTTTCATGCGAGGCTGAACCATGAGGCTGTTTCGCGACAATGGATTGACGATTGTCCTTGTCCTGACTTCCCTTTTGACGATCGGTGGCATGCTTGCGACCGGCTGGGTCGTTTACAACGAGGAGCTTGCGCAGCATCAGGCGACGCCCCTGACGCTTCTTTCCTACGCAAAGAGCGGCCATTTTCTTTCCGCCCTGTTCGAAAACTGGGAGAGCGAATTTCTCCAGATGTCGGCTTATGTGATGCTGACCGCGTTTCTTTTTCAGAGAGGCTCGTCGGAATCCAAAGACCCCGATAAAGCTGCATCGCAGGACGAAGATCCCGCACAAAAAGCAGATGATCCCGAGGCGCCCTGGCCGGTGAAAGCAGGGGGATTTATCCGCACCCTCTATTCCTATTCTCTGGGATTGGCGCTGTTCTTCCTTTTCATCGTCAGTTTTGTTCTCCATCTGAAATACAGCGCTGACGCAGGGGCAGTGGAAGCCGCCATGCACGGTGAGCCCGAGACAACGCTATTTGCGCATCTGGGAAGTGTGGAATTCTGGTTTGAATCTTTTCAGAACTGGCAATCGGAGTTTCTTTCGACCGCGGTTCTCGTCATTCTCTCCATCTTCCTGCGCTTCCGCGGGTCGCCGGAATCGAAACCCGTTGCCGCTCCTCACAGCGAGACCGGCGGATAGGGAGGAGGAATTGATCGAGTTTTCTGCCGAGGGAGACTGGCGGCACCTGTGCGTCGACATGCAACGCGTTTTCGCCGAGGATACGCCATGGCATGTCGAATGGATGGACCGCATCAGCGAGGAGGTGGAGGCTGTGGTTCAAGGCGATCCCGCCCGATGCATCTTCACCTGTTTTGTGCCGCCGAAATCTGTCGAGCAGGCCGTTGGTGCATGGCGGGCCTATTATGAAAAATGGCCGATGATGACGCAGCAGTCGCTGGTCCCGGAACTGATCGGTGTTATACCAGCGCTGTCGCGCTACATACCGCCCGCCCGCATCTTTCGTAAAAGCGTGTACTCCCCCTGGCAGCATGGAGGCCTTGGCGACCTCCTGCGGGAGGAACGGGTTTCAACATTGGTGATTACCGGCGGTGAAACAGATGTCTGCGTTCTCGCCACCGTTCTGGGAGCGATAGACC
The DNA here is from genome assembly GCF_900013505.1 of Agrobacterium deltaense RV3. NCBI lineage: Bacteria > Pseudomonadati > Pseudomonadota > Alphaproteobacteria > Hyphomicrobiales > Rhizobiaceae > Agrobacterium > Agrobacterium deltae. The sequence continues at coordinate 2,504,204 of NZ_LT009745.1, read as the reverse complement.
AGGGTTTTTACGTCATTCTGGTCGAAGACGCGCTTTGTAGCGGAAGGGATGCGACACACGATGCGGCGTTGAAGCTGCTGTCTGGCCGTTTTTCGACGCAGTTGCAGGTGTGCGATACAGCGACCCTCCTTGCGGCGCTTCCCAGGCAATCCGCTCCGCGGTTCATGAGACCCTAATATCAGAATTGCTTCGGGCGATTAGCGGAAGCAGCCAGCGGTCTTCACCGAAGACAAGGAACAAGGCTCCCCTAGCGAAGTTAGGCCGCCTATCTTTACAAGAACCGGAGGCTCCGCCGTGGCCCAAACCGTTGATCACGAAACCAGCAACAGCCTCAATATCGAGGCGGCGACCCCCAAGGTGATTAAGATCATCGTGGGGGAGCGGACGGTGCTTGAGGGCGTGCTGAACACCGGCAGCGTCTTGAGAGTGCAGACAAAGGAGGGCGCCGAGCCACAATCCATCGAACTTGCGATCGAGGACCTGGCTCGGTGAAGGTTGTGGTGTGCGACCGGATTAACCCTGGAAATTGCCCTCGCTGGTATCTCGTTCGTCATAGTTCAAATCCCAGTCCTTCTCGGGTTTCTTGACGCCGGGCGGCAGTTTGTTGGCGGTTGCGTCGTCCGAACCGGTGATAACCCTTGGCTTCGCGCTCGCCACGCCGTTGTTTTTCGAGGTTTTCTTACCGCGCGCAAATTGCGGTTCGCTGTCCTTGTGAATTTGCTTCAGCTTGTCGTTCTTGTTCATGACATCCTCCTTGATCCCTCCCTAACAGTTTTACAGCACCGCTGTTCCCTCAATGCCTCAGCAAGATCGGAACCTCTCCATGACGCTGCGGTTAAAAGACCTGCCGGATAGCGGATCCGCCATTCCTGCAACCATAAGCGGAGATGAAGCGATGAGCCTACCCGACAAGGACACCCAGCCGGAGCCCGGTACGGACGATGCCCGGTCCGTCGATACTGAAGAAAGCCGCCGGGACAGGGAAAAGGCGAGAAAGAACGCGGAACGCATGATCGAAGAGAGGTGGCGGAGGCAACCGCCCAAGGGTGTAGATGAGGCCTGAAACCAACTGTCCTATCTAAAGCTTCGCGCGCGCCTGCGCTTTTCCAATCGACGTCGTCGAAATCCTCATTGATGTCGCCATTGTACGTTGGCGTACAGCAACCAAGCGTCCGCCGAGACATTTCCCCATAGTGAAAGGATGGGAAAATGGCCAAGCACGCTGTGAGTGGAGTTTCCGGAAACACATTGAGTGAAGCGCAGCTGGAGGAGTTGCGCATCGGTATTGCGGAGCTGGCGCCGGCCCTCGCGGCTTTTGCGCGCCGCTTCGTCAGAAATGAGGAGGATGTTGACGATCTCGTTCAGGAGACGATGTTGCGGGGGCTTCGGGCCCTGCATGGTTTTACCCCCGGCACGGCGCTGAAATCATGGCTCTTCACCATTTTGCGCAACACGTTCTGCACTCGCTACAAGGTGTCGAGGCGTGAATGCGTCGGCTTGCCGGTCGGTATCGAGCAATCCATGTCTACCCCTGCCAGCCAAGAATGGCGTGTGCAGCATCAGGAGGTCATGAGGGCTATCCGCCATCTCGACAAGGACCAGAAAAAAGCTCTGCTGCTCGTGGCGGCAGGGACGAGTTATTCCGATGCCGCCGCCATCTGCGGCTGCCGGGTGGGCACCATCAAAAGCCGCGTCAACAGGGCGAGGGAGTCGCTACGTCGAAATCTGGACTGAGTGCTGGTGACAGCCGGCCGCACGCCGCAGACAGGTGGGCGCTACCTGTCCTGCTGGTGACCTTGATGTGTCGTGTTTATCTTTATGTTTGCCTGCCTCCCGGTCTGGGTTGAAACCTTCTGTTCCTTGACGGCGGAGGTTTCTTCCGTGTTCAGACGGTCGTTGTCGCCGGGCCCTTGCTGGCTTCTGTTCTCTTCGGGAATGGGGAGTGTTTTCCTGGTCATGTTACACCTCGTCCGGCATGAGTTCGTGGAGCGACCCGAACCATGCTTGCGCAGGTTTGTTCCCCCGTCCGTCGACGCCTTTCATATTGCAGGCGAGTGACGCCACGGATGGATGAATGGGAAACCGGAACGCATCATTCCGTTCCTGGGCATGACGAGGTACGCGATTATCCGAAACCGTAGAGGAACGTCTTTTAAGACGTCATCGAACCTGAGACCAAGCCGAACCGACAACGCGTAAGGCTGGAAAATCAGCCGACAAGCAATTTGGTTCGAAAATAGAGAGTTGCGAGCCGCTGAAGTTTCAGGGGATCGACAACGCCGCGATCATACATTTTCAGGACATAGCGGGCGACGTCTGCTCGGCACAAAGCCGGATCGCGTTCTGCGGACAGAACATTCTCGTAGGCTGCCTTAACGATGTTGATGTCTTCGTTCAGAAAAATTCCGGAACTCTGGTACTCGTGATTGGCGTGCATTTCACCTCCTTGAAACGCATCCTGCATTTCACAGCGTGAGGGAAGATGAACCCATACTATAGGGAAATGGCCAAACGTAAATGTTCGGAAGCGTACCGAACGACGATTGAGAAGGTCGTGCGGACTACCGAACCCCGCTGCTTTCGACAATGACGAGGTCGTCAAGCGGGATTTCAGACTGGTATTCGCGCAGAAAGCGGGCGAATACACGATTGCTTTCCTGTTCAGGCATGCCGTAGAGATCGCGCGCATAGTTCTCGAGCATCTCGCGGTTCCTGATCGTAATTCTTCCCCTTTCGGAACGAATGAACCCATGGCTTTCGAGAACGTGGAGGGCGTCCGTTACACTTGCTCGCCTGACGGCCAGCATGGTGGACAAAAAGTCGTGGGTCAGTGGCAGATGATTGCCTTCTATGCGGTCGTGGCACATCAGGAGCCAGCGGGCGAGCCGCTCCGTTACGGACTGGGTGGCATTGGAAGACGCCGTGTATTCCACCTGCGTTCTTGAGATGTGCAGTGCACAGACAAGAATCTCGAAAAAGACCCGATATTTTTCAAGAAGCGCTTCAAACGACCGCATGTCCATGACAAGGGCTTCGCCGGGAGCCTGTATCACGATTTCGGTCAGGTTTGTTTCCGCGCCAGCGACCGCCCCTGTCGGCACAAATCCCTCTCTCCCGACAAGCCCCGCTTCTGTTTTGCGCTCCGATTTGGTGACGACCACGACGGAGGCAATGCCGGATGACAGGAAGAAAACACGCTCGACGGGCGCGCCGGCGGAAATCAATACATCGCCCAATGCGAGCTTGATGGGCTTACAGACGCCCGTTACGTCACGCCTGATGTCATCTGGCAGAAGAGAAAGCAGAAAATTCTTTTCGCCATCGCCCTCAGCTTGTTTCAACATAACACGTGCCTCGCTTTAATGTCTGATGCCCCCTCCTTGAGCCATCAAAGCGGAAACAATGTTTTCGATGTCTTCCGAACGTCCGGAGAGGACAAAAGGTCCCGGCTCGCTGTCAATAACCGTCTCTGGCACGAAAAAAAGATAAGGAATTGCCTCTTCGTCCAGTTGTTCGGTGAGACGCAGCATGACGTCCGCCTCGTAACGAACGTCAATAATCGCCGCGGCAAATTTGAGAGCGTCTTCACTTTCAATGAAGCTGGCGGAGTAGGGTCCTTCCAGGCCGATTTGGGCATGAAACCACGCCATTCGGATTTCCGATGTGACAGTATCTGTCATGCCGATGATTGCGATGGTGAGGCGTTTAACGGTCTGCATGCTTTACTCCTCGCGCACCATCGGCATGCGTGTGCCTGTTCCCCACCATAACGCCTGAGCAAGACGATTTCAGCCGCCCGGTCACTGAATTTATCAAATAAGCGCGAGGGGAGTGCTGCAATTTCAGAAATTGATCCCGAAAAACAGCGGCCAATACTCGAATTCGAGAGGTAATGATCTGATGTTCTAGCGTCTTGCGGCGGAACAATTGCGCATGAGCGGGGTTGGGGCGTCTTCCGGATTGGAAGGATTTCCTTCCTCGAGATGCGAGCCGGTGTTAGCGAGGGAAGATAAGACAATGACCACCATTCCGCTGATCGGTGCCGGTGCGCTTGAGATTTCGCTGGTCAGCCGGCAGTTTCTGATCGCCGACATGAAAGAGGCAATCTCTCTGCTGGAAGAACACTGGCCGGTAAAAACCGGTGTCCACTATCGTCTTGCCCTCAGGAGTTGCCGCCTCGCTCTGTTGCGAAATGGCTCCTCAACCGTTGCGCGGGAACACCTGATTGCCGCGTGTCTGGAGGCGGGCGTGAGCCATAAAGCCGTTTCCACCAATCAAATCCGTCTTTAGGTCAGGTCCATGCGAACTTGTATTCATCCATAGGGGAGGTATCCGATGGCGGGGAAAAACAATGACATGGCTGATGAGCCGCGGGAAAGCATCAGGCCCGAACAGGATATGAACCGACCGTTAAGTGAAAGGCTCGACTCGAAATTCTCGCCCATCGGCGTAGATGATGGCGATTTTCGAGGGCGCAAACGGACGTGGAAAACCATGATGGTCTATACGCTGGTCATATTCGCCCTCGCTGTTGCGATTGCACTCTATTTTCTGACAGGAACGCATCCCGGCCGCGCGGTGTGAGGCGAGGCCGCGATGTGTTCCGGTCTATACTTTGCCGGCTATCAGATCGAGGCCACTGATCGATGGAAAGCAGACTTCTTCGCTTCTTCGCCGCAAGGGAATATCCACCTGATAGGGCACAGCCACCATCAGTTGCAGGGAGGTGCGCAACCGGTTCGGTGCCGTCGTGTCGGTCAGGGTCAGATGGGCGGTCGCAGCAAGGCGTTCAGCCTCGTGCGTCGGGACCACATTGCTCTCCAGCAGCTTCGCAGCCGCCAAAGCCAGGTGGCGGCTGGGGTAAACTGCCCTCATGACCTCAGAGACGACAACGGCCCACCCGTTCTCATGCGCGATGATTTGATATTCGATGCTCTTTTCCATGGTGTTCAAGCCTCCCTGTTCGGTCGCACCTAACCACGATGGGAAAAGCTTGTTCCTCACTTTGGGGCGATTGCGGCAGGCCGGTTTGGCTAAGTCGTCGCGCCAAGGATTTCGCCTATTTTGTGCAGGTCGGAGACGAAGGCGCGGCGCTGTCGATCCGCCTCCTGCCGGTCGCGAAGGCGCAGCAGATAAGATGGATGGATGGTGACGAGAAGGCGTGTGCCGGCCGGCGTCAAAAGAACATGCCCGCGTTCCTTCGTCACGCCGCTTGCGCGTCCCGTCAGCGCGTAAAAGGCTGTGGCGCCCATCGCCACGACAAGGTCTGGCTCGACAAGCCGCAGTTCTGCACCCAGCCACCACGCGCAGCGCTGCACCTCCCCGCCGTTCGGGCGGGCATGCAGACGTCGTTTCCCACGCTGCTCGAATTTGAAATGTTTTACGGCGTTGGTCACATAACATTGCGAACGATCCACACCCGCTTCTTTGAGGCATTCGTCGAGCAGGCGACCGGCCGGACCAACGAAAGGCCGTCCTTTCAGGTCTTCTTCATTGCCGGGCTGTTCGCCGACGAGGACTACGCGCGCCCGGGTGTCGCCGTCGCCGAAAACAAGCTGGGTGGCGTTCCTGTAGAGATCGCATCTTTCACAGCTTTCCGCTTCCTTGCGCAAAGCGCCAAGTGAGGGCGCGCTGGCGCTTTCGGGCTGGAAGGCGGGTGGCAGACGGTTTTTGCGCGTACTTCTTGCCAAGGTGGTGGCTCCCCGCAGATACGGCCATTTCTCCCCTGCCGTGACGGTGGGGGTCCACATACCCAATGACCGGGTTTCGATATATGATGCTGCCTCAAAAATGGGCCAAAATTTGAACTTGCGTCCATCTGCGCGGTAGGAACGATCCGTTCTACCAATTCGTACGGAAACGTACTCACTGTTTTCATGGGATTTTCCGCTGCTAATATGACCGCCGCAGGTTGATGTTTTTTCGAGCAAAGGGGCGACCGGGCGAACCGCTATGCTTGGATCAGATTTTCTTGTTTATAACCGATTGTTGAAGACCCTCGGCACAGAACGCCTGTCGCAGCTTGCGTCGCGGCTGGAGCCCGTGGATCTGCCGGCGGGACATCGGCTCGTTGCCGCTGGCAAGCCCATTTCTCATCTCTGTTTTATCGAAACCGGTCTTGCATCGACGGTCGTTCATGATGACGGCGGCAAAAGCATTGAAGCCGTGCTTGTTGGGCGAGAGGGCATCACCGGCTGGCCCGTTCTGCTGGGCGCGGAAACCACGCCGGACGAAACCGTCATGGGCGTGGGCGGTCGTGGCTTCCTGATTCCGGCCGCTGAAATACGGCGGGAAATGGAGGAAGACGCGCGACTGCGTGAGCTTTTGCTGGGCTATATCAACATCTGCCTGCTTCAGGCCAGCCAGCTTGTGCTGGCAAATGGGCAATATGGTCTGCGGGAAAGGCTCGCACGCTGGCTGCTGATGTGTCATGACCGCCTCGATATGGATGATTTGCCGATTACCCATGAGTTTCTCTCCACCGTTCTTGGGGTGCGGCGGCCTGGCATTACCAACGAGCTGCATGTTCTCGAAGGCATTCATGCCATTCGCGCCAGCCGCGGAAATGTCCGCATTGTCAATCGCGGTATACTGGAAGACGTCGCCGACATGACCTATGGCGTCCCCGAAAGAGAATATGAAACACTGATGGCCCGTATGCGGACGGATGATGCCCTTTCAGTCCTTTCGGTCCAGCGCATCGCTGAAACGGACGACTTTCAGTAAGTCATGCTGCTTGTTACGGATGATGATGCATCCTTCGGAGATGTCACGCCCTTGCAGGATCGCCTCGCTCATCAAGGCGCGGGCGTCCTTGCGTGCCTCCTCGATCGCTTGGTCGAGGGAAGGGAGCTCGCTTCCTTCCGGGTCATCAAGGACGTTTTTACCGCTGATTACATTGAAGAAAAATCTTGGCATTGCGGGTCTTCCCAAGAAACGATGGTCGCCGCTGACGCATGGAGTGGCCTGTCCCTAGCCAAACTGCCGCAAATATTGCGCCTGTTTTTCAAGCCGTGCGGCAAGTTCGGAAATGCTCATATTCGTCGCGCATAGATGGATGGCGCATTCCAGGAAGTGCAGGGACGAGCGTCGGAGAAAGTCCTGCTGCTGCTCATGCGCCATTCTGGAGATGCGATCGGTTTTTCCGGATTTATCCGTCATCTTCTGTTCCCTCGGTTTGAATTCTGGGTCGCCTAACCAGTGGAGCGTGCAATTGTTTCGAAAAAAATCCCGCTGTTGCCTCCCCGTCTTCGCGGAACATTGCCCCAGCAAAGTGGTTGGGGAGCGTTGAACCCAACCGGAGGCAATGATGACCAATAATTCTCCACGAGACGGTGCTCCCGGCACCACCGACCAATCGCCGCGATGGGAAGGGCCGAAGGAAAGCCGACCCAGAGGCTACATGAAACCCACGGACGACCCCGAGCACGATCGGGATGCTGTCGGCGAAAATCTCAAGGACCCGCGTAAGAAGCGTGTTTCCGATGCAATGAAAACCCGCGACGACCAATAGGCCAGCGGCTTGTCCGCTGCCACCCGACGACAGGAGGAATAAATGTCCACCTCGACGAAAACACCGGCAAGTATCCGGCAGGGCGGGCCGGGCTCTTCCCATGAAAACGCAAAGGCCCCCCTGGAGATCAAGAAACCTGCGGCAGACAATGACAAACGTTCAAAGAGCAGGGTTTCCGGGGGAGGGGGTGAGCGTGACAGTCACCACACCCATGACCCCGAACGAAAATAATGATCCGCCGGGAGAGAACGATGAAAAAGGCAAAAAAGAAAAAGAAGTGGTCTCAGAAGGTGACCAGGGAAAGCGATGCGCTCGATCTTGAGAAGGAGGTGTTCACCAAAGACGATCCCTCACAGATCGCGCGGTCGCTGAAAGCCTCGGCGGAACAATCCTCCAGGCGCAAGACCAGCCCTTTCCGGTCTGCAATGTCGATGCTGGTGTTTTACATCAACCGTGCTGGCCGGACGTTGCCCGGAAAACGCAAGGAAGTGCTGGAAGATGCGAAGGATGAGCTTCGCAAGGAATTCGGGAAATCGCGATAGACGCACGGGCACTCGCTTTTGGCACCTATAACGCGACGCGCGAAGGAGGGCTGGGGGCCGTGCAGCAGAAAATTGCTCCTCATGTAATATTAAGTCCCGGAACTCCTGTGACGCGCCATGCCCCCGGGAAACGCAGGATGACGACGCGGCGACATCAACAGGCGCGGCAGGGACGCCGTCGATCATCTCGCAGGGCCGCCGATCTCTGTGTGGAGGCGCTCATCGATTGCGTTCATTTGCTCGATTTCGGCGCGCTGGCCGCGGGAAATCTCCGCACAGAGTGCCATAAGTTCCGGATCGGTGATCTTCGCATTTCTGCACATGAGAATGGCGCCGGAATGATGGGGGACCATCGAAGCAATGAATTGTCGGTCGCCGATCAGGGTCTGGTTGCGCGTACCGGTTAAAGCCGCCACGAAGAGGAGGGCAAGACCGGCATGGAGAAAGAGGTTCAGCCGCTTGTTCGGATACATCCCACCCATCGTCGCGAGCATGAGGATGCCCATTGGCGCAACCATGGTTAGGGCCATGTAGACCATGTTGAGATTGTTCCGGAAGTCGCCCCAGCCGTCGATCATGGAGAACATGACGAGGTACATAACCACAAGGCTGAGGATCATGTTAACGGCGAAAGCCGCATAGGGATGGCCGGCGGCGTGGGCTTTCCCCTCATGATGGGCGCCGTGATTGTCGTACACCTGGTCCTCCCGTTGCCGCACAGCGGCTTGCCCCGGAGAGGAGTGCGGCCCTCCCCGGTGATGGTCTAATGGGTAGAGCCAGTCAAAACAGGCTCGGGGCCATAGGGCTAATGTGGCTGCACGCCTGACTGGCTGTGGGTCCCGCCGGGACGGGAGATCGCTGCCAATGCCTCGCCCACGCCGTTGCCGTCGGTTTCCACGGCGACATCGCCGAGGGACAGGATCCCCACCAGCTGCTTGTTGCGGTCGAGGACGGGAATACGGCGGATCTGCTGGTCGCCGAGATTGCCGCAGACATCTTCCACATCCTCGTCATCGAAGCAGTATTTCACTTCCCTGGACATGATGTCGCTCGCTTTGGTGTCCGGACCTTTGCCTTCGGCAACTGCGCGAATTGCGATATCCCGGTCGGTGAGCATTCCCACCAACTTTCCTTCCTTGCCGACCGGCAGGACACCGGCATCGATTTCCGCCATGATGCGGGCTGCTTCCTGAATGGTTTCTTCCGCATTCACGACACGCACATCATGCGTCATGACCTCCTGGACTTTCATCGCGGTAACTCCTTCTGACGGTAAATCCTTGCTACGCACCCGCTTAGTGCTGGGCGTGCTGCTCATTGCGCTTGCGGGTGGCGGCGGCCTTTTTGGCGGAACTGGATCGCTCTGCCTTCGGTCTTGCAGCAGCGGCCTCGCCGCCTTTGCGGCCACCCTTTTCGGAAGAGGGGTGGTTCTCGGCATGACCGCGACCGGAGCCGGATTTCTTGCCGCCGCCGCTTTCCTTGTTCACGGTGGCCCAGGCACGCCGCTCGGCCTCTTTCTCGCCGACGCCGCGATCCTCATATCCTTCTTCGATATGCTCGGCCTTGCGCTTCTGTTTGTCCGTATAGGAAGACTTGTCGCCACGGGGCATCGTGCTTCTCCTCTTGGTTGAAGCGCCCCTAACTCCAGTGATCAAACGATGTTCCCGAGATAACCCAGTCTCCGGCCCTCTCGCTTCTTACCGTTGACAGGCCGACGGAGATCACGTGTTTCTGAAACAGGCCTCGGGCACCATTGACCGGCAACCGGCCTACTGGACCCAAACGCGTCTAATTGCGTCGAATGCCGCGATGATAGAAGGATCGCCCATACGCGCTTCCAGGCAGAGGAAACTCAAGGTCGTCGAGAGCTTCACATTGTCCGCGATGACCAGTCCATGAGACTGCTGTTCATGCAGGGCAATCGATTCCCGGCAAAGGCTTAGTCCGACCCCCGTGCGCGTCATGGCGATCATGGACGCTTCCTGGTCCACTTGGGCCACGATGTGTTGGCGAACGCCAAGTTTGGTGAACAGCCGGGCCAGCATCCGATTATGGACCGATGCGGGTGGCGTGCCGATCCATGGGAGGGAGGCAAGCTGTAACCAATCGGCCCCTCGCACAAAGCTTGCGAGCGATGGCGGAGCGACGACGCAATAGGTCAATTGGGCAAGTGAGCGAGCGTAGAAAAGCGATGCGGTATTCTCTCCAGTGACGTCGGGCGACGGGTCATAGTCCCGTGGGTCACCGAGATAGAAACCGGCGTCGAGCTCGTTGCGCTTGAGCCTCTCCGGCACATCACCGCTCATTCCGTGACGCAACGTTGTTTCTATACCCGGTCCGCTTTCAAGAAGCGCTTTCAGAAAGGCGCCCAGCCGTGTGAATTCAGGATCGATGATCGTGCCGATCCGCAATTTGCCCCGGACCCTCGTCGATAAATTACCGGCCGTCTGACCGAAGTCCGTCAGCGCCGCCAGCACTTGCTCGGCTTTTGCAGCCAACAGCGCACCTTCCTGTGTCAACTCCAAACCCGTCGAGGTTCGCCGGAACAGGGTCAGCCCGGTGTCGGTGGCCAAGCGTTTCAACTGAAGCGTCACCGCCGGCTGCGTGACGTGCAGTTGCTCGGCGGCCCGGGTGACGTTTCCTTCCCGCCCCACGGTAACAAACGCCCGTAATGTTCTCAGATCGATACCTTCCAGCATATTAATTTCACTTATAATGCTCGGTTGAATTTGTCATTGGATTTTACGAGCCAATGTTGGTTATGCATCTAATTAAGCCAGGGAGGGAGCATGGCATGCCACGGCAAAGTGTCCAATCTTATAATTATGTGGTGTTCCATCGCGATGGGGGTGCAACCCGATGAGGAATGGTGGTTACGGAACTTTCCGCGACGTTTTTGACTACGTTATTGTTGGCGGTGGCTCCGCAGGCTGTCTGCTCGCAAATCGCCTCAGCCGTGACCCGTCAAAACGTGTCCTTTTGCTGGAAGCCGGCCGCAAGGACGACTATCCATGGATACATATCCCGGTCGGGTATCTCTATTGCATTGGCAATCCGCGCACAGACTGGCTTTACAAAACCGAGCCCGACGCCGGCCTGAACGGCCGCGCGCTGCGCTATCCCCGCGGCAAGACGCTTGGCGGCTGCTCATCGATCAACGGCATGATCTATATGCGTGGTCAGGCGCGCGATTTTGACGGGTGGGCAGCGGCAACCGGCGATGATGCCTGGTCCTGGCAAAATTGCCTGCCCGATTTCAAGGCGCATGAGGATCATTACCGGCTGGACGATGGCGCGGATCTGAAGACCGGCGACAACAGCCGGTTCTCCGACATGCATGGCCATGGCGGCGAATGGCGGATCGAGAAGCAGCGTCTGAAATGGGACATTCTCGAATCCTTCGCGGAGGCCGCCGTGGAAGCTGGCATTCCGCGTTCGGACGATTTCAACAGCGGCGACAATGAAGGTGTGGGCTATTTCGAGGTCAATCAGCGCTCCGGCTGGCGCTGGAACACGTCAAAGGCTTTCCTGCGCCCGGCGCGGAACCGTCCCAACCTGACGATCTGGACGCAATCTCATGTCGAGCGTTTGATCCTTGTAAAAGAGGCGTCCGGTCGCAAACGGTGCATCGGTGTCATGGTTGAGCGCCACGGGCAGCGCACGGAGGTTGGGGCGCGCGGAGAGGTTATTCTCTCTGCAGGTGCAATCGGATCACCGCAAATCCTGCAATTATCGGGCATCGGACCCGCCGCACTGCTGAAGCGTCACGGCGTTGAGGTCGAACACGACCTGCCAGGTGTCGGTGAAAATCTTCAGGACCATCTGCAAATTCGTGCGGTCTTCAAGGTCGGTAATGCGAAAACGCTTAATACGCTCGCCAACAGCGTTTTGGGTAAAGCAATGATCGGGCTCGAATATGCGTTGAAACGCAGTGGTCCGATGAGCATGTCGCCCTCGCAACTCGGCGCCTTCACGCGTTCCGATGAAAGCCAGGCCCATGCCAATCTGGAGTATCACGTCCAGCCCCTCAGCCTCGACGCGTTCGGTGAGCCGCTGCACACTATTCCCGCCTTCACTGCCAGTGTTTGCAATCTGAACCCGACCAGCGTTGGAAGCGTGCGGATTCGCTCCGGCAAAGTGTCGGACGCGCCGGCAATTGCGCCGAACTATCTCAGCACCGAAGAAGACCGCGGGATAGCTGCCCAAAGCCTCCGCCAGGTGCGCAAAATCGTGTCGCAGCCAGCGCTGGCAAAATACCGGCCTGAGGAATGGAAGCCAGGTCCGCAGTTCCAGAGTGATGAGGAACTGGCGCGGCTTGCGGGCGATATTGCCAATACCATTTTCCATCCGGTGGGTACGACGAAAATGGGCCGCGATGACGATCCGACGGCAGTCGTCGACAGTCGCCTCAGGGTACGCGGAGTTGCAGGGCTGCGTGTTGTCGACGCGGGCATCATGCCGAAGATCACAAGCGGCAACACCAACGCACCGACGCTTATGATTGCCGAAAAGGCGGCCGGCTGGATCATTGCCGACGCACACGCATAGAAAATTCTTGGGGAGGTTCAAAGAGATGACATCGACCGCACGGTCCACGCTTCCGCTTTCCGGCGTTCGGGTGGTTGATTTCGGGCAATATATTGCCGGCCCCGCCGTCGCCATGATCCTTGGCGATCTGGGTGCGACTGTCGTGCATATCGATCCCCCTGGCGGCCCGCTGTGGCAGAGCCCAGCCAATGCAACGCTCAATCGCAACAAAGCCATCGTCAACATCGATCTGAAGGTGCCTGAGGGCCGCAAGCAGGCGTTGGCGCTCATCGCAGAAGCAGACATTGTCATCGAAAATTTTCGCCCGGGCAAACTGGCAGCGCTCGGAATAGATTTTTCAACGCTCCGGCAGGAACGGCCGGAGTTGATCACGCTTTCCATCCCCGGCTTTGCTTCGAACGACGAGGAAAGGCGTGAGCTGCGCGCCTATGAAAGCGTCATCGCGGCAAGCTCCGGCGTTTTTACGGATATGGGCCTCAATCGGGTGCTCATGGGCGTCAACCCGTCCTTCTCCCCGCTGCCGCTGGCCTCGGCCTATGGCGCCATGCTGGCGTCGTCTGCAACAGTCCTCGCCTTGCAGGCGCGTGAGCGCACTGGGCTTGGCGATCACATCGAGGTGCCGCTTGCCAGCGCCGTCATGGAAGGACTGTGCTACAACTCGATCAAGATCGAAGGGCTCCCGGATCGGTATATCACGCAGCGCGAGCAGGAAATCGCCCGCCGCCGGGCCGAAGGCCTGCCGATGAACCTGAGTTACGAGGATCTGCAGGAACTTCTGGATCCGTTTTACAGAAGCTACCTCTGCAAGGACGGACGGATGTTTTACGTCGTCTGCCCCAGCCACAAGAACCACGCGAAGCGCTGCCTGCAAGCGCTCGGCATCTACGATGAGCTCGTGGCCGACGGGCTGACGGAGGAGGAAGATACATACCTTCCGACCTCTGAATGGAAATCCGATGTATCGCTCGGCGTCTACCCCTTACCCAAGTTCTGGGCCGACAAGATCGCGGCAAGAATGAAGGAGGTGTTCATTACCCGGACCGCCAAGGAGTGGGAGCGGATATTCGGGCGCGGCGGCTTTCCCGGCGCTCCGCAGCGCTGGCTGCAGGAGTGGATCAACGACGACCACGCTGAGACGGCGGGCCTTATGATCGATGTCAAGGACCCGGAATATGGGACCATGATCCAGCCTGGTCCGGTCGTCTGGCTCGAGGAAAGCGGCGCTGAAGTGCTGTCTCCAATGCCCCGACGGTGGGTCGAGTTTTCGACCGCGGTATCCCTGCTGAAGAATGAGAAGACCGAACTTCCACGCATAACCAATCCCGATGATCGCAGCGGTTGGCTACAGGGCGTTCGTGTGCTCGACCTTTGCAATGTGATCGCCGGTCCGCATTCTGTTTATTATCTGGCGCGTTTCGGTGCCGAAGTGATCAAGCTTGATCCTGCCTCGCCTCTCTACGATTGCTGGAATACCGTGATTTTCGGTATGTCGCACATGCGCGGAAAACAATCGGCGCTCATCGACATAAAAGCGCCCGAGGGTAAAAAGGCGCTCGAGGCGCTGATAAAGTCGGTCGATGTCATCGTCTGGAATGCGCCCGACAATCAAATCCTCAATATGGGACTTGATGCCGAGACGCTGAAAACGATCAACCCGAATGCCATTTTCTGTAAACTCGACTGCTTCAGCGGCGTGAGCCGTGGCCCGAGGACCGATTATGTCGGTTATGACGACCTGGTCCAGGCAGCGACCGGCATCATGCTCCGTTTCGGTGGCTCGATGCACGAACCGGAGGAACATGCGCATGTCGGTACGATCGACGTTATGTGCGGATTCGGCGGTGCACTGGGGGTCGCGGCGGCCCTTTACCAAAAACTGAAAACCGGTCGGGTTGGTCGCGGACGGACGTCTCTGTCTGCAAACAGCGGGCTCCTCCAGATTCCATTCTCCTATGACTATCGCGGTAGAAGTCTCTTCAACGAACCTGCCGGTCGGTACGTGGCGGGATATGATGCCCTGACCCGCTTTTATTATACCGCTTCCGGCGACTATCTGCTGTTCAGCTCAAATGAGCAGGATGTGCCAAAGCTTGACTGCCTGGACGACTTCAAAGGAATAGCCAGTCTGCCGAAAGACGAACGCGACGCATTTCTTTCCAGTATTTTTGCCGGCGATACCTCTCAATCGTGGTTGGAGAAGCTCCAACGGGAAGGTTTCGGAGCGGTGATTTGCGACAATATCGACGCGTTGCGATCCCGCTATTCACGGCAAGCCGACGGGACGAACGGTGTAGACAGAGGAAGTTATTCTTTCTCCATTTATGCAGACCATCCAAGCGGCCACGTTGTGACGCAGCTCGATCCCTGTGCCATTCGCCCCAGCCGCAGCTCGATCGTCTCTCCGCCGCCGGCGGAAAAATACGGTGCCTCAACCGTCAAGGTCCTCGAAGAGGTCGGCTATACGGAAAAAGAGATCGAGAAGCTGCTTGAGGACGGTGTTGCGAGCCAGAGCTGGAGCACGGAGTATCTGCCGAGCTGAAACCTCGAAGCTCGGTCGGAAACCGATAACGTTGTGGAAAATGGCAGGATTGCCCAGCGAGCTGATCAGGCCATGCGCAAGCATCCTGTCCCACGGTCGTCGAAGGTGACCTATGACAGGATTTGAAGAACCGAAGCGAAAAGCATGTTGCATCCCGCTATGCTATGTTCAGGTTCAACATGCTCTGCCTCGTTATGACTGAGACCGTCGCGGCACGGCACAAAAATCATGGCCGATGGTGCGACCCTGTTCATGAAAAGTGCATCGTGGAATGCGCCTGACAACATGCGTTCGGTCGAAAAACCGCGCTCCCGTGCGGCGCGGCCCAATGCCGACACGATGCCATCCTGGAAATTCGCCGGCGGCATGTCGAATATCTGTCCAATCGTCGCTTCGCATTTTTGGTCCATCGCAGCGTCGTGCACGATCGCGCGGATTTTGCTCTCCATTTCGTCGAGTGTTTCTGATGAGGGATGTCTGATATCGACGGTGAAAGTCACGGATTGTGGAATGGCGTTCACGGCACCGGGCTGCAACGCCATTCGGCCAACGGTGAACCGGGCCGCAGGATCCAGCGGCATCATGGCGGGGAAAAGCGATCCCAGCGCATTGACCGCGGCATGAAAAGGATCGCGTCTATATGCTAGGGCTGTTGTGCCGGCATGAGCAGTCTGGCCGGTGATTGACACCTCCAGCCAGCGTGTACCCTGTATGCCCGTCACAATCCCGATGGGCACGCCCTGTTTTTCAAGGGATGGACCCTGCTCTATATGTACCTCGACAAAAGCAAAGACCGGAAAACCAAGATCGCGCATGGTCGCTTCCGGCAGGCTTTTCAGGGTGGCGTCAAGCTCACCTGCAAAACCGGCGCCGTCATCCGTTGCCGCAAGATGAAGCCAGTTTTCGGGGATATTACCGGAAGCAAAAGCCATGGAGCCCATGCAGCCGGGAGCGAAGCGGCAGCCTTCCTCATTGGTGAAGGCGACCACCTCAATGGGGCGCTCCGTATCTATTCCGAAATCTTCGAGCGTTTCGAGAATCTCGAATGCCGAAAGCGTTCCCAGCGCTCCATCAAACCGGCCGCCTGACGGCTGGCTATCCAGATGGCTGCCGATCAGAAGCGGTGCAAGGCTCTCGTCGCGGCCACTCCTCCGAATGAAAAGATTGGCAAGGGGATCCTGAAACACGGAAAACCCCCGATCAATGGCGAGTTTCGCCAGCAGTCGTCTCGCCTCACGATCCAGTGCGGTCAGCGCCTGCCGGTTGACGCCGCCCTTTTCAGTCGCGCCGATCGCCGCAAATCGATCGAGATTTGCGAGCAGTCTTTCGCCGTTGATCGAAAGTTTTGCCATTGCTGTCTCCTTTTCAGCCATCGAGGCCGGGCTGAGCCGCTGCAACGAAAGAACGTACCCGGGACAGTTCGACCGGGTTCCACCAGACGCCGCCTTCCTTCAGCGATGACGCCACGATTACGCCATTGGTGCGTTTGAGGATTTCGATAATATTGCCTTCGTTGACCCCTGAGCCGACCAGAAGCGGCAGATGCGTGGCCGCGCCGATCTCCTCGATCTCTTCAAGAGACGCGCTGTTTCCGGTCCGCTGTCCTGTCGCTATCACGGCATCGGCGTCGAAGAAGGCGAGATCGCGCGTCAGCTCATCAATGCTGCGATCCGCCGTGATGGCGTGGGCGCCGTGCTTCACATGGCTGTCGGCAAAAACCTTGATGTGCTCCGCCCTCAGCAATGAACGGTAGCGCATCGCCTCGGCTGCACGTCCCTCCATGAAGCCCTCATTGGCCACATAGGCGTTTGCCCATTGATTGACGCGGATAAATTTTGCGCCGCCCGCCATGGCGATTGCAAGGGCAGGGATGGGAGCATTGGCCAGCACATTGATACCAACGGGCACGCCGGCGGCGCGAACGATGCGGTCCGTCACCACACTCATGAAGGCTGAGGTTTCCGGTCCGATATCGTCTGGTTTGGAGAAGGGAACGTCACCGTGGTTTTCGACGATCAGACCGTGCATGCCGCCTTCAACAAGGCGTTCGGCGTCGCGCATGCACGCATCGTAGATCGCATCCATGCTTGCGTTCCGATAACGCGGCGCTCCGGGAAAGGCCGGGCAATGTATCATGCCGATCAGCGCCTTGTTGCGACCGAAAATTTCCTTGATAGCATTGGCCGCGTTGTCGGATATGGTCTGCATTTCAGTCCCTTTCGAAAGTTTTTCATGCGTGCCTTTGTTATCGGCAATATCGCACTTGATGAAACCTATTCCATTGCCGCACTGCCGGATGCGGGCGCTTCAATCTTTGGCGAGCAGGCCTCGCGCAGTCTCGGTGGCAAAGGCTGCAACCAGGCCATTGTTCTTTCGAGATGCGGTGTCGAAACCACGCTCGTCGCCGCCGTCGGCAGCGATGAGCGTGCGATTGCGATCGAAAAGGCACTCACCCGCGAGCGCCTGACACCAAAGCTCATTTCCGTCGATAGCCCCACCAGCGATATCTCCATCATCCTGACCACCCCCGACGGTGAAAACTCGATCATCACTACCCGTTCGGCAGCGGCAGCGCTCGATCAGAAAGCTGCCTTGGACGCCCTTGCCGTCGCCGTCTCCGGTGACCTCCTCGTTTTGCAGGGCAATCTTTCGGAAGAAACGACCCTTGCCATTCTCAATGCGGCGAGATCGAAGGGACTAAAGACGGCTTTCAATCCGTCGCCGCTTCAGCCCTGGTTTGCAAGCGTCCTGCCGTTCATCGATATCGCCGTCCTCAACCGCCTCGAGGCCGAGGCGCTGACGGGTGAGAGAGGGTCCGATGCCGGAGCGTGCCTGCTGCGCGCCGGTGTCGGCCTCGTCATCGTCACGCTCGGCGGACAAGGCTGTGCGCTCGTGTCCGCCCAAGGCGCTATCGAGGTGCCCGCTGCGCCCGCCACAATCGTCGACACCACGGGCGCCGGCGATTGCTTCACGGGTGTTGCGCTTGCCTCCGCCATGCTTCGCGGCGTCGCCGTGGACGCGCGTGCCCTTGAGGATGCCTCAAGGGCCGCAGCCATCACGGTTGGCCGTCGGGGCACGCAGGATGCCTTTCCCAGTCGTCAAGAACTGATGACCATTTTGCAGGCGTAGCCGCTCTGGTCACGGCTTTTCCGTCAGCCAGCCGAGAATGTTCTTCCACAGCCGCCCATAGCCATCCCATTCGCAGAAGGCTGGAGAAAGCCAGTGCGGACCAATGTCGGATGTCCATGCGGCCGTGCGGCCCTTGCCGAACCGACCGGTGACGAGCAGCGGATGGGAACCCTGATCTTCCGGCAGACGGGCAACCACCTCGACATCGGCGCGGTCACGCACCTCCACCTCGTTGACACCAAGCAGTAGCGGCCATTCGCCGGAAAGGCCCGCCACGGTCGGATGGTCGGGTTTCAGAATATCGGCCGTCGAGCCTTCCGGGATTTCCACGCGGTCGTCCCATGGAAGGCAGGTGACGGGCAACGTATCTTCCACCGGCGTGCGGCGCCAGCGGGCCTTGCCGTCGATACCCTGGAAGGAGAAATAGCCGCCCACCATCAGCAGGCCGCCACCCTTTTCCACCCATGCCTTGATAAGCTTCAAACGGTTCGGCACGGTCTTTGACTGCAGCCAGACGGCCGGCGGCAGCAGGAGAGAATTTGCCCCGATATCCGAGAGAATGATGACGTCATACGCGTCTAGCCCCGCCATCTCGAAGGGAAATTTCTCCACCGCATCATGGGCAGTCATGTAAGTCAGCTCATATTCGCTGCCCTCTAGCGCTTTCACCAGCGGTTCGGCACCGAGGTGAAACGTCACGCTGCCAAATTGATCGAAGCCCTTGTAGTGGGTGGCGGAGCTGACCCAGCTTTCACCGACGAGGAGCACTTTTTTTGTCATGATCTTTCCATTTCCATAGGTTCGTCAGGTCTTTGCCTGGAAGACCGAGCGCGGATTATCCCGCATGAGGGTTTGAAGAGTGGCGTCGGTGAGGCCATGCCGCTTCAGCCGCGGCAGGAAATGCTTGAGAATATAGGCGTAGCCATTGCCGCCATATCGGGTCAGCATCATTTTCAGGAAGACGTCATGAGACAGCAGAATGCGGTCGAGGTAACCGCCCTCCGCCAGCGTGACAATCGAACGGGCGGCATCCTCGTCGCTGGGGCATTGCACCTGCTGGTCGGCGTAGAAAAAATCCATACCGATCATGTCGTATTCGATGAAGGCGCGGCGATCTGCGAGTTCGCTCTGGTAGGTGATATCCGCGTGGGACGGGTTCATGTGACAAAGAACCGTATGGTTTAGATCGGCGCCTTCATCCGCGACGATGTCGAGAACCCTGTGTCCCAGCCGAAGCCATCCCGGCAAATGAACCATCAGGGGAAGGCCGGTGCGGACCTGCGCCTGCGCCGCTCCCCGCAGGGACTTTTCCTCCGCTGCCGTGAAATCCGCGGAAACACCGATTTCGCCGATCAGGCCGATGCGAACATCGGTCCCATCGACACCGTGGAGCGCCTCGTGCACGATTTCGTCGGCTATGGCTTCGACGGTCAGCCCCGCCACCTTTTCGGGGTGGGAGGATGCAAGGTAATAACCAGCGCCCATGACGATGTTGAGCCCCGTCGCCTGTGAAATCCGTCGCAGCGCCAGCGGATTTCTGCCGATACCCTGACAGGTCGGCTCCACGACAGTCTGTCCCCCCGCCCTGGCGAAATCCTTCAGTTCCGCAATCGCCAGCGGCTCGTCATCGAGTGTGATATTGTGCTTGTTGACGAAGGGATCCTGACGCAGCTCGCTCAGGATTTCCATGCAGACGAAGCCTTCGGCGAGATATTGCCGCTCCGGTGTCCTGGGGGCGTGCCACCAGCATCGGCAATCGTTGAGGATGTGCTCGTGCATCAGGGTGACGCCAAGCTGGTCCGCAGCGATTGCGCCTTGCACGGTCATGATCTTTCCCGACAGGATATGCCCTTCTGACAGTTCCGTGGCCATCGCATCATCCCTTTCTCTTCGCGCCGAGGCGGAAGTTGGCGGTGAAGATGCGTGTGTTGAGCCAGATTGCTGCGAGAATGATGGCGCCCGTCACGATCTGGGTGAAGAAGGGAGAGATATGCATGAGGATAAGACCATTGCCGATGACGGCGATAGTCATGGTGCCCAGAACCGTGCCGAGAATGGTGCCGCGACCGCCCATCAACGATGTGCCGCCCAGAACCACCGCCGCAACCACCTGAAGCTCGAAACCGACCGCCGCATTCGAGGATCCCGACCCCAGCCGCGCCGCAATCATCAGGCCGGCAATGGCCGAGGCCACGCCCGCGGCCAGATAGACCGAGGCGAGAATCCATTTGGCTGGCATCCCCACGCGGCGCGCCGCTTCGGGATTGGAGCCGACGGCGACGACGCGACGACCATACCGCGTGCTTGAAAGAACGATATAGGCGATCACTGTGACGACGATGCCGATCAGGGCAGGGACGGGCATGCCGAGGAAATCACCCCGTCCGAGGTAAAAGAACCCGGGTGCTTCCGGTATCGGCACGGAATATCCCTGTGTGATGTAGAGGGCGACGCCGCGCAGTATGGAGAGGCCGGCAAGCGTCACGATGAAGGCTGGAATGCCCTGATAGGCAATGAACCAGCCCTGCACGAGGCCGAGCGCGCCGCCGAGCACGAGCATGGCGACGACAACCAGCGGCCAGGGGTAACCGGCCGCAAGCAGGATCGCCCCGACGGCATTGATCAGGGCGACCATGGAGCCGACGGACAGATCGATACCGCCGGTGATGATGACGAATGTCATCGCGACTGAGACGATCAGGATGGGCGCGGCCTGACGGACCACGTTCAGAAGATTGCCGGCCGTCAGAAACGTATCGGTGGTTGCGGAGAAGAACAGCATGCAGAGGGCAAAAAAGGCGGCGATGGAAAGCACCTGCGCATTTTCGGCGAAAAAGTCCGAAAGCGGCGAGCCTTTGGCGCGTTCAGTATAGACGGTCAATGACGTTGCCCTCCCACGATCAGACGCACGAGATCCTCGAGGCTGGTGTCGTTGATCTGACGCTCTGCCACCTTGGTGCCTTCATACATGACGGCGATGCGGTCGCAGACCCGGAAGAGATCCTGAAGCCGGTGGGTGATGAGAATAACCGACACGCCCTTGGCCTTGACGCGATTGATGAGCGAAAGCACGGCTTCCACTTCCGCAACGGCAAGCGCCGAGGTCGGCTCGTCCATGATCAGAACCTTCGGATTGAAGGAGGCCGCGCGCGCGATCGCGATTGCCTGTCGCTGGCCGCCGGACAGTTTCTCCACCTTGGAGGTGAGACGCGGAATGCGGATTTCCAGTGCATCCAGCATCTTGCGAGCTTCTGAAAGCATGGTCGGCCGGTCGAGAAACGGACCTTTGGTAATTTCGCGCCCGAGGAAGAGATTGCCCACGACATCGATATGGTCACACAGGCTCAGATCCTGAAAAACCATCTCAATGTTGCGGTTGCGGGCATCGGCAGGGCCGGAGAAGCGAATGGCTTCCCCTTCCATTGTGATCGTGCCTTCATCAGGGATATAGGTGCCGGAAATCACCTTGGTGAGGGTAGATTTACCGGCCGCATTGTCGCCGACGAGACCGAGGCACTCGCCGGGAAAGATATCCAGATCGACGCCGCGAAGCGCCTGATGCGAGCCAAAGGTCTTGCGGATATTGCGCAGGGAGATACGCGCTTCACGATCGGGCTGCCGGGAGAGAAGATCTCCCCCGGCGCCGTCGACAGCGCCTGTGTGCTGTCCGGCCGCAATCATTTGAAGACCGCACGGTAGGGTTCGACATTGGCCTTGGTGACGATGGTGACCGGCACGGCAATGGTCTTTTCCACGGTGCCGCCATCGGAGACGGTCTTGAGGGCCTTGACCGCCGCTGCACCCATGGCGGAAGGATCCTGCTGGATGACGCCTGCGACATAACCCGCATCGATGCCTGCAATCGCCTGTTTGGTCAAATCCCAGCCAAACACCTTGATGTCTTTCTGTTTGCTCTGGCTTTCAACGGCGGCGACCGCTCCAAGAAGAGCCGGTTCACCGGTGGCATAAATTGCGGTCATATCAGGATTGCCGGTGATGAGGTTTTCCGCTGCCGACAGTGCGGTGTCCTGAACGTTCTGGCCATCGACGACACCTGCCGCCGTGATGCCGGTCTTGTCCTTGATCGTGTCTTCAAAGCCCTTCTGGCGGATGTTCTGGATGAAGGAGTTCAGCGCACCGACGACGCCAATCTTGGCTTTGCCGCCCATGTCGGACTTCACGTAGTCAAGGAAGAATTTTCCCATGTCGGCGCCCGCTTTGCCGTTATCCACGCCGATCTGCGCCTTCTGCGGACCTTCCGGCAAGATGGCGTCAATGGCGACAACGGGAATATTGGCGGCGGCCGCCTGCTTTACGGCCGGCATGATGCCATTGACATCGATGGCGACCACGGCAATGCCGTCCACCTTCTGCTGGATATAGGTTTCAATCGCGCTGTTCTGAGCGGCGGGGTCATTGTTGGCGTTAAAGATCACCAGCTTGACGCCGGCTTCCTTGGCGGCTTTTTCCGCGCCTTCATTCATCTGGTTAAAAAACAGCGCCTGCTGGTTGATCTGAACCAGGGCGATCGTCTTTTCGGCGGCGTTGGCGAGACCAGCAGACAAAGTCGCGCCGGCAAGGACGGTCGCAGCCAGAGCTGCGGAAAAATATCGACGTTTGAAATTCAGCATTATCGTTCTTCCTCTGTTGGTTTCGTTGCTTTTTATTTGATCGCGGGCGGCGCAACGGATTCACGCACGACGATTCCGACGGGCAGCAATTCCTCCGACAGGAAGGAAGAATCCTGGTCCCAGTTGGTTTCAAGCAGAAGCGACAGGGCGCGCTGGCCGATCGCACTGACGGGTTGGCGAATGGCGGTGAGCGGTGGCGCAAAAAGATGCAGCGGCCCGACGTCGTCGAAACCTATCATCGACACGTCCTGCGGGATGCGCACGCCTTCGGAACGCAGAACCTCGACAAATCCGATGGCGATTTCGTCCGAACTGGCGAAAACCGCTGTTGCCGGGCGCCCCTCGTCCAGAAAGCGGCGCGCGGCAGCCCGGCCAAATTCCACGGTATATGCGCCGCAATATCTGGAAATCGAAAGCTCTGCCTCCGCCACCCGCTCGGTGAGAGCAGATTTGAGGCCGCGAAAACGACGCTCCGTACTGATCATGTCCTCTGGTCCCCCGACATAAAGGACATGTTTATGCCCATGCATAGCCAGATGCGCGCCAGCCAGGCGACCGCCCTGCTCATTGTCGCAGAAGAGTTTCGGCACGGTGGCGCCGGGCACGTCTTCATCGACCACCACGACCTTGCCGGTGGTATTGATCAGCTCCGCCAGTTCGTCGGTATTGGGGTGGTTCGTGATGAAAACGAGCCCATCCACATGATTGCGGGCAAGCAGACGAAGATAGGACAATTCCCGACCCGTACGGTTCAGCGTGGCGAAAAGCGAGAGGGCAAGTCCTCGCCTGTCGGCTTCTTCTTCCACGGCCGCAACGAGCATGCCGAAAAACGGGTTTCCAATATCGGGAACGACAAGACCGATCGTGTCCGAGCGCCCTCGGCTCAACCGTCTGGCATGCGGATTGGGCACGTAATTGAGTTCACGGATAGCGGCCTCGATGCGCGCTTTCGTTTCTGGCGGCAGCTCCAGCGTGCCGTTCAGAAGCCGCGATACGGTCGCAACTGAAACGCCTGCCGCCAGGGCGACATCTTTGAGGCTGGTCGCATGGTTCCGCGCCATCACACTCCCGCTTTCTGTTCCACTCTATCGGGTCTTTTCGACCTCTGTCCGGCTTGTAAAGCGATTTACTAAACCGGTTTACAAAGAAGTCTAAAAGCTCGGCCGAGTCAACACGGTTTTATAACCTCTTTAAAATTTGTCTGTTTCACCGGAGCCGGATCGAAGTGGAGATAAGGCGGCGCTTACCTTTGCCTACCAAGCATCTTCGTAGATTCTGGCGGCATCGGACAGCAGCACCGTCCGTGGATTGTTAACCAGCAGGCGGGTCTGTTCCATCGCACTTTCCGCCAGCAAGGCAAGCCCGTCTTTTGGTATCCCAACATCTCTCAGTCGCACCGGCAGGTTCAGGCGCCCGGGGAGCAAGGCCAGCCCTTCCAGGAAGCCGGCAAGTCGGCCGGACCTGTCGGCAGACTCCAGCTGAGGAAAAAGACATGGCGCCAATTCCGCATAGGCATCGCCGCACACCGTTGCGTTGAAACGCAACACATGCGGCAGGACCAGGCTGTTGGAGAGCCCGTGCGGAACATGATAGAGGCCGCCAATCGGGTAGGCGAGAGCATGAACGGCCGCAACCGGCGAATTGGCAAAGGCCTGACCGGCCAGCATCGCACCCAGCAGCATGGCCTGTCTGGCAACCATCTCGGCCCCGTTCTTCACGGCGATCTCGATATTCGCTCCAAGAAGCCGGAGCGCCTCTTTGGCAAGGGTGCGGGAAACAGGATTGTTGTTCGCACTTGCGGAGGTGAAGGCCTCGATGGCGTGGACCATGGCATCAATTCCCGTCGCCGCAGTCACCGCTGGAGGAAGGCCGACGGTCAGGCTTGCGTCGAGGATCGCCGCATCCGGTAGCAGGGTTGGCGACACCACGCCCTTTTTCTGATGTGCATCCGTGGTAACGATGGAAATCGGCGTGACTTCCGATCCGGTACCTGCCGTCGTCGGCACCAGCACGAGGGGCAGGCGTTCCCCGGTCACCTTGCCGACGCCGTAAATATCGCCGAGTGCTTCACCGCTCCTTGCCAGCAGGGCCACGAGTTTCGCGACATCGAGCGATGAGCCGCCACCGATGCCCAGTATGCCGGTGGCACCGAAATCGATTGCACGCGCCACAGCGTCGTGGATGACGGTTTCCGGAGGATCCGCGACAACGCCGGTGAAGATCGATGTTTCGGCTCCGCCCTCCGAAAGGCTCGCAAGGGCGGGTTGAACAAGCCCAGCCCTGACGACGCCATCGTCTGAAATTACCAGAACACGCGACCCGAGCCCGGTCTTCAGCTCCGAAAGCCTTGCGATACTGCCGGGGCCTGCGATTATCTGAGGGACAGTCGCGAATGTGAACGTGGACATCTTATCGGTCTCTCACTGATGCCATTTGACGAGAGGCTGATAGTGATGTGGTTGACGCATGACGACAAGATCCTTTCGCCGGACAATGTTCGTCGGGTAGGGTGTATCGAGGTTGGTGGTAGAAAGCGGTTCCACCCGGGTGTGGGCAGCCTCAAGCCCGGTCAGCGAAGTTCCGGGAAAACCAGAATGTCCGGCGCTGTCGTCGCCTTTGCTTCTCTGGCCAGTGCGGTGATGCGGGCGATGTTGTCTGCGACCACGGAGGAGGGGCGAACTGGGCAACGGCCGCGCGCGATTTGCGCCCGCGCGGGATCGATCTGCACGAGTTCACCGAAATCAAGGGCATCGTCGGCTTCGGAGATTGACCGTTACGACCCATCTCGTATCCGTGACGCGTTCATCGGGGACTCGCCTAGAAATCGGGAAGCGTTAAACCTTCATCCCCATCGCGCCGTGCCGACAGCGATAACAGGGCCGGTTGCCTGACCAGTCGGCGAGCCGCCGAAAGGTTCGACGCTGATCGCGAAGGTGGTGCCTTCGGTGATGCTGTTGCGCATGTCGGCGGGGATTATAAGATCGCCATTCGTGCCGGGCTGGAAGACGCCGAGCGAGCGGGTCTTGCCGCCATCCATCACCAGCCACAGTTCCAGCGATTTTTCGTCGGTCTTGCCGGTTGCGACAGGCACAATGTGCATCCGTCCGGATTCCGCATCGTAGGAGGCGAGGAGATTAACCTGGCTGTCGGTCGTTGCAAGTTCGGCCACCAACGGAGTGGCGCCCTGCCATTTTTCGGGGAAGGCGGCGTAAACGATGGCGGCCACGGCGGTTGCGCTGGTGGCAACCGAGATCCAGCGCCAGAAGGACGCGGAATTCCAGAGGCTGCCATTGGTATTGACGGTCCTGCCGCCGAACAGGCGTTCTTCGATACGCGCAAGAACAGCGGCGCTCGGTGCCTGCTCCTGGTAATCGGCATTGAAGTCGGAAAATTCCGCCTCCCAGCGCTGCACCAGCTGTGCGAAGGCCGCGTCGTCCTGCATGCGTCGTTCCAGTTCACGGCGCTTTTCGAGCGGCAGCACGCCCAGGACATATTCACCGGCGAGGATGTCGTCGTGCGAATGCTTGCCGCCGCTCTGTTCGCCCGTTGTCATCGCTGCATGCACTCTCTGAGTTTGAGAAGACTGCGTCGCAGCCAGGTTCTGACCGTGTTGAGCGGCACGCGCAATTCTTCTGCGAGTTCGAGATAGCTCAAGCCCTCGACATAGGCCCGACGCACCGCCTGCGCGTGTACGGTCTCAAGCTCGCGCATGCAGGCTTCGATCCTGCGGCCTTCATCGGCGAGAACGATCTGCTGCTCAGGATCGCGGGCGCTCTCGTCGGCAAGATCGTAGGCTTCTTCGATGTCGTCGGTTATGGGCTTGCGGGCGCGGATCGTGTCTATTGCATGATTGCGGGCAATGGCGGCAAGCCATGTGGCGGGTTTGCCGGCGCTGGCGGCAAATGTCCGGGCCCGCTGCCAGACCTTGATATAGATTTCCTGCAGCGCCTCCTCGGCTTCCGTTCTGTCACGCAGGATTTTCAGGCAGATCGCGAAAAGCTTCGGACTGGTTGCCTGATAAAGCGAGACGAATGCTGAACGATCACCCATGCCGACGCGGTTAATAAGGCTTGCGATCTCTGTGCCCTGCATTCGAACCTTCCTTGCTGCGCCTCCTTTATAGGATCGTATTTCGCAGGAAGACAAGAGATGCATGCTCATGCTGCGAACCTGGCAACGACTGGGCCGCAGGGTTATCGCACTTAAGCGGCCGGTAAGAGGGGATGTCGTCATCACAGGCCCGTCGGATTTTCCAGCGGGCCGACCAGCCGCACCGTGAGGAAATAGCCGATTGTAGCCGCTGCCGCGGAGACGAAGGTTCCCCATAGAAGATCGGCGACGGTCAGGGTCGTGGACCAGCTTTTGAGCGTCGCCTGATTGGTCAGGTCGTAAGTGGCATAGGCCATGAAGCCGACCACTGCGCCATAGAGCAGCGCGGTCGTCCATTCTCCTGTCTGAAAGGCCGGGCGAACCGCAAGAAAGGTCAGGCCGGCGGCATAGATGAGGTAAAAGACGACCGCCGGAGCAAGCCGAAAGTTTTCTGCCAGAAGATCGCCGATGGCCGGGCGGTAAAGGCGCGACGCCATCGTGCTCAACCAGATGAAATCAATCACCAGAAAGGCGACGAGGGTAAAAAGGTAGGCTGCGACATAGGTTTTCATTGGTGTTTTCCTTTGCAGGGCCTCGATAAGGGAGCGACGATGGCGGGTCGAGGCAACGTGTAGATGTGGCTAGTCGATCCTTGTCCAATTTATGCCTTTGCACAGCAGACCGGCGACGATACAGCCTTTCGTTGTCATGCCGTTGCCGTTTATTGTCACTGTTATCCTGTAGGATTTATCCCGCTGGGGGTCGAAAGCGGTGCCGGAATAACTGCCTGCCTCTGTCTGCTTTATGTCCATGATCAGCCGGTCCCCGGCCTTTTCCTTCGGGGTGCCCGGCTTGATCCAGGTGTTTGTGGCACAGATATTTTCACCGCAGGGCGCAATCAGTACTTTCGCCTTGCCGTCTCCGCGCGCCCAGTTGCCGTCGATATCGGCCGCCGTCGCGCTGGACGCGACCAGCAGTGACCATAGGACGGAAGCAACCGTCAATCCGTTGATCATCATTGTCTCTCTCTCCGCAGTTTGGTCCCGCCTTATCTGTGTTCGATCGTGTAGAAGCCCACATTTATGCTCCCCTCGGCAAAGCCTGCCTCGCAATAGCAAAGGTAATAATCCCAAAGCCGTCGAAAGCGGTCATCGAAGCCAAGCAGGGAAATCGCCTGCCACCGCGCGTGAAAACGCTGGCGCCATTCGGCGAGCGTGAGCGCGTAGGACTGGCCGAAAAGTTCTTTATCGGTGAGCTTAAGGCCGGTTTTGTCGACCGCTTTTTCGAGCGCGGCATCTGAGGGCAGAAAGCCGCCGGGAAAGACGTATTTCTGAATGAAATCCGCCTTGCGCCGATATGTATCGAAGCGGCTTTCTTCAATCGAAATGATTTGCAGCACCGCGCTGCCGCCCGGTTTCAGGCATCTTTTCAGCGTTTCGAAATAGCTCGGCCAATAGGCCTCGCCGACTGCTTCGAACATCTCGACGGAGACAATCCTGTCGAATTGGCCGTTCAGGTCGCGGTAATCCTGCAGCCTCAGATCGATGCGGTCTGTGCTGCCGGCTTTTTCCGCCGCATTTTTTGCCCATTTTAGCTGGGAGGGGGAGAGTGTGATGCCGGTGACGTTGGCTTTGGCCTGCGTGGCAAGGTGAATGGCGAGTGCGCCCCAGCCGCAGCCGATCTCCAATATGTTCTCGCCGCCGCTCAATTGCAGTTTATCGACGATACGTTCCAGTTTTTTAAGTTGTGCGGCTTCGAGCGTAGACGCCGTGTCATCGAAAATCGCCGAAGAATACAGCATGGAAGGATCAAGCCACTGCCGGTAAAACTCGTTGCCGAGATCATAATGCGCTTCGATATTGCGGCGGCTGCCGCGTCTGGTATTGGCATTCAACCCGTGCGCAGTGCGGTTGAGAAGGCGCATCGGCAGGCTGCCGCGCATTGACCTTGCGAACGCCTCGCGATTTTGGGCCGCAAAGCGGATCAGCGCCGTCAGATCTGGTGTGGTCCAGTCGCCTTCGATGAAACCCTCGGCAAAGCCGATGTCGCCGTTCAGCAGCATTCGCCGGATCGCGCGCCAGCTATGCAGGACAAGGATCGCCTCGCTGCCATTCGTTGCGCCGGATCTTTCAATGATGCCGCCGCCGGGAAGAATGACATGTAATCTTCCCCTGTCGATATTGCTCAACAGCCGGTTGATGAGCCACATGCCTGGGCTGATGCGGTCGTTCAGGCGCGTATTCTTCGCCGATAATTCCGTGAGATTGTCAAACGGGGTCATGAATTTTGGCCTCGATTTGCGACGATGAAGGATGATGGAAGGAGACTGGACCGGCAGGCGGCAGCGGCCGTTTTCTGAGCTGCACGCCTTTCAGCCAAATTTTCAGGGCCTCCCAATGAATGCCCAGAATGACCTTGAGCGTCAGGAGGGGAATGGTGAAGAAAGCTTTCAGAAGCGCACCGTCCGTCAATTCGACACGCCGGGCCAGATGCCGGGCGGTCAGGATCCGGCCGTCCTTGTCGAAAGTATCGATGACGATTTTCAGCCTGTCGCCGGGCGGGGCGACGCGGAAAACATAGTGGAGATCCATGTCCATGAATGGGGAGACATAAAAGGCCTTGTCGCATTGCTGGACGATCTCGGTCGATTTGCCGGCTTCCACCGGGATCAGGTATGAGTGTCTCTCGCCAAACGTGTTGTCCACCTCCCAGAGGATAGCTTTGAGCGACAAGTCGCGCCCGTAGCAGAAGAAGACACTGAGTGGGTTGAAGGCCCAGCCGAGCACGCGCGGCATGGTGAGCAGACGTATCGGCCCGCCATCCACTGCCATGCCTGCCGCCGTCATGGCTGACTCGATGTGCTGGCGCAGCCCGATGGCGCTGCGGTTGCCGCGGTCCCTGCTGTGAAACGAGAACAGATTGAACCGGTCTACGGAGAAAAATCGCAATTTCCGGTCGAGCACGTTCAACTCATCGAGGTCGAGGAGCAGCGAATAAATCCGGTAGGCGAGCTTATGGGTTTTCGGCTTCAAGCGCGCATGCGTTACATGGCCGGGAAAAAGCGCCGAGGTGAGGGGAGGCGTCATGCCATCGCCTCCATGATTTCCGTGTCTGTCGCAATCGTCGCCAAATCCAGGCGGATGATCCGGCCGTTGTCGTCAGCAACCTTCCATGGACGGGATACGCCGCCAAGATCTTCGGCGACGGCAAGGCCGGCCTGAAGACCATCTTCATGAAAACCGGATCCGAAATAAGCGCCGCAGAACCAGGTGTTTCGCAGACCCTGCAGGGCCCATAGCTCCTGACGCGCCTGTTCGGTGCCAGCATCAAAAACCGGATGGTGATAGGTTTCCTCGGCGATGATTTTTCCTTGATCCGGTTCTCGCTCCGGGTTCAGCGTTACGAAAATGTCCGGGGTTTCACCCAGCGGCTGAAGTCTGTTCATCCAGTAGGTAATGCTCGGCAGGCTCGTTTTAATGCGCGTGTCGGCCACATAGTTCCAGCTTGACCAGGCAGCGCGGCGGCGCGGCATGAAACGGCTGTCGGTGTGAAGCACGGCGCGGTTTTGGGTGTAGGCAAAAGCGCCAAGAATGCGCCGTTCGGCGCGTGTTGCATCGGCGAGCATGTCGAGCGCCTGATCCGCATGGGTTGCTATCACCACGTCATCGAAGCGCACGGCTTTGCCGTCCGCAGTGGTGATTTCGACGCCGTCCGGCAGGCGGTGGATGCGCTTCACCGGCGTCGAGAGGAGAATTCGATCTGCAAACGGCGCCGTAATGCGTTTCACATATTCGCGCGAGCCACCGATGACTGTGCGCCAGACCGGCCGATTGCGCAGCAACAGCAGGCCGTGATTGCGGCAGAATTTGATGAAATGCGCCGCCGGATAACGGCCGACCTCCATGGCCGGCGTGGACCAGATGGCCGCAGCCATGGGGTAAAGATGATCGTCGCGGAACGCTGAACCATACCGGTTGCGGTTGAGATATTCGTCGAGAGACAGATCGCCCATCAAATGCAGGTCGCGTGGGGCGTTGCGGTAAAAGCGCAAAAGGTCCGCAAGCATCGCCCAGAAACGTGGCCTCAGGATGTTGGACTTCTGGGCCAGCAGGCCAAGGCCGGTTCCGCCGGAATATTCGAAACCGCCATTATCCAGAGAAACGGCGAAAGACATGTTCGACGCCGCTGTCGCCACGCCCAATTTCTGGAAAAGCGCGGTGAGATTGGGATAAGTCTGCTCGTTATAGACAATGAATCCGGTATCGACATGGACTTGTCCGTGGTCCGTGCTGAACGTCACGGTATTGGTGTGGCCTCCGATGCGGTCAGCCGCTTCGAAAACAGTTACATCGTGTCGTTGCGACAAAAGCCAGGCCGCCGACAAACCGGAAATTCCCGTTCCGACCACGGCGATGCGGCGGCTTTGTTCTCTTTTCGCTTCGGTGTCGACCATTTTTCCTCGCTGTCGCACTGCCAATCCAGTCCTGGGACCGCGACATGTACGAGGAGGCCGCCCGATCAGTTTCACCGGCGCACCGATTTTTTGAAATTTTGTCCGGCGCCTGAAACTATTTTGCGGGTCCGCTCGTATTTGCCATCACGAAACCCGACCTCAAACCATTCAAAATGGCGAGCGAATTAGTGATGTTTTCTGTAGTCCTGGCGCTTGCCATTCTCATGTCGCTTCTGATGGCGGGTGCTTGGGCGTTGCAGAGAGCAACCGGTTCAAGCGGCTGGATAGACACGGTCTGGGCGGCAACTGTCGGGCTTGGCGGAATTTTTGCCGTTGTTTTCGCTGGTGGAGACGGCTGGCGGCGCGGTGCTATACTTTTCCTGGTCGTTGTCTGGTCCCTGCGGCTTGCCGGCCATATTGGCATGCGCACGCGAGGAGGCGGGGAAGATCCCCGCTATGCAAAGCTTATGGAGCAAAGGGGAAGCGCTGCCGCCCTGCGGCTATTCATCTTCCTGCAGATACAGGCAATCGCCGCTTTCGTGCTCGTTCTTGCGGTCTATCTTGCGGCAAGCAACACCCATGTGTTTCCGCGTATGGTTGACGTTATCGCCATGGTGGTTTCCCTCGGCGCGCTGGCAGGCGAAGCGCTCTCCGACGCCCAGCTCTCGAAATTCAGAAAGACCGCAGCGGCAAAAAACAGTGTCTGCGAAACCGGCCTGTGGCGTTATTCCCGTCACCCCAACTATTTTTTCGAATGGCTTTTCTGGTGCGGTTTTCCGCTGCTGGCCATTCAGGGGCAGCCCTTGTCATGGGTATCGCTCGCCGCACCGGCGATGATGTACTGGCTGCTTGTCCATGTCTCCGGCATTCCGCCGCTTGAAGACCATATGCTCCAATCGCGCGGGGAAAAATTCCGCGCCCTTCAACAACGCGTCAACGCCTTTTTTCCGGGGCCGCGCAAGAACGAGGACAGGCCATGAACATGCTCGCACTCGCCATCAACGCCGCCGAGCGCGCGCCGCTCAGCGACAGCGTGACGCTCGCCGGAATAGATATGCTCTGCGCACGGACGAAACGGCGGCTTGCCGTTACGCCAGCGGATGCGGAAGAGGCTTTCGCGGCGGATATGGTGAATTTTCCCGTCGCCAGCCATACCGACGATGCAAACAAACAGCATTATGAAGTGCCAGCGGCATTTTTTGCGCTCGTTCTGGGAGAGCAGCGCAAATATTCCTGCTGTTATTATGATGATGCGACGACGACGCTGGATGAAGCTGAAAATGTTGCTTTGGCCCAGACCTCGGCCCATGCCGGCCTAGAAGACGGCATGGATATTCTGGAACTCGGCTGCGGATGGGGTTCGTTATCCCTTTATATGGCCGGCCGCTTCCCAAATGCGCGCATCGTGTCAGTCTCGAACTCCGTGTCGCAGCGCGAATATATAATCGGTCGTGCCCGAGAACGCGGGCTTTCAAACCTTTCTGTCGTGACGGCCGATATGAATGATTTTACGACGGGAGATCGATTCGACCGTGTCGTATCGGTGGAAATGTTCGAGCATATGTCGAATTGGCGCGTGTTGTTCGAGCATGTTCACTCGTGGCTGAAGCCGGACGGCAGATTTTTCCTGCATGTGTTTAACCACCGCGACCGATCCTATCGTTTTGACCACAACAATCCTGCCGACTGGATCGCCCGGCACTTCTTCACCGGCGGCATCATGCCGGCCTTCGACCTTCCCCATCGCTTCAGTCAGCTTTTCACCGTCGAGCAGGAGTGGCGCTGGTCAGGGTCGCACTATCGTCGGACAGCGCTCGATTGGCTCGAAAATTTCGACAAAAAAATTGACCGTATCCGACCCATTCTGCAGCAAACCTATGGCGCCGACGCCCGGCTGTGGGAAAGGCGATGGCGATTGTTCTTCCTGGCGACCGCGGGGCTCTTTGGGCATGAGGGCGGTGACGTGTGGGGTGTGGGGCACTACTTTTTTAAGAGGGTTTAGTGTTACCCCCACACAATCGGCGGCGTCACGTTCTAAAACCCGCGCTCGAAACGTTTGCCAAAACGAACGTTTTCTCTCAGTGAGGCGTGCAGACCGGAAGCGAGGATTCTAATGGGGCATCGAGGGGGTCCTTATGACGATTTCACTGGCAACTTCCCTGACAATCGAGATGACAGGGAGGGGCGTTGTTCCGGGCGAGATTTCCGAATTATGACCGGGCCTGTTTAATCGCGGCCTTGAGGCCTTTCTCATCCAGAACACCGGGATAGATCGTCTTGCCGATGACGAAGGATGGCGTGCCGACAAAGTTGAAGGCGAGCGCCTGGCGATAATTTCGATCGAGCAGCGCGGAGATTTTCCTGTTGTTGCTGTTCACCGCCGCGGCGATGTCTTTCATCGCCAATCCGGCGCCGGTCAGAGCCTTTTCGACATCGTTTTCGGAAATACGCGCCTTTGTTTTCATCAGCGCTTCCATGGCGATTTCATATTGACCGATCTGGGCGGCCCCCAGTACCGCTTGCGCCGCGAAGACTGATGCGCCACCAAAGATCGGCCAGTCCTTCAAAACAAGCCTGACGTCGCCGTCATTGGCGACAACCTTTTTCACCATGGCATGTGAAGTCTTGCAGTAGGGGCATTGATAATCGAAATATTCGACAATCGTGACCTTGCCTTTGGGATTTCCAAGCACGGGTGCGTCCCTGTCGAAGAACACCTCGTCCGTGCTGACCTGCTGTGCGAAGCCGTCTCCTGCAGACACCAGCGCTCCGCTAAAAGCCGCCAGTCCGCCGGCCATGAAATCGCGTCGTGAAAACATCAGAATTCTCCTTGTTGGATTATTGGATACCGGTAATGCGGCAGGATTGATCGCGACCTCGTTCACGGAGGCGATCCCTGCGCCCTGCGAGCGGATGCTGCCAGATCTGCGGCCGAGAATTTGCCGACCAGCCGCGTTGCTTCCGGCTCCTTTCGGTTGCTATCGAGAAAAACCATCGTGGGCGGGCCGACTACCTTCAATGTCGAAAGCAACGCCTGTTTATTCGCGTCCAGTTTTGTCAGGTCCAGGCTGACGAGGTTTACTCCCTTCAACGCTTCAACCACATCGGGTGCGGTTAAAAGTGAGCGCTCGATCGTGCGGCAGGTCACGCACCAGTCGGCTGTGACATAGAGGAGTGTCGGTTCCTGTGGCGGCGAGCTGTCGAGCCGGGCTTCCAGGCTTGCGATGGAGGAAATCTTCTCGAAGTCGCTTTTCTTTATCGATGCGAGAGATCCGGAACCAGTGGCGGAACTCAGCGGCTTCAGGGGAGAGAGCGGATCCGTTGCACCGATGCCGAGACCGACAAAGATCAAGATTGCCCAGATGACGGATGCGAGACCCGTCGTGCGGGAAAGCACGCTCACACCGGACTTCGGATCGCCGGTCCCTGCACCGAAGGCAAAAACGCCGAAGGAAAGGGCAAGTATTGCCCATCCGAGCAATGTCAGCCGTTCGGGAATGAGCGGCGTTGCCAGCCAAAGCGCGGTGGCCAGAAACATGAAGCCGAAAATCTGGCGCACTTTTTCCATCCACAACCCTGCTTTCGGCAGCGCCTTGCCGCTTGCGGTCGCCATGATGACGAGTGGAATCCCCTTGCCCAGTCCAAGGGCGAATGGTGCGGCGGCACCGATGACGACATCGCCGGTGCGGGCAATGTAGAGAAGTGCACCTGCCAGGGGAGCCGTGACGCAAGGTCCGATGAGCAATGCCGAGGAGAAGCCGAGCAGCATCGCGCCGGGAATCGTGCTCGCGCCCTGCGGTGATTTCGCAAACCGGGCAGAGATCACGGCTGGAAGCTGAATTTGGAAAAGGCCGAAATTTGCGAGCGCGAGCACGGCGAACAGGATGGATATCGCAGCTACGGCATAGGTCGATTGCAACGCGATCTGCAGGTTTTGCCCTGACCATGCGGCGGCCATTCCCATCAGCCCAAAGGCGAATGCAAGCGCAAGCGCATAAGACAGGGACAACAGGAAGCCGCGACGCGCGGTCAATTTTCCCCCTTCCCGGGCGAGCATGGCCGCAACGATCGGATACATCGGGAAAACGCATGGCGTGAAGGCGAGCAGCAATCCGAAACCGAGAAATCCGGCAAGAAGCAGGATCAATCCGCCATCCGCCAGCAGCAGATCGACCGCCATCTGCGCGCTATCCTCCGCCAGTGAAAATCCTTCCTGTGTGGCGTCCATGGAGACGCCGGCCGAAGCCTGTGCGGCTTTGGCGAAGCTGTTTTGGGAAAACACACCTTCAGCGCCCACGGTCAGGCTTGCCATATCGACCGTTTTGGTGGTCGGCGGATAGCAGAGCCCCCTGTCCTGGCAACCCTGATAGGTAAGGCGGAATTTTGCCGGCGCTTCGGCGACCGATGCCGTTGCAGTCTTGTAGAAAATCTCGGTAAAGCCGAAACTGGGGTCCTCTTTCATCTCTCCGGGGAGGGACTGGATTTCCAGTTTGCGGCCGTCCTCGCCTTCTGCGCTCAGATAGTCACGGTAGAGATAATAGCCGTCATTGATCGCCCAGCGAATGATGGCGCGGCCGTCGTTTCCTCGCTCGACCGTTGCCTTGAACGCCTGGTCCATGGCAAGTGGTGTTTCCATCGCGGCCGCCGGGGAGACGACCCTGAAAAGCGCCAGGATCACAAATGTGAACGCCAATATGCGCATCCGGCATATCCTTTCATGTATTCTTCCATGCCGGGACTGATCTCGCCGGGAGCTTAAGGCAGGCTTAAGCTGGTGCGCGCATGGCAAGATTGGATGGACCGCTTGCGGAGGCGTGATTGCGAATTCTCATTGTCGAAGATGATCCGATCCTGCTCGACGGGTTACGGGAAGGTTTGAAGCTGAGCGGCTTCGTCGCGGACGGCGTGACAACGGCCGCCGATGCGTCGGAGGCGCTGGCGACGGATAATTTCGATGCGGTCGTTCTTGATCGAATGCTGCCGGACGGTTCCGGGCTGGATGTCCTGAACGGCTTGCGTCGCAGTGGAAACCGGATTCCCGTCCTGCTCCTGACGGCCAAGGACGAGGTTGGAGACCGCATCGATGGTTTGGATGCGGGCGCCGACGATTATCTTGGCAAACCTTTCGATCTGGATGAGGTTGCCGCCCGTCTGCGGGCGATCATGCGCCGTGCGGCCGGGCGGGCGAGTGCGCAGATCAGCCTGCGAGGGCTGACGCTGGATCCCGCTTCGATGCAGGTTCTTCGGGATGGGTCGACCGTAATCCTGTCGCGCCGCGAGTTCTCGATCCTTCATGCGCTGATGGAAAGTCCCCAGGCAATTCACTCCAAACAGGCACTGGAAGAGCGTCTCTACGGCTGGCAGGAGGATGTGGAGAGCAATACGATCGAGGTGCATGTGCATAAGCTGCGCGCCAAACTTGGAAGTGCCGCCATCGAAACGGTGCGCGGGGTTGGCTACAGATTGGGGATGCCCTGATGCGTTCGATCCGTTTGCGGCTTTTTGCGATCCTGCTGGCGACGACGGGAGCCCTCTGGCTGCTTGCCGTCATGTGGACCTATTTCAGTGTGCAGCATCAGGTCGAGCGGGTGCTGGACGCGCGACTGATGGAAGCCGCCCGCATGGTCAGCTCGCTCCTTACCGATCACCATATCGATGTGGCTGCCGCCGTGGACGACACGAAAGCCACCGACGCCGCCTCGTCGTTCGATCTCCAGGGGGACTACCGACGACAGCTCTCCTGCCAGATATGGTCGCTTCAGGGGCAACTCGTCAGCCGGTCGGAAAGTGCGCCGCGTGAATCGCTAACAGACAATCGCGACGGGTTTAGCGAAACCATCGTCGATGGTGTCCGATGGCGTGTCTTTGCGGTTGTGAATCCGAACCTCAATGCCCGTGTTCTTGTGGGCGACAGTCTGGAGATACGCGACAGGCTGGTTGCCGATGTGGTCAAGGGGCAGCTCGTTCCGGCCGTTGCCATTTTGCCGATCCTTGCGGTGCTGATCTGGCTGAGTGTTGGACAGGGGCTGGGACCGCTCAACAGGATCGCTATGTCACTGGGGTTGAGGTCTGCGGATGAACTGCACGCCATCGAAAACAGGGACACGCCCAGTGAAATCAAGCCATTGCTTAGATCGCTGAACTCCCTCTTCCTGCGGGTGGAGGCAGCCCGTGAGCGTGAGAAGACGTTTATCGCCTATGCCGCCCACGAGTTGAAGACCCCGCTTGCCGGATTGAAGACCCAGGCTCAGGTGGCGCTGCGGAGTAAGGAGGATGATGTTCGAGACAAGGCGCTGGCGCATATTTCGACGAGCGTTGACCGGACCGGGCGTCTTGTCCGCCAGCTTATCGACCTGGCGCTCGTCGATTCGGCGGATCGCGGCGACGGGATCGAGACGGTGCGGCTCGCAGGGATAATGGAGGACATTCGGTCCGATCTTGAAGCCCAGAGCAGCAGGCGTGGCATCTCCGTGAAGCTTCGCCTGCAATCGGATGAAATGGTGACCTTGAGAAACGTCAATCTCCTGCGTCTGGCCCTGCGCAACGTCATCGAGAATGCGATTCAGTATTCGCCGGAGGGCTCAAGCGTTGAGATTTGTGCACTGAAGAACGGTCCCAAGGTCGAAATCGACGTGACGGATCAAGGGCAGGGCATAAATCCGGAAGATCAGGAGACTGCCAGGGAGCGGTTCAAGCGAGGACATTCGGCCCGTGGCGAAGGCAGCGGCCTTGGCCTGGCGATTGTCGACATGGCGATGCGAAAGCTCGGCGGGGAACTTGATTTTCGTCAGGGTGATTCCGGTTTCGTCGTGGCGCTCATTCTGCCGCAGGAGTGACCGGACTAGCGTTTAAGGCAGCCTTAAGGTTGGAGCTTCAGCCAAGTTTTATAGGCTCCAACCAATTCCAGCAGGCTCCCATGATTCGTCCAATTGTTTCTCCTCGCAGGCCGATGGCCGTCGCGTTGACAATCTTCCTCACCGCTTGCGCAAGCAATGCCGACCGTATTCCCGGCGCTACGCCGCGCCCTTCCAATGAGCGTGTCGAAGATCGGGAGGCAGCCCCAATCGGAACCGACCCGGTGCTTATGTATGGCGAAAAGACCGATGCCGGTTTTCATATTGCCGGCGTTAATACCGGAAAAATGAATCCTGCCTTCGTGAGGCAGGTCGTAAGCTATGCCACGGACGAAAAGCCCGGTACGATCATCGTCGATCAACGAGCACGTTTCCTTTATCTGATTCAACCCGGCGGTAAGGCGATCCGATATGCCGTGGGTGTCGGCCCTGTTGCGCGCGCCTTCGATGGTGGCGACGCGATTATTGCGCGAAAAGCTGCCTGGCCTCGCTGGATCCCAACACCTGAAATGGTCGCAAGGAACCCCGCGCATTACGGCCCGAACAAGGATGGAGTCGATGGCGGCCCATCGAACCCGATGGGTGCCCGAGCGCTGTATATGCATAAGGATGGCAGGGATACATATTATCGTGTTCACGGCACGAATGATCCAGGCTCAATCGGCAAGGCTGTATCGGCCGGCTGCATTCGTCTTCTGAATCAGGATATCATCGACCTCTACAACCGGGTAAAGCCCGGTGCCCGGATCGTTGTACAAGGATAGGTGAAGCCGCTTGATAGCCTGACGAAGTTCCAGAGGATTCCGAAGCCCGGATTAACCTGACGCTACAGGCTGAGACTTGGAAGAACGGTGCGGATGTGATCGCCCAGCGCCCTGGCTGCCGAAGATGTCTGCGTATCGGCAAACTCGATGGCAATGCCGATCGTCGGCAGGGGTGGTAGCCCGCTTTTGACGATATGAAGGTCGGCTGGAACGGCTGTCCTTGTCAGCACGCTGATGGCGTGGCCGGAGCGCGCGATTGCGATGAGGCCGGAAAGGCTGTTGCTGGCGAAGGCGACGCGGTAGCGGCGATTGGCGGCTTCCATGGCGTCGCACGCCGCGCGGTGATCCAGCGTCACGGGCGCGGAGAGCGCCAGCGGCAGCACATCCTTGGCGAGGAGATCCGGCTCCGGCCTGTCCGCCACCCAGACGAAGCTTTCCCTGCGGAGCACGTCGCGGTGATCCGGATCGGATTGCGAAACCAGCGCCATGTCGATCTGGCGGCGTTGCAGGAGGGGGCGCAGTTCCGTCGTGGGCGCACAGACCATGCGCAGATCGACTTTCGGGTAGGTGCCGAAGAAGCCTCTCAGCAGTTCCGGCAGGAAGGCGATGGAATAATCTTCAGGGCAGCCAAGGCTCACGGTTCCCTGCAGAGTCGCCTCACCCATATCGGCAAGGATTTCATCATGCCGGGCAAGCAGGGCGCTGGCATGGGCAAGCAGTCTCTCGCCCGCCGCAGTTACGCGCACTCCAGAACCCGTTCGCTGCAGCAGGGTATGGCCGACCAGCTCTTCCAGCCGCTGCATCTGGGTGCTGAGCGCGGATTGGGTGCGTCCGATCTGCGCTGCGGCGACGCTGATGGAGCCGGCGCGAGCGACAATGATAAAGTTCTTCAGCAGCGTAAGGTCGAGCATGGCGATATCAAAATTATCGATATCGGAGTAAAATACTATCAATTGGACTGAGGTGGCAATGGGTTGTTATGTTTCCGCAAGATAAACTCTTGGGGAATATGCCATGGACAAGCTTGCGAAGAACTTCGCCTCGCTCAATGACGAACCGGCTTTCTGGGAGGCCGCCAATAAACATCTGACCCGCTACGGACCGGCCTTCGAGGAGATCATCGTCGAACGGGCTGAGGGAAGTTTCGTCTACGATGCGGATGGGCGCGCCATTCTCGATTTCACCTCCGGCCAGATGAGCGCTTTGATCGGGCATACCCATCCGGATATCGTTGCCACCGTCAACCGGCAGATGGCATCGGTCGCCCATCTCTTTTCCGGCATGTTGTCCCGCCCTGTCGTCGACCTGGCGGCGCGGCTGGCGGCGCTCGCGCCGGGTCTTGATCGCGTGCAATTGCTGACCACCGGGGCTGAATCCAACGAGGCGGCGATCCGCATGGCGAAGCTTGTGACCGGCGGGCATGAGATCGTCGCTTTCGCGCAGGGCTGGCACGGCATGACCGGCGCTGCGGCCTCCGCCACCTATAGCGCCGGCCGCAGGGGTTATGGCCCGGCCACGGCCGGTTCACTCGTCATTCCCGCGCCGAATGCCTATCGTCCGCGTTTCAAGAATCCCGATGGATCGAATGACTGGCAGGCGGAACTCGACGATGCTTTCGAACTGATAGATCGCCAGTCGACCGGCAATCTTGCCGCCTTCATTGCCGAGCCGATCCTGTCGAGCGGCGGTATCCTCGAACTGCCGGCCGGTTATCTCGCTGCGCTAAAGAAAAAGTGCGAGGAGCGCGGCATGCTGCTCATTCTCGATGAAGCCCAGACCGGTGTTGGCCGGACCGGGCATATGTTCGCCTTCCAGCGGGACGGTGTGACGCCCGATATCATGACGCTGTCGAAGACGCTCGGCGCCGGCCTGCCGCTTGCGGCGGTGATGACGAGCGCAGACGTCGAACAGAAGGCCTTCGAGAGGGGTTTCCTGTTCTATACGACCCATGTTTCCGATCCGCTGCCGGCGGCTGTCGGCGTGACGGTTCTCGATGTGGTGGCGCGAGATGGTCTGGTGGAACAGGCAATTGCCCGCGGAAACCGTTTGAAGGAGGGGCTGCTCTCGCTGCAGCAGCGGTTCGAATGCGTTGGAGATGTGCGCGGGCGCGGGCTTTTGCTCGGACTTGAAGTCGTCGCCGACCGGCATACGAAAGCCCCGGGTTTTGAACTCGGTGCGCGCATCATGCAGGAGGCGATGTTGCGCGGTCTTAGCATGAACATCGTCAAGCTGCCCGGCATGGGCGGCGTCTTCCGCATTGCGCCGGCGCTGACGGTATCGGATTCGGAAATCGACCTTGGGCTGGAGATACTGGCGGATTCGATCGAATCCGCACAGCTTGCCCGCTAGGTGTGACCGGCATTTGCCGAGAATGTCAGTTCAACCCTTGCGCCTTCGCCGGGTCTGGAACTGATATGCGCTTCGCCGCCGCTCTGGCGAACGAACCCGTAGACCATGGCGAGGCCGAGACCTGCACCGCCATGGTCGCCCCGCGTGGTGAAATAGGGCTCGAAGGCCTTGTCCACGGCCTCCGGCGTCATGCCGATGCCCTCGTCGGTGACGGCGATCACCAGCGTATCTTTGCCCGAAGCGGCCTCGATCGAAATCAGGCCGCCATCGGGCATGGCGGCTGCGGCGTTCAGGCATAGATTGAGGATGGATTGTTCGAAAAGGGCCGGGTCCAGCGGTATCGAGGGAAGATCGTCGTCGATATAGAGCGCGATCCGGCATTTGGGGCCGACGGCGATTTCGAGAATATCGGCCATGCCGCGCAGCAGGCTTGCGACATTGATGACGCTTGGATGAATCGGCTGCTGGCTGCCGATGGTAAGCATGCTGCTGGCCAGAGACCGGCCGCGGTCTGCCGCCTTGCGGATGCGGGCGATGTGCCGCTTCTGGCGATCGTTGAAACCGGCTTCCCGCTCCAGAAGTCCTAGACTGCCGGTGATGATGCCGATCATGTTGCCTACCTCGTGGCTGACCTGATGGGTCATGCGCATGATGCCATCAAGTCTCTGGGCTTTGACGGCTTCCGCTTCCTGGCGATCGAGAGCGGTCACATCGCGGGCGAGCAGCACGATGCCGCCATCCGGCTGGCGTGACATCGATACTTCGATCACCCGCTGATCGTCGGTGCGATGGCGCAGGACTGCGCGGTCGAGCAATTCTCCGGGCTCTGCATCGAAGGGCAGCAGAGCCGGGTCGATTTCCGGGATCGGTTCGACAAACCGGCGAAGCGGCAGTTTTCGCGATGAGCCGGAGCGTCCGACGAGTTCGATGATGCGACGATTCATGGTGATGGGCCGGCCGGCCGGATCGAAGAGCGCAATTCCCTCGTTCATGGTGCGGAAGGTCGAGCGGATGGTGCGGGCCGCCGCTTCCGCCGTGCGCCTGAGGCGCGAGACGCGGTCGACGCTGTCATGGAAGGCGCGAAACGCATCGAGCAGCCGGATCAACTCCGTCTCGGGGCCGGTATAGGAGGGCGGGCCGACATCCTTATCCCCCTTGGCAAGGGCGTTCATACCGTTGGAGATCGTCACGATCCCGCGCGAGACACGCATTACCGAGCGGATCGAGAAGATCGCCACGATGAGAACCAGAAGCGAGGCGACGGCAACAATGATCAGCAGCCGATTGAGGGCATCGGAAGTCGAAATCAGGTCTTCGTTCAGGCTGCGCGCAACCGCATCGCCCTGGGTTTCGGTCACATGGGAAAGATCCCGCGAGACGGTGTGAAGGCGGGAGACCGAGGCGCGGATCGCGAACATTTCCAGAAGGTAACGGCTCTGGGCTTCGAAGACCCGCTCATAGGGCTGCAGCTCGGCCACGGGCAGGCGCTCGCCGGGATAGCCCTGCTGGCGCGCCGTTGTTTCCGCCACGTAACGGCGGCGCAGTTCGCCAAGCTGGAAGAGGCTGTCGGATGCGGATGCGGCCTGTACGATGCCGTTCATTCGCCGGCGCAGTTCCGGATCGAGGATGCCCTGACCGGTGGCGATTTCGCCGAGCGCCGCTGCCGCTTCCGCCTTGTGGCCCTGTGCCGCATCGGCATCCTTCGCAAGATCGAGCGTCTGTTCCCGGATGATCTGGAGGAGTTCGACGATGCGTTCGCTGGCAAAGCCACGGGTGATCCGTTCGCCGCTGTCCGGTCCTGTCATTTCGAGCAAAATATCGACCTGCTGGACCACCGAGCGGCTTTCGCTGGAAACGCGATAGGGCGAGGCGGCGTTCATCAGGAACGGTGCGCTGGAGACGAGATCGGAGACCTGCCGCGAGACCAGCGACGCCTTGGCGAGGCTTGAAAAGGCCTGCAACCCATAGGCCGCCATTTCATCGCGGGCGCGCTGCAGGCCATAAATGGCGATGGCGGAAAGGCTGAAGACGAGGAGGCAGGTAAAGACAATCGCAAAGGGCAGGCGAAAGGCGATGGAGGAAAGGAAGGAGCGGCTGATCACGGGGAAAGCTCGCCCTCATCGGTGTGGAGCACG
The DNA here is from genome assembly GCF_900013505.1 of Agrobacterium deltaense RV3. Classification (NCBI taxonomy): domain Bacteria; kingdom Pseudomonadati; phylum Pseudomonadota; class Alphaproteobacteria; order Hyphomicrobiales; family Rhizobiaceae; genus Agrobacterium; species Agrobacterium deltae. The sequence goes on along the minus strand of NZ_LT009745.1, from coordinate 2,460,658 downwards.
TAACCCTTGCCGCGCCGCGTCTTGATATGGCGCGGCAGGTCGGGATTGATCTCGATCTTGCGCCTGAGCCGCAGCACCAGCACGTCGACATTTCTGTCGATGTAACGGTCGCTCTCCGAACCCAGCCTGTCGAGAATCTGGGAGCGGCTGACGGGCTGGTTGGGTGTTTCCGCCAGTATTTCCAGAAGCGCGAATTCGGCGGTGGTCAGTGTACGGCTACGGTCCGCGAGGCAGACGGCGCGGCGTGCATCGAGATCGATTGCCCAGTCGCCGAGGCGAAGCGCCCCGCGCCCATGATCGCTGTCCTTCTCCTGTTTCAGCGAAGGGATCGTTCGGCGCAGTACGGCTTTGATCCGGGCCGTGAGTTCGATGGGTTCGAAGGGTTTGACCACATAATCGTCGGCTGCGGTCTCAAGCCCGAGAACCCGGTCGGCGGCGCTGCCGGCGGCAGTGACCATGACGATGCCGATGTCGATCTGGCTGCGCAGCCGCTGGGCGAAGGTGCGTCCGGATGTGCCCGGCAGATTGTGATCGACCAGCACAAGCTGCATCCTGTCCCTTGCCAATATCTCGTCCGCCTCCTCGGCGGAGCGCGCGCAGGTGGGCAGCCAGCCCTCCGCCTCGATGAGGTCCGAGATGAGCTCGGCCATATCCGGATCGTCCTCGACGATCAGAATGCGAACCTTCTGATTAAGCACTGCACTTTCCTCCCGCCATCATCATAGGCATTGCGGCGGCGATCTTCAAAGGCTCGCTGGTTATCGCCCCTGTCATAATTGTAATATCTGTAATCTTGTTCGGCGGTGCGGTGAAAGATTGGTAACCATTCTTCGATTGCGGTGCGGACAGGATGTGACATGCTGTAGGTGGAGACTGGAACGGGGAGGTTCCGGGCAGGGAGGCTTAATTGAAAGCATTGACCGCACTTGCGGCGAGCATGGCTTTATGGCTGTGCGGCGCAGGGCATGGCATGGCCGAGCCGAAGTTGAACGTCCTTTGCGGCGTCGACGAGGCCTGGTGCTTGACCATGCAGCGGGCTTTTCAAGCCAGGGCCGGTCTCGAGATTTCGATGGTGCGCAAGAGCACCGGTGAAATCCTCGATCAGATTCGTGCCGAACGATCCCATCCCACTGTCGATGTCTGGTGGGGCGGTACTGGCGATACCCATTTGCAGGCGGCGTCTGAAGGGTTGCTGGATGAATACCGGCCTGTCCACCAGCAGGATTTGCTGCCGTGGGCGCAGAATTTCTCGGTGATGTCGGGATCGCGGTCTGCGGGAATTTATGCCGGCGCGCTGGGCTTTGCCTATAATTCGGAACTGCTTGCGAAGAACAATCTGCCGGGGCCGACCTGCTGGAAGGATCTGGCGAAGGATGTCTATCGCGGCCATATCCTGACCGGCAATCCGAACTATTCAGGCACGGCCTTCACCATGCTGGCCACTCTCGTCCAGCTCTTCGGCGAGGAGGAAGCTTTCGGGTTCATGGCGAAGCTCAACCAGAACGTCGTGGGCTACACCAAGGTTGGTGCCGCACCGGTGAAGGCGGCGGCGCGGGGCGAGATAATGATCGGAATTTCCTTCATGCATGATGCCGTCACCCAGAAGACCGAAGGGTTTCCGCTTGTTATCGTCGCCCCCTGCGAGGGCACCGGTTACGAGATCGGGGCGGTCAGCATCGTCAAGGGCAACCGCAATACGGCAATTGCGCAGGATTTCGTGGAATTTGCGCTGAGCCCGGAAGGGCAGGCGACCGGGGCCGCGGCCGGCCAGAACCAGGTGCCTTCCAACGCCCGGGCGACATTGCCGCTCACGGCGCCTGACATATCGATGATCAAGATGGTGGATTACGATTTTGCCACCTTCGGACAGCCGGAAGAGCGAAGTCGGTTATTGAGCCGCTTCGACAGCGAAATCCACCCGAGCCAGACCCAGTAGGGCCAAAACCCACATCCCGCAAAAGACAGCGCGCGCGCCGCAGGCGCCGCGACCGGCAGCGCCATGTCTGCGCGCGGCCCGAGAATTCAGACGCAAGCTACAGGAGGATAACCATGCGACTGACGATACTCTCCACCCTGCTTTTTGCCGGTACGGCACTCAGTGCCGTTTCCGCGCAGGCGGCGGGCGAACTCAACCTGATCTGCTCGGCCGATGTCGTCATCTGCGAACAGATGAAGGGCGATTTTGAAAAGTCACACGACATCAAGGTCAATATGGTGCGCCTGTCTTCGGGCGAGACCTATGCCAAGGTGCGCGCGGAAGCCCGCAACCCGAAGACCGACATCTGGTGGGCCGGCACCGGCGATCCGCACATGCAGGCGGCGTCCGAGAACCTGACGCTCGAATACAAGTCGCCGATGCTGGACCAGTTGCAGGACTGGGCCGTGAAGCAGGCGGAAAGCACCGGCTACAGGACGGTCGGCGTTTATGCCGGCGCGCTGGGCTGGGGCTACAACACCGAAATCTTCAAGTCCAAGGGTTACAAGGAGCCGAAGTGCTGGGCCGACCTGCTGGCGCCGGAACTGAAGGGCGAAATCCAGATCGCCAATCCGAATTCGTCCGGCACCGCCTATACGGCGCTTGCCTCGCTGGTGCAGATCATGGGCGAAGATCAGGCGATTGATTATCTGAAGAAGCTCAACGCCAATATTTCTCAATATACCAAGTCTGGCTCCGCACCGGTCAAGGCGGCGGCGCGCGGCGAAACGGCGCTCGGCATCGTCTTCATGCATGATGCGGTGGCGCAGACGGCGGAAGGTTTCCCCGTCAAGTCCATCGCGCCCTGCGAAGGGACGGGTTATGAAATCGGCTCCATGTCGATCATCAAGGGCGCCCGCAACCTCGACAATGCGAAGACCTGGTATGACTGGGCGCTGACGCCGGAGGTGCAGTCGCGCATGAAGGATGCCAAGTCCTTCCAGCTTCCCTCCAACAAGACGGCGGAAGTGCCGAAGGAAGCGCCGAAGTTCGAAGACATCAAGCTCATCGATTACGACTTCAAGACCTATGGCGATCCGGCCAAGCGCAAGGCGCTGCTGGAACGCTGGGACCGTGAGGTCGGTGCGGTCGCCAACTGATCTTAACTCCGGCGACAGGCATCCCGGCTTTTTAAGCCGGGGTGTCCGCCACTCTTTCATCGGCATGAAACAAGCGAGGTCGGCCATGACACGTGGCAATCGCAGGCTGGACATCGTCCTGGCGCTCGGGGCTTTTGCCCTCATTCTTCTTCCCTGGTATCGCATCGAAGGCGGCTTTTTCAGCTTCCGCTGGCTGTCCGGATTTTTCTCTTCCGCCAGCAATGCGCCCGGTGTGCTGCAAATATTGTCCTATGGAAAACCATGGCTGGTCGGCGTTGCTATCTTTTTCCTCGCCGCATGCCTTGTCCGGTCCATCCGTGATCCGATGCGGCGCGGCGGTCTGCTTGCCGCCGTCGGCGCTGCCGGGCTCGTTTTCCTCGCCTTGCAGGGGCTGGCCATCGGCTTTAGCGGCTGGAGCTGGACGGTGAGCGAAAACCTCTTCGGCATGCTTGCCGATGGCCAACCTTCCATGGGTGCCGGTGCCGTCGTAATGTCGTTCGTCTTCGTGCTGCTTTTCGCCTTCGGTCTCGCCGAGCGCGGCGTCATGAAAGGCGACGCCTTCGTCGTCGGTGCCATTTCCGTTCTGGTTTTCCTCGTCACGGTTTTTGTCTTTTATCCGATCGGCAGCATGCTGGTCGCCTCCGTTCAGGATTTCGACGGCTCCTTCAATGCCGATGGCTTCATCCGCAATATTCAGGATCCCGGCATCTGGAGCCTTGGCTGCGTGGCGGGCGAAGAGCGTTGTGGCGTTGCCTGGCGGACGCTGTTTCTGGCGCTGATGACCGCCTTCGGTTCGACCGTGCTCGGTCTCGGCTTTGCGCTGATCGCCACCCGCACGCGCTTTCCCTTCAAGAAGGGCCTGCGGCTTCTCACCGTTCTGCCGATCATCACACCGCCTTTCGTCATCGGCCTTGCCCTGACACTGCTTTTCGGTCGCGCCGGTGTCGTCACCGAATGGCTTTCCTATCTCTTCGGCATTGAGCCCGGTCGCTGGCTTTATGGCATGACCGGCATCTGGATCGCGCAGGTCCTTTCCTTCACGCCCATCTCGTTCCTGGTGCTGATCGGCGTGGTTGAAGGCGTCAGCCCGTCGATGGAAGAAGCCTCGCAGACGCTGCGCGCCGACCGCTGGCGCACCTTCTGGCGGGTGTCGCTGCCGCTGATGAAACCCGGTCTCGCCAATGCGTTCCTCATCGGCTTTATCGAGAGCATGGCGGATTTCGGCAATCCGCTGGTGCTTGGCGGCACCCATGGCGTGCTGTCGACGGAAATCTTCTTTGCCGTCGTCGGCTCGCAGAACGATCCGTCGCGTGCTGCGGTTCTGGCGATCATCCTCCTGTGCTTCACGCTTTCGGCCTTCCTTGCCCAACGCTTCTGGCTGGCAGGCAAGAATTTCGCCACGGTGACGGGCAAGGGTGACAGCGGCGCGCATATCGCGCTACCGCGCGGCCTGTCCATCGGCGTTCACGCCGTCGTGGTGCCGTGGATGGTCTTCACCATCGTTGTTTATGGCATGATCCTTGTGGGCGGTTTCGTGAAGACATGGGGTCTCGACAATTCCCTGACGCTCGACCACTACATCCGCGCCTTTTCCGTCAGCTTCTCCAATGGCTCGATTGCCTGGACGGGCGTTGCCTGGAACTCGTTCTGGACGACCATGAAGATCGCGCTGGTTTCCGCGCCGCTCACCGCCGCCGTCGGTCTTTTGACCGCCTATATCATCGTGCGGCAGAAATTCGCCGGGCGGAACCTGTTCGAATTCGCGCTGATGATGAGTTTTGCCATTCCCGGCACGGTCATCGGCGTCAGCTATATCATGGCGTTCAACCTGCCGCCGGTGGAAATGACCGGCTCGGCGCTGATCCTCATCGCCTGCTTCGTGTTCCGCAACATGCCGGTCGGCGTGCGCGGCGGCATCGCGGCGATGAGCCAGCTCGACAAGAGCCTCGACGAGGCCTCGCTGACGCTGCGGGCCAATAGTTTCCGCACCATCCGCAAGGTCATCCTGCCGCTCTTGAGGCCCGCAATCACGGCCGCACTGGTCTATTCCTTCGTGCGCGCCATCACCTCCATCAGCGCCGTTATCTTCCTCGTCAGCGCCGAATACAACATGGCGACCTCCTATATCGTCGGCCTTGTCGAGAACGGTGAATATGGGGTGGCGATTGCTTATTCCTCCATGCTGATCGTGGTGATGATCACCGTTATTACCGGCTTCCAGCTCATTGTCGGCGAGCGTCGCCTGCGGCGCGAAAACCGCGTCGCCGGCCTGCCTTCCGCTTCCTCCGTTCCTCTCGCTCAGGAGAAAACCGCATGATTTCCGTAAAGCCCGGCTCCGTTACCTTTCAGAATGTCCGCAAGACCTTCGGCGCCTTCACCGCCATTCCCGACCTTTCGCTCACCATCGAGCCCGGCACGCTGGTAACCCTGCTCGGTCCCTCCGGCTGCGGCAAGACGACGACGCTGCGCATGCTGGCGGGCCTCGAGCATCCGACCTCGGGCCGTATTCTCATCGGCGACAAGGATGTGACCATGCTGCCCGCCAATGAGCGCGATGTCTCGATGGTCTTCCAGTCCTATGCGCTTTTCCCGCATATGACGGCGCTCGACAATGTCGCCTATGGTCTGCAATCCTCCGGGCTGCGCAAGGCGGAAGCGCGGGAAAGGGCGGAAGAGGGGCTGAAGCTCGTCGGCCTTGCCGGCATGGGCCACCGCCTGCCTGCCGAACTTTCCGGCGGCCAACAGCAGCGCGTGGCGGTTGCCCGCGCTCTTGTGCTCGAGCCGCAGGTGCTGCTGCTGGACGAGCCGCTTTCCAACCTTGATGCCCGCCTCCGCCGCCGGGTCCGCACCGAAATCCGCGACTTGCAGCAGCGGCTGGGTTTCACTGCGGTTTACGTGACGCATGATCAGGATGAGGCGCTGGCCGTTTCCGACCGGATCATCGTGATGAAGGACGGCGAAATCGCCCAGTCGGGTGCGCCACGCGACCTCTATGAAGCGCCGGCCTCCGCCTTCATCGCCGATTTCATGGGTGAGGCGAATGTCGTCGGTTGCGAGGTCATTGCCGTTGAGGGCGCCGATGCGCTGATCCGCGTCGGGGGGATCGATCATCGGGTCGCGGCCCGCAACGCCCGGCCGGGTCCCGCAGAGCTTGCGGTCCGCCCAGGCTCGATTTCCATCGGACAACCGGGCGGGCCGGGGCTTGCCGGGCGGGTGCTGCACAGCGCCTATCTCGGCGGTCACGTTGAATATGAGGTGGAAACCGATATCGGTACGCTTTTCATTGTAGACCATGCCGTGGAGACCAGCCTGCCGGCGGCGAGCGATGTGACGTTGGGGTTCAAGAACCGGGGCATTGCCTTGATTCAGGCTTGAGGCCGCTGCCGATCCCGCATTCCTGTCGCGACAGAGGCAGATTTGTTCTGCCTCTGTCTGCCGGGAACGCCCGCCTCAAATATCCTTTGCCAGACGAAGCGCATCGTAGATCGCCGCATGGGTATTGCGCGCGGCGACCGCATCGCCGATCCGGAAGAGCCGGTAGGCGCCTTCCGGGTTGCGCTCGACCGCTTGGGCCGCTCCTGCAAGCAGGGCGTCGTAGGAGATTTCCCCGAGGTTTTTCGAACCGGGTTTGAGTTCGAAATAAAGGTCGTCCAGCGGGATGGTGCCGTGGTTGACGACGATCTGATCGACGGTTCTCGATTTCGTCACGCCGCCATAATCGCTGCCGACATGGGCTACAAGCTGGTTGCCGTTTCTTTCCGCCGCTTCCAGCCGGTAGGTAACGGTGAAAGTCACATCGCGTTTTTGCAGCGAGCGCATATAGGGAACGAGGTTCATGGCCATGACTTCCGGGGCGAAGGCGCGGTCGGGCGTCATGATCTCCACTTTCGCCCCGGCTTTTGCAAGGAATTCGGCGGCTTGCAGACCGGCATGATCGCCGGCATCGTCGAAAACCAGCACATTCGTTCCCGGCTTGACGTCTCCTGAAATGATATCCCATGCCGAGACGACGAGATCGTTGCCGCTGGAAAGTACATCGGTATGCGGCAAGCCGCCGGTGGCGATGATGACCACGTCAGGGTTCTCCGAAAGAACCGTGTCCGCTTCGGCCCAGTTGTTGAAGTGGAAGGTGACGCCCAGTCTCTCGCACTGGCTCATGCGCCAGTCGATGATGCTGATCATCTCCCGGCGGCGTTCGCTTTGCGCCGTCAGCCGGATCTGGCCGCCGGGATTGTTGGCGGCCTCAAACACGACGACCTCATGGCCGCGTTCGGCACAGACGCGCGCGGCCTCGAGCCCGGCCGGTCCGGCGCCGACGATCACCACCTTCCGGCGTTCCGCCGCTTTGGGTATCTCGTGCGGCATGGTTTCCTCACGGCCCGTTGCCGCATTGTGAATGCAGAAGGCGAGACCGCCCTGATAGATGCGGTCGAGACAATAATTGGCGCCCACGCAGGGGCGAATATCTTCCTCGCGTTTTTCCATGATCTTGCGCACGATATGCGGATCGGTCATGTGGGCGCGGGTCATGCCCACCATGTCCACCTTGCCGGCGGCGATGGCGTGGCGCGCGGTGGCGACATCGGGGATCTTGGCGGCGTGGAATGTCGGGAAACTCGTCGCGGCGCGGATTTCACCGGCGAAATCGAGATGCGGCGCATTGGCCATGCCCTGAATGGGGATGACGTCGGTCAGGCCCGGGTCGGTGTCGATATGGCCCCTGATGACATTGAGATAATCAATCAGGCCGCTGTCCTTCAGGCGTCTGGCGATTTCGATGCCTTCTGCCTTCCCGGTGCCGCCCTCAAGACATTCGTCGGCGGTGTAGCGGACGCCGAGAATGAAATCGTCGCCCACGCGTTCGCGCATCGCCCTGAAAACGTCGAGACAGAAACGCATGCGGTTTTCAAGCGGGCCGCCATAGGGGCCGTCTAGTTCATTGGTCAGTGGCGAGACGAACTGGTCGATCAGATGGCCATAGGCTTCCAGCTCCACCCCGTCCATTCCGCCCGCCTTCATGCGTTCGGCGGCGTCGGCGAAGTCCTTGATGATACGCTCGATATCCCAGTCCTCGACCTTCTTGGGAAAAGCCCGATGCGCCGCTTCGCGGTGATGGGACGGCGCAAGGATCGGCAGCCAGTCGCCCTTGTCCCAGCGGGTGCGGCGGCCGAGATGCGTGAGCTGGATCATGATCGCCGCACCCTGTTCATGCACGGCGTCGGTCATTTCCCGGATCCACGGGACGATTTCATCCTTGTAGGCGAGCAGGTTGTTGAAGACGGGCGGGCTGTCCCTGGAGACAGCGGCGGAGCCGGCCGTCATTGTGAGCGCAACGCCGCCCTTCGCCCGCTCCACCGTGTAGGCGCGGTAACGCCCCTTCGGCATGCCGTCCTCGGGATAGGCGGGTTCGTGCGAGGTGACGATGATGCGGTTGCGCAGTGTGAGGTGTTTTAGCTGGTAGGGCTGAAGAAGGGGATCGCTCGACATAGCCTGCTCCAAAAGGGTTTCTGTCTCAAGGCTAAGCGGGAATGTACACTTGTGTCAATTTACAAAACACAATTGTCTTTCCTTTTGACATGGGTGTACATCCCGCTTGTCGCGAAGAGACCGATTTGCTACGAACGCGTCATGGACGCGACATTGAACGACACCGGCTGGCGTGGATCGCAGGAGGGGTGGCTTGAGGCCGCCTATCAGGCTTTGCTGGAATCGGGCGTGGATTCCGTCAAAATCCTGCCTTTGGCGAAAAAGCTAAATCTGTCGCGCACGAGCTTCTACTGGTTCTTCAAGGACCGGGAGGAATTGCTGGCCGCGCTTCTCGCCCGCTGGCGGGAAAAAAATACCGGAAGCATCGTCCGGCAATCCGAAGCCTATGCCGAGACGCTGGCCGAAGCCATGCTGAATGTTTTCGACTGCTGGCTGGATCCCGCGCTTTTCGACAGCAGATTTGAATTCGCCGTTCGAAGCTGGGCCCTTCAGTCCGACGAGATTCTTGCGGAGGTTCGCAAGGCCGACGAGATGAGAATGACGGCGCTTGCACGTATGTTCGTGCGGTTCGGCCACAATGAAAACACGGCGGATGTGCGTGCCCGGACCACCTATCTGGTGCAGATCGGCTACATTTCCATGCAGTCCGAGGAAGATGTGGCGGTGCGGATGCAGAGGATTCCGGACTATATCGCCATCTATACCGGTGAGATGCCGCAGCAGCGTGAGCTTGACCGATTTTATGCGAGACACGGGTACAGGCCTGCAACGGCGCAACCGTGACATTTCCAGAGTGAGGTCATCGTAAAACGCACGCAGTGCCGTCGGATTATCTGCTGCAAGGTGGTAGAAGTCGAATTGTCTGCCCGCCCTCCTGCAATGTAGCTGCAACATTTCTCGACCAGTGGTGGGGATGGCAAGGATCCGTTTCCGGGGGAAGTCGTTGCGAATCTTGCTTCTTGAGGATGAACCCGAAATGGCGCGCGCGCTTCTCGAAGCCCTGCGCCGGCGCGATGTGCTTGCCGATCATGTCCGCACCATCAGCGATGCTGACGCCCTTGCGCGGGACGGGTCTTACGATGTTCTGGTTCTGGATCGCCGCCTTCCCGATGGCGAGGGGCTGAACCTGGTGGCTTCGCTTCGGCGGAGCAGGCATTCCGTGCCGATCCTTGTTCTGACAGCGCTTGGAAGTGTCGATCACCGTGTCGACGGGCTCGATGCCGGAGCGGATGATTATCTTGCCAAGCCCTTTGCAATTGAGGAGCTGCTCGCCCGCCTCAGGGCTCTCCATAGACGCGGCCCTTCTCTTTCCGACAAATATGCGCATTTCGGAAATCTGAGCATCGATCCGCGCAGCAATGAAGTCAGCATTGCCGGCTCCATCATCGAGTTGCGGCGTCGGGAATATCTGGTGCTGGAGGCGCTGATGCGGCGTCCGAACCGCATCGTTACGCGGTCGAACCTGATCGAGGCGGTCTATACGCTCGATGACGAGATCGAGTCCAACGCTCTCGATGCGCATATTTCCCGTATCAGGAAGAAGCTGGCGCAGGCTGAAGCCACCGTGGAGATAAGGGCCGTGCGGAATATCGGTTATCTCATCCGGTTGAAGACATGAGACAGGAGCGCAATCGATCCCTGCGATGGGGGCTGATGAAGCGTCTTTTCGCATTGCAGGCGTTCCTGCTCGTTCTTTTTGTCATCCTTCTCATCGGCTGGATATGGATCATCGATCCACGGCTCGAAGGTGCGAATGAAGAGGCTGCCCGCATCGTCGCGGAGAGCGTGACGAAGGACGGACAGGGCAGGCCGCAACTGTCGGCGACGCCGGAACTGGCGGAGTTGAAACGGCGCTATCCGAAACTCTGGTTTGTGGTGCGCGACGCCGATGACATCGTATTGCAATATGGCGCTGTCCCGGGGCCTGCCCTGTCGGCGGTATTTCCCCGAAGTTTTGACCGTGCGCGTCTGGAGGCGGCGGGAACGCTCCGTGCCACCGTTGAAAACCGCGACACAGCCGCCGGGCGGCTTCAGTTCATTGCCGGAACGGAGGAAGGAATTCCCAATGACGGGCTTAGCATCTGGATCAATGTTCAGCTGGATCTGGAAAAGGATGCCGAGGGCGCCATCCGCTGGCTGACCGTGTTGCCGGCGCTGGGCTTCATCATTCTCATCGCCGTCGTGCCCATGCTGATCCTGACGGGCATTGCGACATTGCTCGTGACCCCGCGGGCGGTGGGCCGTTCCCTGAGCGGGCTGATGGAAACCGTCAAACAGGCGCAGTCCATCGATTTCGAGAACCGTTCCGAGCGTATCGACCGTTCGAAAGTTCCCCTTGAAATCATCCCGCTGGTGGATGCCTTCAACGTTGCGCTGTCGAGGCTCGATGACGGGTATAATCGCCGCAACCGCTTTCTCGCCGATGCGGCGCATGAACTGCGGACGCCGATCGCAATCGTGCGCACCAGAGCCGACCTCTTGCCCGATGACGCGCTGAGCCGGCAGATCAGGGCCGATATCGACCGCTTGACCCGCGTTGCGCATCAACTACTGGAAATGCAGGCGGTGGGTGCGGTGAAACTGCCGGCGGAGCCGCGCGATCTCAATAGGCTTGTCGAGCGCATCGCGACCGATCTCGCCCCGATTGCGATGGATGCCGGTTACGAGTTCGATTTCGAGCCCGGTGAGGGCGAAGTCGTCTTCACGGTGCAGACGTCGATTATCGAGATGGCGGTCGTCAATCTTGTGCGCAACGCGATAGACCATGCTGGCGGCAAGGGCGCAATTACGATCCGGGTCGATCCGGCGGGGGCCATCGAGGTCTGCGATGAAGGGCCGGGCATACCTCTCCCGGAGCGCGCGCAGGTATTCGAGCCGTTTCACCGCATCAATACGAACTCGCCCGGAGCAGGCCTTGGGTTAAATCTGGTCCAGAAGGCGGCGGAGCTTCATTGCGGCCGTGTTCTGTTTGTCGATCTCAATCCCGGCTTTTGTGTCCGGCTCGAAATTCGATCTATAGTTTCGAAAGGCCCTGCGACCGCTCTCTGATAATGAAATTTCTTGCGATTCGGTTAAGAAAATAGATCTAACTTATTTAAATTACTAAATAATTTCTAATAAAATTCATTCCATGCAATGCAGGCGCAATTCTCGCGGGGAAAATTCCCTTATCTGCTGAACGCATCCGCACGTCATGTCGGCTGGCGTAGCAGACTAACGGGAGCCGGTTTCCGGTTCTTCAACGCGAACTGAAACTTGGCTGCGCCAGAAGATGGCGCATCGGTTTCGTCTGGAGTCATTCATGTCGATCGTCAAGAAATCGCTTGTCGCCGTGGCCATCGCCGTCACGGTTGCAGGCAATGCCTATTCCGCCGATCTTACCAACTACAATACGCAGCAATCCTTCGATTACGGCAGTCCGCCGGCCTTCTCCTGGGGCGGGGCCTATGTGGGTGCGCATGGTGGCGTCGCTTCCCCGAAATTCAACCCATTGGCCAGCGGCCGCGGCCTGACGGGCGGTGTTCAGGCCGGTTATAACTTCCAGTTCGGTTCCGGCGTGGTCGGTGCGGAACTCGAAGGTTCCTATCTCGGGAATGAGGCGCGTGTGCCGAACGGTCGTTTGCGGGAGCGTTTCCGGGGCGCGGCCAAGGCGAAGGCCGGCGTGGCGCTCGACCAGACGCTGGTTTACGGCACCGCCGGCCTGACCACGACAAAGTTCAGGGACGGAAACGGCGTGACAGGTCCCGATGGCTGGAAACAGGGCTATCTGGTCGGCGCAGGCGTCGAACAGAGTTTCGGCGGCGGCCTGTCGGCGAAGTTCGAATATAATTATGTGAGCACTGGAAATGTGGCCACGACGACCGCCAGCGGCAAATCGAAAACCGATGTCAGCGATCATGTCATCAAGGCCGGCCTGAATTATCGCTTCTGATCGGCCCTTCCCATGACAGATTCCAGGGAGAATTTTCAAAAGAACGCCGCCGCTTTCGGTCTGGAAGCGGCGGTGAAAAAGGGCGGGGCGCGGCACATGCGGAACCGGGCCAAAATTTGAATCCCGGATCGGTCATTCGCATTCGAGCGAAGGTTGCCGGAAGCTCGTAACATACCATTCGCTCCCGGAGTTGCGGGTGTAGAAGGTATAGAAGCAGTCGATGCGCTCGATATAGGCCGGCGTTTCGGACACTTCGTAACGTTCGCCACGCCGTGTTGTCCGCACCTCGCCACTCGACGATCCGGCGACAGCCTGCGTCTTGTTTTTCCGCCATTGATAGGCCTGCTGGCCGGGACCCAGACTATAGATATTGTCCGGTGGCCCATAGTCCAGCATCACGCTGGTGATGGGCGCGCCGATATAGCTTTTCATGACAGTTGAGGCGCAGGCCGTAAGCAGTATCGATGCGCCGGCGATAAGGAAGATTGCTGCCGGGACTGCAAGGGACGATCTGTTGGACATGGAAGTTCCTTTCTGCGGTGACGTTCGCAGGGATAGAAACCGGTTATTGCAAGTACATTGCACGGGAAACGCCGGGCGAGGCGGGTGGCTGCCGCCGAAGCGTCGATGCCCGAATTGCCGCTATCAGAGGCCGGCAATGTTGCGGCCGATATGGCGCAGGATGCTTTTGAAGAGTTTCACTTCGGCCGGGTCGAGGCCTTCGATTGCGGTTTTTTCGAACATGGCGGCGATGGGCATGAGTTCATCGGCCAGTTCCTCGCCCTTCGGGGTAAGGGTGATGCGCACGATGCGCGCATTGTCGAGCGGCCGTTCGCGGCTGACGAGGTTACGCCGGACCATCAGCCCCACAAGCCGGGACAGCGTGGAAATCTCCACCGATACCATGTCTGAAAGCTCGGTCAGCGTCTTGCTCTCCTGCTGCCGCAGCGTCGCCAGCACGCGATACATCGGCAGGGTGATGTCATAGGAGGCCAGTCTTACCGAAAAGCGCTCGCCAAGCCGAACGCCCACCCAGTTGAGCAGGTAGGGTACCGAATCGGTGAATTGATAGGACACGAGCAAATCCCCGTTTGAGAACCATCTGCGCAGATGCTGATGTGCGCCTATCGGCTGTACCGGCACAATCCATCCGTTTCAATAGCTTCGCCCCCTAAGACGGGGGAATGCGGCGTTCTCCCCTGCACAAAAAATGACAAACAACATTTGCATTGACAAACGTTGCAAACGCAAATAAATAGAATGCAGGATTTGGGAGGATCTCATGACATCAGCATTGTTTGGCCTGAGCAGCCTTGCGCCTGAAGGCGTCGGTCAGAATTTCCGTTCAACAATGCGTCGTTTTCCGGCGACTGTGACGGTTATCACGGCCTGTGCTTCGGGTGATCAGCGCGATCACGGCATGACGGTCACGGCCGTCACTTCGGTCTCGATGGAGCCTCCGTCCCTGCTGGTTTGCCTGAACAATCGCACCCTGCTGCATGAACTGCTGCTGTGCCGACCCGATTTCATCGTCAATGTGCTGACGCAGGATCAGATTGCCCTGTCGGATGCCTTTAGCGGCAAGGTGTCGCCGGAAGAGCGTTTCCGCGACGGTCAATGGCAGCGCCACGACAATGGCGTTCTCTATCTGCCCACGGCCCATGCCGCCATCGCCTGCCGCCGGGTCGCGGCCATGCCTTACGGAACCCATACCGTCTTCATCGGGCAGGTTGTCTCGGCCGATGTCAGCGAGACGACACGGCCGTTGCTTTACGAAAACGCCCAATATTGCGCCGCAAGCCCCGCGAGCCTGCCCGCCTGATCATTGCCGCCCAGATAATCCCGGCGAGATAACGCCTGGCCAGCAACATCCGGCCGGTAAAGTCCGGCCAGTAAAGTCCGCAAGGAGACAATCATGAACGATATGAGCCATGCGCCGCTGCCGGCGCAAACGAACCCGCGTGCCCGCCTCGCAAGCCGCGTTACCGGCATAGCCGATCTTTTCCGGGCGAGCGCCAGACAGACGGAGGAGGCCCGGCGCGTTCCGGCCAGCCACATCGAGGCGCTTCGTGGAATCGGTTATTTCGATATCGTCAAACCCCGCGCCTTCGGCGGCAAGGGCGGTGACTTCGCCGAGCTCGTCGAGGCCAATATCGAGCTTTCGGCCGCCTGTGCGTCGACCGGCTGGGTCGCTGGCCTGCTGTCGGCCCATCAATGGCTGCTGGCGATGTTTCCGGAAGAGGCGCAGACCGATGTCTGGGGTGAAAACCCCGATGCACTGCTATGCGGCTCCTATGCGCCGGTGAAGATGGCGGAGCTCGCGGATGGCGGTTACCGCCTCAGCGGCAAATGGGCTTTCGCCTCGGGCTGCGAGAATGCGCAATGGTCTCTCTGCGCCGCCATTCTGCCGCCGCAGGGCGAGGGCAAGCCGGTTCCGGCCTTCCTGCTCGTTCCCGCGAGCGAATATACCATTGAAGATACCTGGCATGTGGTGGGGCTGGCCGGCACGGGTTCCAAGACGCTCGTTCTCGACGATGTCTTCGTTCCCGGACATCGGGTTCTGACCTTTCCGGACGCCACCAGCGGAAAGACGCCCGGTGGAAAATATTATGCCGAGGAAGGCCTGTTCAACATGCCGCTTCTGACCGGCATTCCCTCCTGTCTCGCGGCGGCCGGCGTCGGCGCGGCCAGGGGTGCGCTTGCGGCTTACGTCGATCATGTCGGCGGCCGGGTGACGCGCGGTGCGGTGGCGGGCGGCAATAATCGCATGGCCGAATTTCCGACCATCCAGCTGCGCGTTGCGGAAGCAGCGGCGAGCGTCGATGCGGCTTGCGAAATATTGCTGCGCGATGTTGCCCGCGCACAGGCGCTCTCGCAGGCAAGGATCGAAGGCCGGGCGGAATTTACGGTGGATGACCGTCTTCTCAGCCGTCGCGGCCAGTCCTTTGCGGTGTCTCTCGCCCTGCGCGCCGTGCAGGCGCTCAACGATTCCACCGGCGGCGTCGGGCTCGATCTTTCCAACCCGGTGCAGCGGGCTTGGCGGGATGCGAACGCGGTCGGCCGCCATATCAGCATGAACTGGGACGCCGTGGGCACCATGATCGGCCAGAGCATGCTCGGGCTGGAACCCAAGGGCCAATATTGATCGCCTCTCGGGCGGTAAATCATAGAGTGAATTCGGAGGAAACCACATGCAAGGCAAGGTCGCTCTCGAGGAGCATTTCGCAATCCCGGAAACGCTTCAGGATTCGGCCGGGTTCGTGCCCGGCGATTACTGGAAGGAACTGCAGCACCGCCTGCTCGACATTCAGGATACGCGCCTGAAGCTGATGGATGCGCATGGCATCGAAACCATGATCCTGTCGCTGAACGCGCCGGCGGTGCAGGCCATTCCCGACAGGAAGAAGGCGATCGAGATCGCGCGGCGAGCGAACGACGTCCTCGCCGAAGAATGCGCCAGGCGGCCGGATCGTTTCCTCGCCTTCGCAGCCCTGCCATTGCAGGACCCTGACGCGGCGACGCAGGAGCTTCAGCGCTGCGTCAACGATCTCGGTTTCGTCGGCGCGCTCGTCAATGGTTTCAGCCAGGAGGGCGATGGCCAGACGCCGCTTTATTACGACCTGCCGCAATATCGCCCATTCTGGGGCGAGGTGGAAAAGCTCGATGTGCCCTTCTACCTGCATCCGCGCAACCCGCTGCCGCAGGATTCGCGCATCTATGACGGCCATCCCTGGCTGCTTGGCCCCACCTGGGCTTTCGCGCAGGAAACGGCCGTGCACGCGTTGCGCCTGATGGCGTCCGGCCTGTTCGACGAACATCCGCGGCTCAACATCATCCTCGGGCATATGGGCGAGGGCCTGCCCTACATGATGTGGCGCATCGACCACCGCAATGCCTGGGTGAAGCTGCCGCCGCGTTATCCGGCCAAGCGCCGTTTCGTGGATTATTTCAACGAGAATTTCCACATCACCACCTCGGGCAATTTCCGCACCCAGACGCTGATCGACGCCATTCTGGAAATAGGTGCGGATCGCATCCTGTTTTCCACGGACTGGCCCTTTGAGAATATCGACCACGCCTCCGACTGGTTCAACGCGACGACCATCGCCGAGGCCGACCGGGTGAAGATCGGCCGCACCAATGCGCGCCGCCTGTTCAAGCTCGACGGGCGCTGAACCATGCAGCCGTTCGTCTATATGGCCGCGCCCGCCCGCATCGTTTTCGGCGCGGGCAGCTCGGCGGGCGCGGCGGAGGAAATCCGCCGCCTTGGCCTGTCGCAGGCGCTGGTGCTTTCCACGCCGCAGCAGAAGGGCGACGCGGAGGCGCTTGCCGCCCGGCTCGGCCGGCTTGCCGTGGGTGTCTTCTCCGATGCGGCCATGCATACGCCGGTCGAGGTGACGAAAAACGCGGTCGAAGCCTATCGTGCCACCGGATCGGATTGCGTTGTCGCGCTCGGCGGCGGCTCCACCACCGGTCTCGGCAAGGCCATTGCGCTGCGCACCGATGCGGCGCAGATCGTCATCCCGACCACCTATGCCGGCTCCGAGGTGACGCCCATTCTCGGCCAGACGGAAAACGGGGTGAAGACGACCATACGCGGGCCGGAAATCCTGCCGGAAGTGGTGATTTACGATGCGGAACTGACGCTCGGATTGCCGGTCGCCATCAGCATGACGAGCGGGCTGAACGCCATGGCGCACGCGGCGGAGGCGCTTTACGCGCAGGACCGCAATCCCATCGCCAGCCTGATGGCGGTTGAGGGATTGCGGGCGATGATCGAGGCGCTTCCCGGCGTGAAGGCTGCGCCGCAGGATGTCAAAGCGCGCGAGACCGCGCTTTATGGTGCGTGGCTGTGCGGCACGGTGCTTGGCGCCGTCGGCATGTCGCTGCATCACAAGCTTTGCCACACGCTGGGCGGCAGTCTCGATCTGCCGCACGCGGAAACCCATGCGGTGCTTCTGCCGCATACCATCGCCTATGTGGAACAGGCGGTGCCGGATCTGCTTGCGCCGCTTGCTTCTCTAGTGGGCGGCAGGGCAGGGACGGGGCTCTACGATTTTGCCGCCCGGCTCGGCGCGCCGTCGAGCCTTTCGGCTCTCGGGGTTCGGTCGGACGATCTCGACCGCATGGCGGAGCTTGCAACGGCCAATCCTTACTGGTGCCCGCGGCCAATCGAAAAAACTGCGATCCGCGACCTTTTGCAACGGGCCTTCGAGGGCGCGCGGCCGGAGTGATGGGAGGAGGAGACGATAGATATGAAGATGAGCAATGATGACGGTTACTTCGTCGAGGAACGTTCGGCTGAAACCGTGATCGCGCGCATGCGCGACTGTGACGATCCGCGTCTGAAGGAAATCATGGCGGTGGTGACGCGCAAGCTGCATGAGGCGGTGAAGGAAATCGAACCGACCGAGGAGGAGTGGATGAAGGCCATTCATTTCCTCACCGAGGTCGGCCAGATCTGCAATGAATGGCGGCAGGAATGGATCCTGTTTTCCGATATTCTCGGCGTCTCCATGCTGGTCGACGCCATCAACCATCGCAAGCCAAGCGGCGCGTCGGAATCGACCGTTCTCGGCCCCTTCCATGTCGCGGATGCGCCGGAAATGCCGATGGGTGCGAATATTTGCCTCGATGGCAAGGGCGAGGATATGGTGGTCACCGGCCGCATCCTCGATACATACGGCGCGCCGGTCGCCGGCGCACGCATCGATGTCTGGCAGGCCAATGACGAAGGTTTTTATGACGTGCAGCAGAAGGGCATCCAGCCCGATTTCAACCTGCGCGGCGTCTTCATCACCGGCGAGGACGGGCGCTACTGGTTCCGGGCGGCGAAGCCGAAATATTATCCGATCCCGGATGACGGTCCGGTCGGGCAGCTGCTGCGCGCCATGGGGCGGCATCCCTACCGGCCGGCGCATCTGCACTATATCGTTTCGGCCGAAGGCTTCGCCACGCTCGTCACCCATATCTTCGATCCCGACGATCCCTATATCCGTTCGGATGCGGTCTTCGGCGTGAAGGAGAGCCTGCTCGCCGATTTCCAGCGGGTGGATGATGCGCAGAAGGCGCGGGACCTGGGTTTCATCGGCGACTGGTTTTGGTCGGTGAACCACGATTTCGTGCTCGCCCGATGAGCGGCGGGAGCGACCGAACCCGGCTTTACGTGCGTTTCGCCGAAAGCGATCCCGCCGCGGCCGCACAACGGGCGGCGCAGATAGAGGCTCACAAGGCCCATCTGCGCAATGGTGAGGCGATGGCGGAAGGGTTCAAGATTCTTGTCTCCGGCCCGATGAGCGCGGTTGCCGACGGCCCATCCGCCGCCCTCATTATTGCGCAGGCGCGCTCGATCGAAGACGTCATCGCCTTCAGCGATGCCGACCCATTCGTCATTCACGGTGTTTATAACCGCATTCATATTTTGAGCTGGACGCCGACGTTGTCGACGATTTCCGGGCTGGAGCCTGGCTGAATTTCGTCGGCGCGGTTCGCCTGGCATTTGTTAATATTTCATTTGCAATTTTTGCAAATGCAACATTTAATCGAAGGCGGGATGCTGGCGATATGTGCGTGACAGGAGCAGGGCACATATCAGTGTGGAGCACGCCGGGCACTCACGGAGGATATCGCAGGAACGGGAGACGCTTATCCATACCGGATGGCGCGTTCATGCGTGAAAGGGAGGAACATGTCCACGAATTATCTGAGCGCCGCGTCAGCGCGGACGAAGAACCCGGCCGGCGTTATCGCGACATGCGGCCTGATGATCATGTTTGACGGTTACGATCTCGTCGTTTACGGCGCCGTCGCACCGGCACTCTTGAAAGAAGGAGCATGGGCGCTCAATCCGGCCATGGTCGGGCGCGCCGCCGCGCTGACGCTGGTAGGCATGCTGCTGGGCGCGCTTTTTGCCGGCACCATGGCCGACCGCATCGGTCGCCGCAAAGTGGTTCTTCTCAGCCTCGCCGGTTTTTCGGCGATGATGATCGCCTCGGCCATGACGCCGAATTTTCTCGCCTTCGAAATCACGCGCTTCTTCGCGGGTCTCGGGCTTGGCGCGCTGTTGCCGACGGTCACCGCGCTGGTGCTGGAATTTTCGCCGCCGCATCGCAGGGCGCAGGCCAATTCCCTGTCTTTCCTCGGTTATCTTGTCGGCGGCATCATTTCTGGCGTCATGGGCATTCTCCTTCTGGAGACCTATGGCTGGCGGCCCTTGATGCTGATCGGCGGCCTGCCGCTTATTCTTCTGCCGATCTTCATGCGGTTCCTGCCGGAATCGCCCGAATGGCTGGCAAGTAAGGGCCGGCAGGCGGAGGCTGACGGCATTTGCGACAGCTACGGTCTGCAACGCATCGTGCCGCATGCGAAAATTCAAAAGGGCGGTGTCGGCGCGCTGTTCTCGGAAGGCCGGTTGCTCTCGACGCTGAATGCCTGGGGCATCCACTTCTGCTCGCTGCTTCTCACCTTCGGCATGGTCAACTGGCTGCCCACCATCATGAACAAGATGGGTTATGACATCAGCTCGGCGCTCAGCTTTTCCGTCATGCTCAATGTCGGGGCTGCGATCGGCATCCTCATCGGCGGTCGGTTTGCGGATAAGGGCAATGTCAAGGTGGTCGTGGCGATCCTGTTTGCCATCGGCGCCGCCTCGATCTTCGCCCTGACGGTGAACAAGGGTCCGCTTCTTTATGCCTTCGTCGCCCTTGCAGGTGCGGGCACCATCGGCACGCAGATTCTCGCCAATGTTCTGGTGGGACGGCTCTACCCCGTTCATATTCGCGGCACGGGTCTCGGCTTTTCGCTGGCGGTTGGGCGGCTCGGCGGCATTGCCGGCCCGATGATCGGCGGCCTCGTGCTTCAGCGGGGTCTGGCGCCCGAGTGGAACTTCTACATTTTCGGCTCGGTCGCACTTGTGGGGCTGATGCTGACGGTATTGACCCTGCTTTACCGCACCTCCGGTGACGCGCGGGTTTGATGAATGAAACGGCTGGCCGCGGAGAACTGAAATCCGCGGCCGGAGCATTTCCGCCAAAGCTGCCGAGCAGTTTTACGCCCGGAAAATGACGTTAACGCATCATGCCTTGCGGGACACCGGCGCTATTGTCGCCATCTGTTGCAACGTCCGTTCGTTGATGCGTTTGGCCCGCGCCAGCGCATCGTCGCGATCTTCCGGCAGTGTATAGGTCATATAGGACAGCGAGGTTTCGAGGTCGTTGTTGTTATGTCCGAGAATGGCGGCGAAGTAGCTGTTCTTGGTCACATGCGGCGGCGCGAAATTGTGAAAGGCCACCTCGGCATAGAGGTGCCGGAGGCCATAGGGCTTGGGCAGCTCTTCCTTCGGCCAGAGATCCTCGAACAGGTTAAAAACCGTGTCCCGGAGCAGCAGGCGGGTTTCCGACGAAAAATCGTCGATCGACATGCCATGCCACAATTTTCCCTGTCCGCTTTCGCGCAGGCGCCTATAGGCGGCCAGAATGGTTTCCGAGCGGGCAAGCACCGGGATTTCATAGGTAATCCCGAATTTCGTTCCTTCGCCCTGTTTCGTCTTGGCCTGGCCGTTGAACAGGAGGCTCCATTTGGAGACGCCCTTGCCATAGGGGGCCGGCGAAAATTCGGCCTGGGTGAAGACCTCGTAGGGGCGGCGCCCGGTCATGCCGATAAGGCCGATGCCGATCATCAGGGGATCGGCGGACAGGAGCTTATCGGCGCAAATCTTCAGAACCTGCCGGTAATTCTCGAAGGTGATCAGCGCGCCGTGCTTTCTGGCGATCTTCTCCATCTTCACCCGGCGCGCATCGTCATACATCGCGGCATCGCCGGTGGCGATCTTCAGCATCGGGTGGTCGTCGCCGAAGGCCTCGCGGATGGCGTTGCGATATTTGGTGATGTAGGAGATGATCGTTGTCTGGGCTCTGCCCTTCATGGTGCTGATTTCAGCATTCCACAGGGACTGCATCTCTTCTTTCGTTCCCATGCCGTTCATCGCCGAAATGAAATCCGCGATGCGCAGCAGAACGGTCGGCTTGCGACCGGCGGTATTGAACTCCGCCCGCTCAATTTTTTCGACGATGGAGGTCGCCACGCCGGTTTTCGTATAGTCGGCGCGCGCAATATAGGTGTTCAGCCGCTCGCGCAGCTTTTTCATGTTGCAGATGGCAAGCGGCGTGCTCTTGACGCCGAACTCCGCCTTCAGCGCATTGCGATATTTCATGATGTAGAGTTCAAGCGTCTTTTCGGTGCGGCCATTGTCGAAATGGTAGCGGACCTCGGCATCCCACAAATCGCGGATTTTTCTGTTGCGCAGCGTGTCATCGCTCTTCATCGCCTCTTTGACCTGGCCGACGAAATGATCGATGCGTTCCACGAGGACTGGTGTTTTCGTCTTTCGCTTTGAAGCGGGCATGCGGCGGCTCCCTGAACCCGTCCGGAAATATAAAATCCATGGTTGGCGATCAACAGCAGCACGGTTGCGGAAATGTGATGAACATCCACTGCAGGCCGGTTTCTTTTGAATAATAGTTTAAGCGATTCCGCAAGCACGGCCGCGACGCGAAGAAGCATCGGCGATGCATTCGCCGCCGAAGATCATCCTAGACGCGGGATTTCGGCCGATGGGGATGCAGGTTATTTCGGAAGCCGGGTCTTCAGCGACGTCACGATACGCTTGGCCAGTCCCTCATAGTCCTCGTCAAAATGGTGACCGCCCTCGATGCCGACTGCTTCCACGCCCTTGGCTTTCAGGCCGGGGCAGGGGTCTTCATCTTCTTCTTCCGTGCCATAGATGCATTGCACCAGCTTCGGATCAATCTTGGCGATGTCATCCACCGTCTTGCCGCCCTTGCCTTCACCGGCAACGCCAAGCCAGCCTTCGACGGAAATCTCGAAATCCACTTCGGTCGAAAGTCCCATCAGGGTCAGTTGCACGACATGCGACTTGTCGCGGTCCGGCAGCAGATTATAGGTGGCGGGAAGAATATCGGCACCGAAGGAATAGCCGATCAACACCACATTGCGGACTTTCCATTCCTTGCGATAGGTGTCGATGATGCGGCCGAGATCTGTGGCGACCTCCTGCGGTTTCTTTTCCTTCCAGAAATAGCGGAGCGAATCGACGCCGATGACGGGTATGCCTTCCTTCTGGAAGGCGCCGCCCACTTCCTCGTCGAGATCGCGCCAGCCGCCATCGCCGGAATAGATCACCGCCATGGTGTCCATCACCGGGCTGGTTTCCAGAACCTTGATCGGCAGGCCGAGCGGGCTGTCCGTGTCGCCCGCGGCGTCGATCTGGTCGGACAGGGTCTGGGTCAGAACCTCGTCCGCCTTGTCATCCACATCCGTCACGTCGATATCGGGATGCAGCTTGACGAGCGCGTTGACGTGATCGCGGCCCTTCTGATCCGCAGCAGGCGTGAACAGCACGCTGACGGGGGCGGGCAGCGGCCCGTCGGTCAGGCCATAGACCGTTTCGCCATTCGCCTTGTCCTTGGTGGCGGGGGTGCAGAGGATTTTCTCAAGCGGCAGGCCGGCCTTGGGGTCGACGGCGATGGCTTCCCGGACGGTGGAGACGGGGCTCTGCGCAATCATCGCCAGCGCCAGCGTTCCGCCCTTGCCGATGCCGGTGAGGATGGGCTGGCGATAGCTGCTCGTGCCGGCGGTGCGCTGGATCTGCTGCGAGAGCGACTCGATGTCCGAGATCATATAGATGCACTCGTCATCATCGGCCTCGAGCGCCTTCAGATATTCCTTGAAATCGATACCGACCACGGCTGCGCCCTTTTCCACCAGCGCCTTGGCGCGGGTCTCATCGGCAGCCGTCCATCCGTCCGCATCAGAAATCAGGAAGACGCTGGCGAGAATTTCGCCATCCGGCACCATGATATGCTCGGAAGGGATCATGCCGGTCTCGTAAGCGGGCTTGTCCTGCGCAAAAACGGCGCCAGAAACAAACAAGGGGGAGGCGAACAGGGCGGAGGCGGCAAGAACCGCTTTCAGCATGCTGGGTTTTCTCATTTTCCGATCACTCCTCTGACGCCGCCGCTGATGAGAACCGTCGCGTCCATCAGCGCCAGAGCGGCGTCTGCGCCGTTCTGCACGGCAAGGTAACGCGGTTCCCATTTCGGGTGGAACTTCGCCTTGAAGGCGCGAAGTCCCTTGAAGTTGTAGAAACGTTCGCCGTGTTCGAACAGCGTGCTGCCGATGCGGTCCCAGACGGGGGCGGCGTCGCGTTTCGACATGCCGGACATGGGGGCCATGCCGAGATTGAAGCTCTCGTAGCCCGCCTCGCGCAGATATTGCATGATGCTGACGAAGAGAAAATCCATCGAGCCGCGCGGCGCATCCGGCGAAAAACGCATGAGGTCGACGGTGGCTTCCTTTTTCGTGTCCGTCACCATCAGATTGGCGAAGGCGGTGATCTTTCCATCCTTGCGCAGCACGGCGACGGGTTGCGACAGGATGTAATCCGGCTCGAAAGCGCCAAGCGAGAAGCGCTTTTCCCGGGTATTGTGGTGGGCGAGCCAGCCATCGGAGACCTGTTTCAGCTCATCCAGAATATCCGCCACCTGCGCCTGTTCGACCACCTCGAAGGTCAATCCGTCGCGCGCGCCGCGGCTCAGCGACTGGCGAAGATTGGCGAGCTTGCCGCCCTTCAGTTCGAATGCGGTGAGATCGACCAATGCCAGTTCGCCGAGCTTGAAGGCGCGCAGGCCCGCATCGGCGCAATGGGAGAGGAGGAAAGGCGAAATCTGGTAGAAGGCGGCGCGCGCACCGGCGCCACGGGCGGCTTCCACGAATTGCCAGACCAGATCCGGAAAATCATCCTCATCGCCGACCGGATCGGCAAACGCGATCCATGAGCGGCCCTGGATGCCATACATGATGAAGGCGTTGCCGCTTTCGGAGAACATCACGTGTTTGTCGCCCATGCGCACCAGATTGGCGTCGGCCGCATCCTGTTTCATGACGATGCCGGTCGCACTCGTGACGTCGTCGGCCTTGATGGCGTCCGGCCTGAAGGCCACCGGCCGCATCAGGCTGAAGATGGCGATGGTGGAGGAGGCAAGCACGAGGCCGAGAAGGGCGCGCAATCCGCGCGGCGCTTCCTCGGAGAATTCGAACTGCCACCATAATGTCTGGCTGTAATCCGTATCGCGATAAACGAAGAGCAGGATTGTCGCCGCGCCGGCAATGATGACGGCCATGGCGGCGAGCCAGCTTGGGCCCAGCGCCTGCTTAACCAGCGAGGCATGGCGGTTGAAGCTGCGCATATTGACGGAGAGGGCCGCAATGAAGACGCCGAGGATGGCGGCTTCGAACACGGCGATGGCCTTGAGGAGCGAGAGGACCAGCGCCAGCGAGGCGGCGACCAGCGCAATCCACCAGGCGCCGTCAAGCCGCTGCCCGAGGCCGCGCGAAGCGACGACAAGCACGAGGCCGAGAATGCTCGTGAGAAAATGCGCCGCTTCAACGATGGGAAGCGGTACGAAATTGGAGAGGAAATCCAGATTGCTGTCCGGCGTCGGCGTCACACTCGAGAAGATCAGCATGGTGCCGAGGATCATCGCGAAGGTCGATAGCAGCGGCGGCGCGAGCCTGACGGCAAGCTGGCTGATATCGGAGACAACAGGCTTTGCCGCGAACTGCTTCATCTCCGAGACGAGCATGACCAGAATGGCCACCACCAGCGGCAGCACGTGATAGATCACGCGGTAGAGAACGAGGCTTCCGAGCAGCTGATCGACGCTGATGGCGTTGCCAAGCCCCGCAACCATGACGGTTTCAAAGACGCCGAGGCCGGCGGGCACATGGCTGAGCACACCGAGGCCGACGGCGGTGGCGTAGATGGCGAAAAATGTCGGCCAGCCGAGATGCGTGTCGGGCAGCAGGACATAAAGCACGGAGGCGGAGGCGGCGATATCGAAGGCGGAGACCAGGAACTGGCGCGACGATGTCCGGCTGTCCGGGAGACGAAGCCGCCATGCGCCGAGCCGGATGGCGCGCCCGTTGCGCCCGACATAGGCGGCCGCCACGAGAATTGCGATTATGGCAAGCGCTGCACCCCTGAGAATAACGGCATCGACGCCGATGATGGCGGCGATGCGCGGTGCGACGATGAAGGTGGAGATGGCGCTGACCGAAAGCAGCCCAAGCCCGAAGGACAGCGTGACGAAGGCGATGACGCGGGCGATTTCGCCGGGCGACAGACCCAGCCGGGAATAGGCACGAAAGCGGATGGCGCCACCGCTCAAGGGGCCGAAACCGGCGGTATTGCCAATGGCATAGGCCGCAAACGCAGTTGCCGCCATGGGCGGAAAGGGCAGCTTACGGCCGATATATTCGATGGCATTGGCGTCGTAGAATATCAGCGCCAGAAAGCTGAGCGCGGTGAAAACGATGGCGAGCAGCACCGCCGAGGCCGAGGTCTGTGTCAGCGCATCGATGACGTCGTCATAGCGGACTTCGGAGGTCAGGTGATAGATGGCGAAAGTCATCATCACAAAGACCAGCGTGATGGCGATCGCGGTCAGATAGGGTCGGTTTCTGGCAAAAAAGCTTTCAACCGCAGATTCCGTAACATCGGTTTGTGTAATTTCGCTCTTGTCTGCCATTTACTTTGCCCAGCGCCAGTTCCTGTTGGCGAACCACAGGATTGTGTCGCTAATTCGTTTAGGTTGAGGAAATGTGATTAGCAGAAAAGCATGAAGTGTCGATGCGAAGTTTATGTCCGATCATGCGTGAATTTCACCGGTTGGGCGCTGAAAATACAACTATGGAATGCATGATCGGCGGTATTGTTCCGAATGACGCCAAATTGACCGTTGCGGTTGCTTGGTGGTGCCGTTTGATGCGACTACACGCTCCTTTCGATTGAAGGAGATGCCAATGAACAAGCCCACAAGAATAGTCGTTTCGCTCGTCGTCGCCCTTGTGGCGGGCGGCGGATACATGGCGGTGGATAAGATGCGCGGCGCCGAATGGGTCGTTTCGCCGCAACAGATCGCGGAGGCCAAGGCAAAAGGGCAGATGGGTTATGAATCCCGTCCGGGCACCGTGACTGTGTTGCCGATCCGCAGCGAGACGGCGGATGTGCTGCCGATGAAATGGGCGCTGATCGGTGTCGTCGCCGGGCTTCTGGCTTTCCGGGCGACCGGCAAGAAAAAAGCGGCAAAGGCTTAAGGGCCTGCCGCTCACATCTCCGGCGCTTTGCGCCGGAGATAAATTGCAATATGCCTCACGCGCCCCAGGTTTTTTCGAGCACACGGATCCAGTTGCCGTGGCAGATTTTGGCGAGCGCCTCGTCGTCATAACCACCCTTGCGCAGGGCTTCGACCAGCAATTGCAGGTCGGCTGCGTCCTTCATGGCGGCGGGAATGGTGGTGCCGTCGAAATCCGAACCGAGCGCGACGTGATCGATGCCGATGCGGTTGACGATATAGTCCACGTGGCGGACGAGTTCGCTGAGATCGGTGTCCGGATTTTTCACGCCGTCCTGACGCAGGAACAGAACGCCGAAATTGATGCCTGCGAGGCCGCCCGTGTCGCGGATGGCGTCAAGTTGACGATCCGTCAGGTTGCGGCTGTGATTGCACAGCGCATAGGCGTTGGAGTGCGACGCCACCAGCGGCGCGTCGGAAATCCCGGCAATGTCCCAGAAACCCTGCTCGTTCATGTGCGACAGGTCGACCATGATCTTCAGCTCGTTGCAGGTCTTTATCAGCCTCTTGCCGGCATCAGTGAGGCCGGGGCCGATATCCGGCGTCGAGGGGAAACGGAAGGGAACGCCGTAAGCGAAGATGTTCGGGCGGCTCCAGACCGGCCCGAGCGTGCGCAGGCCCGCTTCGTAGAGAACGTGGAGCGCATCCAGATCGGCGCCGATCGCCTCCGCACCTTCGATATGGAAGACGGAAGCGAAAGCGTCCTCTGCCATGGCGTTGCGGATATCGGCGGCCGTGCGGCAGACCTTGAGCGCGCCTGAGGATTGTTTTTCGGCCCGGAACAAAAGGCCGGCCATGGCAAGCGTTGCCTTCAGCGCATCCGCCTCGGTCGGCGTCGGGTAGTCGCCGTTGGCGTCCTTGTCCATGCTGGGCGAAGGCACATAGGCGGCGCAGAGGCCACCGGCCAGCCCGCCTTTCTTGGCGCGGGGCAGGTCGATGTGGCCGATGGTATCCCCTTCGATGAGAAGCGTTTCGGGGGAAACATTGCCCGATCGCCATAACCGCAGCAGCACGTCGTTGTGGCCGTCGAAGACGGGTACGGTTTTTTGATCGGTCATGGTCATTCACCTTCGGAAATGGGATTGCGCGGACGCGCGTGCGGACGAGTTTTCTGAATTGGTAGAGGAAAGGTCAAGGCGGGAGCAAATGCAATCCGTGCATAGGCTCTGCCAAATTTGGAATTGGTCGGGCCTCGTTTGCTCGTGGTAATCGCGGGAAAACATAAAAAAAACGACTGGATTGGGGCAAACCCACCATTTTCCGAAAAATAAGGTCCGAAAGGGGATTTTCGATGATTTCAAGACGCAACCTGTTGATTGCCGGCGCTGCCGTTCCGTTCCTTTCTTATGCGCGCATTCCGGCCTTTGCCGCGACGCCGAAGGATATTCTGGTTGTTGCGCAGCAGCTGGACAATATGACGAGCCTTGACCCGCATGAAGGTTTCGAAGCCGTCGGCGGTGAAATCATCTCCAACATGTATCAGAAGCTGGTGCGCGCCAACCGTGAGGATTCGACCAAGGTCGATCCGGTCATCGCGAAATCCTGGGAAGCCGATGCGGACAGCAAGGTCTTCACCTTCACGATCAGTGACGAGGCGACCTTCGCGAGCGGCGCCAAGGTCACGGCGGAAGACGTCGCCTTCTCGCTGCAGCGTGCCATCAAGATGAACAAGAGCCCGGCCTTCATCATCAGCCAGTTCGGCTTCACGCCCGACAATGCCGAGACGACTATCGTTGCCACTGATGACAAGACGGTGAAGCTGACGACGGCAAAGCCGACCGCCATCTCCTTCCTGCTTTATTGCCTCTCCGCCAATATCGGCGCGATCGTCGAAAAGAAGGCGGTTCTCGCCAATGCGTCGGGCGAAGACCTCGGCAATGGCTGGCTGCAGAAGAACAGCGCCGGCTCTGGCGACTTCGTGCTACAGGCCTGGAAGCCGAGCGAAAGCGTTGCGCTCACCGTCAACCCGAACGGTCCTTACAAGGGCAATATCAAGCGCATCATCCTGCGCCACGTCACCGATCCGTCTTCCCAGCTGCTGATGCTGCAGAAGGGCGATATCGACATTGCCCGCGACCTGACGTCGGAACAGCTGCGCACCGTCAAGGACGATGCGAATATCGAACTGGAGCGCAAGTCCATTGCCTCGCTGGTGCTGATCTCGCTCAACCAGGGCAATGAGAACCTCGCCAAGCCGCAGGTCTGGCAGGCCATCAAGTGGGCGCTGGACTACAAGGGCATGCAGGAAAACATCGTGCCGCTGACGCACGAAATCCACCAGAGCTTCGAGCCGAAGGGCTTCCCCGGCGCCGTCAACGACATTCCGTACCAGCGCGACGTCGAAAAGGCCAAGGCGCTGATGGCGGAAGCCGGTCTTGCCGATGGTTTCGAGATCAGCATGGATCACTATTCCGCCCAGCCTTACCCGGATCTGGCGCAGGCCATTCAGGCGAACCTTGCCGATATCGGCATCAAGGTGCGTCTGCAATCGGCTGAAAATCGTCAGGTTCTGACGAAGATGCGCGCGCGTGAGCACCAGATGGCGCTTTCCGCATGGGGCACGGATTATTTCGATCCGCATTCCAACGCCGATGTCTTCAACATCAACAAGGACAATGGCGACGACGCCAAGTCGAAGCCCTTCCTGTGGCGTTCGCGCTTCAAGAACGACGACTTCGCCGCCAAGGCCGAAGCCGCGCGTGACGAGAAGGATCCTGCAAAGCGCGTGGAGCTTTATGAAGCCCTGCAACGCGAGCACATGGAAAACAGCCCCTTCGTCTTCATGTTCCAGACCACGAAGACGGCAGCCTTCCGCAAGGGTGTTTCCGGCTTCGAACTCGGCGTTCTCTCCGAGGGCAATTCCTACCACGATGCGAAGAAAGCGTGACATTGAACAAGCGCGTTAAAAGCATATCGTCGATACTGGGCAGCGTCCTTCTGACGCTGTTCGGTTTGATGATCATCACCTTCATGATCGGGCGTGTGATGCCCGTCGATCCCGTCATCGCGGCGGTCGGCGATAACGCGCCCGAAGACGTCATCGTGCGGGTGCGGGCCGAAATGGGTCTCGACCAGCCGCTGGTCGTGCAGTTCTTCCATTATGTCTCGCAGGTCCTGCATGGCGATTTCGGCAATTCGATCCTGACCCGCAATCCGGTCTGGATCGATATCAAGCGCGTTTTCCCCGCCACCTTCGAACTTGCCACCGCAGCTCTCATCCTTGCTGCGCTGATCGGCATTCCGCTCGGTGTCTGGGCGGCCGTCAAGCAGGGTAAGCTGACCGATCAGGTCATCCGCGTCGTCTGCCTTGCCGGCCATTCCGTGCCGGTCTTCATGCTGGCGCTGATTTCGCTGCTGGTGTTCTATGCCACGCTTGGCGTCGCGCCGGGGCCGGGCCGGCAGGACATCATCTATGACGGCATGATCACGCAGGTTACCGGCCTGATGACGGTCGACACGCTGCTTGCGGGCGACTGGGACGCCTTTTACGACGCCATCGCCCATATGGTGCAGCCGGTCTGCATCCTCGCCTATTTCAGCATGGCCTATATCACCCGCATGACGCGCGCCTTCATGATCGACGCGCTGAAGGGTGAATATGTCATCACCGCCCGCGCCAAGGGGCTTTCGGCCATGACCGTGATCTGGGGGCATGCCTTCCCGACGGTCGCCGTGCAGCTCATCACGGTTCTCGCGCTCACCTATGCCGGTCTTCTCGAAGGTGCGGTGGTGACGGAAACCGTGTTCAGCTGGCCGGGTCTCGGCCAATATCTCACCGTCTCGCTCATGAACGCGGACATGAACCCCGTCGTCGGAGCAACCCTGTTGATCGGCTTCATCTATGTCGCCCTCAACCTGCTCGCAGACGTGCTTTACAGAGTTATGGATCCTCGCGTTCGATGATGTTAGCTAATTTCAGAAACTGGGCGCTGGATGAGACGCCGCATTCGCGAACACAGGCTGCCTGGGGCAACCGGTATCGCATCTGGCTCAATCTCAAGTCCAACCCGCTGGCGGTGATCGGGCTTACGATCATCGTTCTCTTCATCGCGCTGTCGCTGCTGGCGCCGCTGCTTGCCCCTTACGATCCGGCGACGCAGAACCTCGGCAATCGCTTAGCGTTTCCGAGCGCCGAACACTGGTTCGGCACGGATGAGCTCGGTCGCGATATTCTCTCGCGCATTCTCTATGGCGGCCGCGTCACGCTCGGCATGGTCATTGCCGTCGTCGTTCTCGTCGCACCCATTGGCCTCGCCATCGGCTGCATCGCCGGTTATTTCGGCGGCATCGTCGATACGGTGCTGATGCGGGTGACGGACGTATTCCTGGCCTTCCCGCGCCTCATTCTGGCGCTCGCCTTCGTCGCGGCGCTGAAGCCCGGCGTTGAAAGCGCCATTCTCGCCATCGCGCTCACCGCCTGGCCGCCCTATGCGCGTCTGGCGCGCGCCGAAACCATGACGGTGCGCGGCAGCGATTTCGTTGCGGCTTATAGGCTGACCGGTGCTTCCGCCTGGCGCATCATCGCCCGGCATATCGCGCCGCTCTGCGTGCCGAGCCTTATCGTGCGCATCACGCTCGACATGAGCTCGATCATCATCACCGCCGCCAGCCTCGGCTTCCTCGGCATGGGCGCGCAGCCGCCTTCGCCGGAATGGGGCGCGATGATTGCGACAGCCAAGCGCTTCATCTTCGAACAATGGTGGGTCGCCACCATTCCCGGCATCGCCATCTTCCTCGTTTCGCTCGCCTTCAATTTCCTTGGCGATGGCCTGCGCGACGTTCTCGACCCGAAGGGACATTGAGCCATGCTGGTCGAAATCGAAAATCTGAAGATCGCTTTCCAGACCCGCACCAGCCGTTTCGAGGCCGTGCGCGGTGTTTCCATGAAGCTCGGCACTGAAAAGCTTGGCATCGTCGGCGAGTCCGGTTCCGGCAAGAGCCTGACGGCGCGTGCGCTAATGAAGCTTCTCCCCTCCAATGCGGATATCCGCGCCGACAAGCTCGCCTTCGACGGCATCGACGTGTTGTCCGCCAGCGAAAGGCAGATGCGCCAGATCCGCGGCAAGCGGGCGGGCTTCATCCTGCAGGACCCGAAATATTCGCTGAACCCGGTAAAGACCATCGGCGCGCAGGTGGCTGAAGCCTGGCGCACCCACAAGGGCGGCAGCAAGCGTGCCGCCATGGAAGCGGCCATCGCGCTTCTCGATCAGGTGAAGATCCGCAATCCGCGCCAGGTTGCCTCATCCTATGCGCATGAGGTTTCCGGCGGCATGGGCCAGCGCGTGATGATCGCCATGATGCTCGCGCCCGATCCGGAACTGCTGATCGCCGACGAACCGACCAGCGCGCTTGACGCCACGGTGCAGGCTGAAATCCTGCGGCTGATCGAGGAGCTGGTATCGGAACGCGGCATGGGCCTCATCCTCATCAGCCACGACCTGCCGCTCGTGTCGCATTTCTGCGACCGCGTCGCTGTCATGTATTCAGGCCGGGTGATGGAGGAACTGAAGGCTTCCGAGCTTTTGAAAGCCCAGCATCCTTACACGCAGGGACTGCTGAACTGCATTCCCTCGCTGACGCATCCGCGCGAGCGTCTTCCCGTTCTCAACCGTGATGCAGCGTGGTCCAGCCAATGATCGACGTCGATAATCTCCGTATCAAGTTCGGCGACCGCGAAGTGGTAAAGGGCGTGTCCTTTTCGGTGGAAAAGGGCGGCAGCTTCGGCATCGTCGGCGAAAGCGGCTCGGGCAAGTCCACCATCCTGCGCGCCATGGCCGGCCTCAACGAAAGTTGGGAAGGCCGCATCGCCTTTGCCGGCAAGGATGCGCCGCTGAAGCGCACGCCGGAATTCTTCCGGCAGGTGCAGATGGTGTTTCAGGATCCTTACGGGTCGCTGCATCCGCGCCAGACCATCGACCGCATTCTCAGCGAATTGCCGCTGGTGCATGGCATGGACAATATCGAAAAGCGCATCCAGCAGGCGCTCTCGGATGTGGCGTTGCCGCAGGCGGTGCGCTTCCGTTTCCCGCACCAGCTTTCCGGCGGCCAGCGCCAGCGCGTGGCCATTGCCCGTGCGCTGATCGCCGATCCGCAGGTGCTGCTGCTCGACGAGCCGACGTCGGCGCTCGATGTTTCGGTGCAGGCGGAAATTCTGAACCTGTTGCAGGACCTGCGCGCGGCGCGCAACCTCACCTATATTCTCGTCAGCCACAATCTGGCGGTCATCGCGCATCTGTGCCCGCGGGTTGGCGTGATGCTGAACGGCGAAATGGTGGAGCAACTGAGCGCTGGCGATCTGCGCGAAGGCCGCACGAAACATCCGCATACGGAAGAGCTGCGCAGCCTGAGCATCCGGCTGGAAGAGCCGGCCTGAGTCCCCGCTACCAAGGATCGAGCGGGCGCCACGAGTTTCTTCTCCCCGAGGGGGAGAAGTCCGCGGCAGCGGGATGAGGGGGCAAGCTTCCCGTAAATCTCTACCGTTG
>NZ_LT009745.1:2339797-2427172 GCF_900013505.1 Agrobacterium deltaense RV3 | reverse complement strand
CAAGCTTCCCGTAAATCTCTACCGTTGCCCCCTCATCCGACCCTTCGGGCCACCTTCTCCCCCTCGGGGAGAAGAAACAAGCGGCGATGCCGAGGCTTTCTGTAGAGACGACAAGACACGAGACCGAACCATGCCACAGCAATTCGACTGGAATGCCGCTTCAACGCTTGCCGAGAGCTTCGTCTCGCAATGGGCGGGCAACGAGCCGGGCGGGGCGGTCATTGGTTCCGATCTCGATGGCATTCGCTTTGCCCATGCGGGCGGTGTCGAGAGCCTTTCGACATTCGCACCTTTCACGCCGCAGAGCGTGGTGCGTTATGCCTCCGTCACCAAACACGCTTTCTGCGCCATGGTGCTTGCCCATTCCGATCTGATCGGGCTTGACGATCCGCTCGGCAAACATCTGCCGGAGCTGCAATCGCCGCTCCGCGAGGTGACGGTGGGGCAGGCGCTGGATATGAGTGGCGGGCTGCCGGATACGCGGGAATGCCTCTCACTGCTTGGTCTTTCCGTTTACACGGAGACAAAGGCCGGCCCGCTTCTCGATTATCTGTCGCGGCTCACTCGGCTGAATTTCCCTGCCGGCAGCGAGGTTTCCTATTCCAATACGGGCTACCGTTTGGTGGAAGCGGCGCTGGAGCGTCGCGGTTTCCGTTTCGATGATTTCGTGCAGACGCAGATTGCCGGTCCCTTCGGCGTGTTCCTGAAGGCGCCGGATGTCTGGAACGATCCTGTCGACGGGTTGGTGCCGGGTTACTGGAAGGCTGAAGACAACTGGCAGCTTTCGGCCGCCGGTCTGCATATTTCCGCTTCGGGCAGTCTTGCCGGCAGCGCCGAAGCGCTGACCCGCTGGCTGCAGGGGCTGATGCGGGGCGAGGGCAGCTTTGCGGACGTTCTGGAAAGGCTCTCTGCCGAACGTTCGCTGGCAGATGGGCGGATGAGCGAATATGGCCTCGGCCTGCGCTGGTCCCATCTGGGAGACAGGCGCTTCGTCGGCCACGGCGGTTCGCATCCGGGCTACAAGACTTACTTTCTGCTCGATCCGGAAAACGGCTCGGGTTTCGTCGTGGTGTCGAACCGCGAGGATACCAACGGCTTCAAGATCGTGCTGGAAAGCATGGCCGCCCTCACCGGCCTGCCTTTGCCCAAGCCGACCGCCAGCCTGCCGGAAGGCCTTTACGTGACCGAAAGCGGGCCGTGGTGGCTGGAGATCAAGGGCAGCACATCCACTTTCATCGATGGCGACGACACGCTTTATGAAGATGCCGATGGCTGGGTATCGTCGCGTTCGGCATCGTCTCCGATGCGCCTCAGGCTAGAGGGTGATGCCATTGTTGGCGAGGCCGGCCACGCCGCTCGCCGCTTCCTGCCGGTCGGCGATCATGCGGTGCCGGATGATCTTTCGGGCTCGTGGCGCTCGGATGAGGGTGCGGAATTTATCATCACCGGTTCCTCTCTGACGATGGGCATCGGCCCCACGCGCCGGAGCATGCCTCTGAAGGCGCTCGGTAATGGCCGTTTCCTCTTCACGCTGATTGACGGGCCATGGACGAAGCGCGTTTGCCTCAATCGTCTGGGTCATGATCGGATCGAGCTGGTTTCCAGCCGGGCGCGGATGATCGAGTATTCCAGAAGCTGCTAACGGTCTGAAACCGATCCCATTGCGCCCGACAAATTCGACGTCATCCTCGGGCCTGTCCCGAGGATCTGCAAGCGATTGATTTTGTTGACGTGCTTAGATCCTTGGGACAAGCCCAAGGATGACGAGAGCGAGGCTCGGGCTGTTTCCTCACAGTCCGAAGTTTCTAGTGGGTTTCAATCAGCTTCCATTGCTCCTAATAAAGACCCGTGTTCCCGGCAGGCCGGGACAACATCTTTGTGGGAGAACAGGCCCTTGGAAGTCAAATGGCTCGAGGATTTCCTGGCGTTGGCCGGAACGCTCAATTTCTCGAAAGCGGCGGATGAGCGGCATGTGACGCAATCCGCCTTCAGCCGACGCATCAAGCAGCTGGAGGCCTGGGTGGGTGCCACGCTGGTCGATCGTGCTTCCTACCCCTCGCGGCTGACCGAGGCGGGCGTGAAGTTCGTGCCGGTGGCACAGGAGACGCTGAAACAGCTCTATCATGCCCGGCGCACCCTGTTGCAGGAGGATGGCGAGGATGCGAAGACGGTTCGGCTGACGGCCCTGCACACCCTGTCCTTCACTTTCTTCCCGGATTGGCTGAAACGGGTGAACGAGAAGGCCGGGCCGCTGTTTTCGGTTCTGCGGCCGGATTCCGGCAGCATGGAGGAAAATCTCAATTCGCTGGTGGACGGGCAGAGCGATTTTCTTCTGACCTATGCCCATCCCGAAGTGCCGATGCTGCTCGATGCGCAGACCTTCGAGTTCCGCGTGCTGGGCGCGGAAAACATCATTCCCGTTTCCGCGCCGGCGAAAGACGGTTCACCGCTGCATGAACTCATGGAAAATGCACGAAAACCATTCGCCTATCTGGACTATGAAAAGGCTTCGTTCTTCGGGCCGTTGCTGCGCGATCTGCTGAGCGCGCGCCTGCCGCAATTCGAGCGGGTGCATGAGGGCAGCATGTCGGTGGGGCTGAAAGCCATGGCGATGGCCGGCTGGGGTGTCGCCTGGGTGCCGGAAAGCCTGATGCGGCACGAGCTGGATAGCGGCGCTCTGGTGCGTGCCGCCGATGACAGTTTCGATATTGCCCTCGATATCCGGCTTTATCGTTCCAAGGAGAACCGCCGGCCCGTTGTCGAGCGTATATGGGCGGTTCTCGAAGGCTGATGTTTGCTTAAATCGCGGTGCGGCGGGCGTTTTCGAGGTAGAGCGCGCGCAAGCGGCTTACCATCGGGCCGGGCTTGCCGTTACCCACCGGCTTGCCGTCGATCTTCGTGACCGAAACCACGAAGTTGGAGGCGCTGGTCAGGCAGGCCTCGTCAGCATTCAGCGCCTCTTCCAGCGTGAAAGGGCGTTCTTCCAGCGTGAAGCCGGCTTCCTTGGCCAGCTGTAGCGCGGCAAGGCGGGTGCAGCCGGGCAGGGTCTTGTTGCTGTTGCCGCGGGTGACGATCTTTTTGTCGCCGGTAATGATATAGGCGGTGGAGGAAGCGCCTTCGGTAACGAAACCATCCTCGATCATCCAGGCTTCGTCACAACCCTCGGCCTTGGCGATGCGCTTGGCCATGACCTGCGGCAGCAGGCAGACGGTCTTGATGTCGCGGCGTTCCCAGCGCTGGTCGGGAACCGATTTGACGGCGATGCCGGCTTCCTCGACCGGGGTGCCGATCAGCTTCTTGGCCTGGGTGAACATGACCAGCGTCGGCTTCAGATCGGCGGAAAACAGGAAGTTGCGGTCTTCAGCACCTCGCGTCAGCTGCAGGTAGATCATGCCTTCGACGAGGTTGTTGTCGGCAATCAGCCGGCGTTCGGCCTCGACGATCTCCTTGGTCGTAACCGGCAGCGGCACGTCGATTTCGCGGGCGCTGCGCTCCAGCCGGGCCATGTGCAGATCGCTGTCGATCAGCCTGCCTTCCAGAACCGAGGTGACTTCATAAATGCCGTCGCCGAACAGGAAACCGCGGTCGAAGATGGAAAGGCGGGCGTCCGCTTCGGGCAGGAATTCGCCGTTGACGTAAACGATGCGACCGGATTGGCTAGTCATGAAAACTCCGTCTGGAAAAGTCAGGCTGAAAGAAGGGTTTTAAGGGCGTCGATGGAAATGGCCTCGACCGTGGAGACCTTGCCGGTCCCGGCATTAAAGCCGGTTGTCGTTTCTGCGGCGCAGAGCGAATTGAGGATCGCCTCCTCCGTCGCCTCTATCGCGGCTTCGAAGAGCGGCGAAATCGCATCGTTGGAAAGTTCTGGATAGTCTGCGACGGCCTTGCGGCGTGCGGGCGTTCGGCGCAGCCGCTCATCGGTGGAGAATGCCAGCGCATAATCGCCGGAACCATTGCTGAGTGCTGCACCCGTGCGCGCCAGACCGCCGAAGCTTCTGGCCGCCAGACGCTTCAGATTGCGGGAGGAGAGCGGCGCATCGGTTGCCACAATGATAACGATCGAGCCGTCCTTGTCCTTGTGGTCAGGGCTGACATAGGGCGCGCCGCAGACAAGCAGATGGCCGCCGTAGTTCGACTGCACGAGAATGCCGAGCGTGTAGGTCGTTCCGGCGATGGTAACGATGCGGGATGCGGTGCCGATGCCGCCTTTCATGCCGAAGGCCACCGTGCCGGTTCCGGCACCCACGCCGCCCTCGGCCACCGGGCCTGTGGCCGCGTTTTGCAGCGCGGCCGAAATTTCCTCGATGGTTGGGCGGCCGGCACGGATGTCGTTCAGGCGGGAATCGTTGGTTTCGCCAACGACGGCATTGATCGAGACGACTTTCTCATTGCCCGGCTGTGCCAGCGTATGGCGGTTGATCGCCTCGATGGCCCGGCCAGTTGCCAGCGTATTGGTGAGGATGATGGGTGTTTCGAGTTCGCCGAGTTCCTCGATCTGGGTGGAACCCGCAAATTTGCCGAAGCCGTTATAGACGGCGAAGGCGGCGGGCACCTTGTCTTGAAAGAGATTACTGCCATGCGGCAGGATCGCGGTTGCGCCCGTGCGGATCGTGTCGCCTTCGATGACGGTCGAATGGCCGATGGTCACGCCTTCGACATCGGTGATGGCGTTGAGCGGGCCGGTCTCGAAATGGCCGGGCCGGAAACCGATATCGCGCAGTCTCGGGCGGGTCGTCTGATGCATCGGGCGATCACTTTTGCGGAATACGGGCTCAAGGTGGAAAAGGCGCGGCTTGCGAAAAGCTTTGCTCTGACTTGACGTTAGACTACTTCGCCGCGAAACGGCATCGCAAAAATGGAATAGTTTTATGCGGGCAATGGATGCGCTCAGGAGGCGCGCAGCGCGGGTTCGCCTTCACGCTCCAGCCATTGGCGCATCGCGTCTTCCGTCTCTTCGCGCGTCGGTGCGCCGGCCCGGCCGCCGAAGACCGTGCATTTGAGCGCGGCGGCAACGGAGGAGAGGCGGATGGCGGCGCGGCTTTCCATGCCTTCAGCCATCGCAAGTGCGAACGTGCCGTGGAAAATATCGCCTGCCGCCAGCGTGTCCACCGCCTTGACCTGCATCGTCGTCTGGAAATGCACCTTGAGATCGCCGGCCTCCGTCCACCAGCAGCCCGCCGGTCCGGCGGTAACGGCGATGAAGGTTTGCGGGTAGCGGGAATGCAGCATCGGCAGCATGTCCTTCACCGTTTCAAGTCCGGTCAGCCGGGCGGCGGCGGGTTCGGAAAAGACGATATGGGTTGCGGCGGGGGCCAGCTTCTCAAGGGTTTCGATGGGTGCAACATCGCCATCCAGAATGGCCGGTTTGCCAAGCGCGCGTGCCACAGTCAGAACATCGAGCGCCAGTTCCGGCCAGCGCACATCCACCAGGATGGCATCGAAAGGAGCAATATCCTCCGGCGTGCAGGTGCGTTTTTTCTCATGCAGCCGGTGATCGTAAAAAGGCACGATCAGCCGTTCTCCCCGGTCATCGATGATGATTGTCGACAGGGCCGAGCGTGCGCCGGGTGCAACCGTCATGCCTGATGTGTCGATGCCGCTTTCACTGAGATCGCCCAGGATGCGGGTACCGGTTTCGTCATCGCCCACCGCGCCCCAGAGGCTGGCGCGGCCCCCCATGCGATGGACGGCGTAGGCAGCACTCGACGCCATGCCTTCGGCAATCTGCAGCATCTCATAGGGCAGGACCTTGCCTTCGCCCTTCGGCATGTCGTGCACACGAAACAGGGTGTCCAGCACGGCGGCACCCACGCAGAGCACATGCTTGCCGCCCTGTTTGTCTGCCATGCTGTTCACTCCTGTCACCTGTCAGATACGCTTGCCGCTGTCCTTGTCGAACAGATGCACGGTTGCCGGATCGATGGCAATGTGGATCGTATCGCCGAAGCGGACATTGAGGCGCTCGCGGAACAGGCAGGCAATGTCATCGCCCTTGCAATTCAGCTTGGCATAGATTTCCGAGCCGGTGCCTTCGACCAGTTCGACCCGGCCTTCAATGCCACTCTCAGCGGCGCGGATATGTTCCGGCCGCACGCCGTAGACGAGGTCACGGCCGCCCAGCTTGCCGATATCGGCATTGGCGGGCAGCGGCAGGCTGAGGCCCTTCGCCGTGCGGAACACACCTTCCTCCACCCGGCCGCGAATGAAATTCATCGCGGGCGAGCCGATGAAGCCGGCGACGAAGAGGTTGGCGGGATTGTCGTAAAGCTCCAGCGGCGCGCCGATCTGCTCGATGACGCCATCATGCAGCACCACGATCTTGTCGGCCATGGTCATGGCTTCCACCTGGTCGTGGGTGACATAGATGGTGGTGGTGCCGATGCGCTGGTGCATGGCCTTGATCTCGCCGCGCATCTGCACGCGCAGCTTGGCGTCGAGGTTGGAAAGCGGCTCATCGAACAGGAACACCTGCGGATCGCGCACCAGCGCGCGGCCCATGGCGACACGCTGGCGCTGGCCGCCGGAAAGCTGGCGCGGATAGCGGTCCAGCAGCTTTTCCAGCCCCAGAATGGCCGCGGCCCTGTCGACCTTGGCCTTGGTTTCCTCGGCGCTCACCTTCTTCAGCTTCAGCGCGAAGCCCATATTATCCTTGACCGTCATATGCGGATAAAGGGCGTAGTTCTGGAACACCATGGCGATGTCGCGGTCACGGGCGGGCAGGTGGCTGACCTCGCGTGCGCCGATGTGGATTTCGCCGTCGCTCAACTCCTCCAGCCCGGCGATCATGCGCAGCAGGGTGGACTTGCCGCAGCCGGAAGGGCCGACGAGCACGACGAATTCGCCATCCTTGATGTCGATATCGATGCCGTGGATGATGTTGACCGCGCCGAAGCGCTTCTGGACATTTTGGATATTGACCGGTGCCATGTGCAGGTTCCCGTTATGATTTGTTTGGTTCAGCCGCCCTTGACGGCGCCGGCGGTGAGACCCGCCACGATCTGTTTCTGTGCGAACATGGTCAGCAGCAGCACCGGCAGCGTCACGATCAGAGCTGCGGCGGCAAGCGGACCCCAGCTCACCTGTTCGAAGGACAGCATGTTGTAGACCGCGACCGGCAGGGTGCGGGTTTCACGGCTGGCCAGCACGATGCCGAAGACGAAGTTGTTCCACGAGAAGATGACCGCGAGGATGAAGGAGACGACGATGCCGGGCTTGGCAATCGGCAGCGCCACCAGCCGGAACACCTGCCAGGAGGATGCGCCGTCGATGCTTGCCGCCTCTTCCAGCTCTTTAGGCGTGGTCTCGAAATAACCGATCATGATCCAGACGACGATCGGAACCGTCACCACCAGATGGATGATGATCTGTGGCCAGAGCGTGCCGAGCAGGTTCAGCCATTGGAACAGCAGGAACAGCGGAATGAGGAAGGAGAGGCCGGGCGTCATGCGGGCGATCATGATGACCACAGCCGACTTTTCCGCCTTCAGCCGGGCGATGCCGTAACCGGCGGGCACGCCGATGACGAGCGCGAGAATAGTGGCCGCACCGGTGACGAGGACCGAATTCCAGAAATAGAGGAAGAAATTGTTCTCTTCGAACACCTTCACATAGTTCGACCAGGCGAAACGTTCGGGGATCAGGATTGGCGGATAAGCGCCGTTGTCGATTTCATATTTCAGCGACAGCGAGATCATCCACATGAAGAACAGGATGACCGGCGAGATCATCACCAGCGCCACGAAGAACAGGCCGAGCCGGTCGAGATTTCTGCGTTTCAGGATTTTTGCGGACATCAGTGTTCCTCCATCTCGTTCCATTGCGAGCGCTGGCGCACCATCAGAAGCACGAAGGAGAGCGCCACGATGATGATGAAGAAGACGACGGCCATGGCTGAGCCGTAACCGATGTCGTAATAGGCAAACGCCGTATTGTAGAGGTAGATGTTTATAGTTTCCGATGCCGTGCCGGGTCCGCCCTGGGTCATCGCATAGATGATATCGAAGCTTTTGACGGCGTCGATGGAGCGGATGATGACAGCGATCATCAGAAACGGCGCGATCATCGGCATGGTGAGATAACGAAACTTCTGCCAGGCATTGGCGCCGTCGATTTCGGCGCTTTCATAGGGTTCGCGGGGCACTGCGGCGAGCCCGCCGAGCACGATCAGCATGACCAGCGGCGTCCATTGCCAGGTTTCCACCAGCACCAGCGAGGGGATGACGGTGGACTGGTTGTAGATCCATTCCAGCGGGCCGATGCCGATGAAGGAGAGCAGATAGTTCAGGACACCGAGCTGCGGGTGGAACATCATGGTCCAGACGAGCGCGATGGCGACCGGCGTCGCCATCATCGGCATGACGAAGACGCCGCGCAGAAAACCGCGCAGCGGAAACTGCGCATCGAAAACCAGCGCCGCCAATGTTCCGAGGAACAGCGGAGCGACGACCGACAGCACGGTATAGATGAGCGTGTGCCAGAGCGATTCCCAGAACCGGGCGTCGCTGGCGAGCCGGATGTAGTTCTCGAAACCGATAAAGCTCTGCTCCTGTCCGAGCGTCCAGCGATGCGCGCTCATCCAGAGGGTAAAGACCCATGGAAAAACGATTACCGCCGAAATGACGACAAGTGCCGGTATGACGAAGGGCCAGTAGTTGGGAGCAAGCCTTGCCGGCCCGCTCCCTTCTTTACGACTGACGCCTGTTTTGGTGTTTTCGATGCTCACGGAGGCCATTATCCCTCGCTACGCGCCAGAACGGGTGCGAACTGTTCCGTCGCCTTTTTGAGTTCGGCTGCCGGGTCCGCGCCGCCGATCATGTTGGTGAGGCCGACGCCGTAGATATCGCGGAATTCCGTCACCGGAATGATGACGGGCAGCGCAAGCTGCGAGACCTTGCCGGAACCGACGACCGCATCCAGCCAGGCGGCCGGCATCTTCACGCCTTCGCGCACCTTCTGGTCTTCGAGGATGGACTGGCGGAATGGAACGCCGGCACCCGCCTGCAACAGACGCGCGCCCATTTCATGCGAAATCGCCCATTGGCAGAAGAGGTAAGCGGCTTCCTTCTTGCTGCTGGCTTCGACAACACCGAGACCATCGCCGAAAGTGCCGGCGGCCTGGGTTGCCGGGCCCTTCGGCATGACGCCGTAACCGACCTTGCCGACGACGCGGGATTTTTCCGGGTTTTCGATTGGCGGCGCAAAACCGACGCCATCGAACCACATGCCGATCTTGCCCTGGAGGAAGGCCGACTGCGCTTCCGCCCAGTTGAAGCCGGAGACGCCGGGAGGGGCGGCCTTGGTCATCAGGCGCTGATAGAGCTTGGCGGCTTCCACCGCTTCCTTGGATTCGGTGTTGACCTTTCCGTCCGCGCCGATGGGCTTTGCGCCATAACCCAGCATCAGCGAGGTCCAGACCGGGGTATTGGCGTTCTTCAGGCCACGGGCAACGAAACCATAGGTGTTGGTTGCGGGATCGGTGATCTTTTCCGCCGCCGTCACCAGTTCCTCAAAGGTCTCAGGGTATTTCAGGCCCTTGGCTTCGAAGAGCTCCTTGTTCCAGTAGACGATCCAGTAATCCACCGAGAAGGGCAGCGAGCGCAGCACGCCGTCGCTATCCTTGGCAAACAGCATACCTGCCTCGGCAAAATCCTTCTCCGCAAGCGAAGGATCGGTCAGCGACGGGTCCTTCAGGAAGCCGCTGATATCGGCAAGCCATTTGCCCTTTTCGAATTGGCGCTTCTGAACGTGGTAGCTCAGATGCACCACATCGAAGCTCGGCTTGCCGGAGGAAAGCTCGATCACGACCTTCTGGCGCTGCTGCTGTTCCGGGGTGGCTTCGGCATTGACCTTGATGCCGGTCAGTTCTTCAAATTCGCCGAGATATTTGATCAGCGTTTCGCTGCGTGGGCTTTTGACGAGATTGACCTCAAGCGTGGTGCCGGCGTGTTTTTTCCAGTTCACCGCTGCCGATGCCGGGCGAATGCCGAGCATCGCGCCGCCGCCAAGCGCCGCCGTGCCTGCCAGAAAGGCGCGACGCGTGGGGTTGAGCAATGAATGCGTCATGTCAGTTCTCCTCCAGATTAGCCGGAAATTCTCCTCACCCCGGCTTGTTGCTTATTTTCCTGCAATCCCGGCGCAGAACCTCTTCAGTTCCTGCCGGAATTGCCTTAAACCGCCAGCGCCCTGTCCCTTGCGTTGCGGATATGGGCGGTCAGCCGCTCCACGGCGTCTTCGACGGATCGCCTCTCGATGGCCTCGAGAATGGCGAGATGTTCCTTCATCACCGACTTTACGTGGCCGGCGATGCGGAAGCGCTCCT
The DNA here is from genome assembly GCF_900013505.1 of Agrobacterium deltaense RV3. Taxonomy (NCBI): domain Bacteria; kingdom Pseudomonadati; phylum Pseudomonadota; class Alphaproteobacteria; order Hyphomicrobiales; family Rhizobiaceae; genus Agrobacterium; species Agrobacterium deltae. The sequence goes on along the minus strand of NZ_LT009745.1, from coordinate 2,416,854 downwards.
GATTGATAAGGCGCATCTTGATGGAATTGACCCGGTAGGCGTTCGAGATGATCGAATTGCCGAGCGCATCGATGAAGGCATCGTGCATGCCCCAGTCCACCTGCTGCGCATGCTCGTCCAGTTCCGGCGATTCCCCGCCATTTTCAGCCGCTTCGGCAATGTCGCGATGCTGTTTTAAAAGCTCTGCGATTGCCTCGTCGGAGGCCGAGCGGGTAAAAAGCGCGACAGCCTCCTTTTCGAGAAAGATGCGGAACTGGAACGCCTCGCGGATGAGGTTGATGTCGATATGGGCGACCTGCAACCCCCGTTGCGGCACGGTCTTGATCAGCCCTTCCGCCTCCAGCCGCGGAATCGCCTCCCGGATCGCGCCGAGCGGCAAGCCGGTCAGTTCCACGAGGCGGCGTTGCGAGATGAATTGTCCCGGGCGAACGTCGCGCGAGAGAAGGTGATGCGTAAAGCTCTCATACGCCCGTTCCCGCAATGTCTGTTCGCCGGTATCTTCCATGCTCAACCTTTCAAGGTCTGTTCAGGCGGCCTGTTTGCGAAACAGCGCATCGAACGCGCCTTCGATCTGCCGCCGGCCCTCCGGTGAAATGGCGACGAGCGGTGCGCGCACGTCCGACCAGATATTTTCCCCTGTCGTGTGTGATACCAGCACCTTGACCGCTGGTGTAACCGGGAATTTCAGAAGTTCCACAACAAGATCTTCGACGCGCTTGTCGTCCTTGCCGTCGACGGCCATGGCGCGGACTTCCTGTGTCAGGAAATTGGCGACGCCGGAGATCGCGCCCTGACCGCCGAGGCGAACACCCTTCGCCAGATCGCGCTCATCGCCGATCAGGATGGCGAGATCGCCATGTTCTTTCAGCAGACGCTCGGTATGGCTCCAGTTGCCGGAGGAATCCTTGACGCCGGTGACGATGCCGGGGAATGCCTTTTTCAGCCGTCCAACCAGCTCGACCGACAATGTCACCATGGTCACGGAAGGGATGTTGTAGACGAGAATGTCGCGAGCGCCCTTGCCGATCTTTTCGAACACCGCCGAGAACCAGGCAAACAGGCCGTCATCGCCGACATTCTTGAAATAGGAGGGCGGGGCGAGAAGAATATTGCGGGCGCCGGCCTTCAGGGCCTCGGCCGACTGGTCGGCGGCGTCCTCGATGGAATCCACCAGAACGCCGGTGACCAGACGGGAAGGCGCAACGCCGGCCTCGATGAAGCGGGAAAGAATGACCTGCCGTTCACGGCTGCCGACGGAGCATCCTTCGCCCGTGGTGCCGAAGAGTGTGACGCTGTCGCAGCCATTTTCAAGGCAGCGTCGGGCATGGGCGATCATGGCGTCGATATCGACCGTTCCGTCCTTTTTGAAAGGAGTGGTCAGGGCTGCCGAAAGGCCAAATTTCTGGGTCAAGTAAGATGCTCCTCGAAGGTGATTGCGCATTGATAACGCGCTGACATGTTAGTTGTAAAGAGGTAATTGCAGTTTGATTGTTCGGAAGACGGGGATCGGGGAATTCGCTTCGTCGTGCGTTGAGCGGCAATGCTGCGAGGCGTTGGGATGGAAGGGTTGTACAGGGGCAGGGAGGCTGCTTTACCGTGGCGACAGCGGGCTTATGCTCTTTGCAGGGCGAGCGGATAAATGCGAAAATAAAATTTGACTGTTGGAGTAAAGATTTTTATCAGCAATCTGAATATTAGGGATAAAGGGACCATCATCATGACCATTGCGGAGCCGTCAGCGCCTGTAGCAGACATTGAGCAGAGCCGCGTCAAGCGCCTGAAAGCTGCGACGCGCGGCGCGCATGGCGATCTCGATGCCTTCATCATGGCATCGAAGCCGTTCGAGAGCCGGGAGAACTTCGGCAAATTCGTGGAAACGCAATATCTTTTCCATCGTGACCTCGATGTCTTCTTTTCAAATGCGACGCTCGATGGCCTGCTTCCTGATCTCAAGGGCCGCCGCCGTCTCTCCATGATCGAACAGGACCTTGCCGATCTCGGTCTTGCCATTCCCGAAACGGCCGAGCCGCGTTTCACCGGTGAAACGCCGTTCGATCTGCCGGAGGCCATGGGTTGGCTTTATGTGGTTGAAGGCTCCAATCTGGGCGCTGCTTTCCTGCTGAAGGATGCGGCCAAGCTTGGTCTGAATGAAGACTTCGGCGCGCGCCATCTGGCCGGCGCCCCGGAAGGACGCGGCCTGCACTGGCGCACTTTCACCGCCGCTCTCGATGAGATTTCGCTGACGGTCGAAGAGGAAGAGCGGGTCATCGCCGGTGCGGAAGCCGCTTTCCGGGCCGTGCATGCCTATGCGCGGCAACGCCTCGCCTGAGATTTTGGCATAGCTTTGCGATTCTTGTTCTCATCGCGCAGACGTGCCCCGTGGCACGTGTGTGTTCGATTGAGTCGTAAAATCCCTGCACCGTCACCCCGGACTTGATCCGGGGTCCAGCGCGATCAAGTCCTTGATCGCAAAAGACTCATTCCTCACGGCGCAGACGCGCCGTGGCTGGATGCCGGCTCAAGGCCGGCATGACGGAGGGAGGTTTTGGGATGCCGCGCAACGCTCCGCGACCGATGTAAGAGCCGCCCATTTCCTGCAGATTGCGTTCGATATTTGCCGAATAAACAGGCAAATAATTTTATCGAATGATAAAATTTTTATCTTTTGGTAAAAATAATTCGCCTCCAAAATTTTATCCATTTGATAAAATTATTTTATTTGGTCTGGCACAGAACCTGCTACTCTTTTGCCAAGTCAGGAGACACCTGATGCAAAAAAGGGAACAGCAAGATGGAAGTTGGTGTTTTTATCCCGATCGGGAACAATGGTTGGCTGCTGTCAGAAAACGCGCCGCAATACAAACCGAGTTTCGACCTGAACAAGGCCATCACTTTGAAGGCGGAGCAATATGGTTTCGACTTCGCGCTCTCGATGATCAAGCTGCGCGGCTTTGGCGGCAAGACCGAGTTCTGGGACTATAATCTGGAATCCTTCACGCTGATGGCGGGCCTTGCCGCTGTCACCTCCAAGATCAAGCTGTTCGGCACGGCCGCAACGCTGGTCATGCCGCCGGCCATCGTTGCCCGCATGGCGACGACCATCGATTCCATTTCCGGCGGCCGTTTCGGCATCAATCTTATTACCGGCTGGCAGCGGCCGGAATATAGCCAGATGGGGCTCTGGCCGGGCGACGATTATTTCGGTGATCGTTATGAATATCTCGGCGAATATACGACAGTCCTCAAGGAATTGCTGACGGAGGGCCAGTCGGACTACAAGGGCAAGTTCTTCCAGATGGAGGATTGCCGCATGAAGCCGGTGCCGCAGGGCGACGTCAAACTCATCTGCGCCGGTTCCTCCAATTCCGGCATGGCGTTTTCGGCCAAGTTCGCCGATTACAGCTTCTGCTTCGGCGTCGGCGTCAATACGCCGAAGGCCTTCGCGCCCACCAATGAGCGGCTGCTGGCGGCAACGGAAAAGACCGGTCGAGAGGTTAAGTCCGTCGTGCTGACGATGGTCCTTGCCGAGGAAAAATCCGAAGATGCCTGGGCGAAATGGGAGCATTACAAGGCCGGTGCGGATGAGGATGCGATCAAGTGGCTCGGCCTGCAAAGCGCTGTCGACACCAAATCCGGCTCCGACACCAATGTTCGCCACATGTCCAATCCCGTCTCGGCGGTCAACATCAACATGGGAACGCTGATCGGCTCCTATGAGGAAGTGGCGGCGATGCTGGACGAGATGAGCGAAGTGCCGGGAACGGGCGGCGTGATGCTGACCTTTGATGATTTCCTCGAAGGCGTCGAGAAATTCGGCAAATATGTGCAGCCGCTGATGAAGAGCCGCGCGCATGTTCAGGCTGCACTGGAGGCTGCGGAATGAGTGAAGCCGTCGTGGCGGGTTACAAGGGGCCGGAAAGCCGTTCGGAAAGCGTGACGCTTCCCGCAAGGCCGGAGCCGATCACCCTGAAACCCAGCGAGACCGCCGTTGTCGTGGTCGACATGCAGAACGCCTATTCGACCGAGGGCGGTTATGTCGATCTGGCCGGTTTCGATATTTCCGGGGCCAAGGGTACCATCGCCAACATCAAGAAGACGCTGGATGCCGCGCGGGCGGCGGGTGTTCAGGTCATTTATTTCCAGAATGGCTGGGACAAGGATTATGTCGAGGCGGGCGGCCCGGGTTCGCCCAACTGGCACAAGTCCAACGCCCTGAAGACCATGCGCAAAAGGCCGGAGTTGCAGGGGCAGCTGCTGGCCAAGGGCACGTGGGACTATGCCATTGTCGACGAGCTGCAGCCGCAGCCCGGTGATATTCTGGTGCCGAAGACGCGTTATAGCGGTTTCTTCAACACCAATATGGACAGCGTCTTGCGCGCGCGCGGCATCCGCAATCTGGTCTTTGTCGGCATCGCCACCAATGTCTGCGTGGAAAGCTCACTGCGCGACGCCTTCCACCTCGAATATTTCGGGGTGATGCTGGAGGATGCCACGCACCATCTGGGCCCCGATTATATCCAGCAGGCGACTGTCTACAATGTCGAGAAATTTTTCGGCTGGGTCGCCACCGTCAATGATTTCTGCGGCGTCATCTCGCAGGCCGCACCCGTCAGCGCTTGATATCCAACTACAAGAGGAGAACGAAATGCCGAAGAAGATCGTCGTGCCCGCCGGCACCAGCAAACCCATCGCTCCCTTTTCGCCGGGAACCCTTGCCGATGGCGTGGTTTACGTTTCCGGTACGCTGCCCTTCGACAAGGACAATAATGTCGTGCATGTGGGCGATGCGAGCGCGCAGACCCGCCATGTTCTGGAAACCATCAAGTCCGTCATCGAGACCGCCGGCGGTACGATGGAGGACGTGACGATGAACCATATCTTCATCACCGACTGGGCGAATTACCAGGCCGTCAACACGGTCTATGCCGAATATTTCCCCGGCGACAAGCCGGCGCGTTATTGCATCCAGTGCGGCCTCGTAAAGCCAGACGCGCTGGTGGAAATCGCCACCGTCGCCCATATCGGCAAATAGGGCGAAACGACAGATGATGCATTTCGAGGTTCATGGCCGGACTGATCCTGAGGCGCCCACAATCCTGCTGTCATCGGGGCTGGGCGGATCGGGCTCCTATTGGGCGCCGCAGATCGAAGCCCTTGCCGATCATTTCCGGATCGTCACCTACGACCATCGCGGAACCGGCAGGACCGGCGGCGAGGTGCCGCTGGATGGCGGCATATCGGCGATGGCGGATGATGTGCTGGAAATCGTCTCGGCGCTGACCCTCGAGAAATTCCACTTCATGGGCCATGCGCTTGGCGGTCTGATCGGCCTCGATATCGCGCTGCGCAGGCCCGGCCTTATCGACAGGCTCGTTCTCATCAATGCCTGGAGCAAGGTGGATCCGCATTCCGGGCGCTGCTTCGATGTGCGGATCGAGCTTCTGGAGAAATCCGGCGTTGAGGCTTTCGTGAAAGCCCAGCCGCTGTTTCTTTATCCGGCGGCCTGGATGTCGGACCATCAGGAGCGGCTGGTGCGGGACGATGCCCATGGCGTCGCGCATTTTCAGGGCAAGGGGAATGTGCTTCGGCGCATCGCGGCACTGAGGGCCTTTGACGTCGATAGTCGCCTCGGCGAGATCGGCAATCCGGTTCTGGTGGTGGGCACGAAAGATGATCTTCTGGTGCCCTACACCCGCTCCGTGCGTCTCGCTGAGGGTTTGCCGCAGGGGGAACTCTGCCTTCTCGATTTCGGGGCGCATGCGGTCAATATTACCGAAGCTGACCTTTTCAATGCTCGGCTTTTGCAGTTTCTGTTACCGGCAACACGAACATTCTGACGGGATTTTTAGGACAATGGCGACAGCACTCGACGACAAGGCACTTGCAGCACTTTTCACCGCGGCGCGCACCCATAATGGCTGGGCTGACAAGCCGGTCGGCGACGAGACGCTGAGAGAGCTTTACGATCTGACGAAGATGGGTCCGACCTCGGCCAATTGCTCGCCGGCCCGTTTCGTGTTCGTGCGCAGCCAGGAAGCGAAAGAAAAACTGCGGCCAGCGCTTTCGTCGGGCAATCTCGAAAAGACGATGGCAGCACCCGTCACCGTGATTGCCGCCATCGACCGCGAATTTTACGAGAAACTGCCGATGCTGTTTCCGCATGCCGATGCCCGTTCGTGGTTCACCTCCAGCCCGGCCGTGGCCGAGGAAACGGCCTTCCGCAATGCCACTTTGCAGGCGGGTTATCTCATCCTAGCAGCCCGCTCGTTGGGACTTGATACCGGGGCGATGTCCGGTTTCGACAAAGGCAAGGTGGATGCGGCGTTTTTCGCAGGCACGACGTGGAAGTCCAATTTCCTGATCAATCTCGGCTATGGCGATCCGTCGAAGCTTTTCGGACGGTTGCCCCGCCTTGGCTTCGAAGACGCCTGTGTGCTGGCTTGATGGCCTGTTAAGGAAGGATGGGTTAGATGCAGATGATGTCTCTTGAAAAGGAAGCGGAAATGGAGACGAAGACTGCACAGCAGCGCAGCCTCGATTATAGAAACGCCATGGCGCGGCTCGGTGCGGCGGTCAATATCGTCACCACGGACGGGGCGGCAGGCCGTGCAGGCTTTGCGGCGACGGCGGTTTGCAGCGTTTCCGACAATCCGCCCACGCTTCTTATCTGCCTCAACCGCAATTCTTCCGCTTACAGGGTGGTGAAGGCCAATGGCGTCGTCTGCGTCAACACGCTCGCCGCCCATCACGAGGTGCTGAGCACGCTTTTCGGCGGCAAGACGCCGGCGGAAGAGCGTTTCGCCGCCGGGAGCTGGGGTGTGCTTGAAACCGGCGCGCCGGTCCTGGAGGACGCGCTTGTCTCTTTCGACTGCCGCATCCGTGAGGCGCATGACGGCGGCACGCATGATATTCTGATCTGCGAGGTTGTGGATATGAAGATCAATGCGGGCGATGAAGCGCTGATGTATTTCAACCGGCGTTACCGGGTGCTTTGATCCAGCGGGAGTTTTTCTGTCGGAATGTAGAAAGGGCGTTTCCGGCCTCCCGGAAACGCCCTTTTCATTTACTTGATCAGCGGCAGAAGATCGTTGATCGACTTCTTGGCGTCGCCGTAGAACATCCGGGTGTTGTCCTTGTAGAACAGCGGGTTCTCGATACCGGAGTAACCCGTGCCCTGGCCGCGCTTGGAGACGATGACCAATTTGGACTTCCACACTTCCAGAACCGGCATGCCCGCAATCGGCGAGTTCGGATCGTCCTGGGCGGCCGGATTGACGATGTCGTTGGAGCCGATGACGATGACGACGTCGGTATTGGGGAAGTCGTCGTTGATCTCGTCCATTTCCAGCACGATGTCGTAAGGCACCTTGGCCTCGGCCAGCAGCACGTTCATGTGGCCGGGAAGACGGCCTGCGACCGGGTGGATGGCAAAGCGCACGGTCTTTCCGTCGGCGCGCAGCTTGCGGGTCAGTTCGGAGACCGCGGCCTGCGCCTGCGCCACCGCCATGCCGTAGCCGGGAACGATGATGACGCTATCGGCGTCATTCAGCGCGGCCGCCACGCCTTCGGCGTCGATCGCCACCTGCTCGCCCTCGATTTCCATCGCCGGGCCCGTCGTACCGCCGAAGCCGCCGAGGATGACCGAGATGAAGGAGCGGTTCATCGCCTTGCACATGATGTAGGAGAGGATCGCACCCGAGGAGCCGACCAGCGCACCGGTGACGATCAGCAGATCGTTGCCGAGCGTGAAGCCGATTGCCGCGGCCGCCCAGCCGGAATAGCTGTTCAGCATCGAAACGACGACAGGCATGTCGGCGCCGCCGATGCCCATGATCAGGTGATAACCGATGAAGAAGGCGGCCAGCGTCATCAGCACCAGTGTCCATGCGCCGGCGCCGTTGCAATACATGATGAGCAGCACGAGCGACAGGATCGCAGCGCCGGCATTGAGCAAATGTCCGCCCGGCAGTTTCTTCGCCTTGCCGTCCACCTTGCCGGCAAGCTTGCCGAAGGCGACGACGGAGCCGGTGAAGGTGACTGCACCGATGAAGACGCCAAGGAAGACCTCGACCTTCATGATCGCCAGTTCAACCGGCGTCTTGTGGGCGAGAATGGCGGAAAAGCCCGTCAGCAGCGAACGCGCGGTTTCATCGAGCGAGGCGACATGCGCTTCCTCGATATGGGCGTTGAAGCCGATGAAGACGGCGGCGAGGCCGACGAAGGAGTGAAGGGCTGCAACAAGCTGCGGCATTTCGGTCATCTGCACGCGGCTTGCGACGAAGTAGCCGAGAACGGAGCCGCCCGCCAGCATCAGGAGTACGACGAGCCACTGCCCGACGCCCTTGCTGATCTCAGGGCCGAAGACGGTGGCGACGATGGCGAGACCCATGCCGACAATGCCGTACCAGACGGCGCGTTTGGCGCTTTCCTGTCCGGAAAGGCCACCAAGAGAAAGGATGAAAAGAACGGCTGCGGCAACATAGGCCGCGGAAACGATACCAATGGTCATTGAATGTCCCCTACACGGCTCAGGACTTCTGGAACATGGCGAGCATGCGCCGTGTCACGAGGAAACCGCCGACGATGTTGATCGTCGCGATCAGGACGGAAAGCGAGGCGAGGATCACCACCAGCCAGTTGCCGGAACCGATCTGCAGCAATGCGCCGATGATGACGATGCCGGAAATCGCGTTCGTCACCGCCATCAGCGGCGTGTGCAGCGAATGGCTGACATTCCAGATGACCTGGAAACCGACGAAGCAGGCCAGCACGAAAACGATAAAGTGGCTCATGAAGCTTGCCGGCGCGAAAGCGCCTACCAGAAGCAGGATCGCCGTACCGACGGCGAGCAGGCCAACCTGGCTTTTCGTCTGCGCCTTGAAGTCCGCATGTTCCTTGGCGTGCTTTTCCTCAGGCGTGAGTTCTTTTGCTCTTTCCTTCGGCTTCTGCGCGGCAATCGCCTGAATTTTCGGCGGCGGCGGGGGGTAAGTGATTTCACCCTGATAGGTGACCGTCGCACCGCGGATGACATCGTCTTCCATGTTGTGAACGGGCTTGCCGTCCTTTGCGGGCGTCAGATCGGTCATCATGTGGCGGATGTTGGTGGAATAGAGCGTCGAGGCCTGCGTGGCCATGCGGCTCGGGAAATCCGTATAGCCGATGACGATGACGCCATTCTCCGAGACGACGCGCTGATCGGGAACAGTCAGATCGCAATTGCCGCCGCGCTCGGCGGCGAGGTCGACGATGACCGAACCCGGCTTCATCATCGCCACCATGTCGGCGAGCCACAGTTTCGGGGCGTCGCGGCCCGGAATGAGCGCCGTGGTAATGACGATATCGATCTGCGGCGCGAGTTCGCGGAATTTTTCGAGCTGCTTTTCTCGGAATTCCGGCGAGGAGGGGGCGGCATAACCGCCGGTGGCCGCGCCATCCTGCTGCTGGTCGGCGAAATCAAGATAGACGAATTGCGCGCCCATGGATTCGATCTGTTCGGCCACTTCCGGGCGAACGTCGAAGGCATAGGTAATGGCGCCGAGCGAAGTGGCCGTGCCGATGGCGGCAAGACCGGCGACGCCTGCGCCGATGACCAGCACCTTGGCGGGCGGCACCTTGCCGGCGGCGGTGACCTGACCGGTGAAGAAGCGGCCGAAATTATTGCCGGCCTCGATGACCGCGCGATAACCGGCGATATTGGCCATGGAGGACAGGGCGTCCATTTTCTGGGCACGGGAAATGCGCGGCACCATGTCCATGGCGATGACATTTGCGCCCCTTTCCTTCGCCTGCTCCAGAAGGTCCTTGTTCTGGGCGGGATAGAAGAACGAGATCAGCGTCTTGTCCGAAGACAGGCGATCAATCTCCGACGTTTCCGGCGGACGAACCTTGGCGATGATGTCGGAACCGGCGTAAAGCGCATCGGCGCTGTCGACGATCGTTACACCGGCTGCGCGATAGGCGTCGTCGGAAAAACCCGCCGCCTTGCCTGCTCCGGTTTCGAGAATGCAATCATATCCGAGTTTCTGCAATGCCTGGGCGCTGTCGGGCGTCATGCCGACGCGCGCCTCGCCCTCATATAATTCCTTAGGTGTCCCGATTCTCAAAATGGCTCTCCCTCTGCCTGATAATATAGGGGGGTCATAACCTATTCAGGGGGGCTTTGTCTCCATATTGATTTTGTCTTGCCTGCGACGGAATGACAGGCCGCTGCGACAGTCTTGTTCGATATGCGGACGTACCGCGCAATAAAAGAACCCGGCGCTTCAGCGCCGGGTTCCGAAAATGTCGAACAGGGTATGGCTCAATCCATGGCGTGGATATCGCGATCCTTGGTTTCCGGCAGGAACAGCAGGCCGACGACCAGTGTGATGCCTGCGAAGATGATCGGGTACCAGAGGCCGTAATAGATGTCGCCTTTCGCCGCGCTCATCGCAAAGGCGGTGGCGGGCAGAAGACCGCCGAACCAGCCGTTGCCGATGTGGTATGGCAGCGACATGCCGGAGTAGCGGATGCGGGTCGGGAACAGTTCGACCAGCAGGGCCGCGATCGGGCCGTAGACCATCGTCACGTAGATGACGAGAACGGTCAGGACTGCGATGATGACGACCCAGTTCACGGCGGCCGGATCGGCCACCATGGAGAAGGTGCCGCCGCCGGCTACGGTGTAGACGGCCATTTCCGCCGCACCTGCGGCTTCTGCCGGTGTCAGCAGCTTGTCCGCCACCAGCTTGTCGGTCGCGACCATTTTCTTGTCGGCAGCGCGAACGGCCTCCGCATTGAGGTTAAGCTCCGGATTTGCGGCAATGAAGGCATCCAGTTTCGCGTCCGGCACCTGCGCCGCGCCGCGCACCAGCGGGTAGCCGCCATCGTGAAGCGCCATGTTGACCTGCTTCTGGAAGGCCTTGTCCTTGGCTGCCGCATCCGCACCGGCGGCGACGGCGTCATAGCTGGTAATGGTGGCATCGCCGATCTTCACGGTGGCCGGCTGGCCGGCTGTGCCCGCAACCACGTCGTAAGGCACGGAGTTGCGTGTCAGGAACGAGGTGGCGATATCGCAGGATGTGGTGAACTTCGCCGTGCCGGTCGGGTTGAACTGGAACTTGCAGTCGCCGGGGGCTGCGGTCACGGTGGCGCGAACGCTGGACTGGGCTTGCGCCAGCGCCGGGTTGCCGGCCCATGTCAGTGCCTTGAACAGCGGGAAGTAGGTCAGCATGGCGAGGATGAGACCGGCCATGATGATCGGCTTGCGGCCGATCTTGTCGGAAAGCCAGCCGAAGATGACGAAGAAGCTGGTGCCGAGGATGAGTGCTGCCGCCACCATGATGTTGGCGGACTGGCCGTCGACCTTCAGGATGCTCTGCAGGAAGAACAGCGCGTAGAACTGGCCCGTATACCAGACAACGGCCTGGCCGATGACAGCGCCGACAAGCGCGATGAGCGCGATCTTGGCGTTCTTCCACTGGCCGAAGGCTTCGCTGAGCGGCGCCTTGGATGTCTTGCCTTCTTCCTTCATTTTCTTGAAGGCCGGAGATTCGTTCATTTTCAGACGAATCCAGACCGATACGCCGAGCAGCAGAACGGAGACGAGGAAGGGAATGCGCCAGCCCCAGGCGGCGAAGGCTTCCTTGCCGAGTGCGAACTGCACGCCGAGAATGACCACCAGCGACAGGAACAGGCCGAGCGTCGCCGTCGTCTGGATCCACGAGGTGTAATAGCCCCTGCGGCCGTTCGGTGCATGTTCGGCGACGTAGGTTGCCGCACCGCCATATTCACCGCCGAGCGCCAGACCCTGCAGCATGCGCAGAACGATCAGGATGATCGGAGCGGCAATGCCGATCTGCGATGCGCCGGGCAGGACGCCGACGAGGAAGGTGGACACACCCATGATGAGGATGGTGATGAGGAAGGTATATTTGCGGCCGACAATGTCGCCCAGACGGCCGAATACCAGCGCGCCGAAGGGGCGCACGAGGAAGCCGGCGGCGAAGGCCAGCAGCGCAAAGATGTTGCGTGTCGTTTCCGGATATTGGCTGAAGAAGTTCGCGCCGATATAGATCGCCAGCGAGCCGTACAGATAAAAATCGTACCATTCGAAGACTGTTCCGAGAGAAGAGGCGAAAATCACCTTCTTCTCTTCACCCGTCATTGGACGGGCGGCGCCGCTCACGGCTGCAATATCTGCCATTGTCTGTCCTCCACAGATGTCCCAATTGGCGCATTGCGGAGCCCATCTCTCTCCTCCGGACTCCCCATAAGGGTGCAATGCGCGGAGTGTCAGAGTGACAGAAAATTAACTGCAATAAGAGCGATGCTTTCGGATTATGACTTTAGTCTAATGCAAGGCGTCCCGAAAATGTCGCGAGGCCGATTTTACGGCTTGCGCAAGACGCCTCCAAACGCGCCTTTTTTCTTGACACAACCGAGAAACCTTCTAATAGCTTCTCGCGAAGAAGGAGCATCACCTTGCGCATGCATGTTGCAGACATGTTCGTCATGGAAGGACCGGCACAATCCGCCGGCGATGATCCGCGCCTTTCTCATTCTACCCGAATTACGGCCAAAACGACGATTAAAACCGTCTAACGTCTCTGGCCACCGCTCTCTCCCCGGTTTGGCTGGGGATCGAGGAAGCCGCGATCTGATGCGGGTTCCCACCTCACCAAAAAGAGGAGAGACAGAAAGAGAGCTTGATCATGGGTTTCAAAGTTGCAATTGCAGGCGCCACCGGCAACGTCGGTCGCGAAATGCTCAATATCCTGGCCGAACGCGGTTTCCCCGCCGATGAAGTCGTGCCGCTTGCTTCCGCCCGCTCGCAGGGCACGGAAGTCTCCTATGGCGACCGCACGCTGAAGGTCTCGAACCTCGAGAACTACGATTTTTCCGACACGGATATTTGCCTGATGTCGGCCGGCGGCGATGTTTCCAAGAAGTGGTCGCCGAAGATCGGCCAGCAGGGCTGCGTTGTCATCGACAACTCGTCCGCATGGCGCTACGACCAGGACGTTCCGCTGATCGTTCCGGAAGTCAATGCCGATGCAGTTGCGGGCTTCACCAAGAAGAACATCATCGCCAACCCCAATTGCTCCACGGCACAGCTCGTCGTCGCGCTGAAGCCGCTGCATGACTTCGCCAAGATCAAGCGCGTCGTCGTTTCCACCTACCAGTCGGTGTCCGGCGCCGGCAAGGAAGGCATGGACGAGCTGTTCCAGCAGACCCGCGCCGTTTTCGTGGCCGACCCGGTGGAAGCCAAGAAGTTCACCAAGCGTATTGCCTTCAACGTCATTCCGCATATCGATGTCTTCATGGAAGACGGCTATACGAAGGAAGAATGGAAGGTTCTGGCCGAAACCAAGAAGATGCTCGATCCGAAGATCAAGGTAACCTGCACGGCCGTGCGCGTTCCGGTCTTCATCGGCCATTCGGAATCGGTCAATATCGAGTTTGAAAACGAGATCACCGCCGATCAGGCGCGCGACATCCTGCGCGAAGCACCGGGCTGCCTCGTGATCGACAAGCGCGAAAACGGCGGTTACATCACGCCGGTTGAATCCGCTGGCGAAGACGCGACCTATATCTCGCGTATCCGCGAAGATGCGACGGTCGAAAACGGCCTCAACCTGTGGGTTGTTTCCGACAATCTGCGCAAGGGTGCGGCTCTCAACGCCGTCCAGATCGCCGAACTGTTGATCAATCGTGGTTTCATCAAGCCCCGCAAGGCGGCTGCCTGATCCACGATACGATTTTTTAAGGTTCGTTAAGTATAACCCGTCTGTTCTGTGTGGGGCAGGCGGGTTTCATAATTGGCGACGATCACGGCCAGTTTATTTGCAGGCCTTGCTGCCGAAAGGCAATTTAGGCCGCCAAAAGACAGTTTTGGCACCTGAATCATACAGTATTGACGGTTTGGTTCTCGGGAAAAATTCCCCAAAGGATATCGAAGGCAGATTTTGATGCGGGCAATGAAGGTAATTCTGGCTGGTGTGGCCATGGTTTCGGTTCTGGCAGCGACGCCGGTTATGGCTGCGCAATGCGGCAACACTTCGGCAGGCTTCGATGCCTGGGTCGGCGCCTTCAAGCAGGAAGCGGCGGGCCGCGGCATCAGCGCCTCGGTGCTCGACCGTGCTTTCTCCGGCGTCTCCTACAACCAGGCGACGATCCGCGCAGACCGCGGCCAGCACAGCTTCAAGCTTTCCTTCGAACAGTTCATGCAGAAGCGCGGCGGTCAGACGATCATTTCGCGCGGCAAGACCATGAAGAAGAACAACGCTTCTCTCTTTGCTTCCATCGAGCGCGCCTATGGCGTGCCGGCCGGTCCGCTTCTGGCCATCTGGGGCATGGAAACCGGCTTTGGCGGCTTCATGGGCAACCAGCACACGCTTTCCGCCGTCGCGACGCTCTCCTTCGATTGCCGTCGTTCGGATTATTTCACCGAGCAGCTTTACGCGGCCCTCAAGCTCGTCGGCAGCGGTTCGCTCAACGTCAACGCCAAGGGTGCGGCCCATGGTGAAATCGGCCAGACGCAGTTCCTGCCGCTGAACGTCGTGCGTTACGGCGTGGATTTCGACCGCGACGGCCGTATCGATCTCGTCGGTTCGCGTGCCGATGCGCTGGCTTCCACCGCGAACTTCCTCGTCGGCCATGGCTGGCAGCGCGGCGCCGGTTACCAGCAGGGACAGGCAAACTACGCCGCCATCCAGGGCTGGAACGCAGCAAGCGTCTACCAGCAGGCGATTGCCTTCATCGGCAAGGCGATCGACGGCCAATAAGGCTGCTTTCCAAGCGCGAATTCCCACTTCCGTCATGCCGGACTTGATCCGGCATCCAGTCACGGCGCGTCCGCGCCGTGAAAGAGTCTTTGGCGATCAAGGACTTGATCGCGCTGGACCCCGGATCTAGTCCGGGGTGACGAGCGTTGAATTTGGCCGGTAGCTATTACCTGCCAATCACAGATCCGGGCGACGGAAATCACCCGTCTTGCCGTCCATTACCCACAATTCGCCGGTCGAAATATCGAACCATGCGCCGTGCAGCTTCACCTTGCCGGCGGTTTCCTGCGCTTTGACGAAGGGGAAGCCCCGCAGGTTGGCGATGGAGTTGCGGATGGAAACGCGTTCCAGTGCCGTCTGCCGCTCGGAAGCTGTCATGACGTCGTTGCTCTGGATTTGCGAGGCGGCCGACTTGACCATGTTCATCCATTTACCGATGAAATCGCCGGGCGACAGCGGCTCGAGATTGGGGTCGAGTGCAGCCTGAATGCCGCCGCAGCGGCCGTGGCCCATGACGACGATATCCTTCACCTTCAGAACCTGAACGGCATATTCGATGGCCGCCGAGGTGGCGTGGTACTGCCCGTCCGGCTCGAAGGGCGGCACCATGTTGGCGACGTTGCGGACGACGAAAAGCTCTCCCGGTCCGCAGTCGAAAATGGTTTCCGGCGCGGAGCGGGAGTCACAACAGGCAATGAACAGGGTCTGCGGCTTCTGTCCGGTGTCGGCCAGAACGCGGTATCTTTCGCGCTCGTCGACATAGCGACCGTTCATGAAGTTCTTGTAGCCGTTGAGAAGGTTTTCCGGAAAATCTTTCATCTATCGCAGTACCGTTGTGGTTGGACCGAGATCAAGAAAAGAACTCGGTGCGTTGAAGACCAATCCTTTGGAGCATTTTCGTTTTTCTTCGAACCGCGAAATCGCTCCAACTCCTTGTTTGTCGCATTTCCGGACGGAAAACCGAGGGCCACTTTTCCTGGAAATGCTCTAGCCGCTATTTGCGCTTGCTGCGCGAAGGATGCAAGAGATGACGCATCTGCACCATCGCCATGGGTGTGGAGAGGCTGGAAGAGTCCGTCTCCAGCGTCAATTCATTCATGTCGCGTTTTTTGGTGCGCGCCAGAATTTCGAAGACGCTGGCGGTTGCGAGCTGCAGCGCCTTTTCGTCATCCATGCCTTCCAGCAGGCGGGCGAGGAACAGCGCCGACATCAGATCGCCAAGCCCGTTCGGCGCATTCTCAATGGCGCGATGTTCGGCAAGCAGCGCGTGGCGGCCGCTGAGATAAAGATTGCCGGTGCCGCCCGTCATCATCGGCACGGCCGAGGTGACCAGCATTTTCGGCGGGCCCAGCGCAAGCGCGGCATCCATGATGGCATTGTTGGTCTCGAGCTCCGCGCCGCTCATCCAGGCGAGTTCATAACGGTTCGGCGTGGCGACAGTGGCAAGCGGGATGAGGTGATCGCGGATGGCTTCCGCGGTCTCGAGCGGAATGTAAAGCCCGCCCAGATCGCCCATGACCGGATCGCAGGCGTAAATCAGCGACGGGTTCTTTTCCTTCAGATTGCGGATCAGCCGTGCGGTGGAGCGAACCTGCGCCGCACTACCGAAATAACCGGTCAGAACAGCCTTGACCTCGCCGATCCATTTGGCGTTTTCGAGGTCGGTCATCGCCTTGTCGAAATCGTCGTCCTGAAAGCGCATCCGGGTGGAAGGGCCGTGGCCGGGATGCCACGGCATGACGATGGTGGGCACCGCCCAGACGGGATAACCGAGGGTCTCCAGCGCAAAGACTGCAGCGCGATTGCCGACGGAGCCACGCATGACATGGCTGGAAATGACGATGACGGCGCCCTGTGTATTTTCCTGCATCACGGCCTTCTTGCTTTCAAACAAGGCAGAAAGCCCGCAAGTGCACCTCGCCCTGCCACTGCCCAAAGATCAAGATGCGCTCTCATGACATATCGCAAGGCCGGTTTCCACCGTTAATCCCGCAAGGGTCTGTCCCGCAAAAGCATGGCGCGGTCAGGTTCTTTGTCTCTGCCAGCGCTGCCTGCCTGTCATTGCGAGATTGCCGAAGTACTCTATAGTTGTACCATGCTCGATCTCGTCATTGCCTATTGGCCGCATATCCTTGCCGTTCTCTCGATTTTGATGGGAAGCGTGGCGGCCGTGCATGCCACGATGACGAAGGAGGAGGTCCGCTCCGCGCTCGGTTGGGTCGGCGTCATCGTGCTGTCGCCCGTCGTCGGCGCGGTCATCTATGCCATTGCCGGCATCAACCGCATTCGCCGGTCCAACATCACGCAGCAGCGGTCCTTCATGCAGCACGAGATCATGGATCGCGTGGCGCGTCTGGATGCGAGCGGCGACATGATCGCAGCGCGCTTCGGACGCCGTTTCGAGGCGATGAAGACGCTGGGCGACCGGGTGACGCGCCATGCGCTGACGACAGGCAACGGCATCGAGCCGCTGGTGACGGGGGATGCCGCCTATGCCGCCATGCTGGGGGCCATCGACGAGGCGAAGCGGTCGATCATTCTCGAAACATATATTTTCGACAATGACCGGATCGGCGCCCGCTTTGTCGCGGCGCTCGAAAGGGCGAAGTTCCGCGGCGTGGAGGTGCGGGTGCTGGTGGATGCGGTGGGCGCGCGTTATTCGGTGCCGAGCATCCTGCCGACGCTCAGGGAAAAGGGCATCGTCTGCGATGTCTTCAACGGCAATGTCATCATGGGGCTGCGGCTGCCCTATGCCAATCTGCGCACCCACCGCAAGATCCTCGTGGTGGACGGGCGCATCGCGTTCAGCGGCGGCATGAATATCCGCGAGGGGTTCACCCAGGAATTCGGCGGCGAAAGCCAGTCGCACGATACGCATTTCAAGATCACCGGGCCGGTCGTATCGGATTTTTTCTCCATCGCGGCGGAGGACTGGCGTTTCACGACGAAGGAACTGCTGGACACGCCGGTGTGGGATATCGCCATTCCCGATGGTGTGCCGGGTTCGCAGATCGTTGCCCGCGTCTGCTCCTCCGGGCCGGATAAAAGTATCGAGACCAGTCACAAGATGCTGATGGGCGCGTTTTCCGTCGCGCGCTCCTCCATTCTCATCATGTCGCCCTATTTTCTCCCTGATCGGGAGCTTATTTCGGCGCTCATAACCGCAGCAAGGCGGGGAGTCGTGGTGGATATCATCGTGCCGAAAAGCAACAATCTGGTGCTTGTCGACAGGGCGATGACGGCGCAGTTCGACCAGATGTTGAGGAATTACTGCCGCATCTGGCGGGCGACGGGGGCTTTCAATCACTCCAAGCTTCTGGTGATCGACGGGCGCTGGAGCTACATTGGCTCTTCCAATCTCGATCCGCGTTCGCTGCGATTGAACTTTGAGATCGATCTCGAAGTTATGGATGAGGAATTCGCCGCGACAATCGGCGAACGCATCCGGGATGCACGGGCAACCGCCTTGCCCGTGCGGCTCAGCGAACTGAATGCGCGGCCATTCGTTGTCCGCTTTGTGGAGCGTGTCCTGTGGCTCGCTTCGCCTTATCTTTAGAGTGCGGTGCGTCCGGCAGGGCGCTGCGCGAGACCGGAGGCATCGACGCGTGAAAAAGAACGGTTTGCTGGATGATGAAAAAACGGCTTTGACGAAAAACACCAGCCTGTCCGCCTTCGTCATGCAGTCGCTGCGCGACCGCCGCCAGCGCCAGAATGCGGCGCCAGCGACGAAAGATCATTCCTTCCCCGTCATCGCCTCCTACAATGTGCATAAATGTGTCGGCCGCGACCGCAAGTTCGATCCCGATCGCACCAGCCGCGTCATTCAGGAAATCGGCGCTGACATCATCGCCCTTCAGGAAGCGGACAGCCGTTTCGGCGAGCGTACCGGCCTGCTCGATCTCGCGCGGCTGGAGCGGGAAAGCGGTCTCATTCCCGTGCCCGTGCAGGCCGGCGTGAAGGCGCATGGCTGGCACGGCAACGTCGTGCTGTTCAAGGAAGGCGCGGTCAGGGATGTGCATACGCTGAAATTGCCGGGGCTGGAGCCGCGCGGCGCGCTCGTCGTGGAGCTGGATCTAAAGCGGGGCGGCACGCTGCGGGTCATCGCCGCCCATTTCGGGCTTCTCAGACATTCCCGCGCCCAGCAGGCGAAAGCGTTGATCAGCCTTCTCGAAGCACGCAACGAATGCGCGACCATCCTCATGGGAGACCTGAACGAATGGCGTCTCGGCAACGGGTCGTCGCTCAATACGTTCCGGGATGCTTTTGGCGCTTTGCCGCCGGCGGTGCCGAGTTTTCCGTCCAACCTGCCGGTGCTGGCGCTCGACAGGATCATCGCCAATCGTGAAGGACTGATCGAGCAGGTGGAGGCGCATGACAGCGCGCTGGCGCGCATCGCCTCGGATCATCTGCCGCTGAAGGCGGCGGTGCGGACCGACCTGCTGCCGGCCTGATCCGGTCGCGTCATGGTGTGCCTCATAAAGGCGCCAAAAAGCCGGATTAAACCCGTTGCGCCACCGTCATGTGGCTGCGCGAGCGCGCTTCAAGCAACGACGTGCGAATGGCTTCCATCAGCCGCTCGCGATTATTTCTGGTCTTGCCTCTGTCGAGATTTTGCGCGGCAAGCGCGAGATCGAGACCCTCATGCATCACTATCGAATAGGCAACGGTCGTTGCCCAGTTTTCGTAGTCCTGCTCCATCATGTCGCCCCTGAACTAAATCATTTAGTCCGAATCACCCTATTCTTTAAAATACCACAAAATACAAAGCATAAAATAGAATTGTTTCTTTTGATGTTCATCAATATGGCTGGATATATTGCATTTCTGACGCGTCCGATGCGGCGTAAATTATCTAGTGTTGCCTTGTAAGTATTTGAAACTGATTCTATTTCAGAAAACCCGCATGAACGTTTTGTGTCATAAAAAACGCCGCGCATCGGGGGATGCGCGGCGGGCTTGCTTTGAAGGTGGCGGTGGATGGGAGTGCGGTCTCAGCCGGCCTTTTCGAGCTTGTAGTCCGAATTGGCCGGTTCTTCCTGCTTGTGCTGGATGAGCGGACGATTGCCCGCCAGCCTGCGCACCAGCACGTAGAAGACCGGTGTCATGAAGATGCCGAAGAACGTTACGCCGATCATGCCGGAGAACACCGCGACACCCATGGCCGCACGCATTTCCGCACCTGCACCGGTGGAGACGACCAGCGGCACCACGCCCATGATGAAGGCGAGCGAGGTCATCAGGATCGGGCGCAGGCGAAGCCGGCTTGCCTCGATGGCCGCCTGAAGCGGCGTTCGTCCTTCGAATTCCAGCTCCCGGGCGAATTCCACGATCAGGATCGCGTTTTTCGCCGAGAGACCGACAAGGACGACAAGACCGATCTGCGTAAAGATGTTGTTATCCCCTCCCGTCAGCCAGACACCCGTGAGGGCCGCAAGCACACCGAGCGGGACGATCAGGATGATCGCAATCGGCAAGGTGAGGCTTTCATATTGCGCGGCGAGCACGAGATAGACGAGCAGCAGCGCCAAGGGGAAGACCACGATGCTGGAATTGCCGGCCAGAATCTGCTGGTAGGTCAGGTCAGTCCATTCGTAGTCGACGCCTGCGGGCAGGGTTTCGGCAAGGATTTTTTCAATCGCCGCCTGTGCCTGTCCCGAGGAGAAGCCCGGCGCCGGACCGCCGTTGATATCGGCCGCAAGGAAGCCGTTATAACGGTTGGTGCGCTCCGGCCCCGTCGTCGCATTTACCTTCAAGAGCGTCGACAGCGGGATCATCTGACCCGATGCGGAGCGAACCTTCAGGCGACCGATATCTTCGGCATGGGCGCGGAACTGGGAATCCGCCTGAACCCGCACGCTGTAGGTCCGTCCGAAAGCATTGAAGTCGTTGACATAGAGCGAGCCCAGATAGATCTGCAGCGTCTGGAAGACGTCGCTGACGGAAACGCCCAGCTGTTCCGCCTTGGCGCGGTCGAGATCGGCGAAGAGCTGCGGCACGTTGATCTGGTAGCTGGAGAAGATGCCTGCGAGTTCCGGCGTTTGATAGGCCTTGCCGATCACGGCCTTCGTCGCTTCATCCAGCGTCTCATAGCCGTAGCCGGCGCGGTCTTCGATCTGCAGCTTGAAGCCGCCGGTCTGGCCGAGACCGTTGACCGGCGGCGGCGGGAACATGGCGATGAAGGCATCCTGAATGCCCGCATATTTCTGGTTCAGCTGCATGGCGATGGCGCCGCCGGACAGTTCCGGTGTCTTGCGCTCTTCGAAGTCATCGAGAACCGCAAAGACGATGCCGGAATTGGAGCCGATGGTGAAGCCGTTGATCGACAGGCCGGGGAAGGCGATGGCGTGGCTGACGCCGGGTGTTTCGAGCGCGATGTCGCTCATCCGCTTGATGACGCTTTCCGTGCGGTCAAGCGTTGCGCCGTCCGGAAGCTGGGCGAAGCCGATCAGGTACTGCTTGTCCTGCGCCGGTACGAAGCCGCTCGGGACGGTGGTGAACATGCCGTAGGTGGCGGCCACCAGCGCCATATAAACCATCATGACAAGGCTCTTGCGCGTCACCAGCCCGCCCACGGTCTTGCCGTAGCCGTTGGAGGCCGCACCGAAGGCGCGGTTGAAGCCGCGGAAGAACCAGCCGAGGATTTTATCCATGAAGCGGGTCAGCCAGTCTTTCGGTGCGCCGTGTTCCTTCAGCAGCAGGGCTGCAAGAGCGGGCGACAGCGTCAGCGAGTTGATGGCCGAAATGACGGTGGATATGGCGATGGTCAGTGCGAACTGCCGGTAGAACTGGCCGGACAGGCCGGAGATGAAGGCAAGCGGCACGAAGACCGCGACCAGAACCAGCGCAATCGCGATGATCGGCCCGGACACTTCCCGCATCGCCTTATAGGTGGCGTCACGCGGCGAGAGCCCGTTTTCGATGTTTCGCTCGACGTTTTCGACGACCACGATCGCGTCATCCACCACGATGCCGATGGCGAGCACGAGCCCGAACAACGTCAACGCGTTGATGGAGAAGCCGAAGGCATACATGACGGCGAAGGTGCCGATGATCGAGACCGGAACGGCGATCAGCGGAATGATCGATGCGCGCCAGGTCTGCAGGAAGAGGATGACGACGAGCACCACGAGGCCAACGGCCTCGAGGAGTGTATCGACGACCTTCTCGATGGAGGAGCGCACGAATTTCGTCGTGTCGTAGACGATTTCGTATTTCACGCCATCGGGCATTGCCAATTGCAGATTGTCCATCGTGGCGCGGACATTGTCGGCGATTTCAATGGCGTTGGAGCCGGGGGCCTGAAGCACCGCGACAGCCACGGCGGGTTCGCCGTCGAGCAGCGAGCGCAGTGTGTAATCGGCCGCACCGAGTTCGATGCGGGCGACATCGCGCAGGCGGGTGATTTCACCGTTCGCGCCGCTCTTGACGATGATGTTGCCGAATTCCTCCGGCGTCGTCAGACGGCCCTGCGCATTGACGTTGAGTTGCAGGTCGACGCCGTTCGGGCTTGGCGAAGCGCCGATGACGCCGGCTGCGGCCTGCACGTTCTGCTGGCGGATGGCGTCGGAAACGTCGCTTGCGGCGAGATCATGCTCGGCGACCTTCTGCGGATCGAGCCAGACACGCATGGAATAGTCACCTGCGCCGAAGACCTGCACCTGGCCGACACCTTCGATGCGGGCGAGGCGATCCTTGACGTTCAGCGTCGCATAGTTGCGCAGATAGGTGATGTCATAGGCGTCGGTCTTGGAGACGAGGTTGACGACCATGATGAAGTCGGGCGAGCTCTTGACGGTGGTGATGCCAAGTGCGCGGACTTCCGCCGGCAGACGCGGTTCGGCCTGCGACACGCGGTTCTGCACCAGCTGCTGCGCCTTGTCAGGATCGGTGCCGAGCTTGAAGGTCACGGTCAGCGTCAGCACGCCGTCGGATGTCGCCTGGCTGCCCATATAGAGCATGTCCTCGACGCCGTTGATCTGTTCTTCCAGCGGTGTCGCGACGGTTTCGGCAATAACGGTCGGGTTCGCACCGGGATAGGTGGCGCGCACGACGACGGATGGCGGAACGACTTCGGGATATTCCGAAATCGGCAGGGCGCGCATGCCGAGTAGGCCTGCCACCACAATCAGGACCGAAAGCACGGCAGCGAATACCGGCCGGTCGACAAAAAATCTGGAAATATTCATATCCAGTCCCTCTCCGGGTCTTTGGGAATGCGAAGGCCGTTCCGGCGGCAATCCTGCCGCCGGTGAAGGCCGGTTCTGTCTGAAGGGGCGTCTCGCGGGAGGCGGGACGCTTACTGATCAAAGAGGCGGGTTACTGCGAAGCAGCAACCTTGTCTTCCGCCTGCGGTGCGACGGTGGCGCCGGGACGAATGCGCTGCAGGCCGTTGACGACGATCGTATCACCGGCGGCAAGGCCGCTTTCGATGATGCGCTGGCCATCGGCCGGTGCGCCCGGCTTGATCTGGCGGTAGCTCACCTTGTTTTCGGCATCGACCACGAAGACGAAACGCTTGTCCTGATCCGTGCCGATGGCTCGGTCGCTGATGACGATGCGGTTTTCCGGCTTCGGTTCACCCATGCGCACCCGCACGAACTGGCCGGGAATGAGCCTGCCGTCCGGATTTTCGAAGACGGCGCGGACACCGATGGTGCCGCTTGCCGAATCCACCTGGTTGTCGATCAGGTGCAGCGTGCCCTTGATCGGCGTGCCCTCATCCGAAAGCGTGCCGATTTCCACCGGGATCTGTTCGAGAGCGGGCAGGGCGCCGTCCGTCTGCGGCAGTTCGGCAAGCGCCTTGGCCACCACGCCTTCGCTGGCGTTGAAGCTGGCATAGATCGGGTTGACCGATACCAGTGTCGTCAGCGCCGGCGAGGTGGAGCCGGCGGCGACGAGGTTGCCGGCGGTGATTTCGATGCGGCCGACGCGGCCGGAAACCGGGGCGAGGATTTCGGTATAACCAAGATCGAGCTGAGCCGTGGTCAGCGCTGCGCGGGCGGCGCGAAGCTGGGCTTCGGCATCCGCAAACGAGCTTTGACGCTGGTCGAGATCGCTCTGGGAGATGGTGCGATTGTCGGAAAGCCTGCGGCCACGGTCGAGTTCCGTTTTGGCAAGGCTGACCTTGGCTTCGGCGGAAGCAACCTGGCCTTCAGCACCCGCAACGGCGGCCTGATAAGGGGCCGGGTCGATGGTGAAGAGAGGATCGCCTTCCTTCACCAGCGCGCCTTCGCGGAAATGCACGGCCTTGATCTGGCCGGCGACGCGGGAGCGGATCTGCACCCGGTCAACGGCTTCGAGACGGCCGGAAAACTCTTCCCAGCGCATCACGTCGCGGCTTTCCACCTTGGCGACGGTAACCGGGATTGCCGGTGTTTCGGCAGGCGTGGAGGCTGCCGTTGCATCGCGGCTGGTTGGGAGGTCGAAAAACAGTGCTGCTGCTGCAACGGACATGGCAAGTCCGATGCCGGCACCCGTCAGGGCCCGGCGCTTTGTGTTCAGCGTCATGGGTATCTCCTTGGCCCCCGATCGGGAGCAGGTCGTTCATAAATAAATGCGAATTTTCAGTGCTTTAACTGGTCAACGAAGGTCTTGAACTCCGAACAGACGGATGAGACCCATCCGCCGCCCTCTCCTTGATAAAGCCCCGTCCAGCCGACACCGGCGGGGAAAACATGCTGCCGGACGCTGACACCGGAGGCGATGAGGCGGTCTGCATAATTGACCGTTTCGTCGCGCAGAGGGTCGTCCTCGGCGGTAAAGATCAGCGCCGGCGCCACCCGGTTCAGCCGCGTGCACTGGCAGGGCGCGGCATAGGGGTGGAAAAACCCGCACGCCTTGGCAAGGTAATGGCTCCAGCCATCGGCCCAGCGCTGGCGCATGCCGATCCTGTCCGCATCGCGGAAGGATTCCGTCGTCATCATCGGGTCGATCATGGGCGACAGAAGAATCTGGCCTGCGAGTTTGCCCGGCATGCGGTCGCGGGCCTTCAAGGCAAGCCCCGCCGCCACATTGCCGCCAGCCTCTTCGCCGGCCACGAACAGCAGCGATTTCGCGCCGCCATAATGCTTGCGGTCCCGGCTCAGATGATCGAGCGCCTCATAGGCGCAGTCGATGACCATCGGAAACTCGTTGCCGGACGGCTTGCTATAGTCGGCTTCCACGACCACTGCGCCGCTTTCCGCGAGCGCGCGGGCCACCGGAAGCTCCGGGCAATTGCCGCCCGGCTCAAGGCCGGGTTCCAGAAACGATCCGCCGCGCAGATAAAGCACGACAGGCGGATGGCTGCAGAGGCAGGAACCTTCATAACGGCGCACGGAGAGCTTCGACGCGGACGTCTCGCTACCCATATTTTCCCAATGCGCGTTCATGAACCCAGATCCTTTGCCCGCCACTTAAAGCGTGTTGCGATCCTTCGGATACGCTCCTGCGCTTTAAGTTTTTATCTTGCCGCATGTCGTCACCGCAAAACCGCAACGCACTTTTGCGCGACATGCTTCAAGGCGGATCATATTGCAAAATCTGAAATCCATATTATTGTTCGGATCGAAACGATCAAGCATGCAAATTTGAAAACACTATTCCGAAATAACGGATAATCATATCTCCGAGGCAGTGAATGGATCAGCTTTCCGCCATGCGGGTTTTTACGCGGGTCGTGGAAACCGGCAATTTCAGCCGCGCCGCCACCGCGCTGAACATGCCGAAAACCACTGTTACCAATATGGTGCAGGCGCTGGAGGCGCATTTGCACACCACACTTCTCAACCGCACCACACGCCGGGTGATGCTGACAACGGACGGCGCTCTCTATTATGAGCGGGCCTCACAGATTTTATCGGAAATCGAAGAACTTGACGGTAGCATGTCCAGCGCGCAGGTGCAGCCATCCGGCCGGTTGCGGGTGGAAATGGCCGGTGTCTTCGCGGACCTGGTGGTTATCCCACATCTTTGCGAATTTTACCAGCGTTATCCGCAAATCCGTCTCGACCTCGGTGTCGGCGACCGTCTGGTCGATTATATCGCGGAGAATGTCGACTGTGCGCTGCGGGTCGGCGTGCTGCGCGATCAGTCGCTGATTGCCCGTAAAGTCGGCGAACTCCGGTTCGAGACATTCGCCTCTCCGTCCTACATCGAAAATTTCGGCATGCCGCAAGAACCGGAGGATCTGGAGAAGGAGCATTATTCGGTGGGCTACCTCAATGCCACCACCGGCCAGATCATGCCGGCCTCCTTCGACAATGGCGTGCGCAGCGTCGAGCTGACCCCGAATTATGTCGTCTCGGTCAATGACAGCCGCACCTATCTCAATGCGGCGCTGGCCGGCATGGGCATCGTGCAGCTTCCCGTTTTCATGGTGAAGGATGCGCTTTCGCGGGGAGAACTGGTGCCGGTGCTCTCCGAATGGCGGCGCGAGGCCATGCCGATCTATGTGGTCTATCCCCAGACCCGGCATGTAACCAACAAGGTCCGCGTTTTTGTCGACTGGCTGGCCAAGCTGGTGCACGGCCTGGTCTGAGGCGGCCAGTCACCGCCCGACCCTTGCTGCGACAAAATCGATGAAGGCGCGAACGCGGGCGGCCAGGTGTTCGTGACCGGCATAAACCGCGTGGATCACTTCCATCTCCTCGGCATTGTAGTCTTCCAGCACCGGCACGAGCAGGCCCGCCTCTATATCCGGCTCGATATGAAATTCGCCGACCCTTCCCAGCCCCAGGCCCGTCAGGCAGAGCCTTCGCATGGCCATGCCGCTGTTGACCGAGACATTGCCCGTTACGGGCAGACGGTAAACTTCCGCAGAGCCGGGGTTGCGAAACGGCCATTCGTTGAGGCTGCGGCTGAAATTGAAGCTGAAGCAATTGTGCCGCGCCAGATCCTGCGGTGTTTCCGGCACGCCGTGTCGTTCGATATAGGCGGGGGAGGCGACGATGACGCGGCGGACTTCCTTCAGCTTTCTCGCCTTCAGGGATGAATCTCCCATCGCGCCCGAGCGGATGGCGATATCGGTGCGTTCCTCGATCAGGCTGATGACGCCGTCGGTCAGCGAGATATCCAGCTCGATTTCCGGATAAAGCGACAAAAATTCCGGCGCAAGCGGCAGCAGATAACGTTCGCCGAAGCCCAGCGTGGTGTTGACGCGCAAAAGGCCGCGCGGCACCACCTTGCCGCCGCTCGCCACGATCTGCTCGGTCTCGGCTATATCGGCAAGAATGCGCCTTGCCCGCGCAAGATAGACTTCGCCCTCCGGTGTGAGCGTGACAAGCCGGGTGGAGCGGGCAAGCAGCCGGGTACCGAGCCGGTCTTCGATACGGGTGACAAGCTTGCTCACCGCCGAGGGTGAAAGCTTCAGCCTGCGCCCGGCGGCGGAAAAGCTGCCAAGTTCCGCCGCCGCCACGAAGACTTCCATTTCTCCGGCCCGATTGTCCATCGCCGCACCACCTGTGAAATCAATTCAAAGGTATTTATCCAACCTTGCCGATTATCATGCAAGTCCCCTTCGCCCATATTGCGTCCATGGATTTGATCCAACCGGATAGCATCGCTATCCAAATGATCCAACCGGACGGCGTTGCTGTCCAGAACGCCCGCGATCCCGCTCCGGGCGAAGAGGTATTTGTCATGCCATTGGCCATATTTGCCCTGACGATCGCGGCCTATGCGATCGGCACCACGGAGTTCGTGATTGTCGGTCTTCTGCCGACGGTCGCGACCGATCTTCACATCACCCTGCCGCTTGCCGGTCTCATCGTCAGCGTTTATGCGCTGGGCGTCACCTTTGGTGCGCCGATCCTGACGGCGCTGACCGGCAGGATCGAAAGAAAGCCGCTGCTGCTCGGCCTGATGGCCCTGTTCATCATCGGCAACAGCGCTGCGGCCCTGTCGCCCAGCTATGAGATGCTGCTTGTCGCCCGCGTCATCGCCGCCTTCGCCCATGGTGTCTTCTTCTCGGTCGGCTCCACCATCGCCGCGGATCTCGTGCCGGAAAATCGTCGCGCTTCGGCCATTGCCATGATGTTCATGGGGCTGACGGTCGCCATCGTCACCGGCGTTCCGCTCGGCACCTATATCGGGCAGGTCTTCGGCTGGCGTGCGACCTTCTGGGTCGTTGCCTCCCTTGGCGTCATCGCCTTCTTCGGCATTGCCACGCTTCTGCCGAACACGCTCAAGAAGGCGCCGCCGGCGAGCCTCGTCGATCAGGTCCGTGTTCTCGGCTCCGGTCGCCTGCTCATCGTTTTCGCCATGACCGCGCTTGGTTACGGCGGCACCTTCGTCGCCTTCACCTTCCTTGCGCCGATCCTGCAGGATGTCACCGGCTTTTCCGAAAAGAGCGTCAGCCTGATCCTCGTGCTCTATGGCATCGCCATTGCGGCCGGCAATATCGGCGGCGGCAGGATCGCCAACCATAACCCGGCCAGGGCGCTGATCGGCCTCTTCCTGGCGCAGGCCATCGTGCTGCTCGTCTTTTCCTTCACCGCCTTCTCGCCGGTGCTGACGCTCATCACGCTTGCCGCGCTCGGCTTCCTGTCCTTCGCCAATGTTCCCGGCCTGCAGCTTTATGTGGTGCAGCTTGCCAAGGAACATCGCCCCGGCGCTGTCGATGTCGCCTCGGCGCTCAACATCGCCGCCTTCAACCTCGGCATCGCCATTGGCGCATGGCTTGGCGGTCTGGTGGTGGAATCGCCGATGGGTCTTGCCGCAACCCCGTGGGTCGGCGCCATCCTCGTCGCCGTGGCCCTGCTCCTGACCCTCTGGAGCAGTATGCTCGACCGCCGCGCCGCGCTGACGCTGAAAACCGCCTGAACTTTTCATAAAATTCCCGGCCGCTCCCAAGTCGGCCGGGCCGCTTCAAAGGAGAAAATATATGTTTGATGTCACCGCAAATGGCGCTTCTATCCCGGCGCTGGGTTTCGGCACGTTTCGTATTCCCGGTGCCGATGTGCTGCGCATCGTTCCCCATGCGCTGAAAGCCGGTTTCCGCCATATCGATACCGCCCAGATCTACGGCAATGAGGCCGAGGTCGGTGAAGCCATCGCTGCTTCGGGCGTGGCGCGCGGCGACGTGTTTTTGACCACCAAGGTCTGGGTCGAGAACTACAGGCATAATGCCTTCCTCGCCTCCGTGGATGAGAGCCTGAAAAAGCTGAAGACCGATTATGTCGACCTGCTGCTGCTGCATTGGCCGAACGAGGCGGTTTCGCTTGCCGAACAGATCGACGCGCTGAACGCGGAAAAGGAAGCGGGCAAGGTGCGCCATATCGGCGTTTCCAATTTCAGCACGGCGCTGATGGCCGAGGCGGTGAAGTTGTCCAAGGCCCCGATCGTGACCAACCAGATCGAATACCACCCCTATATCGATCAGGACGTGGTTATCGCCGCGGCAAAGGCCGCCGGCATGTCGGTGACGGGTTATTACGGCATGGCCGATGGCAAGGTCTTCACCGATCCGGTACTGAAGGAAATCGCCGCAGGCCGTGGCAAGTCGGTGGCGCAGGTGGTGCTGCGCTGGCTCGTGCAGCAGCAGGGTGTCATCGCACTGTCGAAAACGGTCAGCGAAGCGCGCGTCGATGAAAATCTCGCCATCTTCGATTTCGAACTTTCGGCCGATGAAATGGCGGCGATCCGCGCGCTTGCCAGACCGGATGGCCGCATCGTTTCACCGGAAGGGCTTGCACCCGTCTGGGACAAGGCCGCCTGATAATAAGAGCCGGGGAGGGAACGCCCTTCCCGGTTTGCCCGTGCGTGGGAAATCCTCGCGCGGCAATGCTCCTCACAGCCCATGGAAACGACGCGTTTCACATCGGGTGCAGTGAAGATTTATCTGCCTGTTCTGGAAATTTGGAGCGGGCGAAGGGATTTGAACCCTCGACCCCAACCTTGGCAAGGTTGTGCTCTACCCCTGAGCTACACCCGCTCAAATCCACCGGTCCGGGGTAGTTCGCTGAACCGTGGGCCACCGAAGCGGCGACGGGTGCTATATCGCTCAATCGTTTTTGGAATGCAACAGTTTCTTTTGCGGTTTCGGTGGAAATCCGCCTGTGCGCGGATTTATCCAAATCTGGCGGCCATCACGGGCTGACGACCAGGGGATTTCCGCTGAAGATATTGTTTCAGCTGGCTTTTATCCCCCTGCCATGGGGTGGCGGCCGGCGGGAAGGCCAGAAAATAACCTATTTACATTTGGTTAAAATCTGATTCGACAAGTGATTCGTTCGGGTGTACAAATTCCCTGTCCACAAGAAAAATCAAAACGATATTGGGAACGATGTTTGGCATATCATCATCGGGAGGATGAGCCTTGTCGTACGCAGCTTTTGAACGGGTTGGCGCACAATTGTCGCCGGAGCAGATCACCGATCTGCAGACTATTTTCGATGGCGTATGTTTCGAATGCTTTCAAGACCGCAGCAGCCATGTTGCCAATGAGTGCGCGGCGGTTTTGATCCGTAGCGCCCAGCGCGGCATTCTTGACCATGAGATGTTGCGCGATATCGGTCTTGCGGTTTTACGTCGGCACTGATTGCGCCATATGACAATAAAAAAGCGCCCGAGCATCTCGGGCGCTTTCGTGTGTTGTGGCGGCAGCCGCTTCCGGCTCAGCTCTTTTCCTGCACATGCGCTTCGAGGAACCACAGCGACTTGTCGAGATCGCGCGAGGCGGCGGTGAAGATGTCCGCCGTCGTCGGGTCGCCCGCCTCGTCGGAATCGTCGATAGCCTTGCGGATCATGTTCGCGACTTCGCCATAACGCTCGATCAGCTCGTCCAGATGGTCGTGGATCTTGTAGATATCGGTCGGATAGGCCTTGAGCTTCGTCGTGGAAGAGACGGATTGCAGGCTGCCGAGCGCCGTGCCGCCAAGCTGGACAACACGCTCGGCAATCGTATCGCCATGATTGTCGAGCTGGGTGCGGAAAGTGTCGAGAAGTTCATGCACGGCGATGAATTGCGGGCCCTTGAGGTTCCAGTGCGCCTGCTTGGTGATGAGCGCAAGGTCGATCACCGAGGCGAGCGATTCGTTGAGAATGCCGATCACGGTCGACTTGGCGTTGGAAGGCAGGTCGTTCTTCGTCTTGTGCGTCTTCATCGATGTCTCCTGAAGTTGCGGACGGAATGCCGCTTTGGAAAAGTCCGTCGTTTAACGTCCGGGCCTGAGGCCCTGTTCCATGCTAAGCACTGGGACAGCGAAAATCCTGCAAAATCATCATGTCATTCGTAAAACAGGCAGATGCGCCGGCCGTCTATTTCATTGACGCGGATTGGCATGTCGTAGATCTCCTTGAGGACGTCCGGACGGATGATCTGTTCGGCCGGCCCCTGATGGCAGATGCGGCCTTCACGCATGGCGATGATGGTGTCTGAATACCAGGAGGCGAAGTTGATGTCGTGCAGCACCAGAACCACGGTCTTCTTCAGCTCGTCGGCGGCGCGGCGCATGATCTTCATCATGCTGGAGGCGTGTTTCATGTCGAGGTTGTTGAGCGGCTCGTCGAGCAGCACGTAATCCGTGTCCTGGCACAGCACCATGGCCACGAAGGCGCGCTGTCGCTGGCCGCCGGAAAGCTCGTCCAGAAACCGGCCGGCAAGGGCTTCGAGATTGAGATATTCCAGCGCCCGGTCGATATGGACCTTGTCCTCGATGGTGGGGCGGCCCTTGGAATAGGGGTAACGGCCGAAACCGACGAGGTCGCGCACTGTCAG
This sequence comes from Agrobacterium deltaense RV3, assembly GCF_900013505.1. Classification (NCBI taxonomy): domain Bacteria; kingdom Pseudomonadati; phylum Pseudomonadota; class Alphaproteobacteria; order Hyphomicrobiales; family Rhizobiaceae; genus Agrobacterium; species Agrobacterium deltae. The sequence goes on along the minus strand of NZ_LT009745.1, from coordinate 2,385,393 downwards.
GCGTGAGGAGATGTGGTTGTCCTGCCGCAATATGGAGAGCCGCTTGGCCAGCGTATCGGAAGGGGTTTTCGTGACATCCAGACCGTCGACGGTCACCGTTCCGGCATCCATCGACATCAGCCTTGCGACGATGGAGAGCAGGGTCGATTTTCCCGCACCGTTCGGCCCGATGATGGAGGTGACGCCGCCTGCCGGAATGGAGACGGAGACGCCATCGACGACGAGGCTGTCGCCATAGGATTTGCTGATCTGACTGGCGATGATCATCGCGCACCCCGCTTCAAAATAAGACCGATAAAAACGATGCCGCCGAGAAATTCGATGATGATCGAGAGCGCCGTATCGAAGGCGAAGACCCGCTCCAGCACCACCTGGCCGCCGACGAGGCAGATCACGGCGATGAGGATTGCGGCCGGCAGCACATAGGCGTGTTTGCCGTTGCCGGTGAGATAATGGGCCAGCGCTGCGACCAGCAGGCCGAAGAACATGACCGGGCCGACGAGCGCCGTGGAGACGGCGACGAGCACGGAGACCAGCACGAGGATGACGGTGACCGTGCGCTTGTATTCGACACCGAGGCTGATGGCCGTCGCGCGGCCGAGCGAGAGGACGTCGAGCGTGTGCATCAGCCTGAGCCCGATGATGGTCACCACGCCGATGATGACGGCGGAGACGGCAAGAAGCGTCGGATCGATGGAATTGAAGCTGGCGAAGAGCACATCCTGCAGCACCGTATATTCATTGGGGTCCAGCACGCGCTGCATGAAGCCCGAGAGGCTGCGGAAGAAGACGCCGAAAACGATGCCGACCAGCACCAGAAGATGCAGGCTGCGTTCCGCGCCGACGAAAAGCCAGCGATAGAGCAGGGCGGAAAAGGCGACGAGCAGCGCGGTCTCCGTGAGAAATTTCAGCTGCGGATCGATCAGGACGACGGTTGCCGAGCCGAAAACGAAGATCAGCCCGGTCTGCATCAGCACATAGAGCGAATCGAAACCCATGACCGAAGGGGTGAGGATGCGGTTGTTGGTGACCGTCTGGAACAGCACGGTGGAGACCGCGATGGCATAGGCCACCAGCAAGAGCGACAGAAGCTTGATGCCGCGAAACGGCAGTACGAAGCTCCAACTGCCCTTGGCGCCAAGCGTCATGAAGGCGGCCATGGAGATGAGTGCGAATACCGCAAGCACCAGCAGAACGGTTTTTGCACGCCGGTCGGGATGTCTCTCACGCATGGTGGCGTTTCCGCAGCAGGAGATAGAGGAACAGCGCGCTGCCAATGACGCCGACCACGGTTCCGATGGGTATTTCGTAAGGCGCGCGCACGGTGCGGCCGATGATATCGCAGGAAAGCACGAAGACCGCGCCGAGCGTCGCCACCCAGGGCACTGAGCGGCGCATATTGTCACCGATCATCAGACTGACGACATTCGGCACGATCAGCCCGAGAAAGGGGATCATGCCGACGGTGACGACGACGACCGCGCTGACCAGCGAGACGATGGTGAGGCCGAGCGCCATGACGCGGCGATAGTTGAGGCCGAGATTGGTGGTGAAATCGCGACCCATGCCGGCCACGGTGAAGCGGTCTGCCGCGAGATAGGCGGCGATGGCGAAGAGGAAGCCGACCCACAGCAATTCATAACGGCCGCGCAGCACACCGGAAAAATCCCCGGTCATCCATGCGCCCAGCGATTGCAGGAGATCGAAACGATAAGCGAAGAAGGTGGTGACGGCGGAGATGACGCCGCCCAGCATGATGCCGATCAGCGGCACCAGCAGCACGTCGCGCAGCGGCACCTGCCTCAGGATACGCAGGAACAGCGCGGTACCGGCGAGCGCGAAAACGGCGGCCACCAGCATCTTGCCGAAGATCGGCGTGTCCGGCGCCAGGAGGGTGACGGTGAGCAGGCCGAGGCCGGCGGATTCGGTGGTGCCCGCCGTCGAAGGTTCCACGAAGCGGTTGCGCACCAGCATCTGCATGATGAGCCCCGCAATCGCCATCGAGCTTCCGGCCAGTATCAACGCCAGCGTGCGCGGAATGCGGCTGACGAGCAGCACGCGCAGCGCGTCTGCACTCGTGTCCGGTGCGAAAAGCGTTGTGAGCGAAACGTTGCTGACGCCGACGAACAGGCTGGTGATGGCGAGCACCAGAGCCAGAAGAAGGGCTGATATCAGTGAAAGGGACTTCACGTTGGCGGTTTCCGGAAAAGGCGAAAGCTCCCGGTAGCCTCAAGCCATCGGGAGCCCTGATGTTGTTCGGCAGGGGTTACTTCTTCTCCGAGACGGCCTTGTAGACCTGATCGAGCAGGGTGGAGAGCGCCGTATAACCGCTGCTGACGATATAGGCCGCCTGCGGATCGAGATAAACGATCTGCTTTTTCTTCCAGGCATTGGTCTGGTGCACCAGCTCGTTGTCCAGCACCTGCGCGGCTGCCTTGCCCGGATCGGTGGCGCGGCCGATGCCGGCGTCGCGGTCGATCACGAACAGCCATTCGGGATTGACCTCGGCCAGATATTCGAACGAGACGACATCGCCACGGTCAAAACGGTCGTCGATGTCGGCTGCGACCGGCTTGAAGCCGATTTCGGTGTGCAGCCAGCCGGTGCGCGAACTGGGGCCATACACGCCGACCTTGCCGGCATTGGTGACGAGGATCATCGCCGTGCCGGAATTGGGTGCGATTTCCTTCAGCTTCGCCACTTTTTCATCGATGGCGGCATCGAGCTTCCTGGCTTCTTCCTGCTTGCCGAAGATATCGCCGAGCTTGGTGATGTTGGCTTTGACGCTGCCGATGAATTCCTTGGAATCCACCGACATGTCGATGGCGGGCGTGATCTTCGCAACGTCCGGATATTTCGCCCGCGAACGGCCGCCGACGATGACGAGATCGGCCTCGGCCGCATTGATCGCCTCATAATCAGGCTCAAACAGCGTACCGACCTTCAGATATTTGCCGTCGGCATATTTCTGCAGATAGGTGGGCAGGTTGGAGCCGACGACACCGGCGGGCTCGACGCCGAGCGCATCGAGATTGTCGAGAGAGGGAATATCGAGAACCAGAACCTTCTTCGGCGCCGCCTTCAGCACGGTCTCGCCCTGCGCGTGCTTGATCGTCATTTCTTCGGCACTCGCCGTCATCGCGCCGAGGCTGAAGGCCGCTGCCGCCAGCAGCCGAACGGGGAAGGTGAAGTTGATGGCCACTTATTATGTCCCTTGCAATATGGTTCCGAGCCGGCGGACGTGATCCCGCCGGGTTAACTTGATGTTGACGATCAGCTTTATTGGCAAGGTCGGCGGAAATCAAAATTATGTTTTAGAACGGTTCTGAATTGCGGTGAGCGGGAAAGGGGGAGCCGCGCGTAGCAAGACTCGTTGTGATCGCCGGACGTAAACCACAATACGTCCACACAAGTCCGGCATGACGGGAAGAGTGGTCAGTCGTAGTAGAAGCGGGAACCACATCAAGTCCCATCCATCAATCCGGAGGCCAGTCGCCGACGATTTCGCGCCTCTCGAGTTTCAGCGACCGGTCCGGTTGCACGCGGTAGGTTTCGATCGCCAGCCGCCCGTCGCCCATCACGAATTCATTGCTGAGCGTGCTGCCGATGGGGGATTTGGTGAGTTTGGTGCGAGGCTGTCCGCCATAGGTGATGCTGCCGGCAATGGGCTCGACATCGGGGGCGGTGGTGCAGCCGGCAAGCGCCAGAACCATCATGATCGCAATCATGCGCATGTCTTTCTCCTGCGTTTGGAGCGGAATCATATCATGGCCGCGCCTGTGCCACACATCCCGTTGGCGTGAATAAAAAAGGCCCCGCATCCGAAGATACGGGGCCAGTTGCCTTGGGAGGTTCTTGGTTTCTCAGTCCTCGTTGGCGGCAAGCTGCGTCAGCACCTCGCCACGGCCGCGGATACGCATGATGAGCGGGATGATGAAGGCGGCGGCTGCCACGATGAAGAGGCCAACGGCAATCGGCGAGGTGAACAGCACCGTCGGGTCGCCCTGGCCGATGGCAAGAGCGCGGCGCAGCTGCTGTTCCGCAAGCGGGCCGAGGATGAGACCAACGACCGCAGGCGCAATCGGATAACCGAAGATGCGCATGATATAGCCGAGGATACCGAAGGCGAGCAGCATGCCGAGTTCGAAGACCGATGGGTTGGCGCCGATGGTGCCGAGCGTCGCAAACAGCAGGATGCCGGCATAAAGCCAGGGCTTCGGAATGGTCAGCAGCTTCACCCACAGGCCGACGAGCGGCAGGTTCAGAACCAGCAGCATCAGGTTGGCGATGAACAGGCTGGCGATCAGGCCCCAGACCAGCTGCGGATTGGTGGCGAACAGCAGCGGGCCGGGCTGAAGGCCATATTGCTGGAAGCCGGCGAGCATGATGGCGGCGGTCGCCGTCGTGGGCAGGCCGAGCGTCAAGAGCGGCACCAGCGTACCGGCGGCGGAGGCATTGTTGGCGGCTTCCGGACCTGCGACGCCTTCAATGGCGCCATGGCCGAATTCTTCCGGATATTTGGTCAGCTTCTTTTCGGTGGCATAGGACAGGAAGGTGCCGATTTCAGCGCCGCCCGCCGGCATGGCGCCGATGGGGAAGCCGATGAGCGTGCCGCGCAGCCAGGCTTTCCACGAGCGTGCCCAGTCCTGCGCGCTCATCCAGACGGAGCCTTTCACGGCTTCGACCTTGTCCGGGCCGGTGCTGCCCTGGGCGACGATGAACAGGGTTTCGCCGATGGCGAACATGGCGACCGCAAGCGTCGTTACTTCCACGCCGTCGAGCAGGTCGGGAATGCCGAAGCTCATGCGGGTCTGGCCGGTCAGCTGGTCGATGCCGACGATGGCAAGCGCAAAGCCGATGAACAGCGAGGTAAGGCCGCGTAGCGCCGAATCCCCGAAAGCGGAGGAAACGGTAACGAAGGCGAGCACCATCAGCGCGAAATATTCACGCGGGCCGAAGACCAGCGCCAGCTTGACGATATAGGGCGCGATGAAGGCGAGTGCGATGGTGGCGATAAGGCCGGCGACGAAGGAGCCGATGGCGGCGGTGGCAAGGGCCGGACCGCCTCTGCCCTTGCGGGCCATCTTGTTGCCTTCAAGCGCGGTCACGATCGAGGCGCTTTCGCCCGGCGTGTTGAGCAGGATCGAGGTGGTCGAGCCGCCATACATGCCGCCATAATAGATGCCGGCGAACATGATGAGCGAACCGGCGGGATCGAGCCTGTAGGTAACGGGCAGAAGCAGCGCCACGGTCAGCGCAGGCCCGATGCCGGGCAGAACGCCGACGGCGGTGCCGAGTGTCACGCCGATCAGCGCATAGAGCAGGTTCATGGGTTGGGCGGCAACCTCAAGACCGTGCAGCAGGAATTCAAAGGTACTCATGGACAGATGTCCCCCAAGTGGACCCGATGGGCGGGCGGAACGGCTGGCATATGCGTCATTGCGCGCCTGCGGTTTCCTGTGATCTCAAATTTTGGTCGGAATGGCTGTTAGAACAACAGCCGTTCCAGAGGCCCGGCGGGTAGCGAAAGCTGCAGCAGCCGCGCGAAGATGAACCAGATGAAGAAGCTCAGGGCGATGCCGATGGGGATCGAATACCAGAGCTTGCGTTTGCCGAAGGCGCGCGCCGTAAAGGCGAAAAGCAGGCCGGTGGCAATGGAGAAACCCGCGACGTTGAGCAGCAACATCTGCGCGGCAAGGCCGGCGACGACCCAGATAACCGGGGCGATTTCCTGTTTGTCGCGTTCGGGAAAATCACCGCGCCAGGCCTCGATGGCCGTCCACAGCGCCAGGCCGATAAGACAGAAGCCGATGGCATAAGGCACCGTTGCCGGGCCGACCGGCGAATAACCGGTGACGCTGGCGAGGCGGGCGCTATCCCAGAAGATTACGCAGGCGATGATGACGAGGAAGATGGCGATCGCCAGCGCCGCCCAGTCAGGGCGGCGCTTTTGATGCTGCGAAGGGTTGGAACCCTGGCTCATTTTACCAGTCCGATGTCTTTGAGGATGGCGGCGGTGGCGTCGGTATCCTTGGCGAGCTGCGCCTTGAATTCGTCACCGGCGAGATAGGTGTCCATCCAGCTCTTGGTCTTCAGGGTTTCCTGCCACTTGGCGGACTTCACCAGCTTTTCGATGTCGGCATTGACGGCCTTTTCCTGCTCCGGCGTCAGGCCGGGAGGAGCGGCGACCATGCGCCAGTTCTGGACGACGACATCGAGACCGCTTTCCTTCAGCGTCGGCGCATCGACGCCTTCCAGCTTCTCTTCGCTGGAAACTGCGAGCAGGCGCAGCGTGCCGGCCTTTACCTGGCTCTCGAATTCGCCGTAGCTCGAAATACCGGCAGTCACCTGCGAACCGAGGATCGAGGCAAGCGCTTCGCCGCCGCCGGAATAAGCGATGTAGTTGATCTTGGTCGGGTCGACACCGGCTGCCTTGGCAATAAGGCCAACGGCGATATGGTCGGTGCCGCCAGCGGAGCCGCCGCCCCAGGAAACGCTGCCCGGATCCTTCTTGAGCTGGTCGATGAGGTCGCCGATGGTCTTCAGCGGCGAGGATGCCGGAACGACGATGGCTTCATATTCGCCGGTCAGACGGGCGATCGGCGTAACTTCCTTGAGGGTGACGGGCGCGTTGTTGGTGAGGATCGCGCCGACCATGACGTAACCGCCGACGATGAGAGCGTTCGGGTTGCCCTTCTGCTGGCTGGCGAACTGCGCAAGACCGATGGTGCCGCCTGCGCCCGGTACGTTCTGCACCTGAACGCTCTTGGAAATGCCTTCTTCCTGCAGCACGGTCTGCAGGGAGCGCGCGGTCTGGTCCCAGCCGCCGCCGGGATTTGCCGGGGCGATGATGGTGTAGTCCGCTGCAACCGCCGGAAGCGCGATCACGCCCGCCAGGAATGTGCCGATAAGAAAATGCTTCACTTGGAAAACCCTCCTCAGGATGCCCTTTTTGGGCGTCGTTTTTCGTTTATGCGGGGGGCTTTTCGGACGCGTCTGCGCCGGCGCTGAATGCTCAGCGTGGGGCCTTGGCAATCCTGGATTTCCTCCCGCATCTTCTTCCGCCTCCACGGAATGAAGAAGAATTGCAGAGCATCACAGAAAGCTGTCATCTAACTGACGCTACGCAAGTCCTTGCGCATTTACTCTCTATTAATTTGTATCGGACGTCTACTGTGGCGTGTGGGACGGCTTTGTTTTGCGCCTTTGAAGCTTTCTCCACACCCTCATTCCTGTGACAAGCACAGGAATGAGGGGGGAACTACTGCGACCGCAACGCCTCGTTCCAGCGCTCGATCAGGCGGCTGCGTTTGACCTGATCCAGATAGACCATCAGGCCGGGACTGACGGGCACGGGGCGCAATTGTGCGCCGTGGATGGCCTGCATGGTGTTGGCGGTGTTTTCGCCCGCCACTTCCGGGCTGACGGCGGGGATCTGCAACTGCCGGGCCATGATCGTCTGGCCCTCCTTCGACATAAAGAATTCCAGATAACGGCGGCCGAGCGCCGGGTTGGCGGCGGCTTCCGGCACCAGCCCGATGCGCGACATGACGACGGTATAGTCTTTCGGCAGCACGATGCCGACATCGGGGTGGCGCGAGGCCCAGTCGGCCGCATATGAGCCGAGAATATTATAACCCAGCACGAAACGGCCGTCGGAAACACGTTCCAGAATGGCCGAGGAGGTGGAATAGACCTTCACGCCCGCCGCGCCCATGGCCTTGATGACGTTCCATATATCGCCGAACTGCTCCTGATCGCGCGACATGAACAGGAAACCGACGCCGGAGCGTTCGATGTCGTAGGTGGCGATGCGGCCATGCACTTGCTTGGCGTTGCGTTCGAGATAATCGACGAATTCGGCGCGGCTGGCTGGCGGTTCTTCGGTGGTGAAGCTCGGCTTGTGATAAACGAAAACCGCCGGCTCGAAAGTCAGCGCGTAAGCGGTGTTGCGCCAGTTCGCCCAGGCGGGCCAGCGGGCGCTCATGGCGAGGTCGGAACGCTGGGCATAACCGTCATTGCTCAGCTTCACCTGCAAATCCATGGCGGAGGAAAAGGCGAAATCGGCGGTCTTTTTGCCCGCATCGGTTTCCTTCACGATGCGGTCGTAAATCTCGCCGGTCAGCATATCCTCATAATGGACGGCGATATCGGGATTGGCCTTCTGGAAACCCTCGATCATCGGTGTCGCCAGCGGTTCGTCCAGCGAGGAATAGACCACCAGCGTTTCGGCATCCGCTTTGCCGGAAGGTGCCGGAAAGACGGCGACTTGCGCAAGCGCTGGCGAGGCCGTGCAAAGACAGAGACAGAGGAGAAGGCAGATACGCATGGAAAAGATCATGCAGCAGGCGCTGGCCATTCACAAGCGGTAAGGGTCTGGTTAAACTCGGCAATGCTGTGGGAGGGACGATTTGCGTATTTTGCTGGTCGAGGACAATCAGGTGCTGTCGGAGGGGCTGTCGGCGCTGTTGCGCGGCAGCGGTTATGCCGTGGATGTGGTGTCCGATGGCGCTTCCGCCGATGCGGCGATTGCGGCGGAAAGTTTCGACCTCGTCATTCTCGATCTCAACCTGCCGGAAATGGACGGTATCGAGGTGCTGCGCTCCATGCGTTCGCGCCAGGACAAGGCGGCGGTGCTGATCCTGACGGCGCGCGGCACGCCGGAGGAAAAGGTCAAGGGGCTCGATCTCGGCGCTGACGACTACATGATCAAGCCATTCGATATCACCGAATTCGAGGCGAGGGTGCGCGTGCTGCTGCGCCGCAATGCCGGGCTGCGCTCCTCGGCGCTGAGTTTCGGCAAGGTGCTTTTCGATCTCAATTCCCGCACCTTTTCGGCGGATGGGCGTCCGCTCGATATTCCGGCGCGCGAGGTGGCGCTGCTTGAAGTGCTGTTCATGCGGGCCGGCAAGGTCGTCGCCAAGGAAGCCATCGTTCAGTCGCTGACCGGCTTCGACGACGATATTTCCGCCAATGCCATCGAGCAATATGTCAGCCGCCTGCGCAAGCGGCTCGCGCCGCACGGGTTGACGGTGAAGACGGCGCGCGGCATCGGTTATTATCTCGAAAAACTGCCGGAGATGGCTGAATGAGACAGGCCGCCTATTCGCTCAGGCGGCGTCTTTTAGGCTGGCTTCTCATCTCCACCGCCATTATCGGCTGCGTTGCGCTGACCGATACCTGGCGTGAGGCGGTCAATACCGCCAATGTCGTCTCCGACCGGGTACTATCAGGTTCCGCGCTTGCCATTGCCGAGCGGGTGGTGGTGGCCGAGGACGGCTCGCTGGAAGTCGATATTCCCTATGTGGCGCTGGAAATGCTGACATCGGCCGCACAGGACCGGGTGTTTTACCGTGTCGACGGGCCGAACGGGCAATTCCTGACCGGCTACCAGAACCTGCCGACGGTGGAGAACCCGGCGGGCGATATCCCTGCCTATCGCGATGCCGTGTTCCGCGACGAGCCGATCCGCATCGCTGCGATCCGCCGTTTCGCTTCCACGGGCATCAATTCCGTGCCTTTTTCCGTAACGGTAGCCGAAACCACCATTGCCCGCAGCCAGCTGGCTCAGGCGATCATCCTGCGCTCGGCGCTGCGCCTGCTGTTGATGATTGTGGGGGCGGCGATCATCGTCTGGATCGCGGTGACGATTTCGCTCAGACCGCTTTACCGGCTCAGCGAAGCGATTGCCGAGCGCAGCCCGAACGACCTGCACCCCATCCGCCAATCCGTGCCGGTGGAGGTGGAAAATCTGGTGGAAACGGTCAATTCCTTCATGGTGCGGCTGCAATCGGCGCTCGACGCGCTCCGGCATTTCACCGGCAATGCCAGCCACCAGCTGCGCACGCCGCTTGCCATCATCAGCACGCAGCTTGCGCTTTCCGCCCGCGCCGCGAGCCTTGAGGAAGCGCAGGTGGCGGCACTGAAGGGCGGTGCTTCGGTGGCCCATGCCGAACATATCCTCGCCCAGCTGCTGCGCATGGCCAATATCGATGCCGCCGGCTCCAGCGAAAAACATGATTTTTCCGCAATCGATCTCGTGGCCGTTGCGCAGAATGTGACGGCCGATTTCGTGCCGCGTGCGGCCGAAGCCGGCATCGATCTCGGTTTCGAAGGCGAGGGGGAGGTCGCCATTCTCGCCGAGCCGCTCCTGATCGGCGAACTGATCGGCAATCTCGTTTCCAATGCCATCAACTATGCCGGTCGTGGCGCGGAAGTCACCGTCCGCGTCGGCAAGGAGACGGACGCCGTCTGGCTGGAAGTGGAAGATAACGGCCCCGGCATCCCTCCGGAAAAACGCGCCATGGTGCGCCAGCGCTTTGCCCGCGGCGAAGCTAACGCCGCCCCCGGCGCCGGCCTCGGCCTCGCCATCATCGAAGAGATCGCCGGGCTGTTCGGCGGGCGGCTGACGCTGGAGGATGGCGCGGAGGGGCGTGGGCTGAGGGCGCGGGTGATGTTTGGTGGCGTGGAAAAGGCGCCGTAGCCCGCCGGGTTTATCAGGCGGCTGTGTCTGCAGGCGATTTCGCCACCAGCGAGAGCCTGTAGCCCAGCGCGTCGGCGACCTTGGCAATCGTCGCCAGTTCGGGATTTCCCTCGCCGCTCAGCGCCTTGTACAAGGTCTGGCGGGGAAGGCCGGTTTGCCTCGAAAGGTCAGTCATGCCCTTGGCCCGCGCCACGACGCCCAGCGCATGGGCAAGCTCCTGTGCGTCGCCGCTTTCTGTGGCGTCGGCGATGTAAGCGGCAAGCGCTTCGTCACTATCAAGGTAGCGGGCAGCATCGTAATCGCGTGTCACAAGTGGCATGGTCTCACTCCTTGAGCGCTCTGGCCAGTTTCTTGGCTCTGGCGATGTCGCGGGACTGCGATGCCTTGTCGCCGCCACACAGCAATATGATGACGACATCGCCGTGCCGGACAAAATAGACCCGATATCCGGGTCCAAGGTCTATCCTGAGTTCGCTGACGCCTTCGCCAACCGGTTTCACGTCTCCGGGATTGCCGTCCGCCAGCCGGTAAATGCGCCGTGCTATGCGGGCGCGTGCCTGCACATCGCGCAGACCCGCCAGCCAGTCGGCAAACTCGCTTGTTTCCCGGATCGTGAGCATGGCGCAATGTAAACTGTAGTTGTCATTTCGTCAATGACGAAGGGTTCACCCCATCCGCTCGGAAGCATAACTTCCCGGGCTTGGCGGGAAGACGACGGTGCGGTTGCCGTTGATGAAGGTGCGGTGGTGGATATGGGCGTGGATGGCGCGGGCCAGCACCTGGCTTTCGACATCGCGGCCAAGCGAGACATAGTCGTCGGCGCTCTGCGCATGGGTGATGCGCACCGTGTCCTGCTCGATGATCGGGCCTTCGTCGAGATCGGCGGTGACGTAATGGGCCGTGGCACCGATCAGCTTCACACCGCGCTCATAGGCCTGCTTGTAGGGGTTGGCGCCCTTGAAGCTCGGCAGGAAGGAATGGTGGATGTTGATGATTTTGCCAGACATCTTCCGACACATGTCGTCGGACAGAACCTGCATGTAGCGCGCCAGCACGACGAGTTCCGTGCCGCTGGTCTCGATCAGGTCCATTAGCTGAGCTTCGGCTTTGGGTTTATTCTCCTTCGTCACCTTGATGTGGTGGAAGGGAATGTCGTGGTTGACGACGACCTTCTGGTAATCGAAATGGTTGGAGACGACGCCGACGATGTCGATCGGCAATGCGCCGATCTTCCAGCGATAGAGCAGGTCGTTGAGGCAATGGCCGAAACGGGAGACCATCAACAGCGTCTTCATGCGCTGGCCGTCCGGATAGATATCCGCCTCCATACCGAATTTTTCCGCCACCGGCTTGAAGCCGTCGGTGATGGCCTCAAGGGTGGCGCCTTCTTCGGAGATGAAGGAGACGCGCATGAAGAACTTGCCGGTCTCGAGGTCGTCGAACTGCGAACTGTCGACGATGTTGCAGCCTTTTTCCGCCAGATAACCGGAAATCGCAGCCACAATGCCACGGGTCGATTTGCAGGCTACGGTCAGAACATAGGATGTCATTCGTTTTCCCTCAAAGACGTCGCGCCGGCATCAACCGGCGCAGTTTGGCGCGTTCCATAGCGCAGCTCCGCGGCGGAGCAAAGCGTCAAGACGAACGCAGCCAAAGTCATAGGGCGGGAAAGGGCAGCGCGCCGTGCCGGAAGCGACATGGAATGTTCCATGGCCAGCACCGTTTGGGCCAGTACGGCGACGCAGGGTGTTGCGGCAGGTTGCCGGCCTCAGGCGCGGCGCAGGCGCATCGCCGTGCGGCCGCGGCCGTCGAGCAGTTCGAGCGTGCCCCGGCGCGGCTCCAGCCTGAACGAGCGGGCGCCTTCCAACGCTTCGATGAACTGCCGTTCCTGGCGCATGATGTCAGGCGCGCAGGCCATCTGGGTGGAAATCATCCGGCCGAAATCGATGCGGTTGCGGCTGATCTTCACCTCGCCACCGATGCCGTTGCAACCGGCATTGCCGGAAACGCGGCCCTCGCGGGTAATTTCCAGCGTCGCCTGACGGCGGCCGCGAACCCGCTCGCCACGGATGTCCTGCACCAGCCAGCGCCCGTCGATACCGGCTTCCGGCTCCGGCCGACCCGGACCCGCGCCGACGCGCTCAAGTACGAGGTCGGTATCGTCGCGACCGCCGGTCAGCACCGAATAACGGCGCGTGGTGGTGAAGAGCAGCCGGTCGCGGTCGCGGATTTCGGCGCTCAACGCATAGGAGCGGCGGCCACGGATGTCTCGGTCATCATAACGCAGCACGAAGGGTACGGGCACCTGGCCACGGGGGCGAATGGTGGTTTCGGCAATCGTCTGCGAGGGCGCATCCGCAAGCGAAACGTCGATCAGACGCACCGTAACGGTCGCGCCCGGCGGCAGGGCGATGCGTTCACGATAGGAAACGCTGCCGCGCAGGCTTGCAGGTGCGGCAGCCGCGCCGCCCGCTGCAAAAAGCGGCGCAAGCGCAACAAGCCCGGCGAAACTGCGGCGCGAAAGAAGAGGTTGGCGGTCGGTCATGGTGCTTGCTCCGTGCTGGTGCCGTTCGAATTTCAGCGGATGATAAAAAACGGCACTGAACGGGCGATGAACCGAAGGGGGCTGCCTGTCGCCTTCAGACTTCGCCCGCGGCATCATTCGCGACGGCAGAGGGGCCATGCCTGTATTCGAGAAGGTCGCCGGGCTGGCAGTCCAGCACGTCGCAAATCTTTTCGAGGGTCTCGAAGCGCACGCCTTTCGCCCTTCCGGCTTTCAGGATCGAGAGGTTCTGTTCGGTAATGCCGATACGCGCTGCGAGTTCCTTTGATCGCATCTTCCGTTTTGCAAGCATGACATCCAGATTGACGATGATCGGCACGGGCGTTTCCTAGATGAATTCGCGGTTTTCATCGGCGATGCGCGTCGCTTCTCCCAGCACCCAGCCAACGACGATCATTAGCCCGCCCGCAAAGCCTACGAGCATCTGCGTGCTCTCAAAAGAAAAGGAAATGCTCGGAACAGGATTGCCCATCGTCAGCAGAAAGGAAGCGAAGCCGGTCATGATGATCTGCGCCGGCAGAATGGCGACGAGCGCTACGCCAATGTGTATTATCGCTTTACCGGAGGCCGGCATAAAGACTTCGCCCCTTTCGAAAAGGCGGAACAGATGGATGGCGAACCAGAGGGCGCAAAGCGCGGCCACAAGCGGCAGAAGCCCGATGATAAAACCCGTAACACGAACCAAGTCCGTCAGGCGGTAAGGGGTGGCGGGCGGCAGGATCTGGTCTTCGATCACCGTCCGCAGGGTTTCCGCATCAGCCCATATGGCGGCGTAACCGGCCACGAGAAGGCCTGCGAGCAGGAAGGCGAGCCAAATCAGGATACGGCTGACACGGCCGATGCGGCGGCTGACGGATGGGTCTGTCATCAGTGATCCCGAAGTTCCTGTTCTTTCAATTCATGTAAGGCGATAAATTTATAACGTCAATCGAGTCAGATACCGGCGGGCTGCACGCTGCATCCCACCGGCACAGATAAAGGCAAAGGCAAAGATGTCAGGGGGCTTCCATATCGATATTGGCGATCTGACCCCGCGCGTTGAGAATGAGCGACCAGAGCATCTGGCCTTTTTCGAAAGTGACCTTGAATTTGTGAAGGTCACCCGCCTCGGTCGCCTGTCTTCCGAGATATTGCATTGCCGTTACCTTGCCACGGCGTTTGATTTCGCCAGAAACCGCTCCGGCATTGGCCCGGACATCGGCGACAATGTCATCTTCGAAGCGCGAGAGATTGACGTTGCCGCTACGCGCCTCCTCCAGAACGGTTCTGAGAGTACGTTCTGCCGCGACAGGGTCCTGACCGCCCGCTGCCTGCGCGGGGAGTAAGACGAGGCAGGTCTGCAGCAACACGCTCGCCATGGCGGCGGTGAATAATTTCTTCATCATCGAAATTCCTTTTTCAAATGACGGCTGGATCGGCCGACGGCGGCCAATCTCGATCAAGAATATCGATTTTACAAGATTTTTTATCGTTAAACGATAATTATTTGCTCCGAAACGGGTTTCTCACATCGTTGGATAACGCCCGAAGGAAGGGCTGCCACTCTCGATGTGGCAGCCCTGTGCCTACTCAGCCGCGGAAACCGTCCCGCAGCGCTTCGAACTTCGCCAGCTGCCCGGCCAGCAGTTCCTTGTTCTCGTCGCGGCGGACGAAAATCTTGAACATGGCGTTGCCGGCGGCGTTCATGAACCAGACGGAACAGGAGCGGCGGCCGTGGAAGCCGCGATCGACGAAGGTGATGCCGGCGCAATTGTCCTTCTTGATGTGACCGCCGATGGGGCTGTCGCCGTGGATGTTGAACCAGCCGTGGCTTTCGCTGCCTTCCGGCAGGTGGCCCGGCACTTCGAACACGATATCGCCGGTCTGCACGATCATCAGGACTTCGCCCCAGCCGCGCATCTCGTTCCAGATGGCGTCGAAGCGGTCGGCGGCAGCGGAAACGGCGGCACCTTCCGGCAGGATCGCCAGAATTTCGGCCGGCGTCACCTCGGCCTTGGCGGCGATGGCCTCCACGATGCCATCGGGCTTTTCGGCGAGCGCAGCGGCGGCGCGGGCCTGCCTGTCGTCGTCGGTCTTTTGGGCTGCAATGCTCATCGGGCGGCCTCAGGCGGCAATCGAACGGCGTTCGCCATTCTTGTCTTCATGGATGATGACGTCGAAGCCTTCGAAATGCGGGCCGGAGAGATATTCCACCTTGCCGCGGTTTTCGCCGGCCTTGGCGTGGGCGGCGCGGAACTGTTCGGATTTCGTCCAGGCGAGGAAATCGTCCTTGGTGGCCCAGACGGTGTGCGAGGCATAAAGCGTGTGGTCATCTGCCTTCGGGCCTTTCAGCATGTGAAATTCGATGTAGCCCGGCAATTCGCTCAGATGCGATTTGCGCTCGCGCCAGATGGATTCGAAGGTTTCTTCATAACCCGGAACGACACGAAAACGGTTCATTGCGATAAACATGAAATTCTCCCTTTAAGTTTCCAGTTTGAGTCAGGATATCCAGCCGCGGGGAGGTTGGAAAGGGGTTCACGACAAAGCGAACAAATTTACTCCACTTATCGATTGCGCCGCCCATAAACATGTGTAAAGAACTCAAGATTAATTGGCGCAGGGAAAGCCGCGCCGGGTCGTGTTTCAGGATAGCGCCATGTTGAATTCCCGCCTTCGTTCCTTCGTTTTCGCCGCTCTCGTGCCCGCCGCAATCGCCTTTGCCGCACCTGCCGCCATGGCTTCGGATAAGGGCAATCCGGAAGCGAAACGCATCGTCGCGGTGGGCGGCACGGTCACCGAAATCCTTTATGCGCTGGGCGCAGGAGACCGCGTCGTTGCGCGTGACAGCACCAGCAGCTATCCGGCCGATGCATTTGCCAAGCCGGATATCGGTTACATGCGGGCGCTCTCGTCGGAAGGCATCCTGTCGCAGAAGCCCGATCTCATCCTCTCCGAAGACGGGTCCGGCCCGGCCGATGTCATCGCCATCCTGAAGGCGAGTGCGGTGCCTTTCGTCACCGTCGATACGCCGCCGAGCGGCGACGCCATCCCCAAAAAGATCGAGGATGTCGGCGCGGCGGTCGGGCTTTCTGACAAGGCGAAGGCGCTGGCTGCCGAGACCAAGGCCGGGCTCGATGCGCTCGCCAAAGATGTCGCCGCCGTGCCGGAAAAGGGCAGAAAGCGGGTTCTCTTCGTGCTTTCCACCGCCGGCGGCCGCATCATGGCGGCGGGCAAGGATACCGAAGCGGCCGCGATCATCGAAATGGCGGGCGGCATCAATGCGGCGCAGGAGATCAATGGTTACAAGCCGCTGACGGATGAGGCGGTCATTGCCGCGGCACCCGATTTGGTGCTGACCATGGCGCGCGGCGATCATGCCGCAAAGGCGGAAGAGATCTTCGCGCTGCCGGCCTTCCAGTCCACGCCTGCCGCCGCCAGCAAGGCGCTCATCAGCATGGATGGGCTTTATCTCATCGGTTTTGGCCCGCGCACGCCCGCTGCGGGCCGCGAGCTGGCAGCTAAGCTCTATCCTGAGGTGGTGAAGCCGTGAGCCTTGCCGCCTTGAGTTCCGCTGAAGGCAGGGTTGCGGGAGACAGATCCCGCCAGGGGGTCGTCACTCTTGCCGTGCTCGTCGGCATCCTGCTGTTTGCCTGTGGCGTGTCGCTGGTCAGCGGACCCACGGGCGTCGGCATGTCCGAACTCTGGGCCTATTTCACCGGCGGTGCCGATCAGCTCGATGCGCGGGACAGGGTCATTCTCGAGGCGGTTCGTCTGCCGCGCACGGCGCTCGGCATGTTGATCGGCGCGGGACTTGCCGTTTCGGGGGCGATGATGCAGGGCCTGTTCCGCAATCCGCTGGCCGATCCCGGCATTGTCGGTGTCACCTCGGGTGCGGCGCTGTTCGCGGTCGCGGCCATTTCTCTCGGGGAAGGCGCGCTTGCCACCGTCGCCGTGTTTTTCGGCCCGCATTTTCTGCCGCTGATGGCGTTTTTCGGCGGGTTGCTGAACACCTGGGTGCTTTACCTGATCGCGACGAAGGACGGCGCCACCTCCACCACCACGCTCATTCTGGCCGGCATTGCGGTGGCGGCGATCAGCGCTGCGCTGATGGGGCTGATGATTTTCATGGCCGATGACCGGGCGCTGCGCGACATTACCTTCTGGTCGCTCGGTTCGCTCGGCGGGGCCACGCCCGCCAAGGTGCTCGCCACCTTGCCCTTCATCGTCATCGTGCTCGCCATCATTCCCTTCGTCGCGCGCGGGCTGGATGCGCTCATTCTCGGCGATGCCGCTGCCTTTCACATGGGCATTCCGGTGCAGCGGCTGAAGCGGATCGTCATTCTGGCCGTTGCCGCCGCCTGCGGGGCAAGCGTGGCGGCGGCCGGCTCCATCGGTTTTGTCGGCATCGTCGTGCCGCATCTTCTGCGGCTCGCCATCGGCCCGTCGCACCGCTTCCTGCTGCCGGCATCGGCGCTTGGCGGGGCGGCGCTTCTGCTTCTGGCCGATAGTTTCGCCCGCACCGTCGCGTCGCCGGCGGAACTGCCCATCGGCGTCGTCACGGCGCTCATCGGTGCGCCGGTCTTCCTGTTCCTGCTATTGGGACGCGGCGGTTTTTCCATGCGGAACATGTCATGATCCGGGCCGAAAACCTCACCCTCATCCGCTCCGGCCGCCGGCTTCTCGATGCGGTCAGCGTCGATCTGAAGCCCGGCAAGGTCAATGTCATCATCGGCCCCAACGGTGCGGGCAAATCCACGCTGATGAAGGTTCTCTCGGGCGAAATGCGCGCCGAGGGCGGTTCGGTGACCTATAACGACATCGACCTGCCGGCCTTCACGCCGGTCCAGCTCGCCCGTCTCAGGGCGGTGCTGCCGCAGAGCACCCAGCTTGCTTTCCCCTTCACCGCGCTCGAAATCGTGCGGATGGGGGCTGTCGCACAGGGGTCTCGCGCGCCGGAAGAGCAGGCCCGCCGCGCGCTCGCCAAGGCCGGGCTGCGCGGTTTCGAGCAGCGGTCCTACAACATGCTCTCCGGCGGAGAACAGCAGCGGGTGCAGTTTGCCCGGGCGCTGGCGCAGGTGCCGAACCCGATGGAAAATGGCGAGGCGCGGGCGCTCTTCCTCGACGAGCCTACCGCAAGTCTCGATATCGGCCACCAGATCGCGGTGCTGGAAACGGCGCGCGACTTTGCAAGCGGCGGCGGGCTGGTGCTCGCCATCCTGCACGACCTCAACCTTGCGGCGGAATTTGCCGATCAACTTATCGTCATGCATGGCGGCCGGGTGACGGCGAGCGGCCCCTCGCTGGAAACGATCAGCGACGAGACGATTGCAAGGGTCTATGGCATTGGCGGTGTCGTCGGCCGGCTGCCGGCACGGCATATTCCTTACGTGCTGCCGCAGTCGCGCCACCGTTAAGGACCTGTCCTTCGCCTCAGCTTTCCGGGCGGGTGGCGATGAAGAGCGCAGAGCCGAGCATGACGGCGGCGACGATGGCCGCGCGCAGCGGCGGCGGCTCGCTCAGAAACCAGAAAGCGGCGTAACTGACGGACATGGCAGAAAGCGCTGCGACCTTGGCATTGCGGGCGATTGCGCCGCGTTCGCGCCATCGCCGCAGCGAAGGGCCGAATCTGGGGTGGGTCAGCAGCCATGCCTCGAGTTTTGGCGAGGAGCGGGAAAAACACCAGAGCGCCAGAAGCAGGAACGGCGTGGTGGGCAAGACGGGAAGAAATGCGCCGACAATGCCGGTCGCGACCATAAGCCAGCCAAGACAGAGGTATAAAAGGCGCATGCCTAGCCGGTATCATGAGTTCACCACTCAGGATAGAGCGGCAGAGCCAAAACCATGCGGTCTCGTTGCCGCAGGTCCCAACCGCACCGGAAAAACCAGGGGGTTTTTGCCATCACATTTGCCGTGATCGGGCCGTTACGTCCTGTCGCAGAGCGCCTTTAGGGTTGAAAGCGAAGCACACTGTCTTTATCCCCTTGGCCGCGATGCCCGGAGCATAACCGGGCCGTCAACAGGAAGAAGAAGGAAAACACCATGGCCAAGCTGATCCACTCGATGGTCCGGGTGCTGGACGAAAAGCGTTCGGTGGAATTTTACAAACAGGCTTTCGGGCTTGAGGTTGCGGAACGCGCCGAGTTCGAAAACTTCACGCTGATCTATCTCAGCAACGCCGAGGGCGATTTCGAGCTGGAACTGACCGTCAACCGGGGTCGCGAAGTGCCCTATGCGCTGGGCGATGGTTATGGTCACCTTGCGGTCAGCGTGGCCGATGTGGATGGCGAGCACCAGCGCTTCACCGAGATCGGCCTTTCCCCGGGAAAAATCATCGAAGCCGATTATAAGGGCCAGCCTTTCGCGAAATACTTTTTCATCTGCGATCCGGACGGTTACAAGATCGAAGTGCTGCAACGCGGTAACCGGTTCAAATAAACGCGATTATGGGAGAGGCGGGCATGGCAGAGGCAGGCGTCAAACTCGAGGATAGCTGGAAACGCGTTCTTTCCGGTGAATTCGCCAGCCCCTATATGCTGAAGCTGAAAGAGTTCCTGCTTGCCGAAAAGACCGCCGGCAAGCGCATCTTTCCGAAGGGTGCGGAATATTTCCGGGCGCTGGATCTCACGCCTCTCGATGAGGTCAAGGTCGTCATTTTAGGCCAGGACCCCTATCACGGGCTCGGTCAGGCGCATGGGCTGTGCTTTTCCGTCCAGCCCGGCGTGCGCATTCCGCCTTCGCTCGTCAATATCTACAAGGAATTGCAGAGCGATCTCGGCATTCGCCCGGTAGGTCACGGCTTTCTGGAAAGCTGGGCGAAACAGGGCGTGCTATTGCTCAACAGCGTGCTGACGGTGGAGGAATCCCGCGCCGCCTCGCATCAGGGGCAGGGCTGGGAAAAATTCACCGACGCCGTGATCCGCGCCGTCAACGACGAATGCGACCATGTCGTCTTCCTGCTCTGGGGTTCCTATGCCCAGAAGAAGGCGGCCTTCGTGGATCAGCGCAAGCATCTCGTGCTGCGCTCGCCGCATCCGTCCCCACTTTCGGCCCATAACGGCTTTTTCGGCAACGGCCATTTTTCCAAGGCAAACGCCTTTCTCGCCTCCCATGGCCGCCAGCCGATCGACTGGCAATTGCCGGAAACGGTGGGAAGCGACAAAAACCTTCTCTAGACACTCATAAAATACCTTTACGCTTTGCGGTTGTCGGGATTAAAGATAACCGGACTACGAAGTGAAGGATTATGCCCGTGTCTCTCCTGTCTGCCGAAACCTCCGTCTCGCTGCCCGATCCGCTGTCGATCGTCGATGCCTTCGAGGATCATTTTTCCGAGCATATGGAGATGGACCGCGAAGGTGCTACGGTGCGGTTCAAGACGGAATACGGCCATGGCAGCTTCAGCGCCGAGGGCGGGCGTTTCGCCGCAAGGGTGAGCTGCATTTCCGAACATATATTGATGTCGGTAAAGGCGATGGTCGCCGAGCATATCGTCGAATTCTCCGGCGAGACGGGGCTCGATTTCCGCTGGAGCGGCCATGGCGCGGAGCAGCGTGAACTGCCCAATCTTTTCGTCGGCAAGGTTGCCCGCGCTTATAATCTGACGCCGCATATGCGCCGGCTGGTGGTTTCCATCGAAAGCGGCATCGAAAGGCTGCTGACCGGCGGCATGCATGTGCGCCTGCTTCTGGTGCCGGATCAGGCCCGCGCGCCGGTCTGGCCTTATCTTGCGCCCACCGGCGCCATCGTCTGGCCGGCGGGCGACGATCTTCTCACACGGCGTGTCTACACCATCCGTTCCGGCGATATCGCGCGCGGTGAAGTCGATATCGACTTCGTCATGCATGAGGGCGACCATATGCCGGGCGCAACCTTCGGCGCGACGGCGAAGCCCGGCGATGTTCTCGGCATCATCGGCCCGAGCGGTGTCTGCCCGGAAGCCGAGCGTTATGTCTTTGCCGGTGACGAAACGGCGCTGCCGGTGATGCTGCGCATGGCCGCCGAAATGCCGGCCGGCAAAAAACTCAGCGTCTATGCCGAGATTGACGATGAAGCCGAGCGGCAGGAGATCGTCTGCGCGGCAAATGTCGAGTGGACATGGCTTTATCGCCGCGGCAAGCCCGCCGGCACCGCGGGCCTCATCGAAAAGGCGCTGCGCGACCATGGCTGGAGCGCGGATCATGACGGCCTGCATGTCTTTGTCGCCTGCGAAAAATCCGAGGCGAGGGCGGCAAAATCCTTCCTCACCGACGAGGTAGCTTTCCCGAAAGCATCGCTGCGCGCTGTCGGCTACTGGACCTTGGGCGTCGCCGACGATCATTGAGCTGCCTTATCGGGCCCGTTGAACAGTCGGTTTTATCGTTCATCATTCGGGAACAATCCGTTCCCGTTGTCCACTCTATGCCTGAGAGCGCTGTTACCCCATCTTTACGCCATGAACAGGGCAGGCCCCAACCGTGAGGCCCGCCAGGCAAAAGGGGTTTATCATGCTCAACCAGATCAAGGGCCTGCACCACGTCACGTCCATGGCGGCGAGCGCGCGCCAGAACAACAGTTTTTTCACCGATACGCTTGGCCTGCGCCGGGTGAAGAAGACGGTCAATTTCGACGCGCCTGACGTCTATCATCTCTATTATGGCGATGAAGTCGGCACGCCCGGCTCCGTCATGACTTACTTTCCGTTCCCGCATATCGCCCGCGGCCGTCCCGGCACCGGTGAGGTGGGCACGACGCTGTTTTCCGTTCCGGAAGGATCGCTCGGCTACTGGCAGGACCGTCTTTCCAAGGCCGGCGTGGATGGCCTGAAGGCCGATGAAGCCTTCGGCAACAAGCGTCTGCATTTCGCAGGTCCCGATGGCGACGGTTTTGCGCTGGTCGAGGTCAGGGATGACAACCGTGCGCAGTGGATCGGCAATGGCGTCGGCGCGGATCAGGCGATCCATGGTTTTCAGGGCGCCTCGCTGCGTCTTCGCGATGAAGGTGCGACGGCCGAGCTTTTGAAATTCATGGGCTATCAGGAAGTGGACCGTCAGGATGGCGTTCTGCGCCTCGGTATTCCCGGCGGCAACGGTGCCGACTTCATCGACATCGAAACCATGCCGAATATTTCTGGCGCGCGGCTGGGTGCGGGGTCCGTGCACCACATCGCCTTTGCGGTCGAAAACCGTGAAAAGCAGCTGGAGGTGCGCAAGGCGCTGATGGATACCGGCTATCAGGTGACGCCGGTGATCGACCGCGATTATTTCTGGGCGATCTATTTCCGCACGCCGGGCGGGGTGCTGTTCGAAGTGGCCACCAACGAACCCGGTTTCGACCGGGACGAGGACACCGCCCATCTCGGCGAGGCGCTGAAGCTGCCGACCCAGCACGCGCATCTGCGCTCCGTGCTTGAAGAGCATCTGGAGCCGCTGGGGGACGAGAAGGAGGCTTAACCTCTCGATAGCGCTTGGCAGGACGTTGCGACCTGCTTCTTCTCCCCGCCGGGGAGAAGACACAAGCCGCGTCCGTTCGCTTCATATGATTGCTCCGCTTGGCCGAAGAGGCCTTGCGGAAGCCGTTGAACCTCTTCCTTTCAGAAAGGATCCTTCCCATGACCAGGGACAGCTATTTCCACAAATCACGCGCCGGCGCTGCCGGTGCACCGCTCTTCGTTTTGCTGCACGGCACCGGCGGCGATGAAAACCAGTTCTTCGATTTCGGCTCGCGCCTGCTGCCTGAGGCGACCATTCTCTCGCCCGTCGGCGATGTCTCCGAATACGGCGCGGCGCGGTTTTTCCGGCGCACGGGAGAGGGCGTCTACGACATGGCCGACCTTCAACGGGCGACCGTCAAGATGGCGGATTTCATTAGGGCGAACCGGGAGCATTATCAGGCCGGTCCGGTCATCGGCCTCGGCTTTTCCAACGGTGCGAATATTCTCGCCAATGTGCTGATCGAAGAACCCGGGCTTTTCGATGCGGCGGTGCTGATGCATCCGCTCATCCCGTTCGAGCCGAAAATCTTGCCCGCCAAGGCTTCGCGCCGGGTGTTGATCACGGCTGGCGAGCGCGATCCGATCTGCCCGGTGCCGCTGACGAAGGCGCTTGAACAGAGCCTCAAGGCGCAGGGCGGCACGGTGGAAACCGTGTGGCATCCGGGCGGGCATGAAATCCGCTCCGGCGAGATCGATGCGGTCAGGGGTTTTCTGGCGGCTTATAACGCTTAGCTGAATGTCTGCATTATGCCGGCTTTGAAGCCGGCATTCGCCTGTGCCGCCGCCTCAGCGATATCCGCATTGCTGTAGCTGCGCCTCGTAACGCAGCGCCATGTTGGCGGAGCGGCGGGCGGCCTTCTGGACCGCAGAATTGTTGCGCCAGCTGCCCTTCGCATAACCGGCATGGCCGGAATAATAGGCGAGGTAGAGATTATAGGGGTCGTTCAGCGAAATGCCGTTTTCGCGCCGGCTCTTGGCATGATACCAGCCGACGAAGTGGATGGCATCGGTGAAATCGGTGCGGCTTGCCGACCAGCGGCCGGTTTCACGCTGGTAAACGCTCCATGTGCCGTCCAGCGCCTGTGCATAACCGTAGGCGCTCGACTGGCGTGTCCAGGGAATGAAACCGAGAAGCTTGGTGCGCGGCGGCCGCGCATAGGGGCGGAAGGCGGATTCGGTGTAGATCGTCGCCATCATGACAGGCACGGGCACGCCGAATTCGCGCTCGGCCGCTTTCGCATCGCGCCGCCAGTTGTTGAAGATGCCGTTCCGTTGCTCGAAAATCGCACAGGCATTGGTGACCTGCGACGGTGCGGTGGCGCAGCCGGCCAGAACGAGCATCAGAAAAACAACGGCAAATACGCCACGCATAACGGAACCCTTTCGTTCCGCTATTCTTAAATTGCTAACCATTAACGTCGGGTTTTAAGACAAGGTTAATTCAAATGCCGCCGATCGGCCGACCGTTAACCCGCTGAAAATTCCTGTGGCCGGGATGGGGCGAGGCCGCTTCCGGGCGCCTTTTTTCAAGAAGCGTTCATCCCCGCGCGTCCACGGTCCCGCCGGCCCGGCTATACTTGGCCCATCCCGGTCATCAGGCGTGCGCGCGGCGCAAGGTGGACGGGGCAGGCGGCCAAAACCGGGGAGTTTCCCGATGTCACGGTTGAGGCGGCCGGCATATGCCCATCCTCCAAACAGGAACCGGTTTGGCGGGCGGGTCATATGTTCCAACCCGGGGCCGCATCGTCTGCAAACCCTGCAATACCCCTTGATACCCCCGCAGCGATGCGGCCCTCTTTATCGTTTTCCAACGTTGCTTCCGAATTCGGGGCGGCGGGGATCGGTTATGGTTAAAAAAAACGCAGCGATTTTTCAATATTGAGGTGTATTGCGTCACGTTTTCTCTTTACAATTGCCGCCAAGGGTGTAGCGTAATTTTTAGGAATTATACGTCGCTGGCGGGGGCTATAGTGCGACTTTCAAGTAATTTTTTGTATCTTTTTTTTGTAATAGTGTTTTTCCTGCAGGGTTGTACGGCCACGGGCCTGCGCGAATTCGAGCTCTACCGGCAGGCTTACGAGGCGCAATTTGCCGAAGCGAACGCACTTCTTGTGGATATTGCCAAAGCCGAGCGAAAGGCGTGGTTTGATATCAACGGCAAAGGACAAAAACTTTGCTCCGGATGATGCGGCCTATTATGTGGAAAGCGTCGAGCCGCCGCTCACCGCGTCATTGCGTCGATCGCTGCAGGCTCTCAACGACTACAACGCCGCCCTCGTTGCTCTGGGAAAAGGTGAAAATGCCGCTGCGGCCGTTGATCGAGTTACCGGTTTTGCGCTGAACATCAAAAGTGCTTCAGCGGCGATAGGGGCAATTGACGGGAAAACCGCTCCTCCGGTGGTTGCTCAGGCCGCTTTGACACTTTCTCCAGGGGTGGCGCAGGCGAAAATTGCCGCCGAAGCCCTGCTGGCGGCGGCGGGCCGAGAGGAGTTTCGTCGCCGTCTCGTCGCCAATGGCAAGCACATGGATGCTTTCCTTGTCGCCCTACGGGACGCGACGCCTTCCATGCATTTACTGCTCAATGCGGGACAGAATCGCTATTCCACCGATGGTGGCAGCGCGGCCACGCGAAACGCGGCTTTTGAGAGCAACCGGCTTCGTCTGGCGGGATGGGTCTTGTTGATTGACCAGTCGCGGGTGGCTCTCGCAAGGGCGCTGGCCGCCGCCTCGGCTCCTGCCGGTGTCAGTATCAGCAGCCTCAACGACGCCTCGATCGAACTTCGCGTGCTTGCAGAAAAAATAAGGTCGGAACGCCTCAGATAAAGCCGGGGGACGTGCAATGCTCGATGCCGCAGAACTTACCAAGCGCCTCAATGCTCAACTTGATGCAGCCTACAATGAATATGATGCAGCCAAAGCAAAGGGCGACGAGGCGGGAATGAAAATGGCGCTCGCTCGTCAGGAAATCCTGATCCCGGCAATTTCCCTCCTCGCGCTCGGAGCATATGATCGCGCAGTTGCGCTTCTCGCCGCAAAAGGTGTGGAATTTGAACGTAAAGCCGCCGCAGTCCGGGCCTCGCCATTGCCTGCGCCGGCAACCGACCCCTTCGAGCCGCCGGAAAAGGTCGAGTTTTCAGATGCCCAGCTGGATGCGGCGGCGGCGAAACAACCGTCTGCCGAGCCTGCGAAGGTTGCGGCCGGCAAGCCGGCGGGTTGGTCCGAGGACTATCAGACGCTTTGGGATACGATGGAAATCCGTGCTGAATGGCGCGACGATGCGGAATTTGCAGCGCGTAAAGCGGTTGAAAACCAGAAGCGCTATGCAGCCGTCGTTTCGGGGACCACGGTGCCCTGGTGGTTCGTGGCGATTGTCCATTGCATGGAATGCGGGTTCAAGTTCGATCGTCATCTGCTGAACGGCGACCCCTTGAGCGGGCGCACGGTGCGGGTGCCTGCGAACCAGCCGCCTTTCGGGTCGCCACCCTATGACTGGGAGACGGCAGCGCGATATGCGATGACCTATGAAGAGCTGGACAAGATAACCGACTGGTCCCTGCCCAACGTCTTGAACCGATGGCACCGCTATAATGGTGTCAAAAACGAATATCGGCGGCGGAAAATTCCCACGCCTTATTTGTGGAGCGGTTGCTATCACTACGACAAGGGTAAATACACCCGCGACCGTTATTTCGATCCAGAGGTGCCATCCAAACAGGTCGGCGCTGCCATCATCCTGAAGACGCTGATCGAAATGGGGGCTGTATCGCTCGGCGCCACGAATGTGCTCAAAGCCAATCCCCTGGCGGCGACGGAGAATTTGTCGCTTCTGTCTCACGATTTGCCCGGAGCCGCGTTCAAATCCATCGAGCAGGAACTCGCCTTTCCCGGCGCGTTGAAGCTTGGCTCCTCCGGTGCGGGTGTCAAGCGCTTGCAGGAATGGCTGCATCTGAACGGCTGTTACACCAGTGTCGATGGCGATTTCGGCGCCTCCACCGAAACGATGCTGGACCGTTTCGCAAAGGCGCAGGGGCGAAGCGGTGCGACGATGCTGGATGAGGAGTTGTGGGCAGTCCTGACCGCTCCGCTTCGCCGTGCAGTGGCGAAGGTCGTTCCCGGTGCGTCTTTTGAGGAGACCGTGCTGAAGGTTGCTCGGCAGCATATTGCTGAGCGGCCGAAGGAGGCCGGCGGCAACAATTGCGGTCCATGGGTGCGTGCCTATATGCTCGGAGCGGAGGGGGCGGATCAACTCTGGTGCGCCGGTTTTGTCTCGCTCATCTTCGAACAGGCGGCGCGGGACATGGGTATCAAGGTGCCGCTTAAGCGCCAGACTGGCGTCGATGCGCTGGTTGCGGACGCGAAGACGAACGGGCGGTTCATTGCCGAAAGCGAGGTAAACACCGCGCTCCTTCGCGCATCCAGGCTGCGGCGGGGTTATCTTTTCGTCATCCGGAAAGATGCGAAGGACTGGACCCATGTCGGTTTTGTTCTGTCCATCGGGCCGACGAGTTTCGACACCATTGAGGGCAATACAGGCGGGGAGGGCGGCGTGGATGGCGATGAGGCCCGTCAGAACAACAGAAGTTATCCCTCGCGTGATTTCATAAGGCTTATTTGATTCTTCTTTTTCAGGGGATTCAGCCATGTGCATATCGCTAAACGGCGGGCTTTTGCCCGCCGTTTTTTCGGTGTTTCAGGGCGGTAAAACTGAAAAAAAAGCTGTCCGCTGTACAAAAATGAAAACCGATAAAATTGTAGCAATCGGCTTAAAGCAGCTGAAAACAGTGCTGTGCCATTGTGGGATCACAGACGGGGAGCGGCCTTTTTAAAGAGACGCTCTACACAACAGAAATCGAGACCGGCACAAGCCGGCGGATCGCAAACGGGGTATGAAATGCTGAAGAAGATTATTGCTGCCGCCATCTGCGGAATTGCCGTTGCTTCCATGTCCAATCATGCCGACGCGGCTGGCGCTGCCGGTTTTGCCCGCGGTTTTGCCGCCGTCGAGAAATCCGCGGCGACGCAGATCGGTGTTTCCGCGCGGGGCGGTTTCGATGGCTGCGTTCTTTCCGCCGGCCAATGCGTTTCCACCATCGCCGCGCCGCTGACGGTCGAGCGCCGTGAGGAACTGCTGCGCGTCAACCGCGATGTGAACGCCACCATGGGCGCGCTCGACGATTATTTTTCTGGTTTTGCAACCGATGTTCCGGCAACGCCGTCGTTGGGCCTTGGCGATTGCGGTGACTGCGCCGCCATCAAGCGCACGGCCCTTGCCGGCGCCGGCTGGTCTTCCAGCGCGCTGCGCCTTGCCTTTTCGCTGAACAATGACGGATCGCTCGAAAAAGTGCTGATCGTCACCACCGACAAGGGCGATATCGTCCTTGGCAACGCCGTCCTTTCTCCGGCTGAGCGCGAAACCGCGCTCTGACCTTTCGTTCGAGCATCGGAAAGATTTGCGATCCGATGCTCCATTCTTTCATGCCTGCCAGACTACGCCGGTTTTCCTGACCCTGTTGGTTCAGGAAGCCGGCGATTTTTTTCGTTCCGCGACGGCAATGCCCGCCAGCGCCATGATGAGAGCGACGATCTGATAGGTGTGCAGCGTCTCGCTGAGCACGATAACCGACAGCAGGGTGCCGAAGACCGGCACGAGGTTGATGAAGAGGCCGGCGCGGTTGGCGCCGATCTGTTCAACGCCTTTGATATAGAGGATCTGCGCGATCAGCGACGCAAAAATGGCGGCATAGACCACCAGCACCCAGCCCTTCTGATCCGGCCAGACGACGCTCTCGCGTGAGATTTCCCAGAAGATCAGCGGCACCGAGGTGAGGAGGGCGAAGAAGGCGGGAATGGCCATCAGCGTGCGCCAGTCGACCGCCGGTTTCCAGCGTAGGATGACGGTGTAGATGGCATAGACCAGCACGGCCAGCAGCATGATCGCGTCGCCGACATTCATTTCCAGTTGCAGCAGCGAGACCGGATCGCCATGCGAGGCGAGAAGCGCGACGCCAGCGATGGTGAGGCAGAAGCCGGCGATCTGGCCGAACAGCACACGGGTGCGGAACAGGATGAAGTTCAAGACGAAGATGACCATGGGAATGCCGGCCTGGATGACGGCGGCATTGATGGCCGAGGTGTGTTGCAGGGCCGTGTAGAGAAACACGTTGAAGGCGGTATAACCGACGCTGCCGAGCACGAGGAAATAGGGCAGGCGTTTTTTCACCACCGGCCAGTCCTTGATGAGCTGCGGCACGGAAATGGCGAAGATGATGGCGACGGCGAAGACCCAGCGCAGGAAGGTGAAGGCCATGGGGCTGATGTGGCCGACGGCGAGCTTGCCGGCAACGGTGTTGCCGCCCCAGCAGAGCGTGGCGATGATGAGGGCGATATAGGCTTTGGAGGGCACGCTGATGTTTCGCTTCTTCACGGGGCGGGAAAACGGCTAAGGGGTGAATGGCGGTCTTGCGCCCGCGCTTGGCCCCCACGGGGCGAGATAATGCGGGAAATCCGCGCCTTGTCACGGAAAAAGCAAAATTCTCCATAAGAAACAGGGTCGCTTTCCGTAAAACAACACAGTATACATTCGCGGGTTTGGGTTTCCCATCGGGTTATCGGGCGCGCAAGCGCCATGAGCAGGAAAGCAAGAAATGACGAATGTTGTGGTGGTCGGCTCGCAGTGGGGCGACGAAGGCAAAGGCAAGATTGTCGACTGGCTGTCCGAGCGGGCAGATGTCGTCGTGCGGTATCAGGGCGGCCATAATGCCGGCCATACGCTTGTCATCGATGGCATCAGCTACAAGCTTTCGCTTCTGCCGTCCGGCGTCGTGCGTCCCGGCAAGCTCGCCGTCATCGGCAATGGCGTCGTGGTCGATCCGCATGCGCTGATCGCCGAAATCGGCCGTCTGGAAGCGCAGGGCGTGAAGGTTACCCCGGAAAACCTGCGTATCGCCGACAATGCCACCCTCATTCTTTCGCTGCACCGCGAGCTGGACGGCATGCGCGAAGACGCGGCCTCCAACAGCGGCACCAAGATCGGCACCACCCGCCGCGGCATCGGCCCGGCCTATGAAGACAAGGTTGGCCGCCGCGCCATCCGCGTCATGGATCTCGCCGACATGGAGGCGCTTTCCGCCAAGGTTGACCGTATCCTCACGCATCACAATGCGCTTCGCCGCGGTTTCGGTGCAACCGAAGTCTCGCATGAGACGATCATGGAAGAGCTGGGCTCGATTGCCGAGCGCATCCTGCCGTTCAGCGAAACCGTGTGGCTGCTGCTCGACAAGAAGCGCCGCGCCGGCGCGCGCATCCTGTTCGAAGGCGCTCAGGGCTCGCTGCTCGATATCGACCACGGCACCTATCCCTATGTGACCTCTTCCAACACGGTTGCCGGCCAGGCCGCCGCTGGTTCGGGCATGGGTCCGGGTTCGCTGGGTTATATTCTTGGCATCACCAAGGCTTACACCACCCGCGTCGGCGAAGGTCCGTTCCCGACCGAGCTCAACGATGAGATCGGCCAGTTCCTGGGCGAAAAGGGCCATGAATTTGGCACCGTCACCGGCCGCAAGCGCCGCTGCGGCTGGTTTGACGCGGCACTGGTGCGCCAGTCGGTCGCCACCAATGGTATTACCGGCATCGCGCTCACCAAGCTTGATGTTCTGGATGGTCTCGACGAGCTGAAAATCTGCGTCGGCTACAAGCTGGACGGGCAGGAAATCGATCATCTTCCGGCCAGCCAGGGCGCGCAGGCGCGCGTCGAGCCGATCTACATCACGCTGGAAGGCTGGAAGGAATCTACCGTCGGTGCCCGAAAATGGGCGGATTTGCCTGCTCAGGCAATCAAATATGTCCGTCAGGTCGAGGAATTGATCGGGGCGCCTGTCGCACTTCTGTCGACAAGTCCGGAGCGTGACGACACCATACTTGTGACTGATCCGTTTGAGGATTAATGTCCTCGGCGATCTAGATTCATAAACCATATCGGGCCGGTACGTCGCCGGTCACGACGAGAAAGTGCTTATGGCGGATTTTGTAGCAGTCATTCGCAAGGCCGTGGATGGCTTGGCGAACAATACTCCCGAAAACCGGGCGAAGGTTTACGACAAGGCGCGCAGTGCGGTTGTGCGCCAACTCGAGAATATGAAGCCACGTCCGCCGGAAGAATTGTTGCGCCGGCAGATCGCCAAGCTGGACGCCGCCATAGCCGAGGTGGACAGCGAATATGCCGAGGCGCTTCCGGCGCTGGAGGATGATGACGCTGTCTCTGCCGCTGCGGAAGAGACGGCGGCATCCTACT
Organism: Agrobacterium deltaense RV3; assembly: GCF_900013505.1. Taxonomy (NCBI): domain Bacteria; kingdom Pseudomonadati; phylum Pseudomonadota; class Alphaproteobacteria; order Hyphomicrobiales; family Rhizobiaceae; genus Agrobacterium; species Agrobacterium deltae. The sequence goes on along the minus strand of NZ_LT009745.1, from coordinate 2,354,606 downwards.
ACCAGCAGGATGCTGCCGACGAAGACGAGGCCCGCGCTGCCGAGCCGGCAGAGCATGCCGACCGGGAAGAGGCGCGGCACGAGCCGGCCTACGAAGAGCCGGCATCCGCTGAACCCGCGCAATCGGAGCCGGCTTACGAAGACGCGGCCGAAGAGGAAGAGCCCCGGCACGCTGACACCGCTGCCGATGAGGAGCGGCATCATGGCGACCGCGCGCCGGAAGAGCTTTATGATGCGCCGGAAACGGTTCATGCCGCTCCCGCCCCGGCACACGGTTCCGACGAAGTCGTCGGCACCTATTTCACACGGGCGGATGAAGAGCCGGCTCACCAGCCGGAGCCTGAAACGGCGCTCGGCGCTGCCGATGATTCCGTTCCCTCCCATTGGGCTCAGCCGGTGGATGAGGATGACTGGCGCAAGCTCGATGAAGGGCAGGACGACGATGTGCGTCCGGCCGCCGAGGAATATGAAGAGGTTCGCAACGAGACCGACGAACGTCCGCTCGTTGCCGGTTATGCCGCGCAGCATTACCAGGAGCCGGAAGTAAGTTTCGAGCCCGCCCCTTACGAAAAGGATGAGCGGCGCGAGGCGGACGACCATTTCGGCCCCGCCGCCGTGGAGCATGCTCCGGCGTTTGGCGGGCGGCACGATTTTGACGACCATCGCCAGCCGGAAGAGCAGCCTCCGAAAAAGGCGGCCGTGGTCGAGGATTTCTCGTCCTATTTCCAGGATGCGGATATTGCCATTCCCGCCAAGGACGCGCCGGCGCTGCCGCGCGCGGATAACGATCTCTTCGGCGATCAGGCAGCGGCAAAGGACAACAAGGAACGCACGCCCTGGGACGATCTGGACGAGCTGATCGGTTATGACGGCGCGTCGTCCTCCACCCGTCAGGCTTCGGGCGAAACGAATGGCGTGGGCGCTGCCGCCGCAACGCCCGCCTATATGGTCAAGAAGAAGCCGCGCCGCAATTATGCGTCGCTGGTTCTGGCTCTTGTAGGCGTGGCGCTGCTTGCCGGCGGCGGTTATGCCGTGTGGATGAACCGTGATGCGCTGAACGATATGGTCGGCGGGCTGGTCAGTTCCGCACAGAACGGCGGCACCAGCCAGACGGCTTCGAACGGCACGGGTGAGGCGCAGACCTCGACACCGCCGGCGACCCAGCAGCCGCCAGCCACGGGGCAGCAGCCGACAACCCCAACCAACCATCAGACCCCGACCCATGGCGATGACGGCTCCGTCAGCGGCACCAAGTTCACCCAGCGGCTTCTGGCCGACGGCACCGAGCGTGACGAGGGACCTGCCGCCGGTGCGAACGGCCAGCCGGTCACCGCCGAAGGCCAGTCGGTCTATGAGCAGAATGTCGCGCCGCCGCCTGCGGGCGAGGCTCCGGCCAATAATGCCGGTGCGCCCGCTGGAACACCTGCCGGCACGCCGCCGGCGCAGCAGCCTGCGGCCGCTGCCGGCGACCGCATGTTCCTTTATGAGGAAGTGCTGGGCCAGACGGTGCCGACCGCCATTCAGGGCAGCGTTTCCTGGTCGCTGCAGCAGGAAAACGACGGTGAGGGCAAACCTTCTCCGACCGTGCAGGGCCAGATCACCGTTCCCGGCCGTGGCCTCAGCGCGCTGATCACCTTCAAGCGCAATACCGATCCGTCGCTGCCGGCCAGCCATCTGATCGAGATCGTCTTCTCGGTTTCGCCCGGCTTCGAAGGCGGCGCTATCGACAGCGTCCAGCGCATCGCGATGAAGAGCACCGAGCAGGATCGCGGCAACGCGCTGATCGCGGTTCCGGCCAAGATCACCGACGATTTCCACATGATCGCGCTCAACGACTTCCCGGATGCGATGAAGACCAATCTGGAGCTTCTGAAGAGCCGCAACTGGATCGATATCCCGGTTTCCTACCGCAACGGCCGGCGTGCGCTGCTGACCCTGCAAAAGGGCAATGACGGCATCGCCGCCTTCGACAAGGCGCTCAGCGAATGGGCGGCGGCAACGCCGGCGACCGGGCAGTGATCATTTAAGGGCGGCTCAGGCCGCCCTTTTTGTTACATGGCAAAGGGCGACGTGCTTGTGGAATGGCTGCGGCGTTGTCTTTGCTTTGTCGGGTGATGGTTTTGGTGATGTGAGTGGGTGCGGCTCACCCCCCTCTGCCCTGCCGGGCATCTCCCCCACAGGTGGGGAGATCGACTCGCGGCGAGGTTTCGCTTTTCTTGACAGTCGGAGATAGCGCAACGCAGCGCGTCTTGCCGATCTCCCTCCTTGTGGGGGAGATGCCCGGCAGGGCAGAGGGGGGTAAGCGGCATACTCCGAAATGCGGATATTTTCCCTACCGCTTCTCCTCCAGCACAATCGTGGGTCTCAGAGGCAGAGCATTTCCCCGCCCGCCTTTTACAAATAAAAAATCCCCGGCCGGAGGCCGAGGATGATTCACGGTCAGCGCATTGGCGTCAGGAGCGCGTCCACTCACGCATCCACCACGCGCAGCGCACGCGCAGCTTCCAGCGCTTCCTTCTGCACCGCTTCCTGCACCTTCTCGAAGGCGCGAACCTCGATCTGGCGCACGCGTTCGCGGCTGATGTCGAACTCGGAGGAAAGTTCCTCCAGCGTCACCGGGTCTTCGGCAAGCCGGCGGGCTTCGAAGATGCGGCGCTCGCGGTCGTTCAGCACGCCCATGGCTTTCGCCAGCATGCGGCGGCGGGTTTCCAGTTCGTCCTGTTCGATCAGCACGTCTTCCTGGCTGTCATGGTCGTCCACCAGCCAGTCCTGCCATTGGCCGGACTCGCCTTCGGACGCCTTGATCGGCGCATTCAGCGAGGCGTCGCCATGCAGGCGGCGGTTCATCGAGATGACTTCTTCTTCCGACACCTGAAGCTTCGTCGCGATTTCCTTGACATGCTCCGGCTTCAGATCGCCATCGTCGATTGCCTGGATGCGGCCTTTCAGCCGGCGCAGGTTGAAGAACAGGCGCTTCTGGTTGGCGGTCGTGCCCATCTTCACCAGCGACCAGGAGCGCAGGATGTATTCCTGGATCGAGGCCTTGATCCACCACATGGCATAGGTGGCGAGGCGGAAACCGCGCTCCGGATCGAACTTCTTCACCGCCTGCATCAGGCCGACATTGCCTTCGGAGACGACTTCGCCGATGGGCAGGCCGTAACCGCGGTAACCCATGGCGATCTTGGCGACGAGACGCAGATGGCTGGTGACGAGTTTATGCGCGGCGTCGCGGTCGCCATGCTCGGCATAACGCTTGCCGAGCATGTATTCTTCCTGCGGCTCCAGCATCGGAAATTTACGGATTTCGTCGAGATATCTGTTGAGACCGGCTTCGCCGGCTGTAATCGTAGGCAAACTATTGCGGGCCATAAAGCACCCCCTTATCTATGGTCTGGAACGGCACCCTCTTTGATCGGCGACTGACCCGCCGGAGGCACACCGTAAGCTGCGGGTCGTTACCGACCCCGCACGAACCCATGTGACAGATATGTACGCGCGCGCCGCGTTTCAAGCGAACGCTGCGTTCACACATGCGTTATGTTCCAGTGACACCTTCTTTGACCTGTTTAACTTTCGAACGGTAGATTCGTTCCGAAAAACCGCCAAGGCCGGAGCGCACCATCAGCTCATACATTACCCGCCGGCGCATGGGATTGTGCAGACGCACAACCTTGGAGCCGAGGAACTGCGTCTCCACATGGGCAAGCGCCTGCAGATCGGGATCGGCGGCAATCGCGTTCGCGTAGGTTGCGTGAAATTCCCGGCGGCAGACATAGGTTTTGTATTTCGTCATGCCGAAGCAGACCAGGCTGTGGCCATGGGTGCGCAGGAAATCGGCGACGCCCACCGTCACTTCCGGCCAGGCGGGATTGAAAGTGTCGTCGAAGACGATGACGCCATGCGGCGCGATCACTTCCATTGCCAGTTTCGCATCGGCCAGCACGTGGTGCAGGTTGTGGCCGCCATCGATGCTGAAGAAGCGGGCGGGGCCGATGCGGGAGGTGATGTCGGCGGGCGCCAGCTGCGTGCTGTCGCCCCTGATGATCAGGTCCTCATCCATGGCGAAACCCAGCCGACGGCCGTTTTCCATCAGGCGTTCATATTGGTCGAGGCTGCCATCTTCGGGCGGATCGAGATCGAAGAGATCGATGCCCAGCACTTTTTCCTGCCTCCCGGCGAATTTGCGCAGCAGGAAATAGGAGCGGCCGTAATAAACGCCGATTTCCGCCATGCCGCCGTGGAGGCCGCTTTTCGTCTGGGCCTGCAACAGCGCCTTAAAGACGAGCGCATCGGGCGGGTCGATATAGCCTTCGACGCTGCGCAACTCCTGAAAGATAAACCGGCGGTCTTCGATATTCATGCGATAGATCCCGTCATCATGCCGGTTCCGTTCGGGTGCGGATCGAACGAATGGCGTCCCTGCGGTTTTGTTTGGCAGGCTTGAAATCGCCACGGTTAATGGCGGCGATTTCAGGCTTTGCGGGGCCGAGGAGGTGTGACGATTGAAGCGAAATTGGGGCGGTCTATAAAAAGGACCGACTGCGGAATATCGCTATCCGCTAATCTTTTTTTATTATCCGGGGCTTCCGGCGAAATGCGTGGCGCAGTTTTTTTGACCGCGCCATGCAGGTTTTCAGCCACGCAATGCGGCGGTCAGCGCTTCCATGTCATCCGGCAGGTCGGTTTCGAATTCCATCACCTCGCCGGTGCGCGGATGTTCGAAAGCGAGCAGATAGGCATGCAGGGCCTGGCGCGGAAAGCCGCGGACGGTGCTTTTTGCCGGTTCTTCGAGAAGGTTCGCCTTGGTGCGGAAGGCCGCGCCATATTCGGGATCGCCGATCAGCGGATGGCCGATATGGGCCATGTGAACGCGGATCTGGTGGGTGCGGCCGGTTTCCAGCCGGCATTCCACCATCGAGGCGAGGCAGGTGGCGTCCGGCCGCTCATGGTAACGCTCCATCACCTCGTAATGGGTGATCGCCTCGCGGGCATCGTCCGAATCCTCGTGCTTGACGGCGCGTTTGGTGCGGTCGGCGCTGCGGCCCAGTGCGGCGTCGATGGTGCCGCGCAGGGTGCGCGGGCGGCCCCAGACAACGGCCTTGTAGGCGCGCTCCAGCGGCCCGGTGCGGCCATGGTCGGCAAATTGTGCGGCGAGATGGCGGTGGGCATTGTCGTTCTTCGCCACGACCATGACGCCGGAGGTTTCCTTGTCCAGCCGGTGCACGATGCCCGGCCGCCTGACGCTGCCAATGCCGGAGAGGCTGTCGCCGCAATGGTGGATGAGGGCGTTGACCAGCGTGCCGGTCCAGTTGCCGGCGCCCGGATGCACGACGAGACCGGCGGGCTTGATGAGCACGATCAGGTCTTCATCCTCATATTCCACGTCGAGCGGAATGTCCTCGCCCTTGGGTTCCGGGTCTTCCGGCTCGGGCATGACGATTTCGATGCGATCCTTGGGATGCACCTTCTTTTTCGGCTCCGTCACCGGCTGGCCGTTGATGGAGACCGCGCCCTGTTCGATCAGCGCCTTCAGTCGGCTGCGGGAGAAGTCGCCGCCCACTTCGCCTGCCAGCCAGGAATCGAGGCGGCCTTCGGCGTCTTCCCCGGCAATCAGGACTTTCCTTGCGTCTCCGCCTTGTTTAAAGGGGTCGTTCATTCTTATTTTTCCGATCCATCAGCATTTCAGGGAACCCGATGACGCAGATCGAGCAAGACGAACAGGAAGACAAGCCGCTTGATCCGGCCATGGAAAAAGTTCGCCGCAAGATGATCCGTTTGCAGATCGTGTCGGGCTCCGTGATGTTTATCAGCCTTATGGCCGTCTTCGGTGCGGTTGTCTACAAGGCGATGGGGCCGTCGAAGGCGGTTCAGACGCAGACGGAAGCGCCGAACCTCGCCGTTCCCACCGGCAACGGGCCGGTTGCCGTCACCGCCAGCCTGCCGCAGGGCTTCGTCATCGATAATGTCAGTTATTCCGGCGGCGACATGCTGTTTTACGGGCGGCTCGCCAACGGCACCCGCAAGGCGCTGGTCTTCAACGTCGCGGCCGGCCGGTTCCTCGCCGATGTGACGGTCGATGGCCAGTGAGGCCAATACGCTGCTGGACGGGCGCGCGCTGATCCCGGTCGAAAATCCAGCCGATCCGCGCATCGCCGCCTTTCGCGATATTCGCGAGCGCGACCTGACCGGGCGTCAGGGCCGTTTCATTGCCGAAGGAACGGTGGTGCTGCGCATGCTGGCCGCCGCCCATAAAGCGGGCGGCGCCTTTGCGGCCGAGAGCATCCTCATCCTCAGAAACCGGCTTTCGGGCGTTGCGGATATCCTTGCCGATTTCCCGCCGGATGTGCCGGTTTATGTGGCTGAAGCTCCGGTGCTGGATGGCATCGTCGGGTTCCATCTGCATCGCGGCATTCTGGCGCTCGGGCGGCGGGTTCAGGATCGCGGACTGGAAGAGATGACGGCAGCACTTCCTGCGTCGTCTCTGGTGCTGGTCGGCTGCGGCATTTCCAACCACGACAATCTCGGCGCGATGTTCCGTAACGCGGCGGCGTTTTATGCCGATGCGGTGTTGCTGGACGAGACCTCATGCGATCCGCTTTATCGCAAGGCGCTGCGCGTTTCCGTCGGCTCGGTGCTTTCGGTTCCCTGGCATCGCGGCGGCGGGGCGGTGGAGATGCTGGAGCGGCTTTCCGAGGCCGGTTTTGCGATCTGGAGCCTTTCGCCTGGTGGCGAGACCGAGATCCGCGATATTCCCCGGTCCGAGCGCATGGCGCTGGTGATCGGCACGGAAGGCGAGGGGCTGCCGCAATCGGTGCTCTCGCGGTTTCATACGGCGCGGATTGCGCAGTCGCCGCAGCTGGATAGCCTGAATGCGGGGACGGCTTCGGGGCTGGCGCTTTATCAGATGGCGGGGGTTATGGGGCGGGTTTAGGGGTTTCCGCAGCATATGCGGCTCACCCCCCTCTGTCCTGCCGGACATCTCCCCCTCAAGGGGGGAGATCAGCTGGGAGCTAACGCTCGCTCATTCGCAACGTTAGAGTTGGGCTGAAGAGTGCCGCATATCGATCTCCCCCCTTGAGGGGGAGATGCCCGGCAGGGCAGAGGGGGGTAAGCCACACACTCAACGCGGGGTACAACCACACCCACCGCGGACCTAATGTTCCCGCTTCTCCATCACCACCTTCGCCCGCTTCGCAAGGCTCTCCCGCCCCGATGAGCCGGAGGCCTTGGCGAGCAGCCCCGGAATGGGCGATTTCTCGCCCTCCTGCGCGGCGGTGAGCGCGATCATCTCGGCGGCGATCCTTGCGATTTCGCGGCGGATGGGTTCGTCATTGCCGGTGCCGCGCACGTTCAGCAGGCGTTCGGTGAGCGCGGTGCCCTGATTGCGGATATCCTCGATTTCCTGCTCCAGACCTTGCGACGCCGCTGGCTCCGTCACGACCGGGGGGGCTGGCTCCGCTGCGGCCATCGCCGGTGCCGCCTCTTCTTCGGCGGCGGGTGCGGTTTCAAGCGCGGCGGCTGGGGCAGGGGCCGCGGGTTGCGAAGGGCTAGTCGTTTTTTCGACCGGCACGGCAGGGTTCGGCAGGCGGATGATCATGTCGTTGGCGCGGCCGCCGGTTGCGGCAAGCTGTTCCTTAAGGCGGGCGACTTCCTGGTTGCGCAGCGTCAGGATCGTGTCGAGATCGGCATTTTTCGCCACGAGCGTAGCGACCTGTTCCTCCAGCCGGGTGACCTTGCGGCTTTCGCGCGCAACCGCCGTCATCGCCTCCTTGTTGCGGGCCGCCACATCCTGCAATTCGCGGGTGGCGGTCTCGCCTTCCTTGCGGAAACGCGTGGCGCTCTGCTTGGCCTGCTCGGCTTCCAGATCGCGGGTGGCGGCGAGGATTTTCGAATCATCCAGCTCGCGCGTCAGATTGGTGAGGCGGGCGGTGAGATCGGACATCTGGCTGGCGCGCTCGTTGGCGGCCTGCTCCTGCTGTGCGAGGTTCGCCTGTATGATGCCGGCGTGTTCTTCGGCAGCATCGAGGGCCGCGCGCAATTCGCCGATTTCCAGCGTCAGTTCCTCGATTTTCAGGGAGAAGCTGCGGTTCTGCTCACCAAGGCGATAGGCATCGCTGGAAGCGGCTTCGTTGGCGAGGCGCAGCGAGGTGTTCTTTTCCCGTTCCGTATCCAGTTCCTGGCGGACCTTGGCGTTTTCGGCGGCGTAGAGCGCACGCGCCATGTCCTTCTGGGCGCGCACTTCCTGCGGGCTGATGGGCATCGTCGCGCGTATGCGGTTTTCCGTATAGGCGACGATGCGGCGGTGGATCGCGGGTGCGATCAGCAGGGCCAGCAGGGTTGCGGTAAGGAAACCCAATCCGAAGAGAATGGCATATTCGATCACGCGGGACAGTCTCCGAAACTCAGATACGCGCGCATTCGGAAAGAGGGGCGCGAAAGCACGTTACGCTATTATTGCAACCGTGGGGAGGGGGCTCCCGGCAATTGCACAGGCGGTGTCGGCGCCACTTGTTTCTTCTCCCCGAGGGGGAGAAGTCCGCGGCAGCGGGATGAGGGGGAAAGGGTAGTGAGATACGGCAACGTTGCCCCCTCATCCGACCCTTCGGGCCACCTTCTCCCCGGCGGGGAGAAGAAAGATGCCGCACCGTCCCGTCTTATCAGAAGGGGTTCCAGGTCGGCTGCTGGGTGAGCTTCAGGTAACCGACATTGATGCCGAGGCGCGCGCCGATGCCGGTGCGGATGGGGGCAAGCGTTACGTCGCTGCTCTTCAGATAGGTCATGCCGACGCCGGCGACGATGAAGGCGGAGCCGCTCACACCGCCGTAGCGGCGGTAAAGCGCATCGACGGAGGGCAGGTTGTAGACCAGCATCATGGCGCGGGTGCCCTGGCCGCCATAATCGAGGCCGAGGGAGGGGCCCTGCCAGAAGACGGGGTGCTGGCCGGCATTCTTGGTGTAAAGCGTGCCTTCGCCATAAGTGAGGCCCGCGACGAACGCGCCGGAGCCTTCCTGGCCCAGAATGTAACCGTTTGGAAGACCGTATTGCTGGAAGGCGCGCTCCACCACCTTGGCAAGGCCGCCGGTGGTTTCACCGAAGAATCCGTGGCCTGCATCCACGACTTCCTGGAAAGAATATTGATCGCTGTTCTGGGCCGCGGCCGGTGCGACCCATATCAGGAGGCTCGCAAGGAGCGCGACAATCTTTCCCAGTCCGAGGCGTGCAATGGTGCGGGTTTTCGTAAGGCGCATCGTCATGTCCGTCCGTCTGTTTCGTTAGCGCATCGGTTCGAAAATCCGAATCGGTTTTCGAAAGGGCCGATGCCCAGAGTCAAAGTTCTACAGCATGTTTCGCGCATCCTTGCGGATACACGGGGCTCCAGTGTGGCCTGTTAAGGCATTTGGCATTTTGAAACCATCCTATTAACAATCGGTTTACCAAATATGGTGTCATTATGGCTTAACAATTTCCACACCGTCCGCGCCTCCCTTGCGCAGGAGAGAATTTTATGACCAGCAAACTCAATATCACGCTGTCCGGTCCCGATCTGGCGGCTCTTCTGTGCAGCCGTGTGTGCCATGATGTGATTTCTCCTGTCGGCGCCATCAATAACGGCCTCGAACTCCTGGACGAGGGCGGCACGGATGACGACGCGCTCGATCTCATCCGCACGTCAGCCCTTAACGCATCCGTGCGGCTGAAGTTCGCCCGCCTTGCTTTCGGCGCTTCCGGCTCCGCCGGCGCGTCCATCGACACCGGCGAGGCCGAAAAAGCCGCCCAGGATTTCGCCGCCGCTGAAAAGAAGGCGGAGGTGAGCTGGAACGGCCCGCGCGCCATCGTTGCGAAGAATCGTGTCAAACTTCTGCTCAATCTCTTCCTCGTGGCTTATGGCGCCATTCCGCGCGGCGGCAATGTGGATGTGCTGCTGGAAAGCCCCGACGGCGACGCCAGGTTCGAAATCACCGTCAAGGGCCGGATGATGCGCGTGCCGGCCAAGTTCGTGGAAATTTACGAGGGCAGGCTGGAAGAGGCGGTCGATGCCCATTCCGTTCAGCCCTATTACACGCTGCTTCTGGCCGAGGAGGCCAATATGGCGGTGGAATACAAGGTGCATGACGACCGCATCGTGTTTACCGCCAAGACGGTTGCCGAGTGACCGTTCAATCGCCGATCTGAATTTGTGAAAGGGCCGGGACCGCGTCTGCCGACGCGCCGGCCTTTTTCGTTTGGGGAGCATGTTCATGACCCGTCTGACAACCGCTCGCCTTGTCCTGCGGCCGCATGCCATCGCGGATGAAGCGCTCTATCGCGCCTTCTGGGGCGCGGATGTTCCGCAGATCGAAGGGGTCGTATCGATTGCGCCGCTGGACCCGGAACTCGCCTTCGCCCGGCTTTTGCGTTTTCTGGGCCATTGGTCCGCGTTCGGCTTCGGCCCCTTTGTGGTGGAAGAGCTTGCCACGGGGCGCATCGTGGGCGAGGTGGGCTTTGCCCATATGCGCCGTGGTAACGGTGAGGATTTCGACGGCGTGCCCGAGGCGATGTGGAAAATCGACGGGGCGCTGGTGGGCAAGGGTGTCGCGACAGAGGCGGTGGAGGCGGCGCTGCGATGGTTCGATGGTCGCGGGATTTCCCAGCGGACCGTCTGCATGATCAATCCGCTCAACAGCCCGTCGCTGGCCATAGCCGCCCGATTCGGTTTCCGGCCATTTCGCGATACGGCGTTCCGCGACAGTCCCGTTCGGCTTTTCGAGCGGATCGCGGATATCTAGAGCATTTCTGAACGCGGCTTTCTCAAGCACACGGTGTTGCTGTCTCCAATCGCGTTTCAGGACGACCTGAAACCTGTTTGAGGTCTCGGCGGGCGGCGGATTGAACCAGGAGTTGGTCCATATCAACTCCGGAGCATCCCATGCGCTATCTTCTTGCGGCGGTCATCGTCATTTTTTCCACTGTCCAGTCCTCAGCGGCGGAAAGCGGCATCGGTTTTAAACAGATCGAATTGCCGGATGAGGCCGGTTCGAGAACGCTAGCCGTTTCATTGTGGTACCCGGCCGCGCCGTCGAGCAAAAGCGAGATCGTCGGCGAAAATGCCGCCTTTTACGGCCTTGAGGTTCAACCGGGCGCTTCCCTTCTTGACGGTTCACGTCCTCTCATATTGCTGTCGCACGGTTTCGGGGGAAGCTGGCGCAATCTGAACTGGATTGCCGGTGAGCTTGTTCGGGAAGGTTATGTCGTGGCCGCCCCGGATCACGGCGGCGAATCGTTCACCGAAGAAAATGCGGCTGAGATCGTTCCATTGGGGGAACGGCCGCGCGACATCAGCAGAACGCTGACCGCATTGCTCGACGATGACCGATTCGCCGGCAGGATCGACGCGACGCGCATCGCCGTAATCGGCCATTCCCTCGGCGGCTGGACCGCAATCGAGCTGGTTGGCGCGCGATACAGCGCCGATCTTGCCCTGAAGGATTGCCGCGGGGAGAAGCGCCCGCCGCAATGCAAGGCTCCGCGGCTGCTCGCCAAAGTCGGGGTTGTCGGTGACGGCAGGGCCGATCCGCGGCTTTCGATGGATTTGAAGGATACCCGCATCCGCGCCGCCATTGCGCTCGATCTCGGGCCGGCCGCCGGTTTCCTGCCCGAGACGCTGCAAGCCGTCGGCGTGCCGGTTCTGGTTCTGGCCGCGGGTGTGGAAACACCGGAGATCGCCGCCATCAAGGCCGATTCCGACTATATCGCCCGGCATCTGCCAAAGGCGACGACCGTTTATCGGGAGATACCGGATGCCAGCCATTTCAGCTTTATGCAGATTTGTAGGCCGAACGGCGAAAAGATCGTGGAGGAGCTTTCACCGGGCGAAGGTTTCGTCTGCCGGGATGGCGGCGGTAGGGACCGCGCGGCCATCCATGCGCAGATCGCGCAGGCAATCCTCGGCTTTCTGAAAGCGGAGATGCGCTAGGTCGGGTTTTCCGGAAGCCTCGTGGCCGGATGGTGCCGATAAACGAGGTCTTCGGGATCGGAACGGGGTGCCGCCGGGTCGAGCCTGCCGCCGATTCGTTCGGCGACGGCCGCGGATTTGCGGTTCTGCGGCGAGACGTAGCTGACAAGCGTGGGCAGGTTCAGGGTCTTGAAGGCCCAGTCGCGCAGTGCCGAGGCGGCTTCCGCCGCATAACCGCGCCCTTCATGGCCTTCGTAAAGCAGCCAGCCCAGTTCCTTTTCCGGAAACAGCGGACCGTGATTGATGCCGACCTGGCCGACGCATTGTCCCGTTTCGCCAAGCTCGATCATCAGTGCGCCATGGCCGAAAAAGTACCAGTTAGCCTGATCGTGGCAGAACACGCCCCATGTCGAGGGCAGGTCGTAAGGACCGCCGACACCGATGGAGCGTGGCGACGCCATGAAGTCCCGATAGGCGGGAAAGTCTGGGATCATCAGCGGGCGCAGCGTCAGGCGTTCGGTCCTGAGGGTGGGGATAGGGTGGTTCATCTGCCGTTGTCCCTTGGCGGTGCGTAGCCAGGTTTTCTTCCCTCATTCCTGTGACAAGCACAGAAATGAGGGAGAATAAATCTTCAAATCGCAACAAAAAACCCGCCGTTTCCAGCGGGTCTTTTAAAAACTGTCCTGTTCCGGAATGGATCAGGCGGTTTCGAGGAATTCCGTCGCGCCATCCGGCTCGCGCAGAACATAGCCGCGGCCCCAGACGGTTTCGATGTAGTTTGCGCCGCCGGCGGCGTTTGCGAGCTTCTTGCGCAGCTTGCAGATGAAGACGTCGATGATCTTCAGTTCCGGCTCGTCCATGCCGCCATAGAGGTGGTTCAGGAACATTTCCTTGGTCAGCGTCGTGCCCTTGCGCAGCGAAAGCAGCTCGAGCATCTGATATTCCTTGCCGGTCAGGTGAACGCGCTGGCCGCCCACTTCAACCGTCTTGGCATCGAGATTGACGATCAGCTCGCCGGTGGCGATGACCGACTGTGCATGGCCCTTGGAACGGCGGACGATAGCGTGAATGCGGGCAACAAGCTCGTCCTTGTGGAACGGCTTCGTCATATAATCGTCTGCGCCGAAGCCCAGGCCGCGAACCTTGTCCTCGATGCCGGCCATGCCGGACAGGATGAGGATCGGCGTCTTGACCTTGGAGAGGCGAAGCGTTCTCAGAACCTCGTAACCCGACATGTCGGGCAGGTTGAGGTCGAGAAGAATAATGTCGTAATCATAGAGCTTGCCGAGGTCCACGCCTTCCTCACCGAGGTCGGTCGTGTAGACGTTAAAGCTCTCCGACTTGAGCATCAGTTCAATGCTCTGCGCTGTCGCGCTGTCGTCTTCAATAAGTAGAACCCGCATAATTATCCCCTTTGCCGCCCGCGAACCGGTAAATCATTGCCTCGCGCGATGCGGATCCAGACGTTGCCTGATTTGCAGGCTGCCACCAAATGGTTAACAAATTCTAATTGCCTTTGGCAAGGTGTATCGAATTTATTAAGCAAAGTAGGCATTTCGCTGTTTTTGCACGTGAATCCACCATCGCCAAAATTGAAGCTTAACGTGAGGAAATCCCGTTAAGTGATTCAATCGACTCTTACATCGTCGGGTCCATTTTTTTGGACCTGGCATTTACCGACCCTTAAATGATCGTCGTTATCATTAACGATGCCCGTAAACGAAAGGTTAACGACGGCGGTTTTTTATTAACGTCGGGTAACTTTTGGGAATCATTCCGGGACAGGGGTCAACCCTTACGGAAAAACGGGCGGGTTAAACGGGCCGATCAGGGTGGCATAGTGCCTTTTTGATCCGGGTCTCGCTATCCATGGAGTATTGCGTATGAAGTCGCGTGACAGCCTGGTTCGCCTGAAGGAATTTCAGGTCAATGAAAAACGCCGGCAGCTTAGCCAGCTGCAGCAGATGATGTCCGAGTTCGAGCGGATGGCAAAGGAACTGGTGCATCAGATATCTCTGGAAGAAAGCAAGTCGGGCATTACCGATCCGACGCATTTCGCCTATCCGACCTTCGCCAAGGCCGCGCGCCAGCGGGCGGATAATCTTCAGGTCTCGATCCGTGAGCTGAAGACCCAGCAGGAAGCCGCCGAAGCTTCGCTGGAAGAAGTGCAGGCCGAATATGAAAAGGCCGCCGCACTGGAAAACCGCGACGGAGCCATCCGCGCCCGCGCCTGACCCTATAGGCGCAGGAATTTACGAAGATCGTCCTCATTGACGGCTGCCGGTGGATCAGGAGGCGGCTTTCAATGACGGGACGCCATGCATTTTTTCGAAAGGCCGCTCCTTAAGGGCGGCCTTTTGTTTTGCCGCGTCGCCGGTGTTTCCCGCCGGGACGGTCAGGCCTGATTTCGATTGTCCGGAGGTGGGGAAAGGCGTATTTTACGGGGGTTCCGACCGTGAGCCGGAGGCTTTTACGCGCACGCGCCCCGTGCGGGTGCGGGCGGCACTTGCAGGGAGGAAAAAATGGCCCGCCAATATATCGATTGCCGCGAATTCCCCAGTGACAGCAGATGCACCGTCGCCATCTCCGCCGATTCTCCGGAGGAACTTATGGAAGCGGCCGTGCAACACGCCGTGGCCGTGCACGGCGCAAAGGATACGCTTGAATTCCGTGAAGAAGTCCGCCGAAGCATGCATGCCGGGACGCCGCCATTGAAGGTGGCGTGACGCGGCGGATCGACGCCCTTTTGTATGAATACCGCGATATTTGGAACGGTTGTGAGGGATTAAGCGTAAGCCGCTTGTTTCTTCTCCCCGCGGGGATAAGTCCGCGGCAGCGGGATGAGGGGCAAGTTCTCGATTTATCGCCGACGTCG
>NZ_LT009745.1:2329320-2339599 GCF_900013505.1 Agrobacterium deltaense RV3 | reverse complement strand
ACGGTACGGTACGGTACGGTACGGTACGGTCGTCGTCGCGACGACGCGCGCGCGCGCGCGACGCGCGCGCGCGTCGTGTGTGTGTGTTGTTCTTTTGTTGCAAGTTCTCGATTTATCGCCGACGTCGCCCCCTCATCCGACCCTTCGGGCCACCTTCTCCCCGGCGGGGAGAAGAAATACGCCGCGACGCTTGCGATTATTCTGCCCTCAGACAGAGGATAAATCGCCCTTACCCCTGAATAACATCCGCCCATTCGGCATGGCGCAATGTCTGGGCCTTGAAGAACGGGCAGAGCGGAATGATTTTCCAGCCGCCCTTGCGGGCTTCATCGATCGCATGCGCGGCGAGCGCCTGGCCGACGCCTTTGCCGCGCAGCGCATCGGGCACGCCGGTATGATCGATGATGATGAGGGAAGGGGAGGTGCGCGAATAGGTCATCTCCGCCTTGTGGCCGTCGATGGTCGCCGAATATTCGCCGTGCGATCCGGTTTCGGTTGTCTTGATGTCCATGATGAGCGCCTTCCGCATTGCTGTTGGTTGTCGCCACTGTAACGGCTTGCATCCGAATTGAAACAGCGGGATAGCGAACGCAGCGGACACAAACCGGCGACAATCGCCGGTTTTGTGGGGCAGTTCTCAGGGAGGATCCGAAATCAAACCGAAAACCCCGTCGATAATCCGGCGGGGCGTTCTGGAAACTCGGTCTGGGCGCGTTATCGCGCCGGCGCACTGTTTTAGTGGCGATATTGCTGAATGCGCGTGGTGCGCAGGCCGGCAAGGCCATGATCGGCAATCGAGGACTGCCAGGACAGGAATTCTTCGACGGTGAGCGTATAACGCTCGCAGGCTTCCTCGAGGCTCAACAGTCCACCGCGTACCGCTGCAACCACCTCCGCCTTTCTGCGAATGACCCAGCGACGGGTATTGGCAGGCGGAAGATCCGCGATCGTCAGAGGGCTGCCATCGGGGCCGATGACATATTTAACTCGTGGGCGTATCATTTCGGTCATTGGACACTCTATACAAACTCAAGACCATATGACGGGAACTCTATCCCGGTACCTTTAAAAATTGCCTAAGCAGCTCGTGACAATTTATTAAGAATTTGAACGGTTTCGCCTGATTTGTTCGAGTCGCCTTATTTTGCCGGGAAAAAATTTTTCCAAAAATCGCAATTTTTCTCTCTCATCGGTTGTTTCCGTCAGAGTGCCGCAAGCGAAAGCCACGTTTTCCCGCTGCCCTGGGTAAATTCCGCCGTTCCCTCATGCTGCAGCCGCAGGCGGTCGCCGGCATCGAGGGAAAGGATGGAGGTTGCCGATTGCAATGTGCCTGACGTCGATGCATTGCCAGCGATGCCGAAGCTGGCCGCCGCGCCATTGATGAAAAGCGTCACCCGGTGGCCGGAAGAGGAGGCCACGGCGAGCGTCAGGGCCGCCAGATAAGGGCCCTTTACCGGAACCACGAGTTCACGCCCACCGCCGCTCACCGCATCGCCGAGCGCAAAGCCGCCCTCGGCGACGGAGAGCACGGAAAAACCCGTCGCCGCGCCATTGGCGGGTTTCGTCGTGCCCGCCGGCAGGCCGGCGACGGCGAGCGGGCGGTTCGGCATCGAGACCCGGCCGTCGCCGCTGCAGAGAAGTGCGGTGTGCCATGAGGCGCCATCCCTGCTGGTCTTGATCGAAAACCCGTCATTGCCGGCAAGGCCCATTTCCGCCCGGCCGCTCCAGCCGGACTGGAACAGCAGCGAGGCGGTATCGGCCTTGCCCGCCTTGTTGATCGTCATGCGGTGGCTGCCACCTTCTTCGGTGTGGGTGAAGAGGCTGGCGGGGGAGGTGAGCGCCAGCCGATTGGTGGCGTCGGCCTCCGTGCCGATGCCCAGCCTTTCCAGCCGACCGGCGGCCGGCAGCGGCATGTCGCGCCAGTTGCCGTCGCGCAGGATGCGGTATCTGCTCTCGGCCGCAAACCACGCCGTCCAGCCCGGCTGCGGCGCGATCAAGAGCCAGGCGCCATCCTGCCGGAAAGCGAGCCTGCCGCCCTTGCCGGCCCAGTCACCCGCGGCATCGGCGGAGAGGAGGAAACAATCCCCTTCCTCAGCGTTATCGGGCGGTGTGGTGATGATGGCCTTGATGACCAGTTGCACGATCGCATCCAGCCTTTGCAGGGCTTCGTTATGGGTGACGTGTTTCTGTGCCTGCGAGGGAAGGATATAGGGAAGCCGAAGTCTCGCCGTCTGTTCCGTCATGATGTGCCTTCCGCGCTGCGGTGTTTCGTTGCGGGGCATTGTGGGGCGGTGGCGTGGGGTGGGGATGAGTGGGGAAGAAATTTGTCTGCGTTGATCGGTATGAGGATGTTTTTAGGGGCTTCGGCGTATGCTGTTTACCCCCCTCTGTCCTGCCGGACATCTCCCCCTCAAGGGGGTAGATCGACTCGTGGATAGGTCTCGCCTATCACGACGTTTGCGAATGAAGCGGTGGTAGCGCCTCCTGCCGATCTCCCCCCTTGAGGGGGAGATGCCCGGCAGGGCAGAGGGGGGTGAGGCGGCATACGCCGAAGCTCACCAAGGCAGAAATCCGATCCACCCGTTGCAGTAGCCGCAGAAGACGGAAAGCGGCGTTACCCCGCGCGTTCCACCGCCATCGCCCCTTCGGCAATGAAATCCGGATTGGCCAGCGCATCCTCGCCATCGCCCCTCACCGCATATGCAAGCGGCCTGCCCTCGCAATCGAGCGTCCTGCCGCCCGCAGCGCGCAGCACGGCGTCGCCGGCGGCCGTGTCCCACATCATGGTGCGGCTGAAGCGGGGGTAGATGTCGGCGGCGCCCTCGGCCAGCATGCAGAATTTCAGCGAGGAGCCGACGGAAATGCAGTCCTTCAGGCCGTGTTCGGCCACGAAGGCTTCCGTTTTCGCCGTGCAATGCGAGCGGCTGATCAGCGCCACGGGGGAAGCGCCGCGCTGGCGCGCGCGGATGGGGTGGCGCGACAGGATGGCGCCTTCGCCGGAAATGGCGAGCTTTTCGGCGGCGTTGTCCTCGCCCGTCCATGCCTGCCCGCGGCAGGGGGCGTAAACCACGCCGGCCACCGGAACGCCGTTGCGGATGAGCGCGATGTTGACGGTGAAATCGTCCTTGCCGGAAATGAACTCCTTGGTGCCATCCAGCGGATCGACGAGGAAGAATTCCGCACCGGTTTCCGGCAGGATGCCGCTCGATACCGCCTCTTCGGCAACAACGGGGATGTCGGGAAAATGGGCGGCCAGCGCCGCAAGAATGATCGCCTCGGCGCGCTGGTCGGCCTCGGTCACCGGCGAACAGTCGTCCTTATACGACACATGCGGGCCGGCACGGTGGACCGCCATGATGGCCTGCCCGGCGTCCAGCGCCGCTTTCGTCAATATGTCGATCATCTCTTTGCCAATTGATCCCGTCTGCGGGATATCGCCGTTCCGATCTTCGCTACTCCTTTGCCCGCTGCCCGTCAAATAATGGCGTCGGACAATGCTGAAATAAGCATCCGGCCGTCATTTTTTCAGCACTTCCTGCCAAAATCATGGCTCTTTTGACCGGGAAAGCGGCAGTCCATGTGGAAATTCCAAATTTTGTGCAGGATCGCCCGTTTTTGACTTCACATTTTTAACGAACACGATATGCATTTTGGGGGTGGGGGCCTGCCTGCAAGGGCGCTCCTATAATTAACATAACGAGGCGTGGCCCATTCGAGGTCGTGCCCGGGGGAAAGACATGGAGTATTTTATCCAGCAGCTCATCAACGGGCTGACTCTTGGATCGATCTACGGCCTCATCGCTATCGGCTATACGATGGTTTACGGCATCATCGGCATGATCAACTTCGCCCATGGCGATATTTTCATGCTCGGCGGCTTTGCCGCGCTGATCGTTTTCCTGATCGTGACATCCTTTGTCGCCGGCATTCCGGTGGCGCTTCTTCTGCTTCTGATGATGGTCGTCGCCATGCTGATGACCGGCCTGTGGAACTGGGTGATCGAACGCGTCGCCTATCGCCCGCTCAGAGGCTCCTTCCGTCTTGCACCGCTGATCACGGCCATCGGCATGTCGATCGCGCTGTCCAACTTCATCCAGGTGACGCAGGGTCCGCGCAACAAGCCGATCCCGTCGATGGTGACGGAAAGCTATCATTTCGGCGCCATTACCGTGTCGCTGAAGCAGCTCATCATCATGGTCGTTACCTCGGTGCTGCTCTTCGCCTTCTGGTATATCGTCAACAAGACCCCGCTCGGCCGGGCGCAGCGCGCCACCGAACAGGACCGCAAGATGGCCGCACTGCTTGGCGTCGATGTCGACAAGACGATCTCCATCACCTTCATCATGGGTGCAGCACTCGCCGCTGTCGCGGGCACCATGTATCTCATGTATTACGGCGTTGCCTCCTTCAGCGATGGCTTCATTCCCGGCGTCAAGGCGTTTACGGCGGCCGTTCTCGGCGGCATCGGCTCGCTTCCGGGCGCTGTTCTCGGCGGTCTGCTGATCGGCCTCATCGAATCGCTGTGGTCGGCCTATTTCTCCATCGCCTACAAGGATGTCGCGGCATTCGGCATCCTGGCTTTCGTGCTGATCTTCAAGCCGACCGGCATTCTCGGTCGTCCGGAAGTCGAGAAGGTGTGATCCCATGACCAATATCGCTTCCGACAATGCTGCTTCCAGCCCGAGCCTGATGGCGGCGGCTGTGAAGGAGGGCCTGATTGCGGGCCTCATCTCGTTCGGCATGTTCATTCTTTATGTCGGCATCGTCACCTATCAGGATATCAACAACCAGCTTATCTGGGGCACCCGCTGGGGGCTTCTGGCGGTCTTCGTCGGCATTGCCGCTGTCGGCCGTTTCCTCGTCGTCGGCTTCATCAAGCCGTCGCTGGATCGTCGCAAGCTGGCCAAGGCCAAGAGCGGCGTGCTGGAGATTTCCGAAGAGAAGGGCTTTTTCCACAAGCACTTCCTGAAGCTGGCGCTGGTCCTGCTGCTGCTTTATCCCGTTATCGCCGTGCAATTGTTCGGCTTTCAGGGTTCGCTGAAATTCGTCGACAATTTCGGCATCCAGATCCTGATCTATGTGATGCTGGCCTGGGGCCTCAACATCGTCGTCGGGCTGGCCGGCCTGCTCGATCTCGGTTACGTGGCCTTTTATGCGGTCGGCGCCTATTCCTATGCGCTGCTCTCCAGCCATTTCGGCCTGTCCTTCTGGGTGCTCCTGCCGGTCGCCGGCATTCTCGCGGGCTTCTGGGGCATCATCCTCGGTTTCCCGGTGCTTCGTCTTCGCGGCGACTATCTGGCAATCGTGACGCTCGCCTTCGGTGAAATCATCCGCCTCGTGCTTTTGAACTGGACGGATGTGACCAAGGGCACCTTCGGTATTTCGGGCATCGCCAAGGCGTCCGTCTTCGGCATCTGGTCCTTCGATGTCGGCGCGTCGAACAATTTCGCCAAGGCCTTTGGCCTGTCGATGTCGTCGGCCTATTACAAGATCTTCCTGTTCTACGTGATCCTGCTGCTTTGCATGCTGACGGCCTATGTGACCATCCGCCTGCGCCGCATGCCAATCGGCCGTGCCTGGGAAGCGCTGCGCGAGGACGAGATCGCCTGCCGTTCGCTCGGCATCGATACCGTCATCACCAAGCTCACCGCCTTTGCGACGGGCGCGATGTTTGGGGGTTTCGCCGGTTCCTTCTTCGCCGCGCGTCAGGGTTTCGTTTCGCCGGAAAGCTTCGTGTTTCTCGAATCCGCCGTCATTCTCGCCATCGTCGTTCTCGGCGGCATGGGCTCGCTGACGGGTATCGCCATTGCGGCGCTGGTCATGGTCGGCGGCACCGAGCTCCTGCGTGAAATGGAGTTCCTGAAGCATGTCTTCGGGCCCGACTTCACGCCTGAACTTTACCGTATGCTGCTCTTCGGCCTTGCCATGGTCATCGTCATGCTGTTCAAGCCGCGCGGCTTCGTCGGCTCGCGTGAACCCACGGCCTTCCTTAAGGAACGCAAGGCCGTCTCCGGCAGCTTTACCAAGGAAGGTCACGGTTGATGGCTTCCGGAACGGCAACAATGACACCCAATACGACTGGCGATACGATCCTCAAGGTCGAACATCTCTCGATGCGCTTCGGCGGCCTGATGGCCATCAACGACTTCTCCTTCGAGGCGAAGCGCGGCGAGATCACGGCGCTGATCGGCCCCAACGGTGCGGGAAAGACCACGGTCTTCAACTGCATCACCGGCTTCTACAAGCCGACCATGGGCATGATCACCATGCGCCAGCAAAGCGGCGAGGCGCATCTTCTCGAGCGCCTGCCGGATTTCGAAATCACCAAGAAGGCCAAGGTGGCGCGCACCTTCCAGAACATCCGCCTGTTTTCGGGGTTGACGGTTCTGGAAAACCTGCTGGTGGCGCAGCACAATGCGCTGATGAAGGCCTCGGGTTACACGATCCTCGGTCTTCTCGGCTTGCCCGCTTACCGGCGGGCGGTGGATGCCTCTATCGAAAAGGCCAAATACTGGCTGGAAAAGGCCGATCTTATCGACCGCGCCGACGACCCGGCCGGCGACCTTCCCTATGGCGCGCAGCGCCGTCTGGAAATCGCCCGCGCCATGTGCACGGGGCCGGAGCTTCTGTGCCTCGACGA
Organism: Agrobacterium deltaense RV3; assembly: GCF_900013505.1. Taxonomy (NCBI): domain Bacteria; kingdom Pseudomonadati; phylum Pseudomonadota; class Alphaproteobacteria; order Hyphomicrobiales; family Rhizobiaceae; genus Agrobacterium; species Agrobacterium deltae. The sequence continues at coordinate 2,332,959 of NZ_LT009745.1, read as the reverse complement.
GCCGGCCGCCGGCCTCAACCCGAAGGAATCGCTGGCGCTCAACGCGCTCCTGCGCGGCATTCGCGACGAGGGCACGTCGCTGCTCCTCATCGAGCACGACATGTCCGTGGTGATGCAGATTTCCGACCATGTGGTGGTTCTGGAATATGGCCAGAAGATTTCCGACGGCACGCCGGACCATGTGAAGAACGACCCGAAGGTCATCGCCGCCTATCTGGGTGTCGAGGATGATGAAGTGGAAGACGTGATTGCGGAAGAACTCGACGGAGGAGCGGCCTGATGTCCGGTGAACCGCTTCTGAAAGTCCAGGGTGTCGAAACCTATTATGGCAATATCCGGGCTCTGGCCGGTGTCGATGTCGAGGTCAAAAAGGGTGAGATCGTCAGTCTGATCGGCGCCAACGGCGCCGGCAAGTCAACGCTGATGATGACCATCTGCGGCAGCCCGCAGGCGCGTGCCGGTCAGGTGATCTTCGACGGCGAGGATATTACCCATCTGCCGACCCATCTGATCGCCCGCAAGCGCATTGCCCAGTCGCCCGAAGGCCGCCGGATTTTCCCGCGCATGACGGTGCTGGAAAACCTGCAGATGGGCGCCAATCTCGATAACCTGAAATATTTCAAGGAAGACGTCGAGAAGATCTTCGTGATGTTCCCGCGCCTGAAGGAGCGCCAGAGCCAGCGCGGCGGCACGCTTTCCGGCGGTGAGCAGCAGATGCTCTCCATCGGCCGCGCGCTGATGGCACGGCCGAAGCTCCTGCTGCTGGACGAGCCGTCGCTCGGTCTCGCACCCTTGATCGTAAAGGGCATTTTCGAGGCGATCAAGAAACTCAACCAGGAAGAGGGGCTGACCGTCTTCCTCGTGGAGCAGAACGCCTTTGCCGCGCTCAAGCTTTCCGACCGCGCTTATGTGATGGTCAACGGCAAGGTGACGATGAGCGGTTCGGGCAGGGAACTGCTCGCCGATCCGCAGGTGCGCGCCGCCTATCTCGAAGGCGGACGGCACTGAAAGATTTTACTTGCGCCGGAAATTTTGCGGCGCAAGACTGCAAACGGCGGCCTGTCGTCCTTTCGGCCAAACCTTAAGGAACCATGGCGGGGTGCAAACAATAAAATGCCCGGCGGAAAAACGACGGGACGACAGACAAGGCAGGGTCAGGGCATTTCAGCCCGGCACTGATGGGGAAAGAGATGCAGGGCCTTTTTTTCGAAACGGATAACGGCGTGCGGTATGTTCTGCGCGCGCTGGTTGTTCTTCTGGGTTTCTGGACGGCATGGCGCACGGGCAAGTCCGTGGCCGATGGCTGGGGCGGTTATACGCGGGTGGTTATCTATACGCTCGCTCTGGGTGTGGTGATGCGGTTTCTGCATCACGCGCTGTTCAATGGGCCGTTCATCAACGGCTTCTATTACGTGTTTGACGTCGTTCTTCTTCTGGTTTTTTCCAGCGTCGGTTTCCGCACGCGCCGGACAAGCCAGATGGTCAATAACTACTATTGGCTTTACGACCGGACATCGGCATTTTCCTACAAGAAGAAAGATTGACAGGCGGATTTTTCCGGCTGCACAATGCTCGTCAGAGTGGAACAGTTTCCTGTTCAGTGAAGGTGGGTACTGAACAGGCCCTTGCAATCAACCCATCCAAAGGAACTGGGAGTAAAGTAATGAAGAAGTCTCTTCTTTCCGCTGTTGCGCTGACCGCCATGGTCGCGTTTGGCGGTTCGGCCTGGGCCGATGTCGTGATCGCTGTCGGCGCACCGCTGACCGGCCCGAACGCTGCTTTCGGCGCTCAGATCCAGAAGGGTGCCGAACAGGCCGCGAAAGACATCAATGCCGCCGGCGGTATCAATGGCGAGCAGATCAAGATCGTGCTGGGCGACGACGTATCCGACCCCAAGCAGGGTATTTCGGTTGCCAACAAGTTCGTCGCTGACGGCGTGAAATTCGTTGTCGGTCACTTCAACTCCGGCGTTTCCATTCCGGCTTCTGAAGTTTACGCCGAAAACGGCATTCTCGAAATCACACCCGCCGCAACCAACCCGGTCTTTACCGAGCGCGGCCTTTGGAACACGTTCCGTACCTGCGGCCGTGACGACCAGCAGGGCGGCATTGCCGGCAAGTACCTGGCCGATCATTTCAAGGACGCCAAGGTCGCCATCATTCACGACAAGACGCCTTACGGTCAGGGCCTTGCCGATGAAACCAAGAAGGCTGCCAATGCCGCCGGCGTGACGGAAGTCATGTATGAAGGCGTCAACGTCGGCGACAAGGACTTCTCCGCGCTGATCTCCAAGATGAAGGAAGCCGGCGTTTCCATCATTTACTGGGGCGGCCTGCACACCGAAGCCGGCCTCATCATCCGCCAGGCGGCTGACCAGGGCCTGAAGGCCAAGCTCGTTTCGGGCGACGGTATCGTCTCGAACGAACTTGCTTCCATCGCCGGCGACGCCGTCGAAGGCACGCTCAACACCTTCGGCCCCGATCCGACGCTGCGCCCGGAAAACAAGGAACTGGTAGAGAAGTTCAAGGCCGCCGGCTTCAACCCGGAAGCCTACACGCTCTACTCCTATGCCGCGATGCAGGCGATTGCCGGTGCGGCGAAGGCCGCCGGTTCCGTGGAGCCGGAAAAGGTTGCCGAGGCCCTGAAGTCCGGCACCTTCCCGACCGCGCTCGGCGACATCTCCTTCGACGAGAAGGGCGACCCGAAGCTTCCCGGCTACGTCATGTACGAATGGAAGAAGGGTCCGGACGGCAAGTTCACCTACATCCAGCAGGGCAGCTAAGCCCTTCTGCGACACCCTATCGAAGCCCGGCAGCGATGCCGGGCTTTTTGTTTGCGGTCTCGACGCGGGTTTGAGTTTGTCACCGTCTCGCAACTGCTCGAAAACCGCTGAAGCTCATTCTCTTGCCAGAGCGCCTCAGTCGATCCGCGTCAGAATAAAGTCCGCGCGTTCCCCTATGCCGGATTTCGGAAGCACGGAAATATCGTAACCAAGCTCGTCATAGTCGCGGAGCAAACGCTCATATTCCTCGACCGCCGCATCGAAGCCATGCTTGCGCTCGCTGTCGCCCCTGTAGATTTCCGGCCATGGCGGGGTGAGGAAGACCAGACGGTTATAGCGGTGTGCAACCCGCAGCGTCTCGATGAAGGCATCGCCATTTATATGACGAAGCGCCGAGGCGGCGTCGATCAGGCCGCGATCGAAGAAGATCGGGCCTTCCGGAGGGGCCTTTTGTCGGTCTTCGAGCGCCATGGCGATGGCGCGGCGGGCAAAGGCTTCGATATCGATCCACGGCAGGGCCGTGCCACCATTGCGGGTTTCTTCGATAACGATGCGGCGGCCGGGCTCTTCCACGGTGGCGAAACCGCGTCGGGCAAGCTCGGCGAGAAGCGTCGATTTTCCGCCGCCGGAGCAGCCGGAAAGGATGATGAAACGGTCCATTAGATTTCTATCCTGTGACAGGGTTCAGGTGGTTCGAGCTGTGATTTTTGGGTGGGGGGTTGCCACTTGTTTCTTCTCCCCGAGGGGGAGAAGGTGGCCCGGAGGGTCGGATGAGGGGGCAACGTTGCCGGATTTCGGAGAGCTTGGCTTTTTTTTTTCTTCTTCTCTCGCGCGCTCTCGCTCGCTCGCGCGCGCGC
>NZ_LT009745.1:2322060-2329300 GCF_900013505.1 Agrobacterium deltaense RV3 | reverse complement strand
CCCCCTCATCCCCGGCTGCCGCGGAACTTCTCCCCCTCGGGGGAGAAGAAACAAGCCGCAACCGCCCAGCCAATAAGCGGGTGGTGTGTACTCAAGCGGACAATATATGCTGGACGAACCCTACCATAATAATGGCAGTCGTCACCCCTGATGCAGAATATGCGCCGCCTTCACGGCCGCGGATGCCCGGTTTTCCACCCCGAGCTTCACATAGATCTGCTCCAGATGCTTGTTCACAGTTCTTGCGGAAAGGCCGAGGATATCGCCGATATCGCGATTGGATTTGCCCTTCGCGATCCACAGCAGCACTTCCGATTCCCGGGCAGTGAGGGAAAAATGCTCGCGCAGCAGGTGGTCGCCGGATTTCTCATTGGCGGCGGTGAGGCGGAAGAGGAATTCATCCTGCCCCATGGCGCCGAGGAAGGACAGCTGCAGGGCGGGCCGCCCGGCCTCGGTGATCGTCAGCGGCACGTCGCGGCCGGTTTCCGCCGCCGCCCGTTCTGCGAGCCAGCGGCCAATATGGCTGGTGACGATTTCCATGCCGTCATCGCGGCCGGTGGCGGCGTTGACGAGGCGCGTCGCCTGCGGCGTTGACCAGTGGATGGCGCCATTGGCGCGCACGGCAAGCAGGTGGCGGCCGGCGGCGTCGAGCGCGACGCGGGCGCTTTGCGCCGAGCGGGCATTGGAGAGATGGACGCGGATGCGGGCGCGCAGCTCGTCGATGTTGATCGGCTTGGTCAGATAATCGACGCCGCCGGATTCGAGCGCCCGCACCACATGTTCGGTCTCCGTCAGCCCGGTCATGAAGATGACGGGCACCTGCGCCACCGCCGCATTGGCCTTCAGGCGGCGGCAGGTCTCGAAGCCGTCCATGGCCGGCATGACGGCATCGAGCAGGATGATATCGGGCGTGATGCGTTCGGCGATGTTGAGCGCGGCCTGGCCGGAGGTGGCGATGAGGGCGGAAAAGCCTGACTGTTCCAGTGCATCGGTGAGGAACCCCAGTGCTTCCGGGCTGTCATCCACCAGCAATACGATGTCTCTCGGGGCTGCCGCCGCCTGACCGCTCATGCCTTGCCGTCTCCCGTGTCGCTATCCGCAAACCGTTTGAGAAAATGCGCGTAACCGGCCAGATCGAAGGCCTGCACATAGGTGCCGAGCTCCTGCGTGAAGGGCAGGTTTTCCGTGTTGCGGGCAAGATCGGCGAGTTTCGCCTCGATGCCGCGTATGTAGCCTATTTCGCCGAGCCGCTGCAAATCCTGAATGTGAATTGCGCCGGGATGGACGATCTGCGCCACGGGCGGCGGCGATGGCGGGGGCGGAATATCCGCCTCGTAGATCCATTTCAGGCCGAGATGCACGGCAAGCCTGTCGCAAAGCTGGCGTATATCAACAGGCTTGGCGATGGCGTCATTGTGGTTGTCCTCGCCCGCGCCCGCCACGGTTCCGTCGCCGATATTGGCCGAGAGCATGATGAGCGGGGCGGTCTGCCCGGCTTCACGCAGTTTGGTCACAAGCTGCCAGCCGGTCATGCCGGGCATGGAAATATCGATAAGGAAGAGGTCGGGCTTCACGCCTTCGATGAGCGTCAGGCATTCCGGCCCGCTTTGGGCGGTCAGCACCACGAAATCGAGCGGCACCAGCACCTGCCGCATCAGCTCGCGATGATCCTCATTGTCATCGACCACGACGATGGTGCGGCGCGGCCCGGAATAGGAGCGGATGGTCTTTTCCGCCGCCGGCGCCGTGCTTGGCCGGTGCACGGCAGAGAGCATGAGGCGCACGCGGAAAGTGGAGCCTTCATCCTTTGCACTGGAAACGGAAATTTCGCCGCCGAGTGTATTGGTGAGGAGCCTTGTGATGGTCAGGCCGAGGCCGAGGCCCGGCATGGGGCGCACGCTGTCTGCCTCGCCGCGCTGGAAGGGTTCGTAGATGCGGGCGAGGTCTTTTTCGGCAATGCCGCGGCCGGTATCGGAAACGGTGAAGCTGGCCACCTGGCTGCGGTAACCGACATCGAAGGTGACGGCGCCCTCATCGGTGAACTTGATGGCGTTGGAGATGAGGTTGACGAGGATCTGCCGCAGCCGCTTTTCATCGGTGCGGACATATTGCGGCAGGGCGCGGGAGCGGTCATGGCGAAATTCCAGCCCCTTGGCCTGCGCCTGCGGGCGGAACATGTCGACGATCTGGTCGAGGAAATCCTGAATATTGATCTCGTTGGAATAGACCTGCAGACGGCCGGCCTCGATCTTTGAAATATCGAGAAGCCCGTCGATCAGGCCGGACAGGTGATCGGCCGAGCGGCGGATGACCTTGATCGCCGATTGCCGGGGCGGGGGGATGGTGTCGTCGCGCTCGAGAATCTGGGCATAACCCAGGACGGCGTTGAGCGGGGTGCGCAATTCATGGCTGAGGCCCACCACATAACGGCTCTTGGCGCGGTTGGCGGCCTCAGCCGTTTCCTTGGCGTCCTGAAGGGCGGCATCGGTCTTCTTGTGGGCGGCGATTTCCTTGAGCAGCAGCGTGTTCTGGCGGGAAGATTCCTCTTCCGCCACCACACGGCTGTCATGGGCAAGCACGAGGAACCAGCAGACGATGCCGGCAATGACGGCGAAGACGAAAAACACGATGAGGATGGTGCGGTTCACCACATCGGCCGTTTCCGGCGAGGCGGTGCCGACCTGATGGGCGATCATTGCCAATATGCCGCCGATGGCGGTGACGGCAATCGCCGCGGCCATGCCGTAACGTCCGAGCCGGGTGGCGAGTTTGGCGACCAGTTGATCCGGCAGGAAAGATTTCGCGACGGTCGCGACCTGATAGTTCAGCTTCGCCTTCGGCTTGCACATGTCATGGCAGCGGCTGTCAAGCGAGCAGCAGAGCGAACAGATCGGCGCGGCATAGGCGGGACACCAGGCCATGTCTTCCGGCTCGAAAGGGTGTTCGCAGATCGAGCAGGTGATGCTGCTTTCCTCACGCCATTTCTGGCGCGGCTTGCGGGCGAGATAAAATTTGCCCTTCGTGCCCCAGGCAATCAGCGGCGAGGCGATGAAAGCGACGATCAGTGTGAGATAGGGCGCGAGCGATGCGGCGAGCGGCCCGAAGGCGCCGAAATGCGCCATCAGCGCGATGGTCGCCGAAAGCGCCATGGAGCCGACGCCGACGGGGTTGATATCGTAAAGATGGGCACGCTTGAATTCGATGCCGGGCGGGGCAAGGCCAAGCGGCTTGTTGATGAAAAGATCGGCCGAGATGGTGCAGAGCCACGCCATGGCGATGATCGAAAAGATGCCGAGCGTTTCTTCCAGCAGCCGGTAAATGCCGAGTTCCATTAGAAGCAGCGCGATCGCCACGTTGAAGACCAGCCAGACGACGCGGCCGGGGTGGCTGTGGGTGAGGCGCGAGAAGAAGTTCGACCAGGCGAGCGAACCCGCATAGGCGTTCATGACGTTGATCTTCAGCTGCGAGACGACCACGAAGGCGACCATCAGCAGCATGGCCGCCGTCTCGTTGGGGATCATGTAACCGAAGGCGGTGAGATACATTTGCGCCGGATCGGCGGCGCGATCCACCGAGACGCCGGAACTGAAGGTGAGCACCACGAGGAAGGAACCGGCGAGCAGCTTCGGCACGCCGACGACGACCCAGCCCGAGCCCGCGAGGAAAACCGCAATGCGGTGACGCAGGCGGCTTTGCCCCTCGGCCGGCAGGAAGCGCAGGAAGTCCACCTGTTCGCCGATCTGCGACATCAGCGCCAGGATGACGGCGGAGGCCGCGCCGAATTCCACCAGATTGAAATCTGCCACCGTGCCGGGCGGCCCCGAGGCGTGGTGTATGCCGGCAAAGGCCCGCCACAGATCGTATTTTTCCCAGTCCATCAAAGCGATGAACACGAAGGGCAGAATATTCAGCACGATCCAGAAAGGTTGCGTGACGATCTGGAAGCGGCTGATGAGCCGCACGCCATGGGTGACGAGCGGAATGACCATGACGGCCGAGATGATGTAGCCGATCCACAAGGGTATGCCGAGCGCCAGTTCCAGCGCGCCTGACATGATCGACGCCTCAATGGCGAAGAGCATGAAGGTGAAGGCGGCATAGATGAGCGAGGTGATGGTGGAACCGATATAACCGAAGCTCGCGCCGCGCGTCAGAAGATCGATATCGACCCCGTGACGGATGGCATAACGGCTGATCGGCAGGCCGACGGCCAGCATGGCGATGGCGGCGACGAGAATGGCGTAAAAGGCGTTGGTGGTGCCGTAGGAGAGCGTGATGGCGCCGCCGATGGCTTCCAGCGCCAGAAAGGAAATCGCGCCGATGGCGGTGTGGGAAATGCGGTTGGAGGAAAATTGCCGGGCGCTCTTGGCGGTGAAACGCAGCGCATAATCTTCCAGCGTCTGGTTGGCGACCCAGCGGTTATATTCGCGCCTGACGGGGATGATGCGTTGCCGTGCCGCCATACCTATTGAGCGCCTTTCCGCAACGGGCCTCTCACAGCCGCACCGACATGCCGCCATCCACCGTCAGCACATGGCCGTTGACGAAGGAGGCCGCATCGCTGGCCAGAAACAGCGCCGCACCGGCAATCTCATCCGGCCGGCCCCAGCGCTCCAGCGGCACCCGCAGTTTGGCGAAGGCCACCATCTCAGGATTTTCGGCAAGGGCGGCATTGGTTTCGGTGGCGAACATGCCGGGTGCGATGGCGTTGCTGGTGATGCCGCGTGCGCCATATTCCACGGCAATCGCCCGCATCAGCCCGGTCAGACCCTGTTTGGCGACGGGATAGATCGCATCCCCCGGCCGGACGATATGGCCGAGGATGGAGGTGATGGTGATGATGCGGCCGTAACCATTGGCGTTCATGGCCTCTGCGGCATCGCGCGACAGAGAGATGGAGGAGGTGAGATCGGTGCGGATCAGTTCCAGCATGTCCTCGTCGCTGAATTCGGCAAGCGGGCGGCGGTCGCGCGCGCCGACATTGTTGACGAGGATATCGAGGTGGCCGAACTCGTCCATTATGCGGCGGACAAGGGCGCTGCCGGCTGCCGTATCAGCAATATCGAAGACGGCGTAATCGGCCTTGCCGCCGGCCTTGCGTAGCGTGTCGACCGCCTGTTCCAGCGTTTCGGCATTGCGGCCGGTCAGCCACACATGGGCGCCCGCTTCGGCAAAGGCGCTGGCGATTTCGAAGCCAAGGCCGCGGCCGCTGCCGGTGATGACAGCGGTGCGGTTTTCGAGAGAGAATTTCTGGAGAATGCCCATCGCTCACCTTCTTGCTTGACGTGCCGAAACTTCTTGGAGTTCGCGAAGGAAGAATATGCCGCGTGGGGCAGAGAGCGAAAGGTCGCCCGTCCGGCCCGGCTGTTCGGTGGACAGAAAAATGGCGTCGCCCGGTTCGGGCGACGCCATCAGTTCGATATCAGGCAGCAGCCGACTTTGCGAGCGGCACTTCTGCGATCGTCTTCAGAACGACGGAAGCGATCTGGTAAGGGCAGCCTTGAGAGTTCGGACGACGGTCTTCGAGGTAACCCTTGTAACCGTTGTTGACGAAGGAATGCGGAACGCGGATCGAAGCGCCACGGTCAGCAACGCCGTAGGAGAACTTGTTCCACGGAGCGGTTTCGTGCTTGCCGGTCAGGCGCAGGTGGTTGTCCGGACCGTAAACGTCGATGTGCTCTTTCCAGTTCTTGGCGAAAGCGGCCATGAGGGCTTCGAAATATTCCTTGCCGCCAACTTCGCGCATGAACTTGGTGGAGAAGTTGCAATGCATGCCCGAACCGTTCCAGTCGGTGTCGCCGAGCGGCTTGCAATGGAATTCGACGTCGATGCCGTACTGTTCGCAAAGACGCAGCAGCAGGTAACGGGCGATCCAGATCTGGTCGGCGGCGCGCTTGGAGCCCTTGCCGAATACCTGGAATTCCCACTGGCCCTTGGCCACTTCGGCATTGATGCCTTCGTGGTTGATGCCGGCTTCGAGGCAGAGATCGAGGTGCTCTTCAACGATTTCGCGGGCAACCGAACCGACATTCTTGAAGCCGACGCCGGTGTAATAAGGACCCTGCGGAGCCGGGTAACCCTGCTCCGGGAAGCCGAGCGGGCGGCCGTCCTGGTAGAAGAAGTATTCCTGCTCGAAACCGAACCATGCATCTTCGTCGTCGAGGATGGTTGCGCGGCTGTTCGACGGATGCGGGGTGACGCCATCGGGCATCATGACTTCGCACATGACGAGTGCACCATTGGAGCGGGCCGGGTCGGGATAGATCGCGACGGGCTTCAGCACGCAATCCGACGAGTGGCCTTCGGCCTGCTGCGTGGACGAGCCATCAAAGCCCCAAAGCGGCAGCTGCTCGAGTGTGGGGAATTCGTCGAATTCCTTGATCTGGGTCTTGCCGCGCAGGTTGGGGACCGGCTTGTATCCGTCCAGCCAGATGTACTCGAGTTTGAACTTAGTCATTACGAACCTCTCATAGGTAACAATGCGAAGCCTTGAGGCCTCCCGTGGCTTTGGCCACCGAAGCGCATTCGCGTTCAAGGGCTGACCCCTTAGATGCATGCCGCGTGCCAGATTGGCGATATCAGGCGATTTTTTCGAAAAATCTTTCAGGCCCCCTGTCGCCCAGGAGCCAGGATATCACGCGCGGATGGTTCTGCTGCACTGCGGAAGGCAAATTCACCCCTCATGTTTCATCATTGAATCCTGATAGATAGCCGGCGTCTCCCGGTGGAATGCCCTGCTGCGATGCAATGATTTCGGTTGCGCGCGAGGGATTGGCATTTGCCCCAAAAACCGGCGCTTTCGGAATGGTTTTTCTTGTAGATGAGACGAATAATGCCTATATTTTTCGCAAGGTGATTTTTTTTTAATCAAACGGAGCGAATCTGGCCTTTGCGGGTTTGCTCCTGATACCAAAGTGCTTCGATGCAAACAGAGTGAGATGACCGAAATGGCGACTGGCTTTCATCGTGAGACGGCAACGATCTATCAATTCCCGATTGGCGGGCGCGCGGGCGTGTCCAAATTCCGCAACAGCGGGCTGAGTGACCTCGAGCGCGAGGCGCGCGAGCCGCATGTGGATTTCGGCTCGTGGTACCACGACGAGGCGATCCGCGACGAAGAGCGGAACGACAAGCCGCATTCCTGATGTGAGACCGTGCCGTGCATTTCTTCTCCCCGCCGGGGAGAAGGTGGCCCGAAGGGTCGGATGAGGGGCTAGCTCACCGAATACCTTTAACCTTG
>NZ_LT009745.1:2302783-2321330 GCF_900013505.1 Agrobacterium deltaense RV3 | reverse complement strand
GCTAGCTCACCGAATACCTTTAACCTTGCCCCCTCATCCCGCTGCCGCGGACTTCTCCCCCTCGGGGAGAAGAAACCAGCGGAGACGTTTCCCTCCACATAGGCAGTTCCGCGCGGGACGCTAATCTAGCACCCCCTCGTGCATCTTTCGCCACCCCGCCTACGTCAATTGACGTATACGGTTTCGCTCTCACGAGATCGATAGTCCCTCCCAGCAGCGGCCGCAGATGCCGCTGAGCCTCCACGAGAGGCCAAACAAGGAGAGGGGTTCTTCCGATGATATTCCGCAAGACGCTTAGTGCCGCGCTGCTTGGCGCGATCCTGTCCACCACCGCCTTCCATGGCGCTTTTGCCGCTGACGACACCATCAAGGTCGGCGTGCTGCATTCGCTGTCCGGCACCATGGCGATTTCAGAAACGACGCTGAAGGACGCCATGCTGATGCTCATCGACGAGCAGAACAAGAAGGGCGGCGTGCTCGGCAAGAAACTTGAAGCCGTGGTGGTCGATCCGGCCTCCGACTGGCCACTGTTCGCCGAAAAGGCTCGTCAGCTGATTTCGCAGGACAAGGTCGCCGCCGTTTTCGGCTGCTGGACGTCTTCCTCGCGCAAATCCGTTCTGCCGGTCTTCGAGGAACTGAACTCGATCCTGTTCTATCCGGTTCAGTATGAGGGTGAAGAATCCTCGCGCAACATCTTCTACACGGGTGCAGCACCCAACCAGCAGGCCATTCCGGCCGTCGATTACCTTGCCAATACCGAAGGCGTCGAGCGCTGGGTTCTGGCCGGCACGGACTATGTCTATCCGCAGACCACAAACAAGATCCTGAAGGCCTACCTGATGTCGAAGGGCGTCAAGGAAGAGGACATCATGATCAACTACACGCCGTTCGGCCATTCCGACTGGCAGACGATCGTGTCCGACATCAAGAAATTCGGCTCGGCCGGCAAGAAGACCGCCGTTGTCTCCACCATCAATGGTGACGCCAACGTGCCCTTCTACAAGGAACTGGCGAACCAGGGCATCAAGGCTGAAGACATTCCCGTCGTTGCCTTCTCCGTGGGTGAAGAAGAACTTGCCGGTCTCGATACCGCACCGCTGGTCGGCCACCTTGCCGCCTGGAACTACTTCCAGTCCGTCGATGCGCCGGTCAATGCCGAATTCATCAAGACCTGGCATGCCTTTACCAAGAACGACAAGCGCGTGACCAACGACCCGATGGAAGCCGCCTATATCGGCTTCAACGCCTGGGTAAAGGCCGTCGAATCCGCCGGCACGACGGATACGGACAAGGTTCTCGACTCGATTATCGGCGTTTCCGTGCCGAACCTTTCGGGCGGTTACTCCACCGTCATGCCGAACCACCACATCACCAAGCCGGTGCTGATCGGCGAAATCCAGGCCGATGGCCAGTTCGAAATCGTGCAGCAGACGCCGCAGGTCGTGGGTGACGAGTGGTCGGATTATCTGCCGGACTCGAAGGATCTGATCTCGGACTGGAGGAAGCCGATGTCCTGCGGCAACTTCAATGTGGCCAGCGGCAAGTGCGGCGGCAAGGGTAGCTGATTAGCCCCGGGGGATGGTGCCGCTCCCTCTTCGTTGGGGGCGGTTTTCTCATTGGAAACTGAACAAGAATTACCCCCCTCTGCCCTGCCGGGCATCTCCCCCTCAAGGGGGGAGATCGGCAAGATGCTTTTTCGCCGCTTCATTCTCAAACATCGAGATGGGCGAGACCTCGCCACAGGTCGATCTCCCCCCTTGAGGGGGAGATGCCCGGCAGGGCAGAGGGGGGTAAGCGGCATATTCAGGTCGCACAAAATTAAAACGCCCAAGGAACCCGACATGACGATCCGATCTTTTCTCGGAGCCATCTTCCTCTGGCTCACCCTGGGGATCGCCGCCCAATCCTTCGCGCAAAGCGAGCCGAAGGCGCTGATCGACCAGCTCGGCACGGCGGATTTCAAGCAGGCCGAAGTGCTGATCGGGCAGATTGCCGCCACGGGCGATGCGCGTGTCGTGCCGGCGCTCGAGGCTTTTGCGGCGGGCGATCTTTACGTGCGCAAGGCCGACAATCTGGTGTTCATGACAAAGCCGGCAGGTTCCAATTTTACGCTGATCGACCCGCTGACGGGCGAAAGTGCGGGTGAAGCGCCGAAGGCGGCCGTCAGCAAAATCAAGGTCAACAATAATCTGCGCCGGGTCATCCGCGCCGCACTTGGCGGTCTGACCCTGCTCAGCCCGGAAAAATCCGTGCGGCTTTCCGCGGCAGACGCGGTTCTGAAAGCGCCGAGCGCCGAAAATCTCGAATTGCTGGAAGCGGCCATCGCCAAGGAGGCAGATACTGAGGTGCGGACCCGGATGGAGGAGGCGCGGGCTGTCTCGCTGCTCTCCTCCGAACGGTCGCTCGAACAGAAGAAAGAGGCAATCGCCACCATCAAGAGCCTTGGCGGCCGCGATGCCATCGGCATTCTGATGGCGGCTTCCTCGTCGGTGGATCAGAGCCTGAAACCGGATATCGACAGCGCCATATCGAGCATCGAAAGCTCCCTTGCCTTCTGGGACTATGCGCAGAATGTCTGGTACGGCCTGTCGCTCGGTTCCGTGCTTTTGCTCGCCGCCATCGGCCTTGCCATCACCTTCGGCGTCATGGGCATCATCAATATGGCGCATGGCGAGATGGTGATGATCGGCGCCTATTCCACCTTCATGGTGCAGGAGGTGATCCGCACGCATTTCCCCGGCCTGTTCGACTGGTCGCTGGCGATTGCTCTGCCCGCCGCCTTTCTGGTGACGGCCTTGGTCGGCCTCGTGATGGAGCGCGGTGTCATCCGCTTTCTTTATGGGCGGCCGCTGGAAACGCTTCTCGCCACCTGGGGCATCTCGCTCATCCTGCAACAGGGCGTGCGCTCCATCTTCGGCCCCACCAATCGGGAAGTCGGCAGCCCGAGCTGGATGTCCGGCTCCTTCAGCGTCGGTTATCTCAATTTCACCTGGAACCGGGTGTGGATCGTCTGCTTCTCGCTGTCGGTATTCTTCGCGCTGCTGGTTCTCCTGAAGCGCTCCGCCTTCGGGTTGCAGATGCGCGCCGTGACGCAGAACCGCCGCATGGCCTCTTCCATGGGCATCCGCACCCCCTGGGTGGATGCCTTCACCTTCGCGCTCGGTTCGGGCGTTGCCGGTCTTGCCGGCGTGGCGCTGTCGCAGATCGACAATGTCTCGCCCAATCTCGGCCAGAGCTACATCATCGACAGTTTCATGGTCGTGGTGTTCGGCGGTGTCGGCAATCTCTGGGGAACGCTGGTTGGCGCCCTGTCTCTCGGCGTGCTCAACAAGTTCCTCGAGCCGACTGTCGGCGCCGTGCTCGGCAAGATCCTCGTGCTCGTTCTCATCATCCTGTTCATCCAGAAGCGGCCGCGCGGTCTCTTCGCACTCAAGGGAAGGGCGATCGAAGCATGATTACCGGCTTCCTCCTGCGCGCGCTCGACCGCCGCATTTCCATCGCCATCGGCATCATTCTGGCCATCGCCGTGCTGGTGCCAGCCTCCAACCTGCTGCTGCCGGCCGACAGCGCGTTCCGCATTCCGACCTATATCATGTCGATGCTCGGCAAATATCTGGCCTATGCGCTGCTCGCGCTGGCGCTCGATCTCGTCTGGGGTTATTGCGGCATTCTCTCGCTCGGCCATGCCGCCTTCTTCGCGCTCGGCGGTTATGCCATGGGCATGTATCTGATGCGGCAGATCGGCACGCGCGGGGTTTATGGCCATCCGGTGCTGCCTGACTTTATGGTCTTCCTCAACTGGAAGGAACTGCCGTGGTTCTGGCAGGGCTTCGACATGTTCTGGTTTGCAGCGCTGATGGTGCTTGTCGTGCCGGGGCTGCTCGCCTTCGTGTTCGGCTGGTTCGCTTTCCGCTCGCGCGTCAACGGCGTTTATCTCTCCATCATCACCCAGGCCATGACCTATGCCCTGCTGCTCGCCTTCTTCCGCAACGACATGGGTTTCGGCGGCAATAATGGCCTGACCGATTTCAAGGATATTCTCGGCTTTTCCGTGCAGGCGGATGGCACGCGGGCCGTGCTGTTCGCCATGACGGCGGTAATGCTTGCGATCTCGCTTTTGATCGCGTCCGGCATCGTCAATTCCAAGTTCGGCAAGGTGCTGGTGGGCGTGCGGGATGCCGAAAGCCGGGTGCGCTTCCTCGGTTTCCGGGTGGAAAACATCAAGCTTTTCACCTTTGTCGTGTCGGCCATGATGGCGGGCATTGCCGGGGCGCTGTTCGTACCGCAGGTGGGCATCATCAATCCCGGCGAATTTTCGCCCGCCAACTCCATCGAAGTGGTGGTGTGGACGGCGGTGGGCGGGCGCGGCACGCTGATCGGGCCGATCATCGGGGCGCTGCTGGTCAACGGCGGGAAAAGCTATTTCACCGGCGCTTTCCCGGAATTCTGGCTGTTTGCGCTGGGTGGGCTGTTCATCGCGGTGACGCTGTTCTTCCCCAAGGGCATCGTCGGCACGCTGCAACACTATCTGGCCCGGCGGCGCGAAAAGCGGGTCGCGCTTGCGGCAGCCGACGCCCAGCCGGGCAATGACAGCGGCTCGACAGTGGCGCAACAGGCGGCGGAGTGAGGCGGACATGAACACAGTTTCCGAAAACAGAACGAAAAGCCTGCTTTATCTCGACGGCGTCTCGGTGTCGTTCGATGGTTTCAGGGCGCTCAATTCCCTCTCCTTCGTGGTGGAACCCGGTGAGCTGCGCGCCATAATCGGCCCGAATGGGGCGGGCAAGACGACGATGATGGACATCATCACCGGCAAGACAAGGCCGGATACGGGCACGGTGCTGTTCGAAGACAGTATCGACCTCACCAAAAAGGACGAGGCGGATATCGCCCAGCTTGGCATCGGGCGGAAGTTCCAGAAGCCGACGGTGTTCGAAAGCCATACCGTCTGGGACAATCTGGAACTGGCGCTCAACCGCAAGCGCGGGGTGTTCGCGACGCTGTTTTACCGGCTGACGGAGCAAGACAAAGCCCGCATCGAGGAAATCCTCGCCACCGTGCGCCTCGGCCACCGCCGCGGCGATCTCGCCGCCAACCTCTCGCACGGCCAGAAACAATGGCTGGAAATCGGCATGCTCCTGGCGCAGGAGCCGAAGCTGCTGCTGGTGGATGAGCCGGTGGCCGGCATGACGGATGCGGAAACGGCCGAAACCGCCGTGCTTTTGAAGGAAATCGCCAAGACCCGTTCGGTTGTGGTGGTGGAGCACGACATGGGTTTCATCCGCGAGCTGGGGGTGAAGGTGACGTGCCTTGCCGAAGGTTCCGTGCTGGCTGAAGGGTCGATTGATTTTGTGTCGAACGATCCCAAGGTGATTGAGAATTATCTGGGGCGGTGATGGTGGTGTTTGCGTTCGCCATACCCCCCTCTGCCCTGCCGGGCATCTCCCCCTCAAGGGGGGAGATCGGCAAGCGGCGAAAACTCTGCCCATGGAACGGGCGGGTGCGGCATCTGATCTCCCCCCTTGAGGGGGAGATGCCCGGCAGGGCAGAGGGGGGTAACGCCGCCCACCATACCGCCAATGGAGTTTCACCATGCTGAACGTCGACAACATCAACCTCCATTACGGCGCGGCGCAGGCCCTGCGCGGCGTTTCGCTGACGGCGGAGATGGGTAAGATCACCTGTGTCCTCGGCCGCAACGGGGTGGGCAAGAGCTCGCTGCTGCGGGCCGTTACCGGCCAGCACGCCATCAGTGCCGGGACGATCAGCTTTGAAGGGACGGCGCTTGATGGGCTGGCGCCTTACCACCGGGCCAAGCGCGGGGTCGGCTACGTGCCGCAGGGGCGCGAGATTTTTCCGCTGCTCAGCGTGCAGGAGAATCTCGAAAGCGGCTATGCGCCGCTGCCGCGTAAGGAACGGTTTATCCCGGATGATATTTTCAGCCTGTTTCCGGTACTGCAATCCATGCTGGGAAGACGCGGCGGCGATCTCTCCGGCGGCCAGCAGCAGCAGCTCGCCATCGGCCGGGCTTTGGTGACGCGGCCGAAAATTCTCGTTCTCGACGAGCCAACCGAGGGCATTCAGCCGTCGATCATCAAGGATATCGGCCGGGCGATCAAATATCTGCGCGATTCCACCGGCATGGCGATCCTGCTGGTCGAGCAATATCTGGATTTCTGCCGCGAGCTTGCCGATTACGTCTATATCATGGACCGCGGTGAAATCGTGCATCAGGGGCTGGCCGAAACGCTGGATACGCCGGAAGCGCGGCGTCACCTGACAGTATAAATCGAGACTAAAAATGCCGCACGCCGATCACGGCGTGCAAACGGCCGATTAATATTTTGAAAGCCTATGCGTCTCGACATGGCTTTCATGCGCAATTTTAGCATTTCATTGAATAAAAGCCTGTGATATTGGCAGCGAAAATGCTGCATGCGAGACACAGGAAAAGTCTATTCGCACGCTGCGACAGTTGATCCCTTACATTCCCCGCACGTCCGACGTATCGTCGGGAAAACCGTGCCCAATAAAGGCGTGTCAATGAATCAAGACTTTGCCATTGGCCGGGCCGCCCGGCTGTTCCGCTCCGCCCGCACCCTTTTTCTGGGTCTTGCGATGTGCGCGAGCGCCGGTGTCGCAGCGTCGGCATCGACCTGCGGTCAGTTGCCCGGACACGGCATGGAGCCGGGCAGGCATGATTTTTCCATTCTTTCCAACGGTGAAAAACGCGACGGAGTCTATTTTGTTCCCTCGGCCTATGACGGAAAAAAGCCGCTGCCCGTGGTGTTCGATTTCCATGGCTCCAACAGCAATCCGCATGGCCAGCTGAACCGCAGCGGCTGGGACAAGCTGGCCGAACGTGACGGTCTGGTGGTGGTGGCGCTGGCCGGCAGCCTGAATGGCGAATTGCCCGGCACCCATGCCTGGAATGTTCCCGGTGTTACCAAGCGTCCGGGCGGGCTGGACGAGGTCGGTTTCATCCGCGATGCCATCACCATGGTGAAGGGCAAGTTCTGCGTGGATGAGGAGCGTTTTTACGGTTCCGGTTATTCCGGCGGCGGGCGCATGCTCTCGCAATTCATCTGCAATGGCAGCGCGGATTTCACCGCTGCCGGTTTCGTCGCTTCGCTGCGCGCGGGTTATCCGCTGGAGACCGAAGGCAAATGGGGACCGGATGCGGCAAGCTGCACGCCGGCGCGGCCGATGTCCATCATCGCCTTTGCGGGGCTGAAGGATCCCGCCAACCCCTATCAGGGCGGCGGCAAGTCCTATTGGCAATATGGCGGCGAGACGGCGCTGAAGCGCTGGGCCGAGATGGACGGCTGCAAGGGCGCCGCCAAAAGCAAGGTGGGCGAAAGTTTCACCGTCAATTCCTATGATGTCTGCAAGGCCGGCGCACGCATTCAGTCCTATGTCATCAACGACTGGGACCACGCCTGGCCGCGCGCCACCATGAAGGCGGAAGTGCTGGCTGCGAGCGCCGTCGTCACCCGCAAGCCGGGCGGCGAACAGACGCCGAAGGCGGAACCGGCCGTGGAGCGCAAGATGCCCACAGGCGAAGTGACGCGCACGGTTGATGCGGCGGAAAGAATGTGGGATTTCTTCCGCAATACGGAAGGGCAGCTGGTCGTGGATGCCGTCGTCAAGAAGGATTGCGGCGCAAAGGCCTCGTCCACTTCCGCAACCGCTTCGGAGACCGCGTGCAGCCAGAACAGCAAGCCATCGGCCCTTCCGGTCGCCAAGACGCTCAACCTGTCCGGCAGCAGCGCGCCCGTGGCAGAGGACGCATTGTAACCAAAGCGGTTGAAGGGCGCAGCCGGCTGGAGGAACTGTTCCAGGAAGGCTGCGCCAAAATCCGCCTGCCGGAAACCTTTTCGAACGAAGCCGAAGCCATTCTCATCAATTCCTCCGGCGGCCTGACCGGCGGAGACGAACTTGAATGGCAGGCGGTTGCCGGCGCCGGCACCTCGCTGGTGGTAACCACGCAGGCCTGCGAGAAGGTCTATAAGGCATCCTCCGGCACAGCCACCGTTACCGCCCGGGTTTCCGCCGGGCCGGGCGCCAGATTGCACTGGCTGCCGCAGGAAACAATCCTTTTCGACCGGGCGTCGCTGACCCGCCGGCTGGAAGCCGATCTCGACCAAACTTCCGAATTCATCGCTGTCGAAGCCGTGCTGCTCGGCCGCCAGGCCATGGGCGAGGCGATGGCGCATGGTCTTTTCCGCGACCGCTGGCGCATTCGCCACGGCGGCAAGCTGGTGCATGCCGAAGAGCTTCTGCTGCAAGGCGAGGTAGCGGCGCTGACCGCGAAACCGGCGGTTCTGGCCGGTCAGGTCGCCTTTGCGACGCTGCTTTATATCGGGCCTCTCTCCGAGGCGCTTCTGCCTAAAATCCGGGCTATTGCCGGGGAAAGCGGCGGCGCCAGCGAATGGCAGGGCAAGCTTGTCGTTCGCGTCTCTGCCGCCGATGGTTTCTCCTTGAGAAAATTGCTTCTTCCGATCATTTCGCTCTTGCGAAACGGCGCGCCAGTGCCGAAAGTCTGGAATCTGTAAACCCTTCGGATCGTCGGCAACCGGCGGCCTTCGGGGTCTGTCAACATGTCGGATCTGCTTGCCGCAACCATGCTTGCGGAACAGGTTCCAAGCTGCGGGACCACGATGAACCTTAGCCCAAGAGAAAAAGACAAGCTGCTGATTTCCATGGCCGCCATGGTGGCGCGCCGCCGGCTGGAACGCGGCGTGAAGCTGAACTATCCCGAAGCGATTGCGCTGATTACCGATTTCGTGGTCGAGGGCGCCCGCGACGGCCGTGCCGTGGCGGAGCTTATGGAAGCGGGCGCGCATGTCATTTCCCGTGATCAGGTGATGGATGGCATTGCCGAGATGATTCACGATGTGCAGGTGGAAGCGACGTTTCCCGATGGCACCAAGCTGGTGACCGTTCACGAACCGATACGGTGAGGTGGCGAATATGGCGCTGGAGCTTCGGCCCAATTGCGAATGCTGCGACCGCGATCTTGCTCCCGACAGCCGGGATGCGATGATCTGCTCGTTCGAATGCACCTTCTGCGTCGATTGCGTGACCAATGTGCTTCACGGCGCCTGCCCGAATTGCGGCGGTGAGCTGGTTCGCAGGCCCGTTCGCCCGGCGGCGAAACTCGTCAATAATCCCGCGTCGACACGGCGCGTCCTGAAGGCCGAAGGCTGCACGGCGGCCAAAGTTGCTTGAGACAAAAGGGGAAATACCATGAAACCCGGCGAAATCATTGCCGCAGAGGGCAGCATCGAACTCAATGCCGGCCAGCCGACCGTGACCATCGAAGTCGCCAATTCGGGCGACCGGCCGGTGCAGGTGGGCAGCCACTATCATTTCTTCGAGACCAATGCGGGTCTCCTGTTCGACCGCGACAAGGCGCGCGGCATGCGCCTTGATATTCCGGCCGGCACGGCGGTTCGTTTCGAACCCGGCCAGAAGCGGGAAGTGACGCTGGTGCCGCTTTCCGGCAAGCGCGAGGTTTACGGTTTCCGTCAACAGGTCATGGGGAGGTTATGAAATGGCGACGGCGCATTATCATGGAAGCTGCCAGTGCGGCGATGTGAGCTTTGAGGTCGACGCCGATCTCGATCATACCATCATCTGCAATTGTTCGCGCTGCAAGCGCCTGGGTTCCACACTGGCCTTCGCGCCGCGTGAGAAATTCACGCTGCTTTCCGGCGAGGACAAGCTGGCGGAATATCTCTTCAACAAACACAAGATCCATCATCTTTTCTGCTCCACCTGCGGCATCGAGAGCTTTGCTTATGCCGATGGGCCGGATGGAACGCCGATGGTGGCGGTCAATGCCAATTGTCTCGATGGTGTCGATCCCCGGGCGTTGAAGCCGCAGGCTTTCGATGGCGCGGCGGCCTGAGCGATGGAGATCAGCCGAAAAAACGTCCTTCTGGCGACCGCGCTTCTCTGCGCGACCGCCGGCCTGTCCATGCCGGCCGCCGCACAGGGCGAGCCGGATTGCAAGGCCCCGCAGACGCAGGCGGACATGACCATTTGCGCCGGCAAGGATTACGAAAAGGCCGACAAGCAGTTGAACGCCGAATATCAGAAGCTTCGCAAGCTGCTCACCGAGCGCGACAAGACGGCGGATGCAGACGGTAAGGGTGCGACCGACGCGCTGGTGACTGCCCAGCGCGCCTGGGTGGCGTTTCGTGATGCCAATTGCGCGCTTTCAGGCTTTCAGGCCCGCGGCGGCTCGATGGAACCGATGCTGATTTCCTCCTGCCTCGCCGAGATGAGCGGCAAGCGGGCGGAAGAATTGCGTCAGTTGTCGGAAGGTTTCTGAACGCATGGGGCGGCGCATCACGATTGTCGGAAATGGGGAGCTGCCGCCGGGCGCAGCCCGGCTCATCGACCGTTCGGACATCGTCATCCGCTTCAACGATTGCCGGTCGCTGGGGCTGGGCGGCACGCGCACCGATGTGGTAGCTGTGTGTAACACCGG
The DNA here is from genome assembly GCF_900013505.1 of Agrobacterium deltaense RV3. Classification (NCBI taxonomy): domain Bacteria; kingdom Pseudomonadati; phylum Pseudomonadota; class Alphaproteobacteria; order Hyphomicrobiales; family Rhizobiaceae; genus Agrobacterium; species Agrobacterium deltae. The sequence goes on along the minus strand of NZ_LT009745.1, from coordinate 2,310,832 downwards.
GCGGCCGGGTCTCGAGATGACCGAGGGAACCGAATGGCGCGAGAGTGACGGTGTGCGGCAGGCCGCCGTCATCTGGTCCGTGCGTGATCCCGCAAAATTTTCCGAAATGGAACCGGACATACGCGCATGCTGGCCGGAACTGACCGATTTCTGCGCCGATTACACCGAAGGCTTTGCCGCCATCGCCCGGGAAACCGGCAAGGGTCATATCGTCATTCCGCGCGGTGTGCATGAAAGGCTCGATGCCGCGCTCGAAGCCTATGCGCCCGGGCCCTATGTCTGCCCCAGCACCGGTCTTTTTGCCATCGCCCATGTTCTTGAGAGCGTGAGCGACGATGGCGACGAGGTGGCGATTGCCGGTTTCGGCCATCAGGGCTGGAGTGGCCATCCCTTTGCTGCCGAACAACAGCTGGTCGAAGCCCTTGCGGGCGAGGGCCGGCTGACACGAATTTCTCCCACATCGATTTTCTCCGCGTCCGAAGGAGCCTGAGCCCATGCCCTACAAGATTTCCCGCGCCGCCTATGCCGGCATGTTCGGCCCGACCGTTGGCGACAAGGTGCGTCTTGCCGATACCGAACTCTTCATCGAGATCGAGAAGGACCACACGATCTATGGCGAGGAAGTGAAATTCGGCGGCGGCAAGGTCATTCGCGACGGCATGGGCCAGAGCCAGGCGACGCGGGCCGAAGGCGCGGTCGATACCGTCATCACCAATGTGGTGATCGTTGACCATAGCGGCATCTACAAGGCGGATGTGGGCCTGAAGAACGGCCGCATCCACGCCATCGGCAAGGCGGGCAACCCGGATACGCAGCCCGGCGTGACGATCATCGTCGGCCCGTCGACCGAGGCGATTGCCGGCGAAGGCAAAATTCTGACGGCTGGCGGCATGGACGCGCATATCCACTACATCTGCCCGCAGCAGATCGAAGAAGCGCTGATGAGCGGTGTGACCTGCATGTTGGGCGGCGGCTCCGGTCCGGCGCATGGCACGCTCGCCACCACCTGCACCGGCGCATGGCATATCGAGCGGATGATCGAGAGCTTCGATGCCTTCCCGATGAATTTGGCGCTGGCCGGCAAGGGCAATGCCTCGCTGCCTGCCCCTCTGGAAGAGATGATCCTTGCCGGCGCGTCGTCGCTGAAGCTGCATGAGGACTGGGGCACGACACCGGCCGCCATCGACAATTGCCTGACGGTGGCCGATCAATACGATGTGCAGGTGATGATCCACACCGACACGCTGAACGAAAGCGGTTTCGTGGAAGATACGGTCGCCGCCATCCGTGGCCGTACCATCCACGCCTTCCACACCGAAGGGGCGGGCGGCGGGCACGCGCCCGATATCATCAAGGTCTGCGGCAATCCCAACGTCATTCCGTCTTCCACCAACCCGACACGGCCCTATACCGTCAATACGCTCGCCGAACATCTCGACATGCTGATGGTGTGCCACCACCTGTCGCCGTCCATTCCCGAAGATATCGCCTTTGCCGAAAGCCGTATCCGCAAGGAAACCATCGCGGCGGAGGATATTCTCCACGATATCGGCGCGTTTTCGATCATCTCTTCCGACAGCCAGGCCATGGGCCGCGTCGGCGAAGTGGCGATCCGCACCTGGCAGACGGCCGACAAGATGAAGCGCCAGCGCGGCCGCCTGAAGGAAGAGACGGGCGAAAACGACAATTTCCGTGTCCGCCGTTACATCGCCAAATATACCATCAACCCGGCCATCGCCCAGGGCGTCAGCCATGAGATCGGCTCGGTCGAAGTCGGCAAGCGCGCCGATCTTGTCTTGTGGAACCCGGCCTTTTTCGGGGTGAAACCGGAGATGGTGCTGCTCGGCGGCTCGATTGCCGCCGCCCCGATGGGCGATCCGAATGCCTCCATTCCCACGCCGCAGCCGATGCATTACCGGCCGATGTTCGCCGCCTATGGCAAGCTGCGCACCAATTCCTCGGTCACTTTCGTGTCGCAGGCGTCGCTGGATGCGGGCCTTGCCCAGCGCCTCGGCGTCGCCAAGAAGCTGTTGCCGGTGAAGAATGTCCGCGGCGGCATCTCCAAGGCGTCGATGATCCACAACTCGCTCACCCCACATATCGAGGTCGATCCGGAAACCTACGAAGTGCGGGCGGATGGCGAGCTTTTGACCTGCGAACCGGCAACCGTGCTGCCGATGGCGCAGCGTTATTTCCTGTTCTGAGAAACGGCTGCTCCGCGCTCAAATGCACATGAGCGCGGTCAGCAGGCTTGCAATGCCGGCCATGAACAGCCCCATGGCCGCCATTGCGGGGACCTTTATCCTCGGCTGATCGATGATTGCGTCCGCTTCGCCCGCAAGCAGGGTTATGGCTTGCAGAAACAGGTAGAGGCAGAACAGCAAAGAGGCGCTGAAAAACAGGGCGGCTGGGTAAACCAGCCAATTGGAAAGGTCCGGCGTCCTGTTCTTGAAAGTGGCCAGAAGGAGGATCAGCGAAAGCCCGGCGCTGGCGATGATGCGGAAAACCGCCAGCATTTCCTTGGTCGATTCCTTGTTGCCGTCGTTCATTTGGACCGCTTGCGCCACCAGGACAGCCCCAGGATATCTTTCATCAGGTACGGCGGCTCGGTGTGGCTGTTGCGCTTGTCCTGAAATTTTTTCGATGAAGGCAGCTTTTCCTTCTCCGCTTGCCGCTTTGCATAGGTCTCCTCCCAGCAGGCGATGAATTCATCCGCGTGTCTGTAGCCAAGCTCGCAGGGCACTTTTCCGCTGCGCGCCGAGGCGCTGAGCGTTTCCACGTCAATGATGCGATGGGCGAATGCGCCCACCGCACTGGCCTGCAGAGTGACGACTTCATCGATGTACCATGACCGCCATTCGGCGAAACTCTTGCCGTCTACCTTTTCCGCGACCTTCCGCAGCAAGTCTCCATCCATCTTTTCGCAGACATCCGTGACCAGCCCTGCGACGAAGCCACGCAAATTGGAGCATTGCGGGCCGTCGCTATAGTCGAAATAGGCTCTGAGGGTACTGTCGAGATGATTGAGTACGCGATCTTTCAAAATCAATTTCAGTGTCTCCCGTTGGGTGGCGGAATATTACTTAAAAGTGTATTTATGTAAACTGTTCCTTATAGTTGTATCAGGTAGTATCGGGCCTGTTTGAATCTCCTTTGAAATCGGGATTTTTATGCTGCACCGCAGCGCGTCTTGCGCTATGGAAAGGGCAAAAGAATTCCGCGCGGATCGATCCCAAGCGATCCTCGTAAAACGCCAGAACAGGAGACAAGACATGCTCGGCAAAAAAGTGCCCGCCGTAACCTTCCGCACGCGCGTTCGCGATGAGGCCGTCGGTGGCCCCAACCCGTTCCGTTGGCAGGACATGACCTCCGACGATTATTTCAAGGGCAAGAAGGTCGTTCTGTTTTCGCTGCCCGGCGCCTTTACGCCGACCTGCTCGACCTACCAGCTTCCCGATTTCGAAAAGCTGGCGGGCGAGTTCCGTGCGCTCGGCGTCGATGAAATCTATTGCCTGTCGGTCAATGACGCCTTTGTCATGAATGCCTGGGCAAAGGGCCAGAACCTCGAAAACGTCAAGGTCATTCCGGATGGTTCGGGCGAGTTCACCCGCAAGATGGGCATGCTGGTCGCCAAGGACAATCTCGGCTTCGGCATGCGCTCCTGGCGTTACGCCGCCGTCGTCAACGATGGCGTCGTTGAGCAGTGGTTCGAGGAAGAGGGCTATTCGGACAATTGCGAATCTGACCCTTACGGCGTTTCCGCGCCGCAGAACATTCTGGAAAACCTGAAGGCACGCGCTGCGGCCTGATTTGGGTTTTAAGATTTTTGCGAAAGCCCGGCCGCAATGCCGGGCTTTTTTCGTTTTCTGGGACGTGATTGTCTTTCGCGGTGCCGCATCATCCGCACACCGTCACCCCGGATTAGATCCGGGGTCCAGCGCGATCAAGTCCTTGATCGCGAAAGACTCCTCTCACGGCGCAGACGCGCCGTGGCTGGATGCCGGATCCAGTCCGGCATGACGGAGGAGAAGTTGCCGGACGCCTCAAGTCTTTCTGTCTGCAATTCCGGCCTTTTTCACGCCTTGCATTGTATCCACCTTGAAATCACCCCGCCTATCCGGCAAAAATCAGACCCCCAAGACTGTTTCTGAAACGGATCATCCCATGCTGCGCGTCACCTCCTATCATCCGGCCGGAACCCCTGCCGACGAAGCTTCCGGTTATGTCACCCTGGCGCATGACCAGCGGCATCTGCGCCGCAAGTTGCTGCATCTGCAAAATGATGAGATGGTGATGCTGGACCTGAAGGAAGCCGTGCTGTTTGCCCATGGCGATCTTCTGGTGGTGGAGAACGGCGACCTGATCGAGGTCCGGGCGGCGGATGAAAAGCTGTTCGAAATCAAGGCGAAGGACCGCCTTCACCTGATCGAGCTCGCCTGGCATCTGGGCAACCGGCATCTTTCCGCGCAGATTGAGGAAGAGCGTATTCTCATCCTGCGCGACCATGTCATTCGCGCCATGCTGGAAGGTCTGGGCGCCACCGTGCGTGAGGTGGAGGAGCCCTTCCAGCCGGCGCGCGGCGCTTACCACGCCCATGGCGGCCATTCCCATGGGCATGACCACGGGCACCACCATCACGATCACGGCTGAGCCGTGAGTGACGATCGCGGCGTCGCCGCGCTGCTGCGGCTCATGGCCTGGATGTCGCCTGCCTTTCCCGTCGGTGGTTTTTCCTATTCCGGCGGGCTTGAAAAGGCGGTGGAGGATCGTCGCATCGGCGATGCGGCGGCCCTGCGCGACTGGCTCGAAACGCTGCTGCGCCACGGCAGCCTGTGGAACGATGCGGTGTTTCTGGCGCATGCCTGGCGCAGCGCCGGGGATGCGGCCATCTTGAGCGAAACGGCCGATCTGGCGCGGGCGCTGGCCGGTTCGGCGGAGCGATACCGCGAGACGGTGCTTCTGGGCGATGCCTTCGTTGCCGCCGCCGGGGCATGGCCGCATGCGGTTCTTGAGTTGTTGCCGAAAGACGTTCCTTATCCCATCGCCGTCGGCGCGGTTGCCGCCGGTCATGCGGTGCCGCTCAGGGAAACGATTGCCGCCTTTTTGCATGCCGGCGCCTCGCAGATCGTTTCAGCGGGCATCCGCCTCGGGGTCGCGGGACAGAAGGATGGCGTTGCCATTCTGGCCGCAAGCGAGGCGATCATCGCAGAGATGGCGGCGCGGGCGATGCAATCCACGCTCGACGATCTCGGCAGCGCGACGATCATCGCCGATACGGCAGCCATGCGCCATGAAACGCAGGGCACCCGGCTTTTCCGGTCCTGAAAGGGCGGCACGATCCTTGCATATATTGAAGCGTCCCGTTGAGGGACTATGGTGAAACAAGACCAAAGCATATCGAAGGGAACAGAGTGATGAAATCGGGTAATGGGCCGCTGCGCGTCGGCATTGGCGGGCCGGTCGGTTCTGGCAAGACGGCGCTGACGGAAAAGCTCTGCAAGGCGATGAGCGCCGATTATTCGGTCGCGGTCGTCACCAACGATATCTACACCAAGGAAGATGCCGAGGCGCTGGTGCGCATGCAGGCGCTGCCGTCCGAGCGTATCGTCGGGGTCGAGACGGGCGGTTGCCCGCATACCGCCATTCGTGAGGATGCGACGATCAATCTGCAGGCGATTGCCGGGCTCAATGCGCGGTTTCCCGATCTCGATGTGGTCTTCATCGAATCCGGCGGCGACAATCTCGCCGCGACCTTTTCGCCTGACCTCGCCGACATTACCATCTATGTGATCTCCGTCTGCCAGGGTGAGGAAATTCCGCGCAAGGGCGGGCCGGGCATCACCCGCTCTGACCTGCTGGTCATCAACAAGAAGGACCTTGCGCCCTATGTCGGTGCTGACCTCACCGTCATGGACAGCGATGCGACGCGCATGCGCAACGCCATGCCCTTCGTTTTCACCGATATGAAACGCGGCGACGGCGTGGATCGCATCGTCGGTTTTCTGAAAGAGCAGGGCGGTCTCTGAAATATGGCTATCGCCCGCCGTTTCGGTGCTTACGAGGTTTCCCGTTTTGTCGACGGTGTCTACAAGGCGCCGGTCGGCCATCTCATCCATCGTCAGGGCGCCGAAGCGCTGGCTGCGGCCCTTGCCGGCCATCGGGGCGAAACGGTGGATATGGACGTCAACTGCTTTGCGCTGTCCGGGCCTGACGGCATCTGGCTGATCGATGCCGGTTGCGGCACGGCCTGGGGTGCGGCCTATGGCCATGCCCGCGCGGCGATGATCGCCGCCGGGATTCAGCCGGCCGATGTGACGCGTGTCATCCTCACCCATATTCATGGCGACCATGCGCTTGGCCTCATCGACGGCGACCGGCCTTATTTTCCCAATGCTGACATATGGGTTCCCGAGGCCGATCTTGGCTTTTTCAGCAGCGCGGAGGCGCGCAAGAGCCTGCCGCCGGCCCGGCAGGGCGGGTTCGACCTTGCCGCGCGGCTGCTCGACATTTGTGGCCCGATGCTGCGGCCGATCCCCATGGGCGTGGTTGCCGAGGGTATCGAGGCAGTCGCCATGCCCGGCCATACACCGGGGCATACCGGTTATCTGATCGGCAATGGCGACGAGCGGCTGTTATTATGGGGCGATGTGCTACATGTCAGCGCGTTGCAGGTGAGAGATCCCGGCGTCGGTTTCGTCTATGATATCGATTCCGCGCTTGCTTACGAAACACGCCTCAAGGCGCTGGCCGAGGCAGCCGATCATGGCTGGCTGGTTTCCGGCGGTCATCTCGGCGGATTTTTCCGTGTCGAGCGGCAGGGCGACAGCTTCCGTTTTGTGCTGCAGCCGGACTGATTTTCCGATTTCGGGCATGCAGAAGGGCGGAATGCCTGATGGCATCCCGCCCTTCGTCCTCTCCCGGTATTTTCAGATCTGCTTCAGTGCGGCGACGTCATTGACCTGCACGATGCGTCCGCGCACGGTGACGCCAGCCTTTTTCAGCGCCGAAAAGGCCCTCGACAGCGCTTCCGGCGCGAGGCCGAGCTTGCCGGCGAGCAGGCTTTTCTGGAACGGCAGCCGCAGCGAAAAGGATGTCGCGTCGCGCGGGCCCTGATTGATGAGGTAATGGGCGACACGTTGCGGCGCCGTCTGTAGCCGGTCGTTCGCGATGCAATCCATCGTGGCCAGCAGGCTGTTGGACAGGCAGCGCATGACGGCCTTGGCGATGGCCGGCTCCTGATCGATCAGACTGCGGATTCTCGCAAGTTCGAACCGCGCCACGGTGCAGCTTTCCGCCGCCTGCGCGCTGTAGCGATAGGTATCGCTGCCGAAAATCAGGCATTCGTTGAAGGTATCGCCGGGGCCGCTGACGCGCACATCCGCCTCGCGCCCGTGCCGGTCCAGCCGGTAAAGCCTGACGTAACCCGAGAGCACGCAGTAGAAATGCTGCGCCGCTTCGCCTTCCTTGAAGAGCACATGGCGGGCGTTCACATTGGTGATGGTCGCCGCCTCCATCAGCTTCAATGCCGCCGCATCATCCGCTATCCCGATCAAGGGTGCACGCAGCAGAATGTTCCTGTCCCTGTTGCTCAGCTTCACGGTCTTGTTCACGTCCATCCGGCTCCCGCTCATACCTTTTGCCGGGCTGTCCGAAGCGAGACGAAACCGGGGATGTTCGTGTTCCCGCACGCCTATCTGAAAAGAGCTCATCGCATTATCCTTCGACCGGCAATTCCCGATGCGAGGGAGATTAGCAGTTCACCTGGAAAGCGAATTGATTTCGATCAAACAGAATTGCAGTCGTTACGGGAGGAAATGGTTCGTCCATTCGGGCTTAGAAGCACAGGGGGAATATGGAGCGGGCGAGCGCCGCATATTTCTTCTCCCCGAGGGGGAGAAGGTCGCGGCAGCGGGATGAGGGGCAAGGCCAGAGATAGATCGAGCGCTAGCTTTCCTCTCCTCTCTCGCGCGCGCGCGTACGTCGTACGTACCGTACCGTACCGTACCGTACCGTACGTACCGACGACGTACGTACCGTACGACGTACCGT
>NZ_LT009745.1:2243315-2302688 GCF_900013505.1 Agrobacterium deltaense RV3 | reverse complement strand
AAGGCCAGAGATAGATCGAGCGCTAGCCCCCTCATCCGATCCTTCGGGCCACCTTCTCCCCCTCGGGGAGAAGAAACAGGTGGCGACGTTTTGCCCCTTAAACACCCCCAAAAGAAACGCCGGGCACAGGGCCCGGCGTCTCAATCGTTATTCTGCAAGCTTCACTCCGCAGCGAGCGGCGGTAGCCGCAATATGTTGCTGCCCTTATCCGCGGCCTTGTCGCCGGTGCCCTTTTCCATGCTGGCGACGCGTGCCTCCAGCGAGGAGAGCGCCAGGCTGTTTTCGCGGGCGATCTCCGAGAGTTTCTCGTTGGAGAGGGCCTCTTCCTCCTCTTCCTTCTTGCCGACGAAGCGGCCGAAGAGGTGGGCGAGCAGGCGCGACAGGTCGTCCATGATGAGGAAGAAGGCCGGCACCACGATGAGGGACAGCACCGTCGAGACGATGATGCCGCCGATCACCGCAATCGCCATCGGCGCGCGGAACGAACCGCCTTCGCCGACGCCGAGCGCGGAGGGCAACATGCCCGCCGACATGGCGATGGAGGTCATGATGATCGGGCGGGCGCGCTTGCGGCCGGCCTCGACCATGGCATGCACCCGTTCCATGCCGTGGCGGCGCATTTCGATGGCGAAATCCACCAGCAGGATGGCGTTCTTCGTCACGATGCCCATCAGCATCAGGATGCCGATGAGAACGGGCATGGACAGCGCGTTCTGCGTGATGATGAGCGCGACCGCCACGCCGCCGATGGCAAGCGGCAGCGAGAACAGGATGGTGAAGGGCTGGATGACATCCTTGAACAGCAGGATGAGCACCACCAGCACCAGCATCAGACCGAGCAGCATGGCGTTGACGAAGCCCTGCTGCATTTCGCCCTGCACCTTGGCGTCGCCGCTTTCGGCGAGGCGCACGCTCGCCGGCAGGTCGGTTTCCGACACGATGCGCTTGAACTCGGCCGTCGATGTATCGAGCGCCGTGCCGAAGGGCACGTCGGAGCCGATGGAGACGACGCGGTTGCGGTCGTTGCGCTTGATCGAGCTTGGGCCTTCCGAATAGTCGATATCGGCAACGCTATAGAGCGGCACCAGCGACCCGGAGGCGGTCTTGATCTTCAGCGCGCGGATGGTGGCGAGATCGCGGCGGGTATCGAGCGAGGCCTGCACGCGGATCGGAATCTGCCGGTCATCCAGCGAAATCTTCGTCAGCTGCGCATCGATATCGCCGATGGTGGCGACACGCACGGTCTGCGAAATCTGCTGTGGCGTGATGCCGAGACGGGCGATTTCATCCTTGCGCGGGCGAATCTGCAGTTCGGGGCGGGGCAACGCACCTTCCGAGCTGACATTGGCAAGGATGGGCGAGGCGCGCAGGCGGCTTTCGAGAATACCGACGGCGTCGTTCAGGTCCTTCTCGTTCGTCGAGAGGAAGTTGAAGGAGAGCTCGCGTTCCGCACGGTCGTTCAGCTTGATGATGCGGACATCCGGGATGCCGCGCACCTGTGCGAAAATATCCCGTTCCACATCCCATTGCGGACGTGTGCGGCCCTTTTCCTCCACCTTCGGCAAGTATGGGCCGATGAGCGGGATGGAGCCGAGGCCCTTGTTGACCACCAGCTTGAGCAGCGAATGGTCGATGTGCTGGAGGATGACGTTGACGGTGGCGCGGCGAAGCTCCAGATCGCCCTTCGGCGAAGCGCCGCCGAGGATGAAGACGCTTTCGACGCCGTTGATGTCACGCAGGGCATGATAAATCTGCGTCGTCGTGCGGTCGGTTTCGTCGAGCGTCGCATTGGGCGGCAGTTCCACCGAAAGCGTCACGCGTGAGGCGTCGTCCGGCGGCAGGAAGCTGCCCGGAACGCCGGCAAGCAGAATGACGGAAGCGACGAGGAAGCCGATCGCGCCGAGCAGCGTCAGATAGCGCGCCCACCACTTGCGGGTGGTGGCGGTTACCATGCGCGTATAGGCCTTCATCAACCGGCTGTCATTGTCGTGGTGATCGTCCATCGCATCTTCGGCGCGCATCAGATAGGCCGCCATCAACGGTGTGATGAGGCGGGCCACGGCGAGCGAGAAGAACACCGAGAAGGCGACGGTGAGGCCGAACTGGATGAAGTACTGGCCAGGAATGCCGGGCATGAACGACACCGGCACGAAGACCGCGATGATGGTGAAGCTGGTGGCGATGACGGCGAGGCCGATTTCATCCGCCGCTTCCAGCGCCGCCCGATAGGGCGTCTTGCCCATCTTGATATGGCGGGCGATGTTCTCGATTTCCACGATGGCGTCGTCCACGAGAATACCCGTGGCGAGCGTGAGCGCCAGGAAGCTGACGAGATTGAGCGAGAAGCCCATGATATCCATGATCCAGAAGGTCGGGATCGCGGAAAGCGGCAGCGCCACGGCGGCAATCAGGGTCGCGCGCCAGTTGCGCAGGAAGAGCAGGACGACGATGACGGCGAGGATCGCGCCTTCGATCAGCGTGTCGAGCGCGGCCTTGTAGTTGCCATAGGTGAAATAAACGGCGTCATCGACCATTTCGATCGACACATCCGGATGATTCTTGCGCACTTCATCGAGGCTTGCCGCCACGGTTTCGGCGACCGAGACCTCGCTTGCGCCCTTGGAGCGGAACACCGCGAAGGTTACGGCGGGATTGCCGTTGAAGCGCGAGAAGGATTTCTGCTCCTCATAGGTGTCGGTGACCGTGCCGAGCTCGGAAAGCTTGACGAAACGACCGTTGGAAAGCGCAATCGTGGTATTGGCAAGCTGGCTCACATCGCGCGTGTCACCGAGCGTGCGGATGGTCTGTTCGTTGCCGCCGACCTGGCCTCGGCCCGAGCCGAGATCGACGTTCGTGCCGCGCAGCTGGCTGTTCACCTCGGTGGCGGTGATGCCATAGGCGTCGAGCTTTTCGGGGCTCAGCGACACGCGAACTTCGCGGTCGGCGCCGCCGTAACGGTCGACCTTGCCGATGCCTGACTGCCCCTGGAGCGAACGCTTGATCGTGTCATCCACGAACCAGGACAGTTCTTCCAGCGTCATGTTGGGCGAAGAGACGGCGAAGGTCTGGATCGCCTGTCCCTCGACGTCGATCTTGCTGACGACGGGCACTTCGATATCGGCGGGCAGATCGCTGCGGATCTTGTCGATGGCGTCCTTGGTGTCCTGAACCGCCTCTTCCGTCGGCTTTTCGATGCGGAAGACAACGGTTGTTGTCGACTGGCCGTCGACCACGGTGGACTGGATTTCGTCGACGCCGCTGATGGCGGCGACGGCGTCCTCGATCTCCTTCGTCACCTGCATTTCCAGCTCGGACGGCGAAGCGCCGCTCTGGGTGACCGTGACGGCCACGACGGGAACGTCGATATTCGGAAAACGGGTGATGGGCAGGGTGTTGAACGCCTGCATGCCGAGAATCATCAAAAGCGCGAAGCCGAGCAGCGGCGCAATCGGGTTACGGATTGACCATGCGGAAAAGTTCATCTCAATCCCTCAGTCAGTTGGACGCAGCCGTCTGGGCTTCCACCGGTCTTATCCGGTCACCATCGCGCACGAATGCTCCAGCTTTCTCGACAACCTTGTCTCCAGCGGCAAGACCGCTGACAATCTCGATAAAACCGCCGTCTTCGATGCCGGTCTCGATCTTCACCTGCTTGACGACGTCGCCTTCCACCTTGCGGGTGGTCGAGCCTTCACGCCCTGAGGTGACGGCCGACAGCGGCAAAGCGAGCGCATTCGTCTCCTCGACGATGATCGCCGCGCTGGCATACATGCCGGAACGCGCCGGGCTGTCGGTCGGCAGAACCACATGCACGGAGCCGAGGCGCGTCGTCGGGTCGACGGTGGGTGAAACGAGGCGCACCTTGCCTTCTATTTTCTCAGCTCCGCCGGCAACCGTCAAATAGGCTTTCTGGCCTGCCTTGACCTTCTGGATATCGGTCTCGGAGAGATCGGCGACGAGTTCTATCGCGCCGTCCTTGATGACGGTGAACAGCGGATTTCCCGCACCGCTGGCGATTGCGCCAACCTTGGCGTTCTTGGCGGATACGATGCCGGCGACCGGGGTTTTCACGCCGGTGCGCGTCAGCTTCAGATCGATGTCGTCGATCTGCGCGTCGACGACCTTGATGTCGGCCTCGCCGGCGGAAACGGCCTGTTTGGCCGCATCGAGGCGGGCCTGCGCCACCTGCGCGGCCGCTTCGGTCTTTTCCGTCTCGGAGACGGAGCCGGAGCCGCTCTGGCCGAGCTTTGCAGCGCGGTCGCGCTGGCGAAGGGCGTCATTGAGATTGGCCTGCGCTTCCAGCACCTGGGCTTTCGACTGGGTGACGGAGGCTTCGGCCTTGGCCTTGTTGGCCTCAAGCTGGCTCTTTTGCAGCACGAGGCTGTCGGAGGACAGCACGGCCAGAACCGCATTCGCTTCCACCCGGTCGCCGATATCGGCATTCAGCGTGTCGATCGACAGGCCGTCGACCAGCGGCTGGACGTAAATCTCGTCCACGGGGCGGATCGTGCCGGTGGCGATGATGCGGTCCACGAGATCGCGTTTTGCCGCATGGGCGACGATGATGGAAGGCAGGTTCTGCTGTTTGACCGGCGCCTGCGCCTCTCCCTCGGCGGCTGCGGAGAGGGGAAGCGCCGTTGCGGAAAGAAGAAGGAATACAAAGCGGTTAAACGTGACTTTATGCTGCATGTGTCTTGGCTCGCGCAATATCCGATCGCATGTCCTGCAGCCCCAGGGCTCAATTAGAAGGTCATGCGATAGCGAATGTGAAACAAGGGATCACAATACTTCCTTTTCGATCCTCCCGATTCAAACGCCCCTCAACGCGAATCTTAAGCACCTTTGCCCTGTGCTTATTTTACAAGATCAAATTTGGCAGTCTTGTGGGCGGGACTGTAATTCTTGTTGTCGTACAAATCAATCCGCATAGCCGCGATGGTTGATATACATTTTTGTATAGGTCGGGATATTGTAATTCGTCAAATGGGTTGCCAGCGAAATAGGCGCATTCCGGCAAAGCCTCCAAAAGAAGATCGACGCCAGATGGGAAATCGAGTTAAGCGATTCTCACCGACGTCATCTTCGGCCTTGTGCCGAGGATCTGCAACGTTGTGATTTTGTTGACGTGGTTAGATCCTTGGGACAAGCCCAAGGATGACGTCGAGAGAGTTGTCGCCCTGGTACCAATCATAAATCAGAACGCGCGGACCTCCCGCGCGCTCCATTATCTAGGCGTCACTTCGAATTATTTCAGCGCCGCATCGGTGATTTCGGTGGTGTAGGCGCCTGTCGGTTCCTTGGTAATGACCGGGTCGGAACCGCCGCCCAGCAGCGTCTTGACCGTGCGGTCATAGTCCGCCTTATCGAGCGCGCCCTTCGAACCGGCGGTCAGTTTTGCCACTTCGCCCATCATGCGCTTCTGGTGTTTTTCGGTCTGGGCGCCGGAGGCGTCGTTTTCGAGAACGATATCGGCGGCGTCGTCAGGGTTTTCTTCGGCCCATTTCCAGCCCTTCATGGAAGCGCGGACGAATTTGACCATGTCTTCCTTGAACTTGGCGTCCTTCAGCTTGTCTTCCAGAACGTAAAGCCCGTCTTCCAGCGTCGCCACGCCTTCCGCCTCGTATTTAAAGGTGACGAGTTCCGCCGGCTTGATGCCGGCATCGATGACCTGCCAATATTCATTATAGGTCATGGTGGAAATGCAGGCGGCCTGTTTCTGCAGCAGCGGATCGACATTGAAGCCCTGTTTGAGAACGGTCACGCCGTCGGCGCCGCCGGTTGTCGGGATTTTCAGGTGCGCCATCCAGGACAGGAACGGATATTCATTGCCGAAGAACCAGACGCCCAGCGTCTTGCCCTTGAAATCTTCCGGCTTGGTGATGCCGGTTTCTTTCAGGCAGGTCAGCATCATGCCTGACGATTTGAACGGCTGGGCGATATTGACCAGCGGCACGCCTTTTTCGCGGGTGGCGAGTGCGGATGGCATCCAGTCGACGATGACGTCCGCGCCGCCGCCGGCCAGAACCTGCGCGGGTGCAATGTCCGGGCCGCCGGGCTTGATGTCGACATCGAGGCCTTCGGCTTCGTAAAAACCCTTGTCCTTGGCGACGTAATATCCGGCGAACTGCGCCTGGGTCACCCATTTGAGTTGAAGGGTGATCTTGTCGGCGGCCTGCGCGCTGAATGCCGTCATCACTGACGCGCCGGCAAGAAGCATGGATGCAAGTTTCATTTTCATCGCTGTTCCCTTTTTCGTTATTACGTTCGTCCCCCACGGACGGACGGATGCCAGAAGGTGACGGCCCGCTCTGCGAGCGCCACGAGACCATAAAAGCCGGAGCCGGCGAGTGCTGCGACCGCGATTTCGGCCCAGACCATATCGACATTGCTGCGGCCCATTTCCGCCGAGATGCGGAAACCCATGCCGACGATGGGCGTGCCGAAGAATTCCGCGACGATGGCGCCGATCAGCGCCAGCGTGGAATTGATCTTCAACGCGTTGAAGATGAACGGCCAGGCGGCGGGCAGGCGCAGCTTCAGCAACGTCTGCCACCAGCCAGCGGCATAGGTGCGCATCAGGTCGCGTTCCATGTGGCTGGAAGCGGCAAGCCCCTGAACCGTGTTCACCAGCATGGGGAAGAAGGTCATGATGACAACGACGGCGACTTTCGACTGCCAGTCGAAGCCGAACCACATGACCATGATGGGTGCTACGCCGACGACCGGCAGAGCCGAGACGAAATTGCCGATGGGCAGCAGCCCGCGCTGGAGGAAAGGCGAGCGGTCGATGAGGATGGCGACGGCAAAGCCGAGGCCGCAGCCCAGCACATAGCCCGTCAGTACCGATTTGATGAAGGTCTGGCGGAAATCCGCCCAGAGGATCGGCAGGGAGCCGGCGAGCCGTACGAGGATGGCGCTTGGGGCGGGCAGCAGAATGCGCGGCACGGAAAAACCGCGCACCACGCCTTCCCACAACGCGAGGATGGCCAGCCCGAAGAGGAGCGGCACGGCGATGCGGCCGATGCGTTTTGCCGCTGGCGTGGAGACGTGGCGGCGCACCAGCCATTCGTTGAAGGCCCAGGCGGCAAGCCAGAACAGGATCGCGCCGAAAAACCAGCCGGGATGGGTCATGGCCGGGCTCCCATTCTCTTGAGGACGGCGGCATGGGCGATGCCGATGATGGATACCAGCAGCGCAGCCACACCGGCGGCCATGAACAGCGCCGCCCATATCTGCACCGTCTGGCCGTAATAGGAACCGGAAAGCAGGCGCGCGCCGAGCCCGGCAACGGCGCCTGTCGGCAATTCACCGACGATGGCGCCGACCAACGCGATGGCGACGGCGATCTTCAGCGAGGTGAAGAGATAGGGCAGCGCCGCGGGCCAGCGCAGCTTCCAGAATATCTGGCCGGGTGAGGCATTATAGGTGTGCATCAGGTCGAGCTGGATCGTCTCCGGGCTTCGGAGACCCTTCACCATGCCGACGACGATGGGAAAGAAGGAAAGATAGGTGGAGATCAGCGCCTTCGGCAGCAGCCCGGAAATGCCGATGGAATTCAACACGACGATAATCATCGGCGCGACGGCAAGGATGGGGATGGTCTGGCTGGCGATGATCCACGGCATGACGGAGCGGTCCATGGCGCGGTTATGCACGATGGCGACGGCAAGCAGGATGCCGAGTACCGCACCGATGGCGAAACCGAGCAGCGTGGCCGAGAGCGTAACGCCGGCGTGGTAAATGAGGCTGCGCTTGGAGGTGATGGCCTTGTTGACCGTGGTGTCCCACAGTTCTGCGGCAATCTGGTGCGGGGCGGGGAGAACCGGACGCTCCTGGGCGAAGGTTTGCGGCAGGAGCTCGAAGAAGCCCGGCGTTTGACCGGCGCGGGCGGCCTGATCGCGGGCGAAAGGCATGTTGAGGTAGATGACGGCGAGGTGCCAGAGGATGAGGATGGCGAGGAGGACGGTTAGGATGGGGAGGATGCGGTGGCGGAGGAGGGTCATGGGTTTTCGCTCCGCCGCTTTTGCCGCGGGTGGGGCTTAGCGGTGCCTTGTGGGTGTGGCTTGCCCCCCTCTGTCCTGCCGGACATCTCCCCCTCAAGGGGGGAGATCGACTCGTGGTGAGGTCTCGCACGTCTTAACGTTTGCGAATGAAGCGGTGGTCGCGCCTCTTGCCGATCTCCCCCCTTGAGGGGGAGATGCCCGGCAGGGCAGAGGGGGGTAATGCTGGCGCTGACCTCACCCCTCATAGCTATGCCCCGCCTTCAACCCCTCACGCACCCGATGTGCGATCGCCAGAAACTCCGGCGTCTCGCGAATCTCGAGCGGCCTTTCACGCGGCAAAGTGGATTCGATTACATCCGTCACCCGGCCCGGCCGCGGCGACATCACAACGATCTTGGTCGAAAGATAGACCGCTTCGGGAATGGAATGGGTGACGAAGCAAATGGTCTTGCCGGTCGTATCCCAGAGTTTCAGAAGCTGTTCGTTGAGGTGATCGCGCACGATCTCATCCAGTGCGCCGAAGGGCTCGTCCATCAACAGCAGGTCGGCATCGAAGGCGAGAGCGCGGGCAATGGAGGCGCGCTGCTGCATGCCGCCGGAAAGCTGCCAGGGATATTTCTTGCCGAAACCGTTGAGGTTGACGAGATCGAGCGTGCGCTCGATGCGCTCGCGCTGCTCAGCTTTGGTATAGCCCATGATTTCGAGCGGCAGCGCAATGTTCTTTTCGATGCTGCGCCACGGATAAAGGGCGGCGGCCTGAAAAACGTAACCATAAGAGCGGTCCCGGCGGGCGTTTTCCGGCGTCGTGCCGTTGACGGTGATGTCGCCGGATGTGTGTTTTTCAAGATCGGCGATGACCCGCAGAAAGGTGGTCTTGCCGCAGCCGGAAGGGCCGATGAAGGAGACGAAATCGCCCTTGCCGACCTCCAGGTCGACATTGGAAAGTGCGTGCACCGGGCCATCGCCCGTTTCGAAAGTGAGGCCGAGATTTCTGGCGGAAACGACGGAATAGGGGGAGGCCTGGTTCATCTGGGCTTGGTTTCGCTTTCCGTCAGGGCCGCGCGCGCCAGCGGCAGCATTTGGGTTTCCGTAAGCCTTGCGATCGTTATGCCGGTGTGGCGGTCGAGATCGAGCCAGCGCACTTCCTCTATTTCCGCCTGCGGGGCGACATCGGCATGAAGCCTCGCGATGAATGTATGGGCGACGACGTCCGCCCCCGTCTCATTGGCGGCCTCCTCGCGAAAGACGCCTTCATAACGGGCGGCATTTTCGGGCAGCGTCAGGCCGATTTCCTCGGCAAGTTCGCGGTGAAGCGCCTGTTCCGGCGTTTCGCCTGGATCGATCTTGCCGCCCGGCTGCATGAATTGCGTGGTGCCGCGCTTGCGCACGACCAGCATCTGCCGCCGCTCATTGAGGAGAACGGCTGCGGCGATGACGATTTCGCGTTTCGGCCCGGCGCTCACGGTCATACACCCGATGCCGGAATGCCGCTGCGCTCCACCTTGCGCGGCGCGACGAGTTCCTTCCAGGTGGAAAGCGCCCGGCTGACGGCTGGATAAGCATCGCGGGCGATGAACTGGCCGTGACCCGGCTGCGTTTCGATGGTGGCCTCCTCGATGCTGACGAGACCGCGCGACAGGGTGTAGCGCGGCAGGCCTTTGACCTTCTGCCCTTCGAACACGTTGTAATCGATGGCCGATTGCTGGCTCGCCGCGCGGATGGTCTTTTCCAGCGCCGGATCCCAGACGACGATATCGGCATCGCTGCCGACGAGGATCGCGCCCTTTCTGGGGTAGATGTTCAGAATCTTGGCGATGTTGGTGGAGGTGACGGCGACGAATTCGTTCATCGTCAGGCGGCCGGTCGCCACGCCATGGGTCCAGAGCAGCGGCATGCGATCTTCCAGCCCGCCGGTGCCGTTCGGAATCCTTCGGAAATCGCCAAGACCAAAGCGTTTCTGTTCGGTGGTGAAGGCGCAATGGTCGGTCGCCACGCATTGCAGCGAGCCGGAGGCGAGGCCCGCCCAGAGGCTGTCCTGATGCTGCCGGTTGCGGAAGGGCGGCGACATCACCCGACGCGCGGCGTGATCCCAGTCGGGATTAGCATATTCGCTTTCATCGAGGATCAGGTGCTGGATCAGCGGTTCGCCATAGACCCGCATGCCGTTTTGCCGGGCGCGGCGGATGGCTTCATGGGCCTGCTCGCAGGAGGTATGGACGACATAAAGCGGCGCACCGGCCATATCGGCGATGATGATGGCGCGGTTGGTGGCCTCGCCTTCCACCGAGGGCGGGCGGGAGTAAGCATGCGCCTCCGGTCCGACATTGCCTTCCGCCATCAGTTTTTCCTGCATCTGCGCGACGATATCGCCGTTTTCCGCATGCACGAAGGGAATGGCGCCCAGTTCGGCGCAGCGCGAGAAGGAGGCGAACATCTCGTCGTCATTCACCATCAAAGCGCCCTTATAGGCCATGAAGTGCTTGAAGGAGTTGATGCCTTTTTCCCGCACCACCGTCTTCATCTCATCGAAGACCTGCTCGCCCCACCAGGTGACGGCCATGTGGAAGCAATAATCGCAATTGGCGCGCGTCGCCTTGTTGTCCCATCTTTGCAGGGCATCGAGCAGCGACTGGCCGGGCTCCGGCAGGCAGAAATCCACCACCATGGTCGTGCCGCCGGCAAGCGCCGCGCGCGTGCCGCTCTTGAAATCATCGGCGGAATAGGTGCCCATGAAGGGCATTTCCAGATGCACATGCGGATCGATGCCGCCGGGCATGACGTAACATCCGGTGGCATCGAGTACCGTGCCGCCGGTCAGATCAGGCCCGATCTCGGTGATCCTGCCGCCTTCGATCTTCACATCGGCCTTATAGGTGAGGTCGGCGGTAACGATGGTGCCGTTTTTGATGATGGTGGCGGTCATTCCGCGATCTCCGCAGTCTCCAGCACTGCATGCAGCAGCACATCGCAGCCGGCGGCTGCCCATTCCGGCGAAATTTCTTCGGCCTCGTTGTGGGAAAGCCCGTCTACGCAAGGGCAGAAGATCATGGTGGAGGGGGCGACCCTTGCCGTCCAGCAGGCATCGTGGCCGGCGCCGGAGATGATATCCATGTGGCTGTAGCCGAGTTTTTCGGCGGCGGAGCGCACGCGGCCGACCAGAACGGGGTCGAAGGTGACGGGATCGAAATGGCCGATGGCCTCGATCGAGCAGCCGACGCCGAGTTCTTCGGCGATCTGCGGCACCTCGCGCTCGAAGATGGCGCGCATGCTGTCGAGTTTCGCCTGTGAGGGGGTTCTGAGGTCGATGGTGAAGACCACCTTGCCGGGCAGCACATTGCGGGAATTGGGCGTGAAGATCATCTGGCCAACGCCGGCGACGGCGCCGGGCTGGTGAGCCATGGCCACCTCCTGCACCTTTTCGAGAATGCGGGCGGCGGCAAGACCGGCATTGACGCGCATGGCCATAGGCGTGGAGCCGGTGTGGGCTTCCTTGCCGGTCAGCGTCACTTCCAGCCACCACAGGCCCTGGCAATGGGTGACAACGCCGATCTGTTTGCTTTCCGCCTCCAGGATCGGACCCTGTTCGATGTGATATTCGAAATAGGCGTGCATTTTGCGCGCGCCCACCTCTTCCTCGCCCAGCCAGCCGATGCGTTTCAGCTCTTCGCCATAGGTCTTGCCGTCGGTATCGGTGCGGCCATAGGCATAATCGAGATCGTGAATGCCGGCGAAGACGCCGGAGGCCAGCATGGCCGGGGCAAAGCGCGCGCCTTCCTCGTTTGACCAGTTGGTGACGGTGATCGGGTGTCTGGTTTTGATGTTCAAGTCATTCAGGCTGCGCACCACCTCCAGCCCGGCCAGCACGCCGAGCACGCCATCGAACTTGCCGCCGGTCGGCTGGGTGTCGAGGTGGCTGCCGATATAAACGGGAAGCGCATCCGGATCCTCGCCGGGGCGGGTGGCGAACATGGTGCCCATGCGGTCGACGCCCATCGTCAGGCCCGCCGCTTCGCACCAGCGCTGAAAGAGGCGGCGGCCTTCCGCATCCTCATCCGTCAGCGTGCGGCGATTATTGCCGCCGGCAATGCCGGGGCCAATCTTCGCCATATCCATCAGACTGTCCCACAGACGGTCGCCATTGACCGTCAAGTTCTTACCCGCCGCCATAAAGTGTCGTCCTCACCTGTTTTGTTTTTATCGAAGCAAAGCTTGTGCCGTTCCCTTTTTTGCCGGTTAAGATAACAGCCATTGCCTTGTGATGGCGATGGGGGATAAATTGACCGGCTGGTAAACATTGCAAATTCGCGGTGGCGTCAGCAAGGGATTTCGTGACGAATCGCAGTAATTTTGCCTAAACTGTACGCGGAGATTATTTTTTAAGCATACTGTAACGGCAATTGCATGGAAAAGAAACAGAGAGCTGAGAATGGCCATACCGCGCGCAGCGAAAACACAGAAGCGGACCCGCATTCAGGAAGAAAAGCAGGAAGCGATTCTTGAAGCCGCGCTCAGTGTTTTTTCCACAAACGGGTTTCGCGGTTCCACCATCGATCAGATTGCCGAGGCGGCCGGCATGTCGAAACCGAACGTGCTTTATTATTTCCGCACCAAAGAGGCGATGCATCGCGCGCTGATCGAGCGGGTGCTGGACACATGGCTCGACCCGCTGCGCGCTTTCGATGCCGAGGGCAATCCTGAAAGCGAGATTCGCTCCTATATTCGTCGCAAGCTGGAAATGTCGCGCGATTTCCCGCGTGAAAGCCGCCTGTTCGCCAATGAAATCCTACAGGGCGCGCCGCATATCGAGGATGAGCTGAAGGGGCCGCTGAAACAACTGGTGGATGAAAAGGCCGAGGTGATCCGCGCCTGGGTGAAGGCCGGACGGATGGCCAAATGCGATCCTTATCACCTCATTTTTTCCATCTGGTCTACCACCCAGCATTATGCGGATTTCGATGTGCAGGTGCGGGCGGTGCTGGGCGAGAAGAATGGCGGCGAGGGCCGTTTCGAGGATGCGGCCCGGCATTTGGAGCAGCTTTTCATGGGCGGATTGCGGATAAACGGCTGAAGGGAACCGTTCTCGCGCCTAGAGTGTTTTCGCGTTCTTCGAATCGCGAAAACACTCTAACTCTTTGTTTTGGCGCATTTCCGGACGGAAAACCGGGTCCACTTTTCCTGGAAATGCTCTAAGCAATCGATTCTTTATGCCGAAACATGAGGAAAATTATCACCTTTATACTTTACTCCAAAACTCATCTTTATTATGGTGACGGCATCCCGAACGTCCGGGGCATTGAAAAATCAACCGGCAGGTGAGGGAATGGCACGCAAGGAAAAGAAGAAGGCCGAACGTGGCGGCAAGCAGGGCAAGGGCGTTCCCCAAACCGAGCGGGACGTGGCCGAACAGCAGCTTTCCGGTCCCAAAAGCTTTCTTTATGTCGGCGGCCGTGACTGTCAGGTTGCTCATCTTCGCCAGATCGCCAGCAATTTCGGCGCGGAGCTCATTCATCACGATGGCGGCCTGCGTGAAGCCGTCTCGCGCATCGATACCGTGCTTCCCTCCGTCGACTGCGTTTTCTGCCCGATCGACTGTATCAGCCACGATGCGTGTCTGCGGGTGAAGTCCGGTTGCAAGAAATTCGGCAAGACGTTCATTCCGCTGCGCAACGGCAGCAAATCCAGTCTGGAGCGGGCGCTGCAGACCATGAATGAACGGACCTCCAGCGATGAGCGACGAGCGCAATAATTTTAAGGGTGAAGAGCCGGCGGCGGAAGCCTGCCGTGTGGAACTGCACAAGATGGCCGAGCAGGCTGCCGATCCGGCCCTGACCGACATCTATGAAATCATCGGTGAACGCGAAAGGCGCAACCGCCTTGCCAGAAGCGGCGGCAATGTTGTGACTTTTCCCTATCTGCGCACCCGCCAGCCCGGTGAAACGCCGTCCTTCGAGATCGGCGCGGCGGCCGAAGAGGGCCGCAATATCCTCTCGTTTCGCTGGACGCGGCGTAAGGGCTAAAGCCTAACCCTTCGGCTTCAGAAATGCTCCCGCGCACAGCACCAGCCATCCGCCGATCATGCCGAGGCCGCCCGTGGGTGCGGCGTAGGGAAACAGGCTGTGGCCGGAAAAATGCCGGGTAACGAGATCGCCGACAAAGACCGCAGTACCGAAGCCGAGGATCAGGCCTGCCGGAATGGCGGTTCTGATGCGATCCCCGCCGATATGAAGCGCCACCAGCAACGGCGCATGCGCCAGCGCCATGGCCGACGCATTGCCGAGCATATAGGTTTCGCCGGTATGCGTGGCGGCGGCGGCAAGCATGACGCCCGCAGCACCCAGGAGGCCGCCCAGCAACAGAATCAAGGCCCGCAATCTTTCGCGCGGCAGGCTTGCGATGGTCGCGCTCTGCGTGGTCATTGGCTGTCCGCCTCCTGGTTCTGCATGTGAAAGGCCAGCCGCTCCACCGGCGTCCAGATGATCTCGCGCAGCTTCGGATTTTCGATGGTCTCGTCCATGGCGCGGCGGAAGCAGAGCAGCCATTCATCCCGCTCTGCCGGGCCGATGGGGGCGACGAAATGGCGGCGGCGCAGCATCGGGTGGCCATGTTTCTCGACATAGACGGGCGGTCCGCCAAGATATCCCGTCAGATAATCGTAAAACTTCGCCTCGCTGCCGGAAAGATCGGCGGGATGGATGACGCGGCAGCGCGCCGCTTCCGGCAGGGTATCCATCAATTCGTAAAAGCGCCGGGTCAGCGCCCTTACGGTCGCATCGCCACCTATCGCTTCATAAAGGGTAATGGTCTCGCCGCTCATCGTCCGCCTCTTGTGGCCCTTCGGTCCTTATCGCTCCATGGAGCCGGAAGAGCAACAGGGCACGGGCGGGGTGCGACATTTGCGACAGGTCAAGGAGGATAGATGCCGGGCAGGCCCGGCATCGCGCAAAGCGTCACCCAAAATTACGGATGAGATCGAGTCCCTTGTTCAGGAGCGTCTCGGCCTCGTCCTGATTGGCGGCTTCGACATAGCAGCGCATTTCGGGAGCGTTGCCGGAAGGGCGGAAATGGATGGTGCTGCCATCGGTGAGCGCGACGCGCAGGCCGTCGATGTCGCTCAGCGTCTTCACGGTGCCGACCGGTGCGAGGAAGGCCTCGAGATTGCTGCGCGAGGCGCGCAGATGCGTCATCAGGGCGGCGCTCTTTTCCTGCGCGAAATTTTCCAGACGGTCGGCGGCGGCGACCGGCAGGTTATAGGCGGCGGCGATCTGCGACAGCGGCTTTTTCTGTTCTGCCGAGAGAAGCAGCACGGCGAGAACCGGCAGGAAGCTGTCACGCGTCGGCAGCGGCGAAAGCGCCCGACCGTTAAGTGTGAAGGCAGAGGCCGTCAGCAGGCCGCCATTGGCCTCGAAGCCCATGACACCGTTCTTGCCGGCGGCGAGCGCCTCAGCCATTCCCGCGATCACGAAAGGGGAGCCGACTTTGGTGCGGACGACGTCGAACGAACCGCTTGCCTCGATGCCGGAATTGGAGGTGACGGGGGTGACGACCACGCCGGCGCCGAGGAAATTGGCGGTGATCAGGCCGATGAGGTCGCCGCGCAGCGGCACGCCGTTTTCATCGGTCAGCAGGGGACGGTCTCCGTCGCCATCGGCGGAAACGATGGCGTCGAGACCGTGCTCCGGCGACCATTTCTTGAGAAGGGCCAGCGTTTCCGGCGAGACCGCTTCGGTATCGACAGGGATGAAGGTTTCGGAGCGGCCGAGCGGAACGACATCCGCACCATAATGGGCAAGCACGTCGACAAAGAGATCGCGCGCCACCGTGCTGTGCTGGTAAACGCCGATCTTGAGGCCGGAGAGCGCTTTTTCCGGCAGCAGCGCGATGTTGCGCTCGTAGAAAAGTTCGGCTGCCGCGGCGGAATGGTCCTCTGCGGTCGCCGCCTCGTCGCTGATGCCTTCCGCTTCGATCTCGGCGGCAAGAGCGGCAATCGCCGTCTCGTCCTGCTTGTCGATTTCACCGTCCGGGCGGTAGAACTTGATGCCGTTGCGGTCGGCCGGGATATGCGAGCCGGTGATCATCAGCGCGCCGGCCTTCAGCGACAGGCCGTAAAGCGCCAGCGCGGGTGTCGGCACCGTGCCGCAATCGAACGGGGTCAGGCCGGCTTTTTTGAGCGCGGCGATGCAGGTGGCGGAAACATCCGGGCTCGAATCGCGGAAATCGCGGCCGACGAGAATGGGATCGCCCGCCTTTGCCTGGCCCGACGTGAGAAGGTGCCTCGCAAATGCCGTGGCATAAACGGCCGAGGCTTTTCCTTTCAGATCGACGGAGAGGCCGCGAAGGCCGCTCGTTCCAAATTTCAGGCTCATTCCAAACTCCGTTTCGATAAAATCTTTGAGGGTCAAATGGATAATGCAAAAATATAACGGTTGAAAGAACCGTATCGATCCATTCAAGTCAATCATCCCTTTCAACGCGGACGCGAATAGGTGATGATGGCGGGACTGATGCGGGTAACCTAAAATTCACCCGTCATATTTAAACTTGTCCGTCGATAGCGGCTCTGGCGACGATGGGAACCCTCTGTTGCCGGCCTTTTTGTGGTTCGTTCGAGTTGGATTGGCTGATGTACAGGCTTCAAAAGGCGGGACATAAGCAGGCACGTCCGCTCGATGAAAAAACGGCGCCTGCCGCGAGAACCCATGGTTCCCTGCTGGACGATCTGGTGGATGAGGACGAGGTTTTCGAGCGCACGGTGCTGAAGGAGCATCTGGAGCCGAAACCGGCGAAAACCGTCGCCGAGCCGGCTGCGGCCGAGACGCCGGTGAAGACGGCTTCGCCGAGCGGCAGTCTGGCGACTGCGCTGCCGGGCCTGAAACATATCGACAGGATCGGTGTGGATGACGTCATCCTCTGGCTTCGCAAAGGCATTGTCTGGATCGTGCTGGCAATCGTTCTCTGCGTCGCCGGCGCGCTGACCTATGCCTCCATGACGCCGCCGCGCTACAAGGCCTATACGGATATCGTCGTCAATCCCTCCAACCTGAATGTCGTCAATGACGGCGTGTTTTCACCCAACCAGCAGCGCGACACGCAAATCCTCGAGGTGGAAAGCAAGCTGCGCACCATCACCTCGCGCAACGTGCTGGCACGGGTGGTGGACGAGTTGAAGCTCGATCAGGACCCTGAATTCATCAGTCCACCGCCGCTCGCCCGGCTGAAGGCGATGTTCTCATCGAAACCGGAAGATGACGACAACCGGGTCGGTGCGCTTCGTTCGCTCGGCGATCGGGTGGCGGCGGAACGCGACCCGCGCTCCTTTGTCGTGACGCTTTCGGTCTGGACCAATGATGCCGAAAAATCGGTGACTGTCTCCAAGGCCATCGTGAAGGCTTTCGAAAGCGAGCTATTCCAGACAAACTCCGACAGCAGTCAACGCGTCGTTGACGATCTCAGGAGGCGGCTCGAGGAAATGCGCGAGAATGTGACCGCCGCCGAAAAGCGCGTGGCCGATTTTCGCCGTGAGAACGGCCTGCAGGAAAATAACGGCCAGCTCGTCAGCAATCTGGCTTCCGGTGAGCTGAACGCTCAGGTGCTTGCGACCCAGCAGCGCCTCATTCAGGAAGAATCGCGCCTCAAGCAGATGGAGGCGGCGATTGCGCAGAACCGCACCCAGAGCGACGCCATCTTCGACAGCCAGACGATGAATACCATCCGCGCGCAATACAGCACGCTGCAACAGCAGATCGGTGCGATGACGCTGACCTATGGCGCGCGCCATCCGCGTCTTGCGACCGCGGGTGCGGAGCGGGCGATGCTGGAACAGGGAATGGCGGATGAGGCGCGGCGTATCCTTCAAGCGGCAAAGATCAACGTCGCGGAGGCGCGCTCCTCACTCGATGCCCTGCGGCTGAAAGCGGTGGCGGAACGCGCCAATGTCTTTACCGACAATGAGGCGCAGGTGCGGCTGCGCGATCTCGATCGTGACGCCCGCTCGGCGGCGGCGATCTATGAGACTTATCTCACCCGCTCACGCCAGCTGGCCGAACAGCAGTCGATCGATTCCACCAATGTACGGGTGATTTCTCAGCCGGTTGCGCCCAATTCCAGAAGCTGGCCGCCGGGCAAGCTGACGTTCCTGATTGCCGGCGGCATGGGCGGCCTGTTCCTTGGTCTGGCAATTGCCGTGGCGCTCGGCCTCTGGGGTTATCTTCGCCGGGACGATCACGCGGATGTCGCGGCGCGGTAAGACAAGGCGGCTGCGCGTCGCCTTATTCTTCCGAAATCAGACCGTCATAAACCTCGAGCAGCGCGGCGGCGATGGCCGCGCCCAGTGCATTGCCGGCATCGCGAATGCCCGCTTCGTCACCGTCGCGAACCGAAATGGCAAGGTCGGACGCCTCGTTGGCGACGATTTCTTTCGCCCGTTCTATCGCCCAGAGGCCGAAATCGCCGCGATTGTCGATCGAGATTGTTTCCATGGCCGGAGCCCTTCCGTGGTTTGATTTCCGCGTCCCTTAACCCATCGGCTGGAAAACCGGAATAGGCGGAAAATGTGGCGCACAACCTTCAGGCGTGTAAAATGGCTGCCGCATACGGGGATTTATAAAAATATTAATGATAGTTCTTCGTAGTGTTTGAAGCCTTATACCCTAAGCATAAGCGTGAATATAACAATGAAACGATGCCTATCTTGGACACCGGACAGATTATGACAGGGAGAGAGATGCCGGGTGCGGAGGGGACTGGCCAGGTCTGGCCGGTTATTCCGCTTGCGGCGTTACCCATTACCGACGCGACCATCGACGAAACCGCGCGGGATTTCATCCTGCGCGCGACGACGGCGCGTGCGGCCGGTGCAAAACCGTTTTATTCGACATCGGCAAACGGTCAGGTCATCGCGCTCTGCCATCACGACCGGGAATTCGACGCCATGCTGCGGCAGGCGGACCAGATTCATGCGGACGGCATGTCGCTGGTGATCTTCTCCCGCAAATTCTGCCCGAAGGCATTGAGAGAGCGGGTTGCGACCACGGATCTCGTTCATGCGGTTGCGAAGCGCGCCGAAGAGACCGGTAGCCGTTTCTATTTCCTCGGCGGTTCCGAAGAGGTGAACCGCGCGGCGGTCGAGGAAATGCAGAGGCTTTATCCGCGCCTCGTATTTGCGGGGCGGCGCAACGGTTATTTCAGCCGGGCCGAGGAAGAGGCGATCCTAGCCGATATCGCGGCATCCGGGACGGATATTCTCTGGGTCGGCTTCGGCATACCGCTGGAGCAGCGTTTCGTCTCGCGTAATCTGGACAGGCTTTCCGGCATCGCCGTAATCAAGACCTGCGGCGGCCTTTTCGATTTCCTCGCCGGCAAGAACAGCCGGGCGCCGCAATGGATGCAGGATATGGGGCTGGAATGGCTCTACCGGGCCATGCTCGAGCCGAAGCGGCTCGGAAAACGTTACCTGCTGACCAATCCTATCGCCATATATTCGCTGCTGAAGTATCGCTTCGGAGCTTCGGGACAAGGTCGCTAGATCATCGCGACAAGCTGCTGCTACGCAAAGAATAAACCGCGCGTGCGCCTCCCGCCCGACAATATAAGATTTTCCTAACTTATTGAATGGATGCGCTGCGTCGCTGAAATCCGTTGCAACTGCGAACATCTGCGCTACAGTGCATCAATATTACAAATTTATTCGAATCATAGATTTATTGAGGCCACCAATGGTGATTACGTCCATTTCTCTTTTCATATATGGAATTGGCACCGTTACCTCTCTCGCCATGACCTATATCGAAGGCGCCCGCCGCGGCAAGGACTGGGATTTTTATCGCGTGACCGGCATTGTCCTTTGTTTCTTCTGGCCGGTGCTCGTGCCGCTCCTCGTCCTCGCGACGGCCTTGTCGTCGTTCGGTTTCCAGAAACGGTTCACGAATACGATCTCGCTCGGCAGGCAAAAAACCCTTGGCTGAGCCGAAGCTATCCCGCTTCAGCTCTTCTTCGCCGGCGCCTTGTAGGGCGTGAGCGTAATGCCGAGGCTTGCCATCACGCGGCCGATGGACATCAGCGGCGGATGCGTGGCTGGCAGCAGGGTTCCGGTTTTCACGAAGGCGGAAACGGCGCGGACAAGAGACAGGCACAGGCTGAGGGCGTTTTTGGCGGCAAGCAGCAGCCCGCCTTTCAGGCCGGGGCGTCGGGCACGGTCGATGCTGTAATTGATGATGCCGGTTCGGAGCGAGCGCTCCATGATCCAGCGCGGCGCCATGCGGTTTTCCGGCACATATTCGATGATGAGCGCTTGTGCATTCCAGGCGAATTTGAAACCGGCCTTGCGGCAGCGGGTGAAGAAATCCATGTCGCCTCCGCCGAGGAAATTGAAGCGCACGTCGAATTCCGGTTTCGCCAGCGTCTCGAAAACCCGCCGTGAGATCAGGCAGTTGCCCGATCCGTGGATTTGCTCGACGGGGCCGGTCGGCGCTTCGATGGAGCCGAACAGCGGATGCGAGAGAACCGCCTTCGAAGCCGGTGCGTCGAATTCCCGGTTGACCGGTCCGCCGACGATATCGACGCCGAAGGATTTCGCCGCCGAAACCATTTCGGCAAGCCAGACGGGGGAGGCGGCCTCGTCGTCATCGATCATCAGGAACCACTCAGCCGAAGCATAGCTTTGCCGGGCGGTGCGGAAGGCCGTGTTGATGGCGTAACAATTGCCTTGCGTCGGTTCGACCAATGCCTCGCCGGCCATGCCGCTTTCGGCGAAAAAGGCGCGCGCGACCGCAAGGCCCGCCTGGCCCGCGCCGTCATTATCGACCACGACGATGGCGAAGGGAAAATCGACCTTCTGGGCTGCGAGTGACCGAAGCGTCTTTTTCAGGCCTTCCGGCCGGCGGAAACTCGGAATGCACACCACCGCTTCCGGCATGATCTCGGACATGGAAACTCCTAAATTCCGGCAAGCGCTGCGGCGGAAAAAACGACGGCCCTGAGGCTCTGGCGCGGGCGGTTGAGGAAGGTATCGGCAAGCGCCGAAAAGGCCTCGCGGTAGCGGCGGGCGCGGAAGGCCTGCGCCACGGTATAGGCATTCATGTGGTTTTCGGACCGGCGGCGAAGCCGTCGCAGCTCCGGCGGCGAAACGGCAGCGACGATGGCCGGGTCGGAAAACACGGCCTCGATTGCCGGTTCGCAATCCCGGAAGGTCAAAAGCCGGTTCATCATCACGCTCGTTCTGTGCACGCGGTAATCCAGCACATGGCAGCCGGGCAGGTAAACGAAACGGCCGGCGGCGGCCAGCCTGCACCAGCCATACCAGTCTTCGGCATAACGCAAAGTCTCGTCGAAACCGCCGAATTCCTGAAAGATGCGGGTCCTGACCAGCATGATGCCGCCATTGACGATGAAGTTGCCGCCGAGCAGCGGCTGGAGAATGAAACCATCGGGTTTTTCCCGGCGGCGAATGAGATTGCGCCGGCCGATCTTGACGCCGTTTTCATCGATCCGCTCGTAATCGCCATAAACGGCGACGACATCCGGCCCGGAAATGCCGGCGCAAAGGGCTGCGATGGCGCCCGGTTTCAGGCGATCGTCGGCGTCGAGAAACATCGTCCATTCGCCGCGCGCCTGCGACAGGCCGAAATTGCGCACGGCGGAAACGCCCTGCCTTCCCTGTGGCCGGGCAAGCAATTTGACGCGAGGGTCGGAAAAACCTTCCACCTTTTGTGCTGTGGTGTCGGTGGAGCCGTCATCGACCACCAGCACTTCGCCGATGGTCTCGCCCTGCAGCAACACGCTTTCGATCGCTTCCACGATGTAACGCTCGCCATTGCGAACGGGAATGACAATCGAAACGGAAACCAAGACTTCAAACTCCATGCGGCGTGGGCCAAGAATTCGCACAGCGAAGTTACTACCGCATTAAGCGGGTCTGGCCAATTATGACGTGGTATAACGTCGGTTAACCTTGCAAATCTTTAATATCCTTTTCCTATGATCGGAATGTTATGTTTTGGGAATAAAGGTTGCGGAGGCGGGTACATGCGGATCGGGCGGCGGAATTTTATGGGCGGTGCGGCAAGCGCTGGCCTGCTGCATGCCGTGGCCGGCTCGGCCTTTGCCGCGCAGAAGAAAGCGGCGAGCAAAACCGCCCCTTACGGCGCGGCCGTTTACCTGCCGGATCTCACGGCCGATAGCCGCATCGGCGAGGCGGTGGTGAAATATTGCTCGCGCATTACCCCCGTTACCGAAATGAAATGGGAGGTCCTGCGGCCTTCGGCGGAGGTGTTCGATTTCGCCGCCGCCGATGCAATCGCCAATTTTGCCCGTCAGCACAAGCTTTCCATGCACGGCCATCCGCTGATCTGGTATGCCTCTAACGCGCCCTGGCTTGCGAGCATCGGCGGCGGCGTGAAGGTCGAGAAGCTGATGGAGACCCATATCGTCACGGTGATGGAGCGTTATAAGGACGTGATCCATAGCTGGGACGTGGTCAATGAGCCGATCCCCGACGTGCCGGGCAATGTGCGCGCGCGGCGCGATGCCTGGTATTACGGCGCCGGGCCGGACGCCATCAAGAAGGCTTTCGAGATCGCCCATGCGGTCGATCCGAAAGCGCAGCTCGTGCTCAACGAATATGATGTGGAATTTGCCGCCGAGAAATCGCCGGCCAAACGCGCCGCCTTCCGTAATCTCATTCTCGAACTGCTGGAGAAGGGCGCGCCGATCAACGCCGTCGGCCTGCAGGGGCATTTGCGCGGCGGCTGGCCGATCGCCAAGGACGAGCTTGCCGCCTTCACGGCGGAAATGCGCAGTTACGGTCTTGCCGTTCTGGTGACGGAGCTGGATGTGATGGACCAGACGCTGCCCGCACCGGAAGCCGAACGCGATATGCTGATCAACGGCCAGGTCCGCGAGTTTCTGGAGGCGGCTTCCGCGGGCGGCGCACTTTCCTCCATCACCACATGGGGCATCTCGGATCAATATAGCTGGATCCGCTGGGCCTATCCGCGCCGGGACGGCACCGCCAACCGGCCGCTGCCGCTGGACTGGAGTTTCAACGAAAAACCCATGATGGCCATCATCAATGAATTCCGGAACCGTGGTGCATGACTATGAATGCTGAAATGCCGCTTCCTCCCGTGCAAAAGGCGCTGCAAATCAACCTGCACCCCTTCGATGCCCCGCATGCGGCCCTGACCCTGCCGCATCAGCTTAGGGTCTGGGGAGGACAGGTGGACCGCATTCTGCTGACCGTCGATACGGGCCAGGTCGGAGCCGGCCGCTACAAGGGGAACGGTTTCGATGCGGCGCGCCAGCGTCTCTTCGACATGCTGGAGGAAATGCAGACCAATTATCCGCATCTCTCCGTGGATATCGTCGATTACAGCGATGCGGCGCGCAGCGCCGTGACGGAAACCTTCTTTCCCCGCTCGCCGATCCCCTATCCCGCCAAGGCTTTCGATGGCGGGCCTTTCCATGTCTATTTCTACGGGCTGAAACGCGCCAATGCCCGTTATGTGCTGCATATGGACAGCGACATGATGTTCGGCGGCGGCAGCCAGAGCTGGTTCGGCGAGGCCATCGCGCTTCAGAAGGCCAATCCGGATGCGCTGTGCATCACGCCCTTTTCCGGGCCGCCGACGGTGCGCGGCGATCTGGATATTTCCCGCCATGTCGGCATGCCCGGCGTAAAGAATATTCCTGCGCCGCGCAAGCTGCCGTCGCGCATTCCCACCTGGCGTTTCGCCACCGTTTCCACCCGGCTTTTCATGATCGACATGGAACGTTTTGCGAAACGCATCGGTTCGCTGGAACTCCTCAAGCCAGATGTCAAACGGCGCATCCGCTCCTATGCCTATAACCAGCAGCCTGTCTCGATGCCCGCCGAGGAGGTGCTGAGCACGAACATGATGCGCACGGGTGTTTATCGCCTCGATTTTCTCGGCACGGGCAAGGGCATGTATTCACTGCATCCGCCCTATCGTTCGCCGGAATTTTATGCGGCGCTGGCCTCCATCGTCGAGCGCATCGAAAAGGGCGATATTCCCGAAGGCCAGCTCGGCGATTTCGACATCAACGGATCGATGGTGGACTGGACCAGCGCGCTGGCGGCCAAGACGCGCTCTAAACGTTATGCGAAAGCGCTGCGCCATCTCATCTCGGCCAATGTCGGGCGGTTCAGCAAGGCTTGAGGGTTTCGATCCGTCTTCCGTCGTGAGGCGGGGCGGGGGCTCAATAGTCGGTGATGAGCTTGCTCCAGCTCTCCGAGCACAGTCCGCCAATATAGATATCGCCGGCCAGCGCCCTTTCCCGCAGGGCGTCATCGCGCGTCGCCATGCAGAAATAGCCGTCATGGCGGAAGCTCATGTGGTTCTGGCGGTAAAGCGCGTTGATGAGAAAGGGCTGTGCCATGCCGGTGACATGGGCATAGTTCTCGTCATCGAAATGGCGGAACAGGGTGTTGAGGACATCGTTTTCGCAACCGGCATCGCAGACGAGATTGAGCACATAGGCCGTTCTGCCCCGCTGGCCGAAAAACAGCGCAGCGCCCATGGCATGGCCTTCGGCATTCTCGATCACCACGCCCTTCAGTTCGCCGAGACTCTCATTGGTCCTGCTCATCTCGATCAGCCAGTGGAATTCCTCATGAGACCATTCCGGGCGGATGGAAAAACGCTCGATCATCGCGAGCGCCCTGCGGCGGAAGGTTTCGTAATCCACGGTTCTCACCGTAGCGCCGGCGGCCTCCTGCGGTCTCAGACCCTTTTTCCACCGCCGCAGAATTCCATCCACAAATCCGAGCGCGGCGAGCGCCAGCGTGGTCTTTGCCAGTTTCGAACGGCGCGGCATGCGCAGCGCGATGGTGCAGAAGGGCTTGAGCGCCTTGTGCCATTGCAGGCTTTCAATCGGCAGCATGTTGCCGCCGGTCGCCACCCAGTGGTCGGCGCTGACGGGTGAAGCCGTATCCGAGAACAACATGTCGTGTTTGGAGGCGCGCATGCCCCGGGACAGACGCGCCGCGCCGAGTGCGCCGCGTTTCCCGTCCGATGCGAAGGCGCAGAGCAGCCGTGCGGTAATGGTTTTTCCATTCGCAACGAAGCGCATGGGCACGGCGAGAATGACGCTGGTGACCCCGTTCTCCCCGGCATCGTAGACAACGCTGCCGTTTTCCGGGCTGAAGGCGGGGCTGCCGAAAAACAGTTTTTCGATATAGGAGCCGAAATCGAAGTTCCGCTCCTGCCCGGTTTTCCTGAAAGCGCTGTTGAGCACGGCCTCGACAGCCGGAACGTCTTCCCTGCGCATGGGGCGGATGCCGGACACACCGATTTGAACCGGGCGTTGTGTCAAGTGACCGCTATCGCCATCGTCCATATGGGTGTGTATCGGAACGTCCACCGTCGGCCCCCACCTTTTTACGCATTGACGAAATCAACCATAGGCAGCGTATATTTGAATGTATTAATATAGATATAAAACCCGCAATCCGGTGGAATCGAAAGTATCGGATTTGAAATAAATCATATTAATATCAATATATTGATCTGCATCAACCGCATCGGTTGAGGTTAACAAAATACGCTCAAGCAAGCAACCTTTGGATGAAATACGGATAAATTTTTATAGGCGATTTTTTGGGGTTTGGCGTCTACGGGCTCCGATTTCCCGAGGAAAAGCGCACGATCGCGGTACTATTTCCCCGTGCATCATGAATAACTAAAAAATAGGATTTGCGCGGGATATTAGTATTATCGAATATGCGAAGCACGAGTTTCAATGCGGGTGGCTTCAGGAAAGAGGGAGAGAAAAACCCCTTATGGATGCAGCGCATGGCGAACAGGGGCGTGGCTACTGGCGGGACGTGTTGTTTTACGTGACGTTCCTGTTTTTCACGGTCGGCTTTTCGCCCTATATCTCGCTCTCATCGACCTATCAGGGCTCCGCCATGGCGGCCGGGTCCAACCTGCTCAACCAGTTGACCGCGATCATCCTGTTTTTCAGTTTCCTGGCCTTCATGGCGAAGGAGCGGTCGTTTTCCATCCTCTTCATGCCGCGCCTGCTGATGGCGGCGATTTTCGGCTGGTTTGTCCTGACCTCGCTTGCGGGCGAAGCGCCGCTATTTTCGCTCAGGCGGCTGGTCATGTCCGCCATCATCTGTGTGCTTGCCGGCGGCTTCCTGCAATTGCCGCGCACCGAGCGGCATTTCACGACGCTGCTTGCCACATGCGCCCTGATCATATTGTTCCTGTGCTATTTCGGAATCACCGTGCTGCCCTCGCGCTCGATCCATCAGGCCAGCGATGCGCTGGAGCCGCTGCTGGCGGGGGACTGGCGCGGGGTTTTCCGCCATAAGAACGAGGCCGCCTCGGTCATGGCGGTGTTGATTATCGTCGGTATTTATCTCTGCAAGCGCTGGTCCTTCATCGGCGGGCTGTCGGTGCTGTTGCTGTCGCTGGTCTTTCTGGTCAAGTCGGGCGGCAAGACCGCGCTCGGGCTGATGCCGATCATCATTGCGGCAGGCTGGTTCATCCTGCGCTGGCCGCGCTGGCGTTATACGGTCGTGACCCTGTTTCTGGCGGTTTTTGCGCTGGTGACCGTCGGCACCACGGTCGATCCCGTCTTTTCGCAGATGCTGACGAAGCTGGGGCTCGACGCCAGCTTTACCGGCAGACGGGATATCTGGACCGTCGCCATCGATTACATCCGTCAAAGCCCGCTTCTGGGATACGGCTATCAGGCCTTCTGGCGCAGCGATGCCCTGATGTCGAGTTTCACCGAGAACAATACCTGGGCGACGACCGCGCCGGATTCGCACAATGGTTATTTCGACCTTCTGCTGGCGGGTGGCGTGCCGGGTCTGGTGCTGGTGATGGTGTGGATTTATCTCCTGCCGCTGCACTATCTCGGCAAAATGAACGAGGCCACGCGCAACAGTCCGCTGACGCGGCTTTATGTCGGCGTATGGCTTTATGTGTTGCTCTACGGCTTTCTGGAAACGCTGTTTTTCCTCAGTACCGGGTTCGTCTGGTTCTTCCTCATCGTCGCCGTGATGGGTCTGCACCTTCAGGCCAATGCCAGCCTCGTGGAGGACGAGGCGGACCGAGAACCGGAGAGAGCCGTGGGTGGAGCGGGCATCGTCCCGACACCGCTACAAGGACAGGTTTCGCCTGTCGTTCGCTCCAGATGATATTTTGAAATGATTTTTCGTTGCAAATATGTAAAAGAGCCGATTGTTGCGCGCGTCTGCGGCTATTTTCGCTAAACATGCGCGGCTCAAGTCTTTGTTATTGTGCACGTCGCACCGCGAAACCCCGGCTATTGGCGCGGCGGCACTCAAAAAACGGATCGGCTAGGTTAATCGATGGCAGATACAGGCGCCTGCGCGCTCGAAGCGGATGACATCCACAAGAGCTTCGGCACGCATGAAGTTTTGAAGGGCGTTTCCTTGCAGGCCCACAAGGGCGATGTCATCTCGATCATCGGGTCCTCCGGTTCCGGCAAAAGCACCTTTCTGCGCTGCATGAATTTTCTCGAAACGCCGGATCGCGGCCGCGTCATCGTCAATGGCGAGGAAATCGCCACGAAAACCGGCCGCGACGGCAAGGCCGTGCCGAAAAGCTGGCGGCAGGTGGAAAAACTGCGCACCGGTCTTGGCATGGTGTTCCAGAATTTCAATCTCTGGGCCCATCGCACCGTTCTGGAAAACGTCATCGAGGCGCCCGTTCATGTTCTCGGCGTCAGGCGGCAGGAGGCGGTTGAAAAGGCCGAAGCCCTGCTGAACAAGGTCGGGCTTTATGACAAGAAAAACGCCTATCCGGCATTCCTGTCCGGCGGGCAGCAGCAACGTGCCGCCATTGCGCGCGCGCTCTGCATGGAGCCGGCGGTGATGCTGTTCGACGAACCCACTTCGGCGCTCGATCCCGAACTGGTGGGCGAGGTTCTGAAGGTCATTCGCGATCTGGCCGAGGAAGGCCGCACCATGCTGCTCGTCACCCACGAAATGCGCTTTGCGCGCGATGTATCCTCGCAGGTCGTGTTTTTGCATCAGGGCCGGGTGGAGGAGGCGGGGCCGCCGGCGCAGGTGTTCGGAAACCCCTTGAGCGCCCGCTGCCGGGAATTTACCGGCGCGCTCACCAATTGACCCTTTTGCCTGACAGTCCGTATTTAACAGGAGAGACTTGAATGAAATTTTTCGCCACGCTGCTTGCCGGAACGGCATTTGCGTTTTCCGCCTTCACCGCCAGCGCCGACGTGCGCTTCGGCATCATGAACGAGGCCTATCCGCCCTTCTTCGCCAAGGATGCGAGCGGCAAGTGGCAGGGCTGGGAAATCGACCTCATGGACGCCGTCTGCGCGGAAATGAAGGAAAAATGCTCGATCGTGGAACTGTCGTGGGATGGGCTGATCCCGGCTCTCCAAACCAAGAAATTCGACGTCATCTGGTCGTCCATGTCGAACACGGAAGAGCGCCAGAAGGTGATCGATTTCACCGACAAATATTACAACACGCCGAGCAAGCTGATTGGCGCCAAGGGCGAAAAGCCCGGTGCAGCGGCGGAAGACGTCAAGGGCAAGACCATCGGCATTCAGGTGGCCACCATCCAGTCCGAATATTACAAGAAATATTTCGCCGGTGTCGCCGATGAGAAGACCTACCAGACGCTGGACGAGGCGTTCCAGGATCTGGCCGCCGGCCGTATCGACTATGTCTTTGGCGACTCGCTGGTTCTCGATGCCTTCGTGAAGAGCGATGCCGGCAAGGATTGCTGCGCCGACATGGGCAACGTGGCCGACGACAAGCAAATCCTCGGTCTCGGCGTTTCCGGCGGCCTGCGCAAGGACGATACAGAACTGAAGACCAAGCTGAACGCCGCCCTCGCCGCCGTCCGCGCCAGCGGGAAATATGACGAGATCACCAAGAAGTATTTCAGCTTCGACATCTACGGCAGCAAGCCCTGATCGGTCATATCAATGGCAAGCCTTGAAACCACGTTGCAACTTCTGTCTCCCTATCCTCCGGGATGGGGCGGCACCCTGTTGAAGGGTGCGGCATCGACGCTTGCCATTTCCGCCGGCGCCTATCTGATCGGCCTTGCCATCGGCATGGCCGGGGCGCTCGGCAAGCTTTCGGGCAACAGGCCGCTGGGCCTGCTGCTCAACCTCTATACCACCGCGATCCGCGCCGTTCCCGAGCTGATCCTCATCGTCGGGCTTTATTATGCCGGGACTGACGGTCTCAACCGGCTGCTGCTGCTGGCCGGCATGCCGCCGCTGGAGGTGAACGGTTTCGTCGCCGCCGTTGCGGTTCTGGGTTTCGTGCAGGGGGCCTATATGACCGAGGTGCTGCGCGGGGCGATCCTTGCCATTCCGAGCGGGCAGATCGAGGCGGCGCGCGCCTTCGGCATGTCGCCGGCCTTACGTTTCCGCCGGGTGGTCTTGCCGGCGCTTTTGCCGAACGCCTTGCCGGGTCTTGGCAATCTCTGGCTTGCGGTGACCAAGGACAGCGCTTTGGTGGCGGTCGTCGGTTATCAGGAACTGGCGCTCGCGACGCGGCTGGCCGGGGCCAGCACCAAGCAATATTTCCTGTTCTTCCTTGCCGCCGCCCTGCTTTACCTTGCCATCACGCTCGTTTCGAACCTCGTTTTTTCGCTGATCGAGCGCCGCGTGCGGCGCGGCCAGCCGGCCCTGGCCTGAGGAGGGGACGGCATGGATTTTTCATGGGTCGCGAAATATTGGCCGCTGCTTCTTTCGGGTGCATGGCAGACGGTGGCGCTGCTCGCCATCTCCGTCAGCATCGGTTTTCTCCTTGCCATCGGGCTTGCCTTTGCGCAGGTGAGCGGCGGGCGGATGACGAAAATCCTGGCGCGGGCCTATTGCACCTTCTTCCGGGGCACGCCGTTGCTCATCCAGCTCTGGCTGCTTTATTACGGCGTTGGCTCGCTTCTGCCGATGATCCCCGGCCTGCGCCAAAGCTTCATGTGGCCGGTGCTGCGCGAAGGGTTCTTCTTTGCGGCCGTGAGCTTCACGCTGAATTATGCGGCCTATGAGGCGGAAGTTCTGCGCGGCGCGCTGCTGGCGGTGCCGAAAGGTGAGCTGGAGGCGGGCAGGGCTTTCGGCATGGGCCGTTTCACCCTCATTCGCCGCATCTGGCTGCCGCGCGCCATCCGCATCGCGCTGCCGACGATTGCCGGCGAGGTGGTGATGCAGCTTAAAGCCACGCCGCTTGCTTTCACCGTGACGGTGATGGACCTCTACGCCGTCGCCTACAAGGTGCGGCAGGATACGCTTCTGGTCTATGAGCCGCTGATCGTCGTCACCGTCTTCTATCTCATTCTCACCGCCATCATCGCCCGCTGTTTCGGCCTTGTCGAACAGCAGGTGCCGGTCAGGCGATAAACATTCAGGGAGTATGACCATGAGCACAATCCGTATCCTCGACGGCGGCATGAGCCGCGAATTGCAGCGGCTCGGCGCCGAACTGAAACAGCCGGAATGGTCGGCGCTGGCGCTGATCGACGCGCCCGATATCGTGCGGCAGGTGCATGCGGAATTCATCGAGGCCGGCGCCGATGTCGTCACCACCAATTCTTATGCGCTGGTGCCCTTCCACATCGGCGAAGAGCGTTTCCAGGACGATGGCGCATCGCTGATCGCCCTTTCTGGCAAGCTGGCGCGCGAAGCGGCGGATGCTTCCGGCCGCAAGGTGCTGGTGGCGGGTTCGCTGCCGCCGATTTTCGGTTCCTATGAGCCGCAGAATTTCGATGCCACGCGGGTGCAGGCCTATCTGAAGGTGCTGGTCGACAATCTTGCGCCCCATGTCGATGTCTGGCTCGGTGAGACGCTCAGCCTGATCGCCGAGGGCGACGCGGTGCGCGAGGCCGTTGCCGCAACCGGCAAACCGTTCTGGATTTCCTTCACGCTCAACGACGATGCGGCTGCGGCCGGCGGCGAGCCCGCGCTTCGCTCCGGTGAAACGGTAAGGGCGGCCGCCGAATGGGCGGCGCAATCGGGTGCCGCCGCGCTTCTGTTCAATTGCAGCAAGCCGGAAGTCATGAAGGCCGCCGTGGAGACGGCCGCCGCCGTCTTCGCGGACAAGGCTGTGTCGCTGGAAATCGGCGTCTACGCCAATGCCTTCGAAGGCGAGCAGGGCGATTCCGCCGCAAATGAAGGGCTGCATGGCACGCGCGCCGATCTGCCCGGCGATGTCTATTCCCGTTTTGCCTGCTCCTGGGCGGATGCGGGCGCGACCATGATCGGCGGCTGCTGCGGCATTGGTGCGGCGCATATCCACACGGTTGCGACAGCGCTGCGGCGCGCGGCGGCCTGACGCGAGCGCTTCCAACGCCACTATCGGAAATGCATGCGGCAGGCTGAAAAGCCTGCCGTTTTTTTGTTCCGTGCGCGCTCGAAACAGCATGCGGCATAAAGGAATTTTAAAGTTTTTAAGTATAATTGTTATTATATAAAGTAAATTTGAACATTATAAAGTACTGTTCTCCATTTTTTTCCGGTCGCGGTCAGTCGTTTCCCGGTTTTGCGGGCAGGTGCATGATGCAGGCTGCGACATGGCTGATGATCCGGCTGACGGGGCCTTGATGATGTAGGCTTTCGACGTGCAATGTCATTTTTGCCGAACACCTCCGGCACGGGAAAGGAGCGGCGTCAATTTCAGGAGTTTCCCGTGTCGTTTCTTCAAAACGCCAGTATCCGCACCAAAATCCTGTCGCTCATTCTTCCGCTCTGCATCGTCGGCCTTGGCGCCGCCGCCTTCATGTCCACCCGCTACAAGGAAGCGGACACGGCCTACTCGCTCTTTATCGCCAACGACAACGCCGCTCTGGTGGAGCTTGCGCGTGCCAACCGAAATCTGGTTGCCCTGGCCTATGGCGCCTATCAGGTCATGGCGTACGACGTGAACGGGCCGGAGATAAAGGCCGCCAAGCAGGCCTACAGTGACAGCAAGGGCGCGCTCCTCCAGCGCCTCAATAATGTGAAGACTGTTTTTCCCGAAGAGTCCGCCGCCATGGACGCCTTCATCGCGCAGTCGCAGGCCATAACCGCCATGACGGATAAGGCTGTCGAACTTGGTATGGCAAACCGTAATGACGAATCCGCTGCCCAGTTGCTCAAGGCGGACGCCTCCATTCACGCGACTTCGGTTGCCATGACGGCGCTGCTGGACAAGCTTGCCAAGGGCGTCGTCCAGGGAAGCGACGAACTGACGGACCAGACCAATTCGACCATCTTCACCTCCCTGTTGGTTGTCGGCGTCGCTTTTGCGGTCGGCATCATTCTGGCGCTGTTCGTGGCGTCCCGCGGCATCACAACCCCTATCGCCCGCCTGCGCGAGCGGATGGTGTCGCTTGCCGGCGGCGAGACGGCGACGGAAATCGACGGCATGACGCGCCGCGACGAAGTGGGCCAGATGGCGAAGGCCGTGCAGGTCTTCCGTGAAAACGCCATCGAGCGCATTCGTCTCGAGCAGGAAACCGAAGCCAATCGCAGCCTCTCGGAGAAAGACCGGATGGAGCGCGAGCAGCAGAAGGCAAGGGAAGCGGCCGACGTCAAGTTCGCCGTCGACAATCTCGCAGCCGGTCTCTCGAAGCTTTCTGAAGGCGATGTTTCCTATCGCATCGGCCAGCCGTTCACCGCCACGCTCGACGCTGTTCGTAACGATTTCAACATGTCCGCCGAAAAGCTGCAGGCGGCCCTGACCAAGGTGGCCCAGAACGCCAGCGGCATCGGCGCGGGCGCGGACGAGATCAAATCTGCCGCCGACGATTTGGCCAAGCGCACCGAACAGCAGGCCGCTGCCGTGGAAGAAACCGCCGCCGCTCTGGAGGAGATCACCACGACGGTGCACGATTCCACCCGTCGTGCGCAGGAGGCGGGCGAGATCGTCAGCCGCGCCAAGGCGGGCGCCGAGCAATCCGGCGAGGTGGTGCGCCGCGCCGTGGTCGCCATGGAGCAGATTGCGAAATCCGCCAATGAGATCAGCAACATCATCGGCGTCATCGATGAGATCGCCTTCCAGACCAATCTTCTGGCGCTGAATGCCGGCGTGGAAGCCGCGCGTGCGGGTGAGGCCGGCAAGGGTTTTGCCGTCGTCGCGCAGGAAGTGCGTGAGCTTGCCCAGCGCTCCGCCCATGCCGCCAAGGAGATCAAGGCGCTGATCAACACCTCGAACGATCAGGTGCAGCAGGGCGTTCAGCTGGTGGGCGACACCGGCAAGGCGCTGGCGACCATCGTTTCGGAAGTGCAGGAAATCAACCGGCACGTCGTCTCCATCGTGGAGGCCGCGCAGGAACAGTCTTCCGGACTGCAGCAGATCAATACGGCGGTCAACCAGATGGATCAGGACACGCAGAAAAATGCGGCCATGGTGGAAGAAACCAATGCCGCAAGCCACAGCCTCGCAAAGGAAGTGGCGTCGCTCAACCAGCTGCTCTCCCAGTTCCGGCTCGCCGACGGCGCGTATCAGCAGAAAAGCCAGCCAGCACCAGTTCGCAGCGCCGGTGGCAGCGACAAATATGTCGCCTCTCCCGTCCGCGCGCTGGGCCGCAAGATCGCCTCGGCGTTTTCGGGCAATGCCGCCGTCGATACAAAAGGCGACTGGCAGGAGTTCTGAGCGGCGATCCGTTTCCAATATGCGTTTCGGCGGGGAGGCATCCCCGCCGGCGTTCAACGACGATGTGGCTTGATCGAAAGCCGTTCTGGCAAAATCGATGTCCACCGTGCGAAACGCAACATCTTCGCGACGGCTGGATCATCCGCATCGGCAACCATCGCCATGCGGTTCCCCCAAGCACCGGTTCACGCGCGAAAACATCCATCTGATGAAATCTTCACTGCCCGACCGGCGGGCGCTTACGGGCCGCTGGGGCCCTTTTCCTTCTTCGCCTGATCGTGATGCCACTTGATGGCGAAGAACATGCCCGTGCCCAACACGATAATCTTGAACGGAAAGAAGACCAAGGGGAACAAATCTACCCAATCCCATTCCATCATCCGAGTATTTCCAGTCTGTTACTTGATACAATCTATCGAGGACAGGGCTACCTCAAAACGGCTGCTTCAACAACGCCAATTCATGCACTCGGGCAGGGGCCTTTTGACGCAGTCCCAGCCGGATCGTTTCATCCAGGGCTCTTAAAGCTTACCCTCGATGTGTTCCTGTGATTGTTTCAGGGGTAGTAAGAAACGCTGAAGACCCTGAGAAATGGCGCACCCGACATGCGTTTCGGGCGTGTATTGCGCTCATCAAGAAACCGATAATATCCTAGTTATTTCAAACGGTTATCGCCTGTCCGGTCTCTGGTCGGTTTTGCTAGTGTGGACTTTATGCGGCTCCAAATGTGGACCGCACGTCAAGCATAGATCGACGGCGAGATTAGATCAATCTCCACCATTGAAACCATTTATCGTATATTGAAGCGACGACGCACTAAATGGCGTCTAGGTAAACATTTGCAGGAGAGGTCATGGGGGAAGCGTCAGACGCCTATAAGCTGGCAACGGAAGCAGGACGGGAGGCAACAAAGCAGCTTCTTGTGGTCACTGGTGGGATGCTTGCGGGTTATCTCGCCTTCACAGGAAGGGAAGGAACAAAGGACATTCTTGATCCTTTATGGGCGCGTTTTGTCATCACGACACTGTTTGCAAGCCTATTCCTTGGAACTTTGTCGCTTGCCTTCACGTATCTGATGCACGCCGCCCGATCACGCTTCATCCAGCAAGGAAATCCGCAGGACCAATATGCTGAACGGCGTTGGGAGCGAATTTCAGTCTGGTCCACCATCTTATCATTTCTGGCGCTGTTGCTTGCCATCTTGACGGTAGTCGTGACTGCGTATTGCTAGCGCGGACCCGGTTTCAAACTGACCGAAATTTCCGAGGCATCGACCTCGACAGGTGAGGAAGCGCATGGCCCCCCGTGGCCCCTTCCGGCTCCCAGTCCGTTGCCCGCACGGTGCCCCGCTCGGGTCCTTGCCTGTCCCAGTCCAGCGGCTCCACCTTCATTCTACTTCCGCGCCATGCCAGCCGCCTAGTCGTGTCCACTAAGGTAAACATTGGTGCACATAGCTGTTGACATGTGCATTATTCGTGCACTAAGTCGTGTTCACGAAACATCATAGAGGATAGTGCACATGAACGCCAAAGCAGGGACCATTGTCGGGTACGCACGGGTTAGCTCGACAGGGCAGGACTATCAGACACAGATTGACAGGCTGACCGCAGCAGGGGCCACCAAGATATTCAGCGAGAAGCAATCCGGTCTCGATGATGACCGGCCAGAGCTTGCCAAGTGCCTCGACTATGTACGGGAAGGCGACACGCTCATTGTCACCAAGCTGGACCGTCTGGCCCGTTCGGCCTCTCACCTCCACCAGATAGTGGACCGTCTCAATGCCCTTGGGGCGGGCTTCAAGGTGCTGGACGATACCAGCCTCGACACCACGACACGCACCGGGAAACTGGTGTTCGGTATCCTTGCCAGCATTGCCCAGTTTGAGACCGAGCTTCGGAAGGAGCGTCAGCTTGAAGGCATTGCCAAGGCGAAGGCCAAGGCGGAGAAGGCCGGTGAGAAGTGGATCACTGGACGCCCTGTGTCGCTCAACCACGATGAAATCAGGAAGCTCCGCGCCGATGGGTTGTCTGTAAGGCAGATTGCCAAGGAAGTAGGTTGCTCATCGTCAGCCGTACAGAAGGTACTCAAGGCGACATAAACGGCCACAGTGGGTCACAGAAGCGATCTGACGGGCTTTAGGCATGTCGGCACCGGACAAGCCGGAAAGCCACTCCACGACTCTCTATGAGTCAGACAGCGCCACAGGCGTCCCCTGACGTTTCCCTGTTCGATTTCAAAGGCCACCAGATCAGGGTGGTGACGATTGGAGAAGAGCCGTGGTTTTTCGCATCCAATGTCTGCCGCGTACTCGGCCTGAGCAACACGACGCTTGCCGTCCGTCCGCTAGGTGAGGACGAGAAGTGCACCCTTAATCGGATTAAGGTTGGGCTTCCGGGCGGCGCTCCGATCAACGCAATCTCCGAAAGCGGCCTCTACAAGCTCGTCCTCCGCAGCGACAAGCCCGAAGCCAAGCCATTCCAAGACTGGGTGACGAAGGAAGTCCTCCCGGCGATCAGGAAGGATGGGGGGATGACCCGGACCTTTGATTACAGCCTCATTAAGAGAGTTCTCCTCTCCGTCCTCCCGGATCACATATTAATGTGGAACATGGGATCATGTGGAACATTAGTTATATGGGAAGGGGGATGAACGTTTTCCTGTAGTGGTGATTGAAGTGGATAGCTGCTCCGTAGTCATTCCTCTTTATCTCCAGAGTCGAAGACTCCACCTCATCCACCGATAGCATCACCTATAGTCCCACGTACGGGATACCTATCGTGTTTAGATACGGGATTGCCGGGGACGTGGCACTCCACCTGCTTTTTCAACCTGCATAAACCTCTTTGTGAGTCCCCGTGATTCACCCGCTATCTGTATTCGATCCTTTCCAGTGGCGAGGCGATGTCCAGTCATCTGACGATCAAGGCGGGGGCTTACATGGCGGTCTATGCTGTCCGCCAACGTGACCTCGATTGGAAGTCTGGGGTTCGCTGTTGTTGCGACTTAGGGGTCCGTACAGTTTTCCTCAGTTCTGTACGGGCCTCTCTTTTCCTCGACACGCACCAGCCTCATAGACCTATGCAATAACGCAATGCTCCACGCCGAGTTATGCGCTGTGTGCATCTGACCATATCTGTTTCCAAACTTGCAATCCCCCATTCGCACCCCAGTCAAACCCCTTTCGTCTGCCCGATCATAGCGGCGGGAAGGGCCTCTTTTTCACGCACCTGCATAA
Source organism: Agrobacterium deltaense RV3 (assembly GCF_900013505.1). Lineage (NCBI taxonomy): Bacteria > Pseudomonadati > Pseudomonadota > Alphaproteobacteria > Hyphomicrobiales > Rhizobiaceae > Agrobacterium > Agrobacterium deltae. The sequence goes on along the minus strand of NZ_LT009745.1, from coordinate 2,265,844 downwards.
GCAGTCAGCGAAGGAGTTTCCGCGCATGACCTATCCGCGCCCACAGACCCTCTCATTCATCGACAGAGGCGGTCGAAAGGTCCTGAAAGTTCCCCTCGACAAAACAGGTCGAGCCTACGCCAAAATCCTCGAAAGCGACTACCAGCGGCTCCTCCGCATGGGATCGAACGGGGTTCTCACCGGCCACGTGGTCGAGGGAAAGAAATATGTCCGAACCCATGTATGGGCCGATGACGGATCACGCCGACAGGAAATGGCCGCACGTCTTCTTGTCGGGAAACCGAAGGGTGGTCTCATCCGATACGTGGATGGCGACCCCACAGACCTGACCCCCGAAAACATTCTCTACATCAACAACCGTCGAAAGAAATAATCAGCATGATCGCAACCTCAACAGCACCTCGCACCTTGGCCCACGTCTTTGAAGGCGCCTTCGCCGCTCCAAACATCACCCCTGACCCCTCAAGCGACCTTCCGTGCCACCGGCACCGACCCGCACCGATCCCATTCGTTGACGATCAGGGCATTGAATGTGTCCGCGTTGCGCTGGACCGAGAGGGTGACGAATGGGCCATTGTCGAGCGTGAAGACTATCTGAACGTTCTGGACGAGATTGACTATCCTTGGCGCTTCAAAACGGACGGTAGAGGTGCCGCCTATGTTCAGGCGAGCCAAAGCGGAGGCGTCACCATCCAGATTGCACGGGTCATCCTCGACGCGACAGGTGGCGAAATTGTCCGGCTTATCTCGACGGATCGCACCGATCTTCGCCGCTCCAATCTCTATGTCATCAATCGCACCGCCCACGTTAGCGCCCTTAGAGAAGCCGGGATCATCGCCTAATGGCAATCGAGTTCGGCTCCGACAATCGCCCTACATCGACTGTCTTCGGAACCGGTACGGGGACCAATCAGGAAAGCCGGAAGCTCCACGCCAGTATGGCTATGAGGCTTGGTGTCCGGGCAGGTAAATGCCGCTCTTGTGGTGTCGCCTATGTTTCTGGACGTGGTGACGTGGGGCGCTGTACCCCTTGCCTCACCGCCGCCGCCTCTGCGAAGATCAACGGCGCTCCGGTCTCCGCGCTGGATATGGCCCCGGACGGATCATTGTCCCCTTCCGCGCCACCCACGGCCACCGATAGCCGCCCTTCCTCCGTCCCATTCGGCTCCACCGAAAGACCCCTTGGCGCTGACACGCTGGAGGACTGGACTTGACCGCCAAGAACTGGGGATGGGGTTCCCAGTCGATCCGCGACGATGATCCCGAACGTGACCGCAAGATGCACGACAGGCTCACCGGAAGGGAACGGGGTCTTCAATCCATGGGTGGCCCTTACGGGTTCGCCCAGTTCGATCTTGCTCCAGCATGGTGGCGAGATCGGCAGATCAAAGCAGCCCGCGCCATCACCACAAAACAAGGCCCGCCAGAGGTCTCGCTGCATCCGCAGGTCTGGCAACACCTCTAATCATCCATCAATTGAAAGGATCACACCATATGACCGAAGTTACCATCAACGAAATGTCCTCCGAGGAATTTGAAAGCCTCAAGGCCCAGTACGAAAAGCAGGTTCCGCAGATCAGCCAGAAGACGGTTCCGACCGGCTTTGTTGGCATGTCGCACCACGTCGAGATTGCGAACGGCAAGCAGGTAGTCACCAAGCAGGTGAACCATACGGCCTACGCCTCTCCGGGTCTTGCTCCGGGCCGCGTCATCATTGGCGGCATCGAAACCGACATTGAAAGCGCCATCGCCTCCGGTCTCATGACAAGGGATCAGGCCGCACAGGGTTTTCAGCAGCCCGCCCAGTCCGCAGGTAACGGGATTGAGGCGGGCGAACAGAAGGACCAGCAGGACAAGCCCGCTCCGGTCTCCGAGGACGCACACGCCGCCAAGGAAGCCTCCGACACCCTCAACGCCCTCGACGCCACTATTGGGGCCGCAGCCGTGGACGCTGCATTGGCCGAGGTGGTCGATAGCGGTTATATCCCCGAAGACGGTTCCTTGCCGGAAGGCGTCACCATCGCCGATGTCATCAAGGTTCATGCCGGATACGTCGCTCAGGCGAATAACCAGCTTTCCGAAGTCGGGGCCAGCGTGGACATGCTCATGGACTTCTGCAATTCCGATGAACTAAGGGATGCACGACAGGCCACCATTCACGGTTCTCATGACCGCCTACGGGAGATTGGAAGGGCGGCAGTCGAGCGCCTTGCCACGCTTCCCCAGTCTGACCCGGATCAGTTCGCGGAACGCCTTGAGGGCATGACCAAGGCCGAAAGGGCTTGCCTCCGGCAGCACAAGAACTCTGGCGAATGGATCGTCTCGATCCCCGGCAAGCCGGAAATGTCCTATGGAGCGGCGGTCCGTATGGGCCTCGTCTGCCTCTGACGCCAGTCGGCTGCCCCCCCTTATTCCGCCCCATACGGACTCACACAAGCGCACCAGTAGTTCCCCGGTAGTGTCACCTATCGCGGGACTCTGGTGGCCGCTGGTGAGTCTGTGTGGCCTTTTCTTCCCTCATCATCATCAAAAGGAAATATCATTCATGACCAGCGTTCTAGCGAACCGCAAGACCAGCACGACCGCAGCAGCGGAGACCGCCAAGACGGCCAGCACCCCGGCGACCGGCGTTCCAGCGACGAATAAAGTACACACGGGCCAGCGTTCCAAGGCGGAAGACGCCGCCGCTCTCAAGGCACAGGTTGCCGCAGCAGAGGCCCACGGCCACAAGATCGTCACCGAGAACGGCAAGCGGTTCATTGTCGAGAAGTCGGCATTCGGCCTGACGATCAAGACGCCGATTGATTAAGTGCCGCCTTCACGGCCTTGACCGCCGCCTCTAGCCGCGCATCCGGGCCACCATACCGCTCACTCATGCCGCCCTTGGTATGGCCTAGAACGAGATTGCGGTCGAACTCCTCGACCCTTGCCCGGATTAGCCGATCTTCCATCGTGTGCCGCAGGGAATGGACGGTGATCTTCGGATCAGTCGTCACCTTGCGAATATGCTTCATGAGCGCGTTGGAGGCGTGGGTGGCATCCTTTTTCCCCTTCCCCTTGCCGCCTTTGGTTTTCAGGACCCCGGCATATTGAACAAAGAGATACGGGCCTTCACCAGCGGCCTCCACGGCCTCTCTGGCAGCTTTCAGGGCATCGCCTATCAACGGCACTCGCCGCGCCGAACTCTGGTTCTTGACCCGCCTATGCGCCCTGAAACCCACGTCTAGATACGGGATCGCGGCGTCCAGCTTCACGTCCTCGACCAGCAGCGCGGCAACCTCCGCTAACCGGCATCCGGTCCCCTCTAGCATCCGCCATAGTTGCCACAGATCGGCCCCCGCGTGGGTTGATATGGTGCCGTTGATAGCTGGAAGCATGTCCTCCGGGATCGGGTGCCGCTCATCCACGGCAAGCGTTTCCATCTTGATCGGAAGACCATTGAACGGGTTGCCGACATTGCTCATGTCGTTTTCCCGTAGACCGAGGTTCACCATAGACCGGATGTCGGCAATATACCGCTTCACGGTTCCGGGCTTCATGTCGAGATCGCGGAGCATATGGTCCCGGACCTCACGGGCATCTTCGCGGGTGAGCTTGTCGAGCGGCCTACTGGCCTCGACAGAGTGGCCGAGAATATCCATGACACGATCAAGCCGGAGTGTTCTCTTGCTTTCGTTTATGTCGCCCTTGATCTTTTCCTTGAGATATAGCCGCTTCGCGTCCTCGACAGTCGGAACAGGCCGGGGAAGGTTCCCGCCGTTTGCCACCAGATTGACCGCCCGACGCTCCACAGGATCAACGACACCCCGCGACAGGGCGCTATCACGAATCACGTCAGCGGCTTCCGGGTCAGCCCCAGTCAACTCACGGCCCCCGATATAGACCTTCATGTCAGCCAGTTCAGCGGCCCTTAGTTCGGCCATACGGTGCAACTCAAGTGGTGTCGGGGCTTCCCCGGCGCTCCGTCCTCTCGCTTCCTCGACCATCCGCTCATAAAGCGCATTGACCTTCATGAAGTTTTTCAGGGCTTCACGCTCCGTCTCACCCAAGAGACGCTTGAACTCGTTCCTGCCGATGATCGCGGCAACGTCCTTCGGCACTCTGCGTCGATAGTGAAATGTTCCCGCCTTGCTTCTAATGACATACTTCACAGTTAACCCCATTGCGTACCTTCCGTGGACCCGAATGTGGACCGGAAAGATTACGAAAGCATTGAAACTATTGGGATTTAATGGTTTTCTTGATGGAAATGGCGCACCCGACAGGATTCGAACCTGTGACCTTTGGAATCGGAATCCAACACTCTATCCAGCTGAGCTACGGGTGCAGCGGTCACGCTTGAATCGCGTGCAGCGGTTGGTTCATACCCCAGCTTTGTTTTCGCATCAATGTCTAAAAATCAGAGATTTGCGAAACGTTGCCTGTTTTTGGGCGGGGTGGGGCGCGGGGCCTGTTTTGGGGTGGTCGTGGGCCTTTCAACGGCGGCGGGGTGGTGCGTCGTTTGACGTATTGTCTTTTTGCCGGAACAGGGTTTCCCTTATAAGTAGTATGTTATTGCCGGGGCGGGCCGCTGTTTTGCCGCTTTCACGAATAGGCGGCCGGATGAGGGCAACGCCTTTCAAATACGGCGCGGGACGCGATTTTATCCCCTCAAAACTGGCGGGTAAATAGTCATACTTTTTTCGTTGGCCGGGTGGCGATCCGGAGTCCGGGTTTGCTTTTCCGGCGATTAACTGTCAAATTATTATACAATATTAGTATCATCTACATTTATTTGGGATACAGTTTCGTGACGTTGTCGGTTATGATTTCGACAGGGTAAAGGAACGAATCAGGCGGGGGATCGGATGGCTTTGCGATTGGCACACAGCAACGGGCCGCGGACGGAAAAGGCCGAAAGCGGCAGCGCGGAAGCGGCGCATATCACGGCAATCGACTATGGGTTGCTGACGACTGCGATCAGCTATCATTTGCGGCACTCGCAACTTGCCGTGGCAAACGGTTTTGCCGATGTGCTGGCGGAGCAGGGGTTACGGCCGGCCGATTTTTCCGTTCTCGTCATCGTCGGCGGCAATCCGGGTCTCAAGCAGAGCGATGTGGCCGAAGCGCTCGGCATACAGCGCGCCAATTTCGTCGCCATCGTCGACAGCATGGAAGAGAAGGGACTGCTCGTCCGCCGCAAATCGGAAGAAGACAGGCGCGTTCATTTCCTCGACATGACGGAGGAGGGCAGCAGCCTCCTCGACCGGCTTTCCAACACCTGGCGGGATCGTGAGGAAAAGCTGATTGACAGGATCGGCGGCAAGAAGGCCCGCGACCAGCTTCTGGCGCTGCTCGGACGCCTGCGCGACTGAGCTTCGACGAGAGCGGGGCAACCCGGGCGCTGGCCGCCGCAAGGTGCGGCCTGTGACGCAGGTGTTCCGTCTTGCCATTGCCTTCGGCACCGGTGACGGTCTTCCTGCGTGGGTCTTTCACGCCAGCCTGATCGGTAGCGGGGCTGAATTGCGTTGCAATTTTCCTGTGAAACCGCCAAGACGCATAAGCATCTTCACGCCTTTGGGCGTGGAACCGCAATCATGCGATCGACTGGAAAGGCCCGGGACGGGAATGCCATGCTGAATATCGATACGAGTCATCCGCTTTATCGTCCCCTATGGGTCCGGTTGCTCATCGTTGGCTTTTGCGCCGCGTGGGCCGTCATCGAATTCGTCAATCGCGAGTTTTTCTGGGGAACCATCGTTGCCGGCATCGGCGCTTATGCGGCCTATGAATTGCTGCTGAAGTTCAAACCCGCAAGCGATGCTGTCAAAAGCGGAAATGGCGCGGATGAGCCTGCCGCCGAAAACGCGCCCACCGACAAGAACGATGTGGGCTGAAGCGCTTCCTATCTTTCGTTTCATGTATTTTACGAGATAAGGTCGTCCGGCGCTTTACCGAAAATGCTCCCGCGCCCGCAGCATCCGTATCGCCTGGTCGATCAGGAGGTTGGCCGCCGTCATGCGCAGCGTCGCATTGTGCCGGAACTGCGGTTTCACCCGGTCGGGATGATTGAGGCGGGCAAAGGCGCGGCGCTTTTCCGCAAGCGTTGCGGCCGTGTCGGTGTCGTGGATCGCCAGTTCCGCCGAAACATCGGCAAGCGACGTCTTTTCGAGATGGGCCGGCATCGGTTCCGGTTCGGGCTCCGGTTCGGGCGGTGGCGCGGGGTCGGCCAGGAAGGCGAGATAGGCATCGAGATTGCCGTTCGCGGGCGGCGGCGTTTCAATATGTGTATCGATAACAAAGCCCGAGCTGAAACCGGCAATGCGGTGACCGGCGGGCGGTGGCGGCTCCGCGCCTTCCTCTTCCGTTTCTTTTTCGTGTTTCAGCCTGTCGACGACCGACTGGAAGACGGATTGTCCGAAGAGCATGCAGCTTTTCCCTCGCCGGTCTGACTATCCGGCCTTTATGGATCATGAAGGTGGTGTCTGGCTTGCCGCCGTCACGGGCCGGTCAGCTTGCGGCTTTCATCCAGAACCAGATCGTAGAGCAGGCGGGCGCTGGGCGGCAAAACGCGACCCTTGGTGGTGATGATGCTGTATGGCTTTACGACGAGTTCGAAATCCGTCGGCAATATCCGGGTTCGGCCGATATCGGCCTGCTGGCCGGCAACGAATTCGGCCATGTCCTGCGCGATTGGGGCGATGGCATCCGTGTTGCAGACAAGCGCAAGGGTGAGCACCACGGATGGTGTGTTGATGACGTTGCGCGGCATGGCGACGCCATGGGTGAGGAAGACATCCTCCATGGTTCTGCGCAAAAGCGCGCCGGGCGGCTGGAAGACCCAGTCGTAACCGGAGAGATCCTGCAGGGTCACGGGCTCGCCGCGAAGCAGCGGGTGGCCTTCGCGAACCACCAGACAGGCGCGCTCTATGCCGATTTCATGGATGGAAAAGAGGCCGGGATCGAAATCGTCCGGTATCCGGCCGATGATGAAATCGTGCCGGGCCGCAAGCAGTTCCCGGGCCAGCACGTTGCTGCTTTCCACCTGCACGTTGATTTCGATTCCGGGATAGGTGTCCATGGCGCGCCTTATGGCGGGAACCACGAGGCTGATCGCAGGTGCTGTGACGGCGCCGATATAAACCGAGCCGCCGCTGCCGGATTTCATCTGGTTCAGCTCGCGGCTCGCCTCGCGCAGTTCCAGCAATATGGTGCGCGCCCGCCGCGCCAGCGCCTCGCCGAATTTCGTCAGCACAACGCCGCGCGAGGCCCGCTGACAAAGGGGTGATTTGACGATCGCCTCCATTTCCGAGAGCATGCGCGAGGCGGCCGGCTGCGTCATGTTCATGGCGGCGGCGGCCGCGCTGACCTGCCCGTGCTCCTCGATCATGACCAGCATGCGCAGGTGGCTCATCTTCAATCCGGCCCGCAGCAAAGGGTTGTCCTCAAAGACGAAAAGGGCATCCGTTGTTTGCGCCTGCTCATACACTTTTTGGTTGTTCATTCGTGGTTTTATACCCCTCATCGGTTTTTGTATCGATTTAATATATCATAATTGATATATGGAAACTGATTTATTCTATTTGACAGTTATATGGATTCAGAACAATTTGCGGAATGCCGGGGAGGAGCGGCAGCTGTTCCATTTCGCAATTGCGAAATCGGAATGAGCGCAATGCGGCTTCTTCCTCTGACGGCATGAATTTCATGGTGCACCGCAGCATGCGGGCTCCAGAGAAGGGCTCAAGGGAGAGAGTTAATGAAGTCCATTATTTCGCTGATGGCGGCTTGTGCCATCGGTGCTGCTTCTTTCGCAGTGCCGGCTTTCGCACAGGACAAGGGTTCCGTTGGTATCGCCATGCCGACCAAGTCGTCCGCACGCTGGATCGACGACGGCAACAACATCGTAAAGCAGCTTCAGGAAGCCGGTTACACGACCGACCTGCAATATGCCGATGACGATATTCCGAACCAGCTTTCCCAGATCGAAAACATGGTCACCAAGGGCGTCAAGGTCCTCGTGATCGCATCGATCGACGGCACGACGCTGTCGGACGTGCTGAAGCAGGCCGGCGAGCAGGGCATCAAGGTCATCGCTTATGACCGCCTGATCCGTAACAGCGGCGACGTCAGCTACTACGCCACCTTCGACAACTTCCAGGTTGGCGTTCTGCAGGCGACTTCGATCGTCGACAAGCTCGGCCTGAAGGACGGCAAGGGCCCGTTCAACATCGAGCTCTTCGGCGGCTCCCCGGACGACAACAACGCCTTCTTCTTCTATGACGGCGCGATGTCGGTTCTCCAGCCTTACATCGACAGCGGCAAGCTCGTCGTGAAGTCCGGCCAGACCGGCATGGACAAGGTCGGTACGCTGCGTTGGGACCCGGCAACGGCCCAGGCCCGCATGGACAACCTGCTGTCGGCTTATTACACCGACGCCAAGGTTGACGCCGTTCTGTCGCCTTACGACGGTCTCTCCATAGGCATCATCTCCTCGCTGAAGGGCGTTGGTTATGGCACGAAGGACCAGCCGCTGCCGGTCGTTTCCGGTCAGGACGCTGAAGTTCCTTCCGTCAAGTCGATCATTGCCGGCGAGCAGTATTCCACCATCTTCAAGGACACCCGCGAACTCGCCAAGGTGACCGTGAACATGGTCAACGCCGTGATGGAAGGCAAGGAGCCGGAAGTGAACGACACCAAGACCTATGAAAATGGCGTCAAGGTCGTTCCGTCCTACCTGCTGAAGCCGGTTGCAGTGACCAAGGAGAACTACAAGCAGGTTCTCGTCGATGGCGGTTACTACAAGGAAGACCAGCTGAAATAAGCTCGACACACATGCGGGGATGACTTGGCGTCATCCCCGTTTTTCCATAAAAATAAAAACGCCGGAATTAATCGGGCGCTGGATTGCGATATGGCCAATACCATTCTCGAAATGCGGAACATCACCAAGACGTTTCCGGGCGTGAAAGCGCTTGAGAACGTCAACCTCAAGGTTAAAGAGGGTGAGATCCACGCACTCGTCGGTGAGAACGGCGCGGGGAAGTCGACCTTGATGAAGGTCCTTTCCGGTGTTTACCCCGCCGGCACCTATGAGGGCGAAATCCACTATGAAGGCGCAGTGCGGAATTTTCGCGCCATCAACGACAGTGAAGATATTGGTATCATCATCATTCACCAGGAGCTGGCGCTCGTGCCGCTTCTGTCGATTGCGGAAAACATCTTTCTTGGCAACGAGGTCGCTTCGAGCGGCGTCATCAGCTGGCAGCAGACCTTCAACCGTACCCGCGAACTTTTAAAAAAGGTGGGTCTGAAGGAATCGCCGGAGACGCTGATCACCGATATCGGCGTGGGCAAGCAGCAGCTCGTCGAAATCGCCAAGGCGCTGTCGAAGAGCGTGAAGCTGCTCATTCTCGATGAGCCGACGGCTTCGCTCAACGAAAGCGATTCCGAGGCGCTGCTGAACCTGCTGATGGAATTCCGCAAGCAGGGCATGACCTCGATCATCATCACCCACAAGCTCAACGAAGTGCGCAAGGTGGCCGACCAGATCACCGTTTTGCGCGACGGCATGACGGTGAAGACGCTCGACTGTCATCAGGAAGAAATCAGCGAGGATGTCATCATCCGCAACATGGTGGGGCGCGATCTCGAGGATCGTTATCCGCCGCGCGACGTGCCGATCGGCGAGACCATTCTCGAAGTGAAGAACTGGAACGCCTATCACCAGCAGCACCGCGACCGCCAGGTTCTGCACGATATCAACGTGACCGTGCGCAAGGGCGAAGTCGTCGGCATTGCCGGTCTGATGGGTGCGGGGCGCACCGAATTTGCGATGAGCGTGTTCGGCAAGTCCTATGGCCACAAGATCAGCGGCGAAGTGCTGATCGACGGCAAGCCGGTCGATGTCAGCACCGTGCGCAAGGCCATCGATGCGGGTCTCGCCTATGTCACGGAAGACCGCAAGCATCTCGGTCTCGTGCTCAACGACAACATTCTGCACAATACCACGCTTGCCAATCTGGCCGGCGTGTCGAGTGCCAGCATCATCGACGACATCAAGGAAATGAAGGTGGCGAGCGACTTTCGCACGCGCCTGCGCATCCGCTCGTCGGGGATTTTTCAGGAAACGGTCAATCTTTCGGGCGGCAACCAGCAGAAGGTCGTGCTCTCCAAGTGGCTGTTCTCCAATCCCGACGTGCTGATCCTCGATGAACCGACCCGCGGTATCGATGTCGGCGCGAAATATGAAATCTACACCATCATCAACCAGCTCGCTGCCGACGGCAAAGGCGTTCTGATGATCTCATCGGAAATGCCCGAACTGCTCGGCAATTGCGACCGCATCTACGTCATGAACGAAGGCCGCATCGTCGCTGAATTGCCGAAGGGAGAGGCGAGCCAGGAAAGCATCATGCGCGCTATCATGCGCTCAGGGGAGAAGAACTCATGAGTTCGGCAAACACCACAAACGAAGAAAGTAACGTCGTCTCGATCTCGTCCTATATTCGCGCCAATATTCGCGAATACGGTATGCTGATCGCGCTCGTCGCCATCATGGTTTTCTTCCAGTTCTACACCGGCGGCATCCTGTTCCGCCCTGTGAACCTGACCAACCTCATCCTGCAGAACTCGTTCATCGTCATCATGGCGCTGGGCATGCTGCTCGTCATCGTGGCCGGGCATATCGACCTTTCGGTCGGCTCCATCGTCGCCTTTGTCGGCGCGATAGCGGCCATATTGACCGTGCAATGGGGCATGAACCCGTTCCTTGCGGCGCTGATTTGTCTCGTCATCGGCGGCATCATCGGTGCTGCACAGGGTTACTGGATCGCCTATCACCGCATCCCGTCCTTCATCGTGACGCTGGCGGGCATGCTGGTGTTCCGCGGCCTGACGCTGTTCGTGCTCGGCGGCAAGAACATCGGTCCGTTCCCGACCGATTTCCAGATCATCAGCACCGGCTTCCTGCCTGATATCGGCGGCATTGAAGGTCTCAACACCACCTCGATGATCCTGACGGTCTTGATTACCGTCGTGCTGTTCTATCTCGCATGGCGCCGTCGCGTCGTGAACGTGAAGCACGGTATCGATGTCGAGCCTTTCGGTTTCTTCATCGCCCAGAACCTTTTGATCGCGGCCGCGATCCTGTTCCTCGGCTACCAGCTTTCCACCTATCGCGGCCTGCCGAACGTGCTGATCGTGATGCTTGTTCTCGTTGCGCTCTACAGCTTCGTGACCCGCCGCACCACCATCGGCCGTCGCATCTACGCCATGGGCGGCAATGAAAAGGCGACCAAGCTTTCCGGTATCAACACCGAGCGCCTGAGCTTCCTCACCTTCGTCAACATGGGCGTGCTGGCCGGTCTTGCCGGCATGATCATCGCGACACGCCTCAACTCGGCGACGCCGAAAGCGGGTGTAGGCTTCGAACTTGACGTTATCGCGGCCTGCTTTATCGGCGGCGCTTCGGCATCCGGCGGCGTTGGCAAGATCACCGGTGCGGTCATCGGCGCCTTCATCATGGGCGTCATGAACAACGGCATGTCGATCGTCGGCCTCGGCATCGACTTCCAGCAGATGGTCAAGGGCCTCGTGCTGCTCGCCGCCGTGTTTTTCGACGTTTACAACAAGAACAAGGGCTGATTGCCCAACCCACATAGCAAGTCAAAAAAGTGGCCGGTTTCCGGCCACTTTCATAAGATGCAGGCGTTATGTGCCGCGTAGAAGAGATAAAGGCGCGTTGCGCCGGAGGAAGGAAATCCCGTGCTCATTTCACAGATCAAAGATGCCAGTGGCAAGATCACCGTAGCCGTTCGCGAAGAAGGCGGACAGGCGCACGCCGTCGAGGCTGCGGCGTCGGTTTATGCGCTTGCCATGGAAGCCGCCAATGGCGGCAAGAGCCTTGCCGATGTCATTTCCGCCCATGGTCTCGGCGATGCCGTCGATCTCGAAAAGGCCTATGCCGAAGGCCGTTTCCTGCCGCCGATCACCCATCCCGATCCGGCGCATCTGCATCTGACCGGCACGGGCCTCACCCATCTGGGTTCGGCCGCGACCCGTGACAGCATGCACAAGAAGACCACGGAAGCGGCGGAAGAAAGCCTGACGGACTCCATGAAGATGTTCCGCATGGGTCTCGAAAACGGCAAGCCCAAGGCCGGTGAAAAGGGTGTTCAGCCCGAGTGGTTCTACAAGGGCAACGGCCATGTGGCGGCAGCACCTGGTGCGGCTCTCACCTCTCCCTCCTTCGCGCTCGATGGCGGCGAAGAGCCGGAAATGGCCGGCATCTACGTGATCTCCGATAAGGGCGAAGCGGTGCGCATCGGTTTTGCCGTTTCGAACGAGTTTTCCGATCACGTCACCGAGCGGATCAACTATCTCTACCTCGCCCATTCCAAGCTGCGCCCGGCAAGCTTCGGCCCGGAAATCCGCGTCGGCGCCCCGCCGTCGGATATTCGTGGCACCTCGCGCATCCGCCGCGGTGACAAGGTTATCTTCGAAAAGCCGTTCGTTTCGGGCGAGGACAACATGTCCCACACCTTTGCGAACCTCGAATATCACCACTTCAAATACGGCCTGTTCCGTGCGCCTGGCGATGTGCATGTGCACATGTTCGGCACGGCAACGCTTTCCTTCGCAGAAGGCATCAAGCCGGAAGCGGGCGACGTCTTCGAGATCGAAGCCGCCGGCTTCGGCCTGCCGCTGAAGAACCCGCTGGCCGTGGATTCGGAAGAAGAGATCACCGTTCGTCAGATATGATCTGCGGACTGCGCGTGAAAAATGGTCGGGGGTGGGTCATCCCTCCCTCGACGTCATCCTTGGGCTTGTCCCGAGGACCTGCGACCGATTGATTTTTAAGCGACGTGGATAGATCCTCGGGACGAGCCCGAGGATGCGCAAAATGATACCTCTTTCATCCCGTTATCCCTTTGTGTGTCGGGCAACTGTCAGGCGCTTGCCTCACCCGAACCCCCACAGCTTGCCTTCAGGTGGGAAACATCCGCCAAAGCAATAACGGATCGACTTTGCCAATAGTCATCTTGTCTTAGGTGGGTAATGCTTCCAGACCGCGCCGGAAAGCTGACATAGCCGGCGCTTTCTATTGGCATCTTGATCCATGCTGCGATGACGAAGGTAAGGGCAAAGCCATGGGTAACGATGATCTGTGTTGGGCATGGCCGCGAAATAATGGTGTTAACAGAGCGATACACTCTTTCCGCCACCTCACGTCTCGTTTCGGCATCGGCGATTCCGCCTCGGTGATCCATCCGATTGTGGTCCTGAGCGGGGATTTGGCGGGCGTCGAGCCATTCCTGTGGCATGCCGCCAGCCGAACCGTAGCTGATTTCTCGCAGGTCATTTGTGATTTCAAAAGGGCGCTTGAGATGTTCAGCAACGATTGCCGCAGTCTGGGAGGCCCGGAGAAGATCGGAGCTGAAGATTTCGATTGATGCACTGCCAATCAAGGTCATAAGCTTAGCAGCTGTTGCTTCCGCATCTGCCACACCTTTGGGTGTCAGCTCGGTGTCATACCAACCCCCGACCTTGTTTTCGACATGGTGGATGGACTGAGTGTGCGTGACGACAAAAATGTTCTTCATAGCGTTTCTTCCGGGTATTGGGCTTATCCAAATCCCCACAGCTTGCCTTCCCCAATCTCCACCGAATTACCAGCGGGATCGCGGATATAGACGGAACAGCTGTCATTCGGCCAGCGGTGATAATGTTCGATGGGAATTCCGAGCGCTTCGAAGTGGGCCTTCCAGCCGTCCACCTCCGACTTGTCCCTGGCGTAAAAGCAGAAATGACCTTGCCCCACCGCGCCGTGGCGGGGGATCGGATTGTCGGGGTCGGCCCGGCGGGATTGCTCGGGGTCGAAGAGCAGCAGCATCTGCTGCCCGCATCGGAAGAAGATGAATTGCCCCGGCAGCCTGCGCACCACTTCCAGCCCGAAAACATCCCGGTAAAAGGCTTCGGCGGCGTCGAGGTCGTCGGTGTAGAGCGCGGTTTCCATAATGGCGGTTGGCGGTTGCATGGTTCCTCCAGGCGGTTCAGGGGTTTCCGGCGGCGGATCGCGGCGGAAACCTATTTACCTGTTGTGTAGGTCAGCACCGTCAGGTCGTGTTTGCCGACGCCACGTTCCAGAACGGTCCAGCCGCAGTTGACATAATAGGCTTCGAGACCCCGTTGGCAGCAGAGATAGCTGGTCTCGTGGCCAAGTTCGGCTGCCCTTTGCGTCGCGGCCTGCATCAAGGCCCGCGCCACGCCCGAGCGCCGGCGGTCTTCTTCCACCCACAGGGCTGCGACCCAGGGCAGATATTGCGGACGTTCTTCCAGATCGCAATGGATGAGGAAGGCGGAGCCGACATAATCGCTGCCGTCATGGGCGACGAAGCCGGTGGGCAGCGTATGGGGGTTGGTCATGTCCTTCAGGTGCTCGGCGACGTCGCCCACCTGAAGGCCGCTATCCTGCCACCATGCCGTCCAGACCCGTTCGGCGATGACGGGTCCATGCGACTGGCAGTCGCGATAGTCGGAAATGCTGTACAAGGCCGTCTCCCGGCCGGCTTTCCTCCCGCAGGCTGAAGCCGGATCATGCTTTCAAATCGATGCGGGGATTAAACCGGGTGGGACGGGGTTTCGCAACCGTCAAGTTGTCGCGCGGGGTCAGGGTTTCGTTGCCGTCACATGCAGCCATGCGGTCGGGAGCTTGTCATAACCGCTGCCCTGCCTCGCCTCGATCTCCACCACCGCCCAGTCAAACTGTCCGTAAACGTCTTCCAGCCAGGGCTTCGAAGGGTAATTATAATAACGGCCGAACATGTCGCGGCCTTCGGCTTCTCCCGCCTTGAAGCTGGCATAAAAAACACCGCCCCGTTTCAGCGCGGTGTGGATGCGGCCGATAATGCCCGGCAGGGCAGGGCGAGGCACATGCAGCAGGCAGGCATTGGCCCAGACGCCGTCATATCGCGCACTCTCATCGATATTCTCGAACAGCAATGTCCGGACGGGAATGCCGAGCCGGGCTTGCGCCGCTTTGGCGATTTCAGGCGTTCCGTCGGTGGGGTGGACATCGTAACCGGCGGCCAGCATGAATTCGCTGTCCTGCCCGCCGCCGCATCCCAGCTCGAGAATGCGTGCCCCCTCTTGCAGCCGCGCCAGGAATGTTTCCAGATGCGGGCGATCCGCCGCCTGCCCGCGCGACGTGTAGGCCGCGGCGTTACCCGTATAAAAGCCGATTGTGTCGTCGTCCCTGCCGGTCATCGTGTCAGCTTTGCGACTGGCTCTGGCCCTGCGATTGCTGCACGGTGACCGATACATTCAGGGTCTCACCGGCGGGGCCGATGCGCATGCCCGATATCGGCGCGCAATCGCGGTAGCAGAGGCCCGATGCGATGCGCACATAGCGGTCGTCGGGGCAGATATTGTTGGCGGCGTCGAAACCCACCCAGCCGAGCCCCTGAAGATGCACTTCGGCCCAGGCATGGGTGGCCGTCTGTTCCTCCACCTCTTCCATCATCAGATAACCGGAAACGTAACGGGCGGGCAGGCCCATCAGCCGGGCGGCGGAAGTCAGGATATGGGCGTGGTCCTGGCAGACGCCCTTGCCCGCTTCCAGCGCCGTTTCCGCCGTGGTTTCGATATCGGTTGCGCCCGGCACATACTCTACCTTGCGGTGAATATTTTCCATCAGGTCATGCAGGCGGGCCAGCTCGCTGTCGCCGGCGCTCACCTTCACCAGTTCGCGCACGAGCTTTCCGGGTTTGGTGCGCGGCGTCTCGCGCAGGAAAAGCCACAGCGGCGCATTGCCGATGTGGTAACCGAACACGCCGGCCTTGTCCTCGGTGTTCACGGTGCCGCTCGCCACCACCTTCACCCGCTGCTGCGGGCCTTCGGTTTCCACCAGCGCAACACGGTTGCCGAAGTGGTCGTCATAGGTCACTTCGACGGTGGCGCCATCGACCGAGACATCCCAGTTCTCCACCGTCTGGCCGGGGCCGGTCTGCGGCGTCAGGCGCAGCCGCTGCAACGCATAGGGCATCGGCTCGTCATAGACATATTCCGTCGTATGGGTGATTTTCAGACGCATAAGCTGTCCCCGTCCACGCGCTTATTGATAGAAGCGGTAGCCTTCCGTGATTTCCTGTCCCAATTGTCCGTTGCGGTTGACAAATCTCTCCAGAAATTCGTGCAAGCCTTCATCCATCACCCGGCTGATGGTGGTCGCGCGCAGGCTGTCGCGAATGCTCTCGGCCGTGTCGTGCGCCTTGTGCCTCTCGCTGTAATCCTCGGCGATGTAATTGAGGTTGCTGGCGATCTTTTCATAACAATAGGCCAGCGAGCGCGGCATGCGGCCATTGAGAATGAGAAAGTCGGCAATATTGGCCGGCTTGTATTCCGCATCATAGACCCAGCCATAGGAGCGGTGCGCCGAGACCGAACGCAGGATGGATTCCCACTGCGCATTGTCGAGCGACGACCCCACATGCGCGACCGCCGGCAGCAGCACGTAATATTTGACGTCGAGAATACGGGCCGTGTTGTCGGCGCGCTCGATGAAAGTGCCGATGCGGGAGAAGTTATAGAGATCGTTGCGCAGCATCGAACCGTGGAAGGCGCCGCGCACCAGACCGGCGCGATGTTTGATGACATCGATGGTCTGCGGCAGTTCGGCATGGTTGAGCTTGCGACCGAGAATGTTCTTCAGCTCGATCCAGAATTCGTTGGTGGCTTCCCATGTCTCGCGCGTCAGCGCCGTGCGCACCATGCGGGCATTGTTGCGGCCCGCCTCGATGCAGGACATGACGCTGGAAGGGTTCGATTTTTCGCGAAGCAGATAATCGATCGCGTCCGCCGCCGTCACCTTCTTGTGCATTTCAAGGAAGGCTTCGCGCACGCCCGCACTTTGCAGCACGCCATCCCAGTCCTCATCGCCGCTGCCCGAGCGCGTCAATGAAACGCGCAGGCCCGCATCGATCAGCCGGGCGATGTTTTCAGCGCGCTCGATGTACCGGAACATCCAGTAGAGCCCGTTTGCCGTTCTGCCCAGCATGGCTTAATCCTCCAGTACCCAGGTATCCTTGGTGCCGCCGCCCTGGCTGGAATTGACCACCAGCGAGCCCTTTTTCAGCGCCACGCGGGTCAGGCCGCCGGGAATGATCTGCACCTTGTCCGAGACGAGCACATAGGGGCGCAGATCGACATGGCGCGGCGCAATGCCGTTCTTCACCATGATCGGCACGGTGGACAGCGACAGCGTCGGCTGCGCGATGTAATTGGCGGGACGGGCTTTGAGCTTTTCCGCAAACAGCGTCCGCTCGCGTTTCGTCGCCGTGGGGCCGACCAGCATGCCGTAACCGCCCGAACCGTGAACTTCCTTGACGACGAGATCGGCGAGGTTGTCCAGCACGTATTTCAGGCTGTCCGGCTCCGAACAGCGCCAGGTCGGCACGTTTTCCAGAAGCGGCTTGCGGCCGGTATAGAACTCGACGATCTCAGGCATGTAGGAATAGATCGCCTTGTCGTCGGAAATGCCGGTGCCGGGGGCATTGGCGATGGTGATGTTGCCGGCGCGGTAGACATCCATGATGCCGGGAACACCGAGCGCCGAATCCGGCCGGAAGGTCAGCGGGTCGAGGAAGTCGTCATCAACGCGGCGGTAAAGCACGTCGATGGCCTCATAACCGCGGGTGGTGCGCATCTTGACCTTGCCGTCCATGACGCGCAGGTCGGAACCTTCCACCAGTTCCACGCCCATCATGTCGGCGAGGAAGGAATGTTCGTAATAGGCGGAATTATAGATGCCGGGCGTCAAAACCGCCACACGCGGCTTGCCGGAACAGCCGGGCGGTGCGAGCGAGGCGAGCGACTGGCGCAGCAGATAGGGGTAATCCTCCACCCGGCGCACCCGGTTTTCATGGAAGAGCTCCGGGAACATCTGCATCATCGTTTCGCGGTTTTCCAGCATGTAGCTGACGCCGGACGGTGTGCGGGCATTGTCTTCCAGAACGTAGAACTGGTCTTCGCCGGTGCGGACGATATCCGTGCCGACGATATGGGTGTAGACCCCGCCGGGCGGCGTGAAGCCGATCATTTCCGGCAGGAAGGCTTCGTTCTTTTCGATGATCTCACGGGGGATGCGCCCGGCGCGGATGATTTCCTGTTTGTGGTAGATATCGTCGAGGAAAGCATTGAGGGCGAGGACGCGTTGTTCGATGCCCTGGGCCAGTTTGCGCCACTCCCGTCCGGAGATGATGCGCGGGATGATATCGAAGGGGATCAGTTTTTCTGAACTGTCGGCATGGCCATAGACTGCGAAAGTAATACCGGTTTTTCGAAAGATGTTTTCCGCGTCTTTTGATTTCTGGATCAGGTGCGCCCTGTCCTGTCGGCTGTACCACTCGTTATAGTTTTCATATGGGCTTCGCGGCGTGTCGTCCGCATTTATCATTTCGTCAAATGCCAACTTCGATGTCCCCTTTTTTGCCATATGAATACAACGCTAAATGCAATGCAAGAACTATGCAGGCCTCCCCGAGAAGATTTTTTACCGCCCTAGAGTTTTAAAAAAGAAGCGTTTTTTCGGTTTCAGCCTATAAATGCGGCATTAGAAAATTGGTTGCGCGGGGACGAGGCGCGTATTGGGGTGGCGGCACTGTGTGCGCCGTGGGCGAATGCATAAATTTTAGTCGCTCGCTTTCGGTTGATGAATATCGGGCGTCGCATCAGAAAATCTGAAAGATGTGATCACGAAAACGCCTTTGACCTTTCGTCGGGATGCGGATACCGCCTTGCTGAATACCCGGCTCGATCTTTCGCCGGTTTGCGTGAAGCCGCAGAAATATCAATTCGCCGCCTTTCCCGCACCGTGTCCGGTTACGGGCATGGTGCGGCACAGGGGATGTTCCCATGTCGCTCGACCGTCTGGCTCCGGCCATCTTCGTCTTTCTCTGGTCGACCGGCTGGGTCACCGCCAAATATGCGGTCTATTATACCGGACCGCTGACCTTTCTCTGTCTGCGCTATCTGCTGGCGGGGGCGTTGCTGTGGGCGATCTGCCGCTTTTCTTCCATCCAGTGGCCTGAGCGGCGTGCCGATCTCTTCCGGGCGATCCTCTCCGGCGTCTTCCTGCACGGTCTTTATCTCGGCATGATCTGGTGGGCGATAGGGCAGGGCGTGCCGGCGGCGATCGGCGGCATCATCGCCGGTCTGCAGCCGCTGATGACGGCGGTGGCCGCCCGCTACATGATCGGCGAAAGGATCTCGCCCTTGCAGCGCGCCGGCCTGCTCATCGGCTTTGCCGGCATCGCCATTGCCGTGCTGCCGAAGGTCATGGCCACCGGTGCTGTCGGCCTGTCGGTGCCGCTTTACGCCGTGGCGGTGAATGTGCTGGGCATGACGTCGGTTACCTATGGCACGCTCTACCAGAAGAAATACGTCCATGGTGGAAACATCATGGCGGTGGCCACGCTGCAATATGTCGGTGCGCTGCTGGTCACCGTGCCCTTCGCGCTTCTGCTGGAGGATGGGCATGTGGACTGGAGCCTCGGTCTTGCCGCCACGCTTGCCTGGTCGGTGGGTGCGATCTCCATCGGTGCCGTGGCGTTGCTTCTTTATCTCATCCGACGCGGGCAGGTCTCGCGGGCCGCCTCGCTGATCTATCTCGTCCCGCCGCTTGCGGCGGTGGAAGCAGCACTGCTTTTCGGCGAAACGCTGACACCGGCCATGATTGCCGGCACCGTTCTGGCGGTGACGGGGGTTTATCTCGCCAATCGCAAACCTGCCGCAGCGGTTGTCGCACGTTAGAGCCTTTTCGCTTTTCTTCGAGCAGCGAAAGCGCTCTAACTCTTTGTTTTGCTGCATTTCCGGACGGAAAGCGGGGCTCCACTTTTCCTGGAAATTCTTTAATTACCACAACCTCATATTAGGGCTTTGTTAACCATAAAATTATACCTCTCGTTAATCCAAAGATTTGGCGGGGGTTACATGTCTATTTCACGTCGTGGTGTTCTGTTCGGATTGCCGCTGTTTCTGGCCGGCTGCGCGAATACCGGCATCGGCCAGCAGAGGCTGAATTATGCGGCAAAGCCGGAGGAGAAATTCCCGCTTCCTGCCATGCATCTGGACAAGGTCAAGCCGGAACTGCGCCGGCAGGAAGTCACCTACGATACCATGCACCCGGCCGGAACGGTCGTGGTGGATACGCCGGCGCGGCGGCTTTATTACGTTATGGGCGATGGTCGCGCCATGCGTTACGGCGTCGGTGTCGGCCGGCAGGGTCTTGCGCTGAAGGGCGATGCCTATATCGGCCGCAAGGCGGAATGGCCGTCCTGGACGCCGACCGCGAACATGATGCGCCGCGATCCGCGCAATCTGAAATTCGCCGGCGGCATGGCGGGCGGCCCGAACAATCCGCTCGGCGCCCGCGCGCTCTATCTCTATCGCGGCGGCAACGACACCATGTTCCGTCTGCACGGCACCAACCAGCCGCAATCCATCGGCCACGCCATGTCGAGCGGCTGCATCCGCATGCTGAACCACGACATCATCGATCTTTACAGCCGCGTGCCGGTCGGTTCGAAGGTCGTCGTCTTGCAGGCGTGAGGAAGAGGCGGATTTTTCCGCCTTTGCCACGCCAGAAAATGCCTGTATCCTTGAGTTGATTTTTTCGGCAGACGGTCAATTTTATGCTGGAAAATCAACCATGTGTAGAATGCCTCCCTTTCTATATTTAAGGGAGTTCTGCTATATCGGAAACGTGATTTCCGGTGTTCGAGACGTGTATCCATAAAGGCCTAAATGCACTGTATCGAGCGCGGCACCACTTCAACGGGGACACATGAACATGGCAACTTTCGACTCTCTTTCCCGCTATCGCCCGCAGGCACTCGGGGCGCTGCGCATCATGACGGCGCTGCTTTTCATTTCGCATGGAACGCAGAAGCTGTTCGGTTTTCCGGCATCGCAGATGGATGGCTCCCTGCCGACGATGCTGCTGGTGGCGGCGCTGCTGGAACTCGTCGGCGGCATTCTCGTGCTGATCGGCCTGTTCACACGCCCGGTCGCCTTCATCCTGTCCGGCCAGATGGCGGTCGCCTATTTCATGGCGCATGCGCCGAGCAATTTCTTCCCGGCCCTGAACGGTGGCGATGCCGCCATCCTGTTCTGCTTCATCTTCCTCTATCTGTTCGTTGCCGGTCCGGGCGCCTTCTCGGTGGATGAGCGCCGGGCCTGATTGCCCGACCCGTCATCGATCTCTTTTGCAGAAGTTCCGCATGGTCACGCCGTGCGGAGCTTTTTTTTGAGAAGGATTAAAACTTCGGCCGTGGCCGAAGCATAGATGCTTGTTTTCGGGTTAAGAACGGGCCATCCTGAACGCAGTTGGAAAATCGATCCGTGACCTCCCAGAACCCCATCGCCCGCGAATTGCTGTTTCTTGCCTTGCTGTCCACGCTGTGGGCCGCATCCTATACCTTCATCAAGATCGGGGTGGAGACGATACCGCCGATCACCTTCATCGCCTCGAGAACCCTGATCGCCGGTCTGCTGCTCTTTGCGGTGATCCGGTTGCGCGGGCTGCGCCTGCCCACGGATGTGGCGACATGGCGGCTGTTCTTCATTCAGGCCTGCATCAACAGCGTTCTACCCTTCACATTGATCGCCTGGGCGGAACAGAGCATCGATGCCGGTCTTGCCGTCATTCTCAATGCAACGACGCCGATCTTCACCTTTCTTCTCACCGCACTCGTTATCCGGCACGAGCCGGTCAGCGGGCGCAAGCTGTTCGGCACCATTGCCGGCATGACGGGTGTGTGCCTCATCATCGGCGTCGAAGCGCTGAGCGGCGCGGGGGAGGCGATATGGAGCCAGCTCGCCGTGCTGACGGCGGCTTTTTCCTATGCCTGTGCGGCTATTTTCAGTAAAAATTTCAAGGGGCTCGATCCGATCATGCCGGCAGCGGGTTCGCTTATCTGCGGCGCTGTTTTCCTGTTGCCCGTGAGCCTGATCGTCGACCGGCCCTGGACGTTGTCGCCTTCGGCGGCGTCACTGACGGCGCTACTGTGCCTCAGCGTGTTTTCGACCGCGCTCGCCTTCATGATCTATTTCCGGCTGATGCAGACGCTGGGCTCCGTCGGCACGACGTCGCAGGCCTATCTCAGGGTGCCGGTCGGCGTCGCCATCGGCATGGCGTTCCTGGGGGAAATGCCGACACCTGCCATGTGGGTGGGCCTCGTCTGCGTCATTGCCGGCGTGCTGGCCATGACCCTGCCGTCACGGCGTCATCCGGTCGCACAGGGCGGGTGAGGGAAAGCAAAGCCCCGCTGGCTGGCTGTGGCTGCGGGGCTTGATTATTGGCGAGCGCGTGCCGCTTGTTTCTTCTCCCCCCCGGGGAGAAGGTCGCGGCAGCGGGATGAGGGGGCAAGGGTGGTGAGATACGGCAACGGTGCTTTTTTTTTGTTTTCTCTCTCGCTCGCTCGCTCGCTCGCGCACGCGTGCGCGCGCGCTCGCGCGCGCGCTCGCTCGCGCGCGCGCGTCGTCGCGCGCGC
>NZ_LT009745.1:2213326-2243295 GCF_900013505.1 Agrobacterium deltaense RV3 | reverse complement strand
CAAGGGTGGTGAGATACGGCAACGGTGCCCCCTCATCCGACCCTTCGGGCCACCTTCTCCCCTGCGGGGAGAAGAAACGCCCGGCAATGCCGGGCGTCCTTAATCTATTAGAGCAACTTAGCGGTTACGGCCGCGATGGCCGTTGCCGGAAGCGCGCTTTTCCTGGCCGTTGCCGCCGGCAGGGGCGTGGCGGTTGGCGCCGCTGCCGCCGGGCTTGCGGGCCGGGCGACGGTGCTTGCGCGGGCCGGCCGGGCGGCCTGCGTCGCCTTCAGCCTGCTTGACGCGCTTGAAGTCGGAGGTGACTTCAAGATCGTTGTCCGCTTCGCGCGGTGCGTGGTGGCGCGACGGGCGGGATTCGCCGTTGTGACGGCCGCCTTCGCGGGGACCACGCTGATGGCCGCCATTGTTGTTGCGGCCGCCGCGGTTGTTGTTGGGGCGCGTTGGGCTCGCAAGACCGGCCGGGCGCTCGCCGGAGGCGACCGGAATATCGATCTTCATCAGCTTTTCGATGTCGTGCAGCAGGCGGGTTTCGTCCGGGGCGCAAAACGCAATGGCGATGCCGTCGCGGCCGGCGCGGGCGGTACGGCCGATGCGGTGAACATAGGCGTCGGGCACTTCCGGCAGGTCATAGTTGAAGACGTGGGTGACGGCCGGAATGTCGATGCCGCGGGCAGCGACGTCGGTTGCCACCAGCACCTTGATCTCGCCATCCTTGAAGCCCTTGAGAGCGCGCTCGCGCTGGCCCTGGCTCTTGTTGCCGTGGATGGAGGCGACCTTGAAGCCGATATGTTCGAGATGCTTGTAGAGCTTCTCGGCGCCGTGCTTGGTGCGCAGGAACACGATGGCGCGGCCATCCGGGTTTTCGTTGAGCGACTTTTTCAGAAGCTCGGTCTTGTCGTTCTTGCCGGCGACGAAGTGAACATATTGCTCCACCTTGTCGGCTGCCTTGCCGGGCGGGGTCACTTCCACCTTGAGCGGATCGGTCAGGTAGCTGTGGGCGAGATCGGCGATCGCCTTCGGCATGGTGGCCGAGAAGAGCAGCGTCTGGCGCTTGGCCGGCACCATCTTCGAAATTTTGCGCAGATCGTGGATGAAGCCGAGATCGAGCATCTGGTCCGCTTCATCGAGCACCAGATAGGTGACCTTGGAAAGCGAGATGGCGTTGCGGGCGATGAGGTCCAGCAGGCGACCGGGGGTCGCCACCAGAATGTCCGTGCCCTTTTCGAGCTGAAGCTGCTGCTTGTTGATCGATGCGCCGCCAACCACCTGGTTGATGCGCAGCGGCGTCTTCTTCACGAAAGAGCGCAGATTCTCGCCGATCTGGTTCACCAGCTCGCGGGTGGGGGCGAGGATGAGGGTGCGGCAGGTGCGGTTTGCCGGGCGGTCCGCCTGCTTCATCAGCATTTCGATGATGGGCAGGCCGAAAGCGGCGGTCTTGCCGGTGCCGGTCTGTGCGAGGCCGATCAGGTCACGGCCTTCGAGCAGCAGCGGAATGGCCTTTGCCTGAATGGGAGTAGGGGTCGTATAGCCAAGCTGGGTAACGCTGGCCACAATCTTTTCGGAGAGGCCGAGTTCGCTAAAACTGGTCAATATAATGCCTTTCGGGGCGCCAAAAACCAATCGTCCGGAACAGGGCTGCTGTCCGGCGGTTTCGGCGTCAAGAACCCCGCGTGAATTGGGAACTTGTGGGTTGGAATAACTTTCTGCGCATCAGTGCGGCACATGCCGTCTTCTGTATTCTTTGCGCTTTTTCCTTCATGCGGGCCAGATTCCTTATTTTAAGGACGTCTTTCCGGTCATACGCTGCAGCTCACGCGGCTGCCGAAGGTGAAAGCTTGAGGGCCATGTGGGCGTTTTGTGCGTCAAAGTCAAGCGATAGTTTTGTAACGCCGCCGCTTGAGGGCGCATGGCAGCCATGCGTACCGTTAGCCGGCGATTGCCGGGACGGTGCGGGCGCCAGCGAAGAATTATGGTTAAAAAAGGGTAACGACACCGTCGGATACATAGCAAAGATCGATTTTCTCACATAACGTTTTTTGCGACGGCGTCCGGAAATATTTGATTCGACAGGAATGGACTGCAAGGTGTGGAGTATCGATTGACCGAAGGCTGCGGGTTGCTGGAAAAGGCTTGCAGGGCCGTTGCCGCCCTGGACCTGCCCGCGTGCATCAAGGACAGCGAACTTCGCTATATCGCGGTCAATTCCGCCTATGCCCGGATCATGGAGCGCCCGCCCGGGGCATTCAAGGGACACACCAGCCTTTCCCTTTCCGCCGATATTCGCGATGCCGAGCGCGAGGACAGGGAGCGCCGCTCGCTGGTCTTCGCCACGGATGAGATGATTGCCTGCCATGGTGGGGGCACGTCCGGGCCATACACGCTTCGCTGCGAACGTTTCACCGGTGACGACGGCAATCTGTTCCTGTTCGAAGCGTTCGAGGATATGCCGTCCGCCACCGCGGAGGTTTTTCCGCAAGCCGACAGCGCTTCGAAGCTGCTGTTCGGCAGCGGCGTGATCGATCTCGTCGATGCGGGTATCGTGATTTATGACCGCGAAAACCGGCTGGTCTACTGCAATACCCGCTTCAGGGAATTCTACAGCGCGCTCGGTGTCGACCTGAAGGCCGGCGTCCCGCTCGAGACGCTGATGAGGGCGATTTATTTTTCGAGCGGCTACCGCGATGCGAAGGCCGGCGATCCGGCGTTCGAAGTGTGGATGCAGGAGCAGCTGCGGGATTTTTCCCTGCCCTATCTCGAAAGGGTGGAGCAGTTTGCCGATGGCCGCTGGGTGCGCATGGTCAACAAGCGGCTGGAAAACGGCATGCTGGTGGGACTGCGGGTGGATGTCACCGAGTTCAAGGCGCATGAGACGCTTCTGAGCACGCAGATCCGCGAGACCTGGCTTCTGCGCGCCGCGCTTGAGCAATTGCCGGTCGGCGTGTTCCTGCGGGATCAGGACAGGCGGCTTACCTTTGCCAATGCGGCCTATGAGAAATTTCTGGGCGGCAGCCTCGCCGACCATATCGGCAAGACCGAATGCGAGATGTTTCCGGAGGATGGCCCGCAGTTCCAGCGGGAAAACGAGCATATTCTGCGAACCGGGGAAGCGATTGAAAAGACCGGAAGCGTTCCGCTTGCGGATGGCGGCATCATTCCCGTCATCACAAGGCTCGGCCGGGTCGCGACGCCGGATGACGACTATTATCTGGTGGGCTCGGTCACCGATGCCAGCCTGTTGCAGGACCGGGAAAAGGCGCTGATCGCCGCGCAGGCCGAGGCTGAGGCGCTGCACCGCCAGCTTGAAGCGGTTCTGCATGCCCTGCCGGTGGGCGTGCTGCTGCTCAGCGCCGATCTCGTCATCGAATATGTCAATCCGTTCTTTTATGAGGTCTGGGGCGAGATCGGCGGCGAGAAGTCGCTTGTCGGCAAAAGTTATCGCGAATTCATGGAGATGAATTTCGACAGCGGCCTTTATGACTATGGCGACAGGCCTTTCGATGAGGTCTATGGCGAGCGGGTGCAGCGGCTTCTGAAGGAGGAGGTCTTTGCGCCCCGCGAGGTGCGCAGCAAAAGCGGCAAGGTCACGGTGATTTCGAAAACCCGGCTCGAAGGCGGGAAAATCCTCAGCACCTATGCCGACGTCACCGATGTGCGCATGCGCGATGTTGAGATCAGCAAGGCGAAGGCCGAACTGGAGCGGGTCGGCGAATATATGCAGGGCGCTACCCGCGCCATGGCGCAGGGGCTGGTGCTGGTCGAGCAGGGCACCATCATCATGTCCAACGAGGCGATGGCGCGCATGTTCGACGTGCCGCCGCATCTTCTGGAAAAGGGCTGCAACTGGTCGGGTTTCTTCGCCCATTGCGCCGGGCGCGGCGATTTCGGCACGGCCGGGGAGGCTGCGGAGACGCTGCGCGCCTGGAGGGAGAATATCGCCGCCAACCGGCCGTTTTCCTGGCTCATCCATGTCGCCGGCAAAAGCTGGCTCAATCTGGAGGCCACCAACAGTTCCGGCAATTACTGGCTCATCATCGTCACCGATGTGACCGAGATGAAGCTGCGTGAAGAGGAATTGCAGCGGCTGCTATCGCGTGCGGAAGCGGCGGATCGGGCCAAATCGGAATTCCTCGCCAATATGAGCCATGAAATCCGCACGCCGATGAACGGCGTTCTCGGCATGGCGGAGCTTCTGGCCAAGTCCAATCTCGATACGCGCCAGAAGACCTTTACCGATATCATCGTCAAGTCCGGCAATGCGCTTCTGACGATCATCAACGACATTCTCGATTTCTCGAAGATCGAGGCCGGGCAGATGAGGCTGCGCAGCGTGCCCTTCGATCCGGCGGAGGCGGTCGAGGATGTGGTGTCGCTGCTGTCCTCAGCGGCGCTTGAAAAGGACATAGAGCTGATCGTTCGGATCGATGCTTCCGTCTTCGGCAAGGTCATCGGCGATGCCGGCCGCTTTCGGCAGATCGTCACCAATATCGTTGGAAACGCCGTCAAGTTCACGGAAGTGGGGCATGTGCTGGTCGAGCTTTCGGCACGTTCGGCGGAAGCCTCCGAGGCCATCCTGTCACTGCGCGTCGAAGACAGCGGCATCGGCATTCCGGCCGACAAGCTTGAAACCATCTTCGACAAGTTCAGTCAGGTCGACGGCTCCGCGACGCGCCGGCACGAGGGAACGGGGCTGGGGCTGGCGATCACGGTCGGTCTCGTCGGCCTGTTCGACGGCGCGATCAAGGTCGTCAGCGATGTCGGCAGGGGATCGACCTTCGAGGTCAATATTCCGTTTCAGGTGACCGAGAGACAGCGCGACCTCCCGCTTCTTTCCGTGGCGATCGAAGATATCCGCGTGCTCGTCATCGACGATAACGACGTCAATCGCCGCATATTGACGGAGCAGTTGCGCAGTTGGGGCATAGACGGCCACGCGGTGGAAGACGGGCCTTCCGGCATCGCCGTGCTTGAGGAGGCGGCCTCGCTCGGTTTTTCCATCGACGCCATCGTTCTCGATTATCATATGCCTGTCATGAACGGGCTGGATGTGGTGGAGCGGATCCGGGCGGATGCGCGCTTTGACGACATCGCCATTGTTTTCCTGACCTCCATGGATGTCGTCGGCGACGAGACGCTGTTTACCGATCTCAATGTGCAGGCGCATCTGATGAAGCCGGCGCGGGCGCGGCTCCTGCGTTCCACCCTCTTCGATGTGGTGCGGGATGTGCGGCTGAAACGCGCCCGGCAAACTCCGGTCCCGCGTGAAGGTCTCGGTGATGGCGCCGTCCGGCCGGAAAAAGGCTCCGCCGAAAGAAAGCAGCGCGATGCCGCATCGACGGCGGTGCCGGCGCGGCATCGGCCCAGCCTTGTCGATGTGCTGGTGGCCGAGGACAATGACGTCAATCAGATTGTCTTTACCCAGATATTGCAGCAGGCGGGTCTGCGCTTTCTGATCGTCGGCAATGGCAAGAAAGCCGTGCAGGCGTGGCAGGAGAACAATCCCGCCATCATCCTGATGGATGTTTCGATGCCGGTCATGAACGGACATCAGGCGACGCAGGCCATCCGCGCCGCGGAACGGACCGCCGCCGACGGCCGGCATGTGCCGATCATCGGCGTTACCGCCCATACGCAGGAGGCGGACCGGGAACTATGCCTGCAGGCAGGCATGGATGATTATCTGTCGAAGCCCATCAGCCCGGAAACGCTCGAAGACAAGATCGCGCAATGGCTGGGCGAAAACATGCCGCGCCGCGACGTGCCGGGCGTGTGACTTTTCGACCGAAACACTGCTCTGCTTCGCGTCAGCCGAAGGGTTTGGTCCCGCAGAGCATTTCCCGCTTTCCGGCAAAACCTTTCCGGCGCTCCAGCTCAAAACCGGCGGCGATGAGGTTGCGGCGAACGAAGCCGGCGGCGGCATAGGTGGCGAATGTGCCGCCCGGCGCCGTCTTTGCGAAAAGCGCCTGCATGATTTCCAGCGACCACATGTCCGGATTGCGCGCGGGTGCGAAGCCATCGAGGAACCAGGCGTCAAAACTTTCCTCGCTTGCGGAAATGCCGGCGAGCGCCTCGCCACAGACCACCGTCAGGCGCGTTTCGTCATCGAGCTGGATTTCGACCCGTCCTTTCGGCTCGGCGGGCCAGAGGGCGGTGAGCGCCTTGCGTTCGGCATCCACTTCCGGCCAGCGGGAAAGCGCCCGGTCGATTTCCTCCGCCTTCATCGGGTAGAGTTCGAAGGAGATGAAATGCAGTGTGGAGCGGCCGTTGCGCCTCTCTTTCCACTGGCGCCATGTCTCGCAGAGGTTAAGCCCGGTGCCGAAGCCCAGTTCGCCGATGCGGAAGGTGCCCTCCCGTTCGAGCCAACGCTCTGGCAGGCCGTTTCCGGAGAGGAAGACATGGCCGCATTCCAGCCGGCCATCCGTCTGGCAATAAAAATGGTCGTCAAAGGCCAGTGAATAGGGCATATCCCCGTCACGCCAGTCGAGCGCGGTGGGGGTTTCCCCGGCCGGTGAACCGGCCGCCGCGCCGGTCTCTGTGATATTTTCGTTGGAATGTTTCATGGCTAAAGCCGATAATCCCGCTTTCGAACAGGGTCAATCTCCAAGATTGCCGGCTTCCGTGCCGCTTCTCATCGTCGGCGGCGGCATCATGGGGCTGTGGGCTGCCGTCAAGGCGGAACGGCTCGGCATCGAGACGTTGCTCGTGGAGGCGGATCGGCCCGGCGGCGGCGCCAGCGGCGGGCTGCTGGGCGCGTTAATGCCGCATATGCCGGACCGCTGGTCGGACAAGAAACAATTCCAGTTCGATGCGCTCATTGCGCTGGAAAAAGAGATTGCCGTGCTGGAGGCGGAGACCGGGCTTTCCGCCGGCTACCGTCGCTCCGGCCGTATCATTCCGCTGCCCAGGCCGCATCTGCGCGCCATTGCCGAACGGCACGAACGGGATGCGCTGGAGAACTGGGTGTCGGGCGAGCGCCGGTTCCATTGGCATGTCGGCGACAGGCCTTCGGTCGCGGGCTGGGTGGATGATGCGGCGGGTGAGGCGGGTTTCGTGTTCGATACGCTGGCGGCGCGGGTTTCGCCACGTGCGATGATCACCCTTCTTTCGGCTTTTCTCGGTAAGGCGCGGCATGTGCGGCTGGCGGAAGGTTGCCGCGTCATTTCGCTCGACGCGGATGCCGGGCGGGCGGTGCTGACGTCGGGCGACGCGGTTTCTTTCGGCCATGTCATCGTCGCCAACGGCCATGGTTCCTTCCCTCTGATCCGCGATGCCCTCGGTCTGGAGGCCGGTGTGGCGCTGGGGCAGGCGGTAAAGGGGCAGGCAGCACTTCTCGACGCGGCGGCCGATCCGGCGATGCCGGTCGTGTTCCTGAACGGTCTTTATATCGTGCCGCATGAGGATGGCACGGTCGCGATCGGCAGTACCAGCGAAGATTGTTTTTCCGATCCCTTCAGTACGGATGAAAAGCTCGAAAAACTGCTTGCCGATGCGTCTGCCGTTGTTCCCTCGCTCATCCGCGCGCCGGTGCTGGAACGCTGGGCCGGGCTGCGCCCGAAGGCGGTGGGGAGGGACCCGATGGTGGGCACGATCCCCGGTCATCCGAAGCTCGTTGCGCTGACCGGCGGCTTCAAGGTCAGCTTCGGGCTTGCGCATTTTCTTGCCGATGCGGCGTTGCAGACCGTGTGCGGTCACACGCCTGTCATCCCCTCGGGCTTTCGCCTTCAACAACACGTGAGTATTGCCGCTGCGGACTTTAGAAAGTTCTGATCAGGCCGCCCACGTCGTTAATCTGTCACGCAAATCACTTATTTGCTGGCCTGCAACGAGGCCGGTTTGTCCGCATTTGCGGCGAGGTGACAGTGCATGCGATACGCCATTCATTTCACGCCTTCCCCCAATGACCCCCTGACGCAGGCGGCTGCCGCGTGGTTGGGGCGCGATGCCTATTCCGGTCAGGCGGTGGAGCCGCCGGGCATGATCGATCTCGGCATGCAGGAGATTTCCTACCATACGGCGCTGCCGCGCCGTTACGGTTTCCATGGCACGATCAAGGCTCCCTTCCGTCTTGCGGAGGGCCATTCCGAAGCGGCGCTTCTGCGTGACCTGATGTATTTTTCCGGCAGGCAGGAGCCCTTCACACTGCCGCAACTGGTGGTGGCAAGGCAGGAGAATGTCTTCAGCCTCGTTCCCGAGCGCCCCTGCGAAGTGCTGCATTTCTTTGCCGCCCGCGTGGTGCAGGAATTCGACCGTTACCGGGCGCCGCTCTCCGACGCGGAAATCGAGCGGGCGGATCCGGACCGGCTTTCGGCCTCGCAGCTCACCAATCTGCATCGCTGGGGCAGCCCGCATGTGATGGACGAGTTCCGGTTCCAGATGTCGCTGACGGGCGGTGTGGAAGCTTCCAGCAGCCAGAGGATAGAGCGGGCCGTGCGCAAGGTTTTCGAGCCGCTGCTGACCCGATCCCTGCAGTTTTCCACCCTTGCGCTTTTCATCGAGGATGAACCGGGTGCACCTTTCCGGGTACACTCGCTTCACCCCATGGGCCGTGTTTCCGCCCGAAAGATCGCCTGAAGAGCGCGCCGGAGTAATCGTATACAAAAAAGCATCGGAATGTCGGCAAGATTGATCTCGACATTCCGGATGCGGATGCTACCGTTCGGATATCGCATATCTGAAGCGTGTGTTGCGCCCCTTCCGGGTCATAGCGCTTCGGAGGTCTGTTTTATGTCTCCCGAAATCGGTTTCCGCCTTGGGAGAGATGTTCTGGGTGGCTGCATGATTTCCGAAAATTACTCCCGCAATCTGGTGGGCTATGGCCGCAATGTTCCCGATCCGAAATGGCCGGGCGGCGCGCGCATCGCCGTGCAATTCGTCATCAATTACGAGGAGGGCGGCGAGAGCTGCATTCTCGACAATGACAAGGCGTCGGAATCGCTGCTGTCGGAAATCGTCGGCGCCCAGCCCTGGCCCGGCCAGCGCAACCTGAACATGGAATCGATCTATGAATATGGCTCGCGCGCCGGCTTCTGGCGGCTGTGGCGCATGTTCACCAGTCTTGGCGTCACCACCACCGTTTATGGCGTGACCGCCGCCATGGCCCGCAACCCGGAAGCCGTTGCGGCGATGAAGGAAGCGGGCTGGGAAATCGCAAGCCACGGTTACCGCTGGCTGGAATATAAGGATTTTTCCGAAGAA
Source organism: Agrobacterium deltaense RV3 (assembly GCF_900013505.1). Lineage (NCBI taxonomy): Bacteria > Pseudomonadati > Pseudomonadota > Alphaproteobacteria > Hyphomicrobiales > Rhizobiaceae > Agrobacterium > Agrobacterium deltae. Next base: position 2,234,103 of record NZ_LT009745.1, on the reverse strand, counting down.
GAAGAGCGCAAGCATATAGTCGAAGCCGTGCGTCTGCACATGGAGGTTACCGGCGAGCGTCCCTATGGCATGTATCAGGGCAAGCCTTCGGACAATACGCTGCGCCTTGTCATGGAAGAGGGCGGTTTCCTCTATTCGTCGGACTCCTATGCCGACGATTTGCCCTATTGGGTGAAGGGCGTGAAGGACGAGCCGTTCCTGATCATTCCCTATACGCTCGAAACCAACGATATGCGTTTCGCCACGCCGCAGGGCTTCAATTCCGGCGACCAGTTCTTCACCTATCTGAAGGATGCTTTCGATGTGCTTTATCATGAAGGTGCCGAAGGTGCGCCGAAGATGATGAGCGTCGGCCTGCATTGCCGTCTTGTTGGCCGTCCCGGCCGCGCGGCGGCTCTTCGCCGTTTCATCGAATATGTGCTCGGCCACGAGAAGGTGTGGATCCCGCAGCGCATCGAGATTGCCCGTCACTGGCATGAACATCACAAGCCGGAGGTGCTTTGATGGTGACGCGTGAGGACTTTGTCACCCGTTTCGGCGGCGTGTTCGAACATTCGCCTTTCATCGCCGAGCGAGCCTATGATGCTGGTGGAGCCGGCCTGGAACTGACGGCGAAGGCGGTTCACGCCGCGCTTAGCGCGCAGTTTCGCGCCGCTTCCGAGGCGGAAAGGCTTGGCGTGTTGCGGGCGCATCCCGATCTTGCCGGCAAGCTGGCGATTGCGGGCGAGTTGACGGCCGACAGCCGCAACGAACAGGCTGGTGCGGGCCTGGACCGGCTTACTCCGGAAGAGCACGCCCGTTTTACCGAATTGAATGGCGCCTATACCGAAAAATTCGGCTTTCCCTTCATCATCGCGGTCAAGGGGCTGAACAGGTACGATATTCTTTCCGCCTTCGAGACGCGCATCGGCAACGGTGCAGCCGAAGAATTTGAGACGGCGACGGCGCAGGTGGAGAAGATCGCCTGGCTTCGCCTTTCCTCGATGCTGCCGGAAGGCTGAATTGGCGAGCGGTGGCCGTTCTGCTAGAATCGCGCCGTCTGGAGATGAAGATCATGAGACCTTCCGAGGTGCTGGAAAAGAACAGGGAAGCGATCCGCGAAGCGACGAAACGCTTCAACGCGGCAAACCCGCGCGTGTTCGGCTCCGTCGCCCGCGGCGAGGACCGGCCGGACAGCGATCTCGACATTCTGGTGGATGCGCTGCCGGGCACGACATTGTTCGATCTCGGCGGTTTGCTGGAGGAATTGAAGGCGCTGCTTGGTGTGGAGGTCGACGTCGTCACCTCAGGCGGCCTGCATTCGGATATACGGGCGCGCGTTCTGAAGGAAGCCAAAGCGGTATGAGTACGGATCGGCTTCTGCTCTATCTGAAGGAGATGGATGTTGCCGCCTCCAGAATACAGGATTTCATTCAGGATATGGATGAGGCCGCTTTTTCCTCCGACACGCGGACGCAGATGGCGGTCATGATGGGTCTTGCCCTGATTGGCGAGGCGGTCGCCAAGCTGGACAGGCACTACCCCGCATTTTTACAGCAGCACCCGGAAATTCCCTGGATCAAGATGAAGGGTATGCGCAATCTGATCGTGCATGATTATTTCCGGACGGAGCTCTCGGTCGTCTGGAAAACGATAACGCAGAGCATTCCGGATTTGCAGGCGCGTCTCTCCCTCCTCCGAAACTGGCATGCCCAAGGTGAATGACATTTGACTGATTTTCTCGACATAAAACCTCTCACCAAAGAGGCTTTCGCATCCTTCGGCGATGTGATCGAAACGACACCCTCTTCCATGCGGCATATCAATGGCGGCCAGACGGAGCGGCATCATGCGCTTGCAGCACCGGAGGCGGCGGGTGAGGGTGCGCGTGTCATCCTCAATATTTTCCGCGGGCAGCCGCGGGCCTTTCCGCATGAAATCGAGATGATGGAACGGCATCCGCTCGGCAGCCAGAGTTTTTCACCGCTTTCCGGCCGACCCTTCCTCGTGGTCGTCGCCGATGACGACGGCGGCCGGCCCGGCCGGCCGCAGGTGTTTCTGGCGCGGGGCGATCAGGGCGTGAATTATCGCCGCAATGTCTGGCACTATCCACTTATGCCGTTGCAGGCGGTTTCGGATTTTCTGGTTGCCGACCGTGATGGGCCGGGTAACAATCTGGAAGAGTATTTTTTCGATAAGCCCTATATGATCGCGGAGCCCAAGCCATGACCGGTTTGACCACCCATGTCCTCGATGCCGCCCATGGCACGCCCGCAGAAGGACTGACGATCGAGCTCTACCGGCTCTCCGGCGATTGCCGCGAGAAGCTGAAGACAGTGAAGACCAATAGCGACGGCCGTGTCGATGGCGGGCCTCTGCTCGTCGGCGACAGTTTCAGGGCCGGGGAATATGAGCTGGTTTTCCATGCCGGCGATTATCTGCGCGGCAAGGGTGTTGTACTGCCGGAGCCGGCCTTTCTCGATATTATCCCGATCCGCTTCGGCATTGCCGATGAGAGCGGCCATTACCATGTGCCGCTTCTGCTTTCGCCCTATAGCTATTCCACCTATCGAGGAAGCTGATTGCCATGATCTTTGCCGCGATTGCCGATATTCATGGAAACTGCGCCGCGCTTGAAGCCGTGCTGGAGGATATCGCGAGGCTTGGCATCAAGGACATCGTCAATCTCGGCGATTGTTTCAGCGGCCCGCTGGAAGCGGGGTTTACCGGCGATGTGCTTGTTGGCAACTGGATTCCCAGCATTCGCGGCAATCATGACCGGGAACTGATCGACCGCGCGCCGGAGGAGATGGGGAGCTGGGAGAGGCCGGCGCATGCGCAGCTGAGCGCCGCCCATCTGGACTGGCTGCAAACCCTGCCGTTCAGCATGGTGTTCAAGGATGTCGCCTATTGCTGCCATGGTTCGCCGCGTGACGATCTGGAATATTGGCTGGAAACGCTGTCACCGGACGGCGTTCTGAAATTGCGGCCGCTGGCCGAAATCGAAGCCATGGCGGAAGGCATCACCCAGCCGCTGATGCTGTGTGGCCATACCCATATTCCCCGCACCGTGCAGCTTTCCGACGGCCGGCTGATCGTCAATCCCGGCAGCGTCGGCTGCCCCGGCTGGAAGGACGACACGCCGTTCGACCATCACGTCGAGGCCGGCCACCCGCTTGCCACCTATGCCGTGCTGGAAGAGACCGGGCGCGGCTGGCAGGTCTATTTCCGCAACATCCGTTACGACAATATGGCCATGGCCGAGATGGCGAAGGTCAACGGCATGTCGCATCTGGCCGAAGCCTTGGCCGGTGGCTGGCTCAAGCGCTGATCCTCACCCCTCGCTGATCATCACCACGCAGGAATAAGATTGCGCCTTCAGTTCCTTGCAGGCGGAAACCGCCGAAGACTGGTCTTCGAAGCCGGTGAAACGGGCGCGGTAGAGGGTTGCCGATCCGCTTTGCACGGCTTCTGTGTAGGGGGCGATCCCAGCATAATTTCCGGCGATGTTGGAGCGGGCATTGGCGAGCAGCGAGCGGGCGGCGGCTTCGCTGTCGGTGGCGGCGATCTGCACTTCCCAGCGGCTTCTCTGGCCGGCGGAGACGGCAGCGGGGGCCGGCCGCGGGATGGCCGAAACCTGCATCATGTCGGCCATCTGGTTATTCGCCGTGGCGATCTGCATGGCGACCGGATCCTGGCGGCGTTCGGCGAACATCGGCAATGGTACGGAAGCGGGGGGTACGGAAGCGGTGGGCGCGGCTGCGGGCGTCACAGCAAAGGTGCGGCTGACATTGGCGCTGGCGACGAGCTGTTCGGTGTTGCGGCTTCTCGATGCCTGCGGCACGGCCTTGTCCAGAAGCGCAGCCATCTGCGCATCGCGGCTGCGCGCGGTCTTGCCGCCCAGCACGACGCCGACGACGCGGCGACCATTGTGATTGACGGCGCTGACGAGATTGAAGCCGGAAGCATTGGTATAACCGGTCTTGATGCCGTCCATGCCCTGATAGCGATACATCAGATTGTTATGACCGCGAATGCGTTTTCCACGGAAGCTGAAGGATTCCATGGCGAAGAGGCCGTATTCCTTGGGAAAGTCGCGCTGCAGCGCCAGGCCGAGCTTCGCCATATCACGCGCTGTCGTCACCTGCGATTTGCTGGGCAGGCCGGAAGCGTTGCGGAACACCGTTTTCGTCATGCCGAGCTGGCGGGCCTTGCGGGTCATCATTTCGGCGAACCTTGCCTCGGAGCCGCCGAGATGATCGCCCATGCCTTCCGCCATGTCGTTGGCGGATTTGACGATCATGCCGTAGACGGCCTCGCGCACGGTGAAGGTCTGCCCCTGGCGCACATAAAGCTTCGAGGGGATAACGGCTGCGCCGTTCTTGGACATCTTTATCTTCTGGTCCCAGCGAAGCCGGCCGGAATGCAGCGCCTCGAAGGTCATGTAGAGCGTCATCATCTTGGTGAGCGAAGCGGGGTGGTTCAGCACATCGGCATTGCGGGCGGCCAGAACCTTGCCGGTATTGGCATCCATGATGAAATGGGCGTAACCGGCCTGGGCAGGCGATGCCTGCAATGAGAGGATCGCGCAAAAGAAGGCGAGTGCGAAGACCCATGCGCCCGCCATTCCCCGTTTGATCGTTCCCGACATAATTCACCCCTTTTGTTCGTCCGCCGCGATGAGCGAAGTTTTACTGACACTTTCCGGCAACAAAACCGCTAAAACTTTAGAGATCGCTTTCATGCTTAATTAAGTATGAATTTCAAGCCGGCGGCAGGCCTCACAATTTCCTTGCAAAGAAACCAACCGTCCGGTATGTTTAGAAATATGAAAAATGCACATGAACGGAAAAAGCAGCCTGAGATCGTTCGCCGCAGTCTTCTCGATTGCGCGGCGAAACTCGCTGCGGAGCAGGGTGTTGCGGCGCTTTCCGTGCAGGCGGTGGCCGATGCGGCCGGGGTGACGAAGGGCGGGTTGTTTCATCATTTTCCCTCCAAGCAGGCGCTCTTGGAAGCGGTGATGACTGACCTTCTGGCGGCTCTGGACGCTGAGATTGACGATCTCGTCTCACAGGATTGTGAAGCTTTTGGGAGCTTCACAAGGGCCTATGTGAACGCGGTTTTCTCGGATCGGGGCAGGGATTCGGGCAGGCAATGGGCAGCGATCTCGGTTTCCATGGTCGGTGAACCGTCGCTTCGGCGCATGTGGAACAGCTGGATTGAGGGACGTCTTGCCCGTCATAAAGAAACGGATGACGGGGTGGTACTGGAGATGGTGCGGCTTGCGGCTGACGGCATCTGGTTTGCCGATCTACTGGCCGACGATGGCAAAGCGGGTGGCGACAGGGCGGCTCTGAGGGCCCGGATGATCGCCCAGACGAAAAAGGAAGTGGAACGATGAACGCGGCTGTTTTGACCTATGGGGCGCTTGTCGCGGCCATCGTCTGTGAGGTCATCGCAACTTCCTTTCTGCAGCAGTCGCAGCAGTTCACCCGGCTTTTGCCGACGGTGCTGATGGCGCTGTTTTACGGTGCGGCCTTTTATCTGCTGTCGTTCACGCTGCGGGCGCTGCCTGTCGGCGTAGCCTATGCCATCTGGAGCGGGCTCGGCATCGTGCTCATTTCCGGCATCGGCTATTTCGTGTTCCGCCAGACGCTGGATATCGCCGCCGTTGTCGGCCTCGGGTTTATCGTGACGGGGGTGGTGATTGTGAATGTGTTTTCGAAGACGGTGGGGCATTGATAGGGCCTCTCCACCTCATTCCTGTGCTTGTCACAGGAATCCAGCCGGCGCGCGTTTGCGCGACGGAAGGAGTCCTTTCAGCCCAAGGACTTGGGCTGGCTGGATCCCTGTGACAAGCACAGGGATGAGGGAGGCAGCGTACAGGACTTTCTGAGACGCCGGCTCTGAGGCATCACCTCACCTGCTACAGCGCCACCATCACGCCAGAACGCTGCGGTCCACATCCGTAATCAGCCTTTTGCCGCAAAGCGCCATGCTGATATCCATCTCCTTGCGGATGATCTCCAGCGCCGTCGTCACGCCCTGTTTGCCGTCGGCACCGAGACCATAGAGGAAGGGGCGGCCGATATAGGTGCCTTTGGCGCCGAGCGCCACGGCCTTCAGCACATCCTGACCGGAGCGGATGCCGCCATCCATATGCACCTCGACCTTGTCACCAACTGCATCGACGATTTTCGGCAGCATGGCGATGGAGGAGTGCGCACCGTCGAGCTGGCGGCCGCCATGGTTGGAGACGATGATGGCGTCGGCGCCGGTATCGAGCGAGGCGCGGGCATCTTCCTCGTCAAGGATGCCCTTGAGGATCAGCTTGCCGCCCCAGCGTTGCTTGATCCATTCGACATCCTTCCACGACAGGCGCGGATCGAACTGTTCTGCCGTCCAGGAGGAGAGGGAGGAAAGGTCGGAGACATTCTTGGCGTGGCCGACGATATTGCCGAAGCTGCGGCGCTTGGTGCGAGCCATGTCCATGCACCATTTCGGCCGGGTCGCCATCTGCCAGATATGTTTCGGGGTGAGTTTCGGCGGTGCGGAGAGACCGTTGCGCAAATCCCTGTGGCGCTGGCCGAGAATTTGCAGGTCGAGCGTCAGCACCAGCGCTGAGCAGCCGGCGGCCTTGGCGCGGTCGATGAGATTGTTGACGAAATCCCGGTCCTTCATCACGTAAAGCTGGAACCAGAAGGGTTTCGAGGTGACAGAGGCGACATCCTCGATGGAGCAGATGCTCATGGTGGAGAGCGTGAAAGGCACGCCGAATTCTTCGGCTGCTTTGGCGGCCAGCATTTCGCCATCGGCATGCTGCATACCCGTTAGCCCGGTGGGGGAGAGGGCTACCGGCATCGAAACCTTCTCGCCGACCATTTCTGTGGCAAGCGACCGATCGGTCATATCCACCAGCACGCGCTGGCGCAGCTTTATCTTGGAAAAATCATCCTCATTGGCGCGGTAGGTGCTTTCCGTCCATGCGCCGCTATCGGCATAGTCGAAAAACATTTTTGGCACACGGCGCTGAGCCTGTTGCTTCAGGTCCGCTATGGTGAGGATTTTGCCCATGGATAAAGCCTTCACATTTGAATGATGGCTTCACATAACATGAACTGACGCGGTAGGAAATTTAAATTCCTGTCAACGCCGCAGCATTCTGGGAGTGATATTTTTGCAGATGGAGAATACATTGCTTCACCACGGATGTGGGTGTTAAGCTTAATTTTCACCGAGATCAGATAAATAATAAGTTATAGCTGCTGTTGTTTACATTTTTTGAATCGCGTGTAGATCATTATTTTTACAAAAATAGTTTGAGGAATTGTTTGTTATGAATAGTATTAGCGATAATACAGATGATGATAATTTCGAAATAACAGATAAATACAGATTCCGAGAGAAAAAGCTGTTGGACGAAATCCAGCGGTCCGTTGAATACTACGTGAGATATGGGCAGATTGCACAGAAATGGCAGCGGATCACCGCCATGTTGGTGATGGTTCTCAGCACATTTGCGCCCCTGTTGGTGGTAGGGTCAACAACGTCTTTGCCGGTTCTTTCCGAAGAGGTCGTTTCTTTCGCGGCGTTTCTTGTAACGCTGCTCCTCGCTCTGTTGGAGGGTACCCGCAGAATTTTTAGATTCGAGCAGCGTTGGATGGCCTGTTATATGGCCAAACAAACCCTGAAACGCGAACGAGAAAAATACAGATTTGCTAGAATTGGGCTCGTGGTGGGAAGTGATGTCTGGAAGGCAAATTTAGCCGATCTTCGGAGGGTATACGATGAGGTGACGGGGAGCGAAACGAAAGAATTCTTTGCGGCCCTGCAATCGCCAATGCCGGATCTGAAGAGGCCGTAGGAAAGTCTAGTGTTGCATGGGTTACGGTGCGCGATGCGATTACGAAATGCCTTACTGACACCAGAACTCAAGACGGATCCCGACCAGACGCCACACCGACTAGTGAGCTGGGCGGTTCGCACATCAGCCTTATTGAAGGGTGTTACTTCACGCTCTTCATTGCCCTGCCGGCCACATAAGTCTCAACCACCGTGCGGTCGTCGCCCATGGTCAGCATCAGGAAGAGTTCTTCCGTCAGGCTGTTCACCACTTCCATCTTCAGCGCCATGGCGGGGGTGGAAGAGGCGTTGAGCACGGTGATGTCTGCGTCCGTGCCGGCCTCCAGCGTGCCGATGCGGTCGACCATGGAAAGCGCCTCGGCATTGCCGCGGGTCATCAGGTACCAGCTTTCCAGCGGGTTGAGGCGTTCGCCCAGCAATTGCTGGATTTTGTAGGCCTCGTCCATGGTACGCAGCATGGAATAGCTCGATCCGCCGCCGATATCGGTCGCAACCGCGATCCGCACCGGCTTTTCGCGCCGCTGCAGCTTTTTCATCGGGAAGAGGCCGGAGCCGATGAAGAGGTTCGAGGTGGGGCAATGCACGGCCACTGCGCCGGTTTCCGACAGCACATCCGCCTCGCGGTCAGAGAGGTGGATGGCGTGGCCGAGCAGGGTCTTTTTGCCCATCAGGCCGTAGCGCACATAGATGTCGGTATAGTCGGTCGCTTCGGGGTAGAGCTCGCAGGTATATTTGATCTCGTCGAGATTTTCCGAAAGATGCGTCTGGATGAAGAGATCGGGAAATTCCTGCGCCAGCGCCTGCGCGGCTTCCATCTGTTTCGGGGTGGAGGTGATGGCGAAGCGGGGGGTGATGGCGACGTGGTTGCGGCCTTTTCCGTGCCAGTCGGCGATGACTTGGCGCGTCTCGTCATAGGAGGTTTCCGGCGTGTCCAGCAGGCCCTGCGGGGCGTTGCGGTCCATCATCACCTTGCCACCCACCATCAGCATGTTGCGCTTCATGGCCTCAGCAAAGAAGGCGTCGGCGGAGGTCTTGTGCACGGAGCAATAAGCGGCGGCCGTGGTGGTGCCGTGGCGCAGCAGTTCGTCATAGAAATGCGCGGCGATGCGCTCAGCATGGGCGCTTTCGACGAAACGGCATTCTTCCGGGAAAGTATAGGTGTTCAGCCATTCCAGCAGGTTGGCGGCATAGGAGCCGATGACCTGCATCTGCGGGAAATGCAGGTGCATGTCGATGAGGCCCGGCACGATGAGATGCGGCCGGTGGTCCTTTTCCTCGATGTCTTCGGGGGCTTGCTTGCGGATATCGGCGTAGTCGCCGATGGCGACGATCCGGCCGTCTTCGATCAGCAGGCCACCGTCTTCGATATAGAGATAGCTTTGCGTATCGTCGATTGCGAGCGGCGCGCGGCGGAAGCTCAGCAGGCGGCCACGCAGCAGAACCATGCTCATTCAGTCTTTCCTTCGGCTTTTCCTGCCCCGGAAACCGCGCTTTCGTACCAGGCGGTCAGCAGCTTGCGCTCATCCGGGGTGATGGCGGTGATGTTGCCGGGAGGCATGGCATGGCTGCGCCCGGCTTGCAAATAAATTTCACGCGCATGGGCGGCGATCTGTTCGTCGGTTTCGAGCTTCACCGATTTCGGTGTGAAGGGCACGCCTTCCCACACCGGTTCGGCCGCATGGCACATGGAACAGCGGCCCTGGACCACATCGCGCGCCTTGGCAAAATGGGTGTCGGCGACGAATTGCTGCTGCATCGGCGAAAGCGTCGCTGCTTTCTGTTCTTCCTCGCCGGTCAGCACTTTCGGCACGGTGGAGAGCCACATGATGACGATGAAGATGAGGGCGGTCAGCAGCCAGGTCCATGTGGGTTTTCCCTTGCGGGCATGGGTGGTGTTGAACCAGTGGCGGATGGTGACGCCCATCAGGAAGACGAGTGCCGCGATGATCCAGTTAAACTGCGTGGCAAAGGCCAGCGGATAATGGTTCGACAGCATGAAGAAGATGACGGGCAGCGTCAGATAGTTGTTGTGCAGTGAGCGCTGTTTGGCGATGCGGCCATATTTCGGGTCCGGCGTGCGCCTGGCGATCAGGTCGGCAACCACGATCTTCTGGTTGGGGATGATGATGAAGAACACATTCGCCGACATGATGGTGGCAGTGAAGGCACCGAGATGCAGGAAGGCGGCGCGGCCGGTGAAAACCTGTGTGTAACCCCATGCCATCGCCACCAGCGCGACATAGAGCACAATCATCAGGCCCCATGTATTGTTGCCGAGCGGCGATTTACAGAGAAAATCGTAAAACAGCCAGCCGATGGCAAGCGAGGCGAGCGACAGACAGATGGCCTGGAACTGGGTGAGCGCCAGCACCGAATGATCGATGAGGAAGAGATCGGCCCCGCCATAATAAACGATGCAGAGCATAGCGAAGCCGGAAAGCCAGGTGACGTAGCTTTCCCATTTGAACCATGTCAGGTGCTCGGGCATCTGGGCAGGGGCGACCAGATATTTCTGGATGTGATAAAAGCCGCCGCCATGCACCTGCCATTCCTCGCCATAGGCCCCCGGCGGCAGATGCGGCCGTTTGACCAGCCCGAGATCGAGCGCGATGAAATAGAAGGATGAGCCGATCCAGGCGATGGCGGTGATGACGTGGAGCCAGCGGACGGCAAAGGCCATCCATTCCCACGCAATGGCATATTCGTACATGCGGTTCCCCTGATCCTTGTGCAGCGCACCTTGCGAGAAATTTGACCTTTAGGAAAGGGAAAAGCAGAGGTCGGGGCACGATTGTTCACAATCTGACGCCGTTGTGTCCGCAATCTCAATTGAGTTCGCCCGTGTATGTGGGTTGGCCCGGTAAAGTTGCAGCCGCTCATTCCTGTCGCATAGTTTGTGCTTAGCTGGCTAACGCGACTCAGCTATTATCCTTTGTGCAGTCTGCCGATGTGCTAAAATATAAGGCTGCGGAGTCCTGCGGGGCGCCTTGCCGGAAATCCATTCCGGTCTTACGCCGATGCGCAGGGCTTCCATGACATGTTTCGCTGGCGGTTCTTCCGAAAGCGGGCGCTGCGAACCCTGGGTGGGGGCAGATCAGGGGGCAGGTATCGCAGTTCCCGGTGCCGTTGTGTCCGGGTGGGTGTTGATGTGAAATTTGAATAAAGGGACGCAATGATCTTCCGGCAGCCGCCGTTGTTTCAACGGAGACCATGCCGATGCGCCTTGTTCTGACGGTCCTCTTCTTATCTCTGGCGTTCAGCGCCACCGCGCTTGCCCATGAATCCCACAAGGGGTTCAAATATGAAAGCTATTGCTGCAATGGCGACGCCGAAACCGGCGACTGCCAGATGATTCCCACGCGCAGTGTTCGTGTCACGCCTGACGGTTACGAGGTCTCGCTCGCACCCGGCGATCACCGCATGGTCACCCGACGCCATGTCTTCAACTGGTCGCAGCGCGAAGCAAGACGATCCGAGGACGGCGAATATCATCTCTGTCTGTTTCCGGATGAGGACACGCCGCGCTGTTTTTATGCGCCGGACATGGGGTTTTGAGGCAGTTGCTGCGGCCGGCTTTCCTCGATCCGCCTCAATATCCAGTCGCGGAACAGCCTGATCTTGCGAATGTTCCGGCGGTTTTCGGGGTAGACCAGCCAATAGTTCTTTCCTTCGCTGCTAAGGTGCTCGAAGGGTTGATAAAGGCGGCCGAGCGCAATCTCATCGGCATAGAGTTCAGGGGTGAGCATGGCCACCCCCTGGCTGGCGATTGCGGCGGCGGCTTCGAAGGCCTGCACATTGAGGCGGCTGCGGGGATAACGGTCGAGGCCGGGATTTTCAACACCCACTTCCCGAAACCATTGGCTCCACCAGATATCGCCGGGATCGATGATGCGCAGGCGCAGCAGGTCTTCCGGCTTGTGCAATCCGCCGATGCTTTCGGCAAGGCCCGGATGCAGCATCGGCGTATAAACGCCACGCAGCAGTTGATGATAGATCAGCCCTTTGCCGTTATCTTTGCTCCAGCGAATGGCGACATCGCAATCGGACTGGGAAAAATCGATCAAAGCGCTTGATGTGTCGAGCCGCACGGCAATCGAGGGATGTTCGAGCTGGAAAGCACCCAGATGCCGCGAAAGCCAGCGTGAGGCGAAGGTAGCGGTGGAATGGATTGTCAGGGTCGCATCGGACGTGTCACGCACATTGTCGACGGCCTCCCGCAGATTGTTGAAGGCTTCCGCGACTTTCGGCGCAAGTTTCTGCCCCGCCTCTGTCAGCGAGACCTGCCTCGCCTTTCTGATGAAGAGCGGCTCGCCGATATTCTCCTCCAGCAGTTTCACCTGATAGCTCACCGCCGTCTGGGTCATGCCCAGCTCTTCGCCGGCCTTGGTGAAGCTCAGATGCCTTGCGGCAGCTTCGAACACCCGCAGGGCGTTCAAGGGAAACTGGCGGGACATTTTCATGGATAAGTTCTCTTTATGCCAATTGCCGAAGGTTTCATTGGTTTTTCTCCGGAAAACAGAGCATTTTTAGCTCAATTCATCAACTGAGCTTCTGACATTTTTGAATGGAGACGGACATGCGCACAGCACTCTTGCGCGCGTGGTCCCGCCTGCGTGCGGGTCTGCGGACAGCGGAACGGTTTACTCTTGAAAGCCTTCAACCCGACAATCTGGCGGATGAAAGCCTGCCGGATGGGCTCAGGCGTGATCTTGGCCTTGAGGATGGCCGTGTCGATTTTCGCTGCGACGGATTTCGGCAGCGGAAAATGCTTGCAACAACTCGGCTGCCACAAGGGCCGCTATGATCGCAGGCCGCTTGTCCCTGACGCTATTACCGCCGATGGGCAGGATGAGCTTTGCAAGGCGGGACATGGGCTCTCCCTCCCGCTCCAGCCAATGGGCGAAGGTGGCGCGTTTGGTCTTCGAACCAATCATGCCGACATAAGCGAGATCGTCGCGGGCAAGCGCTTCCTTCGCGATGAGGAAATCGAGTGCGTGATCGTGGGTGACGATGATGGCCGCCCCGTTTGCCGGGATTTTCGCGACGAGCGCTTCCGGCATGGGGGTGAGTACGGATGCGATATTCACTGGAAGATCGTGCAGTTCGTTTTCCCGCGTTTCCACCACTGTCAGCGTCAGGGGCAGCAGCGACAGCGCCTCGGCCAGTGCCTTGCCGACATGGCCCGCCCCGAAAATGAAGACGGCCGGCTGCTGCTCGGCCTCGCCCTTCACTCTCGCTTCCAGCGCTGCCGCGATTTCCGCGGTTATCAGCCGGAACCGGAGCAGGGTGCGGCCGCCGCAGCACTGGCCGATTTCCGGGCCAAGCGGAATATCCATGCGGTCTTCGGTAGAACCGCTCCGCAGCATCGCCCTGGCGTGGTCTATGGCCATATATTCGAATTGCCCGCCGCCAATGGTTTCCCACAGGCCGCCTTGCGAGACCAGCATGAAGGTTCCTGCCTCACGCGGGGAGGACCCTTTCACGGCCTCGATTTCCACGAGGATCGTGGCTGGATATTGCGTGAGGAAAGAGGGCAGGGAGGTGTCAGGCATTGACGCTGGCCCCCTCATCCGGCCCTTCGGGCCACCTTCTCCCCGGCGGGGAGAAGAAAGTTCCCGCAAGCTCCGCACTACGACCGCAACACTTTTGAATTGCCGTGACGGCGCGGCAGATTTCTTCTCCCCGCCGGGGAGAAGGTGGCCCGAAGGGCCGGATGAGGGGGCTTGGCCGCATGGATACTCCCCCTCACACCTTCTTCAGCCGTTCCACCGCCATCAGAACCCGCTCGGGCGTTGCCGGTGCATCGAGGCGCGGGCAGACCTTGTAATCGGCGACGGAGGCGACGGCCATGGAGAGGGCTTCGAGAACCGAGATCGCCAGCATGAAGGGCGGTTCGCCCACGGCCTTGGAACGGCCAATGGTAGGCTCGGCATTTTCCGCCCATTCCGCCAGCCTGACGTTGAAGCTCTTCGGCCGGTCGGAGGCGAGCGGGATCTTGTAGGTGGAAGGCGCATGGGTGCGCAGCCGCCCCTTGCCATCCCACCATAATTCCTCGGTCGTCAGCCAGCCCATGCCCTGCACGAAGGCACCCTCGATCTGGCCGATATCGATGGCCGGGTTCAGCGACTTGCCGACATCGTGGAGGATATCGGTGCGCTCCATCATATATTCGCCGGTCAGCGTATCGATCGACACTTCCGAGCAGGCCGCGCCATAGGCGAAATAATAAAACGGCGTGCCGCGGCCGGTGGCGCGGTCCCAGTGGATTTTCGGCGTCTTGTAAAAACCGGCGGCAGAAAGCTGCACGCGGGCGAAATAGGCCTTTTTGATGAAATCGTTGAAGGCGATTTCCTCAAGGCCGATGCGCACCCGGTTCGGCAGAAAGACGACTTCCTCTTCCGGCACATTCCAGTTCTCGGCGGCGAATTTGACCAGCCGCTCGCGGATCTGGCGGGCGGCGTCATAGGCCGCCATACCGTTAAGGTCCGTACCGGAGGAGGCGGCGGTGGCCGAGGTATTCGGCACCTTGCCCGTGGTCGTGGCTGTGATCTTCACCCGGCCGATATCCACCTGGAAGGCATCGGCCACCACCTGCGCCACCTTGGTGTAGAGGCCCTGACCCATTTCGGTGCCGCCATGGTTCAGGTGAATGGAGCCGTCATTATAGATATGCACCAGTGCACCCGCCTGATTGAAGGCGGTCATGGTGAAGGAGATGCCGAATTTGACAGGGGTGAGCGCGATGCCCTTGCGGATGATCGGGCTCGTTTTGTTGAACTCGATGATGGCGTCTCGCCGCGCGCGATAGTCGCTGGAGGTTTCCAGCTCCTCGACGATGCGGGCGATGATGTTGTCCTCGACCTCCTGATGATAGGGCGTCGTGGTGCGGCCCGAGCCGGTCTCGCCGTAGAAATTCAGCTTGCGGATATCGAGCGGGTCCTTGCCCACCGCATAGGCGATTTCCTCGATGAAACGTTCCGCGCCCAGCATGCCCTGCGGGCCACCGAAACCGCGAAAGGCGGTGTTGGAAACCGTGTGGGTTTTCAGCGGCCGCGAGGTGAGGTGCACATGCGGATAGAAATAGCTGGAATCCGCATGGAACAGCGCGCGGTCCGTCACCGGGCCGGAAAGATCGGAGGAAAAACCGCAGCGGGCGGCATAGGTGGCATCGACGGCGTGGATGCGGCCTTCCTCATCGAAGCCAAGCTCGTAATCGACGCGGAAATCGTGGCGCTTGCCGGTGGCGCTCATATCTTCGTCGCGGTCGGGGCGGATTTTAACGGCCCGGTTCAGCTTCTTGGCGGCGATGGCGCAGAGGGCGGCGAACTGGTTGCCCTGCGTTTCCTTGCCGCCGAAACCGCCGCCCATGCGGCGCACCTGCACCGTGACGGCGTTGGACGGGACCTGAAGCATATGGCTGACGATGTGCTGGATTTCGCTCGGATGCTGGGTGGAACTCCACAGCGTCACCTCGTCATCTTCGCCCGGCACGGCCATGGCGATGTGGCTTTCGAGATAAAAATGCTCCTGCCCGCCGATCCGCATCGTGCCGGTGAGGCGACGGGGTGCGACATCCATTTCCAGCTTGGCATCGCCGCGCTTGAGTGTCATCGGATCGATGACCAGCGCGCCGCCATTTTCAATCGCCGTGTCGATATCGGTGAAATGCGGCAGTTCCTTATAGGTGATCTTCGCCTTGCGGGCCGCCTTTCTGGCGATATCGCGGGTTTCGGCAAAAACGGCGAAGATCGGCTGGCCGTGAAATTCCACCTTGGTTTCAGCAAGCAGCGGCTCGTCGTGACGGCCGCCGGAAGAGATGTCGTTTTCGCCGGGCACGTCCTTGGCAACCATGACCCAGAGCACGCCGGGTGTTTTTTCCACTTCCGAGAGGTCCATCGAGACGATTTCGGCATGTGCCCGGTCAGAAAGACCGAGAGCGCCGTGGATCAATCCGGCGGGTTCGGGAATATCGTCGATATATTCGGCGCTGCCCGTCACATGCTTATGGGCGGAATCGTGCCGGAGCGAAGTGTGCATCGGGCCGTCGATTTCTGTCTTGGTCTTGTCGAAGCTTGTGGTGTCCATGGTTCAAGCTCCCTCTTGGTGAATTACGGCATATGACAGCGATAATAGTCCCTCATTCCTGTGCTTGTCACAGGAATCCAGCCAGCCCAAGTCTTTGGGCTTAAAAGAGTCTTTCGCCGCGCAGACGCGCGTCGGCTGGATTCCTGTGACAAGCACAGGAATGAGGGAGGGTGCGGATGTCGCCATCGCCATCATCACGCCTCCTCCAGCGAGAAACGGCTGAGTTCCTGCTTTTGCCCCGAAGTCTCGAGGAAAAACCGCGTCAGCAGGTTTTTAGCCGTCAGTTGCCGATATTCGGCAGTCGCCCGCCAGTCGGTCAGCGGGGTGAAATCCTCGTCCAGCACATCGCGCGCCGCATCGATGGTTTCTTGCGACCACGCCTTGCCGAGAAGCGCCGCCTCCAGATGCGCGGCGCGTTTGGGCGTACCGGCCATGCCACCGAAGGCGATGCGGATGTCTTCCACCGTGCTGTCGGCATCGAGCGTCAGGTTGAAAGCGCCGCAGAGCGCGGAAATATCCTCGTCGCGGCGTTTGGAAATCTTGTAGACGGCATAGAGGCTTTCCGGTTTCCGGAACGGAATGAAGAGCTTTTCGACGAATTCGCCGCTCAGCCGGTCCTGTTTGCCGTAATCGATGAAATAGCTTTCCAGTGGCAGGCTGCGGTTGCCGGAGGAGGAGCGCAAGGTCAGCGTCGCCCCGAGCGCGATCAGCGCCGGAGGCGTATCGCCGATGGGCGAACCGTTGGCGATATTGCCGCCGATGGTGCCCATATTGCGCACCTGCTCGCCGCCGAGGCGGTCGAACAGCCGGGCAAGCGGCGGGAAGTGTTCCGCAATGGTCTTTAAGGCCTGGCTGTAGGTGACGCCGGCGCCGAGTGTCACGCCGTCCTCATCCACGGCGATGGTTTGCAGATCCCCGAGATTGTTGATGAAGATCACCGGGTTCAGCGCCCGCATCTGCTTTGTGACCCACAGGCCGACATCGGTGGAGCCGGCAACGATGGTCGCCTTCGGTTCAGCAGCGTAAATCTCGGTCAGTTCGGCCAGTGTCGCCGGAATGATGGTGCGGTCCTCGCCGTGGGTGACGATGATCGTCTCGTTGGCGCGAATGGCCCAGAGCCTGGCCATGATATCGGTGCGGTCGCGTTGCAGCGGGTCGAAGAGGGCGCTCGGGCGGGCAGCCGCGATCTTTTCGGCGGCGCGCACGATCGGCTCATAACCCGTGCATCGACAGAGATTGCCTTGCAGCGCCTTTTCGATGTCGGCGCGGCCGGGGTTTTCACTGGCAAGCCACAGGCCGTAAAGCGACATGATGAAGCCCGGCGTGCAGAAACCGCATTGCGAGCCGTGGAAATCCACCATCGCCTGCTGCACGGGGTGCAGCGTACCGTCGCGGGCAGCCAGATGCTCGACCGTCACGATATGGGTGCCGTGCAGCGAGCCTAAAAAGCGGATGCAGGCATTGACGCTTTCATAACGCAGCGAACCGTCCAGCAGCCGCCCGACCAGCACCGTGCAGGCGCCGCAATCGCCTTCGGCGCAGCCTTCCTTGGTCCCGGTCAACCGCTTGCTGATGCGGAGATAATCGAGAAGCGTGTCTGTCGGTCCGAAATCCTTCAGCGAGATGGTTTCGCTGTTGAGGATGAAGCTGATCGCGTCGTTCATGCAATGCCCTGCTTTTTTGACCGGCTGCCGAGCCGGTTTCTTGTCATTGTCCCTGCGCATCATATGCACGCCCGCAGGCGTATATCGATTTCCGTTTTGGCAATTCATTGTTTCCAAAAAGGAAAGAAAGTTCGGCAATTATTGCGCCGTCCAGCCGCCATCCACGGAAATATGGGTGCCGGTGATGTTGCTTGCGGCATCGCTCGCCAGAAACAGTGCGGCGGCGGCCACATCGTCGACGGTGACGAACTGCTTGGTCGCCTGCAGTTCCAGCATCACGTCGTTCTTCACCGCTTCTTCGCTGATGCCGCGCACCCTGGCCATTTCCGGTATCTGTTTTTCGACGAGCGGGGTGAGCACATAACCCGGACAGATGGCGTTGACGGTAACCCCGGTCTGCGCAAGTTCGAGAGCCGCCGTCTTCGTCAGGCCCATGATGCCGTGCTTGGCCGCCACATAGGCCGATTTGAACGGTGAGGCGACGAGACCGTGAGCGGATGCGATGTTGATGATCCGGCCTTTGCCGGCCTTTTTCATCAGCGGTATCGCAACGCGCATGGTATGGAAGGAACTGGTCAGATTGATGGCGATGATCCAGTCCCATTTTTCCGTCGGAAACTCCTCGATGGGCGCGATATGCTGGATGCCGGCATTGTTGACGAGCACATCCACCGAGCCGAGTTTTTCGTGCGAGGATTGAATGAGATCGGCGATCTCGTCCGGTTTCGTCATATCCGCGGGGTGATAAAGCACGCGCCCGCCGCTTTCCGCTTCCAGCAAAAGGCGCAGTTTTTCGATCTCGTCCTCATCGCCGAAACCGTTCAGTACAATATTGGCGCCCTCCCGCGCAAATCGCTGCGCAATCGCAAGGCCGATACCGCTTGTAGAGCCCGTCACGATAACTGTCCGATGCATGCTTTCCCCTTTTTGCATTACTTCGCACATGTTTAAGCAAGGTATGCCCAAAGGGGGCGGGCTGGCAATCGCCATTTCAGGCGCCATTTCGGGAGAGCTCGGTAGCGCGGTGACACAGGCCGCGTCCATCCATTTTTTCGAAGCTAAGCATCCAGATTTTGCGCCAGATTCTGCATTTGCCTGCGGGCGCTTCCGTGCCTATCTCTGAGGCAGGCAAACAGAGGTATTATCTATGGAACTCGGTCTTTACACCTTCGCGGATGTCAATCCCAACCCCGCCGATGGCCGTGGGCCGGAAGGCGCGCGCCGGCTGCGCGAACTCATCGAAGAGATCGAGCTTGCCGATCAGGTCGGGCTCGATGTCTTTGGCCTCGGGGAGCATCACCGTCCGGATTATGTCGTCTCCTCGCCCTCCACCGTTCTCGCGGCGGCGGCGGTGAAGACGAAGAATATTCGCCTGACGAGCGCCGTTTCGGTGCTGAGTTCGGACGATCCGGTGCGGGTGTTCCAGCAGTTTTCGACCGTCGATCTCCTGTCGAACGGCCGCGCCGAAATCATGGCCGGGCGCGGTTCCTTCATCGAATCCTACCCGCTGTTCGGTTACGATCTCGAGGATTACGATGTGCTCTTCGCCGAAAAGCTCGATCTGCTTTTGGCGCTGCGGGAGCAGGAAATCGTCACCTGGTCCGGCACCAAGCATCCCGCCATTAACGGGCGCGGCGTTTATCCGCGGCCCCTACAGGAGCGTCTGCCGGTGTGGATCGCCGTGGGCGGCACGCCGCAATCGGTGGCGCGGGCAGGCGCCATGGGTCTGCCGGTGGCGCTTGCCATCATCGGCGGCGAATATCGCCGCTTTGCGCCGCTGTTCGATCTCTATCATGAGGCTGCGCGCCGCGCCGGGCAGGAAAAGACCAAGTTGCGCACCAGCATCAATGTGCACGGCTTCATTGCCGACACCACCGCCAAGGCGGCGGACCAGTTTTACGGACCGCAGGCGGAGGTGATGAACCGCATCGGCCGCGAGCGCGGCTGGGGGCCGACGAACCGCGCGCATTTCGACGCCGCGCGCGGGCCGGAGGGCAATCTCTTCCTCGGTGAGCCGGAACTGGTGGCGGAAAAGATCATCAAGGCGCATGGCGTTTTCAGGAACGATCGCTTCCTGCTGCAGATGGCCATCGGCCTGATGCCGCACGATCAGATCATGCGCGGCATCGAGCTTTATGGTACGAAAGTCGCCCCGATCGTCAGAAAAGAATTGACGGGGAGCGCCGATCCGGTGAAAGCCACGGCCTGATGATTGCCAAGGCGGGCGTTTTGAGACCCGCCATACAGAACGACGGACAGAGACATGGTCATTTCCACCGAAGAAGAACTGGTTCTGCTGAAGGACATCGGCCGTTTATGCGCCGTCGCGATGCAGACCATGGCGGACGCGCTGGAACCCGGCATTACCACGGCCGAGCTGGATGCCATCGGCCGCAAGGTGCTGGAAGATAACGGTGCGCAATCGGCGCCGGAATTCTGCTACAAGTTTCCCGGCGCGACCTGCATCAGCGTCAACGAGGAAGTGGCCCACGGCATTCCGGGACCGCGCATCATCAAGGCGGGCGATCTCGTCAATATCGATGTCTCGGCGGTGAAGAACGGCTTTTTCGGCGATACCGGCTCGTCTTTCGCCGTGCCGCCGGTGAAGAAGGACATCGAGCGGCTTTGCCGCGATGGCAAACGCGCCATGTGGACGGGCCTGCAGCAGGTGAAAACCGGCCGGCCTTTCGCCGATATCGGCAATGCCATCGGCGCCTTTGCCAAGAAGAACCGCTATACGCTGATCACCAATCTCGCCAGCCACGGCATCGGCCGCTCGCTGCATGAGGAGCCGAAGGAACTGGCGACCTGGCCGGACAAGGACGAGCGTCGCATCATGCAGGAAGGCATGGTGTTTACCGTTGAGCCGTTTCTCTCGACCGGCGCCTACTGGGCCGAGGACGGCGATGACGATCCATGGACGCTCTATAGCGATCCGAGCGCGCCGACGGTGCAGTATGAGCATACCGTGGTTGCGACGAAGAACGGGCCGCTGGTGCTGACGCTCGCTGAGTGACAGCTACACCTGCCTCCGTCACCCTCACTTTTAAGATCGGAGCGAGCGCGTGCCGCTTATTTCTTCTCCCCCGAGGGGGAGAAGTCCGCGGCAGCGGGATGAGGGGGCGCCCTCGCCGGATTTCGGAGAGCTTGCGTGCTCGCGCGACGACACGCGCGCGTCGACGCGCG
>NZ_LT009745.1:2206199-2213306 GCF_900013505.1 Agrobacterium deltaense RV3 | reverse complement strand
CGCCCTCGCCGGATTTCGGAGAGCTTGCCCCCTCATCCGACCCTTCGGGCCACCTTCTCCCCGGCGGGAAGAAGAAATACACGGCACCCGCGGAACGCATCGATGCTCGCCGCATGACAGATAACGACCGCTTATAACGCCGATCAAAATAACTCGCTTGTCCCCTATCCGCCCCGTTGCGATAAGCCATGCATGAGCATCGACAAGCCACTTTCCTCCAGACATCTGACCGCACTTGGATTTTCCGGGGCGCTGATGATGGCCTCCGCCATGGGTTTCGGCCGCTTTTCCTTCACCCCCATTCTGCCCGGCATGATGGCGGATGTTCCGCTTTCGGCGGGGGATGCGGGTATCGTGGCAGCGGGTAACTTCGCCGGTTATCTGGCGGGGGCGGTTCTGGCGGCCTATTCATGGGGTTCGGGGCGGGAGCGGTTGGTGGCGCTTTGCGGCCTGTTTGCCACCGGGGCATTGTTGCTTGCCATGGCGGCTTTCAACTCCGTCGCGGCTTTCACCATCATCCGGTTTCTGGCCGGTGTTGCCAGCGCGTTGACCATGATCTTCACCTCGCAGATCGTTATCGGCCATGCCGTCAAGGCGGGCAGGGACAGCGTTCAGGCGCTGCATTATGGCGGCGTCGGTGCGGGCATCGCGATCTCCTCGCTTGCGGTCTATCTGATCGGCGTCGTTTTTGACGGCGGCGGCTCCTCATGGCGGGAGGAGTGGATTGCAGGTGCTGTCTTTTCCTTCATCACATTCATTCTCGTCTGGCGGGTGCTGCCCGCAGGCCCGCCGCGACATGCATC
Source organism: Agrobacterium deltaense RV3 (assembly GCF_900013505.1). Classification (NCBI taxonomy): domain Bacteria; kingdom Pseudomonadati; phylum Pseudomonadota; class Alphaproteobacteria; order Hyphomicrobiales; family Rhizobiaceae; genus Agrobacterium; species Agrobacterium deltae. Next base: position 2,212,503 of record NZ_LT009745.1, on the reverse strand, counting down.
CTCGGTGGCGGAGCCGCCGCTCAACTGGACGCGGCCGCTCTTCCTGACAACGCTGGCCTACGGGCTTTTCGGCTTCGGTTACGTCATCACCGCCACCTTCATCGTGGCGATTGCCCGCATGGCCGCCGCCGGCGCCTTCGTGGAGTTTCTGGCCTGGTTTATCACCGGCTGCGCGGCTGCCATTTCGCTTTTTCTCTGGAAACCGGTCTTGAAATCGCAGGGGCTGAAACGCGCCTTCGTCATCGTTCTTGCTGTAGAAGCCGTCGGTGTTTTCGCTTCCGTCATGCTGCCGCCGGTGCCGGGAGTTCTGGCCGGAGGCCTGCTTCTCGGGCTGACCTTCATGGTCATCACCGCTTATGGCCTGCAGCTCGGCCGGGAGTTTGCCGGGCCGAGCCCGCGTCGCGCCTTTGCGCTGATGACGGCCGCTTTCGGCACGGGGCAGATTGTCGGGCCGCTTGCTGCCGGCTGGATTGCCGAAGTGACAGGAAGTTTCACCGCGCCCAGCATTCTCGCTTCCGCCGTGCTCGTCGTCAGCATTCTGCTGATGCTGCCGGTGCTGGCCACGGAGCGGCGGCGCTAGGCTGCGGGCCGTCTTTTCCTGTCTCTAATTCGGTGTTTCCGGCGGGCATCGCCCGCCATCTGCGCCTTACATCTTGTTAAGGTCGTCGCTTCTCCGTTGCTGTGCACAAATTTCTGCCCTAGGTTCGGGCCATCTAGTGCTTCGCCAATAATGGCTGATTTCAAACGCGCGTGAGTTCGAAACGTGTTTCATTCCTTCTTTCCCAAACCGAAAATCTTCTTCACGTCGGCCGCGCTGTGGACAATCGTGTGCATCGTTGTCTGGTACAGTGTCGGCCCGCAGATCGGCGCGGCCATCGGCCTGCCGCCATTGGCGCCCGGACAGACCGCGCCCATCGGGCTCGCCTATTTCTTCTCGCCCGACAATCTTTGGTTCTATCTCTATTTCACGATCTTCGTCGCCATATTCGGCATTACGTGGCAGTTGATCGCGAAGGATCACCCATGGACCGCATGGTCCATCTGGGGATCGGCCTTCATCATTTTCATCGCCTATTTTGCGGTGCAGGTTTCCGTGGCGCTGAACAACTGGCGCGGCCCGTTCTTCGATCTTCTGCAGAATGCGCTCGCCAAGCAGGGCGACGTGACAGCCGCGCAGTTTTACGATTATCAGCTCAAGTTCCTTGAGATCGGCGCTGTCGGCGTGGTGATGAATGTGGTGACCGCCTTCTTCACCAACCATTATGTGTTCCGCTGGCGTACGGCCATGAACGACTACTACATGTCGAAATGGGACAAGCTGCGCCATATCGAGGGCGCATCCCAGCGTATCCAGGAAGATACGATGCGGTTCGCCAATATTCTCGAAGGGCTGGGCGTCACGCTCATCAATTCCGTGATGACGCTGGTGGTGTTCCTGCCGCTTCTGTTCCGCATGTCCGAACATGTGGGCGACCTGCCGGTGATTGGCGCCATTCCGCACGCGCTTTTCTGGCTGGCGATCGTCTGGTCGATCTTCGGCACCGCGCTGCTTGCGCTTGCCGGTATCAAGCTGCCGGGGCTTAACTTCCGCAACCAGCGTGTGGAGGCGGCCTATCGCAAAGAGCTGGTTTATGGCGAGGACCATGCCGACCGGGCCGATCCCGTAACGGTGCGGGAGCTGTTCGCCAATGTGCGCAGAAACTATTTCCGCATGTACTGGCACTATCTCTATTTCAACGTGGCACGTTATTCCTATGGTCAGCTCGATGCGATCTTCCTGAACTTCATCCTGATCCCGACATTCGTTGCCGGGCGGATTACCATGGGCATCTGGCAGCAGATCGCCACGGCCTTCGGTGAGGTCAGCAATTCCTTCCAGTATCTGGTGAATTACTGGTCGACGATCATCGAACTGCTTTCCATCCACAAACGTCTTGTGGCCTTCGAAGCCGCGATCGGTGACAAGCCGCTGCCGGATATTGATGAGCGCTATCTGCGACGCGAGGCCGAGGACGGCGAACTGGCGGCGAACCGCCCCTGAGCAAACAAAAAAGGCGGCCGGACGGCCGCCTTTTTCATGAATCGAGAAGCTTCACCCCTCGGTCTTTTGTTTCTTCCGCGCCTCGATCATAGGCATCGCCTCGGCGTAACTCACGCAGGCGACATCCTGCCTGCCGCAGACCTCGCGCAGCAGCCGTTCATAGGCGTTCCAATAGGCGCCGCCATTCATCTTCACGAAGTGGAAGCCCATCTGTAGCGGAATGCGCTCGCCATTATATTGCCCGTCGAATGCATTGCGGAAGGCCGTATAGGCGCGCTCCTCGAATTCCTTCGAACGATCAGGCGTTTCGATGCCGATGGAGTGGCGGATGAAGAGATTGTAGTCCATGGCGATGATCGGGCGGTTGCCCGGACCTTCGGGAATGAGCGGCAGGCCGAAATGCTCTATGCCGTCGCGCTCCACCGGCCATTCCGGTCCCTTGGTGATGCTGGTGGCGTCATAAACGAAACGGTGCTTTTTCTGCGCTTCGGTCAGCGCCGGCCCCTGCGAGAGATACGGCGCGCGGAAACCATTGATCTTTTTCACCATCTCGCGCCAGCCTTCGGGTTCCTCGCCCTTTTTGCCGATCATCTGCCAGGCGTTTTCCAGCGTGCTGGTGAAGGTGGTGAATTCGCCGTCCCATTGTTCGGCCGTCCATTGCCCGCCATCGAAATGGCCGCAGGTGTGGTTGCCGATTTCGTGGCCTTCGCGATAGGCGGCCCAGATGTTTCTGAGCCTTGCCTCCACCTCTTCCGGCGACTGGCCGAAACCGACATTGGAACGGCCGGACTTCTGGCCGGGTCCCTGATAGGTCTTGGCGCTGGTTTTGCGGTCCATCACCAGCGTGCAGGCAAGGAAATAGGTGAAATGCGCGCCGACTTGCCTGCCCGTCGCCCGGCTTCTTTCCCACAGCGTATTGTCGCCCGCACCGTCGAAGGACACGATGACGAGCTGCTTCGGCTTCTCAGCCTCTTGCGCAAAAGCGGGAAGGGCAGCGAGAAGCGACAGGGAAAAGGCGGCAAATGGGCGAAACATCAGTTATCCGTCATATGAAACACCGTGGCCTTTTGCGGGTGGAATAAGGCGAAGCTTTGAATAGTCTGGCGTTTTCATGACTTTCGGCCTAATTCCTGTTGCAGCTTGCGGTGATAGGGCCGCTTCGTTCCACCCGGGGGACCGTGTTTCATGCTTTTTCTCGCACTCTGTCTTGCCTTGTTCCTGCTGACGCATCTTTTGAAGGTGGTCGCACCGCAATTTCGCGCGCGGATGATCGCGTCGATGGGCGAAGGCCCTTTCAAGGGCGTCTATTCGCTCGTCAGCCTCATCACGCTCGGCCTTGTCATTTATGCCTTCGGGGAAGCGCGGCAGGAAACCGGCATGTTGTGGTATCCGCCGGTCTGGATGAGCCATATTGCCGTGACCCTGATGCTGCCGGCGATGATCTGTCTTATCGCCAGCCTCATCCCGGCTGGCCACATCGCGACGAAGACGAAACATCCGCTCATTCTTTCGGTCAAGATATGGGCGCTCGCGCATCTTCTGGCCAATGGCGAGACGTCTTCCATTCTTCTTTTCGTATCGTTCCTCGCCTGGGGCGTGGTGATGCGGATTTCGCTGAAGCGCCGGGAACGGGCAGGCGAAAAAGTGGTCCGGGACTTCGTTTCAGGCCGTTACGATCTGGTGGCCGTTGTCGGCGGCATCGTCCTGTGGGGTGCTTTCATCCTGAAACTGCACGAATGGTTGATCGGCGTTCAGCCCATCGTCCTGTAGGAAATCAACGTTTCCCCCTTACATATCAGGCAAAATAGGCTAGAAGGCCGACCATGACCCGGTTGGCCTTACTTTTGCCGATCCGGGTAAGCGGCTTGGTATGTCCGCGGACGGATGGATCTGGACACGATCTCCGCGCGGGTAACGGAGAATTTGATGGCAAACGAGAATGATACCTTTATCCGCGAAGTGAACGAGCAGATCCGCTCCGAGCAGCTGTCGCGCTTCTGGGGCCGTTACGGTATCGTGGTCGTGGGTGCGGCCGTTCTCGTGGTTCTGGGCGCCGCCGGCACCGGTATCTACGAATACTGGAACACCAGCCGCGCTTCCAATTCCGGCGACCAGTTCCTTGCGGCGCTGAAGCTCGCTTCGGACAACAAGACGGATGAGGCGCTGAAGGCCTTCGCCGATCTCGAAACCTCCGGTCATGGCAATTATCCGGTTCTGGCAAAGTTCCGCTCGGCCACGCTGCTGTCGCAGAAGGGTGATGCGGCCGGCGCCATCGCCGCTTTCACCGCCATCGGCAACGATACGTCCGCACCGCAGGTCTTCCGCGATACCGCCAAGGTGCGCGCCGCCTGGCTGCTGGTGGATAACGGCACCTATGATCAGGTCGTCGCATTGGCCGAGCCGCTGAGCGCCGAGGGCCAGACCATGCGCGCTTCCGCCCGCGAAGCTCTGGGTCTTGCCGCCTACAAGGCCGGCGATTTCGCCAAGGCCAAACAATGGTTCGAGCAGATCGTCAGCGACGCGCAGGCGCCACGCAACGTGACGAACCGCGCGCAGATCATGCTCGACAATATCACCGCTTCGGGCAAGGCTGCCTAACGCCGCTGCGCCACGCAGGATCGCGCCGGCATTCTGTGCATTGCCAAAGCGATCCAACTCATTATTTTACGCATGTCCTTTGCCCAAAACAGGTAACGTTTTGGGCAGACGTGCTTTAAGGAACCAGGATCAATGAGCTTCACCGTCGCCATAGTCGGGCGCCCCAATGTCGGCAAGTCCACGCTTTTTAACCGTCTCGTCGGAAAGAAGCTGGCGCTGGTGGACGATACGCCGGGTGTGACCCGCGACCGCCGCCCCGGCGAGGCGAAGCTGGTCGACCTGCGTTTCACCATCATCGACACCGCCGGTCTGGAGCAATCCGGGCCGGAAACGCTTCAGGGCCGCATGTGGGCGCAGACCGAAGCGGCAATCGACGATGCCGATGTGACGCTGTTCGTCGTCGACGCCAAGGCTGGTCTGACGCCGGCCGACGAGACGCTCGCCGAAATGCTGCGCCGTCGGGGCAAGCCGGTGGTGCTGGTGGCCAACAAGTCCGAAGCGCGCGGCTCGGATGCCGGTTTCTATGATGCCTTCACGCTTGGTCTTGGCGATCCGTGCCCGATTTCGGCCGAACACGGTCAGGGCATGATCGACCTGCGCGACGCCATTGTCGAGGCAATCGGCGAAGACGTCGCTTTCCCGCCGGAAGTGGATGAGGCGGAAACGGATATCGTTCTGCCGCGCAGCGAGCCGGGCAGCGACGATGAAGAAGACGAAGAGCCGGTCTATGACGAGACCAAGCCGCTGCGCGTCGCCATCATCGGCCGGCCGAATGCGGGCAAGTCGACGCTCATCAATCGCTTCCTCGGTGAAGACAGGCTGCTGACCGGCCCGGAAGCCGGCATTACCCGCGACAGCATCTCAGTCGAATGGGACTGGCGCGGCCGCACCATCAAGATGTTCGACACGGCCGGCATGCGCCGCAAGGCCAAGGTGACGGAGAAGCTGGAAAAGCTCTCAGTGGCGGATTCGCTGCGTTCCATCCGCTTTGCGGAAACAGTGGTGATCGTGTTCGACAGCACCATTCCCTTCGAAAAGCAGGATTTGCAGCTAGTCGACCTCGTCATCCGCGAAGGTCGCGCCGCCGTGCTCGCCTTCAACAAATGGGACCTGGTGGAAGACCCGCAGGCCTATCTGGCCGATCTGCGCGAAAAGACCGAGCGTCTGCTGCCGCAGGCGCGCGGCATTCGCGCCGTGCCGATTTCCGGACAGACGGGTTATGGTCTCGACCGGCTGATGCAGAACATCATCGATACCGACAAGGTCTGGAACCGCCGCATCTCCACCGCCCGCCTCAACCGCTGGCTGGATTCGCAGACGACCCAGCATCCGCCGCCGGCCGTTTCCGGCCGCCGCCTGAAGCTGAAATATATGACGCAGGTCAAGGCCCGCCCGCCGGCCTTCATGATTTCCTGCACGCGGCCGGAAGCTATTCCGGAAAGCTATACACGTTATCTGGTGAACGGTCTGCGCAAGGATTTCGACATGCCGGGCGTGCCGATCCGTGTGCATTATCGGGGTTCGGATAATCCGTTCGAGAGCAAGGCGAAGAAGCGGCGTTGATTTTGATGTGAAGGGTCGCCGCGTATTTCTTCTCCCCATCGGGGAGAAGGTGGCCCGAAGGGTCGGATGAGGGGGCACCCTCTCCGTATATCTCGACCGTCG
>NZ_LT009745.1:2077080-2205800 GCF_900013505.1 Agrobacterium deltaense RV3 | reverse complement strand
CACCCTCTCCGTATATCTCGACCGTCCGCCCCCTCATCCCGCTGCCGCGGACTTCTCCCCGGCGGGGAGAAGAAACAAGGGGCACCCGCTCGCTCCAATTTCACGGTTTTGAAGAGTAACAGACCATGCTGATCAAGCAGACCGACTATCACCGGATTTACCGCGTCATCAACAGCCTGCTCATCAGCCAGAATGCCGATCCCGCCTCGGCCTCCATGTATTTCAGCACCTTCGGCGCCTTCATCCTGCAGCAGCATTACAAGGTGAAGGCGGTGCCGAAGGGTGGGCTTGCGGCCTATAATCTCGGTGGAACCGTGCTGCTATTCGCCGATCACCGTGAAGACGGTTATGTGACGGGCGCGGGCGAGAACTTCCACTGCTGGATCGAGGCGGATGGCTGGGCGATCGATTTCATGGCGCCGGCATTTTCGGAAGGGGCCGATGGGCTTTCCGTGCCGGCGAAAATGTTCCAGCGGCCCCTTGCCGCCATGGCGGCATCCATCAACGATCTCGGACAATCCGGCGATTTCTTCTATCGTTCCGAACCCGAAGCCACGGCCAAGCGCTTTGCCGACTGGCACAGGCAGGCGATGATCGGCGATATGGCGAGCGTTGCCGCCAACTGGTTCCGCAAGTCGCCGAAACAGATGGCAGCATCGCTTTCGGTAACGGATCGCGACGGCAAGGCGCGGGCCGTGCCGCTTTCCGGCCAGATGCTTACCGGAGCATGGTGAAGGCGGGTTACGCCGCGCAGTGTCGATCCTCAAGGTTTTGTCAGCAAAAGGCCTTTTGAGGCAATGTTGCTACGCAGGCTGGGCTTCACCATCTCGCACTCACGCCGCCCGATAGTCTGGTGCTGGTTTTCCACGGGACGGTGGCTGTCATACCCAACAGCGCCCTGCCGATTGCTGCAAAGGACATCATCGAGAAAATCAATCACTGGTGCGCAGCCCAGCGGAAAGAGCTTCTTTCCTTGTCCTGAGGCGGTATTATCCGGAAACAGAGGACGGCCAGCGTGTTCTCGCGGCAGCCGCCTGACGTCAATCAGCAGCCCGACCCCGTTCTAAAGATAACGGCAGTCGCGTCCTGATTGCCTTGTGACATTCCCGCTTCGTTTCGTCCACCGTTCCCGAACAGAATTTCGGGGATCGCCTCATGCAAGTTGAGAACGCGACAGCAGCGGCAGGGATTTTCCTGCCGCGTGAATGACATTGTCGAGGAACTGCCGTGAGGCTTTTTCCCAGCTGTAGCTTCTGGAAAGCGCCAGCGCCTCCTGCGGCGAACAATGAAGTGCCGCAAGACAGGCATCGCGAAGATTATCGTCCAGCGCACCGGCTGCCGGGTTGCCGCCGAGAATATCGATCGGCCCGGTGACGGGGAAGGCCGCCACGGGCACGCCGCTTGCCAGCGCTTCCAGAATGGTGTTGCCGAACGTATCGGTCTTCGAGGGGAAAACGAAGACATCGGCCTGCGCATAGGCATCGGCCAGCTCCTCACCGGTCTTGACGCCGGTGAACAAAACGTCCGGATATTTCTCCTGCAATTCATGGCGGGCGGGGCCGTCGCCGATGACGACCTTCGAACCCGGCAGGTCCAGTTCCAGAAATTCCGGCAGGTTCTTCTCCACCGCCACACGTCCCACCGTCATGAAGATCGGCCTCGGCAGGTCGAAAGGCAGCTTTGCTTTCGGGCGGGGATGGAAAAGCTCGGCGTCGATGCCGCGGCTCCAGCGCTTCAGGTTGCGGACGCCGCGCGCTTCCAGTTCGGTCTCAAGGCTCGGCGTCGCCACCATGCAGGTGTTGCCGCCATTGTGGAACCAGCGCACGAAAGCGTAAAGCCAGCTTTCCGGCACAGGGAAGCGCGCCGCCACATATTCGGGAAAGCGGGTGTGATAGCTGGTGGAAAAACGCATGCGGTTCTTCACGCACCAGCGCCGCGCCATGAAACCCAGCGGTCCTTCCGTCGCAATATGCACGAAGGAAGGCTGGCTTTTTTCGATCTCCGCCGCCACACGGCGATAACCGGCAACCGAAAGGCGGATTTCCGGATAGGTGGGGCAGGGGATGCTGTAAAAACTCTGCGGCGTGACCATGCGCACATCGACGCCGAGCCGAGCGAGTTCGGTATTGGTGTTTTCTATGGAGCGAACCACGCCGTTGACCTGCGGGTGCCAGGCATCTGTGACAATCGTGATTCTCGTCATGAAACACTGATCCTGCTCATCTGCGCGCGGGCGAATCCCCATTGCCCGGCTTCTGCCCGTATATGCGGCGTGCGTGTTACAGGATCATGTCAGGGTGTGTGACGGCGGGGAAGCGTGGTTTGCGCGCAGAAGTTTGCGCGCTTCCCCGGTGCGACGGAGCCTTATCCCACCAGCGGCAGCAGCTCGGGGCTGATCAGCGCGCCGTGGTGACCGATGACGGTTGCCGCCGCCCTTGCCGCGAAGGTGGCCGCTTCCTCCGGCGAACTGCCGGTCACATAACGGGCGAGGAAAGCGCCGTTGAAGCTGTCGCCGGCGCTTGTCGTGTCCACCACGTCCACGGCCTGCACCGCCGGGGCGTGACTGCGGCTGCCGCTGAAATCGAGCGTCGCGCCCTTGGCGCCGTCCTTCACGACGATGTTTTCGACGCCAAGCGAACGGTAGCGGTCGATGGTCGCTTCCACGGAGACATCGCCGAAATGGCTCGCCTCGTCATCGAAGCTCGGCATGACAAGCGTTGCGGCGCGTGCGCCGTTGGAGATGGTCTCAAGCATCGTATCCTTATCCGCCCACAGGCGCGGGCGGATGTTGGGGTCGAAGACCACCAGCTTGCCCGCCGCCCTGGCGCGGCGCAGTTCGGCGAGGAACGTATCGACATCATGGGCGGAGGCGAGAATGGCGAGCGTGATGCCGGAGAAATAGACGACATCGGCGCTTTCCACCGTCCTGCGCAGGTGGTCCGCATCGGCGGCCAGCTGCCTTGCGGCGGCGGCGTTGCGCCAGTAGCTGAAGGTGCGCTCGCCGTCCTTCAGGTTGATGAGGTAAAGGCCGGGCGTGCCGCCCTTGATGCGGCGGATTTTTTCCGTGCCGATGCCGGCTTCCGCAATGAAGGCCAGCATGTCTTCCGATAGCGGATCATCGCCAAGAGCGGTGAAATAATCGACCGACCAGTCGCCCGGCAGGCAGGCCCGGGCATACCAGGCGGTATTGAACGTATCGCCGGCAAAGCCCTTGCGCAGCAGCCCGTTGCCGGCCTGCGACAGTTCCACCATGCATTCGCCAATCGACAGAAACCGTCCGCCCACGCCGTTATCCTCCCGTTTTTTCCAGCCATGCGGCTTACGACGAGTGCGCGCCGCTGACAAGGGCGGTTCTGGCCGTTTGTGCATGTGCGAAGTTCCGGTTTACGCGGCGGCGGCAGCTTTATATTCTCGTGCCACGGCGCTTTCGCTTTTCTCCGAATCGCGAAAGCGCCGTGTCTCTTTTTTACGCATGTCTCTTTCCCAAAACCGCGCCACACTTTTGGGAGACATGCGCCGGCCACCATCAGGAGATCGCCCATGCCGCTAACCCATGCCCCAGTCCACAAACCCCAAGTGCAATCGGACTGGTGGAAGGGAGCGGTGATCTATCAGGTCTATCCGCGCTCGTTTCAGGATACGACCGGCGACGGTTTCGGCGATCTTGCCGGGGTGACGAAACGCCTGCCCTATATCGCCTCGCTCGGTGTCGACGGCATCTGGCTCTCGCCCTTCTTCACCTCGCCCATGGCCGATATGGGCTATGATGTTTCCGATTATTGCAATGTCGATCCGATGTTCGGCACGCTTGCCGATTTCGACGCGCTGATGGCAGAGGCGCACCGGCTGGGGCTGAAGGTCATCATCGATCAGGTCATCTCGCACACGTCGGACCAGCATCCCTGGTTCGTGGACAGCCGGGCGAGCCGCACCAACAGCAAGGCTGACTGGTATGTCTGGGCCAATCCCAAGCCGGATGGCACGGCACCCACCAACTGGCTTTCCGTGTTCGGCGGACCGGCATGGGAATGGGACGGCGTGCGCAAGCAATATTACATGCACAGCTTCCTCGCCTCGCAGCCGGATCTCAATTTCCATAATCCGGCTGTGCAGGATGCGCTTCTCGAAACCGTGCGTTTCTGGCTGGATCGCGGCGTGGACGGTTTCCGGCTCGATACCGTCAACCATTATTTCCATGACAAGCTCTTGCGCGACAACCCGCCGCTTTTCGACGAGGAAAGTTTCGGTCTCGATGCTTCCGACGTCAATCCCTATGGCATGCAGGACCATCTCTACGACAAGACGCGACCGGAAAACGTGACTTTCCTGAAGCGTTTTCGCGCGCTGCTCGACGAGTATGAGGGGCGCGCCACTGTGGGTGAGGTGGGAGATGGGGCGCGGTCGCTGAAGACGGTGGCGGCTTATACGTCCGGCAATGACAAGCTCAACATGTGCTACACTTTCGACCTGCTGGGGCCGGATTTCAGCGCGAAGCATCTGCGCGCCTCGGTCGAGACCTTCGGCAAGGTGGTGACGGATGGCTGGGTGTGCTGGGCCTTTTCCAACCACGATGTGGTTCGCCACCTCAGCCGTTTTTCCGAAAGTGTAGAGGAGCAGGTGCGGGTGGCGAAGCTTGCCATCTGCGTTCTCGCCAGCCTGCGCGGTTCCATATGTCTCTATCAGGGCGAGGAGCTGGGTCTGACCGAGGCGGAACTCGCCTTCGAGGATCTGCGCGATCCCTACGGCATCCGCTTCTGGCCCGCCTTCAAGGGGCGGGACGGATGCCGCACGCCGATGGTGTGGGAGACAGGCAAGCCGAATGCCGGTTTTTCCAGCGCTGAAAAGCCCTGGCTGCCGGTGCCCTATGTTCATGCCATGCAGGCTGTGGATGCGCAGGAGCGCAAGCCGGACTCGGTTCTGAACCATTACCGCGCCGTCTTGTCCTTCCGCAAAGGTCACGGCGCGCTGCGCGATGGCGACATGCATTTTATCAAGACCAATCTCGATGTGTTGGCCTTCACGCGGCAGAAGGGGGATGAAAAACTGCTCTTCGTTTTCAACCTCACCCGTGAGGCGGTGGAATTCCCGATACCGAAGGCCATGCGGGTCACCGATATACTGCCGATGCCGGGTTTCGCACCGTTATTCGATGCGGGTATCGTGAAGCTCGAGGGGCTGGATGTGTTTTGCGGGGGCGTTGCATGAGCGGGCAATTTGCCATCGAGACGGCTGGCGAAGCATCGCTCGATGAGTGGTCGCTTCTGCGGCACCGTTTGTGGCCGGATGCTTCACCCGCCGAACACCGGACGGAGTTGCAGGACGTCTCCGACAATGAGGTTGGATTTATTGCCTATGATCCGGCGGGTATGGCCATCGGTTTTGCCGAAGCCAGCCTGCGGCACGATTATGTCAACGGATGCGACACCTCGCCCGTGGCGTTTCTCGAAGGCGTTTATGTGGAGGAAGCCTTTCGCAAACAGGGCGTTGCGGCTGCATTGATTGCCGAAGTAACCCGTTGGGCGACCAGCAAGGGTGTGAGCGAACTTGCTTCCGATGCCGATATTTCCAATGTCGATTCACACCGCATGCATGCGGCGCTGGGATTTGAGGAAACGCAGCGGGTGGTTTATTTTCGCAAGTCTCTGCCTCCGGATTGAGGTTATGGGCACAGCAGAAGATGCAGCGATCTCTGCTGATTACGTATCCTGCTTCCCTCATTCCTGTGCTTGTCACAGGAATCTAGCCAGCCCAAGTCATTGGGCTGAAAAGACTCTCTCGCCGCGCAGACGCGCGTCGACTGGATTCCTGTGACAAGCACAGGAATGAGGAGGTCGGTGCGTCTTATGCGCATTTACCGTCTTCCGCCGAGGCATTTTCCGCCAATCAAATCAGCGCAAACCGGTCCACATCCACCATACCCATATCGGAAATCTTCAGATGCGGGATGACGGGCAGGGGCAGGAAGGCGACCTGCAGGAAGGGTTCTTCCAGCGTCGTGCCGAGCGCATAGGCTGCTTTTCTGAGCGTGTGCAGCGTATCGCGAACGGTCTCATAGGGTTCGAGGCTCATCAGCCCAGCGACGGGCAAAGCGATCTCGCCCGTCACCCTGCCGTCTTCCACCACCACGAAGCCGCCTTTGATTTCGCCGAGCCGGTTGGCGGCCAGCGCCATGTCGTCTTCGCTCACGCCGATGACGCAGATATTGTGGCTGTCATGGCCGACGGTGGAGGCAATGGCGCCCTTTTTGAGGCCGAAGCCCTGAACGAAACCGTTGGCATGGTTGCCGTTCTTGCCGTGGCGTTCGATGACGGCGACCTTGATGATGTCGTTTTCAAGATCGACGGTGGTCTGGTTGCCATCCGTCGGCAGCCTGTAGCGGCGGTGCTCGGTAATGATCTTGCCGGGAAGCACGCCCATGATAGGGCTTTCGCCCTCCGTGACCGGCACGCCGAAATGCGAGGCGAGCACGGGTCTTGCTTTGACGCTGTCAAGGCCGACGGGTGCGACCGGTTTGCGGGTGGCAAAAAGGGCGTCATCGACGATCCGGCCGCCGGAAAGCACCATGCTCGCCTTGCAGTTCTGCAGGCTGTCGATGACCACAAGATCGGCGCGCCAGCCGGGTGCTACAAGGCCGCGGTCGCGCAGGCCGAAGGCTTTCGCGGCGGAAATGGAGGCGGCGCGGTAGATGGCGAGCGGTTCCACGCCGCTGGCGATTGCGGTGCGGATCATATAGTCGAGATGACCCTGTTCGGCGATGTCGAGCGGGTTGCGATCATCCGTGCAGAGGGCCAGATAGGGCGACAGGCGTTCGGTGATGATCGGCATCAGGGCGTGCAGGTCCTTCGAGACCGAGCCTTCGCGCACCAGAATATGCATGCCCTTGCGGATTTTCTCCAGCGCCTCAGTCGCGCTCGTGCATTCATGTTCGGTGCGGATGCCGGCGGCGAGATAGCCGTTCAGCGCCGTGCCGGAAAGAAGCGGTGCATGGCCGTCGATATGCTGGCCCCGAAAGGCCTCTAGCTTCGCCATGCACACCGGATCCTTGTGGATGACGCCCGGAAAATTCATGAATTCGGCAAGGCCGATGACCTTCGGGTGGCCCCGGAACGGCAGCAGCTTTTCGATGGGCAGATCCGCGCCGGCGGTTTCCAGATGGGTGGCGGGCACGCAGGAGGAGAGCTGCACGCGGATGTCCATGATGGTTTCCATGGCACTGTCGAGGAAGAACCGAAGCCCCTCTACGCCCAGAACATTGGCGATCTCGTGCGGGTCGCAAATGGCCGTGGTAACGCCATAGGGCAAAACGCAGCGGTCGAATTCGTGGGGTGTCACCAGCGACGATTCGATATGGAGATGCGTATCGATGAACCCCGGAACGACGATCTTTCCGGAAATGTCGATTTCCTGTCGCCCCTTGTAGTTCTCGCAGGTGCCGACGATGGTGTCGCCACAGATGGCGATATCCGAAGCGACGAGTTCTCCGGTGACGAGGTCGAAGAAGCGTCCGCCCTTGAGAACCATGTCCGCCGGTTCACGGCCCGTACCCTGATCGATGCGCGTTTCAAGTCTGGAATTCATGCGGGTTTCTTCGGCTCCTGATTTACGTCGTATGCGAGAATTTTCACTATTTACATTCTGTGGTTGTTTCTTGGTCTATTCCGATTGATTCTTTGAGTTTTAAATATATCCAGAGTAAAAAATTTTCATATTTGTGTTATCTAATCTTCCGAGGTGCAAGTTTAGGCAGGGTTGGGAAGACTGGACTTCACCTTTATAGTTTAGCCGGTTGCGCGCCGACATTTTTACGAATTACGGTTTCAGGTTATCATTCCCGGGAAGGAAAATAAAAGCATCTGATGCTCAAACGAATTTCCACCCAGCAATTGACGATTGGCATGTTTATCGAAGCGGTCGAAGGAACGCTTTCGAACCAGGGATTTTTAAAACGGCACCGCTTTCTTTTGCGGCACGAGGAATTAATGCGTCAATTGAAATCAAGCGGCGCCGAAAGCATCGTCATCAACACCGCCAGGGGATACGATACCGAAGGCAGCGCGCGTTCTGCGGCGGTTTCGCCGCAACCGGGCAATTGCCCGGAAACCGTCGCTGCCGTCACCCACGCCGTGCGCTCGGCCGCCGATACGATTGCCGAGACATTTGCTTCCGCAGAAGAGGGCGGCGTCGTTTCGCTGAAGGGCATGGCTGCGGCGGCGGGCAAGATTTCCGATGCCGTGCAGTCGAACCCGGCGATTTTCATCGGCGTCACCCGCCTGAAATCGAAAGACGAAACGACCTTCGTGCACTCGGTCTCCGTCAGCGGGCTGATGATCCTCTTCGGTAATTATCTCGGGCTCGACAGGGGAACGGTCAATCTGCTCGGCATCAGCGGGTTGCTGCATGATATCGGCAAGGTGGAAATTCCTTCATCGATCCTCAACAAGGCGGAAGGGTTGAGCGCCAGCGAGCGGGAAATCATCAATCTCCATCCCGCATTCGGCCGGGATATATTGTCGCGCAACGCGCAGATGCCGGAGATGGTGCTCGATGTCTGCTTCAATCATCATGAGCGGATGGATGGCGGCGGTTATCCGAGCGGCCGTGCGGGCAGCCAGATCAGCCTCTATGCGCGTATCGCGGCGATTTGCGACGTCTATGACGCCATCACCTCGGTCAGGCCCTACAAGAAGCCGTGGACGGCAAATGACGCGCTGACCTGGATGCTGCGGCGGGAAGGGCATTTCGACACGCAGCTGCTGAAGAAATTCGCGCTGTGTATTTCCGCCTCGCTGCCGAGGGGTTAGTTGCCCAAGATGATCGCCATGTTCAGGCTGTCGATGTAACGCCCGTCGATCAGAACGGTGTCACGGCCCCGGCCTTCATGCACAAAACCGATCTTTTCATAAAGCGCGATTGCTCTGGCATTGTCCGCATGCACGCTCAGTTCCACGCGGTGCAGCCCGCATTGACGCGCGGCATCGAGCGTCTGCCGCATCAGCCGTCCACCCAGCCCCTTGTCGCGATAGGCCGGCAGGATGCCCATGCCGAGCGTGCCGCGATGGGCATGGGTGGGCCTGCTCTCGCGGCGAATATCGCACCAGCCGACCACCTTGCCATCCGCAATCGCCACGAATTGCGGATGGTCGTTTTCGATCATGTCGAGAACGAAGGCGCGGACCGAATCGAGCGGCGGCGCCTCCAGGAAGCTCAGATATTTCCGCTCACGCGATACCGCATCGAGAGCACGGTGAAAACTTTCAACGTGCTCCGCCCGGATGGGTTCGATGCTGATGGCGTCGGCAGCCACCATCATGCCGCCTTCGTCTTCGCCTTGCGGGTCAGATGCACCACGACGTTTTCGATCATGCGCATGCCGGCGTCCTGGCCGAGTGTCATGATCGATTCCGGGTGGAACTGAACGGCGGCCACCGGCTCCTTGGCGTGTTCTATGCCCATGATCGTGCCGTCCTCGCTTTCCGCGGTGATGATGAAATCACGCGGAAGGGTGGAGGGATCGGCGAAGATCGAGTGGTAACGGCCGACGGTTACTTCCTTGCCGAGGCCGGAGAAGACGAGACCCGGTTCCAGCACGCGGATGCGTGAGGGCTTGCCGTGCATCGGCACCGCAAGCTGGCGAAGCTCGCCGCCATAGGCTTCCGCCAGCGCCTGAAGGCCGAGGCAAACGCCGAAGATCGGCAATTCGCGGGCGCGGGCGGCCTTGATCGTCGCCTTGCAGTCGAAATCCGTCGGGCTGCCCGGTCCGGGAGAGAGCACGACAAGATCGGGCTGGAAGCGATCGAACACCTCTGCCGCAACCGGCGTTCTGACGGTGGAGACGGTCGCGCCCGTCTGGCGGAAATAATTCGCCAGCGTGTGCACGAAACTGTCCTCATGGTCGACGAGCAGGATTTTGACGCCGGTGCCGACCTTTGCGGCATCACGCTTGGTGGCGGCGGCGTTGGTGCCTTTTGCATCTCTGATGGCAGCGATCATGGCGGAGGCCTTCAGTTCGGTTTCGGCTTCTTCTTCCTGCGGATTGGAATCGTTAAGCAGGGTCGCGCCGGCGCGCACTTCGGCGATGCCGTCCTTGATGCGAATGGTGCGCAGGGTCAGACCGGTATTCATGTCGCCATTGAAGCCGACCATGCCGATCGCGCCACCATACCAGGCACGCGGGCTCTTTTCATGGCCTTCAATGAAACGCATGGCCCACAGCTTCGGCGCACCGGTAACGGTGACGGCCCAGGCGTGGCTGAGGAAGCCGTCAAAGGCGTCCATATCGTCCCGGAGGCGGCCTTCGATATGGTCCACCGTGTGGATGAGGCGCGAATACATCTCGATCTGGCGGCGGCCGATGACCTTTACCGAACCCGGTTCGCAGACGCGGCTCTTGTCGTTGCGGTCCACATCCGAGCACATGGTGAGTTCGGATTCGTCCTTCTTCGAATTGAGCAGCTTCAGGATCTGCTCGCTATCGGCAATCGGATCGTCGCCGCGCTTGATGGTGCCTGAGATCGGGCAGGTCTCGATCCGCCGGCCGGAGACGCGCACGAACATTTCCGGCGAAGCGCCGACCAGATATTCCTGATGGCCGAGATTGATGAAGAAGGAGTAGGGGGACGGGTTGATCGCCTTCAGGCGGCGCGAAATCGCCGATGGATTGCTTTCGCAACGCTCCATGAATTTCTGGCCGGGAACGACCTCGAACAGATCGCCGCGGCGGAAGCTTTCCTTGGCCTTCACCACCAGTTCGGAATATTCACCGGGACGATGATCGCCCTTGGGCGGGATCGTATCCGTGGTCTTGAAAGGGTCGGGCGTAATGTCGGAGGACTTGCCGTCCGTCGTCACGCCGCCCTTTTCGAAGTCGTAGCGGTCGATCCAGGCCTTGGCGGAGTAGTGGTCGACGACGAGGATTTCGTCCGGCAGAAACAGCACCATGTCGCGCTGGTCTTCCGGGCGCGCCAGCGACAGCTTGATCGCGTCGAACTGGAAGGCGAGATCGTAACCGAAGGCGCCGAACAGGCCGATGGCCGAATCCGCATTCGAATAAAAGAGGTCGACGATGGCGCGCAACGCCGTGAAGACGGTCGGGATTTTCGAACGCTCTTCTTCGGTAAAGACGCGGTCCGGCTCGTTGACGGTGAGATCGAGACGGCGCGTGGTGGAAGCGCCAAGCGTGAGATCGGGCGTCGCCTTCAGCTTCTCGGTGATGAAGGAAAGCAGCACTTCGCCGCGACCATTATAGGCCTCGATCCACATTTTGCGGCCGAAACAGGAAATCCCGAGCGGCGGGTCGACGATGGCCGTATCCCAGCGGGTGTAACGGCCCGGATATTCGTAGTTGGACGAAAAAACCGCGCCGCGATGGGAATCGAGCTTTTCGATATAATTATCGATGGCGCTGGCGTAATCGGCGGGCCGACGCTTTCGGCTGACCTTGATGCCGCCTTTCGTCTCGTAGGTTTCCGCTCCGTCATCCTGAATGATCGTTACCATTTCTCTCATACTTCCCGTTGTTCAGGCCCGATGACAGGCGGCACAATAACAAAAAAGCCGCCTGAAAATTCGGGCGGCTTGGACTTTGTCTGAAGACATGACTGGTCAAGGCCGCGAAAAGCTGCCCCACCACCAGTTAGCAATGTTCTTAGACACGATGTTCATGGGAAAATTGTTAGCGTGCACGATCCGCCTTGGCAAGCGGATTTCGGTGAGGGAATGAACCTTACGGGCCGTGGCGGCGTTGCACTCCTGCCGAAACGGTCAGGAGTGCCCCGAAAAATGCTTCATCGCCTGTGTCTTCTGGTAACCATCCTCGCATTGATTTCCGCCTCTGAACCGCCGGCGCAGGTGCCGGTGCCGCAACCGAAACCGGGTGAGGGGCAATCCGCCACCCCTGCGGAAAAGCCATCGGACGAGCCGCCGCAAAGCCCGGTGGAAGCGCCGAAACCAGCCCCGAAACCGCAGGTCCCGGAAGCGGGGAAACCGGATGACGGCAAGACGCCGGCAGACAAGGGGTCCGGTGACAGCAGGAAAGGCGTCGAAGGCAAGGCGGATGAGGGCAAAGAGGAGGGTGAACAACGCAAGCCGGATGTTGACGCTGCAAAACCGGAAGAGAAGCCGCCGGAGCCGGTGAAACCGGAAGACCCGGCCGCGCTTCAGGCATGCCTTGGCGCGTTGAAGGATATCGGCGCGGAATTCAAACAGCTCGAACCGATCCGGGATGCGGAGCAGGGCTGCGGCATCGAAGCGCCTGTCGAGCTTTCCGTGGTTCTGCCCGGCATCAAGCTGGAACCATCGGGCACCATGCGTTGCGAAACCGCTCTTGCGCTTTCCCGCTGGACAAAGGAAATGATGCTGCCGGCGGCGGCTCTGGCTATGCCGGAGAAAAAGGTGACGGCCATCGCCAATGCCTCGACCTATATCTGCCGCAACCGCAACAGCGCGGAAAACGGCAAGATTTCCGAACATGCCAAGGGCAATGCCGTCGATATTTCCACGATCGCCTTCGATAAGGGCGAGCCGCTGGTGATGAAGCCGCGCGGTGAGGACGGAACGCCGGAAGGCGCTTTCCAGCGCACGATTACCGCCGCCGCCTGCCTGTTCTTCCGCACGGTTCTTTCCCCCGGCAGCGACGCCACCCATCAGGACCACCTGCATCTCGACGTGCTGGAGCGCAAGGGCGGCTATCTCTATTGCCGCTGACAAAAAAGGGGCGACCCGAAAGCCGCCCCGACTGGAGATGATGTTTCTGCCCGGGTTTAAAATTTCTGGGTCAGAGAGATTTTGAAGGTGCGTCCGGCTTCCGTATAGAAGTCGGCCGGCTGGTTGACGGTGCTGACGGAATTCGGGTTCACGTCGCGAACGCCGACGGCATTCCAGTATTTCCTGTCGAACAGGTTATAGATGCCGGCCTGGATGCGCAGGCCCTTGGTCTGTTCCGGTTCCCACCAGCCGGTCAGGTTGAAGACGCCATAGCCGGGGGCGTCGAAGGTGTTGGCCACCCTGTCGTCACGCATGCCGGAGGAGAAGACACCGGTAAATTCCGTGCCCCAGACGTCCTGCTCGTAGCCGATGCCGACGACGGACTTGAAGGGCGCGACCGTGCGAATGAATTCGTTGGTATCGGTGTCCTTGCCATAGGCGTAAGCAAGCGAAGCGTGGGCGAAGAAGCCGTTGGCGAGGTCCTTGCGGACCTTGGCTTCGACACCGGAGATTTCGACGTTGTTACGGTTGCGATAGGTGAAGAGCGATCCGTTGCCCCTGCCGCCGAAGCCGGGGAAGAGCGTTGTCGACGTCGTGTACTGCTCGATGAAGTTCTTGTACTTGTTGTGGAACAGCGTCAGGCTTCCCGTGAGGTCGCCGGAGGCGTAGTTCGCACCGATCTCGAAACCGTTGCTGGTCTCGGGATTGAGGGCGGAGTTGCCGACAACAGCGTAACCGGAGCTGACGTTGGAGAAGTTCAGATACAGTTCGTTGATCGTCGGGGCACGATAGGCCATCGACCATTGTGCGAAAAGCTGCAGTTCGGGCGTGACGTCATAGGTGGCAAGAAGCTTCGGCGAGAAGCGCGAGCCGCTGTTGCCGCTCGGCAGGCCGAATGTTCGGTAGCCGCTGTTGCTGGAAACGGAGCCATCGGGATCGTAATCGTAGGAATCGAAGCGCAGGCCGGGGGTCAGGCGGAAGCCGTTGCCGAAGGCGATTTCGTCATCGAGATAAAGACCGAGGCTCTTGCCGCTCACGTCAGGCATGTCCGATTGCGAGGACGAGGTCGATCCGGCCGTGTTGGCGAAAAGCTCCTGGCTGAAATCGGTTGTCATGGCGTTGCCGCCGAAACGGACCGTGTGCTGCACGCCGCCAAGCTCGAAGCCGGATTCAAGGCCGCCGACGATGCCGAATGCGCTGTTGCGCATGCTGTCTTCGCGAATATAAAGCGAATTGTTGGTCAGGCGGTCGCCGGCGCCGGATTCCTTGGAAAGACGCGTCCAGTAGAGCGAAAGATTGGCGGCGTCGATGAAGCCGTCGGTCGAGGGCGCTTCGTATTCGTAATCGAGCGATACGCGATCGCGCTCGGTATCCTCATAGCCCCGGTAGTCGCCGATCCGGTAGGTCGAGCCCGAAACGCTGACGCCCTGCAGGGTCTTCATGTCGCTGCGGTTTCTCAGAGAATAGCGCTCGGCCGTCAGCCCGATGCTGTGACCGCCTTCAAGATCCTGACGGATCTTGAACATCAGGTTGCTTTCATAGGTGTCGGCAGGATTGGGCTTGGTGCGGCGCGTGCCGTAGATATCGGCCGTACCCTTGTTGTCCGTCTCGTTGCCGCGCTTATAGGAGCCCTGGAACAGGACCGAAGTATTCTCGATCTTCCTGGCGACGGCGAGCGATCCGCCCACGCTTCTGTCTTCGCTATCATAGGTGGTCTTGGCTACGCCGCCCCAATCCCTGCCTTCGCCGATCAGGTCTTCCGGATCGAGCGTGCGCAGCACCAGCGCGCCGCCGAGGGCACCGGAGCCGATACGGCTGGAATCTGCGCCACGCACCACATCGACCGTCGAGAGCGAGGAAAAATCGAAGCTCGAACTCGTATCGCTGAGCGTGGTGGTTGCCTGACCCTGACGGGCGAAATTGTTGAAATAAGGCACAGGAATATTGTCGATCAAGGTGACGACGCGTGCGCCGCCGAGGCCGCGGATGAACAGGCCGCCGGGCCGGCCGGGCTTGGCATCGACGTAATCGACGCCCGGCTCCGTGCTATTGCCGAGGTCCTTGATGCTGCCGATATCCTTCTTGCGGATGTCTTCCGCCGTGGTCTGGCTCGCCAGCGGCGTGTCGGCGGCGGCATTGGCGCTTTTGACGCGCTTGCCCTTGACGACGATCCTTTCAAGCGTGGTGGCCTCGTCCGCTTGCGCCGCGGCGTCCTGGGCCCGCGCGGGGCCGGCAAGCGGCAGAAGAGAGATGGCAGTGCACAGAAGCAGCGCGGAATGCGTGCGCGAAATGGACATTAATTACCCCCAGGTAGGCGCGCGAATGGGCCACGGCGTGCAAAAGCACGCCGCGCTTGCCGCCGCGGCTGAAACTGTTTTGATTGTTACGGGCGAGCCGATAAGCGAGGACTAAAAAACATGACGATAACTGTCAACATATTATATATGACTTTTTGCATCATGTTTTAAAGCATAACAGTATGTTGCAAAAATATGACGCTTATCCGCTCTAGAACCTCATTGGTGAATGGGGTGTGAAAACGCCACGGTACGGTCAAAGTCCCGACATTGCCGCTTGCTAGGATATTCGCAGCCAGTTTACATGGCGAAACAAACCATGCCCCAACAATAAACAGATTATTAATCGGATACGGAAATGAAGTCTCTTGAACTGCTCGTCGAGCGGATCATCCTCTCCAGCCGCTGGCTGCTCGTCGTTTTTTATCTCGGGCTCGTCGCGGCACTGGCGGTTTATGCGTTTTCCTTCGCGCTCAAGTTTCTGAAAGTTGCGAAGAACGTTTTCACCTACGACGAAGCGGACATGATCCTCGCCATGCTGGGTCTGATCGATGCGGCGCTGGTCGCCAGCCTGATCGTCATGGTGATGATTTCCGGTTACGAGAACTTCGTCAGCCGCTTCGACGATGCCGATGCCGAGGTTTCCTTTCTGGGCAAGCTCGATTCCGGCAGTCTGAAAATCAAGGTCGCATCGTCGATCGTGGCGATCTCGTCGATCCACCTGCTGCAAATCTTCCTCAACGCCAGTCAATATTCGGACAGCAAGCTGATGTGGTTCACCATCATCCATCTGGCTTTTGTCGTCTCGGCGGTCATGCTTGGTTTTCTGGAAAAACTGATGGCCAAGCCGAAGGACAAATCCGAAAAGCCGGTGCTTTGATCAGGATGGTCCAGCCGATATGAAGGTCGTAACCCCGTTCTGGCCAAGCCGCATGTTTTACGCTCCGGGCGCTGCGTCCCGGCGTGTCGAGGGTGCGTGAATGGTGAAGACGGAGCGTCAGGCCAGACTTTGCGACGATCTGTCGGCTGCGGCCGACAAATCCCAATGGCTGGAGGCCCTGCGGGAAGTGATGCGCGCCTTCGGTTACGCCTATGTGACCCTTTTGCGCTTGCCCGGCGGCCAGAATGCCTATGCCTTGCCGACGGTTGTCGAAAGCAGCCTGCCCATCTGGGTCGTGAATGCGATGACCCGGGACGGCGCGCTTGGGGAGTGTCCCGTCATCAAGCGCGGCGCGTCATCGATGATGCCGCAATATTGGTCGCTGCAGGATCCGGATATTGCCTGCGGACCGCTGGTGGATGCGGCGGCCTCGCTGAGCAGCATGGGCATAACGTCCGGTCTGATGGTGCCGGTGCATGGCATGTACGGCAACCGGCATCTGATGAATTTCGCGGGCGATCGCGATATCCTGCCGCAAGCCGCGCTCAACGAGCTGGGCATGATCGTGCTGCATGCGCTGGAAGTCTATGACCGGCTTTGCCGCACCAACTCAAAAGGTCCATCGCCTTTGACGAAGCGGGAACTAGACGTCGTGCGCTGGACGGCGCAGGGAAAGACCTCCGTGGAGATCGCCGAGCTTCTGTCCATCTCGGAACATACCGTCAATGCCTATATGAACAACGCCATCCGCAAGCTCGACTGCGTCAACCGCACCCAGCTGGTGGCCAAGACCATACGCCTTGGCCTGATAGACTGATCGACCCTGCCGTTCCTGGCAGGCCTCGCCTTACCGGTCGAGAACCGAGCGAAGCTCAACGAGATTCGAGCGGACCCGCAAAACGTAAAATCCCATGGTGGCGAGGTGCGAGGGCATGATCCAGCCGCTTTCCTCACCATTGGAAATGATCGCCGGCTGGATGCGCAGGGCTGCGCGGGTCTGCAACAGCGTGTCGTTCCACAGGTTGGTCAGGTTACGCTCGCGGATGACCTGCGCGAAGTCCGATCCGGCGGCGGAAAGCACGCCGTAATAACCGTAGAGCTGGCCATAGGCGAACCAGAAGCGGTCGTCGGCACGGGTATCGAACCAGCCGCCATTATAATTTTCCGAGCGTTCGCGCAGAATTGCCGACGTGGAGCCGATATCGCCGGCGATACGGTCGATGAACTGGATGAGGTTGTCGGCGCGGGTATCGAAGACGGCCTTGCACGCGGCGAGTTCGCCGTTGAAGGCCTGGAAGCTGCGGATGGCGGCGCGGTAATAGCTGGGGGTCGGGGTCTTCGGGCCGAAGGGATCGAGACCGAAATACCAGGAATACTCGCTGAACTGCATGTTGCCGCGCGCTTCCTGGAGATTGTTGTTGATGCCGGAGGTTCCGCGCACGCGGCCGAGCGTATCCACAAGTTCCACCGAGGTGCGGCGCACGGCCTGGTTTACACCACGCTGGAAAGACGCCTTGTTGTCCAGAAACGGCGTGCTGTCCCAGTCCATGCCGAAAAGGCCGAGACGATAGAGCAGCATGGAGGAAATCCACGCGTTCTGGTTGACGTTGAAATCGGTGAGATCGGCGGCTGCGTCGACGATGGCCGAACGCTGGCAGACCGGCGCGGATGTGTTTGCGGCGGCGCCCGTTGCGCCACCCGCCGGGGCGGCGGCGGGCAATTCCTGCCCGGCAGGCACGGTGCGCTCTTCAAGCTTGTAGCGCGCGACGTAATCCGGGTCGAAATTCGTCCAGACCTGGGTTTGCCAGATGAAATATCCGTAGAAGCCGGCGAGAAGAATGACGATGAGGGCGATCGGGCCCTTGATGAGCCAGTTGCGGCCGCTGTACCAGCCGTGGGCGGCCATGAAGGGCCACAAAAGCCAGGCGACGAGAAGACCGGCGGCCCTGCCGATGGCGCTGAAGGCTGCTTGAATCAAAGCGGTGATCCGGTCGATCATGTCGTCATAGTCTCCTCTGCCCGTGGGGCTGGACGCCGGAAGAAAAACACGCGGGCCACCCGCGCCCTTCGGCGCTTCGTATAAACCGCGGTCATTTACTGTCTTCCAGATATGTCCCGGTCAACCGGGATACAACATGATTGCGAAACTTTTCTCAACCTGCGGTCCGCGCCGGCCATTATGGCTTTCCACACCGATTGTGGAGGAACAGCCGCCGCGGAACCGAAGGGATATGTCCTCAAAGGCCGAGCTTGGCGATCTCGTCGTTCAGCCGGTCGCGCGCCTTTTTCGGCAGTTTGCCGTTCTTGACGGCGTCCAGATTGGCCGGCGCGGCATCGCCGACGACAACGAGCGCGATCATGCCCATGCCCAGATGCGGTGTGCATTTGACGACGTAGGCGCCTTCCTTCTCGACCGTCAACTTCACCGTCTCGTTCATCTTGCCCTTGAAGTCTGCGACACCCTCGGGGATCATGTCCTTCACGGCTGCCGCATCATGGCCCTTGTCGACCGGGACGAAGGTAATGACGTCGCCGACGGCGGCCTTGACGGTTGCGGGCTCGAAGACCATCGCCTGACCGTCGCTGCCCTTGTTGAGCATCTTCACTTCGATTTCGGCAGCAAGGGCGGGAAAGGCGAAAAGACCTGCGAGAATGGCGAGGCCGGCGAATTTGGCAGTTCTGTTCTGCATCGTTTTGCTCCTGAGAGAAAGCACATCCACGCGAATGTGTCGCCGTCGTCTTAGCCCAGGAGCGGGGGAGTCATCTTTGCGGAAAATCAAATGCGGCAACCGGACGCAGATGTTCACTCGTCCTTGAACGTCTCCACCCAGTGGCGGCGGCAGAAGGAAACATATTTCTCGTTGCCGCCGACATCGATCTGCGCGCCTTCCGTTACGACCTTTCCTTCATTGTCGAAGCGGGCGACCATCGTCGCCTTGCGGCCGCAATGGCAGATGGTGCGGATTTCGCGAAGTTCGTCGGCAATGGCCAGCAGTTCTTTCGAGGCGGGGAAAAGCTTTCCCTGAAAATCCGTGCGCAGGCCATAGGTCATGACCGGGATGTTCAGCCTGTCGACAATGTCGGCAAGCTGCCAGACATGGTGCTCGGAGAGAAAATTGGCTTCATCGATGAAAACGCAGGCGACCGGCGCTTCGGCAGTGAGGGCCGATACCTCGGCGAACAGGTCGGTATTGTCATCGAAGGTCAGCGCGTCGGAGGACAGGCCGATGCGCGAGGCGACACGGCCGACGCCGGCCCGGTCGTCAAAGGCGGCCGTGAAGATCAGTGTGCGCATGCCGCGCTCCTGATAATTGTAGGATGCCTGCAGCAGCATGGTCGATTTGCCGGCATTCATCGTCGAATAATTGAAATAGAGTTTTGCCATTATCCACTCCCGGAGCACCGTTGCATCATTCCGACGTGCGTTTAAATGCTCCAACCTCTTCAATCGGCACACCGTGCCTCACAAACCTGTCCCGGTTTTCCAGCCGATGCTGCATCCAGCGTCTTTTGACGGCGAAGACGCGGATTGAAAAGTATGGCCGTTGGAAAAACACAGATTTCTACGGTCTGCCCTTTTTCGACATTGCACCGCTGAATACCGACATTTTCACCATTTTGTCGCAAACGGTGCGCCAAAGCACGCAAATGCGCGCGAGTTGATTGTGTCCGGCAGATATTGATAATGGCAAGGGAACGAAAAAACAGGGAGCAAGCCATATGTTTGCAAATAGAAGCCGCTGTCTGGCCCTGGCCGCAGCAATCTCCTCCATGACGTTCAGTGCGGCCGGTGCTGCGGAACCGGCAAGTTGTGGCACAGTGCGCTTTTCCGATGTGGGCTGGACCGACATCACCGCCACGACGGCGACCGCCACAGTGCTTCTGAAAAGCCTTGGCTATGAAACCGACGTCAAGCTTCTCTCCGTACCCGTTACCTACACATCCCTGAAAAACAAGGACATCGACGTCTTCCTCGGCAACTGGATGCCGACCATGGAAGGCGATATCGCGCCTTATCGCGAAGACAAATCCGTGGAGACGCTGCGGGAAAACCTGACCGGCGCGAAATACACGCTGGCGACCAACGCCAAGGGCGCCGAACTCGGCATCAAGGATTTCAAGGACATCGCCGCCCACAGCGCCGATCTCGGCGGCAAGATCTATGGTATCGAGCCGGGCAACGACGGCAACCGACTGATTCTCGACATGGTGGCCAAGGACAGTTTCGGTCTGAAGTCATTCGAGGTGGTCGAGTCGTCCGAACAGGGCATGCTCTCCCAGGTGGCGCGCGCCGAAAAATCCGGCGAGCCCATCGTCTTCCTCGGCTGGGAACCGCATCCCATGAATGCGAATTTCAAGTTGACCTATCTGACCGGCGGCGACGAGGTCTTCGGCCCCAATCTCGGCGGCGCGACGATCCATACCAATGTCCGCAAGGGTTACGTCGAGGAGTGCCCCAACGTCGGCGCCTTCCTCAAGAACCTGCAATTTTCCCTGCCCATGGAAAACGAGATCATGGGCAAGATCCTGAATGACGGCCTTGAGGGCGAGGCGGCTGCAACCGCCTGGCTGAAGGCCAATCCGACGGCGATCGAGCCCTGGCTCGCCAACGTCAAGACCAAGGACGGCAGTGCTGACGCCCTGCCTGCTGCCAAGAAGGCTCTCGGCCTCTAAGCCGCAAGACGATGCATGACTGTTTCCGGCCTGCGCGGCAGGCCGGATCAGCGGGAAATAACGATGCCCATGCATGACCTTGCCTGTGAATTTTCAGACATTGAGGGTCATGCGCCAGCACCGCGTCCGGCAGTTCCGCTGCCGGCCGTCATTTCTGCATTGGAGCAATCCCGGTGAAACGGGATGACGATGCTCTATTTCTTTGTTGTCTGCGCAATTCCGGACGCAAAACCGCTCTGCACTTTTGCCGGAATTGTTTTAGTTCACGAAAGGTCTTTTCTTACCGTGGAATGGCTCAGCGCTCCTGAAAACCGCCTGCCCGTCGGCCGATATGCCAAGGAGGCCATTGACTGGCTGACCGGCAATCTCGCTTTTTTCTTCGATTGGCTTTCCTTCATTTTCCAAAGCGTCATCAACGCCCTGCTTTATGTGCTGCAGGCGCCGCATCCGCTCATTATCGTGGCGATCCTGACGGCGCTTTCCGCCTGGACGCGCCGCTCCGTCGGCATGCCGGTCTTCACGGCGCTCGGCCTGCTGCTCATCATCAATCTGGGCTACTGGAAGGCGACGACGGAAACGCTGGCGCTCGTCATCGCCGCCAGCGCCGTGTGCATGATCATCGGCATACCGCTCGGCATATTGGCGGCGCGGCGCAAGTGGATTTATGCCGGCATGCGCCCGGTGCTGGACCTGATGCAGACCATCCCCACCTTCGTTTATCTGATCCCGGCGCTGGTGCTGTTCGGTCTCGGCATGGTTCCGGGGCTCATCGCCACCGTCATCTTCGCCATTCCGGCCCCGGTGCGGCTCACCCGCCTCGGCATCGTTTCGACGCCGCCGGCGCTGGTGGAGGCGGCCGTTGCTTTTGGCGCCACGCCTTCCCAAGTATTGCGCAAGGTGGAGCTTCCCTTCGCCGCGCCGCAGATCATGGCCGGCCTTACCCAGACGATCATGCTGTCGCTGTCGATGGTGGTCATTTCCGCCCTGGTGGGCGCCAATGGTCTGGGTGTGCCGGTGGTGCGCGCGCTCAATACCGTCAATATCGCCATGGGTTTCGAAGCGGGACTGTGCATCGTCGTACTGGCGATCGTTCTCGACCGGCTTTTCCGCCTTCCCGGCGCGGAGGATGATCTATGAGTGACGCCATCATCTTCGGAAATGTCGATATCGTTTTCGGCGACCGGCCCGATGCGGCGCTGCCGCTGATCGACAAGGGCAGCACGCGTGACGAGATCAATGCCGAAACCGGACTGGTTCTCGGCGTCGCCAATGCCTCGCTCTCGGTCAGCGAGGGCGAGATACTCGTGCTCATGGGTCTTTCCGGCTCGGGCAAGTCGACCCTGCTGAGGGCTGTCAACGGGCTTGCGCCCGTGGTGCGCGGCAATGTCGGCGTGAAGACCAAGTCCGGCTATGTCGATCCCTATCGCTCGACGGCGAAAGCGCTGCGCGACCTGCGTATGCACACGGTCTCCATGGTCTTCCAGCAATTCGGCCTTCTGCCCTGGCGCAATGTGGCCGACAATGTCGGCTTCGGGCTTGAGCTTTCCGGCGTGCCGGAAGCCGAGCGCAAGCGTATGGTGGCTGAGCAGCTGGAGCTGGTCAATCTCTCCGCCTGGGCCGACCGGAAGGTAGGAGAGCTTTCCGGCGGCATGCAGCAGCGTGTGGGGCTGGCGAGAGCCTTTGCCACCGGCGCGCCGATCCTGTTGATGGACGAGCCGTTCTCGGCTCTCGACCCTCTCATCAGAAGTCGCCTGCAGGACGAGCTTCTGGAATTCCAGAGCCGGCTGAAGAAAACTATCCTCTTCGTCAGCCACGATCTGGATGAGGCCTTCCGCATCGGCAACCGTATCGCCATGATGGAGGGCGGACGCATCATCCAGTGCGGAACGCCGCAGCAGATCGTCAAGCAGCCGGCCACGCCCTATGTCGCGGATTTCGTGCAGAACATGAACCCGATCTCCATGCTGACCGCCGCCGATGTGATGAAGCGTGGGGTGGACGAACGCAACGGGCAGATGACAGTCGCCGCCACCGCCCGCCCGTCATCGCCGCTCATCGATATTCTCGATGCGCTGTCAAAACATTCCGGCGCGATCGGCGTCGTCGACAACGGTGCGATCGTCGGCACGATTTCCGCCGATGAAGTTGTCGCGGGGCTGACACGTCACCGCAAAAAATAGTGATTCGCCTGTCTGAAAAAGAAAGGGCCCTCCATGGAGGGCCCTTTTTCTGTTTCCAGAAGATCTTTACGGCGCAAGTTATACCTTCCCACGGTAGCAAAGAATATTTTTGATATCACAAGTTATGCATGAAAATAATTACTAATAAAAATCATATTGCAAACTTAGAGAAAATTGCGCAAAGTTAATCTAGATTCTTTAGCTCGCTGCTAAATTTAAGGTGGTAATAGATTGTCACCCCAAAATCCGGCGTCGGGTGTTAAGATTGAGGTGCTCAACTTTTTATCGTTTATTGCTTATAAATACTGCCGCTAATACATGGGTTTATCATCAAATTGACAAAAAACAGGCAAAAAGCTGATAATTTGGTCACAATATTTTAAGTAAATAATCGGTGAAGAATAGTCTTTGAAGGGGACACGATATAAGCAAGATTTAGGTATATACAACGTATCGACTGAATTATAAAAACACCTTTTGGAACACCTATAATAGCCACCATGACCGTCTTTTTCGACTGTCATCAGGAGACTTGAGCGTATGGATAATCAATCTCTGTCGGAACATAGCATCGCCGCTGCAGACTTGCTCTCAGCCATGGCGAATCCCAAGCGCCTGATGATCTTGTGCACGCTGGTGGATACGGAAGTGCCGGTCGGTGTTCTCGCTTCACAGGTTGGTCTCAGCCAGTCGGCTCTCTCGCAGCATCTTTCGAAATTGCGTGCCCAGCGGCTGGTGAAGACACGACGGGATGCGCAGACCATCTATTATTCCAGCAATTCCGAATCCGTGAAAAAAATCCTCGCATCCCTCGAGGAAATTTACTGCCAGGCGCAGAAGAGCAGCAAGACCGCTGCATGAGCCCACGGCCCTGTTAAGGCCCGGCAGCATCACTCGATTGAAACCGGCGCACGACGCCGGTTTTTCTTTTCAGCGGCCTTCGCTGCGGGCGCATCCGGCACAAGAATCGGGGGCTGCGTATTGGAGCGCTTTTCAGGCCGGCGCGGCAAGCTGTATCTGCTGCTTGAGACGGCTTGCCGCAGCCGCATATCCGCCGTCGGCACCGTCCACGAAATGCATATGGTCTCGCGAAAGCGGAGACGGAACGATACAGGTCATCAATGCGGCATCCTGTTCGTGCAGGCCGTAATAACAGCTTCCCGAGAGGCGGCCCTGTTCCAGCCGCGCGCGGATTTTTTCGAGGCGTGCGGCGTCGATATCCACCGTCATCTTCAGGCCGTCGTCGAATTTCCGGAAATCGGTGTTGCTCGCGACCGAACGCCGGTAGCGTATCGCATTGAACGGTCCGAACGAGAGCCCCGTCACACTCAAGAGATTGACGAGCAGGGACTCGCCGAGAACGCGAAACGAGCGGCGCATCTTGCCCCAGACATCGCGATAGGCAGCGCCGGCCCGGGCTTCGAGGCCGAGACCCTCGCGCACAAAACCGAGTTTCGGCCCATCTTCGGGCACGGGGTGGCCGTGTCTTGCGTCCTGTTCGGCGAGATCGACAAGATCTACGACGAGTTGGCGAAATGCCGGCATGTCCCGCGACGCCCCCGGCACGGCGATGATCGACACCACCTTGCCATGGGTGGCCGGAATGGGGTTCCAGCGGCATGAAAGGCCGGTGAGATCGGGGCGTTCGCCCTTTTCGGCTGCCGGCAGGGCATATTGCCCCTCCTTCATTCGCGCTTCCGCCCAGCTGTTGCCGCCGCCCGAAAACATGGCGTAGGAAACGTCCTCGCTCGCCTGAAAGCGGGCGACACGAATGTCGAAGCCATTTTCACGAATATCCTCGACGGGAACCAGCGCCACGCGCATGGCAAGATCGAGATCGTCTTTCACCCAGCGCTGTACATTCGAAAGCGCGGTGCGTGCGACAGACAGCCCGTGCGGCGGCACCGCGACGGCAGCGCCATCGCCGCCGAAAACGAAGGGCAGGTCGTGACGGCCGAGACTGTTCGATACGCCCGATATGACCGCCGCACCCGCCATGTTGACGGCCTTGTAGCGGCCGGTGCCGATTGCCGAGGTCGAATCGATGATATCGGCGATGGCCAGCCCCCATCCCGGCGGCAGGGCGCGATAAAGCGCCGGGTCGGCCACGTCTTCAAAATGCCGGAAGACGGGCAGGCCCGTCAGAAATTCTTCATCTGCTGCGATCATGGCGTATTATCCTCCAGCGGCGGCCAAACGCCAAGCGTTTACGGAAGGTCGATGCGTCCATTCACACGGCGCAATCGTAGCCGATCCGGCGAATGATTTACCGCTAATAGAGCTAATCCAGCAAAGTGACTTGCATAAATCATCAAACCTTCCGTATGAGTTGAGTGGAAGGCTCGGAATTCAAAAATGGAACGAGTTTTCGCCGGGAGGCGTCCGATAGTTTCATTCGGTCGGCGCCCCATGGCGCTCACCGGGTCCCGCGACCCCCTTTAAGGAGACACCAGGATGAAACTGAAGACATTGACCAGCGTGACGCTTGCAGCGTCCTTCGCATTCGCACCCCTTGCTCATGCCGAAATCGTCATCGGCCTGATTGCGCCGCTCACCGGTCCTGTCGCCGCCTATGGCGACCAGGTGAAGAACGGCGCCCAGACGGCAGTCAATGAAATCAACAAGAAGGGCGGCATCCTCGGCGAACAGGTCGTGCTGAAGCTTGCCGATGACGGCGGTGAGCCGAAGCAGGGCGTTTCCGCAGCCAACCAGCTGGTTGCCGAAGGCATCCACTTCGTCGTCGGTCCGGTGACGTCCGGCGTCGCCATTCCGGCATCGGATGTCTTTGCCGAAAACGGCGTGCTGATGGTGACGCCGACGGCGACCGCGCCGGGCCTGACCAACCGTGGCCTTGCCAACGTTTTCCGCACCTGCGGTCGTGACGACCAGCAGGCCGAGGTTGCGGCGAAATATGTTCTCGCCAACCTCAAGGACAAGAAGATCGCCATCATTCACGACAAGGGCGCTTACGGCAAAGGTCTGGCGGACGCCTTCAAGACCACGCTGAATGCCGGTGGCGTGACCGAAGTTCTCTACGATGCGCTGACGCCCGGCGAAAAGGATCTCGGCGCGCTGACGGCCCGTCTGAAGTCCGACAATGCCGACATCGTCTATTTCGGCGGTTACCACCCGGAAGCGGGTCTTCTGGTGCGCCAGTTGAAGGATATCGGCTCCAAGGCTGCCGTCATCGGCGGTGACGGCCTGTCGAACAGCGAGTTCTGGAACATCGGTTCGCAGGCTGGCGAAGGCACGATCTTCACTAACGCTTCCGACGCGCTGAAGAACGACGATTCCAAGGCCGCTGCCGAAGCGCTGAAGGCCGCCAACATTCCGGCGGAAGCCTTCACGCTCAATGCTTACGCTGCCGTGGAAGTGCTGAAGGCCGGCATCGAGAAGGCTGGAAGCGCCAAGGATTCCGAAGCGGTTGCCACGGCCCTGAAAAGCGGTGACGCTTTCCCGACCGCAATCGGCAAGGTGACCTACGGCGAAAACGGCGACCTGACCTCGCAGGCCTTCTCGCTGTTCAAGTGGCAGGACGGCAAGATCGTCGCAGCCGAATAAGCTGATCCTACCGGCCGCACCCTGTGCGGCCGGTATCGTTTTACGGCCGGAAAAGGGGTTGAGGCAGCATGGGCGATGCCGGGAAGCGGACTGTTGAAGACATCGGCTTCGGGCGGATATTCCCGATCGTCAGAATTTTCGACGAGGCCAAGGCGCGGGAGTTTTATGTCGATTTTCTCGGTTTCGAGGTCGACTGGGAACATCGCTTCGGCGCTAATTTCCCGCTTTACATGCAGGTTTCACGGGCCGGGATGGGGCTTCACCTCAGCGGCCATCACGGCGATGCGACGCCGGGCTCCAACATCTTCGCCACGATGCACGGTGTTCACGCCTATCAACAGGAACTGGCGGCGAAAGACTATCGCTTCATGAAGCCGGGCGTTGAAGAGCTGCCCTGGGGCGATGTGATGGAAGTGACCGATCCGTTCGGCAACCGCATTCGTTTCTGCGAGCAGAAAAGCGAAGAGTGATGTTTTGGGCCTGAGCGCAAGGCCCTTGACCTTGTTCTCCGTTTGAACGATAGAACGCGCAAACAGCGAACCGCGCGCACGGAGACCCCGTGCGCGCGGTTCGTGCGTTTTGGCAATCGGTCATGCAATTCGTTCGCATCCGCACGGGGGCAAAAATGAACAGTGAAGGCAATACGCTGGTCCGGAAGCTCGCATTCTGGAGCATTCCGCTTTCTTTCGGCGTGCTGGGCCTCAAGCTCGTGGCCTGGTGGGTCACGGGCTCGGTCGCGCTTTTATCGGACGGTCTGGAATCGACCGTCAACGTGGTCGCGGCCTTCATCGCCTATTTTGTCATTCGTTATGCGCAGAAGCCCGCCGATGACGACCACCAGTTCGGCCACCACAAGGCGGAATATATATCCGCCGTCGTGGAGGGAGTGCTGATCGTCGTTGCCGCGCTTCTGATCGTGCAGGAGGCCTGGGGCGGTCTTTTCAACCCGAGGCTGCCGGAAGCACCGGCCCTTGGTCTTGCCATCAATGCGGCGGCGGGCGTCATCAACGCCATATGGGCGACGATCCTGATCCGTGTCGGCAAAAGACACGCCTCACCGGCACTGGCCGCGGACGGCCATCACATCATGTCCGACGTCGTGACCTCGGCAGGCGTTCTCGTCGGTCTCGTTCTTGCGCTTTTGACGGGTTATGCCATTCTCGATCCGCTGCTCGCCATTCTGGTGGCCATCAACATCCTGTTCCAGGGATCCAAGGTCATTCTGCATTCGCTTGGCGGGCTGATGGACCGGGCCGTGGAACCGGAAGAAGACGAGGCGATCAAGAAGGCCATCGCCGAACATTGCGGCGGCGTCATTGGCGTACACGATCTGAGGACACGCCGCGCCGGCTCGGCCGCCTTCATCGATTTTCACGTCGTGGTCCCTGCTGTCATGACGGTGCGCGAGGCGCATGATATTTGCGACCGCCTTGAAGATGCCATAAGGGACGTCATACCGGGCGCCAGCCTTGCCATTCACGTCGAGCCGGAAGGCGAAAAGGCGCATGGCGTCAAAGTGATTGTTTGAAAAACAGGAGTTTTCCATGTCCGTGACGGATGTTTCCGGCCTGTCGCAGCTGGGCACGAAGGTCGATACGCCAGAGAGCCCGGAAAAGGCCGTTCTCGAAAAGGTGCCGAACGGCAATGCCGGCACCGATTATGTGGTGCGCTTCACCGCACCCGAATTCACCTCTCTTTGCCCGATGACCGGCCAGCCGGATTTCGCCCATATCGTCATCGACTATATTCCGGGCGACTTTCTGGTGGAATCCAAGTCGCTGAAGCTGTTTTTGCAGTCATTCCGCAATCACGGTGCATTCCATGAGGATTGCTCGGTCTATATCGCCAGGCGGCTGGTGGAGCTGCTGCAGCCGAAGTGGCTGAGAATCGGCGCTTACTGGTATCCGCGCGGCGGCATTCCGATCGACGTCTTCTGGCAGACCGGACCGGTGCCCGAGGGCGTATGGCTGCCGGATCAGGGCGTTCCCACCTATCGCGGTCGCGGCTGATCCGGCTTTTACGAGACTAAAGGTTCAGGCGAACGAACCGTCGTCGCCTGAATCGAAATCCGCATCGTCGGCGCTGTCGTCATCGGCCTGCTGGATATCGTCGTCATCGTTGTTCTGGGGGCTGGCGTTGTCGCCGTAATAATTATTGATGACGGTTTCCTCGACAGGGGCGTTACCCGCGGCATTGCCGCCGCCGAAGGGCGAGCCAAGGCCGAGCGACGACATATGGCTGCCGAAAATGCCGCTCAGCGAATTGGCGAGCAGCATGCCGCCGGCGACACCCGCAGCGGTCCCAAGCGCACCCTGCAAAAAACCACCGCCGGAAGAACGCCCGAATGCGGCGGACTGCTGGCTCCAGGGGCCGCCGGGTTGCTGGCCGGCTGGCGATCCCCAGGGACCGGCCGTCTGGCCAGCGGTATCGTTTCGCCATGAGGTTTGCGGGGCAGCCGGGGAGGGGGCAGGCGTGGGTGCCGGCGGCTGCGGCTGGCCGGTTCCGAAGATGGAACTCAGAAAGCCGCCCTGCGCTGCGGCCTGCGGGGCGCTATTGCCGCTTTCCAGCGCGTGGATACGGTCTTCGAGCTGCTTGATATGGGCTGCTGCCGCCTCCAGACCCTTTTCCTGAACGATCACCGCCTGGGCGAGATAATAAGGAGCTGCGGGCTGATCGCGCACGGCGTCTGCGATCAATGTTTCCGCCTCGCGGTCACGCGGGGTGGCGGATGCGGTTCTGGTCCTGTCGAACAGGGCCTTGAGAAGCTGGCTTTCTTCCGGTGACATATGATGCCTCCTTACCGTGAAGCGAAAATCCACGATAAGGAGGTAGGCCTCAATTCCGGCTTTTCAAAGCAGCCCGAATTTTAAATTTCGGTAATGATCGTCAACCGCCGAAGGCGAGCGAGAGACCCGCAATCGCCGTCAACGCGCCGACCGTGCGGCTTGCGACCGAGCCGAAACGGGCAATGTTGAGGCCGAGCGCGATGCCGGCCGCATGCAGGATGGCGGTGGCGATCATGAAGCCGATGCCGAATTGAAGCGCGCCGGCGCTGCCGAGTTCACCGCCATGGGCGTGGCCGTGGAAAAGCGCGAAAACACCGACAACGGCCGCCGCCGCTGCCGTCGGAAGCCTTGCCGCCATGGCAACGAGCAGGCCGAGACCGATGACGGAGGCGAGAATGGCCGGTTCGACGAAGGGAAGCCCGATGCCATAAACAGCCATCAGGAAGCCGGCGGCCATGGTGCCGACGAAGGCGGAAGGCACGATCCACAGCGCCTTGCGGTCGCCCTGCGCCACGGCAATCTGCGAGGCCCAGATGCCGACGGCCACCATCGCCAGAATGTGATCCGCACCGAAGAACGGGTGGGAGACGCCGGCCATGAAGGAGCCGTGTTCTTCCGGGTTCAAATGCGCGAAAGCGGGCAGGGCGGTAACGCCCAGTGCGGCGGCAGTGAGGCTTAGTCTTTTCAGCATGGTTCCCTCTTGAAATTATGGCCGTCCGCAACGGAATCTTGGGGCTTCCCGCGGCAGGCGGCGCTGCAATGAGGCGTCAACGATATCGCGAAGGCGGACAGGCTGTCCATGCGTCATCTGCCGGGGGTGCTGTTTATTGTTGGCGGGCAAACCTTGCCTTTTTCTCTCATTGCCTTACGTAACAAGTCGCACTATGTCCGAAGGGCATGCACGAATTTTGCTGGAGAGAGCCGTTGATGAACGAAGACGAAGACGACAAGAGCAAGGAACTGCCGATCGGCAAGGAAACGGAAGCGAATCTTTTCAAGTCGCGTTCGATCTTCATCTATGGTGGCATCACGCAGGAACTGGCGCAGAAGGTCTGCACGCAGCTCGTGGCTCTCGCCGCCGCCAGCGACGACGACATTCGCGTTTACGTCAATTCGCCGGGCGGCCATGTCGAATCGGGTGATTCCATCCACGACATGATCAAGTTCATCAAGCCGAAGGTCTATATCATCGGCACGGGCTGGGTCGCTTCCGCCGGCGCGCTGATTTACGTTTCGGTGCCGAAGGAACGTCGCCTCTGCCTGCCGAACACCCGCTTCCTGCTGCACCAACCCTCCGGCGGTACGCGCGGCATGGCGTCCGACATCGAAATCCAGGCCCGCGAAATCATCAAGATGAACCAGCGCCTGATCAAGATCTTCTCCAAGGCCACCGGCCAGAGCGAAGAAAAGATCGCCAAGGATATCGATCGCGATTACTGGCTCGGCGCGGAAGAGGCCAAGGACTACGGCCTCGTCGGCAAGATCGTCGAGAGCCAGTCGGAACTCTGAGTTTTCGATTTTTCAGTTGAGAAAGCCCGTATCGGTGAAAACCGGTGCGGGCTTTTTCCTTTCAGGCCGGTGTTATTTCATCATGTCGCAGGCCTTCATCATGTCGGCCTTTTTCATCTTGTCCATTTCCATGCCGGCCTTGTGCATGCAGTCCTTTTTGCTGGCCTTCTTGCCGGTCATGGACATGCCATCCTTTTTCATCGTCTCCGTCTTCATGGTGTCGTTATGCATGGTATCCTTCTTCATCGTATCGGTTTTCATGCTGTCGGCATGGGCGATGCCTGCGAAGGAAAGAGCGGACAGAAGGGAAGCGGCGGCAATGGCGGTGAAAATGCGGGTCATGAAGGGTCTCCTCTGGACGTCGTTGAATGTCCGCCGGCATCGTGCCGGGGCTCACGATTGTCCATTCGGCCGGGAACGGCCGGCCGTTACATCTTCACGCGCTTGTGACGACAAGTTCGGGCGAGATTTTTTTAAAGCCACTATGTAACAATATCCTGCCGATTGCGAATAACCCGATAGTGACGATGACAGGCAGCCCTTCGGAAGAAACACTGAAAATGCTGATGCTGCGTTCCCTCGATGGGGACGAAGGCGCCTACAGGCATTTGCTTCATGCCCTGAGACGGCTGCTGATCGCCTATTACGGCCGGCGCATGGGAGCAGCTGCCAGAGGCGATGTCGAAGATCTTGTGCAGGAAACCCTGTTGTCGCTTCACGCCAAGCGGGAGACCTATGACCGTGCGCGACCCTTTACGGCCTGGTTCTTTTCGATAGCGCGCTACAAGCTCATTGATCACTATCGGGGCCGGGGTGCGCGCGTGCTGGCAGAAGTGGAACTCGATGAAACGCTGGAGGCGGAACCGTCCGTCGATGCGGTCACGGCCCGCATGGATGTGGAGCGGCTGCTTGATGAGTTACCGGAACGGCAGCGGGATCTCATTCGAAGGGTGAAGCTCGAAGGTCACTCAATTGCCGAAGCGGCGCAAAAATCCGGCCAGACCGAGCTTGCGGCGAGGGTCGGTATTCACAGAACGCTGAAAGTCCTGGCGGCAAAGTTGCGGGGGGACACGTGAGGAAGACGGAAGACATCATCGATCAACTGGCGGGCGATCTGAAACCGGTACGAGCTTTCGCGCTGGAGCGGAGGCTGGCGTTCGTGGCCTTGCCCGCGCTCGGCGTTTCGCTGCTGCTGATGGTCGTCATTCTGGGGCTTCGCAGCGATATGAATGACGCCATGACCGAACCGGGTTTCTGGGTCAAATCCGCCTATAATGTCCTGCTGGCCGTGACCGCATTTTTCGCCGTCATGCGTCTTGCGCGGCCGGACGGCGACAGGGGTGGCCTGTTTGCGTGGCTTGCGGTGATTTTCGTGGCCATGGCGGTCATCGCCTTCGTCCAGCTTGGATTTGCCGTGCCTGGCACCTACAGGACCCTCATTCTCGGATCGTCGGCGCTGCATTGCCCATTTTTGATCGTTGCTTTCGCGCTGCCGCTGTTTATCGCGAATTTCGCGGTTCTCAGGCGTTCGGCTCCCGCTGATCCCAGGCTTGCGGGTTTTGCCGCGGGCATCGCCGCGGGTGCGGCCGGGGCATGGGTCTATTCGTGGTTCTGCACCGAAAACGGCATGGCTTTCGTGTTGATCTGGTATTCGCTGGGCATCCTGTTGACCGGCATCATCGGCGCTTTTGCCGGTTCACGTCTGCTCCGCTGGTGAAGGCAAGATTGCCGATGCCGGCCCGGACATGGTCCAGAACCGGCATTCTGCTTCATGTGGATTTCACTGACCCAGATTGGCGGGAATTGCGAAAGCTGCAAACTGGGTGAACTGCTTGCCGGTGTTGAAATTGTCATCGGAGCCGATGACGAAGAGCTGCTTGCCATCCACCACCGGGCCGAAAGCGAAGCTTTCGATATTGTCGATATCGAGGCCGAAATCGCCTTCGTTGATTTCGAACCAGGCCGATTTGGATACGGCGGCCACGGATGCGGGATCGATCTTGTCCTTGCCGAGAATATTGTCGGCGCGGGACATGTCGGCGATGAAGAAGCGGATGTGATTGCCCACGCCGGAGGCGAAATTGCGCTCGACGGCGACGAAACGGCCATCCGGCAGGGCCGCGATGGCGGAAAGGCCGTTGTCGTTATATTTCGGCTCGGCGGCTGTCGGCGTCTTAGAGATAGGCTCGGTTACATAGACATGCTCGGCGACCGGTTTCAGCGTCGCCGTGTCGATGACGAGGATGCGGGCCGGGCTGCCCGCCTGCGGGGTCGCCTTGGGGCCGTCCTGGGTGAGCGCATTTTCGGTGGCGGCGATCAGCCGGCCGGGCATCAGCGTCAGGCCTTCGAAAGCGAGGTTGTTCTGTACGCCCCTGGTCTTGGCGTCATCGACGAGATAGGCGTTTGGCAGTTCCAGCCGCTTCACATTGCTGCCGTCGAGGTCCGAGACGTAAAGCGCCGGCTGGTTCTTCAGGTCGCGTTCGGAGGACCAGTAGAGCTTGCCGCCCTTGCGGTCGAGCGCGATGCCTTCCGCATCGATGCCCTTCGGCGCAAAAGCAGCGCCGGTCTCGTCCTTCAATTCGCGCGTGGCGGCGATGTTGAGCGTGGCGGCGCCTTCCGCGACAGTCAGCTCCAGCTCGTAATAACGGGCCGGCCCTTTTTCCACACGGTCATCGGAAATTGCGAGATAACGCCCGGTTTCGCTGTCAAAAGCGAGATCGGAAATGCCGCCGAAGGTGACGCCATCGATGGAGAGGCCCGATGGAACGACGATCTGGCCGAGAAAGGCCGGCGGCGGCGGGGTCTGGGCCGCGGCGGGCAAAGCCGCAAAACAGCAGGCGACGGTGGTGACGATGCGCAGCATTGGCAAGGGTCCCTCTTGTGGCGGATGACCGGTTGTGGTGCAGGGAGGATTAGCGCCGTGCCGCTAAACTTTGATGACGTTTTCCATGCCGCCGTACCTGAAGTCTGGCGGCTCATCTTGCCAAGCCGCGTCTTTTTTGATCCTGAATATAATCACGCTTCATCCAAAGCGTGTCGCCATCCCCGGATTCGCGCGTCACGCTTCAGTTTTGTTTCTGCCTGTCGCCAATGCGGACCGCTGCGGTTGTTTGCGACAGACAGCAGGCCGCAGAGTGCTTCATGCTGAAAGATTTTTCCGTCCAGAGCCTGTTCATGGGCTGCCTCACCGCCTTTGTCGGTTTCGCCAGCTCCTTCGCCGTCGTGCTGCAGGGCCTGAAAGCTGTCGGCGCGACGGATTTCGAGGCGGCGTCGGGGCTGATGGCGCTTTCGGTGGCGATGGGGCTTTGCGCCATTATTCTCTCCGCCGCCACCCGGCTTCCCATCAGCATCGCCTGGTCGACACCGGGTGCGGCGCTGCTTGCGACCACCGGCTTCATTGAGGGCGGCTTTCCGGCGGCCGTCGGCGGGTTCATTATCTGCGCCATCCTGATCATCATCGCGGGCCTGTTCCGGCCGCTGGGAAAGGCGGTCGCCTCCATTCCCGCGCCGCTTGCCAATGCCATGCTCTCCGGCGTCATCATCGGCCTGTGTTTTGCGCCCATCAAGGCGATCGGCTTCAACCCGGCGCTCGGATTGCCCATCATCCTCGCCTGGATCGTGGTGGGAGCCTTTAAACGACTGTTCGCCGTGCCCGCCGCCCTTGCCGCCTTCGTGCTGGTGATGATTTTTGGCGTCGAAATTCCGGCGGGTGCGCTGGACAGCGTGGCGCAATCGCTGACACCGCCGACGGAGTGGGTAACGCCCGTCTTCAGTCTCCACGCGGTTGTCTCCATCGCGCTGCCGCTCTTCATCGTCACCATGGCCTCGCAGAATATTCCCGGCATCGCGGTACTGAAGGTCAATCATTACGATCCGCAGCCCGGACCGCTTTTCGCCTCGACCGGCTTTTTCTCGCTGCTTTCCGCACCCTTTGGCGGCCATGCCGTCAATCTTGCGGCGATTACGGCTGCCATGTGCGCGGGCGAGGACGCCCATCCCGATCCAAAGCGGCGTTACTGGGCGGCGATCATCGGCGGTGTCGGCTATATTATTTTCGGTCTTTTGGCGGGCGTGGTCACCGCCTTCGTGGCGCTGGCGCCGCCCATCCTCATTCAGGCGGTGGCGGGGCTGGCACTGGTCGGCGCCTTTTCCGGCTCCGCTGTCGCAGCCTTCAGGGAGCCGGAAACCCGCGAGGCGGCGGCCATCACTTTCCTCATTACGGCCTCCGGCCTTTCCTTCGGCGGCATTTCCGGGGCCTTCTGGGGCTTGATCGGCGGCGGGCTGATGATGGCGTTGCAGCGAATGGTGAAGCGTGGTTAGATAGGGAGCTTATTGTTTTAAAGAAATACTATTTATGGATTTCGAATTCGATCCTGCCAAAAGTGAAAGTAACAAAGACAAACACGGAATAGATTTCGTGGAGGCAAGAGCGCTTTGGCTGGACGAGAAAAGACTCTTCGTTCCTCTCGAAACCACGTCGGAAGAGCGGTATATTATGGTCGCCCAGTTACGCGGAAAGTGCTGGAGCGCCATTTATACTTACAGAAATGACCGGTTGCGTATCATCTCCGTCAGGCGTTCCAGAGACAAGGAAAGGCAGCGTTATGAAGACGATCAGCGCTGAAGAATTTGACAGGAAATTCGACGATGGCGAAGACATCGACGAT
Source organism: Agrobacterium deltaense RV3 (assembly GCF_900013505.1). Taxonomy (NCBI): domain Bacteria; kingdom Pseudomonadati; phylum Pseudomonadota; class Alphaproteobacteria; order Hyphomicrobiales; family Rhizobiaceae; genus Agrobacterium; species Agrobacterium deltae. Next base: position 2,170,544 of record NZ_LT009745.1, on the reverse strand, counting down.
TATCTCGACTGGTCCAAGGCAAGCCGTCCTGGACTGGAAATGGTGCATGTCGATATCGATCTGCCTGGAAAGCTTTTGCGAAAAGTGGATGCGGAAGCGGTGCGCCTTGGCAGGACGCGACAATCCCTGATGGCCGAATGGATTGCCGAAAGGCTGGAGAGCGGCAGGCAGGGAAAATAACCGGCGCACGGCACAAGATCACTTGTCAGACCGCCAGCCGCTGTTTATACACATCGCCATGAGCAACAGCATCGCAACCATTTTTGGCATGAGCGCGCAGATTTCTGCGAAGGCCTCGCCGTGCGGTGCACTCTCGCTTCTTAGCCTCGACCTTACACGCGGTTGCCGGGTCCAGTGAGGAGCGCCCGGCGGCCGAAAGCCCGCTGGTGCAAACGCTCCTCATCTCGAAATCTCATTTTATACTGGATTTAGGCCCTCAGGGGCCGCGCATCCGCCGATGGCTTGAAGAAGCCCGCGGACTGCGCAAGGAGGAAGCGAAATGGACGTTAAGATTACCAATATTTCCAAGGGCATGGCTGACGCGAGCGTGAAGTATCGCCCTTATCCCACCATCAATATCCCCGACCGCACATGGCCGGGCAAAACCATCGATAAGGCCCCTATCTGGTGTTCGGTGGACCTGCGTGACGGCAACCAGTCGCTGGTCAACCCCATGGGCCACGACCGCAAGGCCCGCATGTTCAAGCTGCTGCTCGAAATGGGTTTCAAGGAAATCGAGATCGGCTTCCCCTCTGCCTCGCAGACGGATTTCGATTTCGCCCGCTGGTGCGTGGAAGAGGGCAATGTGCCTGACGATGTCTCCCTGCAGGTGCTGGTGCAGTGCCGGCCGGAGCTGATTACCCGCACCTTCGAGGCGCTGAAGGGCGCCAACAAGCCGATCATCCACTTCTACAATTCCACCTCGGAATTGCAGCGCCGCGTGGTGTTTGGCAAGGATGTGCACGGCATCAAGCAGATCGCCGTCGATGCCGCCAAGATGATCACGGATATGGCGGCCAAGGCCGGCGGCGGTTACCGCTTCGAATATTCGCCTGAGAGCTTTACCGGCACCGAGCTGGAAGTGGCGCTGGAAATCTGCAACGCCGTGGTCGAGGTGGTGAAGCCGACGGCCGACAACAAGCTGATCCTGAACCTGCCCTCGACGGTGGAAATGGCGACGCCGAACATTTATGCCGACCAGATCGAATGGATGTGCCGCAATATCGACAATCGCGAAAACGTCATCATCTCCCTGCATCCGCATAATGACCGTGGCACCGGAATCGCCGCGACCGAGCTGGGCCTGATGGCCGGTGCGGACCGTGTCGAAGGAACGCTGTTCGGCAATGGCGAACGCACGGGTAACGTCGATGTCGTGACGCTGGCGCTGAACATGTATACGCAGGGTGTCGATCCGGAGCTGGATTGCCGCGATATCGAGCGCATCAAGGCTGTCTATGAATATTCCAACGAGATGACGATCCCCGAGCGCCACCCCTATGTCGGCGAGCTGGTTTACACCGCCTTTTCCGGCTCGCATCAGGATGCGATCAACAAGGGCATGAAGGCGATCAAGGTCGCCAATCATCCCGTCTGGGAAGTGCCCTATTTGCCTATCGATCCGAAGGATGTCGGCCGCTCCTATGAGGCGATCATCCGCATCAACTCGCAATCCGGCAAGGGCGGCATCGCCTATATTCTCCAGCAGGATTACGGCATCAACCTGCCGCGCAATCTCCAGGTGGAATTCCGCGAGGATATCCAGCGCATCACCGATGAAGAGGGCGTGGAACTGCCGGCCAAGCGCATCTACGAGCGCTTTATCGAGCGTTACGTGACGCAGCCGAATGCGCGCATCAAATTCGTCGATCACCACACCTATCCGGCCGGCGATTTCAAGGGCGTACGCATCGTCGCCGCCGAGATCACCGATAATGGCGAGGTGAAGCGCATCGAGGGCAAGGGCACCGGCCCGATCGACGGGTTCATCAATGCGCTGTCGGTTTATCTCGGCATTGACCTGTCGGTAAATGATTATTCCGAGCATTCGCTGCAGCATGGCTCGAACGCTTCGGCCATCGCTTATGTCGAGATGGAGCATCCGGGCGGTAAGCTGTTCGGGGCAGGCGTCAATACGAATATCGTAGCGGCGTCGCTGGAGGCGATTGTTTCGGCGGCCAATCGGGTGCTGGAAGAGCGGGCGCGGTAAGTGGGCCTCGAGGGTGGGGCTTTACCCCCCTCTGTCCTGCCGGACATCTCCCCCTCAAGGGGGGAGATCGACTCGAGGCTAGCCCTCGGCCATCTCAACGTGTTGCGAATGGAGCGGTGATAGTGCTCCCTGCTGATCTCCCCCCTTGAGGGGGAGATGCCCGGCAGGGCAGAGGGGGGTGAACTCCACCCACCGCCCTGGACTCTACTCCCCCAGCAGCGAAAACCCCAGCGGCCGCCCGTTTTCATAAAACACCCGCACATCCTCCAGCGCCACACCCGTCCCCGTCTCATTGAGGCTGTGACGCTCACAGGCGACATTCCAGGTGCCGGGGCCACCGGAAATGTGAAAGAGATTATAGGCCGCGCGCGGTTTTTCACCGCCGGGTCCCTGGCTGGCGGAGGAAATGCCGACGACCGGGATGTGGTCTTCCCCATGATGCGTACTCAGCCAGTAGACCGTGTTGAGATGGGTATGGCCATGCAGCACGAGTTCGGCCCCGCCAACGCCCAGCGCCGCTGCGAAACGGCGGATGCCGATCATACGCTTGTGGGTGGGGGAAGCGCCCCGGATCGGCGGGTGATGGATCATCACCACCCGGAACAGCCCCTGTTCGCCGGCTTTTTTCAAAAGCTCCGCCGTCGCGCGCGCCTGCCGGTTGCCGAAATAGCCGGTTGCCGAAAAGGGCGGTGTCGCAATCGAGGTGGAGCAGCCAATGAGTGCGACGGGACCGCGCACGCGCATATAGGGGAAAATCTTGCGGTCGTCGTCCCATTCCGGCGGATCGCCATCGCCACGAACATAGGGATACCAGGCCTGCATGGCCTTGTCGTGCGCGCCGGAAACATAGGCGTCGTGATTGCCGGGAACGACGGAGGTTTTTTCGGGATCGCCCACCTCCTCCAGCCAGTCGGCGGCGGCGCGGATTTCAATCCCGGTCGCAAGATTGACGAGATCGCCGGTAATAGCCAAATGATCCGGTGACTTTGTCTCCAGATCGTCGAGCAGTTTTTCCAGCGTATCGGTGAAGAGATGCTTGCGGCGGTTGCGGTGCCAGTTGACAAAACCGGTGATACGCTTGGATGCAAGTTCGCGGAAAGTGAGTTTTGGCAGTGGCCCCAAATGGACGTCTGAAATATGCGCAAGTTTGAACATGGCGGCAGAGATAACCTATGATATGCCGCGCGTCCAATGAAAGCCGGCAGGCGGGGAGAAACCAGGGTGAATGACGAAACAACCGGGCGGCAGGCCCGTCCGTTCCATATGCGTGTCTTCATCCGTTTTCTGCATTTCGTTTTTCTGTTCACGCGCGGCGCCACCCTTGGCGTGCGTGCGGCCTGTTTCGATGAAAAGGGCAGAATTTTTCTGGTGCGGCACACCTATCTGCCGGGCTGGTATCTGCCGGGCGGCGGGGTGGAACGTGGTGAAACGCTGCTCGTGGCGCTGCACAAGGAAATCCGCGAGGAAGGCAATCTCGAAGCAGCCTCCAGGCCGGAGCTTTTCCATGTCTATCTCAATCTGGAAGGCAGCAATCGCGATCATGTTGCGCTCTACCGGCTTGACGTCACCCAGACCAAACCGAAAAAGCCGGATCACGAAATTGCCGAAAGCGGCTTTTTCGACCTGTCGAAGCTGCCGGAAGGGGTGACGGCCGCCACCCGTCGCCGCCTTGCCGAGCTTGCCGGCGAAGCGGCGATCGCCGATCACTGGTAACGGCGGCGGCTCTCCGTCAGGAGAGCGCCTCGCGGCCATGGGCCATGGTCAGGTCCAGTTCCGGGCCGACGGGCACGATGCCGGTGGGATTGATGGTGCGGTGGCTGCGGTAATAATGCTCCTTGATGTGGCGCATATCCACCGTCTCCGGCACGCCCGGCGTCTGGTAAAGATCGCGCAGGTAATCCGTCAGGTGCGGATAGTCGTGGATGCGGCGGATATTGCATTTGAAATGGCCGACATAGACGGGGTCAAACCGCACCATCGTCGTAAACAGGCGCCAGTCCGCTTCCGTCTGTTCCGCACCGAACAGGAAACGCCGATCCTTCAGGCGATCCTCCAGCATATCCAGCGTTTCGAACACTTTTACGGCATTCTGCTGATAGGCATCCTGAGTGGTGGCGAAGCCGGCCTTGTAGACGCCGTTATTGACTGTGTCGTAGATCACGTCGTTCAGTGCGTCGATCTCGCTGCGTAGCGCTTCAGGATAATAATCGGCCTGCGAGCCGGTGAGATCGTTGAAGGCGGAATTGAACATGCGGATGATTTCCGCCGATTCATTGGAGACGATGGTGCCGCGCTTTTTGTCCCAGAGCACCGGCACGGTGACGCGCCCCGAATATTTGGGGTCTGCCTTCGTGTAGACCTGCCAGAGTGCGGAGGAGCCGAAGAGGTGATCCTCGGTCGCGCCCGGCGTGCGCTCGCCCTCAGGCTTAAATTCCCAGCCGTTTTCCAGCATCAGCGGATCGACGACGGAGACGGAAATCAGGTCTTCCAGCTTTTTGAGCTTGCGGAAAATCAGGGTGCGGTGCGCCCAGGGGCAGGCGAAGGAGACATAGAGGTGGTAACGGTCCTTTTCCGCCTCGAACCCCCCTTCTCCGGAAGGGCCGGGCGCGCCATCCGCTGTGATCCAGTTGCGGAATTGCGAGGCGCTGCGCTTGAAATGCCCCTTGGTTTCCTTGGTGTCATACCAGACGTCTTTCCATACGCCTTCCACCAGCATGCCCATGACGATCTCCTTAATTGTTTCCTTTTGAGCGATCCTAACCGTTCTGCACTCTTCCGCGAACCCGAAAGGCGTTGAACAATGCGTTTCCGGTCCTGTGGCAAACTGAATGGGATAGCGCAGAGATTTGTTCTGGACGGGTGAGAATTTTCCTGATAACTGCAATTTTCACAATTCTGAGGAAATTGCTGATTATGATCGAACCACGGATGCTCCGACGACGCTGACGCTCCTGAACGCCCTTACCGGCGCAGCCGTCATCTATTGTCGCATCCGCATTCTGGAAGTTTCGGTCTCTTCATGTCCAAGCACGATCTTGTCTACCTCACCGAGGACGCGTCGCACGACGCCATCATCGACGTCATCAACGAAGAGGCATTCGGTCCCGGCAGGCATACCCGTGCCGCAGCGCGCATTCGTGAGCAGGGGCCGCATGACCGGTCGCTGTCCTTCGTCTGCGCCGACGATGGCGAAACCATTGCCTCGGTGCGCATGACGCCGGTTCTGGCGGGCGGGGTGAAGGGCCATATGCTCGGGCCCCTTGCGGTTCGGCCCTCGCACAAGAACAAGGGCATCGGCCGGGAACTCGTCCGGATCGCCATTGCCGCCGCCCGGCGGAAGGGCTCCGAAGCGGTTATCCTGATCGGCGATCCGCCCTATTACATGCCGCTCGGTTTCGAGAAGGTCGCTTATGCGGCGCTCGATTTTCCCGGCCCGGTGGACCCGAACCGCGTGCTCGTCGTGCCGATTGGCGACGACGTGCACCAGCGGCTGAAGGGCAAGATCGGCTGGCGCAAATGCGAGGCCGTGATGCCGGCCGCCACGGCGGAAGATGAGGGTTTTGAGGAGCCGCTCAGGGTTTACGGCTGAGGGGGTATCCGAAGGGGCTTTGTGCTTTTTAGCGCGACATAAAACCCCCGTCATTCCGGCCTTGAGCCGGAATCCAGCCAGCCCAAGTCTTTGGGCTGAAAGGACTTTTCCCACGGTGCAGACGCGCCGTGACTGGATCCCGGCTCGAGGCCGGGATGACGGAAGGGGCGTTGCGCGCTATGGCAAACATCGAGACTGCCTTGCACATCTTTTTGTGTGGTAAAAACTTCTTCCGGTAGCCTGTTTCGAAACAACGCGTCTCCCTCCACAGAATTCAATTCCGTTTCCTCCCCCTATACGATAGCAAGTCAAAGTCGATTTCTGCAAAGGGGCGGGGCATGACGGCTATCACCATGAACGATGCGCTGGAGCGTGCGGGCGCAGGCGCTTATCAGCGGCGGCTGATGGGCATATTCGGTCTCGTCTGGGCGGCGGATGCCATGCAGGTTCTGGCGGTTGGCTTCACCGCCGCGTCTATCGCCGCAACCTTCGGGCTGACGGTGCCGCAGGCGCTGCAGACCGGAACGGCATTCTTTTTCGGCATGTTGCTTGGTGCTGCCGGTTTCGGGCGGCTGGCGGATCGTTACGGGCGTCGCCGTGTGCTGATCGTCACCGTGGCCTGCGATGCGCTGTTCGGTGTGCTTTCGGTGTTCGCGCCTGATTTCACTATTCTGCTCGTTCTGCGCTTTCTCACCGGTGCTGCCGTGGGCGGCACGCTGCCGGTGGATTATGCGATGATGGCCGAATTCCTGCCCGCCAAGAATCGCGGCCGCTGGCTGGTCTTTCTGGAGGGTTTCTGGGCTGTCGGAACGCTGATAGTGGCGCTGGCGGCCTGGGGTGCAAGCCTTGCCGGTGTGGCCGATGCCTGGCGTTATATATTCGCCGTGACGGCTTTTCCGGCCGTTCTTGGTCTTGGCCTTCGTTTTCTGGTGCCGGAATCGCCGCTTTACCTGCTGCGCAGCGGGCGGTTGGAGGAAGCCAAGGCCGTCGTCAACCGAATGCTGGTAACGAATGGGCGTGCGCCGCTCGATGCCGGGACCGGGCTTTTCCAGCCTGACGTGGGCAAAGGGCAGGGGATATTTTCGCCGGCGCTCCGGCAGCGCAGCATCATGATCCTTGCCATCTGGTTTCTCGTTTCCGTTTCCTATTACGGCGTCTTCACATGGATGCCGGCGAAACTGGCCGGAGACGGGTTCGGTTTCGTGCGTGGTTATGGTTTTCTGGTGCTAGTGGCGCTGGCGCAGATCCCCGGTTATGCGCTTGCCGCTTATGGTGTCGAAAAATGGGGCCGCAAGCCGACGCTGATCGGCTTCTGCCTGCTGTCTGCGCTCGGTTGCCTGCTCTTCACGCTGGCCTCGGCGGGCGCGATGATCGCCGCCTCGCTTCTTATCATGAGCTTTGCACTGCTCGGCACCTGGGGCGCGCTTTATGCCTATACGCCGGAGCTTTACCCGACGGAATCGCGGGCGACCGGCATGGGAGCGGCGGGCGCCATGGCAAGGCTCGGCGGCCTGCTGGCGCCGTCCCTGCTCGGTTATGCCATAGCGCAGGGTTTTGGCGTTGCAATCGGCATTTTCGCTGGCCTGCTGGTTCTTGCCGCCATTGCGGCGACGATGATCAATGCGGAAACACGGCAGGTGGCGCTGACCTGACGCGTCGTTCCCGCGCAATGGCCTGACCCGTTGAGGATCAGGCCAGGCTGTTTCGCCCCTTACAGCGCGGCGTAATTGACCGGTAGCCAATCGTAATTGGTGCTGTCAGTGCGCACGTGGCCGATGCCGGGGAAGGCGATATGCGCGCCGGCCACCAGATATTTGCCCTCTACCGCCTGTTTGAATGCCAAATCACGCGCCACGACGGCGGCCTTCTGGTCGACGTCGAATTCAATTGCCACGTCAGGCTCATCGAACTGGAGGATATCGCCATGGGTGATATCGCCCCAGAAGACGATTTTCTGGCCTTCGCTTTCCAGAACGACGGCGCTGTGGCCTGGTGTGTGGCCGGCATAAAGGATCGAGCCGAGACCGGGAACCGGTGCGGCATTGTCGCCGAATGTCTCGAACTTGCCGGCATCGATATAGGGCTGGATGCTCTCCTTCGCTTCGGCATAGTATTTTTTCATCGCTTCGGGCGCTGCGTTCGCCTTTGCCTCATCCAGCCAGAAAGTGGCTTCGCGCTTGTTGACGTGCAGGGTCGCGTTGGCAAAAACGCGTTTGCCATTCGCCGACAGTCCGCCGGAATGGTCCGTATGGATGTGTGTGAGGATGACGTCGTCAATCTCACCGGCCTTGTAGCCCGAAGCTTCGATATTGGCGACAAGCTTGCCAAGGCTCGCGCCAAGATAGGTGCCGGTGCCGGCATCGATCAGCACCAGCCTGTCGCCGGTATTGACCAGAAACGCATTGACGGAGGTCGGCGTCTCGTCCGGCAGGAAGGCATCCTGCAAAACCTTGGATGCGTGTTCCGGTGTCGTGTTGCTGTAAAGTTTTGCAAGCGGCAGCGCGACGACGCCATCCGACAGCGCGGTGACTTCCACCTTGCCGACCATCAGCCTGTAGAAGCCGGGTGCCTGGGTGGCAGCGAGCGGCGCTTTGGCAAAGGCGAGGGAGGGCGCAATGAAAGAGGCTGCAAAGATGGCGCTGGCGGCGCCTTTGAGAAGTGAGCGACGTGATGGCATTAAAGGCTCCTGAGTTAGGGACGTCTTGAAACTTTCCGCACTCCAGCTAAGTGTAGGGAAGCCAGCAATCAAATCGATGTGACTTATGCAAACTATCGATCATTTCAATCTCCGTTCCTTCGACCTCAATCTCCTCGTCGCTTTCGATGCGATGATGGAGGAGATGAACGTGACGCGCGCCGCGCGGCGGCTGAAAATCCAGCAGCCGGCCATGAGCCATAATATCTCGACTTTGCGCACCCTGTTTCAGGATGAGCTTTTCATCCGCGTGGGGCAGGAGATGAAGCCGACGGCGCGGGCGCTCCATCTGGCCGGCCCGGTGCGGCAGGCGCTCAGGCAGGCGCAGGCGGCGGTTTTCACGACGGATGTGTTCGATCCGGCGACGGAGCGCCGCACGTTCCGGCTGGGCATGTCGAGCGAGGTGGAGCTGTTGCTTTTGCCGGATCTGACGGCGCGGCTGCGGGAGATCGCGCCCGGTATTCGCATTCTGGCCCGCAGCGGGCAGGAGCAGGAAATAACCGCGATGCTGGATACGGGTGTGATCGACATGGCGGTCGGATGCACCTACTCGAAAGAGCAGCGCCACCATTGCGAACCGCTTTATTCCTCCAGCGTGCTTTGCTGTTTCAACCCGGCCTTGCTCGATCTGCCCAATCCCGTCGGACTGGACGCCTATATGGAGGCGAAACACGCGGTCATATCGCAGACGGACAGCCTGCATGGCTGTATCAAGGATGCGCTGGAACTGAGCGGCTTGGAAATCGACGTCGTTGCGGCCGCGCCGGATTTCCTCTCGGTGCTGGCAACGGCGCGATCCTCGGCGGTGCTGGCGACCGTGTCCTCACGCATCGCGCTGCGTTATGCGCCAATGCTGGGGCTGGAAATAAGCCCGGTGCCGGTGACGCTGAGTTTCCCGCCCGTCGCCATGGTCTGGACATTACAGACTGACGCGGATGCCGGAGCCGTTTGGCTTCGCCAGCAAATCCGCGAGGCTATGGGCCGAACCGTGGACGGTGGGGTATCGGGGATTGCCGCCTAGAACCGCTTCTCCAGCCAGGTGATCGACTGGCCGCTGGAAAGGGGACCAAGCGAGCCTATCTTCGTGAAACCGTAGCGCTCATAGGTTCTCAAGGCATCCGGGTTCATCGTGTCGATATAGGCGCCAATGCAGCCGCGCTTTCTGGCTTCTTCCTCCGCCACGGCAAGCAGCTTCGGGCCTGTGCCCTGACCGCGCATGGCCTCCGGCACGAAAAGAAGCTGCACATAAAGCCAGCCGCGAGCGGTATGGCCCACCAGACCGCCGGTGACGGTATTGTCGTCATCACGGATGGTGATGTTGAGTTCGCGTTTGTCGCTTTCGCCGAAACGGGCGAGATTATAGGCCACCAGCGGATCGCGAATGGCCTTTTCGGCCTCTGCATCCGCGACGTCGCTCAAAACGAAATTCATGTTCATCTTCCCGGGCCGCCGGGCGGCGGCCGTTTCCCGTTTTCCGTTCCGAGACGTGAAGCGCTTTAAGCTCTTCGCTGGAAACGCCCTTACCGGCCCTCACGCCACCACAGCGCGGAGAAGGCGAGCAGCAGGGCGGCAAGCCCGGCAAAACCGGCAAAGAGCGGCAGGGTGTTGACGCCTTTCAGCACCGTCTCGTCGGTCATGCGTATCAGCATGCGATCCTCATCGGCAACCCTGATATCGCCTCGCACGGGCAATATATCGGGCAGCGCGATACGGCCGGAATTGTCGGCGACACGGTGCACGCTGCCCTTTGTGGCTTCGGCCAGCGGCTTCAGCGTTTCGGTGGTCGAGATCATCGCCTTGAATTCCGGCGCATCCACCGCGCCGACATGGACGAGGGTGGTGAAATCGCCGTTTTTGATCTCGAACAGCCCGGTTTCGTCCATGCGGCGCTCGATCCTGTAAAGACCGGGCTCGGTGCTGGTGAAGGCCATGTTTTCCGTCTTGCCGGAAGGGAAACGCACGCTGGCCTGACCGGGATCGTCGCCGATGGTCTGGCGGGTGATCTGCAGGGTGCGGCCGTTGGCGCGCGCCGTCAGCGCCTCTTCTTCAAGCTCGGGTTCCTTCATCAGCCAGTGGGCGATGCGGCGATAAAGCGCCACATGCGGGCCACCGCCTTCGAAACCGCGCGCCCACAGCCAGCCCTGATCGGACAGCAGCATAGCGACACGGCCTTCGCCCTGACGGTTGAGCACCAGAAGCGGGTCCTGCCCGTCGCCCAGCATCACGGTCTGGCCCTGCGGCGGGTCGACGCTGATGGTGCGGAACCAGCGGCCCCATTGCGGCGGCTCGTTGCCCGAACCTTCCAGCCCGCGGGTGACGGGGTGTTTCTTGCCCGCTTCCGAAAGGCGCGGGTAGAAAGCGGCCTGATGCACCTGACCGGTCGGCTGCGCCGGCAGCACGGAGGCGAGTGGCGTCATGGCGATCGAATCCTGACCGGCATGTTCCGGCCCGGCGGCGATCAAAAGCGCGCCGCCCTTTTCGACATATTGGGCGATGTAATCGTAATAAAGAATCGGCAGCACGCCGCGATGCTGATAGCGGTCGAAGATGATGAGGTCGAAATCCTCGATCTTTTCGACGAACAATTCTCGGGTCGGGAAGGCGATCAGCGAGAGCTCGTTGATCGGCGTGCCGTCCTGTTTTTCCGGCGGGCGCAGAATCGTGAAATGCACCAGATCGACCGAGGCGTCGGATTTCAGCAGGTTACGCCAGGCGCGTTCGCCCGCATGCGGCTCGCCGGAGACGAGCAGCACACGCAGGTTCTGGCGGATGCCTTCGATCAGGTGAACGGCGCGGTTGTTCGCAGCAGTCACTTCGCCGGGAAGCTCGGCGACGGAAAATTCCATGACATTGTTGCCGCCACGCGGAACCTTGAAGCTGAACGGCGTCGGCTGGCCGGGTGTGGCCTGAAGCGTGGCGATTTCTTCGCCATTCATCTTCACCGTCACTTCCGCCGAGCCGCTGCCTGCGGGGCGGCCGTCATCAAACACACGCAGCGTCAGCTGCTGTTCCTCGTTGACGATGCCGAAGCGCGGGGCACGGACGATCTCGATGCGGCGGTCGAATTCATCGGCCTTGCCGGTGATAAGCCCATGCACGGGGGCGCGGAAGCCGAGCGCCTGTTCGGCATTGGGCAGCGCATTCGGGATATCGTGGATCTGGCCGTCGCTGAGGAAGATCGCGCCGCCGACGCGTGACGGCGAGACATCCGAGACGGCAGAGGAGAGCGCAGAGAAAAGCTGGGTCGAGGGCGAATCACTCTCGCCATCGTCGCGCACCTCCACGATGCGCGGTTCGATACGCGGGAAGCGCGACAGCCGGTCTTTCAGCGTCTCCAGCGCCGTATCGGTCATTTGCGGCCGGTCCTGTACATCCTGGCTCTGCGAGCGGTCGACGATGACGGGCACGATGGTGGAAAGCGGCTCGCGTTCCTCCTGCGTCAGAAGCGGATTGGCGATGGCAGCCAGCAAGGCGGCAAGCGCCAGTCCGCGCAGCCATGCGCCGCGCACGCCACGCCACAGGCCGATGAAGGAGAGGGCAAGGGCGGCGACGGCCAGAACGGCAATCACGATCCACGGCAGGAAGGGGGCGAAGGTCAATGTCATGTCACTGCCCCAACCGTTCGAGAAGTGCGGGAACGTGGACCTGATCCGCCTTGTAGTTGCCGGTCAGCATATACATCATGATGTTGACGCCGGACCGGAAGGCATGCTCGCGCTGCATCTCATCCGGCGGCACCGTTGGCAGAACCGGCGCGCCCTGCGGATCGACGGCCCATGCGCCGGCGAAATCGTTGCCCGTTATCATGATCGGCGTCACGCCGTCACCGGAGGAGGAGAGGCCCGAGGTGGTCTTCGCCGCCCCCTGCCGCGATTCCACCCAGAGCGGCGAACCATTGTAACGGCCGGGGAAATTGGTGAGCAGATAGAAGGACCGCGTCAGAACGTGGTCTTCCGGCACGGGCTCCAGCGGCGGAATATCGATATTGGCGAGGATCGCCTGCAAACGCTCGCCGTTAGGGCTGGTCGCGCCGGTATCGAGCGAAGAGAACTGGTCACGCGTATCGAACAGAACGGTGCCACCGGCACGCATATACGCATCGATGCGCGAGATGGCGGCGCTTGAGGGCATGGGTGCCGTTGCGGAAACCGGCCAGTAGATGATGGGATAGAAGGACAATTCATCCTTGGAAATATCGAGGCCGACCGGCTGGCCGGGCTCCAGCGTCGTGCGCCAGGTCAGGAATTCGCTTAACCCCTGCAAACCCTGCTCGGAAATACGGTCGACATCGTCTTCGCCGGTGCGCACATAGGCGAGATGGGTGGTGTCCAGCCGCTCGAAAATCTGCTCGTCCCCTGGTTTGGGATCGTCGGCGCGGGCATCGGTTGGTGACATGGCAGCGAAGGCGCCAAGCGCCAGAAGCACGGTGGCGGCTGTGGCGCTGCGGGCTTTCGGCAGGCGTGCGAAGGCACCGTTCATGAAGAGCACGATCAGGCTGTCGGCAATCAACATCAGGAAGGCGGCGATGAAGAGCGCGGGGCGCAGCGATTTCGCGGTTTCGCCGATCAGGGCTTCGCTAGTGGTGCTGACACCGGCGGCGGAGGTGTCGAGCGGGCGAAGTGTGGCACCTGCGGGTAAGAGATTGAGAGCCACGAAACCATCCTCTGTGCCATAGAGGCCGGGGGGATTGTCGAAACCGGTGCGCGGCGGCTGGCCGGCGCGCATTTCCAGCGGCCGGGCAGTGCCGATTTCGGCTGAAAGCGCGCCTTCCGCCGTCAGCAGCCGGAAGGGCGGAAGGGCCGCGGCCGGGGCATTGGCGTTGGCGGAAGCGCCGCCCGCTTTCGACAATTGCACGATACGGCGCAGCATATCGACGAAATGGCCCGAGATCGGCAGGTCGGACCAGCTTGCCTCCGCGCTGACATGGAACAGCACGATGCGGCCAGCCTCGACATTGCGGGTGGTGACGAGCGGCGTGCCATCGGCAAGGCTTGCCCATGTGCGTTCGGCCAGATCCGGTGTCGGTTCGGCCAGAACCTGACGCTTGACGAGGACACCGTCGGCCTTCGGCATGCCGGCAAAGGCGCCGAAATTCGGGAAATCGGCAAGCGGCTGCGGCTCGGCCCAGGAGAGCGCACCGCCAAGCGCGCGTTCGCCCTGTCTCAGTGTTACAGGCACGAGCGGATCGTCGGCCGGGGCTGCGGCAAGGCGCGGTCCGGCAAAACGGATCAGCGTACCGCCACCGGCGAGCCACCGCTGCATCGGCTCATAGGTTTCCTGCGGCAGACGGCCGATATCGGCCATGACGATGACCGAAGGATTGGATTGCAGGATTTCCGGGATCGCTTGCGCCAGATCGGCCTGCCGCTGCGGGATGAGATCGGCAAACGGCTGGAGCGCGCGGCTGATATAATAAAGCGGCTGCAGCAACGGCTGGAAATCATTGCCGGTTTCGCCGGCCAGCAACGCCACGCGGCGGCGACGGAAGCCGTCATCCAGAAGATGCACCGCACCCGCCGTCGACACGCCTTCGAGCGAGAGGCGGGCGAAATCGTTGCGCAATTCGAAGGGTGCTTCCACCGTCGCCGTGGTTTCAGCCGCGCCGGGCGCGAAGTTTGCGACGCCGTTGGCGAGGATGCGGCCCTGGCTGTCCTGTGCATTGACGGTTATCCGGCCGGCTTCGGCGGTATCGAGGCGCGACAGTGTGACGCTCATGGCATCGGCATTGTTGGTGGCGCCGGTAATGGCTGTAATCGCCCTGCCGTCGCCCTTCACGATGCGGAGTTCGGCGGGGGAGAGGCTGGCGAGCGTTCTCATCGCGCTTTCATCCTGCGCGGTCTGAACACCATCGGCAATATAGGCAATCGTGCCGGGGGCCGTGCCGTTCAGCGCCTCGGTGATGGCTTCCGCCGTGCGGATACGATCTGGAACGAGCGGCTTCGGCTTTGCTGCGGCGAGTTTTTCAAGTGCAACGGCTGTCGTTCCCGGTACGGCGTCATGTTCCGCATCGGCGGTGAAGCTGATGGAGACGGGGCGGTCGGCCCGTTCCGCATCGCCGATCAGGGCCTGAGCGGTCGCCACGCGTCTTTCCCAGTCAGGTGCGGAGGCCCAGCTGTTGTCGACCACCAGCACCAGCGGGCCGCTGCCGGCAATGCTGTTGTTGCGCGGGTTCACCACCGGATCGGCGAGCGCGAAAATCACGGCGGCGGCAAGCGCCATGCGCAGCAGGGTCAGCCACCACGGGCTTTTCGAGGGCGTTTCCTCGCGTTTCAGCACCGTCGCCAATATCTTCAGCGGCGGAAAAACTTCCGCCTTGGGGCGCGGCGGGGTGAGCCGCAGCAGCCACCAGATGGCGGGCAGCGCCAGCAAGCCGAGGAGGATATAGGGGCTGGTGAAGACGAAAGGCAATGCGCTCATCTGTGCCCACCGCCCTGTGCTGGCGCGCCGGAAAGATACATGTGCATGGCCACAAGCGCCTCGGAAGCCAGATGATCGGTGCGGTGGAACACGAAGTTCCAGCCGAGACGGCGCAGCGACGAGGACAGCGCCTCACGCCTTGCGAGATAGGCGCGGGTGTAATCCTCGCGAATGGTTTCGGCACGGCCGGACACCAGTTTTTCGCCGGTTTCCGGGTCGGTGAATTCGGTCCGACCGGAGTAGGGGAAGGTTTCTTCGGCCGGATCGGCAATTTCCACCACATGGCCGCGCAGGCCCCGCCGCGCCAGAGGCGAAATCCGCTCCATCACGGCTTTGGCATCATCGAGAAAATCGCCGATGAGGACGATGTCGCTCGCGCCGCGGATCATGCCCGTTTCCGGCATGCCCGTTGTCAGCGGTGCATGCATGATGGCGGCGGCCAGCCGTTCGGCGGCGTTTCTGGCCGAAACCGGCTCCATGATGCCGGGGCAGCCGATGCGCTCGCCGGAGCGCGCGAGAATTTCCGCCAGCGCCAGCATCAGCACCAGCGCGCGGCTTTCCTTGGAGACGGAGCCGAGGGTGGATTTGAACATCATCGACGGCGACATGTCGGCCCAGAGCCAGATGGTGTGGGCGGCTTCCCACTCCCGGTCGCGCACATAGGTATGATCGTCGCGGGCCGAGCGCCGCCAGTCGATGCGCGACAGGCTCTCGCCTTCGGCATAGGGGCGGAACTGCCAGAAATTTTCACCGATGCCGCGTTTGCGGCGGCCGTGCCAGCCGGCGGTGACAGTGTTGGCGATGCGCTTTGCCTCGACCATGCAGTCCGGCACCAGGGCTGCGCGCTGGCGTGCGCGCGCCAGAACTTCGCTACCCGGCGTCTTGTCTACGATCTGGCCGATGGATGCCACATGCAGTCCTTTCGCGAACGTGCTTTCAGTTCTTCGCCTGCTCCACGAGCGCTGCGATGACATCGCGCACCGACATGCCTTCGGCGCGGGCCGCAAAGGTCAGCGCCATGCGGTGTTCCAGCACCGGTTCGGCCAGCGCATGGACATCGTCCAGCGACGGGGCGAGCCGGCCTTCGTAAAGCGCACGGGCACGGGCCGTCAGCATCAGCGACTGACCGGCACGCGGGCCCGGACCCCAGACAACGTGTTTGTCGGTCAATTTGTTGCCATGGCCGGGGCGGGCGGAGCGGACGAGCGAGAGGATTGCATCCACCACCTTGTCGCTCACCGGCATCTGGCGGATGAGGGCTTGGATTTCCATCAGGCGCCCGGCATCGATCACGCCGCGCGCTTCGCCCGAGGCGGTGCCCGTCGTGTCGAGCAGGATCTGGCGTTCGGCGGCAAGCTCGGGATAACCGACATCGACCTGCAGCAGGAAACGGTCGAGCTGGGCTTCGGGCAGCGGATAGGTGCCTTCCTGTTCCAGCGGGTTCTGGGTGGCGAGAACATGGAACGGCTTTGGCAGCTCATAGGTCTGGCCGGCCATGGTGATATGATATTCCTGCATGGCCTGCAAAAGTGCGGACTGCGTGCGCGGGCTGGCGCGGTTGATTTCATCGGCCATCAGCAGCTGGCCGAAAATCGGACCCTTGATGAAACGGAAGGAACGGCGACCGTTCTCGTCCTGATCCATGACTTCCGAACCGAGGATATCCGACGGCATCAGGTCCGGCGTGAACTGGATGCGGTTGGCATCGAGGCCGAGTACGGTGCCGAGCGTGGTGACGAGCTTGGTCTTGGCAAGGCCGGGAACGCCGACCAGCAGCGCATGGCCGCCGGAAAGGATGGCGAGAAGCGTGTTCTGCACCACTTTTTCCTGGCCGAAAATGACCTTGGAGACTTCCGTGCGGATGGCCGCGATATCGGAAAGCGCCTTTTCGGCCGAGGCGACGATGGCCTTTTCATCGAGGGTTTCGCCGGTATTCATCACGCCCATGTCGCTCTCCTCATACCTTCGCCGCTGTCACAGTCGCATCCCGGTTTTGCTGGCAGTCGGCCGGGACGGATTTTGCGCTGCATATAGCTTATTGCTCTCTTGGCCGCTGACAAGCGCCATTCGAATGACTATGTCGTGACTTAGTATTTCCTTATCGGCAAAGCGAGACTCGAATATGGCAGCGGAGACGATAAATTCGGCAGGCGATGCGGCCGGGCTTGCGGCGATGATTTCCCGCGCCGCCGAACAGACCGGCGACGCCAAACGCGGGCCGGCCCCGGTGGAGCGCTGGAACCCGCCTTTTTGCGGCGATCTCGACATGGAAATCCGCGCCGACGGCACCTGGTTCTACCTCGGCACCCCCATCGGCAGGGCGCCGCTGGTGCGGCTGTTTTCCACGGTTCTGCGCAAGGATGAGGATGGCAAAACCTACCTCGTAACTCCTGTGGAAAAAGTCGGCATCCGCGTCGTGGACGCGCCTTTCGTCGCCGTGGAAATGAAGCTGACGGCGGGTGAGGATGATGGCGAGCCGCTGCTGACCTTCCGCACCAATGTCGGCGATGTGGTGGAGGCTGGGCCGGAGCATCCGCTGCGGTTCGAGGTTTTCGGTGAGAACCGCGAATTGAAGCCCTATCTTCTGGTGCGCGGCAGACTGGAAGCGCTCGTGTCGCGGGCGGTGATGTATGATCTCGTCGCACTTGGCGAGGTGATTAAGGTGGATGGCGTTGAGATGTTCGCGGTGCGCTCGGGCGGGGTGATCTTTCCGGTGATGCCGGCCAAGGAACTGGAACGGCTTTCGCAATGACAACAACACTCAAAGGTTTTACCGCCAGCGATTTCCGCCGCCGGGTACTGCAGGAAGGTGAGGGTGTGGCCGAGCGTGAAAATGGCGACCATGTCCTCAATCCGGGCGTGGTGCTGTCTGGAAACGGCATCAGGCTGAAGGACGCCGCCGTGCTGGTGCCGGTCATTGACGATGGCAACGATGCGCGGGTGATCTTCACCCAGCGCACTTCGACGTTGCGCAAACATTCCGGCCAGATTTCATTTCCGGGCGGCGGCATCGATGCCGAGGACCGGACGCCGGAAGAGGCGGCGCTGCGCGAGACGGAAGAGGAAATCGGCCTTTCCAGGTCTTTCGTGGAAACGGTCGGGCGTCTGCCGGATTATATTTCCGGCACGGGTTTCCGCATCAAGCCGGTGCTGTCCATCGTTCGGCCCGGCTTCGACCTGACGCTCAATCCAACGGAAGTGGATGAGGTTTTCGAGGTGCCGCTGTCCTTTCTGATGGACCCGGCCAACCACGGGCGCGGCAGCCGTATCTTTCAGGGGAAGGAGCGGTTTTTCTACGAAATGCCCTATGGCGAACGCTACATTTGGGGCATTACGGCGGGCATCGTCAGGACGATTTACGAGAGGTTTTATTCATGAGCAGCCTTGCCGGGCGGGACTGGTTTGAAAAACCGGCGCTGAAGCGCATTTTTACGCTTCTGAATGCCGATGGCGGCGAGGTGCGGATCGTTGGCGGCGCGGTGCGCAATGCGCTGATGGACCTGCCGGTGGTCGATGTCGACATGGCGACGACGCTCACCCCTGACGTGGTTGTTGCGCGGGCCAAGGCTGCGGGCATCAAGGCGGTGCCAACCGGCATCGAGCACGGAACGGTAACGCTGGTGATCGATGGCGAAGGTTTCGAGGTGACGACGTTGCGCCGCGATGTCGAAACTAATGGCCGCCACGCACAGGTGGCCTTCGGCACCGACTGGCAGACCGATGCCGAGCGGCGCGACCTCACCATCAATGCTCTTTATGCCGACGAAAAGGGCGAGATCATCGACCTTATCGATGGCCTTGCCGATATCGAGACCGGCACGGTGCGCTTCATCGGCGATGCGGCGATGCGGATTTCGGAAGATTATCTACGGATTCTCCGGTTTTTCCGCTTTTTCGCCCATTACGGCTCCGGCCGCCCGGATGCGGACGGCTTGCGGGCGAGCGCGCGGGCCAAGGACAAGCTGGGCACGCTTTCAGCCGAGCGGGTGTGGAGCGAGCTGAAAAAGCTGCTTTCCGCCCGCGATCCTTCCCGCGCCCTGCTCTGGATGCGGCAATCCGGCGTTCTTGCGGAAATTCTTCCCGAAACGGAAAAATGGGGAATCGACGCCATTCACGGGCTGGTGGCGACGGAGCAGGCTCTCGGCTGGGCGGTGGACCCGATGCTGCGGCTTGCCGCCATCGTGCCGCCGGACAGGGACAGGCTGGCCGCCCTTGCCGCGCGTCTCCGGCTGTCGAAGGCCGAAGCGGCTTATCTTGCCCATTGGGCTTCGGCGCCGGCGGCTGACCCGGAGATGAAGGAGACCGCGCTCGACCGGTTGCTTTATCGTCAGGGCGTCGAGGGCGTGAAGACGCGGCTGAAACTGGCGCTTGCTTCGGCCCGTGCCGATCTTTCGGCTGGCGACACGGCCATGCAGAAAGTGGCGCGGCTTTCTACTTTGCTGACGCGGGCGGAAAAATTTCACAAACCGGGCTTTCCGCTGAGCGGCGCTGATGTGATGGCCGCGGGCGTCGAGGCGGGCCCGAAGGTGGGCGAAGTGCTGAAAAGCCTCGAGGAGAAGTGGGTCGACGTCAATTTCTCACTCGACCGGGCAGCGTTAACCGCCCGGCTGAAGGATATGCTGGAAAATTGAGGTCAGCGACGGCGGCGTCGCGGCTCAAGCCGCATTTGCCTCGTCGCGAATGCGGG
Organism: Agrobacterium deltaense RV3; assembly: GCF_900013505.1. NCBI lineage: Bacteria > Pseudomonadati > Pseudomonadota > Alphaproteobacteria > Hyphomicrobiales > Rhizobiaceae > Agrobacterium > Agrobacterium deltae. Next base: position 2,150,947 of record NZ_LT009745.1, on the reverse strand, counting down.
ATTTGATATTTTCGATCATGTTCTCGCGGATGACGGTCTCGCCGTGCGCTGATCGCATATGTTCCACGGTGCGCCGCACCACCTCGGCGTCGTCATCTGCGCGCGTGTGCCAGGCACAGCCGGGCACGAGCGTTCCACATTCAAACAGTCTCATGGTCTTGCCTCCCTGTTTTAGAGCGCCATGCGTCTGTTCGGACGCATAAAGGACGCTCTAACATTTTGAGTCTGCACATTCTCCCTGTCGAAAAGCGGAATCGATTTTCGACAGGAAGAATGTGCGAGAGTGAGGGACAGCAATTCGATTGCCTGCTGTCCCTCCGACAAGAAACGAATGTTCACCGCTTATGTTCCAGAGCGGCGTCCTTCGACCTTATTCAGGCCCCTATTCGGGCATCGCCCAGCACTGAAAAACAGAGGATGTGCCGGCTGCCGGAATTTTTGTACGAGGCATTTCGTCATTGGCCGCCCGCCGTGCCGTTTTTTGTCCGGCAAGGGAACGTTTTACCTGTTCGACATAGAAGGAATGCGGCAGTTCGCGATCACCCGTGGCGCGCATTTCTGCTGCCAGGCGGTCGATCAATTCCGGGGTATCGATGGATTGTGGCGCTCCCTCGGGGGAAGCAGAGATAGGCATGCTGTTCGAAGTAATCATGACGATAGCTCCTCCAGTACGTCTGCGGGGAGGAGACTATCATTGCCTTGATTTTTCCATAAGTCCTAATTTGCGCTATTTGCGACAAATTGGCTGATGAGCGTCAAATTTGCGTGAGGTTTTTTAAGGCCAGCGCACCACCGGCGGCAGAGACGAGAGGATCGATTCGACGTTGCCGCCGGTCTTGAGGCCGAAGATCGTGCCGCGATCGTAAAGCAGGTTGAATTCCACATAGCGGCCGCGGCGGATGAGCTGTTCGTCGCGGTCCTCTTCCGTCCAACTCTGGTTGAAATTGGCGCGGACGATTTTCGGATAGACCAGATTGAAGGCGCGGCCGACATCCTGCACGAAGGCGAAATTGGCGTCCCAGCCGCCATTTTCCTCCTGCGGGTGCAGCCAGTCGAAAAAGATGCCGCCGATGCCGCGGGCTTCGTTACGGTGCTTGAGGAAGAAATACTCGTCGCACCACGTCTTGTAGCGCGGATAATCGGCAACCGGATGGCGGTTGCAGGTGATTTCGAAGGCACGATGGAAAAGCTGGCTGTCCGGGTCTTCCTGCGTCCTTCTGCGCCCCAGCACCGGCGTCAGATCCGCGCCGCCGCCGAACCAGTGGCTGGTGGTGACGACCATGCGGGTATTCATGTGCACCGCCGGCACATTGGGGTTGACGGGATGGGCGATGAGCGAAATGCCCGACGCCCAGAAACGCGGGTCTTCTTCCGCACCGGGTATCTGCTTGCGGAATTCCGGCGAGAATTCGCCGTAGACGGTGGAGGTGTGGACGCCGACCTTTTCGAAGACGCGGCCTTCCATCATCGACATCCTGCCGCCGCCTCCCTCGCCATTGTCGCGCAGCCAGTCTTTCTGGACAAAACGGCCGGGCTCCTGATCGGAAAGAGGGCCGGTCAGATCGTTTTCGAGGGTCTCGAAGGAGTTAACGATGGTGTCGCGAAGATGCTGGAACCAGGCTTGGGCAAGGGCCTTCTTGTCGTCGATGTCGTCGGGCAAGCCCTTCGGCAAGATTGGCCGTTCCATGCGTATTCTCCTTAGGTGAAGTCGATTCCCTGTCGCGTCTAGCAGGTGCAGGCCCCGCGCACAAATTCGACTCGCCAAGTTCACATGCGGGCACTATCTTTATCGATGTAGGTGCCAGAGGTGAATATCATGACGAAATTTACCGGACCGCCGCCCCTCGACGGGCTGAAGCGCAGGATCGCCAATCACCGCAAGGCGCGTGAAGGCTCGGGCGACGACAAGACGCGCAATGGCATGTTCGTGCGGCAGACCTTCTGTCTCGGACGCGAGGAAGCCCGCGCCAAGGCGCGCGAATGGTTCGACAGCTTTCCGAAAGCGGCCTACTGGACGGAAGTGGAAAGCTGGCGGCAACTGGAAGGCGACCGCATCGAATTCACCATGCGGCGGCTTCCTTCGGCCGATTGAAGTTTAGAGCGTTTTCGCATTTCCCCGGAAATGCTTTCAGGCGCGGGGCTCGGCATAACGCAGTCGGCTTTCGATCAGCACACCGCTTTCATCCAGAATGGGATGCGCCACCGTGACGATATGGGCGTTGATGCGTTTAAGGTCGCGCAGCATGTCGAGATGCAGCGAACTGGTCTGCATGCTTTCCGCCAGCCCGTCGCGCAGCCGCTCCAGATGGCGGTTGGAGGACTGTTTTTCGAGCCGGCGTATATCAACCTTGCTTTCCATCAGCCGGCGGGCGAGTTCGAAATCGCCGGTCACCAGAATGCTCTGGGCGGCGCGCAGGTTCTCGATGGTCATGTCGAACAGGGTTTTCAGCTCCTCATAACCGTCGTCGGAAAACTTGAAGCTGTTCAGCACCTTCTTGCGGATCTGCTCGCAGATGCCCTTTTCGATGATATCGCCGATATGTTCGAGGTTGATCGCGTAATCGATGATGGCGATCGAACGGCGGGCTTCTTCGTCGGAAAGCCCCTTGCGTCCCAGTTGCGACAGATAAACTTTCACCTCCTGCTGGCGCCGGTCGACCTTCTTTTCGAGCAGGGAAACCTCCTGAAGCGGTGCCAGATCATTGTGCTTGAAGGCGTTCTCGGCGCGGATCAACATGCGCTCGATGCTGTCGCCGACACCCAGCACTTCGCGGGTGGCGTTGGCAAGGGCCACGACCGGCATGTCCAGCGCCTGCTGGTCGAGGAAATTCGGACCGTCTTCGGCTTTCGGATCGCCCGGCACCAGCCTCGCCATCAGGTCGGACAGGAGGCCGGAGAAGGGCCAGGCCAGCGCCGCTAGAATGACGTTGAAGATCAGATGGGCGTCGACCGGCAATTTTGCGGGCGAAAGCGGCAATTGCTGCAGGAACTCCGCGCCATAGGAGGCGAGCGGCAGGGCGATGAGGCAGCCAATGGTGCGCACCAGAAGGTTGCCCATGGTGATGCGCCGCGCCGAGGCGGGGCCGGAAAGCGTGGCGATGACCGGCGGAATGGCGCCGCCGAGGTTGGCACCGAGAATGAGCACGATGATGAGGCCGGTGGAAAGCGTGCCGGTGGCGGCCAGCGACAGGATGAGCACCACGACGGCAAGGCTCGAAGACGAAACGAAGGCGAGCACGGCGGAAAAGATCAGCGCGACGGGCCATGCCCCGTCAAGCAGGCCGATAAAGACGCCGAGAGCCGGCGAGGCGCGCATCGGTTCTGTCGCGCCGCTCAACAGATGCAGCGACAGAAGCATGAGGCCGATGCCGATCAGCGCCGTTCCGCCGCCCTGCCGGGCATTGGAACTGCCCTTTTTCAAAATAATGCCAGCAAGGATCAGCAGAGGCGACAGCCATTCCACCCCGGCCGCCACGATCCATGCGGTAACGGCGGTGCCGACATTGGCGCCGAGCAGCACCACCTGCGCCATGCGCGGCCTGATGAGGTCTCGTTCAGCAAAGGAGGCGACGGTGAGTGCCGTCGCCGTCGAACTTTGCAGCGCGACGGTGGCGAAAAAGCCGGAAAAGAAAGAACGCGGACCGTTCTGGGTGCCGGTGGCCAGCACGCTTCGCAGTTTCATGCCGAAGGCGCGGGTGACGCCATCCTTGACCTGGGAAAGGCCGAAGAGCAGCAGCGCGACTGCGCCGAGAAGGTTGACGATGACAATGGTGGATTGCATGCGACGTCTCCTCACACCCGCCGGCGGATGGTTCCGGCGAGCACGATTTTTATTGTCCGGCTAATCAGTATAGGAGCCTCAATGCCCTCGGTACAGGCCGGGTTGCGACAGTTTTGAAGTAAAAACGGTCAAATTTTGTATTTGCCCGAAAAATTGGCGTTAAAAATGACGCCTATGCCCACGCCACCTGGCGCAAAGCCTCGCCAGCGATCATCGCCGCCGACATGGCGACGTTGATGGAGCGCTGTCCCGACATCATGGGGATGATGATTCGCTCCTCTGCCTTTTCATGCACATGGTCTGGTACGCCCGCACTTTCGCGGCCGAAAAGCAGGATGTCATCCGTGCGGTAGGCGATCTTCGTATAGGGAAGGGCGGCTTTGGTGGAGGCGAGAACCAGACGGCGGCCGGTGGTTGCCCGCCATTCCTCGAAACGGTCCCAGCTGACATGGCGCGTCAGCGCCGCCGCCGCGATATAATCCATGCCCGCCCGTTTCAGGTTGCGGTCGGAAATATCGAAACCGGCCGGCTCGATGATGTCGACGCCGAGGCCGAGACAGGCGGCCAGCCGCAGGATGGTGCCGGTATTGCCGGGAATATCGGGCTGGTAAAGGGCGATCCTGATTTCGGGCATGGTATCGGACATGGACGTCTCACTGCGGTTGGTCTGCCCGTCCGATTATCACGGGCAGGGGCCGGGCGACAGCTATGCTGCAAAAAGTCCCCTTGAAGCGCCGTTCCCGGCTGGATGTTCATTCGCGTGACACACAGGGCGGCTACCCGCGGCCGAATAGGGCGATGTCGGCATCGTTTAACGGGCGGAGACCTCGCGGGGTCATCTCCGCCCCTTCGCCTTTGGGCGGCACCTGCATGTTTTCTCGCGTATTCGGTGTCTTTCCGACTGGTCATTGACTAAATTTTGCGCTACAAGGCCATATCTTCAACACCAGCCAAGGGAGGTTCTCATGCCAAATGACATTCGCATCCGCCTCCCGGCCCCAGTCGTGCCGCTGCTGGCTTAGGTGTTACTCCGCGGTTCGCCCGCGTTTCCCATTTTTCGATTCGTCATGTGGCTGTCACGGCCATATCCAAAGACTTTTCCGTTCCGTCGTGAGCCATATTTGTGTCCGCTCACCATGTCACGATGGTGCGATTGATTGCCGGAGCTTGGCCTATGTTTGGCTGGTTTGAAAAACGCCTCGATCCTTTTCCCTCTTCGGCGCCCTCCGTGCCGCCAAAGAAGCTTTTGCCGTTCCTGTGGCATTATGTGAAGCCCGCATGGCCATGGCTCCTGCTGCTCGGCCTGATGTCCATGGGCATCGCGATTGCGGAAGCCATGCTCTACAAATTCCTCGGCAATATCGTCGACTGGCTGTCCACGGCCAATCGCGAGACATTTTTTGCCGATGAGGGCTGGCATCTGATCGGCATGGCGGCGCTGGTGCTCTTCGTTTTGCCGCTGATGGGCGCGATCCACACCATGACGATGCACCAGACGCTTGCCGGCAATTTCGGCATGATTGCGCGCTGGAAGATGCACCGTTTCCTGCTGCGCCATTCCATGAACTTCTTCGCCAACGAGTTTGCCGGCCGCGTTTCCACCAAGGTGATGCAGACGGCGCTGGCGATCCGCGAAGTGGCGCTGAAGGTGATCGACGTCTTCGTCTATGCGATCAGCTTCGTCGTCTCGATGCTGTTCATGGTCGCGGCGGCGGACTGGCGGCTGGTTATTCCGCTGCTGGTCTGGCTCGGTATCTATATGGCCATCCTCGCTTATTTCGTGCCCAAGCTCGGCCGGCTGGCGCAGGAGCAGGCCGATGCACGCTCGATGATGACGGGCCGGATCGTCGACAGTTACACCAACATCTCGACGATCAAGCTGTTTTCCCATGCGGGGCGCGAGGAAAGATATGCGCGGGAGGGCATGAATGTGTTTCTCGGAACCGTTCACCGCCAGATGCGCAAGATTTCCGGCTTCAACATCCTGATCGACCTCAACAACGCCCTGGTGCTGTTTTCCACGGCGGCGCTCGGTCTTTATTTCTGGATGCAGGGTTCGGTCACGGCCGGTTCGGTCGCCATCGCCATCAGCCTTGCCATGCGCGTCAACGGCATGTCGCAGTGGATCATGTGGGAGGTCACCTCGCTGTTCGAAAATATCGGCACTGTCTATGACGGCATGTCTATGATGACGAAGCCGCACGATATCGTCGACGTTCCGAAGGCGCCTCAGCTTGCCGCACCGCAGGGCGCGATCCGTTATGACAATGTCCGTTTCCACTACGGCAAGAACAAGGGCGTGATCGACGGGCTGACGCTCGACATCAAACCTGGCGAAAAGGTCGGTCTGGTCGGGCGCTCGGGTGCGGGCAAGACGACGCTGATGAACCTGCTTCTGCGTTTTTACGATCTGGAAGCGGGCAGGATCACCATCGACGGGCAGGACATCTCCAAGGTGTCGCAGGACAGCCTGCGCGAGCTGATCGGCGTCGTGACGCAGGATACTTCGCTGCTGCACCGGTCGATCCGCGACAATATCGCTTATGGTCACCCCGAAGCTACGGACGAGCAGGTGATCGCGGCGGCGAAGCGGGCGAATGCCTGGGACTTCATCGAAACGCTTGTCGACATGCATGGCCGTCAGGGCCTCGATGCGCAGGTGGGCGAACGCGGCGTGAAGCTCTCCGGCGGCCAGCGCCAGCGTATCGCTATCGCCCGGGTCTTCCTCAAAAACGCGCCGATCCTGGTGCTGGACGAGGCGACCTCGGCGCTCGATTCGGAAGTCGAGGCGGCGATCCAGGAGAATCTGTTCTCGCTGATGGAAGGCAAGACGGTGATCGCGATTGCCCACCGCCTGTCGACACTGACCGAAATGGACCGGCTCATCATCCTCGACAAGGGCCGGATCGTGGAGGCGGGCAGCCATGCGGAACTGGTGGCGATGGGCGGTATCTATGCCGACCTGTGGCGGCGCCAGTCCGGCGGCTTCATCGCCGACCATGAGGCGGACGTGGCCGCAGAGTAAGGAAAAGCGAGAGGGCGGCAAGCATGGTTTCCCGCCCGCTCGCCTATGATATGTGTGCCAACCTCTCTTCCGTCATACCGGACTAGATCCGGCATCCAGCCACGGCGCGTCCGCGCCGTGAGAGGAGTCTTTTGCGATCAAGGACTTGATCGCGCTGGACCCCGGATCAAGTCCGGGGTGACGGTGTGAGGATGCAACCGATGCGCAAAATATCGCTGGGTCGATTTAAGGGCGGGGAACATTCCCCGCCCTTCTTCATTCCACGAATGTTACCGAAATATAATCTCTTCCCGAAGCCTTCGCGGCTGTTCCCGCTCCGGGAATCCGCCTATATCCGGATCATGGTTATTACCCGCATCTTCGAGTTTTTCGAGAACTGGATAAAGCCCTTCGCCCGCAAGGACGATTTGCGGCCGCCTGAAAGCACGTTCGCCTTTATCTGGTTCTACATCTCGCAGGCCAAGGCGCCGTTTTTAGCCATGCTGGTGCTGGGCGGGCTGACGGCGGCCATCGAGGCGGCGCTGTTCTGGTTCGTCGGGCGGCTGGTGGATATTCTCTCTACCGTGAAGCCGGAAGAGGGCTGGGCGGGGCTGCTTGCGGCCCATGGCGGCGAGCTGGTGGGCATGCTGGTGCTGATCGGCGTGGTGCGTTTTATCGTCACCATGGTAACGGCGCTGGTGGATCAGCAGATCATCACGCCCGGTTTTTACAATCTGGTGCGCTGGCAATCCTATATGCATGTGGCGCGGCAATCGCTGACCTTCTTCCAGAACGATTTTTCCGGCCGCATCGTCACCAAGGTCTGGTCGGGTGGGCAGGCAGCGGGCGATCTCGTCACCTCGCTGATGGAAAGCGTGTGGTTCGTAGGCATTTATTCCGTTTCCATGCTGTTCCTGATTGGCGGGCTGGACTGGCGGCTTGCGGTCGTCGTCGTCGTCTGGGTGGGGATATTCTCGCTGCTGGCGCGCTATTTCGTGCCACGTATCCGCTACCATTCCAAGGAAACGGCGGAAGCCGCCTCAATGCTCTCCGGCCGCATGGTGGATGCCTACAGCAATATCCAGACGCTCCGGCTGTTCGGGCGAGATGATGCCAATGACCGCTACATGCGGCAGGGTTTCGACATTTTCCAGCATGCGACCATGACATTCACCCGGTTCATCACCGGCGTGCGCGCCTCCATGGCGCTGTTGTCCGGCGTGATGATCACGTCCATGGCGGCGCTCTGCATCGATCTGTGGCTTTCCGGCAAGATCAGTTCCGGTGCGGTGGCCTTCACGCTGGCGCTGGTGCTGCGTCTCAACTTCCTGCTCGGCCGGCTGATGACGCAGTTCAACGGCATTATGCGCAATTTCGGCACGGTGCAGAATGCCGCCGAACTGATTTCGCAGCCGATCGGTCTCGTCGATGCGCCGGAGGCGACGGCGCTGGAGGTGAAGAAGCCGGGCATCCGTTTCGAAAATGTCAGCTTCCATTACGGGCGCGCGAACGGCGTCATCGACCATCTCAATCTCGAAATCAGAGCGGGCGAGAAGGTAGGCATCGTCGGACGCTCCGGGGCGGGAAAATCCACCCTCGTCAATCTGCTCCTGCGTTTTTACGATGTCGAAAAAGGCCGCATCCTGATCGACGGGCAGGATATCGCCAGAGTGACGCAGGAATCGCTGCGCGCCCATATCGGCATGGTCACACAGGATACCTCGCTGCTGCATCGCTCCATTCGCGACAACATCCTGTTCGGCCGTACAGACGCGACCGAAGAGCAATTGCAGGAGGCGACGCGGCGCGCCAAGGCGGATGATTTCATCGCCAGGCTCGAGGATCAGCGCGGCCGCAAGGGGTTCGACGCACATGTGGGCGAACGCGGCGTGAAATTGTCCGGCGGCCAGCGCCAGCGTATCGCAATCGCCCGCGTGATGCTGAAGGACGCACCGATCCTGGTGCTCGATGAGGCGACGTCGGCGCTCGATTCGGAGGTGGAGGCGGCGATCCAGAGCAATCTGGATGAGTTGATGCAGGGCAAGACGGTGCTCGCCATCGCCCACCGCCTGTCGACCATCGCGGCTCTCGACCGGCTGATCGTGATGGATCAGGGGCGCATCGTCGAACAGGGCAGCCATTCCGATCTGGTCATGCAGGGCGGACTTTATTCGGAACTCTGGGCGCGGCAGTCGGGCGGTTTTCTTGCAGCGGACGAAGCGGCGCAATAAGGCCCTCGGCTATTTCCCGATCATGAAATCCGCCATCAGGCCGTAATGATTGGAACCGAGGCTGTCGGGCAGGCGGGTGGTTTTCATCAGCGTCGCCGGTTCGCGGGCGAAGATGTGGTCGATGGCGATGCCGAAGCGGCCGGCCTCTGTCGGCCATGTGGCGGGTTCGAAGGTCGCTTTTTTCAGATCGTTGGCGGCGAGGAAAGCGCGCATGTCAGGGGCGATGCTGGCCGAATTGAAATCTCCGGCCAGAATGAGCGGCCCGGTGACGCGAAAGTGAATTTCACTGACTTCATCGAGTTCGTCGCGATGATAATCGTCGAAATAGGGCTTGGTGATATGCCCGGCGGCGAGGGTCAGTTCCGTGCCGTCGAGATCGATATGGGCTATGGCGAACCGATCCCGCCGAAGATCGCTGAGACTATGGAAACGGCCTTCCAGCAACGGTCTTTTTGACAGGATGACCAGATCGCATGCGGGCGTTCCGGTGTAACAGCCAAGCCTGTGCGGATAGGTTTGCTGCAGACGCGGCAGGGCCGATTTCAGCGCCGCCGCCTCGAAGAGATAGATGGCATCCGCGCCCGATTCGAGAATCGTGTCGGCAATTGCATCCGCATTGGTGGCATTGTCCATCAGCACGTTGAAGGACAGCAGCCGGAATGGTTTGGCGCCCGGCGCCGGGTTGGCGGATGAGGAAAATTCCAGAAGCATGGCAATAGCATGGATGGCGAGCGCAAGCGACCAGACGACGAGGAGCGCGGAAACCGCGTCGCGCGTCAGCCAGAAAACGAGGCATGAGAGCAGGATACAGACGATGGCGATGTGCAGCTGGAAACTGGTGACGAAGGCGAGAAGCCAGAAATCCGTCACATAACGCAGGCTGGCAACGAAAAGAACGGCAGCCACCGCCGTGGAGACCATGCAAGAGAGCTTCGCCGTCATCCGAATCCCTGCTTTCCGCGCTCTCCCTTGAAGTCTCCTAACATGGTGCATGGATGCGCACAATGTTGCCCGCCTGCCAAGGACGGCGAAAAAATGCGAGCCAAATCGGCCCCCTCCGGCAGAATTACGGCAGCTTTGTGTGCTTTGCTCTTGCCAAGTCAGTCAATATTTTGCGATCAAACACATGACGCGGTTTCTCAAATGCCGCGAGAATGACCAGGACGATGGGACGGAGTTTGTCTTGGATCAAATCATAGCGGGAGGACTCATGCGATTTACGGCAAAAACAGCGCAGAGGATGGTGTAGCGGTGAGCGAGCACGTAACCAATCACGACGCTTCGGGTGAACCGACCCGTCGCGATTTTCTTTACCTAGTGACGGGAATGGCGGGCGCTGTCGGTGCCGCCGCCGTCGCATGGCCCTTTATCGACCAGATGCGTCCCGATGCATCGACGCTGGCGCTCGCCTCCATCGAGGTGGATGTCACGGCCGTCGAGCCGGGCATGTCGCTTACCGTGAAGTGGCGCGGCAAGCCGATTTTCATCCGCAACCGCACGGAGAAGGAAATCGAGGAAGCCAAGGCCGTCGCTCTCGGCGATCTGAAGGATCCTGTGGCGCGCAATGCCAACATCGCCGCCGACGCGCAGGCGACGGATATCGACCGCTCCGCCGGCGAGGGCAAGGAAAACTGGATCGTCATGGTCGGTTCCTGCACCCATCTCGGTTGCGTTCCGCTCGGCCAGGCCGGCGATTTCGGCGGGTGGTTCTGTCCCTGCCATGGCTCGCACTACGATACGGCGGGCCGCATACGTAAGGGTCCGGCGCCGGAAAACCTCGCCATCCCGACATTTGCATTCACATCCGATACCGTGATCAAGATCGGATAAGGGGACAGATATTCATGAGTGGTCATTCCAGTTATCAGCCGTCCACCGGCATCGAAAGGTGGATCGATTCGCGGCTTCCCTTGCCGCGCATGATCTATGACAGCTTCGTTGCCTATCCTGTCCCACGTAACCTGAACTACGCCTACACCTTTGGCGCGATGCTTTCCGTCATGCTGCTGGTGCAAATCCTCACCGGCGTCGTGCTGGCCATGCATTATGCGGCCGAAACGACGGTCGCCTTCAATTCCGTCGAAAAGATCATGCGCGACGTCAACCATGGCTGGCTGCTGCGCTACATGCATGCCAATGGTGCGTCGTTCTTCTTCATCGCGGTTTACCTGCATATCGCCCGCGGCCTTTATTACGGCTCCTACAAGGCGCCGCGCGAAATCCTCTGGATTCTCGGCTGCGTGATCTTCCTGCTGATGATGGCGACGGGCTTCATGGGCTACGTTCTGCCCTGGGGCCAGATGTCCTTCTGGGGCGCAACCGTTATCACCGGCTTCTTCACCGCGTTCCCCGCCATCGGCGAATGGATCCAGCAGTTCCTGCTCGGCGGCTTTGCCGTTGATCAGCCGACCCTGAACCGCTTCTTTGCGCTTCACTATCTGCTGCCCTTCATGATCGCAGGCGTTGTGATCCTGCACATCTGGGCGCTGCATGTGACCGGCCAGACCAACCCGACCGGCGTTGAAGTGAAGAGCAAGACCGACACGGTTCCCTTCACGCCCTATGCGACGCTGAAGGATGCGCTCGGCGTTTCCGTGTTCCTGATCGGTTATGCCTGGTTCGTGTTCTACATGCCGAACTTCCTTGGCCACCCCGACAACTACATCATGGCCGACCCGCTGAAGACGCCGGCGCATATCGTTCCGGAATGGTACTTCCTGCCGTTCTACGCCATGCTGCGCGCCATCACTTTCAACATCTGGATCATCGATTCCAAGCTGGGCGGCGTTCTCGTGATGTTCGGCGCGATCGTCGTGCTGTTCTTCCTGCCCTGGCTCGATACGTCGAAGGTGCGTTCCGCCGTCTATCGTCCCTGGTACAAGATGTTTTTCTGGCTGTTCGTGGTCAATGCCATCATGCTCGGCTGGCTGGGTTCACGCCCGGCGGAAGGAACTGGCCTGCTCGGCCTGCTCACCGGCGAGCTGAAAGGCAATTATGTCGGCTATTCGCAGCTCGGCACGCTTTATTACTTCGGTTTCTTCCTCGTCATCATGCCGATCCTCGGTCTGGTCGAAACGCCCCGGCGTATTCCGAATTCGATTACCGAGGCCGTTCTCGAAAAGAACGCCGCCAAGACAGGTGCCGCATCTGCGGCTGCCGAAGTCTGAGCGCGAAGGAAGGATGACGACAATGAAGACGCTTCTCACGAGCATCGCGCTTTTCGCCGCCATTGGCTGTTCCGCCGCCGCTTTTGCGGCGGAGGAGAGCCATGATCTCGCCGCCCAGGCCACGCATGCGATCGCCGGCAATCACTTCCCGGTCATCAAGCCCGAGGAGCAGAGCTGGTCCTTTGCCGGACCCTTCGGCAAATACGACAAGGGCCAGCTGCAACGCGGCCTGAAGGTCTATAAGGAAGTCTGCTCCGCCTGCCATTCCATGAGCCTCGTTTCCTTCCGCACGCTGGAGGATCTCGGCTATTCGGAGGAGCAGGTGAAGGCTTTCGCCGCGGAATATGAGGTACAGGACGGGCCGAACGCCGATGGTGAAATGTATAATCGCAAGGCCGTGCCTTCCGATCATTTCCCTTCGCCTTTCCCGAACCATGAGGCGGCCGCTGCCGCCAACGGTGGAGCGGCCCCGCCCGACATGTCGCTGCTCGCCAAGGCGCGTGGCGTGGAGCGTGGCTTTCCGCAATTCCTCATCGATATGATCCCGATCGTCGGCGGTTACCAGGAAGGCGGCCCGGATTATATCCATGCGCTGCTGACCGGATATCAGGATCCGCCGGCCGGCATAAAAAACCCGGATGGCTCGGATTACAAGGTGTCGGAAGGCACGCACTTCAATCCGTACTTCGTCAGCGCCACTTCCTTAAAGATGGCGCCGCCGATCAGTGCTGATCAGGTGACCTATGATGACGGCGCGCCGCAGACCGTGGACCAATATTCCAAGGACGTTGCTGCGTTCCTGATGTGGGCGGCAGAACCGCATCTGGAAGAGCGCAAGCGCACCGGCTTCATGGTCATGGTGTTCCTGTTCATCTTCACGGCGCTGATCTATCTCACCAAGAAATCGGTCTACGCCAACAAGGAACATTGATCGGCATCCAGAAGATGCCTGTCAGTCATTGGCCCCCACGGTCTTCCGTGGGGGCCTTTTCATGTGTCGAGAGGGATGGTGGAAATGACGAAAATTCGTAACGGCGGCTGCCTGTGCGGCTCCATCCGCTTCGAAGCGAAGGGCGAGCCCGGTAATCCGCACACTTGCTCCTGCGATATCTGCCAGCGGCATTCCGGTGCGCCCAGCCTTTCCTGGGTGGAGTTCGAGAAGGATGCGGTGACATGGACGGGAGAGGGCGGCGCGCCTTCGACTTTCCGATCCTCCGATTATTCCAGCCGGGCTTTCTGCCCGACCTGCGGCAGCACGCTTGGCGCCCTCGACGACGCGCCGACGGTTGCGCTGGTCTTTGGAAGTTTCGATGACAGGGACGACGAGGCGCTGCGGCCCCTGTCGCATTCCTTCGAGGATGTCTGCCCGGTCTGGGCGCGGATCGAGGGAATGTCGCCGGCGGAATGAGCGCCGGCCCTTTTTAGTTGGTCCGCAGCCGTCAAGTTGATAGGGTGGTCCGAACCTTCTGATCCATTTCCCTTATCTCAACTGGAAATACCATGACCGTTATCGCTTCGGAGCTTTCCGCTGCCATCCGTTCCATTCCCGACTATCCGAAGCCGGGCATCATCTTCCGGGACATCACGACATTGCTCGGCAACCCCCGCGCTTTTCGCCGTGCCGTGGACGAACTCGTGCAGCCCTATGCGGGAACCAAGATCGACAAGATCGCCGGCATGGAAGCACGCGGCTTCATTCTGGGCGGTGCGGTGGCGCATCAGCTATCGGCCGGTTTCGTGCCGATCCGCAAGAAGGGCAAGCTGCCGCACACCACCGTCCGTGTCGCCTACAGCCTTGAATACGGCGTCGACGAAATGGAAATGCATGTGGACGCTGTACAGCCGGGCGAAAAGGTCATTCTGGTCGATGATCTGATTGCCACCGGCGGCACTGCCGAAGGTGCGGTCAAGCTGCTGCGGCAGATGGGTGCGGAAATCGTTTCCGCCTGTTTCGTTATCGACCTGCCCGATCTCGGTGGCCGCAAGAAGCTGGAAGACCTCGGTGTCGAGGTGCGCACACTGGTGGAATTTTCCGGCCACTGAGATGGTAACGGGGCAATGATAACGCTATTGCCCCGACGCTTTTCTATTCGAATTCCAGAACCCCGCTCTGGAAGGTCATCACTGTTTCTCCCGACTGGTTGACGCCCTCGTTAAATGTGGTGTTCAGCCAGACGCCGGCTCTGGATTCCAGCGCTCGGGTCTCGAGCAGGGTGACGAAATAGGTGACATCGTCTCCGGCGAAGACCGGTTTTTTCCATTTGAGTTCGCGAAAGCCGGGGGAGGGGCCGAGTTTGGGCGGCTCAAGGCCCTGTAGCTTCAACCTTTTTACCTCTTTGGCCCAGTGAGAGAGGAAACATTTCATCCAGCCTGCGCCGGTGTGCCAGCCGGAAGCGCAGAGAGCGCCGAAAACGCTGTTCTTTGCGGCTTCCGCGTCGAGATGAAAGGGCTGCGGATCGAAATCGCGCGCGAAACGGATGATGTCTTCGGCGGAAAAATGCAGCGTGTCGAGGGTGACGCGTTCGCCGATGGGAGAAAGTTCTGCCAGTTTCATGCTGCAACGCCTCCATTGCCGCGCATCAGGAACATCACGGTGTTTTCCCCGTGCGATACCAGAACGCCGCGCTGGTTATAAAGCTCGTGGCGTAATTTCACGAGGCCGATGCCGGGGCGCGACGCGGAGGGCCGCTGTTCCAGCACGATGGATTTTCCGACAAGCGTATCGCCGGCCAGAACCGGCTTTTTCCAGTCGACGAAATCGATGCCGGGGCTGCCCTGTGAGGTCGAGTTCGAGATGTAGCTGTCCGCCATCATCCGCATCAGCAGGCTGCAGGTGTGCCAGCCGGAAGCCGCCAGGCCGCCGAGAATGCTCTGGCGGCCAGCCTCTTCGGAAAGATGCATCGGCTGTGGGTCGAATTCGCTGGCGAAGGCGATGATCTGCTCTGCGGAAATCGATTGCGGGCCCAAAGGAAATTCCCGACCGACGGAAAAATCCTCATAGGCATATGTCGCGACCGGCGTCATGGTTTCCTCCCTTCGCACAGTCAATATCGGCGGCATCTAAAATGATTTTTCCCTTTACGTAAAGGTCAAATCGGGGAGGCCGGTTCTTGGGGAGGTGGTTTGGAGCGAGTGGGCGCGCGTTTCGCCTTCTCCCCGAGGGGGAGAAGGTCGCGGCAGCGGGATGAGGGGGCGAGGGTAGAGATAAACCGAGAGCTTGCCCCCTCATCCGACCCTTCGGGCCACCTTCTCCCTGGCGGGGAGAAGAAACCGCGCCGCAATGTTCGGTTACCCTTCTTGGCGGACCTTATCGAAGTCGCCAAAGGCCAGATCAGGTATTGAAGCGGAAGTGGATGACGTCGCCGTCCTGAACCACATATTCCTTGCCTTCGTCGCGAGCCTTGCCGGCTTCCTTCGCGCCGACTTCGCCCTTGAAGGCGACATAGTCGTTGTAAGCAATGGTGTTGGCACGGATGAAGCCGCGTTCGAAATCGGAGTGGATGACGCCGGCCGCCTGCGGGGCCTTGGTGCCGCGCTCGATGGTCCAGGCGCGGCATTCCTTCGGGCCGACGGTGAAATAGGTGATGAGATCGAGCAGCTTGTAGCCGGCGCGGATCAGGCGGTCGAGGCCCGCTTCCTCGAGGCCGAGGGCGGAGAGGAATTCCTTCGCCTCGTCGTCGGGAAGCTGCGCGACCTCGGATTCGATTGCAGCGGAGATGATGACGGTCTCGGCACCCTGAGCCTTGGCCATGTCTGCGACGGCGCGGGTGTGCTCATTGCCATCGACGGCATCGCCTTCGGCGACGTTGCAGACATAGAGAACCGGGTGCGCCGTCAGGAGGTTGAGGCCCTGAAGGATGCGCAGTTCTTCGGCATCGAGCGTGGAGAGCAGGGTACGGACCGGCTTGCCTTCGTTCAGAAGCTTCAGCGACGCTTCCATCAAAGGCAGCTGCGCCAGCGATTCCTTATCCTTGCCGGTGGCGCGCTTGCGGGTCTGTTCCGTGCGGCGCTCAAGGCTTTCGAGATCGGAAAGCATCAGCTCGGTCTCGATGGTTTCGGCATCGGCCACCGGGTTAATGCGGCCTTCGACGTGGGTGATGTCGTCATCTTCGAAGCAGCGCAGAACGTGAACCACAGCGTCCACTTCGCGGATATTGGCGAGGAACTGGTTGCCGAGGCCTTCGCCCTTCGATGCGCCGCGCACCAGGCCGGCAATATCCACGAAGGAGATGCGGGTGGGGATGATTTCCTTCGAGCCGGCAATGTCGGCGAGGATTTTCATGCGCGCATCCGGAACCGCCACTTCGCCGGTGTTCGGCTCGATGGTGCAGAAGGGATAGTTGGCCGCCTGCGCCGCTGCCGTTTTCGTCAGCGCGTTGAAGAGAGTGGACTTGCCGACATTCGGCAATCCAACGATACCGCATTTGAAGCCCATGGCTTGAAACCTGTCCGTTTGAAAGAATTCGTTGAGGAGCCTTTTGCGGAAAGGGCAGGGCAAGGTCAAGCCCGCGGGCCGATTTGTGCGGGCAAAGCCCCTTTAATGGTGCGGAATTTCGGGCAGGGTTGCCGATGCGGCGGTTGCGGCGCAATATAAGCGGGTCAAGCGATCGATCTTTCGTCATCAATGGGGTTTTCCCATGAATAACCGCGATGAGCGACAGGCACGAGCGACCATGATGAGTGACAGTCCTGTCGATCTCAAGCCGAAACCGAAAGTCAAACCGAAGCTGGAGCGGCCGAAGCTCTACAAGGTCATTCTGCTGAATGACGACTATACGCCGCGTGAGTTCGTTACCGTGGTGTTGAAAGCCGTCTTCCGCATGAGCGAGGAAACCGGCCACCGGGTGATGATGACGGCGCACCGCTTCGGCAGCGCGGTCGTCGTTGTCTGCGAGCGCGATATCGCCGAGACCAAGGCCAAGGAAGCGACCGATCTCGGCAAGGAAGCGGGATTTCCGCTGATGTTCACCACCGAGCCGGAGGAGTGAGCGTTAATCCTGCCGGATCTGAAAACCCGTCTTGTTCTGCACGAAACCGCAGCTTTCGTAAAAGGCGTGAACCTCCGGGCGTTGTCGCCCGGTCAGCAGCATCACCTTGTAGCAGTTCGCCGCAAAAGCGGCCTCGACGGCATGGCGCACCACCGCGCGGCCATATCCGCGGCCGCGACGGTTTTCCAGCGTCACCACGTTTTCGATAAGGGCATAGGGGCGGGCGGCGCGCGTCAGGTTCGGAACGATCTGCAGCGTGGCGGTGGCGACCGCTTCTTCGCCTTCGGTCGCAAGAAACACGGTCAGGCCCGGCTGGGCAAGCATGACCGCGAAAGCCGTGTTCGCTTCTTCTGTCGTCATTTCAGGATCGGACGGATTGAGCGCCCGGTAAAGGTCAAGCAATCCGGCCAGATCGCTGGCTCCGGCTGCGCGCGGGACGATGGGCTCCGAAGACATTTGCGATTTAGTCCTTCTTGCTGAACATGCGTTTCAGCATTTCGGCCATCGGGCCGGTTTCCGGCAGCTTTTTCGGCTGGGCGCTGTTGCGTGCCTGATGGATGTGGGACTGTGCGGCGGGCTTGGCTGCCTTGGCCGGCTTTTCGGCTTCCGGCGTGCTGCCCGTGGCCAGCGCCAGCTTGTTCATCAGCTGCGAATCCTCGGCTTTCACCAGCATGGCGGCATTGTCGGCAATGGCGTCCAGAAGCGGATCGAGCCAGACCCGGTCTGCCTTGGCGAAATCGCCGAGCACGTGGCCATGCACCCGCTCCTTGTCCCCGGGATGGCCGATGCCGAGACGGAGGCGGCGATAGTCCTTGCCGCAATGGGCGTCGAGCGATTTCAGGCCGTTATGGCCGCCATGGCCGCCGCCGGTCTTGATGCGGGCGCGGCCGGCCGGCAAATCCAGTTCGTCATGGATGGCGATGATGTCTGCCGGCGCAAGCTTGAAGAAGCGCATGGCTTCGCCGACGGACTCACCCGAAAGGTTCATGTAGGTCAGCGGCTTAATCAGCAGGACCTTTTCGCCGCCGATTTCGCCTTCGGAAATCTCCGCCTTGAATTTTTTCGACCAGGGCGCAAAGGACGGCAGGCGCTGCAGCGCATCGACGGCCATGAAGCCGATATTGTGACGGTTTCCCGCATATTGCGTGCCGGGATTACCAAGTCCTGCGATGATCTTCATGGGGCATGTCCGCGTTTTGCCTGATGATGCTGTTGTCACCACCCCGAAAACCGCCGGCTGTCAATCTTTTTATGGAGTTTCGGATGGGCTCAGGGGCTGACGAGATTGTAGCGGTCGAATATTCGCTGCTGCGTTCCATCGGCGATCAGCCTGTCCAGCCGGGCCTGTAATTTCGCGATGACCTCGTCGGGCACGCTTTTGTTGCAGGCAAGCCCAAGCTGCTGCCGCGAGAGAGTTATCACTTCGCTGAACGTGTCAGCGGGCAGGCTTTTGAAGGTGCTTTCAGACATGGGCATCAGGTCGATGCGGCCGGCCTTGAGCTTGTGAAGCGTGATCTCGAAATCCGCGCCGACATCCACCTGCGGGAAACCGAGCTTTTCCAGAAGCGCTTCAGTGTAATCTCCACGCTGGGTTCCCACCCGATATTTCTTGGCTTCCTCAAGGCTGGAGGCTTCGATATTCGCGTTGCGGCGCGCCACGAGAATGTTGCGGTCGATATGGATCGGCGTGACCCATTTGAACTGTTTTTCCCGCTCCGGTGTTCTCGCAGCGGCGAAGACGCAGTGCATGGCCTGCGTTCTGGCCAGTGCGATCGCCCGCGCCCAGGGCATGACGGCGACCTCGTAACTGGTGCCGGTGTCTTCGAGCACGGTTCTGAGCTGTTCGAAATAGACACCCCGCACGCTGCCGTCGCTGGCCTGCAGATTATAGGGCGGATAGACCTCGGTGGTCAGGAAGAGCTTGGCCGCGCTGGCCGGAGTGGCGAGTGCAAGAAAGATCAGGCAAAAGCGGATCAATCCCATGGCTGCCCCCTGCCGGTTCATGCTTGCCGCGCAGCGGCGCGGTTTTGCCCGGACGCCGTGTCGAGTGAGGTGATCAATCTTTCGACCGGCTTCGGACGTGCGAAGAAATAACCCTGCCCGAAATCCGCGCCTATATCGCTCAGAAGCGCCTTCTGTTCTTCCGTCTCGACGCCCTCGGCAATGACGGCGCAGTTCATCTTGTGCGAGATGGCCGCGATGCCTTCGACCAGCATGCGGTTGCGCTGCCTGATGTCCATCCTGTCGTCGCAGATCGAGCGGGTGAAGGACTGGTCGATCTTGACGATATCGACCGGAAAACGGCTGAGATAGCTAAGCGAGGAATAACCCGTGCCGAAATCATCCAGCGCGATGCGGCAGCCGAGCTGGTGGATGGCATTGAGGATCGCCCGGACCTGCGGATCGTCCTTCATGATAACGGCTTCGGTGATCTCGATGACCAGCCGTCTGGGAAGAATGCCATGGCGGTGCAGAACGCCGGCGATGCGCGTCGGCAATCCCGGTTCGAATTGCAGCGGCGAGAAATTCACCGCCACATAGGTCTGTTCCATGCCCGGAAGGCGCGACAGCCGGGCGAGATTGGCGATCGACTGATCGAGAATGACATTGCCGATGCGGTGGATGGTGCCGTTTTCTTCCGCAAGGCTGACGATTGTGGCCGGGGAAAGCAGGCCCTTGTCCGGGTGGTTGAGACGCAGCAGCGCCTCGAAACCCGCCGTCTGGCCGGTGGCGAGGTCTTGAATCGGCTGGAAATAGGCCTCGAACCAGTCTTCGGAAAGCGCCTGCGCGATATCCCGTTCCAGCTCCGCATGTTCGCGCGCACGGTCCATTATCGAGCTGTCGAAGACCTGCGAGCCGTTCTTGCCCGTGCGCTTGCGGGTATACATGGCCATGTCGGCATTCTGCAAAAGCTCGGAGGCGCTGGCGGCGTGCAGGGGATAGACCGCCATACCGATGCTGGCGCTGAGGCGGATGCTGTTGCTTTCGATGTCGAAGGGCGTGTCGAGCATGGCGCAGATGCGCTCGCAGAATTGCAGGGCGCGCTCTTCCACCTTGTCGCCGGCCAGAAGGATGGCGAATTCGTCGCCGCCAAGCCGCGATGCGCTGTCCAGCGGTGTCAGCAGTGGTTCGAGCTTCAACGTGAACTGTTTGAGAACGGCGTCGCCCGCGGCATGGCCGAGATTGTCGTTGATCGCCTTGAACCGGTCGAGGTCGATGAACAGGCAGGCCAGCTCGCTGCCGTTGCGGTCCGCATCGCGGATTTGCAGGTCGAGAATGGCCTCGAAGCCCTGGCGGTTGAAAAGGCCGGTCAGGTGGTCGGAAATGGCCTGCTGGCGGTTGCGCTTTTCCGACTGGCGCAGTTCGGTCACGTCCGTCATGACGCAGAGGCAGGTGCTCTGATGGGCCGCATCGCCGGAATCAAGGGCCTTTTCGAGGATGAGCGCATCCATGACGCTGCCATCCATGCAATGGAAGCGGACCGTAATGCCGCTATGCGAGGCATCGGGCGAGGGATGAGCCGTCTTGCGCTGCTGAAACAGAAGCCGGTCATCGGGATGGATGAGATCGGCGAAATTCAGGCCGAGTATCCGCGTGCGGTCGTAACCGGTCGCCTGCACCCAATAGTCACTGACGGCGGCAATGCGGTCGTGCCTGTCGAGCGAAAACAGCATGGCGGGCGTGCGGTTGTAGATTTCCGTCTTGCGCTCATGCGCATTCTTGATCTCCAGCTCTTCCTTTTCAAGCTGGGTCTGCATTTCGTTGAAGCTTTTCGCCAGCCGGCCGATTTCGTCCTTCGAACGCCAGTCGACGTGGTGGCGCGAGCCGAGACGCCGCGTCGCCTCGATGGCGGCCGCGAGCCGCATCAGCGGGCGGATGACCATGAAACGGTTGCCGGCTATGGCGGCAAGAACGATGGTGAGGACGGCGAGGATGAAAATCGTGATGAAGGCCAGTTCGGTGCGGCTCAAAGAGGTCAGAAGGCTGACATTGTCGTAATAGATCGTCAATTGCCCGACGGTGACGGAGCCCTTCGTGGTCTTGTAGGTCACTTCGCGCGTCGTAGAGGCGGCATCCTGAATGATGTCGCTGCCGGCCGTCTGGATGATATCGAGCTGGCCGGAGGTATCCCTGACCTCGACCATCCTGATCACGGGGTCGGAAATGAGGGTGCCGGTAATCTGGTTTATGGTGTCGTCATCAAGGTCCCACAGGGGCCGGGCAAGCGCCTGCGCATTGGTCGACAGCAGAATCTCAAGGTGGTTACGCTGGCTGCGAATGGCTTCGTGGTAGGAGAGCGTCAGCAAAAGCGTGAAGAGCGGGGCGACCACTGTAAGAAGTGCGCCGGAAACAATCGCGATAAAGCGACTTTCGACGGAATGAGCCATGTTCGATTGCAGCTACCCTTTGCCCCAGACTTGCTGCGCCCGTTTCCTCCGCCCGGAGGGTTTTGCAAGGGTTTTCGGCAAAAGCCTGTTTTCCCACGCATTTCCTCAGCCCGGCCGGTGTTCCACGACAGCGCGAGGGTATCGTTTCATGGAAGTGTTAATCGACACTGAAACGGGTTGCGTATCAGGTGAGGATGGCAAGCTTTCTGGTTTTAAAGTTCATAAAAACTAAAAGGCCCGTTCCGAAAACGGAACGGGCCTCATTGTTCAAAGCTGTCGGCCTTGCGGCCGCCGATTATTCCTCGGAAGCTTCTTCGGTCGTTTCTTCTGCAACGCCAGCGGCCGGAGCAACGATCGTTGCGATCGTGAAGTCACGGTCGGCGATAACCGGCGTGATGTTCTTCGGCAGCTTCACATTCGAAATGTGAACGTTGTCGCCGATCTTCAGACCAGCGAGATCGACCGTGATGAATTCCGGAATGTCGTTGGCCGGGCAGTGGAATTCCACCGTGTGGCGAACGATGTTCAGAACGCCGCCGATCTTGATGTCCGACTTTTCTTCGTTGACGAAGTGAACCGGAACTTCGACGTTGACGAGCGTGTTGCCCGAAACGCGCAGGAAGTCGACGTGCATGGTGAAGTCGCGGACCGGATCAAGCTGGTAGTCCTTCGGGAGAACCTTGATCTTCTTGCCGTCGACGTCGATGGTCGCAACCGTCGTCATGAAACCGCCAGCGTGGATACGCTTGGTGACTTCGTTGGTCGAGAGCGCGATGGAAATGGGGGCCTGCTTGTCACCATAGATGACAGCGGGAATCAAACCGTTGCGGCGAAGTTCACGAGAGGACCCCTTACCAACTCGTTCGCGCGCCTCGGCCTTGAGCTCATACGATTCTTTGCTCATGGCAATTCCTTTCGAGGTTATATGGAGAGTTCACGCCGAATGAAGCGGCCTGAACCGGAGAGGCCAGAGGCCATCCCGCCCGCGTTGCCTCCAAGGGTGTCTACACGGGTGCGGGCGCTATAATACAAACGGTGCATAAAGACAAGAGCGGCCCGTTTTTGCCGGGTGCCGCTTTGTAATTTTATTAGTTCTCGCTAATTCACTCGGTTGTTGCAACCTTTAATATATGCTTATCCATGCACATAAACCGGGTGAAAACTTGGCGAATGATAAGGCTATGCAAAATTCCAATTGCGTAGATGACAATGCTCAAAGTTCTCCAGTGCCTCACCATCGATCACGACTATCGATACACCGCCGCAGCGGTCTTCGTCTGCATGCTGGGCAGTTTCGTGTCGATGCGCCTTTTTTCGAAAGCACGTCTGGCGACGGGCGTGCAGAAGGTCAACTGGCTGTTTCTGGCGGGCGTCAATGGCGGGGCGGCGATATGGACCACCCATTTCGTGGCGATGCTGGGCTATGTCGCGGCGGGCGATGTGGGATACGATCCCTATCTGACCGGGCTGTCGCTTCTGATTGCCATTACCACAACGACTGCCGGCCTCGGCATTTCCGCCTATGGCGGGCGCAGCGTGCTGGTGGAAGCCGGTGGCGTGGTTCTCGGCCTCGGCATTGCGGCAATGCATTATACGGGTATGGCCGCCTATAATGTTCAGGGCATGATTTTCTGGGATCAGGCCTATGTCATCGCCTCGCTGATATTGGGAGCTGTGCTGGGCGCCATTGCGGTCAATCGCGTTGCCCGGCCTATTAACCGTTTCTGCCAGTATAGCGCGGTGGCGTTTCTCATCCTCGCCATTGCCTCGATGCATTATACCGGCATGGCGTCGATGTCCTTCGCCTTCGACCCGCGCATCGTCATTCCGGAAAACCTGCTGCCGCCGGCCATCATGGGCGGAGGCGCCATTGCGGTGACGCTTCTGCTTCTGGCGCTCGGGCTCTCCACTTATGTCATCGATGCGCAGTCCACTCAGCAGGCGGTTGCCCGCTATCGCCATCTTTCGTTGCACGATCCGCTGACTGGTATTCCCAACCGGGCGGCATTCATCGAGCATCTCAATCGCCGCACACGCCATGTCTCGCTGGGCGCACACACCGCGCTCCTTTCCATTGATCTCGACCGTTTCAAGGAAATCAATGACGTGCATGGCCATGCGGCAGGCGACGCCGTGCTGCGCGCCATCGCCGACCGCGCGAGTTCCGTGCTGAAGACCGGAGAGTTTCTGGCCCGCATGGGAGGTGATGAATTCGTGGCGATGACCCATTCCTATTACACCCGCGCCGACGGCGCGGAATTCGCCCAGCGATTGATCGAGCAGATCAGCAAGCCGGTGGAATGGAACGGGCAGACATTTTCGGTTGGCGCAAGCGTCGGCATATCGGTTCGCAATACCGGCTCCATCGATGCCGATACTCTGATGGCCCAGGCGGATGTCGCCATGTACCGGGCAAAAAGCGGTACTTCGGACACCATATGCTTTTACGACAAATCCATGGACGAGGCCGCGCGTGAGCGCAACGTGCTGGCCATCGCCATGCGCAGCGGCCTCGCCAATAACGAGTTCGAGCTTTATTACCAGCAGCAGAACGACACCAAAAGCGGCAGCATCGTCGGTTTTGAAGCGCTTTTGCGCTGGAACCATCCCGAACGGGGCATGGTTTCGCCGACCGAATTCATTCCGATCGCCGAACAGACCGGCTTTATCGTCGAACTGGGCGAATGGGTTCTGAGAGAAGCCTGCGCGCAGGCTGCGCGGTGGAAAAAGTCACTCGCCATTGCCGTTAACGTCGCGCCGCAGCAGCTTGCGGATAATGATTTCCCCGACAAGGTTGAGAGAATTCTTGCCGAAACGGGACTTGCGCCGGAAAGGCTCGAGCTGGAAATTACCGAAGGCAGCATCATCGCCGACCATCGCCACGCGCTCGTCACCATCCGCAAACTCAAGTCGCTCGGCGTCAAGATCGCCATGGACGACTACGGCACGGGCTATTCCTCGCTTTCGACGCTGCAGAGCTTCCCCTTCGACAAGATCAAGATCGACCGCGCTTTCATCGATGGCCTGTCGACCAACGTGCAGTCGGAGGCGATCGTTCGCTCGACGCTCATTCTGGCGCACAGCCTCAATATTCCGGTGCTTGCGGAAGGCGTTGAAACCAAGGCCCATATCGAGTTCCTGCGGCGTGAAGGTTGCTTGCAGGTGCAGGGCTTCTTTTTTGGCAAGCCCGGTCCGCTGACTTCCATCGCCAATCTCGTGGACGATACTTTCCTCTCGGCCGAGGATGAAACGGACGTGACCGCCGGCCGGCGTTATTTCAAGGCGGTCCGATAGTCCGGCGGCACCTGCGGCTGCGCCCGGCAAGGCCGGTCGCGAAATTTTTTGTTGAAACATGGCCGCTTCCAGCGCACCATCGCCGAAAAGCTTTGGGAGGAGCGTATGCCGACAGACATCGCCCATGCGGAACGCGTGTATGAAACCGCGCGCCATCGTTCCGCAGCCGCAAGTTCTCCGATTGTCGCCTCCTGGCGTCGCTGCATGGTCAAACATCATCTTGCACCGGAGGAAAACTGCAAGCCGATCTTTCTCAGCGAGTATGAGTTCCGCCGCGCCCGCGAAAGTGCGGCCGGCCTGATTGCCGAAAGCACGGATGAACTCGACCGCATTTTCCAAAGCGTCGGCAGATCCGGCTGCTGCCTGCTTTTGACCGACGCGCAGGGCGTTGCGCTGGAGCGGCGCGGCGCTTCGGGCGATGACCGTGATTTCCGTGCGCTTGGCCTCTGGTCCGGGGCGGTCTGGAGCGAAGAAAGCGTGGGCACCAACGGTATCGGCACGGCGCTGGTGGATGAGCGCTCGGTGGTAGTCTACCGCGATCAGCATTTCTTCACGTCGAATACCGAACTCTGCTGCACCACGGCTCCCATCCGCGATCATACCGGCCGGGTGACCGGCGCGCTCGATATTTCCACCTGCCGCGACGACATCAACGAGATGACCTTTTCTTTTGTCACCCAGGCGGTGAAGGACGCGGCGCAGCGCATCGAGGGTAATCTGTTCCGCCGTGCCTTTCCGGGTGCGCGAATCGTCGTCGTCCCGAGCGGTTTCGGCGCGGCGCTGTCGCTGCTCGCCGTGGATCAGGACGATCTCGTGCTGGGCGCGACCCGTGCCGCTCGTCTCGCGCTGAAGCTGGACGATGCCCGCATCGCGCAGGGTCTGCCCGCCGCCGATGTTCTTCAGGAACAGCGCCACGATGGCGGTTCCGACCTCGCGGAAGCGGAGCGTTCGGCGCTGCGGCGCGTGTTGTCGCGCACCAACGGCAATGTCACGCAGGCCGCGTCCTTGCTCGGCATCAGCCGGGCCACGCTTCATCGCAAGATGAAGAAATTCGACGTTCATTGACGTCCTTGTGGTTGCGATCCGGCCGATCGCGCCGGATCAACGCGGCTTTGTCGCAGATGTGAGACAATGTGCGCTGCGGAACCGCGTCGCCCCTCTACCGAACCGCGCCATCTAGGCCCACCTTCCTCCCATGCGGTCCGCTGCGGATCGTTTTCATCAGGGAGGATGAAATCATGAACATTCAGGTTCAGCAGAAAGCGGGCGAAGCGCCCTTCAAGCTGAAATACGGCAATTACATCGGCGGCAAATGGGTGGAGCCGAAATCCGGCCGCTACATGGATAATCTTTCGCCGGTCACCGGCCACAAGATCTGCGAAGTGCCGCGTTCGGATGCAGCCGACATCGAGTTCGCGCTGGATGCCGCCCACAAGGCTCGCGATAAATGGGGCAAGACGAGCGTGACGGAGCGCTCCAACATCCTGCTCAAGATCGCCCAGCGCATCGAAGACAATCTCGATCTCATCGCACGTGCCGAAACCTGGGACAACGGCAAGCCGCTGCGCGAAACCACCAATGCGGATATTCCGCTCGCCATCGACCATTTCCGTTATTTCGCGGGCTGCATCCGCGCCCAGGAAGGCACGATCGGCGAAATCGACAACGATACGGTCGCCTATCACTTCCATGAGCCGCTCGGCGTCGTCGGCCAGATCATTCCGTGGAACTTCCCGATCCTGATGGCCGCGTGGAAGCTTGCACCGGCACTTGCCGCCGGCAATTGCGTGGTGCTGAAGCCGGCGGAACAGACACCGGCCTCGATTCTCATCGTGATGGAACTGATCGAAGACCTGCTGCCGCCCGGCGTCCTCAACATCGTCAACGGCACGGGCCTCGAAGCCGGCAAGCCGCTGGCGCAGAGCAACCGCATCGCCAAGATCGCCTTTACCGGCTCCACCTCGGTCGGCAAGGAAATCATGCGTTATGCGGCCGACAACGTCACCAACATCACGCTGGAGCTGGGCGGCAAGTCGCCGAACATCTTTTTCGCCGATGTGATGAACGAGGACGATGCCTTCCTCGACAAGGCGCTCGAAGGTTTCGCCTTCTTCGCGCTCAATCAGGGTGAGGTCTGCACATGCCCGTCGCGTGCGCTGGTGCATGAATCGATCTATGACCGCTTCATGGAAAAGGCGATCAAGCGCGTTCAGGCGATCAGCCAGGACGATCCGCTCAATCCGTCGACCATGCTGGGCGCGCAGGCCTCGCAGGAACAGTTCGACAAGATCATGGGCTATCTGGAGATCGGCAAGAAGGAAGGCGCCAAGGTTCTGACCGGCGGCGACCGCAAGACGCTGACGGGCGATCTGAAGGATGGCTATTACATCCAGCCGACCGTCTTCGAAGGCAACAACAAGATGCGGATTTTCCAGGAGGAAATCTTCGGTCCCGTTGTTTCCGTCACCACCTTCAAGACGGTGGAAGAGGCGCTCGAAATCGCCAATGACACTGTTTACGGTCTGGGCGCAGGCGTCTGGAGCCGCGATACCAACATTGCCTATCGGGCCGGCCGGGGCATCGAAGCGGGCCGCGTATGGACGAATTGCTATCACGTCTATCCGGCGGGCGCTGCCTTTGGCGGCTACAAGCAGTCGGGCATCGGTCGCGAGACCCACAAGATGATGCTCGATCATTACCAGCAGACCAAGAACCTGCTCGTGTCCTACAGCCCGAACAAGGTCGGTTTCTTCTGAGGTCCTCCCCGGAAGCCGGCGAGGGGCTGTGGTGCCAGATCGCCGGCGTGTTCCCAGGGGCTTCGGCCCCTGGGAGCCCGGCTTCAAACAGAAAGGCCGGAGGTTTCGCCTCCGGCCTTTTTTCGTTGCGGTTTATGCCGCGTAACGCTGGTCCCGTTGGCGGAGGCCGCCGACCGAGAACTGCCCCACCTGTTCGGTCAGGCCGTCCGCCTCGCTGGATAGCGAGAAAGCGGCGGCCGTCGTTTCCTCCACCATGGCCGCGTTCTGCTGCGTTACATGGTCGAGTTCGTTGACGGAGGCATTGATTTCGCTGAGGCGGCCGGACTGTTCGCGTGATGCGGTGGCGATCTCGCCGATCTGGTCGTTGACTGACTGGATGCGTTTCTGGATCTGCTCGAGGCTTTCACCCGTCTTCAGCACCAGCGCCACGCCGCTTTCCACATCGCCCGCCGAGGTGGCGATCAGCGTCGTGATGTCCCGGGCGGCAGCTGCCGATTTCTGGGCAAGCTCGCGAACTTCCTGTGCCACAACGGCAAAGCCCTTGCCGGCTTCGCCGGCGCGGGCGGCTTCCACACCGGCATTCAGCGCCAGCAGATTGGTCTGGAAGGCGATCTGGTCGATGACATCGATGATCTGGCGGATCTTGGCCGACGAGGTCTCGATGCGTTCCATCGCCACGATCGCTTCTTTAACGACAGCCGTGGACTTGTGCGCATCCTGCATCGTGCCCGCCGTCGCCTCGACGGCGACATTGCAGCGCGACAGCGAGAGGTTGACGGCCTGCGTCATGTCTCCGAGTGCCGCTGCCGCTTCCTCAAGGGCTGCGGCCTGGCGTTCGGTGCGACGCGACAGGTCTTCCGATGCGCTTTTCAGTTCGCCGGAGCCGGAGCGGATGGCATTGGCGCTTTCGCCGATGTTGGAGATGGTCGCTTCCAGGCCTGCCATGGAGTTGTTGAAGTCGATGCGGAGATGATCGAGCGACGGCACGAAGGATTTGTCGATGCGGAGATCGAGCCTGCCGGCCGCGAGATTGGCAAGACCGGTGGCAAGTGCGTCAACAGCCTCTTCCAGTTCTTTCGCGCTTCTTGCCTTTTCCATTTCCCGCTGGGCGCGTTCTTCGTCCAGTTCTTCGCTCTTGCGATGGGATTCGGCTTCCATGCGCTGCTTGTC
Source organism: Agrobacterium deltaense RV3 (assembly GCF_900013505.1). Classification (NCBI taxonomy): domain Bacteria; kingdom Pseudomonadati; phylum Pseudomonadota; class Alphaproteobacteria; order Hyphomicrobiales; family Rhizobiaceae; genus Agrobacterium; species Agrobacterium deltae. Next base: position 2,122,168 of record NZ_LT009745.1, on the reverse strand, counting down.
CAGAATGCCCTGACGGAAGGATTCCAGCGCGCGCGCCATGATGCCGATCTCGTCGCCACGGGAAACGGCCTTGATCTCAATGTTGTTTTCACCGCCGTTCAGGCGCTCCATCAGCCCCGCAAGGCCGGTCAGCGGCTTGGTAAGGCTCGCGGAAACGAAAATGCCGATCAGCGTCATGATCGCAAGCACGGCCAGCGTCGCGACCGTTGCCCAGAAGGCGAGATCGTTGGCGGCGGCGAGGACCTTGCTTTCCTGCTGGCCGATGGCCAAAAGATGTTTCTGGCCGAAGACGGAGACCGGGCGATAGGCATAGAAGATGTTGCCCGCAGGTGTCTGCGCCATCACCGTTCCGGCGTTGTTTGCGTTGGAAAGGGCGGCGAGGCTTTCGGAAACCGCAGCGTCAGCACCGCCCGAGAGTACGCCGGCCCGACGTTTGCCGTCGGCGCTCAGGAGAACGGCGTCATCGATGGTCTTGCCGGTTTCCTCGGGCGTCACCACCGCGCCGATGCGATCAGCGGCGATGCGCATGATGACGGCGCCCTTGCGCTGGAGCTGGCCCCAGTTGGAGACGGCGAGCGGCATGCCGATCATGGCCGAATCATTTTCGCCGCCAGTGAAACCTGTGGTGCTGACGAAGCCGTCCTTGCCGGCTTCGATGCGGTCGAACAGGTCCTTGATCGCGGCGTTCTGCGGTTCCGTCACGCTGGTGAGGAAGTTCTTCCCCTTGGTCACAGTGTAAATAATGAGGCCGGTCTTGTCGATCACATAGATGTCGCTGACACGGGTGTTGCGCCAGACGCTGGCGATGGCGGCGTTGATGGTGGCGTGGCGAATGGCGTAAAGCAGTCGCAGGCCTTCGCCATTGAAGGAGGCGCGCTCCTCTTCGGAGACGCCCTCGCGCCGGAAAGCCTGGATGATCGCATCCCTTTCCGTCGGTACAACGGTGGTCATCGTTTCCAGCGCCTGTGCGACCGCGGCGTTCTGCGACAGCTCGGAAATGCTCTGTTCGACGCGCAAAGTATAGGCATCAAGCTGCTTGGACTGGTTGCCTGCAACCGTTTCGAGCCTGATTTCGCTGGCGTCGATCAGTCCCGACTTCCCCATCTCATAGGACAACAGCCCCACGGAAAGACATGAAACCAGCGTTGCGCCCGTGACGAGCGCTGCGAATTTGGCCTTTATCGACAATGATTTAGCTTTGACAGCAGTCGGATTTACACCCGGCATCCTGTTTCCTCCCCCCAAAAAAACGTGGCCATACCGTGGCAAAAATTGTTTACGGCCGCGTTAAAAGTGCTGGGAATTGTACGATTGTTTCCCGCATGCCGTGAAAAAATAGCCGGCCGCCACTGACGCGTTTCCCGTAATAAAACTGCAATAGAACGGGCGCATATCGAGTGAAGTTCAACGGCTGTTCATGTTCATGCAAGCTTTCCGCGCTCCTTCTCTCGCCAATATCAATGATGTCTGCGGACTGAGTGCGGACGGATATGACGGAGCCAGCGTGAAACCGAGGCCGGATTTCGCCGTTGTCGTGCCCATGCACAATGAGCAAGCGAGTGTGGAAACGCTCGTGGCGGAGATTTTTGCCGCCTGCCAGCCCGTCGGCGCCTTCGAGATCGTGGTGGTGGACGACGCATCTTCCGACGGCACGGTCGATGCGGTGCTTGCGCTTGGCGATCGTTACCCGATGCTGCGGCTCGTCCGGCATGATCGTCAGGGCGGACAGTCTGCGGCGATCCACAGCGGTGTGCAGGCGGCGCGTGCGCCTGTCATCTGCATGCTGGATGGAGACGGGCAGAACCCGCCGGACAATCTGCCGGCTCTTCTCGCGCCGCTTCTCTCCGCCAGCGCTCCCAGCCGGCTCGGTCTTGTGGCCGGCCAGCGTGTCGGTCGGCGCGATACGCTTGGAAAACGTCTTTCCTCCCGCTTCGCCAATGGGCTTCGGGCGCGGATCTTAAAGGACGGCACGCGCGACACCGGCTGCGGGCTCAAGGCCTTCCGCCGCGACGCCTATCTCGCCTTGCCCTATTTCGATCATCACCACCGCTATTTCCCGGCGCTGTTCAATCGCGACGGCTGGCAGGTCACCCATGTCGACGTCACGCACCGGGCGCGGCTGCACGGGAATTCCCATTACACCAATATCGGCCGCGCGCTTGTCGGCATCCACGACCTGATCGGCGTCGCCTGGCTGCTGCGCCGGCGCAAGCGCTCAAGCTGGGCTGAAACTTTCAAAACGGAGACATCGCCGTGAATGCACCGGCTTTATGGTCCATGCTGCATGTGAACAGCTGGAAGGAATTTCTGTGGGTCTGCACCGGCTTCATGGGCCAGATGCTGTTTACCATGCGTTTTCTGGTTCAATGGATTTCTTCGGAACGGGCCAACCGCTCGGTCATTCCGGTGGCTTTCTGGTATTTTTCCGTTCTCGGCGGTCTGGTGCTGCTTTCCTACGCCATCTGGCGGCGCGATCCGGTCTTCATTCTGGGCCAGGCGTCCGGCCTTTTCATCTATGCCCGAAATCTCTGGTTGATTCATGCAGAACGCCGCCAGCATGCATGAGGCGGCGACCCTGCCTTACGAGCAGGCAGGCGATGAGCGTCGATGGCTGACATTTGCATTCGCGGCGATTGTCCTTGTAACCGCGTTGCGCGTTGTTGGGCTGGCCTTCAACCGCACCGACCTTTTCGTCGATGAGGCGCAATATTGGCTATGGGGCAGGGAGATGGCGCTCGGCGCCTATTCCAAGCCACCCCTAATCGGCTGGCTTATCCGCGCGGCAACCATTCTGGGCGGCGGTGAGGGCACGTTTCAGGTTCGGCTGGCCGCGCCTGTGGTGCATGGCGTCGCGGCGGCGGCCATTCTTGCGCTCGGCCGCATGATCTATGATGTCAGGCTGGCATCCCTGGCCGCCCTTATCTATTTGACCCTGCCGGCCGTAACGCTCGGCAGCCTGTTGATCTCGACCGATACGCCGATGATGCTGTTCATCGTGCTGTCGATGATCTCCGTGCGGAAGCTTGCGCTGGCCCGCCGCGAGGGCAGGGCGGCGCTGGGCTGGAGCATCGCGCTCGGTCTCTGCTTCGGCCTCGGGCTGATGTCGAAATATGCGATGATCTATTTTCTGCCCTGCTTCATCGCTGCCGGCTGGCTTTGTGAGGCATGGCGCATCCGGCTGCGTGACGCGGTCATTGCTGCGCTCGTCTGCGTCGCCGTCATCGCGCCCAATCTGTGGTGGAACGCGGCGCATGATTTCATGACCGCACGCCATACGGCGGATAATGCGAACTGGCATGGCGTCCAGCTGAAGATCGGTTCCGCGCTGGAATTCTTCTTCTCGCAGGCGGGCGTGGTCGGACCGTTCGTTTTCGTCGGCATGGTCGTCGCAACAATTCGTGCGAAGAACGCCGAAACCCGGGCGCTGGTCGCTCTTTCGGTGCCGATCGTTCTGCTGATTACCGCGCAGGGTTTGATGTCACGGGCGCTCGCCAATTGGGCAGTCGGGGCCTATGCGGCGGGCGTGCTTCTGGCGGTGCCGGTCCTGACGTCGCGGCGTTGGCTCATCGTGTCCACGCTTGTACTTGGTAGCATCGTGGCCATCGCGCTGCCGCTGATGACCATTGCTGGAACGCAATTGCGCCTGCCGAAAGGTGAACTGGCGATGGCGCGGTATCTCGGGCGCGCCGAGCTGGTGTCGACCGGTCTGTTACGGGCGCGCGAGGCGGGTGCGGACGCCATCGTCGCTACCGACCGTTCGATACTTGCCGAGCTTTTTTATCAGCTTCGGGATGAGAAACAGGTGATGACGCGCGCGCTGCCCGAGACCGGCGTGCCTTCCAGTCACTATGCGCTTCTTTACCCGCTGAAACCGGGCGAGGCGAAAAATCCCCTGTTTCTGGCAAGTGCGGATGGCCTGCCGGCCTGCCTTGCCGGCGAAGCTCCGGTCGCCCGCTGGACCGCCGGGCCGGGTTTCCTCGAGGGCAGGGAAATCGGACTCTGGCGCCTGCTGCCGCGATGCATGCCGGAGGGCAGCAATGGACAATGATCTTTCGCATATGCGGATCACGATCTGGGTGACACTCGCGACATTGGCGCTCGTCATCCTGTTCGCGACCTTTCCCTCCATCGATCTGAGATTCTCCGCCCTGTTTTTCTCGCCCGTCGAGCAGCCATGGTCCGGCCGTGAGCCGTTTCCCGAATGGTTGCGGGATACGCTGCGCGAAGGTACGGAGCTTGCCACCCTTCTGGCTTTCACGATCCTTGTCGGCAATCTTCGGCTGGGCACGCTGCAAAGAACCGGCTGGCGGGTGTGGGCCTTCCTGTGTGGGCCGGTGATCCTCTGTGCCGGGCTTCTGGTCAATGGTGTGCTGAAGGCGACCATCGGTCGCGCGCGCCCATTCAGCGTCACCGAATTCGGCGGGCAGCAGCTTTTCACGCCGCCTTTTCAGTACAGTGCGCAATGTTATTCGAACTGCTCGTTTTCTTCCGGCGAAACCGCGCTGATCGCCAGTTTTTTCCTGCCGCTCTGCGTGCTCGTCTGGCCCCGGCTGCAACGGCGCGGACGGTTGGTGATGGGAGGCATCGCCGCCGGCATGATCGTCCTCATGTCCGGCTTGCGCATCGCGGCCGGCGGGCATTTCCTCAGCGATGTGGTGATGTCCATCCTGTTTTCCGCCCTCACAACCCTGTTTCTCTACCGGGCGCTGGTGATCGGACGTCATCGCCATCTGTTTACCGGCGATGCGGTCACAGCCGATACGGTCAGCATCTGGCGTAACGGTCGCCATGCTGTCCTGACCCGGGTTCGGCGCTGGTGGCCGAAAATCAAGGCCGCAGCCTCACGTCTGCAACGGCCGCCGGATGCGGGTGCGGCATCGTCTTAAGGGGAACTTCGGAGTTCGCTTCAATGAGGTGAATGACGAAGCGCGCCAGACACTCCTGCGTCATCCTCGGGTCTCCGAGGATCTGCGACCTGTTGATTTCATTCAACATGACTGGATCCTCGGCGCAGGGCCGAGGACGACGTCGAGGCAACCAGCGATTTCAACATGGAACGCAACCTGCCCGGGAATCTAAACCGGGCGGCAATTCGCCAAGCGGCAGAACGGTTGTCGAGGTTTGCCGCAGCTCTTCAGTCGAACAGGCCGGAAACCGACTGTTCCTGTGCGGTGCGGTTGATCGCTTCGCCGAGCAGGCCTGCGGTGCTGACCACGCGGATGTTATGCGCGGACTGGACACCGGTGGTCGGCTGTATGCTGTCGGTGATAACGAGTTCGCGCAGCTTCGAGGACGCAACACGGGCAACCGCGCCACCGGAAAGCACGCCGTGGGTGATATAGGCGGTAACGCTGGTGGCGCCCTTTTTCAGCAGCGCCTCGGCGGCATTGCAGAGCGTGCCGCCGGAATCGACGATGTCGTCGATGAGGATGCAGTCCTTGCCGGAGACATCGCCGATGACGTTCATGACTTCGGATTCGCCCGGACGGTCACGACGCTTGTCGACGATGGCCAGAAGACAGTCGAGACGCTTGGCGAGTGCACGGGCGCGAACCACGCCGCCAACGTCGGGCGAAACCACCATGACATTGTTGGTGTCGTAATGGTCCTTCACGTCGCGGGCGAGAATGGGCGCTGCGAAGAGATTGTCGGTGGGGATATCGAAGAAGCCCTGGATCTGGCCGGCATGGAGATCGAGGGTGAGAACGCGGTCGGCGCCGGCTTCGGTGATCAGATTGGCGACGAGCTTGGCGGAAATCGGGGTGCGGGGGCCGGCCTTGCGGTCCTGGCGGGCGTAACCGAAATAGGGAAGCACCGCGGTAATACGCTTGGCAGAGGAGCGGCGCATGGCGTCGATCATGATGAGCAGCTCCATCAGATGATCATTTGCCGGGAAGGAGGTGGACTGGACGATGAAAACGTCTTCGCCGCGCACGTTCTCGCTGATTTCTACGAATATTTCCTGGTCAGCAAACCGCTTTACAGTGGCATTTCCGAGAGGAACATTAAGATACTTGCAGATCGCTTCGGCAAGGTGCCGGTTCGAATTGCCTGCGAAAACCTTCATTGCGGCCGCCTGTTTCCATGCCATCGCCTTGCATCACGGGGCTCAATCCACCGTAACCAAGCGTCGTTCAAGGGGAGGAACATCCGGCTGAAAAGCCTTTGCCGGATACGCCTTGTTGCCATGCGCGCCTTAATAGCGCTGTTGCTTCCGATTGCAAGAGGACTCCGCGCTTTCGCAATGATTTTCGTGAAATCTCTGTGACTTCTCCCGCCGTTTTCACCTCATCCCTGTTGAGACTGCTTCCATGACGAATAGTCGTTGAGCGTTTTTGCAGCGATATCCTGCATGACCCTGTCGGTCACGGCGGCCCATGGATCGCTGCCTTTTGCCGCCACCGTTTCCTGCCCCTGCAGGCGGTGAAGCCGCACGCCATTGGCGTCCAGAATGTCCCAGACGTAAACGACATTGACCTTGGCGCCATCGGCAAAGGCGGAGAAATATCCCTTCAGGATGTTTTCGGCCGAATTGTCGTTTGAGGCCCGGATGGTCAGCCCCTTCGCCCGCGCTTCGGCCCCGAGCTGGCGCGACAGCGGCGTCACCGCCTGAACCGGGGCTCCGATGATAGGCAGGAAGCGGATGGAGTTTGCGGAAGAGGCGGGCGCAAGCGATGCCGTCTGCTGCGCGGGGGCGGGTTGAGCGGCGGCGGGTGGCTGGGTTGCGGTCTGGTTCTGGCGAAGCGGCTCGCCATACTGGCTGCCGTTGGACAGCGCCTGTGCCTGCGCCTGCAACGAGTTTTGCGGTGCATAGGCGGGAACGGATGTTGCGGTTGCCGGAGCGCCCGTGGGGGCGCGGTCGGCGGCGGCGGCCATCTGGTCGAGATCGCCCTGGGTCACGGGTGTCGACTGCGAGGCATTGTGGCCGACATCCACCTGCGGTGTAAGCGCTTCCGTCGTGTTGCAGCCTGACAGGGCCAGCATCATCGCTGGAACAATGATGGCCGGAAAAAGGGGGGTGAACCCCGTCCGGCTCATGCGATTTTCCCTCTCATGTTCCGCTCCTTCTTGCCCAAGGTGGCGCAATGTAAGGGCGGTTTTCCCGCTCTGTCAAACCCGGCAGCGATTTAAGCTGTGAGAAGATCGAGGTTGTGGCGCGAGAGCGGCTCCGGTGCGCCGTCGGTGGTCAGATAGGTCTGGCCGAGCGTCATGGCCGTGCCGGAATCGGAATCCATCACGATCATATGCACGAAGAGTGTCATGTCGGCGGTAATCTCCTGCGGATTGCCGGCATGGAACATCTGATGCTCCATCCAGGACGGCGAGAAGCGCGCGCCCAGCGAATAACCGCAGGAGTTCAGCCGGTGGCGGGTCAAGCCGCGTTCGTCCATCACGCGGGCATGCACGTCGAAGACATCGCCAAAGGTCTTGCCCGGCCCCAGCACCTCTTCGATGGCGGTGAGGTTTTGCAGGCAGGCGCTGTAAAGCTCCTTCTGGCGGAAGTCCTGTTCGCCGATTACCACCGTGCGCATCATGGCGGCATGGTAATGGGCGCTGACGCCGGCCCATTCCAGCGTCAGCTGATCCTTGTCGTCGAGCCTGCGGCGGCCGGCCTTGTAACGGCACAGCAGCGCATCCGCGCCGGAACCGACGATGAATTCATTGGCGGGGTAATCGCCGCCGCCGGCCAGGACCGCTCCCTGCATGGCCGCGAGAATTGCGGCCTCGTCCGCGCCGGGCCTGATGAGCGGCAGCGCCGCGTCCAGCGCCGCATCGGCCAGTTGGCCCGCCTTGCGCGCATGGGCGATCTCGGCCGGGCTTTTGACCAGCCGCAGTGTGCTGACCAGATAGGAAGCGTCGCTCATCTGGCAGAAGCTGGCGAGCTGGTTGTCCAGCAGGCGGGCGACGCGGCCGGTCATGCCGTGGGTGTCGTATTCGACGCCGATCTTTGCACCCAGCAGGTCCAGATCGCTCAGCAGGTTCTTCAGATCGAGCGTCGGGTCGGCATTGGGCCGGTCGACCCAGATCAGGATATTCTCGATGATGGAGGTATTGCGGGCCTGGCGCAGATCCGCCGAGCGGGTCAGAAGCGTCATGGAGCCATCCGATTTGACCACCAGCGTCTGGAAGAAGCAGTAGCCGAACGTGTCGTAGCCGGTCAGCCAATACATGCTTTCCTGCGCGAAAAGCAGAAGGGCGTCCAGCTTCTCCTCGGCCATTTTTGCGAGCAGACGCTCGCGGCGGGCATCGAATTCCGAAAGCTCGAAATGCAGGGCCATGTCAGTCCTCCAGAATTGCGATTGCGGAAATCTGCCGGCCATAATCGGGTTCGGCGCGGTGGGTGGTGCGGCGGTAGGAATAGAAGCGATGTTCGTCGGGATAGGTGCAGAGGCCGAGATTTTCCGCTTTCACACCGGCTTTCGTCAGCCGGTCGATGGTGAATTGCTTGAGGTCGAACAATGCGTGGCCTTCCTTCTCCGTCCCGGCGAAATAATTCGCATAGGCCGGATCGACATCGGTGAAACGCGCCACATATTCCGGACCGACCTCATAATTGTTCTGGCTGATCGAAGGGCCGAGCGAGGCGGCGATGCGTTCCCGGCTGGCGCCGAGCGTCGTCATGGTCTCGATGGTGTTTTCGAGCACGCCGAACAGCGCGCCTTTCCAGCCGGCATGGGCGGCACCCACGACGCCGGCTTCCGCATCGGCAAACAGGATCGGGCCGCAATCGGCGCTCAGCACGCCAAGCACGAAACCCGGTGTCGCGGTTACCATGGCGTCGGCCTGCGGGCGGCTGCCGTCATAGGTTTCATCGACCACGAGGACATCGGGGGAATGGATCTGGTGCACGGTGGCGAGGCGCTCCGCCGACAGGCCGAACCATTGCGTTACGCGCCGACGGTTTTCCTGCACCCGTTCCGGTTCGTCATGCGAGCCGAGGCCGACATTGAGGCCCTGATAAAGCCCTTCCGACACCCCGCCCTGCCGGGTGAAAAAACCGTGACGGATACGGTTTTTGCTATAGTCGGCGAGCAGGGGACTCTGGATGGGGAGCGGCAGCGTTGCGTTCTGCATGGTGCGGGAGTTCCTTGGAGAATATCGCTGTTGGCCAGTGAGGTACGGTTAAGCGAGATGTTTCCGGTTGCCGCGGCGTTGCGCGGCGTGTGTGATGCAGTGTGCCTGCTTCGTGTGTCGCGGCGATGTTGGCCCAGAGGTGATTGCGCTGTCAATCCACCGCGCGAAACGGCAGGAGATGAAGCGCGGGACTTGAAACGGCGATGACCTTGAAAAGTTCCCCCATCTTGCCGGCGCCTTCGCCGGCGAGGCGGTTGACCGCTTCGGCGATTTCCAGCGTCTGGTCCGGCGTGGCTTTGGCGGCAAGTGCGGCCGCGCGTTCCTTGAGACCGAGGCCATAGAGAAAGTCGCCCTGTCTCAGGGTGCCGTTGACGTGTACGCCGGTTGCTTCGGCTGTTTTCACGAGGCTTTCGAAATCGACATGGCTGGTGAGATCGGCTTCGCCGGGATGCGCAAGCGCCGGGTCGAAGGCATGGTTGCGCATGGCCTGCAACGTATCGCCATACCCGGCGACCAGATGGCCGTAATCGATGGCGAGCGCCGTGCCCCCGTGGACGGAGAGGCGCTGGCAGATCGCGGTCATCACGGCTTCGCGGGCAGGCGAAATCTCGACTATGGCGCCAATCGGCTGCCGTTCCGGCTGCGGCGGCAGCAGGGCCGGGTCTATGCCGGCAAGCCCGGTCGAGAACACAAGTTCGTCATTGGCGTCGAGGCTGACGACCCGTTCGCGGAAACCCTGTGGTGTTTTTATGAATTGCCGGATCGGAATGGCGTCGAAAAGCTCGTTGGCGACGAGGAGCAGGAAACCTTCCGGCACATCGTCGAAACTGTCATGCCAGGTCAGCCTGTCCGCATGTGCGGCCAGCGTTTCCTTCTGGATGGCGGAAAGGCGGGGGCTGGTTTCGACCAGATGCACCCGCATCGTCTCGTAAAGCGGCGGTGCGATGCGGCGGATGACGCGCAGCATGTCCGACATCATGGTGCCGCGGCCGGGGCCGATTTCCACCAGCTGGGTTTCCATGGGCGCGCCGTGCCTCTGCCAGGCATGGACCACGAAAACGCCGAGCATTTCGCCGAAAAGCTGGCTGACTTCAGGTGCGGTGATGAAATCGCCCGAACGGCCGAAGGGCTCGCGGCTCCTGTAATAACCGTGCTCCGGGTCGGCGAGGCAGAGCGAGAAGAAGTCGGTAACGCTAAGCGGACCGTTGAGCCGGATAAGTGATTTGATGCGTTGCGCGAGCGGTGTCGTCATGGCGGGTCATACCGTTCAGGCGCTTTTTGCCGCGCTGCGCGCCCGCAGAACCGCCCAGAGGCCGAGAGCGAACATCGGCGTGGAGAGCACCATGCCCATGGTCAGCCAGTTGCCGGCGAGATAACCGATCTGGGCGTCCGGCTCGCGGAAGAACTCTACGAAGATGCGCGATAGCGCGTAACCGCAGACGAAGATGCCGGTGACGACGCCGGGCGTCTTCAGCGCCCTGAAGGCGTAGATGGCGATTGCAAGAACGATGACGAGCACGAGGCCTTCGAGGCCGGCTTCATAAAGCTGGCTCGGGTGCCGCGCGAAGGGGCCGCCGGTCGGGAAGACGACCGCCCATGGCACGTCGGCGATGCGCCCCCACAATTCGCCGTTGATGAAATTGGCGATGCGCCCAAACAGCAGGCCGATGGGTGCTACGGCCGCGACGATGTCGAACATGCTCCAGACCGGAATGCTGTTCTTGCGGGCGAAAAGGATCATGGCGATGGTGGTGCCGATCAGGCCGCCATGGAACGACATGCCGCCGTTCCATATCTCGATTGCCCTGATGGGATTGGCGGCGACGGCGGCGAGATCGTAAAACAGGATGTAGCCGATGCGCCCGCCGAGTACGATGCCGCCGGCTGCCCAGAGGATGAAATCGTCAAGATGCTGCGCCGAGATCGGCGACGTCTCGTTCGGCCACAGGCGATCCGTGCGGGCGAGGCGACGGGCATAAAACCAGCCGAGCATGATGCCCGCGACATAAGCGATGCCGTACCAGTGGATCGAGAGCGGGCCGAGGGACAGCGCTACGGGATCGATATTGGGGAATGGCATGATGGCGAGTTGGGTGGGAGCGGCTAACAATCCGTATATTCCGTCATCGTTGCGGGGCGGACAACGGAACGAGCCATTGCCTCATGGGGCCGGGCGATGATGCTCACCGGTCTCCCTGACGCCAAGGAAAATGGCGATTGCGATGGCGGCGGTCAAGGTTATTCTTCAAGCTGCGGCTTAAGATAGCAAAGGCCATGCAAGCTCTTGCGATTTTTCGATTTCGCTTGCAAGGCGGCGATGGAGTGCATACCTGAAGGCTAGCAACAGCGGGCAAGACGATGCCCCTGAACCGACGAAGGATGAGCGCCATGAGCACGACAGGCACCAACCGTTTTCTGGATGAATTCGCCAAGCTGATGACCGATGCGGCCGGCGCGGCGCAGGGTGTGCGCAAGGAAGCCGAAGCCGCTTTTCACGCCCAGGCGGATCGTTGGCTGAACAGTCTGGACGTCGTCCGGCGCGAGGAATTCGATGCCGTTCGCGAAATGGCCATTCAGGCGCGTGATGAAAACGACGCGCTGCGCGCCCGTATCGAGGCTCTGGAAGCGAAGCTTTCCGCCGCCAAGGACTGATTTTTTAACGCTTTTTTCGATGGGTCCCGGATCGCTTGCGATTCCGGGACTTTTTGTTTTCGGCCCATTCCGCCCGAAATGACTCCCGGTTGTTAAAATCATCCCTCCTGCGCGAATTTTTTGGGGCCTGTGGACACTTCCAAAAAACGCAATCGGCAGAGTCGCTTATGTATCTCGCCTGAGGTGATGGGGGAGGAGATATCCACTGTTCAAAAAGCAAAAATGGCGGGGAAGGGGTGGCAGCAGGACTCGGCCATTATACACTGATTTTAAATGATGATTCGAAAAGACCTGGTAAGCTCCAGACAGGGTGAATGCGTAATTCTGGTGGTGTCGGGCAATCGTCTCAAATGTTTATCCCGGTTTGTATGTGCGTTTTGTGCCCGGCGTTCAAAACAGGACATTCCTACCGGCTGAGAAGGTGCCGCATGAGTCTGATAGAATTTGAAATTGAGCGTCAGTCCAATCCCGTGGACATGATCGAGATCGTCGCGGCCTCGAACGACTGGTCGTTCGAACGTTCGGGCGAAGATGAGATCGCCATGACCGTCGCCGGTCACTGGGCCGACTATCACGTTTCCTTTTCATGGATGGAAGAGTTCGAGGCGCTGCATCTTGCCTGCGCCTTCGATATCAAGGTGCCGGACCAGCGCGTCAACGAAGTTATTCGTCTGCTCTCCCAGGTCAATGGTCAGGTGCTGATGGGGCATTTCGATCTGTGGCGGCAGGAAGATGTGGTGATCTTCCGCCAGTCCCTGCTTCTGGCGGGCGGCGCCGAGCCGAACAACCAGCAGGTGGAAGTGCTGCTTTCCAGCGCGCTGGAGGCCTGCGAACAATATTATCAGGCATTCCAGTTCGTCGTCTGGTCGGGGCTGGATGCGAAAAGTGCAATCGAAGCGGTCATGTTCGAGACCGTCGGAGAAGCGTAAGATGGTATATAAGGCTTCCGGGCCGCTCGTCCTGGTGGGCGCCGGCAATATGGGCGGCGCTCTGCTTTCAGGCTGGCTGAAAAAGGGCGTGCCGGGATCGCAGGTCATCGTGATTGATCCGCGCCCTTCCGACGCCATGCGGACGACGATTGCGGAAGCCGGAGCCACCCATAGCGAAAGCGTGCCCGAGGGTGTGAAGGCCGGTATTCTTTTCGTGGCGGTGAAGCCGCAGATGATGGAAGCCGTACTGCCCTCACTGAAACCCCTGCTGGGCCCGAATACGGTCGTCGTTTCGATTGCCGCGGGCACCACCATCGGCACGTTCGTTTCGCATTTCGGCAAGGTTGCGGCCGTGCGGGCCATGCCCAACACACCGGCCATGGTCGGCCGTGGCGTCACGGGGGCCTATGCCAACGAGCTGTTGACGCCGGAGCTTAAAACGGTGGTGGACGGGCTGCTGAAAGTCAGCGGCCCGGTCGAATGGGTGGATGCCGAAAGCGATATCGACGCGGTAACCGCCGTTTCGGGAAGCGGCCCGGCCTATGTCTTCTATCTGGTGGAATGCATGGCCGAAGCCGGCCGCAAGGCCGGTCTGCCGGCGGATGTGGCCATGCGTCTGGCGCGCGAGACCGTGGCCGGCGCCGGTGAGCTGCTGCATCAATCCTCCGACGAAGCGGCGCGCCTGCGCCAGAATGTCACCTCGCCGGGCGGCACCACGGCTGCGGCGCTGTCCGTTTTGATGGCGGAAGACGGCATGCAGCCCCTGTTCGACAGGGCGGTCGCTGCCGCAAAAACCCGCGCTGAAGAGCTGGCGGGCTGAAGGGACGGGCGATGAGCGGTGAAATTTCCTATGCCGATTTCGAGAAGGTCGATATCCGCGTCGGCACCATCATCGAGGCCGAGCCTTTTCCCGAGGCGCGCAAGCCTGCCTTCAAGGTGAAGATCGATTTCGGGCCGGAGATCGGCGTCAAGAAATCCTCGGCGCAGATCACGGTGCATTATACGCTGGAAAGCCTTGTCGGCCGGCAGGTTCTGGGCGTGGTGAATTTTCCGCCGCGCCAGATCGGCCCTTTCCGGTCCGAGGTTCTGACGCTCGGTTTTGCCGATGCCAATGGCGATATCGTGCTTGCCGCCGTTGAACGGCCAGTACCGAACGGCGAGAAAATGTGCTGATGGAACACGACGGCTCAGTGCCGGAGTGGGTCCGTGACACACTTTTCGATCCGGTGCTTTAAGCCGGAATTTTGACGATTACCCGCAATCCACCCATCGGGCTTTCATCGAGCGTCACATCGCCGCCGTGGCTGCGGGCGATGTCGCGAACGATGGAAAGGCCAAGGCCGGTGCCCGAAGCATTGAGGTTGCGCGCCTCGTCCAGCCGGAAGAACGGCTTGAACACATCCTCGCGTGAGTTCTCCGGAATGCCCGGTCCGTCATCGTCAAAGGTCATGATGATGGAACGCGGCGCCTTGCGGATATCGATGTGGAGATTGCCGGCGTAGCGCCGTGCATTTTCGGCCAGATTGGCGACGAGCCGGGACAGCGCGTTCGGCCGCGCGATGATCCGCTCGATATTATAGAGTTCGTAGCTGAATTTCTTGCCGTGCAGCTCGAAATCATGGCTGATTTTTTCGAGAAGGGCCGGAAGCTCCAGCGTGCCGACATCCTCTTCGACATCGGTACGGGCGAAGGTCAGATAGGCCTCCAGCATCGACTGCATGTCCTCGACATCCTTGTCGAGCCCCTCGAGGTCGGGATTGTCGCCCGCGAGCGCCAGTTGCAGCTTGAAGCGGGTGAGGATGGTGCGCAGGTCGTGGCTGACGCCGTTCAGCATGGCGGTGCGCTGCTCCATCTGCCGCTCGATACGCTCGCGCATCAGGATGAAGGCGAGGCCGGCGCGCCGCACCTCATCCGCACCGCGCGGGGAATAGCCGCTGATCTTCTGGCCTTTGCCGAAGTTTTCCGCCGCCTTGGCAAGCGCTTCGATGGGTTTGATCTGCCCGCGCAGGAAGAGGATGGAGATGGCGATCAGCACCAGCGATGCCCCGACCATCCAGACAAGGAAGATATGGGTGTTGGAGGCATAGGCCGCGCTGCGGCTTGTGAAGACGCGCAGGGTCTTGTCTTCCAGCTGGACGCGGATTTCGACCAATGAACCATTGCCATAGGTGTCGATCCAGAACGGTCGGCCGATCTGCTGCGTTAACTGATCCGCCAGAATCCTGTCGAGGATCGAAAACAGCGGCTCAGGTCTCGGAGCAGGCAGATCCGCCTTCGGTTCGATATAGACGCTCAGACCCAGCTTGTCGCGGGCGATGCGGATGACGCGTTGATAGTCGTCTTCCTCCGGGTCCGTCTGCAGAAGCTCGATGATCGCGGCGATATCGCGCGTCACGGCGGAGGAGAGGCGTTCCGTCACGAGCTGCCAGTGACGTTCCATGAAAACGGCCGCGACCACGGCCTGAAGCAGGATCATCGGCAGGATGATGATGAGCAGCGAACGGGTGTAGAGGCCGGTTGGCAGCCAATGGCGCAGCCATCTGCCCGACATGCGCCAGGCCTTGGCCACGCCGCTGTTTCTGACCGTGCTGAGAAAATCGAGGCTCGCCATGGCCGTGCGTTCGCCCTTCGTTGGGTGCTCGTCAGTCCACGCTCAGGCGGTAACCGATGCCGCGCACCGTTTGCAGATAGACAGGATTGGCAGGGTCGTCCTCGATCTTTCGGCGAAGACGGTTGATCTGCACGTCGATGGTTCTTTCGCCCACTTCCGATTCCGCTTCCACCAGCTCGTGGCGGGGAATGGTATCGCCGGCGCGCAGCGCAAAAAGCAGCATGATCTCCTGTTCGCGATCCGTCAGGCGGATCGTTTCGGGGCCGCGCCGCAATTCCTTTTTGGCGATGGAGAAGCTGTAGGGGCCGAACATGATCTGTTCGATCTTGGGGGTATCGGGCGAGGTATTGCGCCGCAGGATGTTGTTGATGCGAAGGACGAGCTCGCGCGGGTCGAAGGGTTTGGCGAGATAATCGTCCGCTCCGGCTTCCAGCCCGGCGATGCGCGAATCCGCTTCCGACCGGGCGGTCAGAAGGATGACCGGCACGGATTTGTCCTCGTTCAGCGAACGGGTCAGCGAAAGCCCGTTTTCGCCCGGCATCATCACGTCGAGGATGAGCAGATCGAAACGGATGCCCACCATTTTGCGCCGTGCTTCGGCGGCATCGGCAGCCACGGAGATTCGATAGCCCTTGTCGCCCAGAAAGCGCTGCAGAAGATCGCGAATACGGGCATCGTCGTCGACGATAAGGAGATGGGCCGCATCGTCATCCGCCGGTGGACGTTTTGTCGGTGCTGTCGCCATCGTCACTCGTCCTCCACGGTGGTTGTCGTCGTCGGGCTGCGCATCTGCGCCAGGAATTTGCGCACGCAGGCGCGGGCGTCCGGCCCGAGACCTTCCAGCGCGCGGTCGATGCGGCGCGACTGCGGCTCGCTCAGCGCCAGCGCCAGTTCACGGCCCGTCAGCGTGGGGTAAAGCCTGCGCTGGCGGCGGTCTTCCGGGCCTGCCATCTGGCGGATGTAACCGTCGTCGATCAATTGCTTCAGCACACGGGCAAGGCTCTGCTTGGTAATCTGCAACGTATCGAGCAGATCCGCCACCGTCATGCCCGGCTGCCGGCTGACGAAATAGACCACCCGGTGATGCGCGCGCCCATATTCCAGTTTCGACAGAATGACATCGGGATCGGAGACGAAATCGCGATAGGCGAAAAACAGCGCCTCGATCGTGTCGAAGTCGATCTTGCCGTCGTCAACCTTCGGGAGTGCCGGTGTCTGCCTGGCGGCTGCGGTTTTAAGCGATTGCGGTGGCACTACGGTTCCTTCATATTCTGCGGCTGTCTGATCATAAGCTGACAGGCGTCGATGCGCCAATATTCTGTAAACATAGCCGAAAATGCGTCCGCTCGGGAGAATGCCGCGATCATTTTCTGTTGCGGTGGATAATATGGCGCGGGTGCGGGTGCAACTGGAATCCTGAGTGACCTTTACCGGAAATAGAAAAGAGCGCGGAAACTCCGCGCTCTTCATCCGTCTCTTGATGTCCGCCGTGCGTTTACTGATAGACGTAAACGATCCGTCGTGTCGAAGGTTCTACCAGAACCGGCACGTCGTTCACCCGGACATAACGATATTGATAGTCCGGAATTTCGACGAGACGCGTATCCGACGGCAACACACTGCCGACGGCTATGTCGCCGTCATATGTGACGGTGTCTGCGGGATGTTCGTCAATGTAGGTGATCACCGATTGCGGAGGATCGACCTCACCGACGCGGCCGAGGTTCGGATCGCCGGGATTGGGCTCTACCTGCACGCTCGAGGTCGTTTCGTAGGTCACGACCGGCACGCTGAGTTCCGAGCGGCGCTGTTCGAGAATGACCGGAGAGCCCTCATACATGACATTCAGATGATCGGCGTGGGCCCAGCCGCGCAGACCGTTGACTTCGATCCGGCACCAGCTGCTGCCTTCCATGCAGCCATCCAGAACCGCATTGCTGCCGCGGGTGGCCAGTCCCACTTCGGGATAGTCTTCACCGGGGCCTGAGCGAACGGAAATATCAGATGCGGTGGTGGCGACCATGGCGGCGTTCGCGAAACCGGCCATCAAGGCGAAGGCGCCGCCAGCCATGAGCATTTTAAGCGTCTTGTCCATGTGTCTCACTCCTTTCAAGACTGGAGCTACAACGTCGCAACCATCGGGGCGTTCCACATTTTTTGCCGGCAAATCCCGCCATCAGCCTAGGATTTGTTGCTATCTCACTGTTTCCAATTATATTTTAGACTGCTTCAGTCGCCGGAAGTCGCCGTCTTTTCCGCCGCCATTGTGCCGCACCCGGTCGCGGGCTATAGGAGGCTGGAGCTTTCAGACAGGAGATACAGGATATGGGAAAATTGCAGGCGGGCATTATTCCGGTCACGCCATTCGAGCAGAATTGCACTATCCTGTTCGATCAGGACACCAAAGAGGGCGTCGTCGTCGATCCCGGTGGGGATGTGGACGTCATTCTCCAGGTCGTGTCTGAAAACGGCATCGCGCTGAAGGAAATCTGGCTGACGCACGGGCATCTCGATCATGCCGGCGGTGCCGATGAGCTGCGTGAAAAGCTGTCGCTGCCGGTCATCGGGCCGCATGAGGACGACCGGCCTCTGCTGGAGAGGATCGAGGTGCAGGCGGAGAAATACGGCATCAGCGGTCTGAAGAATGTGGTGCCTGATACATGGTTGAAGGAAGGCGATAAGGTCTCATTTGGAGACCACGTCTTCGAGGTCTATCATTGCCCAGGTCATGCGCCCGGCCACGTCATATATTACAACCGCGACCAGAACTTCGCCCATGTCGGCGACGTGCTGTTTTCGGGATCGGTGGGGCGCACGGACCTGCCGGGCGGAAACCACGAGCAATTGATGGCGTCCATCCGCGACAAGCTTTTGCCGCTGGGTGACGATGTCGGTTTCATCTGCGGCCATGGTCCGGGTGGACGGCTGGGCGAGGAGCGGCTCACCAACCCCTATCTCAAGGGGCTCTGAGCGCCGGCCTATTAGAGTTTTTACGCATTCCCAGACGGAAAACCGGATTCCACTTTTCCTGGAAATGCTCTAAGGCCTGCGGGACCGCACAAAAAAACCCGGCATTCCTGCCGGGCTTCAACTAGAAAAGAAAGCCGTTTTAGGGTCAGCCAGCAATCTGCAGATTGACTGCCTTCGGCCCCTTGCCGCGACGATCCGGTTCCGTGTCGAAGCTCACTTTCTGATTTTCTGAAAGTCCGGACAGGCCAGAAGCCTGTACGGCAGAGATGTGAACAAAGATATCAGCGCCACCATTGTCTGGCTTGATGAAGCCGAAGCCTTTGTCTGTATTGAAGAATTTTACGGTGCCAGTTTCGGCCATGCATCAGGTCCTTTTCGCTCTGCCCGCGTTCAGCTACAGGCAGCATTACAGTTTTGCCCCGCGTGGGCGTTGGCAGGCAGTTTTTGACTATTGAGAAAATGGACCTTCGCAGCGGGAAGTAATGGCGTTCTCATCCAACGTTTTTCGTCCCACCGCCCGAGGTTTATAGCGTCCCCAGTGCGCAAAATTATAGGCCTTCCCATGCTCGCAAATTGCCCGAACCGCGGTAGAGTGATGCGTTTATCGAAAATTGGCAAGCAAAAGTTTTCACGGGCTTTTTGTCAGATAAAAAACCTGCGGTAGAATAAGATTGCGCAATCGCATATTTTTTCCGCAGAAGCGACAGTTGATGAAATAATTGCCGTTTACCGCAGGATTTCACGGCAAAATTTGAATGCCCTATCTGGATTTACGGCGGAACGAGAAAAATAAGTTCTTTTTGCGTCAGGCCGCTCCAGCCATGGTTTTTTGCCGTTTGCGCGTCAATTCCGGCACCAGTTCCACGATCAGGATCGCGACGAATATGATCAGGCAGCCGATGTAGCCGGCGCTTGAAATGGTTTCCTTCAGGAACACCGAAGCCAGCAAAGCGCCGAAAAGCGCTTCCGAGGACAGGAATATCGCGGCCTGCGGGGCGGTGGTGTAACGCTGGCCGATGACCTGCAGCACGAAGGCGAGGCCGGAGGAGACGAGGCCGACATAGAGGATTTCCGCCAGCGACGCCTCGATGGAGGCCATGCTGATCGGTTCGAACACGACGCCGATCATGCAACTAAGAAGGGAGCAAACGGCGAACTGGGTGCAGGAAAGCGCCAGCGGCCTTCCGCTTTCGGAGACGAAGCGCCCGGCCAGCGTGATCTGGATCGCCCAGAAGAAGGCGCAGATGATGCTGAGAATATCGCCGGTGGTCAGCGCCTCGAATGCGCCTCCGGAGAGCAGGAATATGCCGCCCAGCATCATCAGCGCGCATGGCCAGACGATCCAGTGGGGATGACGGCGGTAAAGCACGACGGCGATCACCGGTACGAAGATGACGTAGAGCCCGGTCAGGAAGCTGGAATTGGTGACGGTCGTGGTCAGGAGCCCGACCTGCTGGGTGGTGGCGCCGCCGAACAGGGCCAGACCCACGAGGATGAAGCTGCCGATTTCGCGCCGGCGCGGCGGCGATTTCAGCGACCGTGTTTCCATGAACGCGAAGGGCAGCACGGCGATGGCGGCAATGGCGAAACGCAGGCCGACGAACCAGAATGGGCCAATAGACGCCATGGCGGAGGATTGCGCGACGAAGCCGCCTCCCCAGATTGCTGCGGCGAGCAGAAGCAGCATATTGGCCTGAATACGCGTCATTGTTGGCACCAGCACGGCAGGGCCGGAAGATCATTCAGTCGCGGCCGTGGCAATTCGGGGATTTTTGAAATATCGATCCGCGATGCGGATGACTGTTTCCGGGTGCTTTAGCAGCAAGCTGCCGATGCCGCAAGTCGAGGGGAGGGCCGCTTATTTGTAGCGGCGGGCCTCGTCCTTCAGGCTGCGCCGGGTGAGCGTCAGGCCGCCAATGCCGAGGCCAATGAAGGCCGCGGCCGAAAGGACGATGAGCAGGATGTGGGGACTCGCTTTCGTCGTCGCTGCCACCTGCGGAATGGCGGAAGTATGCAGGGTATCGACCGCCTGGGCAGCCGCATTGGCCGAGGTTGCGATGCCGGCGGCCATGGTGACGATGACAAGAAACGCCGCAACGGCCATCCAGAGGGAAAACAGCGTTCTCTGCGCCCTTAACCTTTCAACGGAAGTCCGATCGTTGGTAAACATGGCTGTCGCCTCTTGTCCCTGTTCTTAAAGGATAAAAGAGGCTTCGAAATGGACGGCTTGGAGACCGAATTCTGGCGTTCCGCGGCATTTATTGCGGCAATATTGTGGCAAAGCCGGTTAGGAGAGCCGTTTGGGCGGATTTGGCGTCAGAGGCCGCGTTTTCCGAAGGTCCGGGTCTGGCGCAGCGGGTGCGGATCGGCGGGGCGTTCTTCCCGGAAAAATGCCGGTGGCGCAGGGCCTCTTTCCGTCCTTGAGGGGGCGAAATATTCACTACCGAGTTCCGGGAAACGTGTGTCGAAACTAGTCGGGGCAAGTTCTGGCTTTGCCAGCACGTAGCCCTGCATCAAGAAGACGCCGAGTTCTTCGCACAGATCGACCTGCCATGCAGCTTCCAGTCCTTCGAAGACCGGCTCTATGCCATCGGCGCGAAACTGGCTGACGATGACGCGCAGAAGGGCAGCGCCCGCCGAATTCTGCATGAAATCGCGCACCCAGCCGGCTTCGAATTTCACATAGTCCGGCTTGATGAGCTTCACCCGGTCGATGTCGGAATCGCCCGCGCCATAATCATCGAGCGCCACGCGAAAGCCGATATCGTGCATGTGGTACGCGAAGTCGGCGACCATCTGCGTATCGGAGGCTTTTTTCTCGGATATTTCGCAGACGATGCGATCCGCCGTCATGCCGGCTTCGTGGGCGGCAAGACGCATGCGCTCCACTTCCTGGCGCATCTTGGCCGGAGTCTGGAACAGCCCCGGATGGAAATTGACGAAGATGCGGGCGCGGGACCGGTTGAGCCGGCCGGTGTTGAGAATGTGGATCGTGCGCAGGATGCTGTCGATATTTTCGATATCTTCCGGCGCGACCAGCGAGAAGAATTCTCCCGGCGTCACCGGCTCGCCATTGCGATGGGGACGCACCAGACCCTCAAAGGAATCGATGTCGAGAATACCGCTCGCCGTGCGGCGGAAAATGGGCTGCAGGGCCGATTTCAGGTTGAAGGTGCTATAGACGGTGGACCATGTGCCATCGACCTCGCGGACAAGACTGGAAAAGATGCTTTTGAGCGCCATTTTTCAACCAGCTATAGAGACACGACCTCTAGGCTCGCGAATGTAGCGTATCAAGCGTTACTTCCGGGTTAAGGAAGGTTTAAATTCTGCGATGCAGCACATAAGCCGGCTTTTGACCTTGAAAGAAGGCCTGTCTTTCGACATAGAAAATGCCGCAGATGACAAGTTTTCCAACCTCTGCCGATGTCAACCCCAATAGGACCGATTAAAAATGGCCTTCCTTGCCGACATTCTCTCCCGCGTAAAGCCATCCGCCACCATCGCCGTTACCCAGAAAGCCCGTGAGCTGAAAGCGAAGGGCCGCGATGTGATCAGCCTTGGCGCCGGCGAGCCGGATTTCGATACGCCCGAAAATATCAAGGAAGCGGCCATCGACGCCATCAAGCGCGGCGAAACGAAATACACGCCGGTTTCGGGTATTCCGGAACTGCGCAAGGCGATTGCCGACAAGTTCAAGCGTGAAAACGGGCTGGACTACAAGCCGGAGCAGACGATTGTCGGCACGGGCGGCAAGCAGATCCTCTTCAACGCCTTCATGGCCACCCTGAACCCAGGCGATGAAGTCATCATTCCGGCGCCCTACTGGGTCAGCTATCCGGAAATGGTGGCGATCTGCGGCGGCACGCCGGTTTTCGTCGACGCCACGCTGGAAGACAATTTCAAGCTGAAGCCGGAAGCGCTGGAAAAGGCGATCACGCCGAAGACCAAGTGGTTCGTGTTCAACTCGCCGTCCAACCCGTCGGGCGCCGCCTATTCGCACGACGAGCTGAAGGCGCTGACCGATGTGCTGGTCAAGCATCCGCATGTCTGGGTGCTGACGGACGACATGTATGAGCACCTGACCTATGGCGATTTCAAATTCGTCACGCCGGTCGAAGTGGAGCCTTCGCTCTATGACCGCACGCTGACGATGAACGGCGTCTCCAAGGCCTATGCCATGACCGGCTGGCGTATCGGTTACGCTGCCGGCCCGCTGCCGCTGATCAAGGCCATGGACATGATCCAGGGCCAGCAGACCTCGGGCGCAAGCTCGATTGCGCAATGGGCCGCTGTCGAAGCCTTGAACGGCACGCAGGATTTCATTCCGGCGAACAAGAAAATCTTCGAAGGCCGTCGTGACCTCGTCGTTTCCATGCTCAACCAGGCGAAGGGCATCAGCTGCCCGGCTCCGGAAGGCGCATTCTACGTTTATCCGTCCTGCGCCGGCCTGATCGGCAAGACCGCGCCGTCGGGCAAGGTCATAGAGACGGATACGGATTTCGTTTCCGAGCTTCTGGAAGCCGAAGGCGTCGCCGTCGTGCAGGGATCGGCTTTCGGCCTCGGCCCGAACTTCCGCATTTCCTACGCCACGTCGGAAGCGCTGCTGGAAGAAGCCTGCAAGCGCATCCAGCGCTTCTGCGCCGATTGCCGCTGATCGGTTGTGATCTCAAATGAAGAAGCCCGGCAGCGATGCCGGGCTTTTTTCGTTTTGGTCAAAGCCCCAGAAACAGCAGCATGATGAAGGTGGCGAAGAGAATGAAATGCGTCATTCCTTCAATCGCGTTGGTCTCGCCGTCATTGAGATTGATGGCGGCGGCGATGAGGGTGATGAAGACCATGACGGTCTGAACCGGGGTCATTGCCATGATGAAGGGCTGGCCGGTATAAAGCGCGATACCCTCCATGACGGGCACGGTGAGGATGACCGTCGACAGCGATGCGCCCATGGCGATATTGACCACCGCCTGCATGCGGTTTCGCAAGGCGGACCGAAGCGCGGTGAGGATTTCCGGCGATGCCGAGATCGTCGCCACCACTACCGCCATCAGCGCTGGCGGCGCGCTGGTGCCCTCGAGGCTTTCGCTTAAGAAGGCCGACATGAATTCCGCCAGCGCGCCGATCAGCACCACGCCGGCGATGATGAGGCCGATGGAGAGCGGTACGCTGCCTTCGTCCTCCTCTTCCGCATGGCCGTCCGATGCCTGTCCGGCCGGATGCGCCTTGCGGGGATAGGCATAGCTGAAGAAATAGCTGTGCGGGCCGACCTGCATTTTGAGGAACAGGGCATAAAGCGCGATCATCGCGACGATGGTGAAGGCGGAGTAGACATGCCAGCTTTCATTGGGGATGAATTCCGGCACGATCATCGAAATACCCATGGCGGTGAGGATCATCACGCCATAGGTCTTGCCGGAATCGTCATTATAGGGCTGCTCGCCGTGGCGAAGACCGCCGAGCAGCGCCGCGAGACCGAGAATGCCGTTGATGTCGATCATCACGGCGGAATAGATCGTATCCCGCACCAGAGTGGGCGAACTGGATTCGCTCATGATGATGGCGAGGATCAGCACTTCCACCGCAACGGCCGACAGCGTCAGGATCATGGTGCCGTAAGGGTCGCCGACCTTGGTGGCGAGGATTTCGGCGTGATGGGCAACCCGCATCGAGACCAGGACGATGAGCCCGATCAGCGCGACCGCGGCGATCAGCGCCGCCGTTTTTCCGGCTTCGAATATTGCATGTTCGGCCAGATAGGCGACGATTGCCGCCGGTATCGCCAGCAGCAGCATGCGCTCCTGTTTCAGAATAGAACCCGCCATCGATTTCCCTTCCCCCTGATCGGCTCAGGCTGTGACGTATCGTCCCCCAGATCAAGCAGGATTTGCGCTTGAATGCTTTTGGTAGGATAGTGGTGTTGCAGGACATGCTGCTCATGCCGCGGTGTCCCATCGGGTGCAATGCTTGAAACGCGGTTGTGGTTGCCATGTCGCCTACCGAAGCAGGAGGACCATGCATGACCAAAGTGGTATATGAAATTGTCGAACATGACGGAGGCTTTGCCTACCGCATGAACGGCGCTTATTCCGAAACATTCCCTTCTTATGCGGATGCCGTCGAGGCTGCGCGCATCGTTGCCGCCGAACAGCAGGTGGGGGGCGATGACGAGGAAATCAGCTATCAGGATGAGAGCGGCCACTGGCATGAAGAATACAGCCAGGGCGGCGACCGGCCGGAAGCCGAGGTGGTCGACAAGACGACGCAGCAGGCCAGACCGTTTTGATCACCGATCCGTGGATTTCCAGCAAAGCCGGGATCACTTTGCCGGGAGTTGTTCGGCATTAGCGCCGTTTCGGCGGTGCGCCCGGATCGGTTTCTTTAAGATGCCCCTTGAGGCCTTCGACGAGGGCGCTGAACACGGCACGACATCGCGGCGAGGTCTTGAGATTTTCATGCATCGCGACCCAGGTGTGGAGCGGGATGTCGATTTTCGGAAGAACCTGAACGAGCCGGGGGTCCTTGCGCGCCAGACCGATCTGACAGACGCCGATGCCTGCGCTGGCGCGGATCATGGCAAGCTGGGCGAGATTGCTGTCGGCGCGGATTTCAAAGGAAATTTCCTCAATATCGGGTATGTCCGGATCGAGCGAGCGCATGCGCTGGATGGCCGCCCGGATGAAAGGCGTCTTGCGGTCGAAGCCGACCATCCGGTGATGGTTCAGATCTTCCATGCTCTTCGGGGTGCCGGCTCTTGCCAGATAGTCGCGCGTTGCATGAAATCCCAGACGGAAATTGCCGATATAACGCATGACGATCGCATCCTGCTGCGGTTCGGTCATGCGAATGGCGATATCCGCCTCGCGCCTTAAAAGGTCTTCCAGCGTATCGGAAAGCGAAAGCTCGATTTCAAGCCGCGGGTGAACCTCCTGCATGGCCGTGATGATCGGCGGCAGCATTTCCACGCCGATGATATCACTTGCGCTGATGCGCACCGTGCCTTCGATCTTACCGACTTCGCCGGAGGCCGCGCGCATGAGGGCGGCGGTCGTCGCCGCGAGATTTTCCGCATAGGGGCGGAGCGCAAGCGCTGCTTCCGTCGGCATTAGCCCGTGCGGCGAGCGGATGAACAGCGGAAAGCCGACGGCCTCTTCCAGCGCGCCGATATGACGTCCCGCCGTCGGCTGGGTGATGCCAAGCTCGCGGGCGGCGGCGGAAAGCGAACCGTCGCTCAGCACGCTGAGGAAGGTGCGATAGAAATCCCAGCTGATGTCGCGGTTTCTCGTCATAAGATTTTGTATAGCTGCTCCACTCATTTCGATAATTTCGTATATCGTGGAACGGGACGATACTCCAGCCCACAACAAGGAGTACGGCGATGATATATGAAAACAACGCAAATGCAGCGCAGAATGAACGGCCTCTGGCCCTGATTTTGGGGGTGAATGGCGGTGTCGGAAGCCAGGTCTCCAGAATGCTGCAGCAACGGGGATGGCGGGTGAGGGCGATGACGCGCCAGCGGACGTCAACGGGCGCTACGGATGGCGTCGAACGTGTGATCGGCGATGCCATGAACCGGCAGGATGTGATGGATGCGGCAAAAGGCGTGAGCCTCATCGTCCATGCGGTCAATCCTCCCGGGTATCGCAACTGGGAAAGCCAGGTGCTGCCGATGCTCGACAATACCATTGCCGCCGCCGAGGCCAGCGGGGCGAGGATCGTCTTTCCGGGCAGCGTCTATAATTTCGGCCCGGACGCCTTTCCGCTTCTGACGGAAGACAGCCCGCAAAAGCCGTTCACCCGCAAGGGCGCATTGCGTGTGGAGATGGAGCGTCGGCTGAAAATGGCGTCGATGCGTGGCGTGTCGGTGCTGATCGTCCGCGCCGGGGATTTCTTTGGGCCGGATGCGAGAAACAACTGGTTTTCGCAGATGCTGGTGAAACCCGGAAAGCCGGTCCGGAGTGTCCGGAATCCCGCCGCGCCCCATGCCGGGCATCAATGGGCCTATCTGCCGGATGTCGCCGAGACCATTGGCCGGCTGCTGGACCGCGCAGACGAGCTTCCGGCTTTCGCCGTCTATCACATGGAAGGTTTCTGGGATTTCGACGGGCTGCAACTGGTTGAAGCCATCGAGCGGGTTGTCGGGCATCCGGTCAGGAGGCGGCAGCTGTCCTGGTCGGGCATCAAATTGGCCGCTCCCTTCGTTCCCCTGTTCCGCGAAGTGCTGGAAATGCAATATCTCTGGCAGATGCCGATCCGGATGAGCAATCGCAGGCTGACGGATTTCCTCGGAACGGAACCCAGAACACCGATCGACATCGCGGTAGCGACGACACTTGCGAGCCTCGGCTGCCTTGAGCAGAGGCCGCAGCCGTCGAGCCTTTCTCATCCGGCCGATGCCGGGGGCAGGGTGTGATGGCCACGATTGCGAATGGGATGTCGGCCCGGCGTCGCGTGTTTGCCGTGATTTCGGCAAGCGTGCCGATGCTGATCTTCGCGCAGGTGCTGCTGGCCGGGCTGTCGATCTATTACGATGGATCGCTGCTTTCGCTGCACAAGGGGCTCGGCTTTCTGATCGCCGTTCCGATCCTGTCGCTGGCGGTTCTCGCTTCTCTATATGACCATCTCCGGCCGAATCTTGCCCGCACGCTGGCCCTGCTTGGTCTTTACTGTCTTCAGGTGGCCCTGATGAGCATCGGCCGGGAAACGGGCAATGGCTTCCTGCAGGCGCTGCATGTGCCTAACGCCTTCGTCATGGGCGCGTTTTCCGATTTTGCCGCGCGGCAGGCGCGAAGCCTGCGCTGAAAGAAAACGCCGCACTGCTTTCGGGCAGTGCGGCGTCTTTGCTTTATCCATTATCAGGCAAGCGCCGGATAGTCGGTGTAACCTTCGGCTCCGCCGCCATAGAAGGTCGGCTGGTTCGGCTCGTTGAGCGGCGCGTCGTTTTTCAGGCGGCGGACCAGATCCGGATTGGCGATGAAGGCCTTGCCGAAAGCCACGGCATCGACTTTACCGCTTTCAACCGCCTCGATGGCGCTCTCACGGTCGTAGCCATTATTGGCGATCCACAGACCCTTGCCGCCGGCATTGCGATAAGCGGCCTTGAAGGCGGCATAATCGAAAGGCTTGTCGCCCTGCTTGAAATCGCGCGGGCCGCCGGTTGCACCTTCAACGACATGGATGAAGGCGAGATTGCGCTTGCCGAGCTGTTCCACCACGTAATTATAAAGCGGCTGCGGATCGGCTTCGAAAATGTCGTTGGCGGGCGTGACGGGTGAGAGGCGGATACCGGTACGGCCTGCGCCGATCTCTTCCGCCACGGCATCGACAACTTCGAGCAGGAAGCGGGCCCGGTTTTCGATGGAGCCGCCATAATCATCCGTGCGCTGGTTAGTGCTGGATTTCAGGAACTGCTCGATCAGGTAGCCATTGGCGGCATGGATTTCGACACCGTCGAAACCGGCTTCCAGTGCTGCGCGCGCGCCGCTGCGGTAATCCTCAAGAATGAGGCCGATATCGTCGATGGTGAGCGCACGGGGCTCGGAGGTTTCGGCAAAGGCGCCGGTGCCGTCATCATTGATGATATAGGTCTTCGACTTGGCCGGAATGGCGGAAGGCGCGACCGGCTGGCCGCCATGCGGCTGCAGCGAGGTGTGGGAAATGCGGCCCACATGCCAGATCTGCGCGACGATCTTGCCACCGGCAGAATGCACGCTGTCCGTCACCTGTTTCCAGCCCGCGATTGCTTCCCGCTTGTAGAGGCCGGGAACGTCAGCGTAACCCTGACCCTGCTGGGAAATCGGCGTGCCTTCCGTGACGATGAGCCCGGCCGTGGCGCGCTGCTCGTAATAGGTGGCGTTGAGATTGTTGGGAATGGCGCCCGGCGAACGGTTGCGGGTGAGGGGGGCCATGACGATACGGTTGGCGAGTGCGATATCGCCGGCCTGTGCCGGTTCGAAAAGACTGGTCATGCGACTTCACTTTCTGGTCGGTTGGCGAAATTGCGCGGGGGACGCGCTGTCTTTCTGTCTGGGTGCCGGAATGAAAACCGTCTTGCAGTTTCCGGTCCGACACCCCGAGGCTCAAAGCTTGGGAGGCTCAGAGATTGGCTTGCAGATAATTGCGGAAGGCGTCGATGGTTTCCTCGTTGCGTTCGAAAAACACCCATTGCCCGACCTTTTTCGACCTTATCAGGCCGGCTGCCTGCAACACCGCCAGATGCGACGAGACGGTGGATTGCGACAGGCCGCTGATCTGAAACTGGTTGGCGCATACACCCATGCTGAGGGGATGCTCCTGGCAGAAGTGACTTTCAGGAGACTTCAGCCATTCCAGGAATTTCAGCCTTGCGGGGTGCGAAAGGGCTTTGAGGATTTCCTCCGGGTTCATCGGTGCTTCTTCAATATCTGGCATGTCCGATATTTATATCGATCATCATCGATATACAAGTCACGTCTCTGTGAGGATCGTCTGTGAGGATCGAGGGGGGGGCGGGCATGCATTTCCAAAAAAGAAGGCCGCTGGATATCTCCGCGGCCTGATAAGTTTGAAGGTCAAAACCTCCAGAGGGGAACAGCTGCCGCGTGCCTTGAGCGAGCGTGACAGCTGACTAAAATATGGGTGTGGGAATAATGCAAAACAAGGTTGCATCATGCGATATTTCGCCAATTCGGAGAAAATTCTTGCGGGTAAAAAAAGAGGGCCGCCGGATGGATCCAGGGCCCTTTAAGTGTGAAGGTCAAAAACCTCCAGAGGGGAACAGCTGATGCGGTGGAACTGGGAGGAAAAGCCACCGTGTGCATCAGCTGAGAGCGATATGGTGCTTTTTTGTGCACGAAACAACTCTTTTTTGTGCAGGTCAGGCATGCGCACCACGCAGCCCTCGATATTTCCGGTATATTTTATGTGCAATGCTCCTGCGCGGCGCAGGTGCGCCGCTCAGGTATCGTGTCAGATAAGCTATTGAAATTTAATAGCTATAACCGAGTGTCGATTATTTTAACGTCAGAAGTTCCAGTTCCGCGCCTTTGCCACGATGAAGTCGCGGAAGGCTTTCAGCTTTGCAGCGTTTTTCATCTCATCCGGATAGCAGAAATAGGTATCGAAGGACGGAATATCGGCGGCGAGCGATAGCTGGATAAGGCCCGGATCGCGGCCGACGATATAATCCGGCAAGCAGGCAATACCGATTCCCAGCAGGCAGGCGCGCTTGATCGAGGTCTGGCTGTTGATCTGTAGGTGTGGTGTACGCGTGTTGTCGGATGAGCGTCCGGCGTTCTCCAGCCAGTTGACGTCCAGCAGATAGTTGGGCGCCGGTTCGCCGAAGGAGATGATGCGGTGATTGTCGAGATCCTCGATCGACTGCGGCTCACCATGGCGGTTGATATAGGACGGCGCGGCGTAGACGTGCATGTGCACCGTGAACAACTTGCGCTGAATGAGGTCCGACTGCTGCGGCTGGCGCAGGCGGATGGCGCAATCGGCGTGACGCATGTTCACGTCCAGCTCCTCATTGTCGAGGATGAGCTGGATCGACATTTCCGGATAGAGCTGCAGGAATTCCTGCACCTTGTCCGTCAGCCAGCCCTGGCCGAGGCCGACGGTCGTCGTCACGCGCAGCTTGCCGCTCGGCTTCTCCGTCGTTTCGGTGAGCTGCATCTTCACCGTTTCGAGCTTCAGAAGCACGTCATGGGCGGTGCGGTACAGCAACTCGCCCTGTTCGGTGAGGATGAGACCGCGGGCGTGGCGATGGAACAGCTTGACGCCGACATCCTGCTCCAGCGCGCTGACCTGACGGCTAATGGCCGACTGGGACAAATGCAGCTTGTCGGCAGCATGGGTGAAAGACCCTGCTTCGGCTGCGGCATGAAAAATGCGCAGTTTATCCCAGTCCAATGGCATTGCCATGCCTATCCTGCCTTTCGGTTATTCCGCTGCGACAGCAAGCGGTTGATGCGCGGTGAGATAACGTTCCGCTTCCAGCGCGGCCATGCAGCCCATGCCGGCGGCGGTGATCGCCTGACGGTAGATGTCGTCGGTGACGTCGCCAGCCGCGAAAATGCCTTCCACGTCGGTCGCCGTGGAATCGGGGGCGGTCCACATGTAGCCGTTGTCTTTCAGCTTCACCTTGCCCTTGAACAGCTCGACTGCCGGCGCATGGCCGATGGCGACGAAGACGCCGTCGATGGGGAATTCGCTGATCGTGCCGGTCTTGGTATCACGCAGCTTCACGCCGGAGACGGAAGGCGGCATTGGCGGCTTTGCGGGTGCACCGGTAATTTCGGCGATTTCCGTGTTCCAGAGAATCTTGACGTTTTCCTTGGCGAACAGCCGTTCCTGCAGGATTTTTTCCGAGCGGAAGCTGTCGCGGCGGTGCACGACGGTGACCGATTTGGCGATATGGGCGAGGTACAGCGCTTCTTCCACGGCGGAGTTGCCGCCGCCGACCACGATCACATCCTTGTTGCGATAGAAGAAACCGTCGCAGGTGGCGCAGGCGGAAACGCCGAAGCCCTGAAAATGCTGCTCGCTCTCAATGCCGAGCCACTTTGCCTTGGCGCCGGTGGCGATGATCAGCGTATCGGCGGTCCAGACCTGACCGGAATCAGTCTTGACCACAAAAGGCCGTACATTGGTTTCAACTTCGGTGACGAGGTCGCTGACGATTTCCGCGCCCACATGCGTCGCCTGCTTCAGCATCTGGTCCATCAGCCACGGACCCTGGATCGGATCGGCAAAGCCCGGATAGTTCTCGACATCGGTGGTGATCATCAGCTGGCCGCCCTGTTCCATGCCGGCGATCAGCACGGGTTTCAGCATTGCGCGGGCCGCGTAGATCGCCGCGGTATAACCGGCGGGACCGGAGCCGATGATCAATACCTTCGTGTGGCGGGCAGACATGGAAACGTTCCTTTCAATAACGGGGCCTTCCCCTGGCAGCGCCTTTCGGCACCGGGCCCTGGAGCCGCAAGACGGCGGACAGGCCGCAACCCCTTCGTTGCCCGGTATTTAAGGTTGTCTAGTGTCTTTATTCAAGGGCAGCCTTGCGTTACCAACAAGGCAGTTGTGGATGCGCGCGCAATTTTGTGACCGGGCGGTGGCATAATGTTGCGAATCCCGCGCTGAATAGTACAAGGAAGTTCCACAGCTTAACGAGGTACTCCTCCGTGACCAGCGTCGAACTCGATGCCATCGATCTGAAAATCCTGCGCGAATTGCAGCGCGACGGGCGCATGACCAATGTGGAACTGGCCGAAAGGGTCGGTATTTCCGCGCCGCCCTGCCTCCGGCGCGTCCGCAAGCTGGAAGAGGCGGGCGTGATCGAGGGGTATCACGCCATGTTGAACGCGCCGAAGCTCGGTTTCGATCTCGTCGCCTTCTGCATGGTTGGTCTCAAGCGCCAGTCGGACAGCAATCTGAAGGCCTTTGCGGCGGCAACGGCCGGCTGGTCGCTGGTGCGTCAGGCGTGGATGGTGTCGGGCGAAAGCGACTTTCTGCTACATTGCGTGGCCAAAAACCTGACCGAGTTTCAGGATTTCGTCATCGAGGTTCTGACGGCAGACGAAAATGTCGATACGGTGCGCACCATGCTCACCATCCGGCAGGTCAAGCGCGTCGGTCTGGTGGAAATCTGAGCGGCAGGCTTTGTTCCTGCCTCAAGACGCGTTACCCGCGCCGCAAAGCCTCATAGACGTCGCCCAGACTCGTGGCCTCTTTCTCAAGCGGAAATGTGCTTCGTACATGCGAAAGGCCGGCCTTTGCATGGCTCTCGGCCAGAGCAGGGTCGGCAAGATAGGTCCTTATCGCATCCCTGAGCGATGCGTAGTCACCCGCCTCGACGACTGCGCCGGTTTCACCCCTGACGATCATTTCCTCATAGGCGCCGGCAGTGCTGGTGACGACGGCCGTTTCCGATGCCATGGCCTCGAGCGGCGTCAAGCCGAAACCTTCGTTGCGGGATGGGGCGACATAGAGCGTCAGCCGCCGGTACCACGGCTTGATGTCGTCCACCTCACCCTGAAACACGATGCGGTCCGAAAGGCCGGCAGCCTTGACATCGGCCTCGAGTGCCTCGGCAAAAGCCTTGTGTTCTGCCGTTACCCGGCCGGAAACAATGGCTGTCCATTGCGGATGGGCGGGCAAAAGCTCGATCATGGCGCGCACGAAGAGATCGGTGCCCTTCTGGTGGCGCACCCGTCCAAAGCAGCCGATGAGATATTGTCCCGGCAGGCCGGTTGCCGCGATTGTGTCTTCCGGGCCGGTTGCCGGATGGAACAGGTCGGTATCGACGCCATGCATGACAACGCGATGGGGTACTTCCAGAAACGAGCCGGAGCGGGTGCTGGTCGCGACCACGGCGTCCATCTTCGAAATCAGAAACCGTGTATAGGCGGAATGTCGCCTCTGTGCGGCCGAGGTGAATAGCAGCTTCACCTTCATGCGCAGCACGTCACGCATGAAAAGACCCGGCAACATTTCAAGGTTGCGGCGGGCATGCCAGATGCGCGGGCCGCCCTGCGGGCTATTTTGCCAGAGCCGCCACAGATCGCGGAAGCGCACATGCGGCAGATGCGGCGGCAAGCCCGGTCCAATGACGGCCACCTTCTGTCCCAGCCGGTTCTGCACCGGAATAAGTTGAACGATGGTGGAGGTGACGCCGGAGAGCCTGCGTTTGAAGTTCGGCGCAAGCACCTGCACATCTTTCAGACTGACGTGGGACAAGATGGGCTTCCGTCTTTGCGGCTAATTCGGGGGATTGAAGACGTCAAGAAAAGCAATGCGCCCGCATGGGGCGCATTGCATGTGAGGGCATCAGCCCCACTGAACCGCGAGAATCTCGTAGCCCTTGGCACCGCCAGGCGCGTTGACTTCGATGCTGTCGCCGACTTCCTTGCCGATGAGCGCGCGGGCGATGGGCGAGGAAATGGAGATGCGGCCCGCCTTCACATCGGCTTCCTGATCGCCGACGATCTGATAGGTCTTTTCCTCGTCGCTATCCTCATCCACCAGCTTGACGGTGGCGCCGAACTTGATCTTCGAGCCCGACATCTTGGAGAGATCGATGACTTCCGCACGTGCGGTCAGGTCTTCGAGTTCGGTGATGCGGCCTTCATTGTGGCTCTGTGCTTCCTTGGCAGCATGGTACTCGGCGTTTTCCGAAAGGTCGCCATGGGCGCGCGCTTCCGCAATCGCCTCGATGATACGGGGGCGTTCCTCCTGCTGGCGCCAGCGCAGCTCCTCCTGCAGCTTGACGAATCCACCCTGAGTCATCGGTACTTTTTCTACCATTTTTTTATCCTTCGCATTCCGGTCGCTTTACTTGCAGACACAAAAAGAAACAGGTTCCGGAGGGGAACTCCGGAACCATGCCAAAATCATAACTGAGCCGACTATATCAGAAGACGACAGCGAAATGCCAGCAAATTTGAGGCGTACATATTTTCTCACGTAATCAATGCGTTACCTTATGTCATTGACATTTGTCTGTGGAACATATAGTGAACATACCCATGAAGAAGTCCATCAGGCAACGGCTGGCCATTCTCTCCGACGCGGCGAAATACGATGCTTCCTGCGCATCCAGCGGCACGACAAAACGCAACTCCGCAGCATCGGGCGGTCTGGGCTCCACGGAAGGGTCGGGCATCTGCCATGCCTATGCGCCGGACGGGCGATGCATTTCGCTTTTGAAAATCCTGCTCACCAATTTCTGTATCTATGATTGCGCCTATTGCATCAACCGCTCCTCCAGCAATGTCGAGCGGGCACGGTTCACGCCGGAAGAGGTGGTTTGGCTGACGCTGGAGTTTTACAGGCGCAACTATATCGAGGGGCTGTTCCTGTCCTCCGGCATCATCCGCTCCTCCGATCATACGATGGAGGAGATGGTGCGCGTGGCGCGGGAGTTGCGGGTTACCCATGGTTTTCGCGGGTATATTCACCTGAAATCCATTCCCGAAGCATCGCCCAGGCTCATTGAGGAGGCAGGGCTTTATGCGGATCGGCTCTCGATCAATATCGAATTGCCGACCGATAGCGGCATTGGCCGTTTCGCGCCGGAAAAGCAGCCCGTCAATATTCGCCGCTCCATGGCCGATATCCGCCTGAAGATCGAGGAGGCGGGAGAGCCTACCGTCCGGACACGCAAAACCAGGCGCTTTGCGCCGGCCGGACAGAGCACGCAGATGATCGTGGGGGCGGATGGCGCTGACGATAGCACCATTCTCTCCACCAGCGCCCGGCTTTATGGCAGCTACGGTTTGCGGCGCGTCTATTATTCGGCCTTCAGCCCCATTCCCGATTCGTCGAAAAACCTGCCGCTCGTCAAGCCGCCGCTGATGCGGGAACACCGGCTTTATCAGGCCGACTGGCTGTATCGCTTTTATGGCTTCGATATCAGCGAGATAACGGCGATCGGCGGCGACGGCATGCTCGATCTCGATATCGACCCGAAACTCGCCTGGGCGCTGAAACATCGCGACCGTTTCCCGGTGGACGTCAATGCGGCGGATCGGGAAATGCTGCTGCGTGTGCCCGGTTTCGGCACCAAGACGGTTGCTTCCATCCTCTCGTCGCGGCGGTTCCGGCGGCTGCGGCTGGAGGATATCGCCCGTTTTGGTGTTTCCCTGAAAAAGGTGAAGGCTTTCATCGTCGCCGAGGGCTGGACGCCGGGCAAGCTGACCGAGCGGCCGGATTTGCGGGCGATGTTTGCGCCGCAGCCCGAACAATTGTCGCTGTTGTGATGTATGGCCCGGTTCTCGAAGGGCGGGGCGATTTCGGCGAGTGGCGCGATGCCGCGCGTGCGGCCCTTGCCGCCGATATTCCGCCGGAGACGATTGACTGGCGGTTGCGGGACGACGGGGCAGGGCTGCTGGATTTCGCCGGTGAGCCTTTGCCGACCGTCGATGCCGGCAATGGGCAGGTTTCCGTTTCGGCCTCGTTCCTGGCGCTGGCGCAGGCCGTCATCTGCCATGGCGATCCCGGCCGGTTTGCGTTGCTTTACCGATTATTGTGGCGGCTGAAGCGGGATCGCGCCCTGTTGCAGTTCAAGTCCGATCCGGATGTTGCAGAGGCCCGCTTGCTCGAGAAATCGGTGCGCCGGGATTGTCACAAGATGACGGCCTTCGTCCGTTTCAAGGAATTGCCCTTGCCGCAGGGGCAGGGCGGGCGACGGCGGTTCATGGCCTGGTTCGAGCCGGATCATTTCATCGTCGAGCGAACGGCAGCGTTTTTCCAGCGACGGTTTACCGATATGGACTGGCTGATCGCCACGCCGAAAGGGTCCGCCCGATGGGACGGAAGCGAGCTGCAAAGCTCACGGGAGGCGGCGGCGAAGCCTGATCTGACGGACGAGACGGATGAACTCTGGCGGACCTATTATGCCAATATATTCAATCCGGCGCGCCTCAAGATCAAAGCCATGACGGCGGAGATGCCGAAGAAATACTGGAAGAACCTGCCGGAAGCTGATCTCATTCCCGGTCTCGTTCTCGGTGCCGAGGCGCGGGTGCTGGAGATGGCCGCCAGGGCGGCAAGCCAGCCGCGGCCCTTTCACCATCGCCTGCAGGCTGCGGCCGCTGCCCGGGAGACGACGCAACCCGTGCCGGATGGCACGCTCGCGTCGCTGGCGCGGGAGGCTGCCCACTGTACCCGCTGTACTCTGCATTGCAGCGCCACGCAAACGGTTTTCGGTTCGGGGCCGGAGGATGCGGAAATCATGATCGTTGGCGAACAGCCGGGCGATCACGAGGATCTCGCCGGCAAGCCTTTTGTCGGTCCGGCCGGCCAGCTTTTCGACCGGACTCTTGCCGATGCCGGTATCGAGCGCAAAAAGCTTTATGTCACCAATGCCGTCAAACACTTCAAATATGAAACGCGCGGCAAACGGCGCATCCATCAGCGGCCGAATGCGGGCGAAGTGGAGCAATGCCGCTGGTGGCTCAATCAGGAAATCGCGCTTATTCGGCCGAAGTTGATCGTTGCCATGGGCGCGACGGCGCTTTATGCGCTGACCGGCGGTAAGGAAAAGCTCTCGGAGATTCGGAGCCGTCCTCTGCCGATGGAGGAAGGCCGAACGCTTTTTGTCACCATGCATCCGTCCTACCTCCTGCGCCTTGCCGATGCGCAGGTGAAAGAGGCGGAAATGATGCGGTTCAAGAAGGATATAAGTTTTATTAGAATATTCGAATAAATTTCCATTTGGGCGCTGGAGATTTATTCAATATTTGAGCCATAACTTGCAGTAGTATCATTTACTGATTATTTATCTGTTATTTTTATTGAAACTTTATACTTAATACTATAATTAAGTCCTCCGAATTTATTTACCGTATGGACAAATCATGTTGGGTGAACTCGACCTTGCGACAGTCATACTGATGCAAAAGTGTTCTTATATCGTTGGGCTTTTGAGTTTTATCTATCTGAAAATGACCAATCGCGGCTTGCGCGGTCCCATCCCCCTTGCGGCGGGTTTCGCCTCGATGACGATTGGTTCCACGCTTGCTGGTTATGGCGAATGGGGAATATTGTCGCCGGCCCTGTGGCGGCTCGGCAGTGTCGCTTTCGGTATTGTGGGTTACGCGCTGATCTGGCTCGGCTTGAAGGCGTTGAGCGACGGGCGTTCCGTCGACCGACGGACGGTATCCATTGTCTGCGTCATCTCCGTGCTGGCGATGGTTGTCGCCCAGCAGGTGGCGGACAATAATGCGTATCGCGCGGCGCTCTTCAATGGCTGCGCATCGCTTGCCTATCTCGCCGGGGCATCGGTGCTTTTCGCCAGATGGCGCAGGGAGCCGCTGCTGTCTCGCCTGGCGCTGGGTGGCATCACCGGCGTCTCCGGTCTCATTTCGCTATCGGTGGTGAAAAGCGTGCTTTTGCCCGATTATGCCACTATCAATCTGGTCAATGCGTTTTTCTTGATCATCATGCTGAACTTCGCCATTGCCCTGTTCGTGATGATGTTCGTGGCCGAGCGGTCGGAGCGAAAACTGCTTGTTCTTGCGAATACCGACCCGCTGACGGGCGTGAAGAACCGGCGCTTCTTTTTCCAGACCATGCCTGCGACGCCCGATCCCACCGATGCGGCCATGTTGCTGGATATCGATCACTTCAAGTCGATCAACGACCGTTTCGGCCATGCCGTCGGCGATAGTGTGCTGCAGGAAGTTGCGAAGCGCATCGGCGGCAGCATCCGCAGCGGGGACGTGCTGGCGCGTTACGGCGGAGAGGAATTCATCATCTACCTGCCGGGCGCCGGCGTTCGCAAAGCCTGCATGATCGGCGAGCGCATTCGCGATGCGATTGCGGTAACCGAGGTCGATTGCGGCGGTTTGCGTGTCGGCGTCACCATCAGCATCGGCGTTGCCGCCACTGGCGAGATGCGCTGCGATCTCCAGACGCTCGCGGAAATGGCGGATCGCGCACTTTACCGCGCGAAGATGGAAGGGCGCAATTGCGTTCGGGAGGCGCAGGCGGCATAGGCGGGGCTGCGGGCTGTCGATTTTTCCGCAGGGCGGCACCGCATCGTCGTGTCGTGTAGCGTCGTTGTTGCCCTTCGGTCTAGAAGGGCGGCTTGTCTGCTTCATCCGCCGTGGCGCGGCGGGACAGGGCCTCTTTCAGAAGAACCTCGATCTGGGCATTGATGCTGCGCAACTCGCCGCTCGCGGTGTGCCGGATCATGTTCAATATTGCGGGTTCGATCCGCAGCGGAAAAGCCACCCGCTCCGGTCCCGGTGGACGTCCAGCCATGGTCAGTCCCTCAAGGTGCTTTGGCTTATCGGGGCCAGGTGTCCCCATCGCTGGGATACTATGGCGGGGTACCTCAGCATCTTCATGGAGCGTTTGACCGGAGCTTTGGCAACGGCGCGGCGAATGGATGCGGGCGATCCGCCATTGAGCAATAGGGACATCATGGGCCTCGTTCGAACCTGATGTTTTGATACCGGCAATGAATTGCAGCAGGATTACGCAATGCAAAACGCCGCGGGCATGGTGACCCGCGGCGTTTTGTTTTCATTCAGCGTTGGAACCTGCGGTTCCCGCAGCTTACTGGAAGTAGCTCTGCAGCGGCTTCACTTCCAGATTGCCGGCCTTCAGCGCCTTGATGGCAAGCGCTGCCGCTTCCGCGCCGGCCATCGTCGTGTAGTAAGGCACCTTCTGCATCAGCGTCGCGCGGCGCAGTGACTTCGAGTCAGAAATCGCCTTGTTGCTGTCGGTGGTGTTGATGACGAGCTGGACCTGACGGTTGCGGATGGCGTCTTCGATATGCGGACGGCCTTCCTGCACCTTGTTGATCTTTTCGGCGTTGATTCCCTTTTCGGCGAGGAAGCGCTGCGTGCCGCCGGTGGCCAGCACCTTGAAGCCGCTTTCCACGAGAATGCGGATGGCGGGCAGAACGCCTTCCTTGTCCTCGTCACGCACCGAGACGAAGACCGCACCGGAGCGGGGCAGGTCGACGCCGGCGCCGAGCTGGCTCTTGGCGAAGGCCAGCGCGAAATCGGTGTCGAGGCCGATGACTTCGCCGGTCGAGCGCATTTCCGGTCCGAGCAGAATGTCGACGCCGGGGAAGCGGGCGAAGGGGAAGACGGCTTCCTTGACGGCAATGTGCTTCAGGTTGCGCGGATCGGGCTTTTCGCCGTAAGCGGCAATCGCCGGATCGAGCTTCTCGCCGGCCATGACGCGGGCGGCGATCTTGGCGATCGGCGCGCCGATGGTCTTGGCGACGAAAGGCACGGTGCGCGAGGCGCGCGGATTGACTTCGAGAACGTAGATCGTGCCGTCCTTGATGGCATATTGCACGTTCATCAGGCCGCCGACATTGAGCGCCTTGGCAAGCGCCGTCGTCTGGCGTTCCAACTCGTCGACGATTTCCTTCGACAGCGAACGGACCGGCAGCGAGCAGGCCGAGTCGCCCGAATGGATGCCGGCTTCTTCGATGTGCTCCATGATGCCCGACACGAAGACGCTTTCGCCGTCGCACAGCGCATCGACGTCCACTTCCACGGCGTTGGTCAGGTAGCTGTCGAACAGCAGCGGGTTCTTGCCGAGCAGGGTGTTGATCTGGCCGGTCTTGTCGTTCGGGTAACGCTGCTTGATGTCCTCGGGTACGAGGCCCGGAACCGTGTCGAGCAGATAGGTCTGGAGCTGGCCTTCCGAATGGATGATCTGCATGGCGCGGCCACCCAGAACGTAGGACGGGCGAACAACCAGCGGGAAGCCGATTTCAGACGCGACGAGGCGAGCCTGCTCGACCGAATAGGCAATGCCGTTGTTCGGCTGGGCAAGATCGAGCTTCATCAGCAGCTTCTGGAAGCGGTCGCGGTCTTCGGCAAGGTCGATCATGTCAGGCGCCGTGCCGAGGATCGGGATACCGTTCTTTTCCAGCGCTTCGGCGAGCTTCAGCGGGGTCTGGCCGCCGAACTGCACGATGACGCCGACCAACTCGCCCTTTTCCTGTTCGGCGCGCATGATCTCGATCACGTCTTCGGCCGTCAGCGGTTCGAAATAGAGGCGGTCGGAGGTGTCGTAGTCGGTGGAGACGGTTTCCGGGTTGCAGTTGATCATGATTGCTTCGAAACCGGCATCCTTCAGCGCGAAGGCGGCGTGGCAGCAGCAATAATCGAACTCGATGCCCTGGCCGATGCGGTTCGGACCGCCGCCAAGGATGACCACCTTCTTGCGGTCGGAAACCTGCGCTTCCGAGCGGGCTGCGCCGACGAAGGGAATTTCATAGG
The DNA here is from genome assembly GCF_900013505.1 of Agrobacterium deltaense RV3. Lineage (NCBI taxonomy): Bacteria > Pseudomonadati > Pseudomonadota > Alphaproteobacteria > Hyphomicrobiales > Rhizobiaceae > Agrobacterium > Agrobacterium deltae. The sequence goes on along the minus strand of NZ_LT009745.1, from coordinate 2,082,200 downwards.
TCGAATACATGTAAGCGGTCGGCGAGGCGAATTCGGCCGCGCAGGTGTCGATGCGCTTGAAGACCGGACGAACATTCAGGCTGTTGCGCAGTTCGGCCACTTCCTTCGGACGCTTGGACGTCAGGCTGGCGAGGCGGGCGTCGGAGAAGCCCATGGCCTTCAGCATGCGCAGGTTTTCGGCATCCTGCGGCAGGCCATGCTCGCGGATGCGGGCTTCCATGTCGACGATGGCCTTGAACTGGGCGATGAACCAGGGGTCGATCTTCGAGTTTTCGTGGACTTCCTCTTCGCTCATGCCCATGCGCAGCGCCTGAGCGACCATGCGCAGGCGGTCCGGCGTCGGCGTGCCGATGGCGGCGCGGATGGCGTTCTTGGAGCCTTCGCCTTCCTCGTAACCGGGGATTTCGATTTCATCGAGACCGGTGAGGCCGGTTTCCATGCCGCGCAGCGCCTTCTGCAGCGATTCCGCGAAGGTGCGGCCGATGGCCATGACTTCGCCGACCGACTTCATGGCGGTGGTGAGGATCGGCGAAGCGCCGGGGAATTTCTCGAAGGCGAAACGCGGGATCTTGGTGACGACGTAGTCGATGGAAGGTTCGAACGAAGCAGGTGTCGCGCCGCCGGTGATGTCGTTTTCCAGCTCATCCAGCGTATAACCGATGGCGAGCTTGGCGGCGATCTTGGCGATCGGGAAGCCGGTGGCCTTGGAAGCGAGAGCGGACGAGCGCGACACGCGCGGGTTCATTTCGATGACGACGAGGCGGCCGTCCTTCGGGTTGACGGCGAACTGCACGTTCGAGCCGCCGGTTTCCACGCCGATCTCGCGCAGCACCGCAATCGAGGCGTTGCGCATGATCTGGTATTCCTTGTCGGTCAAGGTCAGCGCCGGCGCAACGGTGATCGAGTCACCCGTGTGGACGCCCATCGGATCGATGTTTTCGATGGAGCAGATGATGATGCAATTGTCCGCCTTGTCGCGGACGACTTCCATCTCATATTCCTTCCAGCCGAGAACCGATTCTTCGACCAGAACTTCCGTCGTCGGCGAGGCGTCGAGACCGCCCGAGACGATATCGAAGAATTCCGAGCGGTTATAGGCAATGCCCCCGCCGGTTCCGCCAAGCGTAAACGACGGGCGGATGATGGCCGGCAGGCCGACATGATCGATGGCCTGAGCGGCGATTGCCATGGCATGGGCCATATAGCGCTGCTTGCGGTCGGTTTCGCCGAGGTTCCACTGGTTTTCGAGATCGTCCAGCGCCTTGTCGAGATCGGGACCGGAAAGCTTGCCCTTCAGCTCGGTGCGGGCTGCCTCGTGCTTCTTGCGGTCGGCATCCTTGATTTCGGTGGCGTTGGCCAGCATGGAGCGCGGGGTTTCAAGGCCGATGCGGGCCATGGCTTCGCGGAAGAGAGCGCGGTCTTCGGCCATGTCGATGGCTTCCGGCTTTGCGCCGATCATTTCCACATTGTAACGGTCGAGAACGCCCATGCGCTTGAGAGAGAGCGCGGTGTTGAGCGCGGTCTGACCGCCCATGGTCGGAAGAAGCGCATCCGGACGTTCCTTGGCGATGATCTTTGCCACGACTTCGGGCGTGATCGGCTCGACGTAAGTGGCGTCGGCAAGGCCCGGATCGGTCATGATCGTCGCCGGGTTGGAGTTGACCAGGATGACCCGGTAACCCTCTTCCTTCAGCGCCTTGCAGGCCTGGGTGCCGGAATAGTCGAATTCACATGCCTGACCGATGACGATCGGTCCCGCGCCGATGATGAGGATGGACTTGATATCTTGGCGCTTCGGCATGGCTCTCTCGTTCCGCTTTTCGGTTGCGCAAAACACCGGCCAGGGTGAAGGATCACCGGTCGGGGGGCGCAATTCAAATGTTTTCAGGCTAGAAGCGGCTTATAGGCAAATGTTTTTGAGAACGGAACCCCATAAATTCCGGAATCGACAGAAACTCTTAACGGGCAGGGGCGTGTGCGGTGAAACGGGCCTGTACCGCAGCACTGTAAGAGCGGCTGACGGGGATTTCACTGCCGTCTCTGGTCATGACATGCAGACGGCCGGCCTGTTTGCGCAGGGAGACAAAGTCGGCATCGGCAATCCAGTGGGAACGATGCACCTGTAAACCCGCCGTCTGGCCGAGTTCTTTCAGCGCATCGGCAAAACGTAGCAGAACCAGCTGCTGCCCGCGCGTGGTGACGATTTGCGTGTAATGATCCTGGACCGATAGTCGCAGTAATTCTCCGCGCTTTTGCGGCGGCAATCGTTCCAGCAAGGGGATGATGCCTTTCACGTCCCTATCTGCATTTGCATTTGTGTCCGTTTCAGCGTCCGCCACCTTTTCGAAGGACTGGCGGGTCGTAAGGTAACTCAACAGGCAGAAGATCGCGCAGAGCGGCAGGGATGAGAGGCTGCTCTTCAGAACCGGCGTGAGACCCATCTCCTTGCCGTAGAAAATCTGATTGGTAATGGCGAGCAGTAGCCCGATCGGCAGTGCTGCCGTCAGCGAGCCGATCATCATGCGTGTCAGCATGTTGTCGATGTGGCCTGCAAGGATCGTCTTGGCGATGACCGAAAAGGAGATGGCGAGCATCCAGGCGCCCGCCTGAACGATTGTCCAGTAAAGCAGCCGGTCGGCGAAGCTCATGGTTTCGCTGGTCCCGAAAGGCCCGGTCAAGATGAAGATCGCCAGCACCGCAAGAAATGTCAGCCACAGCCTGCGCGATTGCAGCATGGCGTGCATTTCACGAAGCGTGAATTGCAGAGACGGGTGATCCACGAAGTTTTCCTGCTGATGGCGCCAATCCGTTTTTCTTCTCCGCATGTTTTGCCGAAATTGGCTTCGATTTCAACCGAACCGAAACAGCGCCCATGTCATTCCAGCCTTTGTTAGATGCACCGCTTGCCGTGCAGTTCCATGTCGCCACCGTCGTGCCCGCAGCCCTTCTTGGGGCCTTCATTTTCCTGCGCCCAAAGGGCACCGCCATTCACCGGCTGCTCGGCAAGATCTGGGTGGTGCTGATGGTCGCGACTGCGGCGTCTACCTTCTTCATCCATGAATTGAAGGTGTTTTATGGTTTCAGCCCGATCCATCTGCTTTCCATCTTCACCATCTACGGGTGTCTGCAATCGATCTATTTCGCGCGCCGCGGTGATATCAGACGCCATATGCGGATCATGCAGAGCGTTTATCTCGGCGGCATCGTGATTGCCGGAGGCTTCACCTTCGTTCCCGGCCGCATCATGCATGAGGTTGCTTTTGGTGATGGAAAAGCCGGTTTTGTGGCCCTTTCCGCCGGCGCACTGGTGTTCGTCTTCCTGTTTCTGACGGTATTGAAACAGCGACGCCGAACCGTCTGAAAGGTTCCTTTGGCCGCCTCTGCTTTCTTCCGGAACAAGATGTATTATAGTGCCGTTATAAGGCAGCTTGTTGAGGCGGAACCGCCGGGAGAAGAGCATGGAATGGAGAGGGCGTCGCCAGTCGGACAATATCGAGGATCGGCGCGGCATGTCGGCGGGGCCGAGTGATCCTTTTTCCCGAGGCGGGATGCGCGTGCCAATCGGGCGTCGCGGCGGCGGTATCGGGATTGGCGGTCTTCTGGTCATTCTATTGATCAGCTGGGTGCTCGGCATCAACCCGCTGACGCTGCTGACCGGCGGCGACCTGTCGATGGATGGCGGCGGTACGACGCAATCGGGGACCCAGCAGTCCGGCACGCGACCACAGGGACAATCGTCCGACGAGACGACCGCCTTCGTCCGCACCGTCCTTGCCGAGACGGAAGATACGTGGAGCGGCATTTTCCAGTCGGCCGGGGAGACCTATCAGAAGCCGACGCTGGTTCTGTTCTCCGGGCAGGTGTCTTCCGCCTGCGGTTATGCTTCCGCCGCCAGCGGCCCGTTCTATTGCCCGGGCGACCGCAAGGTCTATCTCGACACCAGCTTCTTCAAGGAACTGGACCAGCGTTTCGGCGCGGCCGGCGATTTCGCGCAGGCTTACGTGATTGCGCATGAGGTCGGCCACCACATCCAGAACCTGACCGGCGTTCTGCCGGAGTTCAACCGCCGCCGTCAGTCGATGAGCCAGACGGACGCCAACAAGATGTCGGTGCGTGTGGAGCTTCAGGCGGATTGTTATGCGGGCATCTGGGGCAAATTCACCGAGCAGAAGGGTATTCTCGAAACCGGCGACCTCGAGGAAGCGCTGAACGCCGCCCACCAGATCGGCGACGATACGCTGCAGAAGCAGACACAGGGCTATGTGGTGCCTGACAGTTTCAACCACGGCACCTCGGCACAGCGCGCGGAGTGGTTCAAGCGCGGTTTCCAGAGCGGCCGTGTCGAAGATTGCGATACGTTCTCGGCGAATATCTGAGAGCCGGACAGGAGAGGGGGCTTTTCAGCCCCCTTTTCATTTAGCGCATCAAAAGCGCCACGGCATACATGCCGAGGGCGAAAACCGTATGGGCCACGAGGTTGAGAAAGCGGACCTTGTTCGGGTTGGGGGTCTTCGACGCCGCCCAGCCAATGCCGAGCCCCGGCTGCAACAGGAACCAGCCCGCGCCAACCGTTACGATGCCGACGATCCACGGCTCAATGAACGAAGGATTGGCAAACCACGCGGCCGGGACTACCAGCGCGAGAACGATGCCATAAAGAATGCCGACGGCGTAATGTGAAATCCAGCCGAGCGCCAGTTCATGTTCATAGGGTTCAGCCGTGGCGATACTGTCGTGAAATATCGTACCTTTCGGCACATGCCAGAACCAGCGGCCGACCGGCGCCCAGTTCGGCGCGGACTGGCCGAAGAACCGGTGCAGCACGATTGCCCATATATCCATAAACAGGGTGCCGCCAATACCCATGGCAATGCCGCGCCAAATCAGTTCCAGCATAGATCCCTCCGCATGATCATGATCGATCAAGCTCTAGCGGATCGGGACGGTGGCGGGAACAGGCTTTTTTCGATTGCTGCGAATGGACATGAGAATGGCCGGATCGCTCCGGCCATCAGAGTGGTGAGAAAGGCGCAAGACCTCGCCCCCGTCATGCTCGCGCTTGTCCCGAGCATCTGCAACCGATCGGATTTAACGCGACGTGGTTGGATCCTCGGGACAAG
>NZ_LT009745.1:2049261-2077060 GCF_900013505.1 Agrobacterium deltaense RV3 | reverse complement strand
GCGATCAGGGCGACAGCGATCTGGATGCGCACGGCATTTTCTGACGTGCCGAGGAAAATGGCTGATCTTCAGCGTCTGCTTGACCCAGCGGAAGAACAGTTCGATCGCCCAACGGCGCTTGTAGAGATCGGCGATCTCGTGAGCCGGTGCATCGAGATCATTGGAGAATATGCGCAACACCTTTCCCGTCTCGGTCCTGATGGTGATCTCGCGGACCGGATCGCTGAACGGATTTTGCGGCTTTTGGCCTGGCGGGCCGGCAACAGGCCGATGCGGTCGGACAGGATGACACCGTCGCCGTCCACCGCCTGCTCATGGGTGACCGTCAGCGGCGTATGCGACTTGAACCGGGTGACGATCCGGCATCCGGCTTTGTCCAGCTTGGCCCACCAGCCGAAATCATAATAGCCAAGATCAAAGACATAGGTTGCGCCTGATGCGATCGGCATGGCCTTGGCAGCCGTGATGTCGTTGATATTGGCCGGCGTGACCGCCGCATAGATCGGTTGTTCGGCATCCGCATCGTAGACGATGTGGACCTTGACGCCGCAGGCTTGATGGGAAAACCGCGCCCACTGCGATCCGGCACCGGAGAGGCGAACCCCTGTCGCATCGATGAGGTAGGTTGCCTCGCCCACCGCCCGGCGCAGGCCGCGTCCCGCCATCGCCACCATCTGCGCAAACAGCCCGGCAAAGACAGGGCTCGGACGCAGACGATTGGCATCGGCAAGCGTCGAGCGCGACACCGGCTTTGCGCCGACATGATAGAGCCGTGCAGAGTGGCTCTCCAGGCCAAAGACGATCTCGCGCAGGCTCACCGAACCCGCCAACTGCCCATACAGGAGGGCGACGAACTGGCTTTTGGTCGACAGCCGGCGGACATGCTTGTCAGCCCCGTGTTCATCCACAAGCCGCTCAAACGCCGCCCAGGGAATACGCTTCAAAAGATCATGAAAGACGCTATTCTTGTGCCGCACGGTGTTGCTCCTCTTTCGTGTCCGAGATCGTCGCCAAACGCTCGAATACGAGTAGAATCAACACCGTGCGCCATGTCCACCAAATTTAAACCGGACAGCAGGGGACAAGCCCGAGGATGACGTCGAGAGTAGGTAGCGGCTGGCAGCGATCTGGTGACGATAGCGCTCCGGCCACGGTCTTTTCCCCTTAAGCAGCCCGCCCATATTCCGCCTGCCGCCGGCTGGCCGTGGCGAGCTGGAACTGCGCGAGCAACTCGTTGAGCGCCGCCGCTTCCGAGGCGAGGCCATGACTTGCTGCCGTCTGTTCCTCGACCATGGCGGCATTTTGCTGCGTGCCCTGATCGATGGTGTTGATGGCGGTGTTAATTTCCTGAAGACCTGTCGACTGTTCGCGCGATGCGGTGACGATCGCGTCGATATGGCGGTTGATCTCCTGCACTTCGCGGACGATGGTTTCCAGCGCCTTGCCGGCATTGCCGACAAGTTCAACGCCGGACTGCACCTGCGATGTCGAGGCGTTGATCAGCGTCTTGATCTCCTTTGCCGCATTGGCTGAGCGCTGGGCAAGCTCGCGCACTTCCTGGGCGACGACGGCAAAACCCTTGCCGGCCTCACCGGCGCGGGCAGCTTCAACACCGGCATTCAGAGCGAGCAGGTTGGTCTGGAAGGCGATTTCGTCGATCACGCCGATGATGTTGCTGATCTCGGACGATGATTTTTCGATGCCTTCCATGGCGCGCACGGCATCTTCCACAATGACGCCGGACTGTTCGGCATTGCCGCGGGCGCGGTCGACCAGACGGCCGACTTCTTCCGCACGGCGCGCGGAATCCTTGACCGTCGTGGTGATTTCCTCAAGAGCGGCCGCTGTTTCCTCGACGGAAGCCGCCTGCTGTTCGGTGCGTCGCGCCAGATCATCGGCCGACTGGCGGATTTCACCGGCACCCGCATCGATTGCGAGGGCGTTCTGGCCGACGGTGCTGAGGGCTGCGTTCAGCTTGGCGACGGAATTGTTGAAATCATCGCGCAGACGGTCGATGCGGGTCACGAAGGGCGTGTCGATGCGGTAATTGAGGTCGCCATCGGAAAGATGCGCCAGTCCCCGGGCAAGCGAATCGACCGCGAACTGGATGTCGGCGGCGTCCTTTGCCGCCAGTCTTTCACGCTCGTTGCGCTCCTGTTCGGAGAGCGTACGGTTCTGTTCGGCGTCGCCTTCAAGGCGCAGGCGCTCCATGGCGTTCGAACGGAACACGGCAACGGCTGCGGCCATGGAGCCGATCTGGTCGGTGCGCTCCTGACCGGGAATGGCGACATCGAGGTTGCCGGCGGCAAGGCCTTCCATGGCGGACGTCATCTGCGTGACGGGGCGGACGATGAAGCGGGAAAGGACGGTTGCGAGAAGTCCGATCATGATCGTCGCTGCGAGGATCGTGGCGATGGTTGCCGCGAGCCGGAACTGGCCGATTGCGCTGTAGGCAACATCGGAATCGACGACAAAGCCGAGATACCAGTCGACCGAGGGCAGGCCGGCGACCGGAATGAAGCTGGTGATCTTGCCCTTGCCGTCGATCTCGGTCTGGGAGATCGCGGAGGAAATCGCTGGCGTATTGACCTTGAAGAGATCGGCCATCGGCTTGTCGACGAATTTTGGGTCGGGATGGATGAGTATCTTGCCATCCTTGCTGACGAGGAATGCATATCCATCTGCGCCAGCATCCACCGACTTGATCATCTTCACCAGCGAGTCCAGCGAGAAGTCACTGCCTGTCACGCCAGCAAGCTTGCCATCGATGGAAACGGGTATGGCGGCGGTGATGATGAGGCCGCCGGTCGATGCATCATTGTAAGGTTCGGTCAGAACCGTCTTGCCGGCTTTCACCGCATCCAGATACCATGGGCGCTTGCGCGGATCATAACCCTCAGGCAGCGGCGTTTTCGGGAAGGTGGTGAAGCTGCCGGTGTCGGCATTGCCGAAATAGGTCGACATGAATTGTGCCGTCAGCACGTCGTTTTCCAGAAAATGCAGCTTTGCTTCGTTATCCGGAAGCTTGGCCAGCGTCTTTGCCACCGTTTCGGTCAGCATGATGCGGCCATTCAGCCAGTTGGCGATGCTTTGCGCCGCTTGTTTGCCGGATGAATCGATGTTTTCCGCCACCGCTTCCGTCGTGACGCGATGCTGAAGGCTGTCGATGTAAAAAGAGAAGCCGGCAAAGGCGGCGACGACAAGTGATGACGCAGCAACGAGAATGCGCGTCATGAGATTGGTTTTTTTAGGCAAGCTACACGTCCTTGAAACCGGGTGAATCCGTTCGGCTCATCTAGGGTAATGGTGGGGAGAGACATGCCTTAAAGGCGGGAATATTCTGCGTCATGCAGCTTTTGGTTTAGAAGAACTACGCAATATTCTAATAAGTAAATTGAAATGGTAAAATTCGGCTAAATTTGTCTTTTGTTATCAGGGTTCGCCGATGGGGGCCCCAGATTGCCGTTTTGCGTAAATTTTGATCATCGATCCGCAAAGGTTGCGTGCAGGAGGGGAATATTTTATTCATCACCGTGCTGCCGTTGCGCAATTCGCGGGCAATGGCCAAAGTTCAGGTGAATTACAATGTCTTCGTCGGTTGTTGCAGGAACCGTTCCTTCTGGATCGGGGTCGTGGTTTTCGCATTTCAAGGCTACGCTTGTGCTGGGAATTCCGCTTATCGGTGCACAGCTCGCGCAGCTTGGCATCCATACCACTGATATGGTCATCGTCGGCCAACTTGGCGCCGAAAAGCTGGCGGCCATGGTGCTGGCCGGACAGTTCTTTTTCGTCGTCTTCATTTTCGGCTCCGGCTTTTCCGTGGCCGTGGTGCCGATGGTAGCGCAGGCTTACGGGCAGGGTGATGCGACATCCGCGCGCCGCTCGCTGCGCATGGGCATGTGGGTGGCAATCGCCTATTGGCTGCTTGCATTGCCGATTTTCTTCAATGCCGAGCGCATTCTCATTTCTCTTGGGCAGAACCCCAATGTGGCGGCGCTGACCGGCCATTATCTCGCCATCGCGAAATTCGGCCTTTTGCCGGCGCTGCTATTTTACGTGCTGCGCGGGCTTGTCAGCGCCATCGGGCGGGCGGGCATCATTCTTTATGTCACCATCATCATGCTGGTGATGAACGGTGTGCTGGCCTATGCATTGGTGTTCGGCCATTTCGGATTGCCCGCCATGGGCATGAATGGTGCGGCCGTCGTTGCGGTCATCGTCAACGCCTTCAGCTTCATTTTCATTGTCGCCTATGTGCAGACGCGTGAGGAAACGAAGAAATACGAGCTGTTCGTGCGCTTCTGGCGGCCTGATTGGCACGCGCTTTTCGAAGTGCTGCGTCTTGGCCTGCCGATCAGCATCACCATTCTCGCCGAGGTGACCCTGTTTGCTGCCGCCTCGATCCTGATGGGGCAGATAGGCACGGTGCAGCTTGCCGCCCACGGCATTGCCCTGCAGCTCGCCTCCATTGCCTTCATGATTCCGCTTGGTCTTTCCCAGGCGGCGACGGTTCGTGTGGGCGTGGCGCGGGGGCAGGGGGATTTCAAGAACCTCATCCGTGCTTCTATCATGATTTACGCCATCGCCTGCGGCATCGCCATCTGCGGCGGCATCCTGTTTGCGGCGGTGCCGGAATTTCTGGCGAAGTGGTTCCTCGATCCCAAACTACCGGAAGCTGCGGAAGTGCTTGCCTATGCCAGCAGCCTCGTGGTGATTGCCGGCATCTTCCAGCTTGTCGATGGCATTCAGGCGGTCACAGCAGGCCTGCTGCGCGGGTTGAAGGATGCGCGCATTCCGGCGATGCTGGCGCTGATTTCCTATTGGCCAATTGGGCTGGCGCTTGCCTGGACCATGGCCTTTCCGCTCGGCTTTGGCGGGCGCGGCGTCTGGTTCGGCTTCGTGATCGGCCTTTCGACGGCGGCGGTTCTGCTCACCATCCGCTTCGTCCTTCTGGTGAAGCGTGAAATGCAAACGGCCCGCTGAAAAGCGGGCCGCATAATCTTTCCGGATTTTACGAGGTATCAGCGCTCGGCGAGCGCTGCCTCGCCCTTCTTTTCACGCAGCAGGTTAACGAAGCGGCGGAAGAGATAGTGGCTGTCCTGCGGGCCTGGCGATGCTTCCGGGTGATGCTGGACAGAGAAGACCGGCTTGCCGGTGATGCGCAGGCCGCAATTGGTGCCATCGAACAGCGAGATATGGGTCTCTTCCACGCCCTCGGGCAGCGACTTGGTATCCACCGCAAAGCCGTGGTTCATCGAGACGATTTCCACCTTGCCGGTCGTGAAGTCCTTGACCGGATGGTTCGCGCCGTGGTGGCCCTGATGCATCTTCTCCGTCTTTGCGCCAACGGCAAGGCCGAGCATCTGGTGACCGAGGCAGATGCCGAAGATCGGCAGCTCGCTCTTGATGAGGTTCTGGATAACCGGCACGGCATATTCGCCCGTCGCGGCCGGGTCTCCCGGACCGTTGGACAGGAACACGCCATCAGGCTTCAGCGCCAGAATGTCTTCGGCCGACGTTTGGGCCGGAACGACCGTGACCTTGCAATCCAGACCGGCAAAGAGGCGCAGGATGTTGCGCTTCACACCGAAATCCACGCAGACGACGTGATATTTCGCATCGGCTTCACCGAGCGTGCCGTAACCCTTGTTCCAGACCCAAGGCGTTTCCGTCCAGGTGGAGGACTGGCCGGAGGTGGCTTCGATGGCGAGGTCGAGGCCGACGAGGCCGCTCCATGCCTTGGCTTCCGCCTTCAGCGCTTCGATGTCGAAGACGCCGTTCGGGTCATGGGCGATCACCGCGTTCGGCGCGCCGTTTTCGCGGATCCATGCGGTGAGCGCGCGGGTGTCGATGCCGCAGAGGCCGATGACGCCACGGGCCTTCAGCCAGGCATCCAGATGCTTGACGGCGCGGAAGTTCGAGGGATCGGTGATATCGGCCTTGAAGATGACGCCGACCGCGCCGCGACGGGCGGCGGGCGTCAGGTCTTCGATGTCTTCCTCATTGGTGCCGACATTGCCGATATGCGGGAAGGTGAAGGTGACGATCTGGCCGAGATAGGAAGGATCGGTCAGGATTTCCTCGTAACCCGTCAGCGCCGTATTGAAGCAGACTTCGGCCTGAACCTTGCCGGTTGCGCCGATGCCCGTTCCTTCAATCACCGTGCCATCGGCAAGAACAAGCATTGCGGTCGGTTTGCGGGTAGTCCAGGGCGCTGTCTCGGTCATCTCGTTCCGTTTCTGCCGCTTCGCACCCCGCCTCTTGAAAGGCAGGGGGTAAGGGGCCATTTTTGTCGCAGGCTTCGTGACATAAAGGGGCGCGCGATAAAGCTCGCGTTCCGACCCTTCGTTAAAATCTCGTGCAGGTGCCGGAAAATAACGAAAGCAGCCCAAGCGGTCAACCGCAGGGCCAAGATTTACGTGGAATTAAACCACCGTATTTTCAAGGTCTTATGCATTTGATTTGCTTGAGCGTGTCTGCTCGTTTATGTCGTTTCGCAAAATGAGGTGGAAAGTTTCCGTATCGAGAAGCTGCGGAAAGCGCTTTCCCAAGGAGAAGAAAAATGATGCGCGACACGTTCGCAAACGCTTTGAAGGACGCATTGAAGGCTCGTGATGCACGCCGCACCTCGACCGTGCGCCTCATCCAGACCGCCATCAAAGATCGCGATATCGCCAATCGCGGCGTGGGAAAGGACCCCGTCAGCGATGAGGACATCATGCAGATCCTGACCAAGATGGTGAAGCAGCGGGAAGAATCCGCCAATATCTATGAAGGCGCCGGCCGCCCCGAGCTTGCCGCTCAGGAGCGCGAGGAAATCGTCATCATCAAGGAATTCATGCCGGAAGAAATCCCGGCCGAGAAGGTGCGCGAACTCTGCCAGGCCGTCATCACTGAGACCGGCGCGTCCGGCCTGCGCGACATGGGCAAGTGCATGAATGCGCTGAAGGAGCGCTACCCCGGCCAGATCGACTTCGCCAAGGCTTCCGGCGTCGTCAAGGATTTGCTGAAGTAAGTTCCGGCATCCTTAAAAAGTAAAGGCAGGGCAGATGTGGGCTGCCCTGCCTTTTTCTGTCGACGAAAGCGCATTCCGGCGGATCAAAATGCGGTCCTTCACAGGCTTTTTTCGGGGGACGTGCCTGCGGGCGTCGGCAGATTATACGGAGGTCAATTGCTGCCTTCGCTGATGTTTTTACATCGCCGCCGCGGCCGGCTCAAATTACAAAAACATAATTTTTGGTGATGCTGCGGTGCCATAAATTTGCCCGAAGCGGGCGCAATGGCGATGTGATTTCGCCGTCGTGGCCTGTGAATATCGGGTATTCCTGTTCTTTAAGTTTTGTGCTGGCCTCTTTCCGCGCTTATATGAAAGACTGGCCTCGAATAGGTAACCCATGCGCTTTTCCAACTCTTTCCTTGATGAGATACGCGACCGCGTGCACATCTCCGATGTGATCGGCCGACGTGTGTCCTGGGACAAGAAGAAGACCAATACGTCGCGCGGGGATTATTGGGCCTGCTGCCCGTTCCATGGTGAGAAAAGCCCGAGCTTCCACTGCGAGGACCGCAAGGGGCGGTATCATTGCTTCGGTTGCGGCGTTTCCGGCGATCACTTCCGCTTTCTGACCGAGCTTGAGGGCCTGAGTTTTCCGGAGGCCGTGCAGCAGATTGCCGATATGGCCGGCATTTCCATGCCGCAGCCCGATCCGCAGGCGGAAAAGCGCGAGCGCGAGCGCACTTCGCTTCAGGACGTCATGGAAATGGCGACGCTGTTCTTTCAGGACCAGTTGCAGACCGCTCTCGGTGCGCGGGCGCGGGCTTACCTGCGCGATCGCGGGTTGACCGGGCGCACCATCGAGACTTTCCGGCTGGGTTATGCGCCCGATAGCCGCAATGCGCTGAAAGAGCATCTGGCGAGCAAGGGCGTGACGAAGGAACAGATGGAGGCCTGCGGGCTGGTGGTGCATGAGAATGTGCCGGTCTCCTACGACCGCTTCCGCGACCGCATCATGTTCCCGATCCTGTCTTCGCGGGAAAAGGTGATCGCTTTCGGCGGCCGCGCCATGGCCGCGGATGCGGTGGCGAAATATCTGAACTCCAACGAAACAGAGCTCTTTCACAAGGGCAATGTTCTCTACAATTTCGCCCGCGCCCGGCGCGCCTCGCAGGCGGCCGGCGGTTCGGTCATCGCCGTCGAAGGTTATATGGATGTCATCGCGCTCTATCAGGCGGGTGTGGAAAATGCCGTCGCGCCGCTCGGCACGGCGCTGACCGAAAGCCAGCTCGATCTCCTCTGGAAAATGTCGCCGCAGCCGATCCTCTGCTTCGATGGCGATGGCGCTGGCATTCGCGCCGCCAACCGTGCGGCCGACCTTGCCTTGCCGCATATCAAGCCGGATCGTTCCGTCAGCTTCGCGCTTTTGCCCGATGGCAAGGATCCAGACGATCTCGTGCGGCTGGAGGGACGCGCGCCTTTCGACCGGGTGCTGTCTGAAGCCAAGCCGCTGGCCGCGATGATCTGGAGCCGCGAGACCTCCGGCGTCACTTTCGATACACCGGAAAAACGCGCGCAGCTTGAAAGCCGGTTGCGGCAGATCGTGGCCGTTATCGGCGACGAGACAGTGCGCCGTTTTTACCAGCAGGATATGCGCGACAGGCTGAACGGCTTTTTCCAGCCGCGTTTTCAGCAGGGCGGGGCTCAGAACGGCAATTTTCGCCGCAACGGCGCGCAGCCCGCGGGACGCGGCTTCCAGCGCAATGCGCCGGGGCGGGGCGGGGCGATGGCCGCGCCGGCCAGCAGCATTTCCGACCGGCTTGCGCAGTCTGGCCTTGTCAGGGGCTATCAGACAAAGCCTTCGCTCCGGGAAAGCGTTCTTGCCATCACCATCGTCAACCATCCCGAATTGCTGCTCGAGGAATATGACGAGATCGCCGCTATCGACTACGAAAACCGCGATTTGCAGCGCCTGTGGTCGACGGTGCTGACCTATGCGGCGGAAAGTGCGGCGGAGATTTCGCGGGCAGGGCTGATCGAGCGCCTGTCACAGCAGGGTTTCGAGGTGCTTTTGAAGGCCATGGACCAGCAGGTGCGCAATGCCCGCCTGTGGACGGCGACGGAGCAGGCGGCGATGGAGGATGCGCGCGAGGGTTATGTGCAGGCCCTTTCCCTGCATAAGAGGACGAAATCCCTGCTCTGGCAAAAAAAGGAACTGGAGCGGGAAATCGCCGAGGCGACGGATGACGAACGCGGTACATTGCTGGTGCGGGCGCTGGCCGAAGTGCAGCTGGAAATTGGCCGTATGGAAAATCAGGAGGCGATCATCGATGGTTTCGGGGTCATGTCCGGCCGGGTGAAGGGGCCGGCCGTCGGCCATGGCTGAGGGCGGTCCGCAGAATTGAAAGGTGTTTGGGGTTGCCTTTTGCGGCAGGCGTCCTAAATAGGGGATAGTCTGGTGATAATCCGCAAAATGCGGCTCTTTTTAAGAATTTCCTTGGCTGTCTCGCCCTCAAAGGCTTGACGGGGCGGGAAATAGCGGGAATCACCATTTCAGGAAAAGTAAGGTGGAATGAGCCTTGGCGGATAGAAATTGCATGAGCAAGCATTTCCGGGTGCACTGTCTTTGCATTCTGCCTGAGGCTGCCGTGGTTAATCGGCAATTAAAGATCACTCCGTTAGGTGTCTGACAGTGATTCGCGGCAATGCGCCGGATGCTCAAGGGGCGGACGGCGATGCTGCGGAACAGGTGTTAGCGTCAGGGAAAGCGACGAGATAGATGGCAACCAAAGTCAAAGAAAACGAAGAAGCAGAAAACGAACGCGACGGTGCGACGGACGGCCCGCTTCTCGACCTTTCGGATGACGCGGTCAAGAAAATGATCAAGGCCGCCAAGAAGCGCGGCTATGTGACGATGGACGAGCTGAATTCCGTCCTGCCGTCTGAAGAGGTGACCTCCGAGCAGATCGAGGACACGATGGCGATGCTGTCCGACATGGGCATCAACGTGATCGAGGACGAGGACGCCGAGGAAGCCGCCAGCAGCGACGACGACAGCGATTCCGATAGCGACGATTCCGAGGGCGGGGAACTTGCCCCTTCCGGCGGCACCGCGCTTGCGACCGCCAAGAAGAAAGAACCGACCGACCGTACCGACGACCCGGTGCGCATGTATCTGCGCGAAATGGGTTCCGTGGAGCTTCTGTCGCGCGAAGGCGAAATCGCCATCGCCAAGCGTATCGAGGCCGGCCGCGAAACGATGATTTCGGGCCTGTGCGAAAGCCCGCTGACGTTCCAGGCGCTGATCATCTGGCGCGACGAACTCAACGAAGGCACGACGCTGCTGCGCGAGATCATCGATCTCGAAACCACCTATTCCGGTCCGGAAGCCAAGGCGGCTCCCCAGTTCCAGAGCCCGGAAAAGATCGAAGCGGACCGCAAGGCCGCCGAAGAGAAGGAAAAGACCCGCAAGCTGCGTGCGCCGACCGGCGACGAGGATGTGACGGATGTGGGCGGCGATGGCCTTCCGCCGGAAGAGGAAGAAGAGGACGACGACGAGTCCAATCTTTCGCTTGCCGCGATGGAAGCCGAACTGCGTCCGCAGGTCATGGAAACGCTCGACACCATCGCTGACACCTACAAGAAGCTGCGCAAGCTTCAGGATCAGCAGGTTGAGGCGCGTCTGGCCTGCACCGGTACGCTCTCTTCCGGCCAGGAGCGCCGTTACAAGGAATTGAAGGATCAGCTGATCACGGCCGTCAAGTCGCTTTCGCTGAACCAGAACCGTATCGACAGCCTTGTCGAGCAGCTCTACGACATTTCCAAGCGTCTGATGCAGAATGAAGGCCGCCTGCTGCGCCTTGCCGAATCCTATGGCGTCAAGCGCGACAGCTTCCTTGAGCAGTATCACGGTGCGGAACTCGATCCGAACTGGATGAAGTCGATTGCCAATCTGGCCGCGCGCGGCTGGAAGGAATTCGCGCGCGAGGAAAGCAACACGATCCGGGAAATCCGTCAGGAGATCCAGAACCTCTCCACGGAAACCGGCATTTCCATCGCCGAATTCCGCCGCATCGTTTCGATGGTGCAGAAGGGCGAGCGCGAAGCGCGTATCGCCAAGAAGGAGATGGTCGAGGCCAACCTGCGTCTCGTGATCTCGATTGCGAAGAAATACACCAACCGTGGTCTGCAGTTCCTCGATCTCATTCAGGAAGGCAATATCGGCCTGATGAAGGCGGTCGACAAGTTCGAATACCGTCGCGGTTACAAGTTCTCGACCTATGCGACCTGGTGGATCAGGCAGGCAATCACCCGTTCGATTGCCGACCAGGCCCGCACGATCCGTATTCCGGTTCACATGATCGAGACGATCAACAAGATCGTTCGCACCTCGCGCCAGATGCTGCACGAGATCGGCCGCGAGCCGACCCCGGAAGAGCTGGCCGAGAAGCTGGCCATGCCGCTGGAAAAGGTGCGCAAGGTTCTGAAGATCGCCAAGGAGCCGATTTCGCTCGAAACCCCCGTGGGCGACGAAGAGGATTCGCATCTCGGTGACTTCATCGAGGACAAGAACGCGTTGCTGCCTATTGACGCCGCCATTCAGGCGAACCTGCGCGAGACGACCACCCGCGTATTGGCCTCGCTGACGCCGCGTGAAGAACGCGTTCTGCGCATGCGCTTCGGCATCGGCATGAACACGGACCATACGCTGGAAGAAGTCGGCCAGCAGTTCTCGGTCACGCGCGAACGTATCCGCCAGATCGAGGCGAAGGCGCTGCGCAAGCTGAAGCATCCGAGCCGCTCCAGAAAGCTGCGCAGCTTCCTCGACAGCTAAGCGTTCCGCTTCCTTTAAAATTGAACCCGGTCAGTCAGCGCTGGCCGGGTTTTTTGTTTCCCGCACTGGCGAACTCTGCGACAAGCCTTATGTGTGAAAACAGGCATTCCGCTTTTGCTGGATAAGCCCGGGTTCGATTTGGTTCGATGAGATGCAACAGATTTCGGCAGGCAAATGGCGGAGGGGAGGATGGGCTGTGCCCGTCTCCGTGCTGCTGCATCTTGCCGTCGTCGCGCTTTTCTTTTTCGAGCTGCCGGAGCGGATAGCCGAGCCGCAGGAGCCGGAAAGCATCAGCGTCGATCTGGTGCCGCCGCCTGAGGAGAAAAAGGCGGAAGAGGCCCCGCCGCCGGGTGAAGAGAACGCGAAAGAGGAAAAGCCGCAACCCCCACCGCCGCCCGCTCCTCCAGCGGAAGAGGCAAAACCTTTGCCGCCGCCGCAGGCGACGTTGCCGGCCATCGCCATGAGGCCCGAGGAAGCGCAGGCGGACCCCGAGGACAAGCCGGGCAAGACGGAGGAAGCGGAAAAGACCGAGCCTTCCGCGGAGCCTGCAAGCCAGCCTGAAAAAACGGCTGAGGAAAAGCCCGCAGCTCCTGCCGCCAACAGCGATCTTCAGGCTTCCGCCGCACAGGGGGAGATCGCGGTTTCACCCGTGAAGGAAGAAGCGCAGCCCGATCAGCCGCCGGTGCCGCAGGCCAAGCCGGCTGAGGAAAAGCCGGCGGAAGTGACGGAAAAGAAACCCGCGAAACTTCCGGCGGCCAAAAAACCTCCTGTCTTCGTCGATGCTGTCACCGGCCCAGAGACGCCAGATGTTTGGCGATCTGCCACCGCGTCGCCGTGTCGTTCAGCTTTGCAGCACCGAAGCCCTGGCCCAGATTCAGGGCGCGGGATTTGCCGCCAGGGGCATGATCCCCTATTCGGACACGGGCGGCAGGATTTCCGGTAATTCGATCGATGCTTCCGGCGGCGCGTTCAACACCGGCAGTGGCTGGCATGACGTCTCGTTCCAGTGCGAAGTCGATCTGGAAAATTACACGGTGACGGAGTTCCGGTTTAAAATCGGAAATGAGGTCAGCCCGGAAGACGCGAAAAAGCGGGGCTTTACGAGATTTCAGTGAGGGCGGGTTTTCCCAATCATTAGTCTCCTAAACCCGCTCCGCATCCCCCACCAGCAGCCCAATGCCCGCCATCAGCGCGTCCTCATCATAGGGCTTCCTGATCACCGGCACGGTGCCGAATTCATCCGGCACCATGCTGCCATCCGCATAACCGGTGGCGAAGAGGAAGGGGATGCCGCGGCGGTGGAGTTCCCGGGCGACGGGGATCGATGTATCGGAGCCGAGATTGATGTCGAGAATGGCGACATCCGGCACATAGGTCTTCAGCTTTTCAATGGCCATTGCCGACGAGGTTGCCGTTTCGATTGCCTTGATGCCGTTGTCTTCCAGCATGTTCTCGACATCCATGGCGATCAGCATCTGGTCTTCGACGAGTAATACTTTCAACGGCTCCTCCCGGTTATAGCGCCTGGGCTGTGGCGCGGTTTCATCTTCGGTTTGCGTGTCGGCGACTGCCATGGCCGAAGAAACGTGACGGGAGGGCAGGAGAATTTCCGCCTCCAGCCCATCGGGCAAATAGCGTATCGTGCTGCGCCCGCCGAGATCGTATGGGATGCTGCGGCTGATGAGTGCGGTGCCGAAGCCCGCGCGCGATGGCGGGGGCAGTTTGGTGGGCAGGATTTCGCGCCACTCAATCTCGCAATCGCGGTTCTCGTCGATGGTCCAGCGCACGTGCAATTGCCCGCCATTTTGCGAAAGCGCACCGTATTTGGCGGCGTTCGTCGCCAGCTCATGCAGAACGAGAGCCATGACGGAGAAAGCGCGCGAATCGAGTGTGACTTGCGGGCCGGTCAATTTCACAACGGTTTCCGGTGAGCGATGCGGCGACAGCTCGGCATCCAGAAGATCGCGAAGCGCGCCGCCGCCTTCACCGCGAATGATCTGGTCATGGGCAAAGGACAATGCCTGAATGCGGCCCTTCAGGGCGGTCACATATTCCTGCAGGGTCTTGCCCTCCTGCGAGGGATTACCGACCAGCGATTTGATGATGGCCAGAACATTCTTGACGCGGTGATTAAGCTCCTCGTTCAGCATGCGCTGGCGCACTTCCGCGCGCTCTCTTTCGCCCGCCATCAGCTCGCTGTGATGGAATGCGACCTCGACCAGCGCAATCCTCGCCGCTTCGGCGATTTCCCGGTCGTCTTCCGACCAGGGCTGAGCCTGCCAGCGCACCGTCTCTTTCCAGATTGCAAAGCTTTTGCGCGGCGTGAGACGATCCCCCATCGGACCGGTTTCATAGGATTTTTCCGGATTTCCTGCCCAGTTCAGGTTCTGCACGATCTCCTTGCGGAAAAACAGAAGATAGTCGTTCTTCACCTGCGAGAGTGGAATGGCGAGCATTCCGGCTGCGGTGCCGGCATAGATTTCCGCCTCTGGTATGGCCTGCGACAGCGCGTGCGTCGCCCAGACCCTGCCTTCTGAAGCCGAGGCAACAAAGCGCGCCAGCCTTGGAATGGCGTCATGCGGCGGCGTTGCACCCTGGCCGTGCCAGTTGTTTCCCACCCATAGGCCGACGCCATCGCAGGGCATCAGATCGGCAAAATCCTGAAAGCTGTCGATCAGCAGTTCTTCGATGTTGGCGTGATGGGCGGCAAGCCGAAGGAAGCGGTCAAGCGCGGCATGGGCGTGGTTTACGGTATCGAGCCTGCGCTTCTGCTTTAGGACCTGCAAATGCATGGAGAAAAATTCTCCGAACATTTCAGCGGCGATCCGGACCGGCATCGTCAGCACGCGCGGGGAATAATGATGACAGGCGATGAGGCCCCAGAGCGCACCGTCGACAATCACCGAAATCGACATGGAAGCCGCAACACCCATGTTGCGAAGATATTCGCAATGGATGGGCGAGACGCTGCGCAGATGGGCAAAGGACATATCGAGAGGTTCGCCCGATGCGTCGAGTGCCGGAAGGACGGAGACCCGGGCGCCGCTCGCATCGGAGATGATGCGCAATGTGTTCTTGAGATAGAGCGCGCGGGCCTGCTGGGGTATGTCGCTGGCGGGGAAATATTGACCGAGAAAGCTTTCCAGCTCCGGCTGCTTCGCTTCCGACACGACCTTGCCGGCGCCGTCTTCCTCGAAACGATAGATCATCACCCGGTCGTAACCGAGCGTCGCCTTTATCAGCCGTGTCGTTCTGGAGATCAGGCTTTCGATGCTGTCCGCCTCGCGGATGCGGTCCACCATCTTGCGGGCGGTGCCCAGCGGCTGCGTTTCGCTGCGCGAGGGCTCGAATTCGATGATCGTGGTGGATTTGTAGCGATGCAGGGCAATATCGAAGCTGCGGCCGTCGCTCATTTCCATGGCGGGCAGCATGGCGGGACGCGTGGTTCTGCCGGTGACGGTGAGCGCATTGCGAAGATCGTGGACGAGTTTTTTGCCGAGCACCTCCTCGGCCGTCCTGCCATTGATATCGCCTTCGACGCCCAGCAGTTCGCGGCAGTTTTCAGAATGCCGCAGCACCATGCGCATGGCGTTGTCGCAGGCGATGAGACAGCCATGCGGTTGAATATAGCCTGGGATGTGGATGGGTTCGCGGTCGCAATTGGTCAGGTCGACATGATAGTCACTGGGGGCCATGAATCAGTCTTTCGCACCCTGTGCCTGTCTTGTACGGGGAATATTGTGTTCGTCGACGAACGGGTAAGCTTGAATAATTCATTCTGATAGTGCCAACCCTTCCCCGTTTTTTGCAACTGTGACGCCGGTTTTCCGTTCTGCTTTTATAGGCCGTCATCACGCTATTGTCGTATCCATTACGTCATTGGATACAATTTGACATGCTGAAACGTTGGCAGCGCCGATTTTGTTCCACCACGTTTAAGGAAAAAATGTGCCGCAGAGAAAAATCATAGTCGCCACCCGGGGGCAGGGTCTTTATGAATTCACATCCGAGGCCAAGGCATTCGTCAGCCAAGCCGGCTTGGAAGAAGGCCTGCTGACGATCTTCGTCCGGCACACATCCTGCTCGCTGCTTATCCAGGAAAACGCCGATCCCGATGTGCGGCGCGATCTCACGATGTTTTTCTCCCGTCTCGTGCCGCCTTCGGACGATCCTTCCATGCGCTGGATCATCCACACGCTCGAAGGCCCCGACGATATGCCCGCCCATATCAAATCGGCGCTCACCACGGCTTCCATCGGCGTGCCGATCAGCGACGGCAGGCTCGTGCTCGGCACCTGGCAGGGCCTTTATCTTTTCGAACACCGCGATGAGCCGCATCGGCGCGAAATCGTGCTGCATATCTCGCCGTGATATCCGGATCCGGATCGAGGCGTTCCGCGTTAACCTCCCTGAACGCCTGCTGAACATTCGGTTCTGCTGATATTCAGGCGGGCGAGTCTAGGGTCTCGTCAATCGCCGGGGGATGTTCCCCTGTCGGCAAAGAAACAACGGAGTGAGTTCATGTTCAGCACCTTCGCAAAAGCCGGCCTGGCTGCCCTCATCGCCCTCGGTGGAATTTCCTTCACTGCGCCGGCGGCTTCCGCGGGCTCGGATGTTCAGTTCAGAGTTCAGGTTCAGGATGGCTATGGCCATCGTCCCGGCTGGGGTCGCCCGGATCGCCCGCGCCGTGGCTGCTCGCCCTGGCTGGCGGAAGAAAAAGCGAGCCGCATGGGCCTTCGCCGCGCCCGCGTGGTTGATGTATCGCCGCGCCGTGTCGTTGTGGCAGGCTTCAACCGTTACGGCCGCGACCGCGTCGTTTTCGCCAATGAGCGCGGCTGCCCCGTCATCCGCCGCTAAAATGTAATCCGCCGCTAACAGCGGCGACCTTATCGATCTGCCGATATCCCCGTATGGTAGATGGATCAAAAATGCCCCTCGCTTGTCCGGAAAGGCAGGCGAGGGGCATTTTATTTCGGGTTATGTGAATGGCTGAACGCAAGATGGGGCAGGAGCGGCGCCGAGGCGCCGCCCGCCGTCGATCTTATTGCTCGAGAGCGAAGGTGACGTTGACCACCACGCTGTAGTTGTTCTCGCCCGAAGCGATCGGAACGCTGTCGGCTTCCTTCATCATCGAAGCGCGCATCGCGCCCGCCGGTACCGGCATCGGGCGCTGCGAGTTTTCGCTGATCTGAATGACCCGGCCAAGCTTCACGCCTGCAGCTTCCGTCAGCGTCTTCGCCTTAGCCAGCGCATCGGCAACGGCCAGCTTGCGGGCCTCGGTCACCGTCGCTTCGGGCTTGTCATTGGTGAAGGTGATGTCGCCGCCCTGGTTGATGCCGAGCTTGACGGAGGTATCGAGGATCGTGCCGAGCTTCTTCAGGTCGCGCACCCGCACGGTCAGGCCGTTGGACACCTGATAACCGGTGATCTCGGGCGCGACATAGACGCCATCCTTGGGTTCATAGTGCTTGTAGAGCGGCTGCACCGAGAAATTGCTGGTCTGCAGGTCGCGCTCCTCGATGGCGGCCTCTTTCAGCGCCTTCAGAACATCGGCAAGCGCCTTGGAGTTTTCGGTCAGCGCCGCAGCTGCGGTCTCCGCCTGCTTGACGACGCTGAAGGACAGGATCGCCATGTCGGGGGCAATGGCCGACTGGCCCTCACCGGAAACACTAATGGTGGCTTCGCGAGGAGTAGCCTCCTGCGCAGACACCTGGGCGGCGAGCGGCATCATGGCTGCTGCGGTCATTGCGGTGAGTGCGAAAAGGCGGGCCGTTTTTGTCTTCATGGTGTTTCCTCGTTGATTGAGTCCCTTTGAAGGGTATTGCCTTAGATTGTGTAGCTAATACGGCGGCACTGCTTTGCGAAAGCATCATTGGCTTGTCGGGCTCAAAAAATTACGTTAGAGCGTGACCCACCGGATTCGAGCCATTGCGAAACCGGTGTTTCGGACTGGTTTTTCCGAAAAGGGCCTGTAGCTCAATGGTTAGAGCCGGCGGCTCATAACCGCTTGGTTGGGGGTTCGAGTCCCTCCGGGCCCACCATTTTCTTTCAAGATCAATTGCTTGGGATGTTTTACGGCTCTTCGCGAGCGCGCGTCTGTCACGTCTGACGCGTGATCTCTGCTATGCCGATGGCACAGCCCGGCTGGGGAATGAATGCGTCGGAGCCGATCCGGCGTGCCGATGGGGCAAGCCGGATCGAGAAAGCTTTAATATCAGTTGCAGACCCGCATACTTTCCGTATGCCAGCCGCCGTCATAGGAATTGGGAACGCGGCGGTCTTCGAACCAGCAGCGCGGGCGGGGCGGCGGTGGCGGCTCGTAGTAGCGCGGGCCGTTATTGCTATTGGCGATGGCGCCGCCGATCAGGCCGCCGATGACGCCTGCGGCGAGGCCGCCGGCGATCGCTGCGCCGTCATTGTGGCGGCGGTGTTCGCGGTAGGGCGGCGGGGGTGGGCCGCCGCGGTCGTAGCCACGGTCATAGCGTGGGCGATAGGGATAGTCCTGCGCGGCAGCGGTGCCATAGGATGCAAAAATGCTGCCGGTGGCGACAAGCGCGGCAATAGTGGAAAGAATTATCTTTTTCATCGGGGCTACTCCATAAGCCTGCTTCGGGAGATAGAGGCTCATTATGCCCGGATCATGGCACGGGACGGGTGAACGGCCTGTGAATATTCCATTTCTGCACAGTTCATATTTCTCTGATTTCAGAATGTAAGAATTCAAGCCGGTTCAGGTTTTCAGTGACGAAAAAGCCCGGCGGATGGCCGGGCTTTTTGTCGAAGTCCATTGGTCGCGATCAGAACTTCACGCCGAGACCGACCTTCACAGTGTGCTGATCGACATCGGTGTTGATACCGAAGATGTCCTTGTCGCTATAATCGTTGTAGCGATATTCCAGCCTGCCGAACACATTGTCGGTGAAGGCATAGTCCAGACCCGCGCCAACGGTATAGCCGTTGAAGGTAGTGCTGTCCTTGCCGGCGCCGGGCGTTTCGATAAAGCCGCGAGTCGCGGTCCAGCCGGCGGTGGCATAGAGCAGGGCGTGGTCGAAGGCATAACCGACGCGGCCGCGGACGGAGCCCTGCCAGTCGGTGCCGATCTGCACACCGGCATAGTCATTGTCGTTCCAGTTATAATCGACGTCACCTTCGATGCCGACGACGAAATTATTGTCGAACTGGTAATTGTAACCGGCAAAGGCGCCCAGAATGCCGCCATTGAAATTATCCGAAGCGACGGGGCCGCCCGCCGAAAAATCGCCATTCGCCCAGCCCGCGCCGCCTTGGATACCAAGATAGGGGCCAGACCAGGTGAAGACCGGCAGGGTTTCCTGAGCGACCGGAGGTGCCGGCGTTTCGTAGACGGCATCCGCGGCCATTGCGGTGCTGGCGGAAAGGGCCAGAAGTGACGTTACGATCAGCGTTTTCATCGTTTTCTCCCTGAGCTGACTGACATCCATAGCATAGATTAGCTGCTTTTAATATGGGGCGGGGTTCGGCGGTTCCAAGATGCGCTCGTGTCCTCCCGGCGTTGCTGGCCGTCTTGCCCCGGATCGCGGCTTTTTATCGCCCCGCCATGCTGTTCTGATGCGGCGAACGTCTTTGGCCGTGTTTGGTTCCCTTCGCCGTTTCGTCAAAAGTCCGGCAGAGCGCCCAGCCGACGTCACGCTTGGTTGTCTTGACAGCGCAGGGCGCGACCATAGAGTTGTGGTAGACTATGGCGGAGTCGATGTTTTCGCCGCATCGCCGGCGGCATAAGCTGCGGTTGAGACTACACCGTTGCGACTTCCCGGTGAGGGGGATCGTTGCGGGCGGAAAGGGCATGGGGAGGATGAGATCGTATGAGGCTTTATTTTAGCGGAGGAGGGGCGACGTGATTGTCGGAGCCGTTCTCAGCGCCATTCTTCTTCTCGCCCTCATTGCATTTCCGCGGCATCTCAAATCCGTTGTCATTTGCCTGTTGCTGATCTGGACGGTCACCGCCGCCTTTGTGATTTATGACTGGTGGCGCGGCAACCAGCGGCTCGACCATATCGTCGCCAGCGCCGGATTCGATGCGGCCTGCCCGGATGCGGCACTGCCGATCCGCGTCAGCTTCCGCAACGACAATGATGTCGCCGTACAGCGGCTGACCTATACGCTCGAAGGGTTCGAACCGGCCTTCCGTGCCTCCGTTTCCTTCGATCCCTATCAGGTGAGCGAAAGACGGATCGAAGCCGGGGAGACTTTCTCGGCCTGCCGGGCGTTCCGTATGCGCAACAATGAAAGGGTGGAGCCGCAACGGCTGGAATGGCGTGTTACCGTCATTTCCGCGGAATTCGACTGAGCGGTTCGTGTGGCTGCCCGTTATCACGGCATTTTGAAAAATTTCGCGCCGGTGAGCGGCGGCCGGAAAATCCCTGCATCACAGCGGTTTCGGGCGGATGGGTAAATTCCCATCGTCCGCAACGGAACCGGCTGGGGCAGTCGCTGACTTGTTTTCGTCCATTTGCGATGCCATCTCCCCCTCCATTCGATGAATGTCGCGGGTTGATGTTTTGCGTAGTGTTCTGAAGTTTCTGAAAATAACCGCCATCGGCCTTGTCGCCCTGCCGGTTCTGGCGGGTGCGCATATGGGCATCGGTCAACTGACCGGAAATTTTCATGAAGTCATTCCCGGAGAGCTTTATCGTTCGGCCCAGCCGAGCGGCAAGGACATCGCCGCCTATGCCAAGGCTTATGGCATCAAGACGATCATCAACCTGCGCGATGAAAAGCGTGAAGGCTGGTATGATGCCGAAAGCCTTGCGGCCAGGAACAACGGCATCCGGCTTGTCGATTATCCGCTGAGTTCAAGCGAAAAGGTCTCGGTGGACGATTCGGAAACGCTGGCGGCCGTGCTGCGCAATGCGGAAAAACCTGTTCTCATCCATTGCGAACATGGCGCGAACCGCACCGGGCTTGCCTCCGCCATCTATGTGGCTGCCGTGGCCGGCAAGAGCGAGGCGGCCGCAGAATTTCAGCTTTCCCCCTATTACGGGCATGTGCCGATCCCCGGTATCGGGCGTTATGAAATGTACCAGTCCTGGGACGATTTCGAAGAAACCATCGGGTTTTGACGCCGCCATACATCGTCACCCCGGACTTGATCCGGGGTCCAGTGCGATCAAGTCATTGATCGCAAAAGACTCTTTTAGGGCGCAGACGCGCCGTGGCTGGATGCCGGCTCAAGGCCGGCATGACGGACGGTTGCGCAGAGCGCCTCAATAATCCCCGCCGCTTTCCCTGATCACCTTCGTCAGGCTTCCCGTCGCCGGGAAAAGCGGGATGAGGCACGCCTGAAGCGCGTGATAGATATCGCCCTTGCCGGGGAACAGCGTGTGTGCGGGAACCAAATCTTCCGTCAGCTCCTCATGCCAGCCGCCATTCTCATGGTCGATGAAATTGTTGGCGATGGTGCTCCAGATGCGGCGATAGCTGTCTTCATAGAAGTTGTCCGCCGGCAGGTTCTCGTTGAGGAAGTGGGCAGCGCCCGCCGCCTCGGACATGGGCCACCAGAGCTTCGCCCGCTTGTCAGGATTGTCGTTCCAGTCGAGCGTATAAAAGAAGCCGCCCTTTTCCCGGTCCCAGCCGAGCGCCATGGATTGCACGAACAGCGATTTCGCAGCCACCGGCATCCAGTCATGGCGGCGCTCGCCCAGCACCCATAATTGCAGGATGAGGCGCGCCCATTCCAGCCAGTGGCCGGGGGTGGAGCCGGAGGGGCGGAACATTTCGTTGCCGCGATACTCCTTGTCGAGTGTCCAGTTCTCGTCGAAATGCTCCGGTACACGGAAGTCCAGCTCGCCGGCGCGGCGGCGAATGACGAGGTCGGCGATGCGCTCCGCCTTGCTGAGGTAGCTATTGTCGCCGGTAACCTCATAGGCCGCCATCAGCGCTTCGGTCAGGTGCATGTTGGAGTTCTGGCCGCGGTAACTCTCGATGGGCGACCAGTCGCGATGGAATTCCTCGGCGATGGCGCCGTGTTTTTCTTCCCAGAAGCGGGTTTCCAGAACCTCGGTAATATCGGCCAGCATCTTGTCGGCCAGTGGGTGGCCGACGGTCTTGGCGGAAGAGGCGGCCAGAAGCACGAAGGCATGGCCGTAACCCTGCTTGGTGGCGTCCACTGGGCCGGCATCGTTCACCTGCCAGAAATAACCGCCATGCTCGCCATCGCGGTGCCTGTTCCAGAGGTAGGTCATGCCGTGATCGACGATATCCCCGCAGCCCGGACGGCCGAGCAAGTGGCCGATGGAGAAGCAATGGACCATGCGGGCGGATGCGTGAATGCCGCGCACGGGGTCGTTTGGCTGCAACGGCGCGCCTTTGGCATCGAGATCGAAGAAGCCGCCGGCAGGGTTGAGGGCACGATACTGGAAGAAATCGAAAAGTCCCTCGGCCTGTTTTACCAGCCATTGGCGATGCCAGGGCAGGGTGTTCCAGTTGCGGCTGTTGTGATCGTCCTCGGGCATTCTCGTCCTCCATGCGGTTTGCTGCTTCGGCTTATATCCTTGCTGTATAAACCTGTCATCTGTCAGCGATATTTCGTAACGTGCTGCAACTGCGCAAAGCCATGCCTGTCCCTTGAAGATATATTGACATAAACATATCTTTATGTGACTTGACGGCTTGCGATCTTGCAAATCGAAATGAGGAGTATGCCCGTGTTTGACGATCTGTTCGGCCCTGAAGGGGCAAAGCGTGACGGCGCGGAAATTTTCAAGGCGTTGCGCGATGCCGCCAGCGAACGCATCCTCATTCTCGATGGCGCCATGGGCACGCAGATCCAGGGGCTGGGTTTTGACGAAGACCATTTTCGTGGCGATCGTTTTATCGGCTGTGCCTGTCACCAGAAGGGCAATAACGACCTTCTGATCCTGACCCAGCCGGATGCCATCGAAGACATCCATTACCGCTACGCCATGGCGGGTGCGGATATTCTCGAAACCAACACGTTTTCGTCGACGCGTATCGCGCAGGCCGATTACGAGATGGAAAACGCCGTCTACGACCTTAACCGCGAGGGTGCCGCGATTGTCCGCCGTGCCGCCCAGCGCGCCGAGCGGGAAGATGGCCGCCGCCGTTTCGTGGCGGGCGCCATCGGCCCGACCAACCGCACGGCCTCCATTTCGCCTGACGTCAACAATCCCGGTTACCGCGCCGTCAGTTTCGACGACCTGCGTATCGCCTATGGCGAGCAGATCGACGGCCTGATCGATGGCGGCGCCGACATCATCCTCATCGAGACGATTTTCGATACGCTGAACGCCAAGGCTGCGATTTTCGCCTGCGAGGAGCGTTTCGAGGCCAAGGGCATCCGCCTGCCGGTGATGATCTCCGGCACGATCACCGACCTTTCCGGCCGCACGCTTTCCGGCCAGACACCTTCGGCGTTCTGGAACTCGGTGCGCCACGCCAACCCCTTCACCATCGGCCTGAACTGCGCGCTGGGTGCCGACGCCATGCGTCCGCACCTGCAGGAACTGTCTGACGTGGCCGATACATTCGTCTGCGCCTATCCGAATGCCGGCCTGCCGAATGAATTCGGTCAGTACGACGAAACACCTGAGATGATGGCGCGTCAGGTCGAGGGCTTTGTCCGCGACGGTCTCGTCAACATCGTCGGCGGCTGCTGCGGTTCGACGCCGGAGCATATCCGGGCGATTGCGGAGGCTGTGAAAGGCTACAAGCCGCGCGAAATTCCCGAGCACAAGCCCTTCATGTCGCTTTCGGGCCTCGAGCCTTTCGTGCTGACCAAGGACATTCCCTTCGTCAATGTCGGCGAGCGCACCAACGTCACCGGCTCGGCCCGCTTCCGCAAGCTCATCACCGCCGGTGATTACACGGCGGCGCTGGCTGTTGCCCGCGATCAGGTGGAAAACGGTGCGCAGATCATCGACATCAACATGGATGAGGGTCTGATCGATTCCGAAAAGGCGATGGTGGAGTTCCTGAACCTCATCGCCGCCGAGCCGGATATCGCCCGTGTGCCTGTGATGATCGACTCATCCAAGTTCGAGATCATCGAGGCCGGCCTGAAATGCGTTCAGGGCAAGTCGATCGTCAATTCCATTTCGCTGAAGGAAGGCGAGGAGAAGTTTCTCCAGCAGGCGCGGCTCGTCCATAATTACGGTGCGGCGGTCGTGGTCATGGCCTTCGATGAGGTCGGGCAGGCCGATACTTACGAGCGCAAGGTCGAGATCTGCTCGCGTGCCTACAAGCTTTTGACCGAAAAGGCGGGCCTGTCGCCGGAAGACATCATCTTCGATCCCAACGTCTTTGCCGTCGCGACGGGTATCGAGGAGCACAATAATTACGGCGTGGATTTCATCGAAGCCACTAAGACCATCCGCGAAACCATGCCGCTGACGCATATTTCCGGCGGCGTTTCCAACCTGTCCTTCTCCTTCCGCGGCAATGAGCCGGTGCGTGAGGCGATGCATGCCGTGTTCCTTTACCACGCCATTCAGGTCGGTATGGATATGGGCATCGTCAATGCCGGGCAGCTTGCGGTTTACGACA
The DNA here is from genome assembly GCF_900013505.1 of Agrobacterium deltaense RV3. Classification (NCBI taxonomy): domain Bacteria; kingdom Pseudomonadati; phylum Pseudomonadota; class Alphaproteobacteria; order Hyphomicrobiales; family Rhizobiaceae; genus Agrobacterium; species Agrobacterium deltae. Next base: position 2,052,692 of record NZ_LT009745.1, on the reverse strand, counting down.
ATATCGATCCGGAACTGCGTGAGGCCTGCGAGGACGTGGTGCTGAACCGCCGCGACGACGCGACGGAACGGTTGCTGGAGGTCGCGGAGCGTTTCCGTGGTACGGGCGCCAAGGATACCAAGGTTCAGGACCTTTCCTGGCGCGAGCTGCCCGTTGAAAAGCGGCTGGAACATGCGCTGGTCAACGGCATCACCGAATATATCGAGGCCGATACGGAAGAGGCGCGCCAGAAGGCGGAGCGCCCGTTGCATGTCATCGAAGGGCCGCTGATGGCCGGCATGAATGTGGTCGGCGATCTCTTCGGTTCGGGCAAGATGTTCCTGCCGCAGGTGGTGAAATCTGCCCGCGTGATGAAACAGGCGGTTGCCGTGCTTTTGCCTTACATGGAAGAGGAAAAGCGCCAGAACGGCGGTGCGGAACGCAGCGCCGCCGGCAAGGTGCTGATGGCGACCGTGAAGGGCGACGTGCACGATATCGGCAAAAATATCGTCGGCGTCGTTCTCGCCTGCAACAATTACGAGATCATCGATCTCGGCGTGATGGTGCCGACGACGAAAATCCTCGAAACGGCGATTGCCGAAAAGGTGGATGTGATCGGCCTTTCCGGCCTCATCACCCCGTCGCTGGACGAGATGGTGCATGTGGCGGCTGAAATGGAGCGGCAGGGTTTCGATATTCCGCTGCTGATCGGCGGCGCGACGACGAGCCGTGTGCATACGGCGGTGAAAATCCATCCGCGTTACGAGGCGGGGCAGGCAATCTATGTCACCGACGCCTCGCGTGCGGTGGGCGTCGTGTCGGCGCTTCTCTCTGCCGAGCAGAAGCCCGCTTATATCGACGGTATTCGCAGCGAATATGCCAAGGTGGCGGAGGCGCACGCCCGCAATGAGCGCGAAAAGCAGCGCCTGCCGCTTTCCCGCGCCCGCGAGAATGCGCACAAGATTGACTGGTCGAGCTATAGCGCCGTCAAGCCGCAGTTCTTCGGCACCAAAGTGTTCGAAACTTATGATCTGGAAGAGCTTTCCCGTTACATCGACTGGACGCCCTTCTTCCAGACCTGGGAATTGAAGGGCCGCTTCCCTGCCATTCTCGATGATGAAAAGCAGGGCGAGGCGGCGCGGCAGCTTTACAGCGATGCGCAGGCGATGCTGAAGAAGATCATCGAGGAAAACTGGTTCCGGCCGCGCGCGGTGATCGGCTTCTGGCCGGCCAACGCCGTGGGTGACGATATCCGGCTGTTCACGGATGAAAGCCGCGGCGAAGAGCTTGCGACCTTCTTCACGCTGCGCCAGCAGCTTTCCAAGCGCGACGGTCGCCCCAATGTGGCGCTGTCGGATTTCGTCGCACCTGTCGATAGCGGCGTTGCCGATTATGTCGGCGGCTTCGTGGTGACGGCGGGCATCGAGGAAGTAGCGATTGCCGAGCGTTTCGAGCGGGCGAATGACGATTATTCGTCCATTCTCGTCAAGGCGCTGGCCGACCGTTTCGCGGAAGCCTTCGCTGAGCGCATGCATGAGCGGGTGCGCAAGGAGTTCTGGGGTTATGCGCCGCAGGAAAACTTCAACGGCGATGAGCTGATTGGCGAAGCCTATGCCGGCATTCGCCCGGCGCCCGGCTATCCTGCCCAGCCCGATCATACCGAAAAGAAGACGCTGTTTGCCCTGCTGGATGCCACCAATGCGGCGGGTGTGGAACTGACGGAAAGTTATGCCATGTGGCCGGGCTCCTCCGTCTCGGGCATCTATATCGGCCATCCCGAGAGCTATTATTTCGGTGTCGCCAAGGTGGAGCGTGATCAGGTGCTGGATTATGCGCGCCGCAAGGATATGCCGGTTGAGGAAGTGGAGCGCTGGCTCGGCCCTGTCCTCAACTACGTGCCGACGAATGCTGCCGAGGAAATTGATAGCGCGGCGTGAGGTTTTGGGCAAAGGTGGTCAAATAGCTTTCAGGGACTAAGCCCTGAAACCTCTCTTCCGTAATGCTCGGGCTTGTCCCGAGCATCTGCAACGTTTCGATTTTATCGACTGTGATTAGATCCTTGGGACAAGCCCAAGGATGACGTCGAGCGACGCGGGCATGCCCCGCGCTTTTCGTTGATGTCGTCTTTTACGACTTTAACGCGGCCAGTTCCTCGATGCCGACATGGCTCTCCACCTCGCTGCCGCGCAGATAGAGGTAAAGGCCAATGCAGAAGGCGAGGACGGCGATGAAGACTAGATACCACGCGTGGGCCATGGGGTTGATCGCAAGCGCCGTGGTCACGCCAATCGGCGTCAGCCCGCCGAAGACGGCATAGGAGACGTTATAGGCGAAGGAGAGGCCGGAGAAGCGGACCGAGGCCGGGAAGGCGCCACTGCTGTCCGGTTTAAATTTGGTGGACATGGCGCACGGTGTTGATTCTACTCGTATTCGAGCGTTTGGCGACGATCTCGGACACGAAAGAGGAGCAACACCGTGCGGCACAAGAATAGCGTCTTTCATGATCTTTTGAAGCGTATTCCCTGGGCGGCGTTTGAGCGGCTTGTGGATGAACACGGGGCTGACAAGCATGTCCGCCGGCTGTCGACCAAAAGCCAGTTCGTCGCCCTCCTGTATGGGCAGTTGGCGGGTTCGGTGAGCCTGCGCGAGATCGTCTTTGGCCTGGAGAGCCACTCTGCACGGCTCTATCATGTCGGCGCAAAGCCGGTGTCGCGCTCGACGCTTGCCGATGCCAATCGTCTGCGTCCGAGCCCTGTCTTTGCCGGGCTGTTTGCGCAGATGGTGGCGATGGCGGGACGCGGCCTGCGCCGGGCGGTGGGCGAGGCAACCTACCTCATCGATGCGACAGGGGTTCGCCTCTCCGGTGCCGGATCGCAGTGGGCGCGGTTTTCCCATCAAGCCTGCGGCGTCAAGGTCCACATCGTCTACGATGCGGATGCCGAACAACCGATCTATGCGGCGGTCACGCCGGCCAATATCAACGACATCACGGCTGCCAAGGCCATGCCGATCGCATCAGGCGCAACCTATGTCTTTGATCTTGGCTATTATGATTTCGGCTGGTGGGCCAAGCTGGACAAAGCCGGATGCCGGATCGTCACCCGGTTCAAGTCGCATACGCCGCTGACGGTCACCCATGAGCAGGCGGTGGACGGCGACGGTGTCATCCTGTCCGACCGCATCGGCCTGTTGCCGGCCCGCCAGGCCAAAAGCCGCAAAAATCCGTTCAGCGATCCGGTCCGCGAGATCACCATCAGGACCGAGACGGGAAAGGTGTTGCGCATATTCTCCAATGATCTCGATGCACCGGCTCACGAGATCGCCGATCTCTACAAGCGCCGTTGGGCGATCGAACTGTTCTTCCGCTGGGTCAAGCAGACGCTGAAGATCAGCCATTTTCTCGGCACGTCAGAAAATGCCGTGCGCATCCAGATCGCTGTCGCCCTGATCGC
>NZ_LT009745.1:1928608-2049037 GCF_900013505.1 Agrobacterium deltaense RV3 | reverse complement strand
AAGGCGCGGACCATGACATAGGGCACTGCGCCTGCCATGCCGACCGAAAGGCCCATGACGCCGTAAAGCACGAACATGGTTTGAAGCGATGTGCCGGCATAGCTGTAGAAGGTGAAGGTGGCGATGCCGAAGAAGATGCTTGCCCCCATAAAGAAGATGCCGGAGCCGAGACGGTCGATCAGCGCGCCGGCGATGATGACGCCGAAGATCAGGAACAGCGTGCCGAAGCTGGTGCCGGCGAGTGCCTGCGTCGGAGTATAACCGTAAAGCTTCTGCAGGAAGGTGGCCGTCATCAGCGTGGTGACGACGATGGCGGCCGAGAGAACCCAGGTCAGCAGGGCGGAAATGACCACGCCGCGCATATGGTGCTTCAATACCAGCCCGAGCGGCAGCTTGTCCGTCAGCGATTTCGACTTTTTCATTTCCATGAAGATCGGCGTTTCTTCCAGCCAGCGGCGCAGATAAACGGCGATGAGGCCGAAAATGCCGCCGAGCAGGAAGGGAATGCGCCAAGCGTAACCGGCCACGTCTTCCGGTGTGAAGAGCGAGTTGATTGCGAAAGCGATCAGCGAACCCAGCATGATGCCGAAGGAAAGGCCCGATGTGAGGAAGCCGCAGGCGAGGCCGACGCGGCGGAAGGGCACATGTTCGGCAACGAAGGTCCATGCGCCCGGCACTTCACCGCCAATGGCCGCGCCCTGCAGCATGCGCAGGATGATGAGCAGGATGGGGGCGGCCACGCCGATGGTGGCATAGGTCGGCATCAGCGCCATGCCGAGGGTGGAGAGTGCCATCAGCAGGATGGAGAAGGCGAAGACCCGCTTGCGGCCGTAACGGTCGCCATAATGCGCCAGCACGATGCCGCCCAGCGGCCGCACCAGATAACCGGCGGCGAAGATGCCGAAAGTCTGGATCATCACCAGCCAGTCGGGCATTTCTGGCGGGAAGAACAGATGGCCGATGACGGTGGCGAAAAATACGAAGATGATGAAATCGTAAAATTCGAGCGCGCCGCCGAGGGCCGAAAGGCCAAGAGTTTTGTAATCCTGACCGTTAAGAGGCCGGGCTGCCGCCGGTGTGGTGGTGGGAGACATGAGGCTGCTTCTTTTCTAAATTACGTATTGCTTATGGGCATGCGGCAAGAGCGGCACGATTTCAAGCCTTATCGACGCTCAATCACTCAGGTATTTCGAGGGGCGATCGAGAAAGCGCCGCAGAAAGCTGATGTTTTCCAGTTCGTCATAGAGGCGCTCGGTGATGCCATCCTCATCGAAGTAATAAATCGTGGCCTCGGGAATCGCCAAAAGCACCGGCGAATGCGTAGCGATAATCAATTGTCCGCCGCTATCGGCGGCGTCGCGGATAAGGGCTGCCAGTTCGAGCTGCTTTTGCGGCGAAAGCGGGCTTTCCGGTTCGTCGAGAAAATAGAGGCCGGCGCCATGCAGGCGCCGATGCATGATATCGAGGAAGCCTTCGCCATGCGATCGTCGGTCGAGGCTGTTGTTCCTGACAATCCCGCGAAATGTCTCCGGCGTTTCCTCCGGAAAATCCTCGCCGTTTTTTAAAGCCTTTTCCCGCTCCCAGCGAAAATCGTCCAGTGCTTCCTCGTTCTGTCGACGGATATAGCCAAGCACGTCTTCCGCGCGCAGGAACATGCGGATCTTCGGATATTTTTTGCGGGCAAAATAGAAGGCCTTCGCCACGGTTTCGGCATGCTGGAGATAGAGATCACCCTTGACCTGGCCATGATTGCCGATGGCATAGGCCGTCATTCCCGCCGCCAGACCCTCCAGCAGTGTCGATTTTCCCGAGCCGTTATTACCGGCGAAAAAGGTGATCGGCGTCTTGAATTCAAGGCGTTCCAGGTGGCGTAGCGCCGGAACGGAGAAGGGATAGTCGTCTCTTCCGTCCGGGGTCTCTTTCATGGTTACGCTATCGAGAAACAGCATGTCGCGTTCCTTATCTAATCCGTCATGTTCGCCGACGTTGCGCTCTGTCGCATCATCGCGGCGCTATGCTCAAAGCAATTGCGTGTGATTGCGGCTTAACGTGGGGCGCTGTTCGCACCAATGGTTTGGCACTTTGGCGGAGATACGTCATGCCGAATCGTTCGAAGTTCATTTTATTATAAATTAGTACAGTACATTTCTGGTAATAAATCGATCAATATTAGATATATGCAATACTTATCTTAAACTTAGGATATTATCGTAAGTATAAACTTCAAATTAATTCAGCAATGCCAGTTGTTGTCATTCTCGTTGTTGTTGGAGAGAGTGAATGAAGCATGTTGCGCTTTTTTCGGTCGCGTTTCTATTTTCCGCGATATTCGCGAGCGAAGCTGAGGCGCGGAAGTCCCGGTTTTTTGCCATCCCCGGATTCGGCGGCGGCGAGACAATCGATCTCGTTTATGACCTGCCGGATAACGAGGCTTTTCTTCGCGACGGGGAAGCATTTGACATTGGTTATCTCAACAGCGGGGATAGGAGCGGTTATGTGCTGTATCGCGGCGAGCGTTACAGCAGGCTCAGCGATGCGGATATCGCCAGGGTGAAGGCGACGCTCGGTTTTGATCCGACGACAAAAGACCGCATGGAGCGGGCGGCGAGGGCCAGCGACGCGCCCTGGAACCTCGTGATTATCATAGCGGTCGCAATTGTTGGTATCTTTGTGCTTGTGCACAAGGGCATGCAGCTTGTGCGGTGGATTTCGCGACTGGCGACGATCTCCGCAATTGCGGGAAATAAGCGGCAGGAGGAGGAGGACACCCCCGACCCGCTGGAGGTCCGCAAGAAACAGCTGGTAACCCGTCAATGGAGCGATAGCCAGACGGATCACGCGGCGCGTGTCCCGGCAGCATCGCCGGCCCATGCGTCTGCCCGAGGAACCGCTGCGGTCCGCACATTCGGACGCAGGAGCGCCTGAGCGGTGCGAAATCCCTGAACCTCAGGCGGTCTCAGGAGCCTGCACTATTCGAACCGGTCGATGATGCTGATGCCGCTTTCTTGGAAACTGTCCATGGCGGGCAGGGCCGTGATGGCGTCGGAGAGGGTGATGTGGCGGCCGATCAGCTTTTCCGGCGCGAGCCTGCCGCTTTCGATCATCGCCAGCATGTCCTCATAACGCCATGCCTGCATGCCGTGGCTGCCGTAGATCTCCAGCTCATGGGCGATCACCCGGGCCATGGGGATGGCGGGCATGGCGTGATCGGCCAGCATGAGGCCTACCTGCACATGGCGGCCGCGCCGACGCAAGTTGCTGATGGAGTTGCAGCAGGTCTGCGGGTGGCCAAGCGCATCGACAGAGACATGTGCGCCGCCGCCCGTCACCTCGCGAACCGCCTCGGCAACATCGGCAACCGCGCGGCTGTTGATGGTGGCGGTCGCGCCGAGCTGCCGCGCAAGTTCCAGCTTGTCTTCGGCAATATCGATGGCGACGACCTGTGCGCCGAGGCCCGCGCCGATCATGATGGCGGAAAGCCCGACGCCGCCGCAGCCATGGACCGCGAGCCATTCGCCGCCCTTCAGGCGTCCCTGATCAGTCACGGCCCGGAAGGAAGTGGCGAAACGGCAGCCGAGGCCGGCGGCGGTGGCATAAGTCATCGATTCCGGCAGGTGGACCAAATTCTGATCGGCATAGTCGATGGCGACATATTCGGCGAACGAGCCCCAATGGGTGAAACCGGGCTGGAACTGCGCCTCGCAGACCTGCTGGTTGCCGGAGCGGCATTCATGGCAATGACCGCAGCCGGAGACGAAGGGCACGGTGACGCGGTCGCCGGTCTTGAAGCGGGTGACGTTTTTGCCGACGGCGGCGACCACGCCTGCGAATTCGTGGCCGGGAACATGCGGCAGGCGGATATCCGGGTCATGACCCATCCAGCCGTGCCAGTCGCTGCGGCAAAGGCCGGTCGCCTTTACCTCGATGACCACGCCGCCATCGGTCGGTTCCGGATCGGGCAGCGATGCAACAACCGGGGTTTCGCCGAACAGTTCGTAAAAAAGCGCGCGCATCATGGCCTCACATGTTTGGTATGCAGGTTCGAAGTCATACCTGCTCTACCATGTCCCGCAAATGGGCGAAGCGGTTTTACGTCTGGAAAAGCGCTTTAGTCCTTGATGACCATCAGGTCGCCGGCTGCGAATTTCAGCGTCACCTGCTCGCCGACCGCGGGCGGTGCTGTGCCGGGATCGTTGAACATGTCGAAAGACAGGGTCGAGCCGCCGAGATCGAGGCGGGTGCGGATCACGGAGCCGAGGAACTGGCTGGAGGTGACGAGGCCGGAAATGGCGACATCGCCTTTCGCATCGCTGCCGAGCGAACCCGCTTCCGGCCGAAGGGCAAGGGTGATTTTTTCGCCGTTCGCCGCATCGACTGGCTTGTTGAGGGTGATCTGCTGCTCTCCGACGCGGATGGTGTTGGATGAGGAATCGACCACAGTGGCGTCGATGAGGTTCAGGGTGCCGACGAAAGAGGCGACGAAGCGGGTCGCGGGCTTGTTGTAGATATCGAAAGGGGAGCCGATCTGGTCGGCGCGGCCGCCATTCATGACGACGATGCGGTCAGAAATCGACAGGGCCTCTTCCTGATCGTGAGTCACGAAAATGGTGGTGATGCCGAGTTTCTGCTGAATCTGGCGGATTTCTTCGCGTAGCGACACGCGAATCTTGGCATCAAGCGCGGAGAGCGGTTCGTCCAGCAAAAGTACTTCCGGCTTCGGCGCGAGCGCGCGGGCAAGCGCCACGCGCTGCTGCTGGCCGCCGGACATCTGGTAGGGGTAACGGTCCGCCAGATGCTCCAGATGGATAAGCTGGAGCATTTCCTTCACGCGGGCGTCGATCTCGGCTTTCGGCTTGCCGGCGACTTTGAGCCCGAAGGCGACGTTTTCGTAAACATTCATGTTGGGGAACAGCGCATAGGCCTGAAACACCATGCCGATATTGCGCTGGTTCGGTCTGAGCGCCGTCTGGTCCTTGCCGTTGATGACGATCGATCCGCCACTCGGGGTTTCGAAGCCGGCGATCATGCGCAGCACTGTGGTCTTGCCGCAGCCCGATGGCCCGAGGAAGGAGACGAATTCGCCCTTTTCGATGGCCATGTTGAAATCATGCACGACCTGCACGGAGCCAAAGGATTTCTTGATGTTGCTAAGTGTCAAAAAGCTCATGAAATATTGTCCTCAGGCCTTGGGAGGCGCGCCCTTCTGATAGCGGGAAACGAGTTGGATCAGACCGAGGCAACCCCAGGTGATGCCGAAGGAAATCACGGCAAGTGCGGCCGGTTCATAGGCGCGGTTGGCGCCGAGCAGCTGCATGTAGGGGCCGAAGGCCGGGCGGTTCAAAAGGGCCGCCATGGTGAATTCACCGATGACGATGGCGAAGGTCAAGAACGCACCTGACAGCACGGCGACCAGAACATTGGGAAGAATGATGCGCGACAGGATGGTCGTCCAGCCGGCGCCGAGACTTTGGGCTGCTTCCGTCAGCGTCGCCACGTCGATGGTTCTGAGACCGGTATCGACGGCGCGGTACATGTAGGGCAAAGCCAGCGTGGCATAACCGAACATCAAAAGCAGGTTGGTGCCGAAGCTCGTGCCGGTCAGCGGCAGCCAGCTGGAGGTGTTGTAAAGCCGGATATAACCGAAGACGATGACGATGGCCGGGATGACCAGCGGCAAGAGCGTAATGAATTCGATATAGGGCCGCAGACCCGGCAGTTTCAGGCGCACCCAATAGGCGGTGGGCACCACCAGCAGAACCCCGAAAACGATGGTGAACAGTGCCATCACCACGGAATAGCTGAAAGTCTCCTGGAAACGCGGATCGGTTAGCACCTTGCCATAGGCGTCGAATGAGTATTCGCCGCGCCGCATTTTCAGCGAGAAGTTGGTCATGCCGATCAGCGGCAGGGCGAAATAGAGCAGGCCGAAAATCAGCGCGCCCCAGGCGAAGAAACGCTTCATTTCAGCCACCTTTCGCTGCGGGCGCGCAGCCAGATATAAAGTGTGTTGGCGACACCGGTAACGACGATCATACCGAAGGCAAGCGCGTAACCGAGATGGGGATCGCCGAGCACGTCGCCGCGTATCTGGGCGAAAAGCAGAATGGGCGCAATGTTAAGCGAAGAGCCGGTCAGCGCTATTGCTGTTGCAACAGCACCGAAAGCATTGGCGAACAGGAGCGCGAATGTGCCAAGCAGTGACGGCAGCAGGATGGGAAATGCGATAAATCGCCAATATTGCGTTCCCGTCGCGCCAAGAACTTCCGCCGCCTCACGCCATTCGCGCTTCAACCCATCCAGGGCAGGAGCGATGATCAGTATCATGAGCGGAATTTGGAAGAAGAGATAGGTGATTGTCAGCCCCCAGAAGGAGATGAGGTTGAAGCCCATCAATCTGAGGTCTATCCCCAGCTGGGATTTCAGGAACACCGTCAATATGCCGACCGGGCCGAGCGTGGCGAGAAATGCGAAGGCCAGCGGAACGCCGGCAAATTGCGACGCGACCCCGGAAAAGGTCATCAGTGGCCCGCGCAACGCATTGGGAAGGCCGCCAAGTATGACGGCGGCTGCAACGGAAAAACCGATCAAACACCCCAGCAATGACGACGCGAGGCTGATTTTTATCGATATCGTAAAAGCGCCCATGATCGCCGGCGTGAAAAGCCCAGCAATATTGGCGAGGGTGAAACTGCCGCTCGGATCCTGAAATGCACCGATGACGATCTTCATCGTCGGCATGATCAGAAACATCGCAACAAATACGACAAATGGCAGCACACCTATCCAGTGAAGCGGCAGCTTTCTGCCCGCGTCGGATGGTCCGCCGGTGTTGGTTGATGGCATGCCTTGTCCCCACACGCCGTTTTAAAACGGTCTATATATTGCGGTTATCACGAAAGAAACACCCCGGCCTTTCTTCAGCCGGGGTGCGTTTTCAACAACTTACTTGACGTTCGCGCCGACTGTCTTGTCCCAGCCACCGGTAACGGCAGCCTTGTTGGCGTCAACTTCCTCGAGCGTCGGGAAGATAGCCTTTTCGTAGGCCGCTGCCGGCGGCAGGCTGTCGATCAGTTCCTGCGGAACCTTGCCGGCCTTGACCATTGCGTTGAAGCGGATCGGGTGGCAATAGCCCTTCAGCCAGCCGAGCTGACCGTCGTCGGAATAGAGATGCTCCATCCAGAGCTTCGCTGCGTTCGGATGCGGTGCATAGGCAGAAATGCCCTGCACGTAAACGCCGGCCAGAACGCCCTTTTCAGGCACGACGACTTCTGTCGGCGGGTTGTCGTTCAGCGTCTTTTTCCAGGAAAGCGCGTTGTAGTCCCAGGCGATGATGATTGGTGTCGAACCCTGTGCGAGCGTACCGGCCTTGCCGACGGTCGGAACGAAGTTGCCTGCCTTGTTGAGGTCGGCGAAATACTTCAGACCTGCTTCACCGGCTTCCTTGCCGGACTTCGCGCCCTGGCCAAGACCGGCGGCGAGAACGCCGAGAATTGCCTGGTTAGATGTCAGCGGGGGACCGGCAAGTGCGACCTGACCGGAATATTCCGGCTTCAGCAGGTCGGCCCAGTCCTTCGGCGTGTTCTTCACGAGGTCCTTGTTCACAAAGAACGACATGACGCCGTAATAGTCGCCGTACCAGTAACCTTCCGGATCCTTGACGTTGTCAGGAATTTCGTCCCAGGTCGAGACCTTGTAAGGCTGCAGGAGGCCTTCGGCCTTCATCTGCGGGCCGAAAGCGAGACCGACGTCAACGACGTCAGGAGCCTGCGGGCCCTTATTGTCCTTGTTCGCCTTGATGGCTTCGACTTCATCGGCGGAGCCGGCGTCCGGGTTCAGTTCGTTGACGGTGATTTCCGGATATTTCGCCTTGAAGGCGGCAATCACGTCGCCGTAACCGCACCAGTCGTGCGGCAGGGCGACGGTGGTCAGCATGCCTTCCTTCTTGGCGGCCGCGATCAGCTCGGCGCTCGGTTCAGCGGCGGCAATTGCGGTGGAGGCGATGACCAGTGCAGTGGTCGTAGCAAGCAGTCGGCGGCAGTGAGAGATCACTTTTTTCTCCTCTTCGTGTTCTCATATTGCGGACGCTGATACGGATTCTCGATGAAGCTAATGTGACGGCTGGATTGCAATTTATTTATCCGGATTCCGTCACTTTAAGCCCGTTTTCCGCCATCACCCGGCTTTTTTGCCTGCAATTGCGGGAGATTCCCTCATGATCCGTGGTGGCCAGATACGTTCCCCAGCTTGGTTTCTTATCCTGTTTTATCGTGCTGGTAGCGATGACAGGTATCCAATCAGCGTGCGGCATCCGCGTCAAGCAAGTTGCCCGGCTATGTAGTTTCATGTTCTGTCCGGCCTGCGGAACAGCCGCGTCTGTTCGAACAGGCCTTCAAGCGCGTTCATGCGTTCCCTGGTTTCATCCCAGGTGCCGTTCTGCACCGCTTCGATCAGCGCTTCGACCACGAACAGCGTAACGACCGAGGAATCCCATGCCGAGGGCGCTTCGATCCTGACACGGAAAGTGTGCAGCGCATGGCGCGCCACCGGCGATGTCCATTGATCGGTGAAGAGAATGATCTGCACGCCGTTAGCCTTGGCCACTTCAGCCAGCGTCGTCATGTCGTGCTCGTAGCGGCGAATGTCGAAGATAACCAGTATGTCGCCGGCGCTCATGTTCAGCATATATTGCGGCCAGGCGCTGGAATTCGACGACATCAGCGTCGTCCTCGGCCGGATCACCTGCATATGTGTGAAGAAATATTCGGCAATCGCGCCGGTGATGCGCCCGCCGACGAAATAGATGCTGCGCTTGCGGTCGGAAAGCAGCGCCGCGGCATTGTCGAAGACGGCGGTGTCGAGATCGCTCAGCGTATCGCGCAGATTGCCGGTGATGGCATCGGCGAAGCGGTTGAGAATATGCAGGCCGGGCGCATTGGTTGCCCAGCGGTCATGTTTGGCGATGGGGCCGGAAATCGTCGCTTCCAGTTCCTGGTGCAGATGCGCCTGAAATTCCGGATAGCCCTTGTAGCCGAGCTTCTGCACCATGCGCGCCACCGTCGGCGTCGAAACGCCGGCATTTTCCGCAATGGTGGTGATGCTGCCGAGGCCGGAGACGGGGTAGTTGCCGAGCAGGCTCTCCGCCAGCCGTTTTTCCGAACGGGTCAGTGCGTCGTAATGGGCATGAATGACATCCGACACGGTCGCCGTCGTGCTGCGCAAATTTTTCCCCTTCCGGTCTTCTGCCGGTGCATGGCTAAAATAAACATCTGTGCCAGCTATCGAGTCAATGGGAAAATGAAGAGAAAATTTCAAAATTCCATTTGACACTCGCAATAATGTGAAGAATTCTTTTCGGCGTTGACGGAACGCGGGGGTTCCGGGTGGGGTTCGTGCATGACGCTGCGGTCACGGTTTTTCACAGAAGCAGAAGGGCAGGCCGTTGGCATCGAGAATGCGGCGGCGAAGGGCGACGTCCTTCTCGTCTGCGAACATGCCTCCGCCACCATTCCGCAGAAATTCGGCACATTGGGTCTTTCGCCGGAGGTGCTTTCGAGCCATGCGGCCTGGGATCCGGGCGCTCTGGCCGTTGCCCGGCTGCTTTCGGAAAAACTTGACGCCACGCTCGTCTATCAGCGATTTTCGCGTCTCGTCTATGATTGCAACCGGCCGCCCGAATCGCCTTCCGCCATGCCGGTGAAAAGCGAGATTTACGATATTCCCGGCAATTTCGATCTCAGCGAAGCGGAGCGGTTCGCCCGCACCTCCGCACTTTATGTGCCGTTTCATGACCGGGTGAGCGAGATCATCGCCGCGCGGCAGGCGGAGGGCCGCAACGTGGTGGTGGTGACCATCCACAGTTTCACACCGGTTTATCACGGCCGGTTCCGAAAGGTTGAGATCGGCATTCTGCACGATACCGACAGCCGCCTCGCGGATGCGATGCTGGCGGGTGCCGACGGGTCCTCGCTCACGGTCAATCGCAACGATCCTTACGGCCCGGAAGATGGCGTGACGCATACGCTGCGGCTGCATGCGCTGCCGGATGGGCTTTTGAACGTCATGATCGAGATCCGCAACGATCTCATCACCAATGAAGGAGAGCAGGCGGCAATCGCCGGTTTTCTCCACGAGCTTATGGGGAAGGCGCTCTCATCGATCGATGAGTGAGGGAGCTATGGCCGGCCGATGGTGAAAACACCGGGGCCGGCTGCCAGATGAGACTGCCGCCATTTTTATAAAAGCCGGCCATGCAGCCGGAAAAACACGAAGCGGCAAGGGAACAGCAAGTGCGTGCGGCCAATCGCGGGAGACTCCCGGGTGAAGCCGGAAACTGGGGCACAATCGGCCAATAACGGCTGACTGGCTTGTTTTTTTCTTATTCAGGAGAGAAGGGCATGGACAGTTCATCGTCAGGCGTCAGCTACAAGAAGGCTGATGCATCCTATTTCGAAAAACGCGGACTATCCCGTTATGCGGGCGTGTGGTCGCTCTGGTCGCTCGGCGTCGGTGCGGTCATTTCCGGGCATTTTTCCGGATGGAATTTCGGCTTTTCCACCGGCGGCTGGGGCGGCATGCTGGTGGCGGGCATCATCATCGCCATCATGTATCTCGGGCTGACATTTTCGATTGCGGAAATGAGCCCGGCCTTGCCACATACGGGTGCGGCCTATTCCTTCGCCCGCACGGCCATGGGCCCATGGGGCGGCTTCATCACCGGGCTTTGCGAGAATGTCGAATATGTGCTGACGCCGGCGGTCGTCGTCACCTTCATCACGGCCTATGTGAACTCCATTCTCGGCCTCGATCCCGCCTATTCACCCTTCGTGTGGATAGCGTTTTACGCGATATTCCTTGCGCTCAATGTCTTCGGGCTTGAGCTTTCCTTCAAGGTTACGCTGGTCATCACGCTGATTTCGCTTGCCGTTCTGGTGTTCTTCTGGATCAGCGCCATCCCGAATATCGATTTTTCGCGTTTTGCGCTCAACATCGGTGTCGGACCTGACGGCAAGGCGGTGGAGCTGCCGGAGGGCGGTGGTTCCTTCTTCCCATTCGGTTTTTCGGGCGTTCTCGCCACGCTGCCTTTCGCGGTCTGGCTGTTCCTCGCCATCGAGCAACTGCCGCTGGCGGCGGAAGAATCGGTCGATCCCAAGCGCGACATGCCGAAGGGCATCATCCTCGGCATGGTGACGCTAATGGTTTCGGCCTTCATGATCGTATTGCTCAACCCGTCCCTGCCAGGCGTCGGCGCCTTCCACCTCAGCTCCTCGCTTGAGCCGCTGCTCGATGGTTTCAAGGCGATCTATGGCGATGGCGGCGTGGTGGTGCTGGGTCTCGTTGCCTTGACCGGCCTGATCGCCAGCTTCCACACGATCCTCTACGCGCAGGGTCGCCAGATCTATTCGCTGTCGCGTGCGGGTTACTTCCCGACCGTGCTGTCGATCACCCATTCCAAGTATCGCACGCCATACGTTGCCAACATCACCGGCGCGATTGTCGGCTTGGCGGTCATGCTCGTCATCTGGTTCGCGCTGGGTGCGGAACAGGGTGGCAGCATCATCGGCAGCGTACTTTTGAACATGGCCGTGTTCGGTGCGATGTTTTCCTACATCATGCAGGCGATTTCCTTCATTCTGCTCAGGAAGAACCTGCCGCATATCGAGCGGCCGTTCCGCTCGCCCTTCGGCATTCCGGGCGCGGTGCTGACGGTCATCATCGCCATCGTCACGCTGCTTTACCAGATCCAGGATCCGAACTTCACCAAGGGCGTGCTCTGGGTCGCTGTCTGGTTTGCCGTGGCAATCACCTACTTTGCCTTCATCGGCCGCCACCGCCTCATCCTGTCGCCGGAAGAGGAATTCGCGCTGGAGCACAAGCAGGCTGCGGTTGCCGCAGCGGCTGCAAAGGCCTGATGCTCAAAACAAAACGGGCGGCCGCATTCCGGCCGCCCGGCCACGACAATAAAGGGAACGGACAAAATGACGAGCTACACATTCGACGCGCTTAAGATGGATGTCGCCGAGGGGCGCATCGACACGGTTCTGGCCTGCCTTGTCGACATGCAGGGGCGTCTGATGGGCAAACGGTTCCAGGCGGAGTTCTTCGTTGAAAGCGCCTTTGAGGAAACCCATAGCTGCAATTACGTGCTTGCCACGGACATGGAGATGGAAACCGTTCCCGGTTATAAATCCTCGAGCTGGGAAAAGGGCTATGGCGATTATGTGCTGAAGCCGGATCTTTCGACGCTGCGGCGTGTGCCGTGGCTGGAAGGCACGGCACTGGTGTTGTGCGATGTGCTCGATCACCACACCCATGAGGAAGTGCCGCATTCACCGCGCGCAATGTTGAAAAAGCAGGTGGCGCGGCTGGAGGCCATGGGGCTGAAGGCCTATATGGCGACGGAACTGGAATTCTTCCTGTTCGACCAGACTTTCGATGCGGCGCGCGCCAACGGTTACAAGGGGTTGAACCTCGCCAGCGGTTATAATGAGGATTACCATATCTTCCAGACGACCAAGGAAGAGGATGTCATGCGGGCGCTGCGCAAGGGCCTGCAGGGCGCCGGCATTCCGGTCGAAAACTCCAAGGGCGAAGCATCCGCAGGTCAGGCGGAGATCAACGTTCGTTATGCCGAGGCGCTGACCATGGCCGACCGGCACGCCATCATCAAGAACGCCACCAAGGAAATCGCCTGGTCCAAGGGCAAGGCCGTGACGTTCCTCGCCAAGTGGAACTACAACGCCGCCGGCAGTTCCTCGCATATTCACCAGTCGCTATGGAGCGCCGATGGCAAGACGCCTGCTTTTCTCGACAAGGACGCCAAGCACGGCATGTCGGAACTGATGCGGCATTATGTTGCCGGGCTTCTCGCCCATGCCAGCGAGATCACCTATTTTCTGGCACCCTACATCAATTCCTACAAGCGGTTCATGGCCGGCACTTTTGCGCCCACCAAGGCGATCTGGAGCCTTGACAACCGCACGGCCGGATATCGTCTCTGCGGCGAAGGCACCAAGGGCATCCGCATCGAATGCCGTGTTGGCGGCTCCGATCTCAATCCCTATCTCGCCATGGCGGCTTTGCTTGCGGCAGGCATTGACGGCATCGAAAATAAACTCGAACTTGAGTCCGCTTTTGTCGGCGATGCCTATGGCGGCAAGGACGTGCGCGAGATACCCAAGACCCTGCGTGACGCCACTGTCTTTCTGGACGGATCGAAAATGCTGCGCAACGCCTTCGGCGACGATGTGATCGATCATTACGTCCATGCCGGACGGTGGGAACAGGAAGAATACGACCGCCGCGTGACCGACTGGGAAGTGGCGCGCGGTTTCGAACGAGCCTAATCATTACGGGAAAACATCATGACCATGATCCAGAATATCTCGCCCATCGACGGCTCGGTTTATGCCGAGCGGGAGGCGATGTCGCTGGAGGCGGCGCGGGCCGCCGTTTCGAAAGCGCGCAAGGCGCAAAAGGACTGGGCGCGTCGTCCGCTTGAGGATCGCGTTCAGCTGGTGCTGAAGGGCGTGGCGCGCCTCAATGAAATGGTGGCGGAAGTCGTGCCGGAACTGGCGCATATGATGGGCCGTCCGGTTCGTTACGGCGGCGAGTTCAAGGGCTTTAACGAGCGCTCCAACTATGTCGCCTCCATTGCGGCCGATGCGCTGGCGCCGCTCGTCATTGAGGAGAGCGGCAATTTCGAACGCCGTATCGAGCGCGAGGCGCATGGCGTGGTCTTCGTCATCGCGCCGTGGAATTATCCTTACATGACGGCGATCAACACCGTCGCGCCCGCTTTGATGGCCGGCAATACGGTCGTCATCAAACATGCGGCGCAGACGCTACTGGTGGGCGAGCGCATGGTGCGGGCCTTCGTCGAGGCCGGCGTGCCTGAAGACGTTTTCATCAACGTTTTCCTCGACCACGGCACGACCTCGGCGCTGATTTCCGAGGGCCTGTTCAACTTCGTCAATTTCACCGGTTCGGTGGAAGGCGGCCGTGCCATCGAACGCGCCGCTGCCGGCACCTTCACCGGTCTCGGGCTTGAACTCGGCGGCAAAGATCCCGGTTACGTGATGGAGGATGCCGATCTGGATGCCGCCGTCGATACGCTGATGGATGGCGCGACCTATAATTCCGGGCAATGCTGCTGCGGCATCGAGCGCATCTACGTCAATGAAAACCTCTATGACGCCTTCGTTGAGAAGTCCGTGGCGTGGGTGTCCAACTACAAGCTCGGCAATCCGCTGGTTGAGGAAACGACGCTCGGGCCGATGGCCAACAAGCGTTTCGCCAAGGTGGTGCGTGCGCAGATCGCGGACGCCGTCGCCAAGGGCGCCAAGGCGCTGGTCGATCCGAAGCTATTCCCCGCCGACGATGGCGAGAGCGCTTATGTCGCGCCGCAAGTTCTCGTCAATGTCGATCATTCGATGGAATTCATGACCGAAGAAACCTTCGGCCCGGCGGTCGGCATCATGAAGGTGAAGAACGATGACGAAGCCATCGCGCTGATGAATGACAGCAAATATGGCCTCACCGCCTCGCTCTGGACGCAGGATGCCGCCCGGGCCGGGCGTATCGGCCGCGAGATCGAAACCGGCACCGTGTTCATGAACCGTGCGGACTATCTCGACCCGGCGCTTTGCTGGACCGGTGTGAAGGAAACGGGCCGTGGCGGTTCGCTCTCCGTCCTCGGCTTCCAGAACCTGACCCGCCCGAAATCCTACCATCTGAAGAAAGTCACGAAATGAATATCGTCGCCAACTGGAGCTACCCCACCGCCGTCAAGCTTGGCCGTGGCCGGATCAAGGAACTGGCGGAAGCCTGCAAGACGCTCGGCATCAAGAAGCCGCTGCTCGTTACGGATCGCGGCCTCGCCAATATGGCGATAACAGCGCATGCGCTCGACGTGCTGGAAGAGGCGGGTCTCGGCCGGGCGATCTTTGCCGAGGTCGATCCGAATCCCAACGAGATCAACATGGAAGCCGGCGTGAAAGCCTATCGCGATGGCGGCCATGACGGCGTCGTCGCCTTCGGCGGCGGCTCTGGCCTCGATCTCGGCAAGACCATCGCCTTCATGGCCGGGCAGACGCGCCCGGTCTGGGATTTCGAGGATATCGGTGACTGGTGGACCCGAGCGGACGCTTCAAAGATCGCGCCCATCGTCGCGGTTCCGACGACGGCGGGCACCGGTTCGGAAGTCGGCCGCGCCAGCGTCATCACCAATTCGCAGACCCATGTGAAGAAGATCATTTTCCATCCGAAGCTTCTGCCCGGCGTCGTCATTTGCGATCCGGAACTGACTGTCGGCATGCCGAAGGTCATCACGGCAGGCACGGGCATGGATGCCTTTGCCCATTGCCTTGAGGCCTATTCCTCGCCCTTCTATCATCCGATGAGCGCCGGTGTGGCGCTGGAGGGGCTGCGGCTCGTCAAGGAATTCCTGCCGCGCGCCTATAAGGACGGCACGGATATCGAAGCGCGCACCAATATGATGGCGGCGGCGGCGATGGGGGCGGTCGCCTTCCAGAAGGGCCTCGGCGCCATCCATTCGCTCTCGCACCCCATCGGCGCGGTCTACAACACCCATCACGGCATGACCAATGCCGTCGTCATGCCGGCGGTGCTGCGCTTCAACCGTCCGGCCATCGAGGACAAGATTGCCCGCGCGGCTGCCTATCTCGGTATCTCCGGCGGTTTCGACGGCTTCTATGACTATGTGCTGGAGCTTCGCAGGGAACTCGGCGTGCCGGAGAATCTCACCGCCATGGGCATCAAGCCGGATCGTATCGACGAACTGGCGGCGGAAGCGATCAAGGATCCGAGCTGCGGCGGTAATCCGGTGCCGATGACGCTGGAGAATACCAGGGCGCTTTTTGAGGCCTGCTTTTAAGGGGCCTCTTATATTCGTCAGGCTTGGAGAAAATCGAGAGAACGCAGCCATTATCGACAGCCCGCGATTTATCGCGGGCTTTTCGTTGCGCGGCATAACGGTTCTTAGCCTTTTCTTAACCATGTTCGTTAAGGTTATGGAAAGCACCATGAATTGCTTCGGTGCGTGAATGAGCATGAAACGGCTCTGACCAACAGGGGGTGTCATGTCAGTCATCACTTTCGCCAATACCAAGGGCGGTGCCGGAAAAACGACAGCAGTGCTGCTTCTGGCAACCGAACTGGCCCGCAGCGGTCACCGCGTGACCGTTCTGGACGCCGATCCGCAATTGTGGATTTCCCGCTGGCACGACTTGTCCGGCGAGATCGAAAATCTCTCGGTGATTTCGCATGTGACGATGGCTTCGCTTGAAGGCCATATTCGCGAGAATAAAACCAATACCGACTGTTTCATCATCGACCTGCCGGGCGCGAAAAGCCCGCTGTTGACCATGGCGCTCGGTATTTCCGATCATGTGCTGATCCCGGTTCAAGGTTCAGCCATGGATGCGCGCGGCGCTGCCGAAGTTCTGGATCACATCGAATTCCTGAACCGCAAGATGGGCAAGGCTATCGCCCATTCAATCGTACTGACGCGGGTGAATGCCATGGTGGCGACGCGTTCGCTGCTGCTCGTCAAAATGCTGCTGGCGGAAAAGAACGTCTCGGTTCTCAATACGCCGATTGTCGAGAGAGCGGCCTATCGCGATATTTTCGATTATGGTGGTACGCTCCTCTGTCTCGATAAGGACAAGGTCAGCAATATCGACAAGGCGGTGGAGAACGCGAAAGCCTTCGCCACCGAAGTTGTCGGCCTGCTGCCGAAACGTCTTTTGCGGCTCGGCACGCAACCGGCTCGCCTTTTCACCCGCAAGGCCGCCTGAAACATTGATTTCGGCCTTCTATCCTTCTGCGGTCTTCATCACCGCAGACGGATGATGATGCCTTGGACCATTGGCGGCCGTTGAGCTTGTCCGGGCATCGGTCGACGCTTTTCCGCGCCGGTTTCATTATTCGCTTGATTTGGAAATGATCGTTTCCTATATTCCGGCCATGAGCAATATCAACCACACCAATTCACCGGAACAGCGCCATCGCGGCAGGCCGCGCGAGTTTGACGTCGACCGCGCGCTCGATGGGGCGATTCGGGTTTTTTCGCGACGCGGTTATCATGCCACTTCCGTCGGTGACCTTACCGATGCGATGGAACTGGCACAGGGTAGTCTTTACAAGGCTTTCAAGGACAAGAAAGCCATCTTCATCGCCACGATGGAACGCTACAGGATCGTGCAGACCGAGCGTTTCGAGGCTGCGGTGGCTGGTTTCGATACCGGTTATGAGCGCGTTAGGGCAGGCCTGATGTTCTATGCGGAACGGTCGCATGGCGGTGTCGGCTCTGACGGATGTCTGGTGGTTGGTGCTGCTGCCGATCTGGCGGCTCTGGATGACGATATTGCAATCGTGGTCGAGCGGGCGGTGAAGGCGAGGGAGCGAATTGTCGCCCGCGTCGTTGCTGAAGGGCAGAAAGATGGTTCCGTGCGTTCGAAGGCCGATCCCGATGATCTCGCCCGGGCGATGCTGTGCATGATGTACGGCATGCGCGTGGTGGGAAAGACGGGGCGCAGCCTCAAAGACATGGTGGCCGTGGTGGATATCGCCATGAAGCTTGCCGAGTGATTTTGTGACTATTTAGGAAACAATTGTTTCCATATTGGAGAAAATGATGACGACGCGTGTAATTGAAGGGGATGATGTCGAGGCAACATCCATTTCCCCGGCCTTGACGTTCCTCTTGGCCACAGCCTGCGGACTGATTGCCGCCAATCTTTATTATGGCCAGCCGCTGGCCGGCATCATCGGGGCGGAGCTTGGTCTTTCTGCCGGTGCGACGGGGCTGATCGTGACCCTGACCCAGATCGGTTACGGCATCGGTCTGCTGTTTGTCGTGCCGCTCGGCGATCTCGTTGAAAACCGCAAGCTGGTGGTCAGCGCCGTTGCGATGGCGGTGCTTTCCCTTGTGGCGGCAGCATTTGCGCCGCATGCGGCCCCGTTTCTGATTGCGGCCTTTCTGGTCGGCGTCAGTTCCGTGGCGGTGCAGGTCATCGTTCCCTATGCCGCCCACATGGCGCCGCATGCCATTCGCGGCCGGGTGGTCGGCAATGTCATGAGCGGGCTGATGGCCGGTATCATGCTGGCGCGCCCGGTTTCCAGCCTTCTGTCTGAAGTGGTCTCCTGGCGCGGTGTGTTTCTGACCTCGGCGGCCGTCATGGCGCTTCTTGCCGTGGTGCTTTTCCGGCTTCTGCCCGCCCGTATGCCCGATGCGCGGCTGAGCTACGGCGCATTGATGGCTTCGATGGGCCGGCTGGCGCTGCACACGCCGATCCTGCGGCGGCGGGCGATCTATCACGCCTTCCTGTTTGCGGCTTTCAGCCTGTTCTGGACCACGACGCCGCTTTATCTGAGCGGACCGCATTTCAATCTGAGCCAGAGTGAAATCGCGCTTTTCGCACTGGCCGGTGCGGCCGGCACCGTGGCCGCGCCGATTGCCGGGCGCATGGCGGACCGTGGCTGGACGCGTGCGGCCACCTTCTTTGCCCTGGTGGCGGTGGCGCTCTCCTTCGCCGTCACGCATCTTGCGCCCGAAGGCTCGCATCTGGCGCTCGCCATTCTGGTGGTCGCCGCCATCGTTCTGGATTTCGGCGTCACCACCAATCTGGTGCTTGGCCAGCGTGCCATCTTCACGCTCGGAGCGGAATTCCGCAGCCGTTTGAACGGCATCTATATGGCGACGTTCTTCATGGGCGGCGCAATCGGTTCCGCCGTTGGCGGCTGGGCCTATGCCGTCGGCGAATGGCAAGCCGCCTCGTGGATCGGTTTCGCCTTGCCGGTGGCAGCCCTGCTTTATTTCCTCACGGAAAAACGTGACTGAAACGCCACCAAATGAAAAAAGCCCGGCGGACCAAACCGCCGGGCTTTTTCTTTTTTCTTTCGGTCGATCCTATTCCGCGAATTCGACCACCACGCCGGGGCGGACCATTTTCGCCAGTTCGGTCGCATCCCAGTTGGTCAGGCGGATACAGCCGTGGCTGTTGGTCTTGCCGATCTTCGAGGGTTCCGGCGTGCCGTGAATGCCATAGGTCGGCTTCGACAGCGCAATCCAGACCGTGCCGACCGGGCCGTTCGGACCCGGCGGGATTTGCAGGATCTTGTCGTTCTGGCCCTGCTTGAAGTTGATCTTCGGATTATAGGTGTAGCCGGGATTGAGCGCTATGCGCTCCACCGTGTGCGTGCCGCTTGGCGAGGGCGTGTCCGTGGAACCGATGGTGGCCGGATAGGCGGCGATCAGATTGCCGTCCTGACCATAGGCGAAGACCTGCTTGATGCCCTTATGAGCGACGATGCGGGCAACCTGTCCCTTTTTCGTCTCGCCCGGATTGACGACCTTGATGATGGTGCCGGGAACGGAAAAATCGATGCCGGGGTTCAGTTCCTTCAGATAGTTCTCATCCATGTGAAAACGTTCGGCGAGCGCTTCCGAAGTCGAGGTGAAGGAGAGGGCAGGCAGCTGCGACTTCTCGGCATAGTCGTCCGGGATGGAGGCGACATAGGGGCCGGCGGCGTCGGCGGCGGTGATGGTGTAGTCGACGATCGGCATGCCGCCGGAAGCGCGCAGACGCTCCAGAATGTCATCGGAATTGTTGGGGTCGAGCTTCTCGCCGGTCATATCCTGCCAGGCGGCAATCGCCTTGTTGACGTTGTCGCCCATCTTGCCGTCGATAACGCCGGGCGAGATGCCTTCACGGTCGAGGAATGTCTGGAGCGCGACGATTTCCTGGCGCGAGCGATTGACCGGCGTTGTTACCGGCGTATGGCGCTCGATCAGGTGGTCCGGCTGCGGAACGGCGGCCGTGGTGCTTTCGCCCGGCATCGGCTGGCCGAGCGGCCCGCTTTCAACCGGACCGGGTGCGGGAACGGAGCCGGTATAGAAATTCTCGTCGGAACCGTCGCCGCGATATTCGCGGTAATCGCGCACGCTGCCATTGTCCTGATAGCCGTAGTCGCGTTGCGGCTCACGATACTGGCCGCCGGGGGCGGGCGGGTAATAGGTGGTGTCGCGCTGGCGTGCCTGTTGCCGCTCCTGGTAGCCGGAGGGCATTTCGGTGGCGAGGAGATTGCCGTACTGGTCGTAAAACACCGTGCGTCCCATGGAATCGCGGCTGATGACGATATCGCCGCGCTCCGGCATGAAGTCGAGCACACGACCATCAGGGGTCACCAGCATCGTCTGCTGATCGCCATAACGCTGCTGCGCGCCAGCCTGTAGCGGGGCGATAGCTGCCGCCAGCGCGACTGTCAGACCCAGAGCTGCGTTAAGAAACTGTTTCACGATTCTGCTATCCCTTACTTGTTCACCGATAAACACACCGCAATCTTGACCCTATTGTGAAAAAGGTGAATTCGCGGTTAATGCAATCTTAATTTCCGTCACGGTTAGTAGCGTTTCCGTGAAGCATGCGTTTTCAAGGTCACAGGGAGGTTTATCTTGCGTTCGTTTCAGTCTGGCAGATCGCCACGCATTTTCCTCGATGAAACCTCCGTCTTCGATATCGGCTCCTTCGTCGTCGATGGCGTCGACATCGCGCCCGGCCGCGCCATTCCCGACGATGGCGATGCGCGCATCGACCACTCTCTGGAAGGCTTTCTGTTCACCTGCGGCCCCGACCATATCCGCCATCCCGAGCCAATCGATGGCGACGGTGAGGGACGTCGATATCCGCTGCATGGGTCCTTTTCCTCGCATCCCGCGACGGTCATTGCGTTCGATGTTTATGAGTCCAATGCATTGGCGCGCGTCGAGGTTCCCGTGAAGCTTGCCGATGGCGGCACGGCCCTTCTGGAACGGACATGGCGTATCGACGGGGAAAGCGGCGAAGTGAGCCTCGATGACCGGATCGTCAACACGTCCGAGCGGCCCATCCCGGTGTTCCTGATGTATCATATGAATGTCGGCGCTCGCCTCTTCGACGATGCCGTGCGGCTTGAGGGCGCGATGTTGGACGGTGGCGGCCACGGCTGGCGTTTCGGCGAAGAGCCGGGCAATGTTTTCTGCGTTCCCGCCGGTGATGACGAGTGGGCGTCGCTCGCGCTCGGACCCATTGCGGCCATCGGCGGGAAAACGCTGACGGTGCGTTTTCGCACGCAAACGCTGCCCTATCTGCAGATGTGGCGCAACCAGCAGGCGCCGGCCAATGTGCTCGGCATCGAGCCGGTATCGCATCGCTGGGTGGGACGGAGCGAGCTTGAGGCGGCCGGCGAGTTCAATATTCTCCAGCCGGGCGAAAGCCGTTCCTTTGGCCTGCGCTTTTCCATCCTCTGAGCCGTACCGAATGAAGATGCCCTGTCATTGACGCAGGGGGTTTGACCGCTTACATCGGATGCGGATTTCAAGGGTGACAGCCAGCGGCGCGGACGCCGGTTTCAGCGGAGGCATGACATGGATATCAGGCGCATAGACGACGAATATTCGGTAACGGGACAGATCAGCGTTGCCGATCTCGACGAGATCAAGGCGCTCGGCTTCAAGTCGATCGTCTGCCACCGTCCTGACGGCGAAGAAGACGGCCAGCCGCTTTTCGCCGATATTGCCGAGCGTGCCGAGCAGCTTGGCCTCACCATCATGCATGTGCCGGTTGGCCGTTACGGCGTCGATGCCGATGCCGTTGCCGGCATGGTGGATGCGCTGGACGAATTGCAGCGCCCGATGCTCGGCTATTGCCGTTCCGGCGCGCGCTCGACGGCGATTTACGAAAAGACCCATCACCTGCGCGGCTGATTTTCCGCGCATCGTTCTATTTTAAATGCCAATCAACAGGAGTTTTCCATGACCATCAAGCGTATCGAGCCGGGCAAGCGCATGAGCGGCGCCGTCGTTCACGGCAACACCGTTTATCTGGCCGGCCAGGTTGGCGAAGGCACGAGCGTTACGGAACAGAGCAAGTCTGCTCTCGCTGAAGTCGACCGCCTGCTGGCCGCTGCCGGTTCGGACAAGTCGAAGATCCTGCAGACCATCATCTATCTCTCCGACATGTCCACCTTCGGCGAAATGAACGCCGTCTGGGAAGGCTGGATCGACCCGGCAAACCCGCCGGCCCGCGCCACCAGCGGCGCACCATTGGCGACGCCGGACTACAAGGTTGAGTTCATCGTGACCGCTGCTCTCTGAGCATCCGTCTGAGTTTTTAAGAAAAGGCCGGGTCGCGGAAAGCGGCCCGGCCTTTTTTGATGGGATGGGGTCAAAAACTCTCCCCGTCATGCCGGGCTTGACCCGGCATCCAGCCACGGCGTGTCTGCGCCGTGAAGAGAGTCTTTCGCGATCAAGGACTTGATCGCGCTGGACCCCGGATCTAGTCCGGGGTGACGGCGCGGCGTGGCGACATGGCCACAAAATCCCAAGTAGAAGTAATTTTCATGTTTTTTGAATCGCTTGCGTCCGTCACCTCACCGGCGAAGCAAGCGCCTTCTCAAACTGCTTCAACGTCGTCACCCGCTCCGCAAACCACAGCCTGGCCAGATCGCTCGCCGAGGCGAGATCGATGCCATCCGGGTCGATGGAGGTGATCGTCCAGCGGCCAGTTTTTGCGCCGGCCAGAACGGCGAGCCGGGACGCTTCGCCCTTGATGGCGTTGAGGCGGGTCGCTTCGCTTTCCGCCGCCGCCATCAGTTCGTCTGCGCCTGAGAGATTGGTGCGCAGATCGGCCGGGGTGATGTTGCTGGCATTGCGGGCCGGGCCGCCATTGATCTGCACACCTTCCGTCCGCAACCGGTAAAGCCGCGTGTCGGGAAGGGAGAGATAAAGTTTCGCTTTGGGGTAGCGGGCAATGTAGCGCGCGATGGCGAGCGGCGCTTCATCCGGGCCGATTTGTTCCGCCTTGCCCACCATTGTCAGCCGCGGCAGCGTCAGCGCATCTCCCTTGCCGAAGGGGGCGAGCGTCAGCGAGATGCGCGCGTCCGCCTCCATGTTGCGGGCGTGCAGCGTCAGCCCCGCCGCGAAGAAAAACGGCGTGCCGTCCGGCTCGATGCCGATATTGGTGGCGGTCGTATAGGGATAACCGCTGACCGGATCGAGGGTCGCAAGCGCTGCCGCGCGGGAAGTGTGCAAGACGTCCCGGGCCACGCGCACGGCCTCGAAAGGCGCACCGGCCGAGGACTCGATCTTTGCGCCGCGCGGGGTGATGACGGGAGAGGCTGCATCCGGCATGTCGTTTCCTAAGCTGTGAGTTTCAGTCAGGATTTACACCATGCCGGAGCCGTGTCCATGCGTCATATCAGCTTCCGGTCCTGATCTGCGTCAGGGTACGCGTCGGCGTGATCGCTTCGGCATCCAGTTTTACCTCGATAATGGCCGGCTTGCCGCTTGCCCGCGCCCGTTCGAAAGCGGCGGCGAAGTCTTGCGTTCTTTCCACCGTTTCGCCGTGGCCGCCATAGGCTTTGGCAAAGGCGTTGAAATCCGGATTGACAAGATCGGTGCCGCTGACGCGGCCGGGATATTCCCGCTCCTGATGCATGCGGATCGTGCCGTAGGTGCCGTTATTGACCAGTACGGTGATGATCGGCAGACCGTAACGCACGGCGGTGATGAATTCCTGCCCATGCATCATGAAACAGCCGTCGCCGGCAAAGCAGATCACCTCGCGCTCGGGGAACAGATGCTTGGCCGCGACCGCCGCCGGCAGGCCGTAACCCATCGAACCTGATGTCGGGGCCGATTGCGTATTGTAGCGACGGAAACGGTGGAAGCGATGGACCCAGGTGGCATAGTTGCCGGCGCCATTGGTGAAGATCGCGTCCTCGGGCACATTGCCCTCGATCCAGTCCATGATCGGACCCATCTGCACAGCGCCGGGGCCGGTCTTCGGCGGGGTCGACCAGCTGAGATAGGCCGCATGCATGGCGGCGGTGCGATCCGCCCATGCCGCACTGCCGGAAAGTGTGATGGAGGAGAGGGCGGCTATAAAATCGTCCGGTGCGGCGCAGATCGCCAGATCGGGACGGTAAACGCGGCCAAGCTCTTCGGCTTCCGGATAAATATGGACGAGTTTCTGCGACGGGTAGGGGATGTCGAGCAGCGTATAGCCGGAAGACGGCATTTCGGAGAGGCGGCCGCCGAGCAGCACCACGAGATCGGCCTCTTTGATCTCCTTGGCCAGCGCCGGGTTGATGCCGATGCCGACATCGCCCGCGTAGGAGGGGCTCAGATGATCGAACAGCATCTGGCGGCGGAAGGAACAGCCGACAGGCAGCTTGTTGTTTTCCGCAAATGCCTTGAAGCCTGCGACGCTTTCCTCGGACCAGCGTGTGCCGCCGATGATGAAGACCGGGCGCTTCGCCTCGCCAAGCATTTTTGCGAAGGCGGCCATCTGTGACGGGCCGGGATGCGCTTCGACCGGAGTATAGGGCTTTGCTTCGGGCGCTTCGACCTCTTCCACCAGCATGTCTTCGGGCAGCGTCAGCACCACAGGGCCGGGGCGGCCGGAGGTGGCGACGGCAAAGGCGCGGGTGACGAATTCGGGGATGCGGCGCGCATCGTCGATCTCACCCACCCATTTGGCGAA
Organism: Agrobacterium deltaense RV3; assembly: GCF_900013505.1. NCBI lineage: Bacteria > Pseudomonadati > Pseudomonadota > Alphaproteobacteria > Hyphomicrobiales > Rhizobiaceae > Agrobacterium > Agrobacterium deltae. The sequence goes on along the minus strand of NZ_LT009745.1, from coordinate 2,024,495 downwards.
TTCGGTGAAGGCGCGGCGATATTCCACTTCCTGAAACGCCTCGCGCTCACGCGCTTCGCGCTGAACCTGACCGATGAAGAGGATCATCGGAATGGAATCCTGCCTTGCGATGTGCAGGCCCGCCGAGGCATTGGTGGCGCCCGGTCCGCGGGTCACCATGCAGATGCCGGGTTCACCCGTCAGCCGGCCCCATGTGTCGGCCATCATGGCGGCGCCGCCTTCCTGGCGGCAGACCACGGTTTCGATGCCGCTTTCATAAAGCGCATCCAGTACGGCGAGATAGCTTTCGCCCGGAACGCAGGAAACGCGGGAGACGCCATTGGCCTTCAGCGCTTCGACGATCAATTGCCCGCCTGTTCTTTTCATTCCGGCTGCAGTCATGGCGTCGTGGTCCTTTCGATGTTTTCCAGTTCGGCCAGCACCTGCGCCTGATGTTCGCCGAGCTTCGGGCTCGGGCGTTCATAGCGCAGCGGCGTTTGCGACATGATAATGGGTGTTCGGACCCCGGGGATGACGGTGCCGTCCTCCGCCTCCAGATCGACGCGAAGGCCACGGGCTTTCACCTGCGGGTCGGCGAACATTTCCTCGATGGAATTGATCGGTCCGGCGGGGACGGCGTTCTTTTCGCAGGCGGTCAGAAGATCGCGCTTCTGCCATTTCAGCGTTTCGGTGGAAACTATCTGCCGGACTTCCGCTTTATGGGCCACGCGGGCCTTGTTTGTCGCGTAACGTTCGTCATCGGCAATCGCGCCGATGCCGAGAATGGTGCAGAGGCGGCGGAACTGGCCGTCATTACCGACCGCCAAGATCAGGAAACCGTCAGCCGTCGGCACCACCTCATAGGGGGAAATATTCGGATGGGCGTTGCCGAGCCGGACGGGCGGCTTGCCGGAAATCAGGTAATTCATGTTCTGGTTGGCGAGCACGGCCGATTGCACATCGAGAAGCGCCATGTCGATATGCTGGCCTTCGCCGGTGCGGATGGCGTGGATCAGCGCCGCCTGAATGGCTGACACGGAATAGATGCCGGTGAAGATATCGGCAACCGCCACGCCCGCCTTCATCGGCTGGCCGTCGGCTTCGCCGGTAATCGACATGAAGCCGGACATGCCCTGCACGATATAGTCGTATCCGGCGAGATCGGCATAAGGCCCGGTCTGGCCGAAGCCAGTGATGGAGCAATAGATCAGCTTCGGATTGAGCGCCTTCAGGCTCTCGTAGTCGAGGCCATATTTGGCAAGCCCGCCGCGCTTGAAATTTTCGATGACGACATCGGCGGTGCGCACCAGCCGGCGCACCAGCTCGCAGCCCTCGGGCGTTTTCAGATCGGCGACGATGGAGCGTTTGCCGCGATTGGTGGCGTGGTAATAGGCGGCGGAGAGGTTTTCTCCATCGTCGCTTTCGACGAAAGGCGGTCCCCATGCGCGGGTATCGTCGCCGCCCTCGGGGTTTTCCACCTTGATGACATCAGCGCCCATATCGGCCAGCATCTGCCCTGCCCAGGGACCGGCCAGAACACGCGCAAGTTCGATGACGCGGATGCCCGATAGCGGCGGTTTCCTGTTTGGCATGTCGGTCATCGGTCCCCCGGTATTTTGTGTCTTCCGGTTTATAGACCGCTGCTTGCCTCGTCGCATGTGATTTTATCTCATGGACTTATTCCGTTTTGGAACGGCACTAAACTGGGGCTGACACGGCAGCTTCGACATTCGGTGTTTTGAGAGTCTCCTAATTCCGTCATTCCGGCCTTGAGCCGGAATCCAGCCAGCCCAAGTCATTGGGCTGAAAAGACTCTTCTCGCCGCGCAGACGCGCGTCGGCTGGATTCCGGCTCAAGGCCGGAATGACGGGGAGGGCGTTTTACTGTCATCCACGACGCGGCCGCACCAGGCGGCAAAATCCGCCGCGACGGGCTGCCAGTCGATTTCGTTCAGGGTCTCGTGTCGCATGCCCTTGTAGATCGTGTGCTCGACATGGCTGAAACCTGCCTCGCGGAAACGCTCCGCCAGCCAGACGATCTCCTTGCCGTCATTGGTGGCTTTGTCCTGATCGCCGCTGACAAGCAGAAGCGGTAAGGTTTTCGGCAGGCGCTCGATGAGTTTCGGTGCGCGATAGGAGAGTTCGAAGACATCCTGCCACAGGGAAACGCTCGCCTCGAACTGGCAGAGCGGGTCCTCCACATAGGCGTCCACCGCCGCCCTGTCGTGGCTCAGCCAGTCGGCATGGGTGCGCCTTTCCGGCATTTTCGCATTCCACACGCGGAAGGTCGCCTTCGGCAGAATGGCGCTCGGCACATCCGAGCCCTTCAGCATCTTTTCCAGCCGCAGCACAACCTGTGCCAAACGGCCCATGAGGCCGGGATTGAGGCTGGAATTCCAGATGGACAGGCCATCGAAGGCATCCGGATGGCTGACGGCGGTGTTCAGCGCCACGAGGCCGCCCATGGAATGGCCGAACAGGATTACCGGCAGGCCGGGATGTCTTTCGCCGGCCATCCGGCGCATCGCCATGACATCGGCAACGACCTTTTCCGCGCCGTCCTTCCAGGCAAAACGGCCGAGAGGCGCGTCCGCCGCTCTCGTGCGGCCATGGCCGCGATGGTCGTGGGCGTAGACTTCGAAACCCTGCTTCGACATCACATCCGCGAGCCGGCGATAACGGCCCGCGTGGTCAACCAGCCCGTGGCAGATCATCAGCACGCCGCGCGCAGTGGCAAGAGCGGAGGGCTGGTGGCGAAAGGCGATGGATGCGCCGGAGGGGGCTTCCAGCCTCTGAATACGGCTGAAGGCCAAGTCGTCGGTCGTTTCATTCATGATCGCGCCTGTCCCTGCCATAACATCCCTTGTCATAATCATGGGGTCATAATCGTGCCAGAGGTTGCCCCAAGGTCCTATTTACCCTACATAGCGGCAAATTTCCCGATACGTACTCTTAAAAATCCGATGTGGAGCATTCGCTACAATGGCACGTCAATTCATCTATCACATGGCCGGGCTGAACAAGGCCTACGGTGCGAAGAAGGTTCTGGAGAACGTTCATCTCTCCTTCTACCCCGACGCCAAGATCGGTATCCTCGGCCCGAACGGCGCCGGTAAGTCGACTGTTCTGAAAATCATGGCCGGTCTCGACAAGGAATATACCGGCGAGGCCTGGCTGGCCGAAGGCGCGACCCTCGGTTATCTCGAGCAGGAGCCGAAGCTCGACGAAAACAAGACCGTGATGGAAAACGTTATGGAAGGCGTGGCGAGCAAGACGGCCATCGTCGACCGCTACAACGAATTGATGATGAACTATTCCGACGAAACGGCGGATGAGGGCGCAAAGCTTCAGGACATCATCGACAGCCAGAATCTCTGGGACCTCGAAAACCAGGTCGAGATGGCCATGGACGCGCTGCGTTGCCCGCCCGGCGACTCGGCCGTAACCGGTCTTTCGGGTGGTGAACGCCGTCGTGTGGCGCTCTGCCGTCTGCTGCTGTCGCAGCCGGATCTGCTGCTGCTCGACGAACCGACCAACCACCTCGATGCGGAAACCATTGCGTGGCTTGAAAAGCACCTGCGCGATTATCCCGGCGCCGTGATGATGATCACCCACGACCGCTACTTCCTCGACAACGTCACGGGCTGGATTCTCGAGCTCGACCGTGGCCGCGGCATTCCTTACGAAGGCAACTACTCCGCTTACCTGCAGGCGAAAGCCAAGCGCATGCAGCAGGAAGCCCGCGAAGACGCCTCGCGCCAGAAGGCAATCAGCCGCGAACAGGAATGGATCGCCTCCAGCCCCAAGGCCCGCCAGACGAAGTCCAAGGCACGTATCAAGGCCTATGACGAGCTGGTGGAAGCAGCGGAAAACCGTCGTCCCGGCGATGCGCAGATCGTTATCCCGGTTGCCGAGCGTCTCGGTCGCGTCGTCATCGAAGCCGACAACCTGACGAAGTCCTATGGCGACCGCGTGCTGATCGAAAACCTGTCCTTCAAGCTGCCCCCCGGCGGTATTGTAGGCGTCATCGGCCCGAACGGCGCCGGTAAGACGACGCTGTTCAAGATGATTACCGGCCAGGAAAAGCCTGATAGTGGCTCCGTGACCGTTGGTGATACCGTTCAGCTCGGTTACGTCGACCAGAGCCGTGACGCGCTGGCGGGTGACAAGACCGTGTGGGAAGAAATCTCCGGCGGCAACGACATCATCAAGCTCGGCAAGTTCGAAGTGAACTCGCGCGCCTATTGCGGCGCCTTCAACTTCAAGGGCGGCGATCAGCAGCAGAAGGTCGGCAATCTCTCGGGCGGTCAGCGTAACCGCGTGCACCTCGCCAAGATGCTGAAGGCCGGCGGCAACGTTCTGCTGCTCGACGAACCGACCAACGACCTTGATACGGAAACGCTGGCAGCACTTGAAGAAGCGCTGGAAGCCTTTGCCGGTTGCGCCGTTATCATCAGCCACGACCGCATGTTCCTCGACCGTCTGGCCACGCACATCCTCGCTTTCGAGGGTGACAGCCATGTGGAATGGTTCGAAGGCAACTTCGAAGACTACGAAAAGGACAAGGTCCGCCGCCTCGGCCCAGAAAGCATCAAGCCCGGCCGCGTGAGCTACAAGCGCCTGACGCGCTAAGTAAACATTGAGCGTCGCGTGAGCAGCGCTCAATTGACGTATTAAACTATTAGGGCGGGCGTCATCGCGAAGACCAGAACGGGGCACCCGCCTGCTCCTCCGCCCAGTATTCGGGGCTCCAATTTTTCAAAATGTGTTGTAGAAGAACCTGTGCCCGCAGTTTCTCGTCCCAAGTCGAGGTAGCCTGCTGCCATCCACTTAACCAACGCAGTCGATCTTGTCACAATAACGCCGACGTCCGCGACACGAAGATCATAGAGAAGTCGAAAGTTGTTTAAGTCTCTATCGTAAAAGGGGTCCTTATTGTTCCACTCCACTTCAAGGGCGATTTTTCCTTTGAAACAATCAACCTTGTGTGTCGGCGAGTCACTCTGTTGGCCATCCACGAGGACTGCCGTCTCAAACTTTGTTTCTTTCCAATCTCTGTAATAAAACTGCCCATCAATGGCTGAAGATATCGGGCTTTTCCTTCCGCCTTTTGCGGCTAAAGCCTCCTTGTCCAACGAAAAATGGCCAAGTACATCGACAATGTCGGCCCACTCTTGAGGGTGACCATATTGCAAGATTGTTTTGGCATTTCGCCAATCATAACAATCCCATCCTGGAAGCAGATCGATTTTAGGTAATCCAGCGCTCATTCAGCAGCTTCCACAGACGAATTGTAAGCGTAGGTGCTCCACGTCGGCTTGTAACTTTCATCGGCCTGATTGCCCCAGTAGGTCCAACCCGGACGGGTTCCGCGTGCAAACAGCTCGAGATAGGGACCACGGGAGCAATCCTCAATGAGGTCATATTGCTCATCGGGCTTACGGGAATGTTCGCGTTTACGTGTAGCGAGATAATTTACCTGACTGCGGCCAGGCCCAAGCGTGCGGGCATTTTTACCCCTGACACCGAACAAAAGCAGTTCTGTAACATTGCGGAAATAGAAACCGACGCCTCGACCGTCTGATCCACCGTCCTTGCGTATTTTATGCCAAACGATATTGGATTTATATTCAAAGCCCCAAGATGCCAGAACTTTCAGACCATCCGGGAGCAGGGCGTTAGGCACCCACATATAAAGATGCGCAGGTTCAGCTGCGAGAGAGGCTACCGGTAGTGCGCAAATGTCAGCGGTCGTCATCGTCTCATAGCGAGAAAGACGGTGATGCTCCGGCGCGACTTTTCCGGTCCGATTAGTGAAACGCCAAGGCGGGTCGGCAAGAATCGTGTGGAATTTCTTCCCTCCAAGCTTGCTCATCAGGTCCATTGATGGATCTATCGGCTCAGCATTCAAAGACTTATTCCTTTATGAAGTTCAGAACAAAAGTAGAACAAATTGTTCCAATGTCAATTGTTCACGATTCTCTTTCTCATGTCTCGTACGGAAAAACTTCACCCACAAAGTTCGATATTAATGTTGCAATATTCGCGCAGAAGACATAAAGATATCTTTATATCTTGATTAGCTTGCGAGGCGCGGCAGAGTGGCGTTCGGTCTGGACAAATTGGTGGATCTTCTGAAGGCGGCGGGTGAGCCCACGCGCTTTCGCTTGCTGGCGCTTCTTTCGGCCGGCGATCTGACGGTTACCGATCTTACCGAAATTCTCGGCCAGTCGCAGCCGCGCATTTCCCGTCATCTCAAGCTTTTGACGGAAGAGGGACTGATCGAGCGTTATCAGGAAGGCGCCTGGGCCTATTTCCGTTTGCGGCAGGATGGTGAGCCTGCGGGCGTCGTCCGGCAGCTGCTTGGCGCCGCATCGCCCTCCGACGCCGTTCTTCAGCGCGACAGCGAACGGCTTGCCACCGTCAAGCGGGTGCGGGCGGAGCGGGCGCAGGATTATTTCAGCCGTAACGCCTCCGCCTGGGACGAGCTGCGCCGCCTGCATGTCAGCGACGAGGCGGTGGAAGGCGCGCTCCTGAAGCTGGTGGGCACCACGCCGGTCGATTCGCTGCTCGACCTCGGTACGGGCACCGGTCGCATTCTGCAGCTGCTGAGCGGTATCTATCGCCGCGCAATCGGTGTGGATGCCAGCCGTGACATGCTCTCGGTGGCGCGTGCCAATCTCGACAAGGCGGGCGTGGTCAATGCATCCGTGCGCCATGGCGATATTCTCAACCTGCCGCTGGAAGGCCAGGATTTCGATCTGATCGTCATCCATCAGGTCCTGCATTTTCTCGACCAGCCGGAGATTGCGCTTTCCGAGGCCGCGCGCATGCTGCGCCCCGGCGGGCGGCTGATCGTTATCGATCTTGCGCCGCATTCCTTCGAATATCTGCGCGACGAGCATGCGCATGTGCGGCTGGGTTTCTCGCATCCGCTGATGGAAGAATGGCTGAAGAAGGCCGGGCTTTCTCTGGAGCGCGCTGTCGATCTTCATTCTGAAAAAGCGTCCGACGAAGCTCTGGACGTGACGATATGGGTTGCCCGTGACCAGCGGCTGCTGATGGCAGACGATGTGGTGCAAGAGGCCGTTTTACTTGCTGCCGGGAGGGCATGATATGTTGAGGTCGGAAACCGCGCGCCAAAATGGCGATATTCGGTTGTCTTTCGAGTTTTTCCCGCCCAAGAATCCCGAGATGGAAACCCAGCTCTGGGAAACTGTTGCCGAGCTGAAGAAATGGAACCCGGATTTCGTGTCCGTCACCTATGGCGCCGGTGGATCCACCAAGGCGCCGACGCTGGATGCGGTGCGCCGCATGATCGGCGACAGTCATCTGGCGACCGCCGCGCATCTGACCTGCGTGGATGCCAGCCGTGAGGACGTGCATCAGGTTATCGAAGAGTTTCGCAATGCCGGCGTTCGTCATTTCGTGGCGCTGCGCGGCGATCCCTCCACTGGCATCGGCACGGCGTATAAGCCACATCCGGAAGGGTATGAGAACGCCGCTGCTCTGGTGAAGGGGCTGCGTGAAATTGCCGATTTCGAGATTTCCGTGTCGGCCTATCCGGAAAAGCACCCGGAAAGCGCAAGCGAAGCGGTCGATATCGATATGCTGAAGCGCAAGGCTGATAACGGCGCGACGCGGGCGCTGACGCAGTTCTTCTTCGATAATGACGTGTTCGAACGCTATATGGAGCGGGTGACGGCTGCGGGCATCACCATTCCGGTGGTTCCGGGCATCATGCCGATCCAGAACCTCACCCAGCTCAAGCGTTTCGCCGGTCGCTGCGGCACCAGCATTCCCGGTTTTCTGGATGAGCGTTTCGAAGGTTATGACGACGATCTGGAAGGTCGCGCCCGCGTGGCCGCGGAGGTTGCCGCCGAGCAAATCGCCGATCTGCAGCGGCGTGGCGTCAATGAGTTCCATCTCTACACCATGAACCGCGCGCCGCTGGTTGACGCGGTGCTTGAAAATCTCGGTCTGGAGCGTCTGCGCCGCAGCGCCGCCTGATTTTACAACAGCGGATTACCGACATGAAAAAAGCGCAGGTCCCTCAGGGCCTGCGCTTTTTAAACTCGTGTCATCTACGGTTCTTATCTGCGTTTGGTCTTCACGTCTCGTCAGATGAAAAGCATCATCGCTACGAACAAAAACGCCAAACCGACTGCCAAGGCATTGAGAGATTTTGTAAGTCCCATGGGTGCCTCCTCTTGTTGACAGGTTCGATAATATGACCGTTTTGTGGCAGTTGAAAAGCGGTTTTTGTGATGCAGTGCAGCACGTCTTCAGACGGCATAAAAAGAAATTTCTGTAATTATTTGAAAATAAAAGATTATTTTCTTATCACGCAGTGCTTCATATGTTTAAAAAAAGTAAATGACCGGGGTGTTATCCCCAGTCATCAGGTCGAGATTAACGCTTTATGCCTTTATTCCGTCCGACAGATTAAGGGCCGGAAGGCGCCGTTAAGATTGCTTAAAGCGCCTGCAGAAGTGCGGTCGAAGGCCAGCCATCGGCGGGCAGTCCGAGACGCTGCTGCTCCTTCTGGATGGCGACGCGGGTGCCGGAACCGAGAATGCCATCCACCTTGCCGACATTGTGTCCGCGCGCTTCAAGCTTGGTCTGAAGCTCTTTCATGGTCGCATCGTCGAAACCGGGCTCCGGGTTGCCCTTGTTGTAGACGGGAGAGCCCATGAGGCGGGTGGCGAAATAGGCGGCCGAGGTCGTGTAGATGAACGACTGGTTCCACTCCAGATAGATGTTGAAGTTCGGATAGGTGATGAAGGTCGGTCCCTTGCGTCCCTGCGGCATGATGAGGGCAGCGGGCAGGGTGGCGAAGTTTCTGTTGCCGTCGCGCGGGGTCACGCCCAGTGCGAACCAGTCACCCGCGGTCAGCGGACCGCCGAGGCCGGATTTTTCCCAGGGCAGGTTTTCCGGCAGCGAGACTTCCTGAATCCAGGGTTCGCCCTTCTTGAAGCCGAGATGCTGGATGAACTTCGCAGCCGTCAGGATCGCATCCGGGGCGCTGCTCTTGACGTTGATGTGGCCGTCGCCATCGCCGTCGACGCCGAAGGCGATGATGTCCTTGGGCAGCATCTGCACCTGACCGATTTCACCGGCCCATGCGCCGGTATTGGCGGCGGGATCGAGATCGCCGTGCTGGACCATTTCGATCAGCGCCAGCAGCTGCGGGCGGAAGAGTTCCGGGCGGCGGCAATCATGCGAGAGGGTCACCAGCGCGTTGCGGGTGTTGAAATCGCCCTGAACGGCGCCGAAATCCGTCTCCATGGCCCAGAAGGCCGCGATGACGCCGGCCGGAACACCGAATTCGTTTTCGGCGCGGGCGAAGGTGGAGGAGAGTTCCTGAAGTTTCTTGCGGCCGATATCCAGACGGGCCTGGCTGACGGTGCGCTGAGAGAATTCCAGGAAGGTCTGGCGGAAGACGCCCTGTGCACGGTCACGCGAGAGCACCTTCGGGTCGATCTGCGCGCCGGCAAGCGCCTTCTGGATCGCATCGGCCGGAATGCCCTTGGCAAGTGCGTCGGCTTTCACGCCTTCGAGAAATGCACCGAGGTCGCCGCCGCAGGCAACCTGCTTGGGATCGTCGGGCGCGGCCACTGGCGGTGTGGCGAGGGCGGAGCCGGTGGAAAGAAGCGACAAAGCGGCGGCAAAAACGATGCTGCGCGACCGGAAGGTGGGCATGGGAATTTCCTCGATAGGTTGTTAGCCCGCTTTACCCATATGTTTGCGACAAAAAAACGGACCGAATGATCTGACGTTGCAGAACAACGCCGATTTTTCAAAAGTGTTGCTTCTTGGCCGTGTTATTTGGCGGAAGCAATCCATTTCCGCCAGTTTTTCTCCGTTCCGGCAAAGACATTGATGTCGGTCGGACCCTTCACGCCGGGCACGACGCCGGTTGCAGTATATTGCCAGAAGGCCCATTTGCGGTCTTCGTAAATCTTGGCCGGATGGGCGGCGACGGAGCGGACCCAGAAATGGTAATCCTTGAACTGGCCGACGAGGTTGTCGCGGTGAAAGTCGACCGAGGTATAGATGATCGGACGCTTGCCATAGTGGGCTTCGATGCGGTCGAGGAAACGATGCATCTCGGCACGAACGATGCCGGGCGCCGGGCGCGTCTTGCAGGTGGGCGAGGCCGGGTTCCATTCAACGTCGAGAACCGGGGGCAGGGTGACGGCCTCCTTCGGCACGTTGCGAATGAACCAGTCGGCCTGGGCGTCTGCTGTCGAACAGAAATAATAGAAGTGATAGGGCGCGTGCAGAACATCTGCCGCCGCCGCGCTGCGCCAATGGTCGCCGAATTTGGGATCGATGCGGTCCGATCCCTCCGTCGCCTTGATGAAGACGAAGGACACGCCTGATTTGCGCACGGTCGGCCAGTCGACATCGCCATTCCATTTGGACACGTCGATGCCGTGCACCTCATGGCGGTGCGGGTTGTTCGTGCCGAAATCCTGCGGATCGGTATCGGAAAATTTCGGCTTGGAAACGGATGCGGTTTCCAGCAGGTCATAGCTGGTGGAGGTGCAGCCGCCGATCAACAGCAAAGCCGACAATAGTGCCGAAAAACGCAGCCGCATTGGAACCCTGATGATTATTGTTGCCCATCCCGCGGCCGCAAAACGGCGCGCCGTATCTCCCGATTTACCCATAACATGGTAAACAAATCGATATGGCAAGGGGGCGCGTGTCTTTTGCACCTCGCAAGCCGCTGGATTTCAAGCGATTTGCGGTTTTAGTACGGAGCTTCGGCTTGGAGGGAGCCTTGAAGTCGGCGCCACATGCTATCGCCCCGGTTTCGCAGTTTGCCGGGAATCAGGCGTCGGCCAATATGCGGTGAACCTTCGGCTGATGCGCTTCGGCAACTGGAAGCGTGATGACAGCCCGCCAGGCATAACCACGGGCGATTTCCTCGAATTCGAGATTACCGTCAAAACGGCCGGCCATATTGGCCAGAACATAGCGGAGATTGGCGCGGGGCGTGACGTGGAAACGGGTGAGCCAGACTTGCAGAAGGGTGCGGAACCACTTCGGCAATTGTTCCTGCTGGCCGAAATCGACGATATGCAGCGAGCCGCCGGGTTTCAGCGCCGTGAGCGCCTGTTCGATCGCCTTTTCCCAGTCCGGTATCATCGACAGGGCATAGGGGATCATGACGCGGTCGAAGCCGTCAGGCTGGCCGAATTCGGAGGCGCGAAAAGCAGTGGCATCGGCCACGCGCAGAATGGGGCGTTCCGCCTTGCCGGCGAAATTTTCGGCTGCGGTCAGAAGCATTTCGGCGGAAATGTCTAGGCCGAACAGTCTTGCCTGCGGAAATTTGCGGCTGGCCAGCAGCAGGTTGCGGCCGGTGCCGCAGCCGACTTCCAAGAGCGTGCCGCCCTTCGGCACGTCGAGGCCGGAAATGGTCCGGTCACGGCCGAGAAGGTAATATTTGCGGGTGATATCGTAGATATGCCGCTGGTGGCGATACATGCGGTCCATCAGGCTCGCATGCGCGCTATCTGCAAGTCCCACATTCTCGCCGATGGTTTTCATGCCATAGCCCTCTGATAGATATGGAAGCCGCCGTAGATAGCCGAGCGGTCCATGGCGTTGAGCTCGCTGGAGCGCTCTTCGAGATAGACCCACTGGTTGCGGATATCGGGCGAAAGCCGGCCTTCGATGACGCTCTTTTCGGCCGCGGTGCGGAAGATGACGCGCGCACCGGGCGCGGCGGTGCGGGTGATCTGCGACCACAATTCGTTGAGCTGCGTGTCCGTCATCCAGTCCTGCGCATCGAGGAGGATATAACGGTCGACGGCGCTTGCCGGCTTTCTGGAGAGAAGCTCGGTATAGGTGGCGTGGTGAACCGCGACGCGGGCCGTGTTGTTGCGGATCGTCTCGTAATATTCCGGCTGGAGATAGGCGGGCAGCGCACCCTCATGCGGCTCGGGATAACGGCGCGCAAAGGCCTGCCAGGCGAAATAATTGTCGCTGAGCGGGAAGTTGCAGGCGAGCTTTTCCAGCCGCTCCTTCAGCACGGATGCGACCGTGCCATCGGCGGAAAGGCTGGCCAGTTCGTCATATTGCCGGGGCGGGATGCCGAGGCCGAAGAGTGAGCTTTTGCGCTTCGTCAGCCAGCGCACCACTGGCTTGTCGAACAACGGCGCCACCTTGCTGTCGAAAAACTGGCGCTGTTCATCCAGCGTTCGGGTTTTGGCCATTTCGGTGAGCTTTACGCCGTGCAGCCGGGCCATGAGATGGCCGGCGCCGATGAAGCGGCCGAGCAGGCCGGTGCGATAGATATTCCTGTCGAAGACAGAGATGCGGCGGCGGCCGGAAAGGGTGCGCTTCGACCAGTAAGCCTTGGTCGTGGCGTCGAGATGCTCGGCGATGAAGCGGTCGTAACCGTGGCTGTTGCTGCGCGTATTGGCGCGGCCGAAGTGGCGCACCACGTCCTGATGGGCGGGCAGATGGCGGAAGGCGGCGAGCTTCAGCTTGTTCAGCGCGATGTGGTGCGGGTTGAGGTCCACGACATCGATGCTGGCCGGATTGCGGGAGAGATAGGCCAGCATGTTGCAGCCGCCCGAGCCGATGGTGACGATGCGGTGACCTTCGCCGAGCTCCATCGCTTCCATGTCGATTTCCGGGTCTTCCCATATCTGCGGATAGACGAGGCCGGAAAAGAGGACGCCGAAGAAGCGCTCGGACAGACCGCTTTTGGAGAGTGCCTTGTGCTGGAGCAATGCGGACTTCAGTTTCGTGTTTTTGCTGAAGCCGGTCTTGGGTGCCGCACTCGTCATATGTTCACCTCTCAGTCGATTGAGAGGCGTCTACAGCCGTGACACTACAATTTGATGACAGGGGCTGTGGGCAAAGCCGTGGAATAGGGGTGTCGGTGGAAAACCAGCCCGCGCCGCCCAATCAGGATGACGAAATGGAAAGACCCGGCGGCTTAAGAAAAGCCGCGCGGTTGCATTCGCATAACAGAGCCTGAGGCCATCACTTGCGCAAAACGTGCAGCATGCCCTTGCGCTTGGCGTCGTAATAATAACCGCGCGCATAAAGCCGGACCGCGTTGTCGCGGTCGTTGCCGGCCACAACCCATGCGCCGCGCAGATATTTGACGGCGTATTTGAGGTTGGTTTCGGCATCGAAAAGGCCGGAGGCGGGGCCATCGAAGCCCATGGAGCGTGCCGTGGCGTGGCGGATCTGCATCAGGCCGAAATTGCCGCTGCTATAGGCGCCGGGATTATATCGGCTCTCGCGCTGCACGACGCGGTGAACCAGATCTTCCGGCACATCATACATGGTGGCGTATTTGGTAATAAGGCCGCTCAGCTTTTCGCGTCCGGCCGGCGCGGAATTGAGCGGCGCCGTCATCGATTCGTTCTGGCGGATGGCGGCCAGCGCGGCATTGGTGGGGCCGGCGGCATAGGCCAGAACCGTGCTGTCCGGCTTCGGCAGCGGAATGACTTTGCGTTCCGCCGTCAGTTCGGTGCCGATGGAGGGCGAGCCGGGCGGCGGCGGTGCGGGCGGGAAGCTGCCCTTGACGGCAACCACCTGCGGCAGATCGGCGGCGGCATTATGGGCAGCCGGCTTGGCCGCCACGTCAGCCGTTTCGATGGCTGCGGCCGCCGGAGTGGCGCTTGTCGGTGCCAGCGCCGTGGCCGTGGTCGGCGCAGATGTCGTCACACCAGCTTGGGCGACCTCGTTCTGCTGCGGCTGCATCTGGGCGGCGATGGCTGCGGCTGCAGCAATTTCGGAAGCCGGCGGCAGCGCCACGCGTCCGCCCTTGACGGCGACTGCGGTGGGAAGTGCTGCAGGCTGGGAAGGGGTTGCGGTTTCGGCGGTCTGCACCGTTGCTGCTGCTACCGGGGTCGCGCCCGCTGCTGCTTCGGCCGTTGCCGGCTGCGCCGATGTCTGCGCAGGAGTGGTCGCGGGATTGACTGTTGCGATCTTCGGGCCGTTCGGCCCTTCCTTGGCGGTATATTCGACGCTGGTGCATGCGCTCAATGCCAGTGCCAGACCCACGGTGGAAGACAGAAGAAGTGCACTTCTTCCGCGGAATTTTCCCGAATTTCGCATGTTGCCGCCTTCGTTATGCCTGTCTTTCGATACCCCCGCGTCGAGCGAAGCAGGCAGTGTCCCGTCGCGCCTTCATTAACCTATTGTAAGGATAGCGGCAAGCCGGGACGTTTCTCCCCGGCTTTCGGGCGGTTTTTCAGGCCGCGATGCGCCTGTATCCGGCGCTGACGGCGCGGCCGGAAATGAAGTGGGTGCGGTATTTCGGCCGGATTTTTTTATCGCCCGACATGCGGCGCACCATCGCCAGAGTAGGCCGGGCAAACAGCGCCTGCGCGGTCAGAATCACCAGCGCCAGAAGCAGGATGGCGGCCTGCGCCATGGCAAGCGTTTCAATTGCATTGCCGGAGGTGGACACGAATTGCGGCAACAACGCCAGAAAGAAAGCGAAGTAGCGCGGGCGCAGGGCGGCAATGGCGTAACAATCGCGGAAAATACCGCTCCAGGATTTGCCCGGCAGATTGTCATTATCGGCATTGGCGGCCTGGGCGGCCGGCGTGGCGAAGGTCCACAGGAGGAACAGCATCAGCCAGCCGATGCCGGCCCATTGCACGATTTCCACGAAGGATTGCGGCAGCCAGGCGAGACCGGCCACCGGAATGGCGGAAATCGTCATGGCCGTGACGATGCCGAGCGCGCCGCCGCTGACGGAGGTGAAGACCGTCTTTTTGCCGCGAATGGCGGCATAGGAGGCGACAGAAAATACAAGGGGAGAGGGGAGTGCGAACACAACGGCACATGCTGCACAAAAAATCAGCCAGGCCTGTCCAGACATTCTCTTCCTCCTTGCCCTCCCTGTCGCCGTATTATTTTAGCCTATCGTAAAATCAGGCCGCTGTGAACGGCTGACCGACGTGTTCCATCACTTCGGTAAACCATTTTGCAGAGAGGTCGAAATGCTTTCCGCCTTTGATACGCGGAAACTCGATGGTCCGCAATTTGCCATTCTGGTCTTCGTCATGGCCGGTGACGCCGGAGACCTTGTTGAGCGCGCTTTCGACGGCGAGATCGACCATGCCCTGAATGAGGCGCAGGTCGTCGCCATTAGCGGCGGCGGAGCGGGCGAAATAGCCTGATTTCTGCACCATGGAGCGTTCCGCACCGATGAGGCTGGCAAACTGCTTCTGGAACCAGCCACCGACATTGATGGTGTCGATCTTCACATGGCCGAAAGCGTCGCGCTTGACGGCCTCGCCGGCGGCTTCGCGTTCGGCGACGATGGAATCGAGGCCCGCACCTTCAGAAACGAACAGCGTGACATAGCCGTTCCTGTCCATGATTTCCTTCAGGCGCTCGGCTTCCGCCTCGATGTCGAAGGCCATTTCCGGCAGGTAGATGCCGTCGATGTTCTTCATCTGCGTGTTCATCATCAGGCCTTCGACATATTCATTGCCGCTGGTCTTCTGGATATAGGCACGGGCGGTGGCGGCCGTCAGCCAGCCGCAATGGCGGCCCATGACTTCGTGGATAACGAAAGTTTTCGGCGCCGCGCTCTGTTCGTTGCTGACATTGTCGAAGAATGAGGCGCCGACTTCGGCGGCCGTCCAGGCGCCGAGCGACTGCTTGATCGGCACAACGTCGTTATCCACCGTCTTCGGCAGGCCGACAACGGTGAGATTGTAGCCGTTGGCGCCGAGATAGGCGGCAAGGTCCGCAGCCGTCGTGTTGGTGTCGTCACCGCCGATGGTGTGGAGAATGGTGATGCCGTCGGCCGCCAGCCGGTCAGCCGCGACGCGAAGCGGATTGTCGCCTTCCTTGACCAGACCGCGCTTGGCGCAATCGGCTGCGTTGGTGAGCTTGACGCGGCTGTTGCCGATCGGCGAACCGCCGTAACGGTGCAGCAGATGCGCCTTTTCCCGCATATCCCTGGTGATCTCGATACGGTCACCCAGAAGCACGCCCTGATAACCCGAGCGGTAAGCGATGATGTCGATCTCGGGCGCGATGTCGCTGTAACGCTCGATCAGGCCGCCCACGGCCGAAGAGAGACAGGGCGCAAGGCCACCCGCGGTCAGCATTGCGACTTTCTGTTTGGCCATCATGGCTCTCCTTTTCACATATACCTAAAGACATGTCTGGCAAATGGATGCGACAGCCGCGTGTAGGTGTAAAGTGAATTTATAAAGAAAAACGCCGATTTCTCGCGGTTTTTCAGCGGCTTGAGCAAAGTGGCGGAATATAATCGTTTCAATCGGCATAGCCGGTGGTCGGCTTCCCGCCATCTGTGGAAAACTGTGGCGTCATCGTCTGGCGCGCTCTTGTTCCTGAAGCAAAACTGTCGCAAAGATGAATAAAAGTTAATGCCGCCGGCCCGCTGGACATATTGCATTCGCGGCAATATCCCGTCATGCTTGTCGCATGATGTTCGATTTCGCCTGTCTGCAAATTTCATCCCTGTGGGAACGGCTGCTCGGCGCAATCGGCGACGCGGCAGGCGGTGCGCTCGGGCGCGTCGTGGAAGCCATCCGCACCCTTTTCGAGGGTGATCCGGAGACGCGCCGCAAGGTTTCCTTTTCCGTGGCCATCATCGCGCTTTCCGCCAAGATGGCGAAGGCCGACGGTGTCGTTAACGATGCCGAGGTGCGCGCCTTCCGGCAAATCTTCGATTTTCCGGAAGAAGAAGCCAAGAACGTTGCCCGTCTTTATAATCTCGCCCGTCAGGACGTTGCCGGTTACGAGGCCTATGCGGAGCGGCTTGCCGGTCTGTGCGGTTCCGGACATGCCAATTGCGAGATGCTGGAAAGCGTCATCGACGGCCTGTTCCACATCGCCAAGGCCGATGGGCTGATCCACGAGCGGGAACTGGCCTTCCTCGGCCGGATAGCGGAGATCTTCCGTATCACCGAAGATCACTTCGAAACGATCATGGCGCGGCATGTCCATATGGACGGGCGCGACCCCTATCGTGTGCTCGGCGTTTCGCCTTCCGACGATTTTTCCGATATTCGCCGGCGTTATCGTTCGCTGGTTGCCGAACACCATCCTGACAAGCTCATCGCACGCGGCGTTCCCATGGAATTGCATGCGGCCGCGAATGAGCGTATGGCGGCTCTTAACGCCGCCTATGCGGCCATCGAGAAAGAACGCCGCGTCGCATGAGTGAATGTCTGCCGGATTTTACCCCGGATTTCGGGGGAGCAGCCGTTGCGCCTTCGCCTAACCATGGCGAAAGGCTGGGTGTGGCCGGCCCTGATATTATTCTGCTGCATTATACCGGCATGACGACGGCCGACGGCGCGCTGTCGTGGCTCTGCAATCCGGAAAGCCAGGTTTCCAGCCATTATTTCGTCTTCGAAGACGGGCGCGTCATTCAGCTCGTGCCGGAAACCCGCCGTGCCTGGCACGCGGGCAAAAGCATCTGGGCGGGGGATCAAGACATCAATTCCCGCTCCATCGGCATCGAGATCGCCAATCAGGGCCATCCCGGCGGCCTGCCGGAATTTCCGAAGAAACAGGTGGAAGCCGTCATCGAATTGTGTCGCGATTGCGGCCAGCGCTGGTCTATCGCCCCTGAAAGGGTGCTGGCGCACTCGGATGTCGCGCCGATCCGCAAGGTCGATCCGGGTGAAAAATTCCCGTGGGACATCCTGTCGCAGCACGGTGTCGGCCATTGGGTGGAGCCTGCGCCGATCCGTGGCGGGCGTTTTTTCCAGCGCGGCGATCATGGCCAACCGGTCGAAGCGCTACAGTCGATGCTGTCCATCTATGGTTATGGCGTTGAAATTACAGGCGCTTATTGCGAGAAAACCGAAGGCGCCGTGGCTGCCTTCCAGCGGCATTTCCGTCCCGCTCTGGTGGATGGCATCGCGGATTTCTCCACCATCGACACGTTGCATCGGCTGATCGCCAGCCTGCCGAGATTTTCGGCCGCCTGAACGCGGATTCTGGAAAAACGTTCCCGGTTTTCTTGCTGCTCAAGTCGCTTTTTTTACCGTGCCACAGTTAATCCGCATTGAGGAAGTTTAAGAACGTCACTGCATGCGGTGTCGTTCTTCAGGGGAACCTGCCGTCAATATCAATCAAGGAGACCGGACAGCGGAAGGTCGTGATCGACTTTCCGGGCGCAGATTAATTGTGCCGCTTCATTGTTTCTGTCATCCGATCTGGAGACTTTTTCTACATATGAACAGGGTTGTTGTTGCTGTCGTGGCGGGCGTTGTTATGCTCGCTTCGCAGGCGGGGATTGCTTTTGCCAAAGACGAGGACGTCAAGACCAAAACCGTGACGCTGGAGACCTTCTTCCGCAAGCCCGGTTATCCCATTCCCGAAAAGAGCCTGCCTTCCTCGCTCAGGAACGACTATTCCGATCTGATCGTCAAATATGCCAAGCGTTACGGCGTTCCCACCAATCTGGCGCATGCCGTGGTTTCGGTGGAAAGCAAGTTCAATCCGAAAGCCCGCGGCAGCGCAGGCGAGGTCGGGCTGATGCAGATCAAGCCGGCGACGGCGCGGATGATGGGCTATCGCGGTACGACCAAGGCGCTCTACGATCCCGAGACCAATATACGCTGGGGCATGCAATATCTGGCGACGGCGCATCAGCTTGGCGGCGGCCAGGTGTGCAGCACGATCCTGCGTTACAATGCAGGCCATGGCGCCACCCGGATGAACCCGGTCTCCAAGCGTTATTGCGGCAAGGTGCAGGCGCTGCTGGCCGGCTGAGGCCGCCATCGTTCGTCTGCGAAATTGCGAAAAGCGATTCCGGTTCGGCCCGGCATGCTGTAGTCAGAAGCAAATCTGATACGGAGCATGACATGCCGGATTTCAAATATATCGTCGTCGGGGCCGGGATGATGGGAGCGGCTGCGGCGCGGCATCTCTCAGTGCAAACGGATGGCGTGGCGCTGATCGGCCCGGACGAGCCCACCGATCGCAAGACCCATCAGGGTGTGTTTTCGAGCCATTACGACGAAGCGCGCATTACCCGCGGTTTTGATGGCGATCCGGTCTGGGCGGAACTCGCGCAGCGCTCCATCCGCCGTTATGCGGAGATCGAGGCCAAAAGCGGCATCCGCTTTTTCACGGAAGCGGGCTGCCTGTTTACCGGAAACGGCAGGGGGCTTGCGGGAGATTATGTCTCGCGCGCGTTTGCCTCGGCCGACCGCCTCGGTCTCGGTGTGGAGACACTCGGCACTGATGCGCTGGCTGATCGGTTTCCGATGTTCTCCCTGCCGGCCGATCACAGCGGTTATTTCGAGGCGCAATATGCCGGCCACGTCAATCCGCGCGCCCTGGTGAAGGCGCAATGCACGATTGCCATCGCGCAGGGCGCGCGGCTTGTGCGCCAGACGGCGGCGTATATTCGCGATACTTCCCATGGCGTCGAGGTTTCGACTCGGGAAGGGGCGGTTCATACGGCTGAAAAGGTTATCGTAGCGGCCGGCGGTTTCACCAACATGGCCGAGCTTCTGCCTTCTCCGGTCGATATGGCGGCCACGGGCCGCACCATCGTCTTTTTTGAGCTGGATGAGGCGCGGCAGGCGCTGTTCGGTGCGATGCCCTCCACCATCGTGCTGGCGGAGACCGAGGACGACATCGTCTATATCCTGCCGCCGGTGCGTTATCCCGATGGCAAGGTCTATCTGAAGATCGGCGGCGAGAGCGAAAAGGGCAGGCTTGAAACGCTCACCGACGCAGTGGACTGGTTTCATTCGGACGGCACGCCGGGTGAGGTTGAGTTTCTGAAAAAGCGGGCGCTCTCCTTGATGCCGGAGCTTGCCGGCTGCCCGGTCACCTCAGGCTCCTGTGTCGCCTCCATTACCCGCAGCGGCTATCCCTATATTGGCTATACGCAATCCTCCAATATCGCGGTTCTGACCGGCGGCAATTTCGTCTCCGCCAAGTCTTCGGACGAAATCGGCCGGCTGGGCGCCATGCTGCTTTTGAACGGTCAGTTGACCGAGGATGAATTCGCCGCCGAAATGTCGCCGGTTTTCGTCTGACATTCGGGGACGAAGCAGCTACAAGGTTGCGACGGAAATGAGCGGGTGAAGAGGGCGGCATGTCGGGACATTTCAGATACATCGTCGTGGGGCGCGGCATGATGGGGGCCGCTGCCGCCCGCCATCTGGCTGAAACGGTGGATGGCGTCGCGCTGATTGGCCCCGGCGAACCTGCCGACATCAAATCGCATCTGGGCGTTTTCGCCAGTCACTATGACGAGGCGCGGATTACCCGCACCATCGACGGCGATGCCGACTGGGCGCTGCTCGCCAACCGCTCGATAGCGCGTTACGCCGATATCGCCGCAAGAAGCGGCGTTGAATTTTATGCGCCGGTCGGTTGCCTCATGGTGGGGCCCGAACGGGGCGGCGATAATCCTTTTGTCGACGATGTCCGCAAGGCGGCGGCGCGGCTCGGGGTTTCGACGGAACTGCTTGACGGGGAAGGCCTCGAAAGCCGCTTTCCCTATTTCTCCTTCGAGCCGGGTTGCGAGGGCGTGTTCGAAAGGGACAATGCCGGATACGTCAATCCACGTGGGCTGGTGAAGGCGCAGGCCATTTTGGCGGAAATGGCGGGCGTTACGCTTGTCGACGATATCGTCGTCTCGACGCGCGAAGAGGATGGTCGCGTGCGGGTGGAGACGGCCTCTGGCGCGGTTTATACCGCAGACCGGGTGCTGGTGGCGGCCGGCGGCTTCTCGATCACGAAAGATCTGCTGCCGCAGCCGGTGGCGCTCGATGTCTATGCACGCACCGTCGCTTTCTTCGAGGTAGATGAGGGCGATCTGGATCAATATGCGGAGATGCCGTCGCTGATCTATGAGCCGCGCGACACGACGAAACATATCTATCTTCTGCCGCCGGTGCGCTATCCGGATGGCAAATTCTATCTGAAGATCGGCGGCGATCCCGACGACAAGAGGCTCGGCAGCGACCCGGAAATCCGGGAATGGTTCCGCTCCGGCGGACGCGAAAGCGTGCGTGATCATCTCTCTGAGATCGTCGGATCGCTGGTGCCTTCCATTGATCTCTCGCGTGACTCGATGGCCGCCTGCGTCGTCTCCAAAACGCAAAGCGGTTATCCGGCCATCGGCTTCACCGCCTCGCCGAAGATTGCGGTTCTGACCGGCGGCAATGGTACGGCGGCCAAGAGTTCCGATGAGATCGGACGGCTCGGTGCTGTGCTTCTGCGGGACGGAGAAATCGCCGATGGCGCCTTTTCGACGGATTTCAAGCCGGCATTTCTTTGATCCTTGCCTGCGCTTTTCGGTGGCTTTCGCCTCGGAACATGGTTATGCAGCCCATGCCAGTTGGCCGGGCAGCCGCGCTTTACCAATGTCGAAAGACGGTAAGGTGAGGAAAGTCCGGGCTCCACGGAAATACGGTGCCGGATAACGTCCGGCGGGGGCGACCCCAGGGAAAGTGCCACAGAGAGCAAACCGCCATGCATCGCATGGTAAGGGTGAAAGGGTGGGGTAAGAGCCCACCGCGCTTCTGGTAACAGCGGCGGCAAGGTAAACCCCACCGGGAGCAAGACCGAATAGGGATGACACGGGGCGGGCGAAAGCCCGTTCACAGCCGGTTTCCGGGCCCGTCATCCGGGTGGGTTGCGCGAGGCGGCATGCAAATGCCGTCCCAGATGAATGGCTGCCACGTTCCGGGTCAAACCGGGGCCATACAGAAC
Organism: Agrobacterium deltaense RV3; assembly: GCF_900013505.1. Taxonomy (NCBI): domain Bacteria; kingdom Pseudomonadati; phylum Pseudomonadota; class Alphaproteobacteria; order Hyphomicrobiales; family Rhizobiaceae; genus Agrobacterium; species Agrobacterium deltae. The sequence goes on along the minus strand of NZ_LT009745.1, from coordinate 2,002,803 downwards.
CCGGCTTACAGGCCAACTGGCAAATTTTCCTCAATCTTGCGGCGGCTCGTGTATGCCGCTTCCCCCATGAATAATCAGGAATGTGTATGATTAAATCATACCGTGTGATACAAGGGGGAATGAAAGGCGAAAACCATGCGCACCACCCAAGCTTTCAGCATCACACTTCCCCTGGAAATGGCGGAAATGGTCAAGGCAAAGGTCGCTTCCGGCGAATATGCGACGGAGAGCGAGGTTATCCGTGATGGCCTTCGCACCCTGGCAGCCCGCGATGCGGCCGTGGAGCGGTGGTTGCAGGAAGAAGTGACATCCGCATACGATGCTCACAAAGCAGACCCGGGCAGGGCCAAGCCTCTCAGTGAAGGTTTGGCTGAGGTCAGGGCGCGTATTGCTAAGGGTGAGGGGCGCACATAGCTCCCACCTCTCGGAAACCCTTTATCTATTTATATTTATTCAATTCGTAATGCCAAGTTGCCGCATGTTTTTGCTGGAAACGCTTTTAAATGAAGTATTACGTTGTGCGCCTGTCACCCGAAGCGCAGGCTGATCTGGTGCATATCCATCAAAATATTGCCAGTAAATCAGGGTCGTCCGCTGTCGCAGATCGGTACATTGATCGCATCGGCATATTTCTTTCAACTTTAAATGTCTTCCCGAACGTGGCACCGTGCGTAACGAACTGCGTGTGGGACTCCGCATAATCGGTTTTGAACGCAGCGCCAGTGTCGCTTTTGTGGTGGAGCAGGACGATGTGGTTGTTCTGCGTCTTCTGGCTAAAGGCCAGCAGTTTGATGAGGAAGCACTGCGCCCTGAGAATGCGGAAATAGAGCGCAGCGATGGAAACCATCCTGACTGAGCTCCTCATCGATTCCATTATTTTCTGACGTTGACGGCCTGACCCATCTGCCCGTGAAGCCGGATAATGCGGCCATTTCCTTGTTTTAACACAGAAAAACAGCGGCTTCGCCGCATCTTCCCGTGCCGTGAGAGCGCATCGTCGCGTGGCTCGGTAAACCATTCGTTAAACTTAACGGCTTATGAATTTCCGATGCGAAGTCGGTATCGTGCCGGCTTCTCCCATTGACGCCCATAGTGTCCCATGATATCCCAAATGCACACCACATTGGGTCGTGTTTTTGACCCGCAATCGCTGAAACGAGTGAGGAGCCTACGAGGGGCTGCTGCAGGGCACGTCGCCCTGGCGCTTGGCGATGTGTCGTGCGTACCGGTGTCGGCTGCGGAGCGGATGAATCGCTTTGCGGCATGCGGTTTTGGCGAGTTGAGTAATGGACCGCTTTTTATCGAACGTGACGAACAGGATCGACGCCAAGGGGCGCGTTTCGGTTCCGTCTCCGTTTCGTTCGGTGCTGGTCAGGCGCGGCATTCAGGAGCTTTATTGTCTTCAGGATTTCGCCTTTCCGGCAATCAGTGTCGGCGGTCCGGATTTGCTGGAGCGCTACGAGCGGCAGATTGCGTCGATGGATGCCTTCTCGCCGGAGGCGAACGCGATGTCGCTGCTGGTTCACGGCGGCGGCGTTTTCATAAAGCTCGACCAGGAAGGTCGATTGATGGTGACGGATTTCGTGCGGGAATTCACCGGCATATCCACCGAGGTCACCTTCGTCGGACGGGCGGATCATTTTCAGCTTTGGCAACCGAATGCGTTTTTGGCGGCGCAGGCGGAAGCAAGAGCGGGGCGCGGTTTTTCGGCTGCTCGCCCCGCCTAGGACGGGGACACGGAATGGCGGCGAATTCTGGCGGACGATCTTCTGATGCCGATGGCGGACCTCAGCGTCACATCCCGGTCCTGCTTCGCGAAGTCATTGCCGCGCTGGAGCCATCATCCGGCAAGATCATTCTCGACGGCACGTTCGGCGCCGGCGGCTATACCCAGGCAATCCTCGATCAGGGCGCTGATGTCATCGCGCTCGACCGCGATCCGACCGCGATCGCCGGCGGTCAGGCGATGGTTGCCGCCAATGGCGGCCGGTTGAGCCTCATCCAATCGCAATTCTCCGATCTCGCGAAACATGCCCCGCAAGGCGGGCTCGATGGCGTCGTGCTGGATATCGGCGTTTCCTCCATGCAGATCGACGAGGCCGAGCGCGGTTTTTCCTTCCAGAAAAATGGCCCTCTCGACATGCGCATGTCGGGTTCCGGCGTTTCGGCGGCCGATGTCGTCAATCGTGCGAAGGTCAGCGATCTGATCCGCATCTTCGGTTTTCTCGGTGAAGAAAAGCAGCCGGGCCGCATCGCCCGCGCCATAGAGAAGAAGAGGGCGGAAGAGCCGTTCCGCACCACCCGCGATCTGGCCGGCCTCATCGAAATCGTCACGCCGCGTAAGGCCAAAGACAAGATTCATCCCGCAACGCGGGTGTTTCAGGCGCTGCGCGTTTTCGTCAATGACGAGCTGGGCGAGCTGGCGCAGGCGCTTTTTGCCGCCGAGCAGGTTTTGAAACCCGGTGGCCGGCTGGTCGTCGTCACCTTCCATTCGCTGGAAGACCGTATCGTCAAGAAATTCTTCTCCGACCGTTCGGGCAAGGCCGCCGGTTCCCGGCATCTGCCGATGGTGGAGGACAAGCCCGCCATTTTCGATAACATCGGAAAGCCGATGATCGCCGCCAGCGATGAGGAGGCGGAGCTCAATCCCCGTGCCCGATCCGCCAAACTGCGGGCCGGTCTGCGCACGACCGCACCGGCGCGCGCGTCGGATTATTCGATCTTCGAGCTTCCCGATCTCGCCAGCCTTGAAAAGATGGGAGGCTGATATGCTGCGCACTTTCGATGTCATCTTGATGGGTGTGATGGTCGCCGCGGCCGTCGTGACCTATTCGATCAAGCACAAGGCCGATCTGAAGCTTGAGGAGGTCCGCAAGCTGGAGGCCGAGATCAAGCTTGAGAAGGATACGATCGATCTTTTGAGGGCCGACTGGGCGCTCCTGACGCAGCCGAACCGTCTGCACCGTCTCGTGAATGCCTATCAGGACGAGCTTGGCCTTTCGCCGACGCTGCCGACGCAACTGGCGCAGCCGCGCGAGCTGCCCATGCTGCGCTCGCAACTGCCGCAGCCGCCCGAACCGGAAGGCATGAGCGTCGAGGATGTCATTGCCGCCGCCGTCAACGGCTCCAAGCCGGGTGCGACGCTTGGTGCGGCCACCAAAAAGAAATCACCGCCGGCGGGCCAGATTGCCGTCAACGGCACTCCGGTTCCGACACCCCGGGCGCGTGTTTCCCGTCCAACAGCGGCTCCGGCCGTCTCCGCCGTCGCGGGCGATGAAACCGACGACATGGATGACACGATAACAGGATCGGTGAACCGCTAATGTCTTTTCTCTCCCGCGTCATGGTTTTGAAGAGCAAGGCTCATTTTTCCGCCAGCACCACCGGTGTTTATACCGACCATGCGGCTTTTGAGGGCGCCCGCAAGAAGCGCGCCGCCCAGGCGAAAAGCCGTGTCGGCCTCATTATTTTCGGTTTTGTGGCCTTTTACGCCGTCGTTGGCGGGCGTCTTGTGCAATATGGCATGGCCGAGCAGGAAACGGTATCGAGCATCGCACCCGCCGACCGCTTGATGGCGTCGCGCCCCGATCTTCTCGACCGCAATGGCGAGGTTCTGGCCACCGATATTCGCACCGTCTCGCTTTTCGCCGAACCGCATCGCATCGTCGATATCGATGAGGCTATCGAGAAGCTGCGGACGGTTCTGCCGGATCTCGACCAGCGCAGCACCTATCAGAAGCTTTCCTCCAATTCGCGCTTCCAGTGGCTGCGCCGCCAGCTGACGCCGAAGCAGCAGAGCCAGATTCTGGCGCTCGGCATTCCAGGCGTCGGCTTCCGTCCGGAAAAGCGCCGCTTTTATCCCGGCGGGCCGACCGCTGCGCATGTCGTCGGTCACGTCAATATCGACAATCGCGGCGTTGCCGGCATGGAACGTTACGTCGACAGCCAGGGCCTTGCCGATCTGACCGCGCTTGGCATGACCAGCGACCAGCCGCTGGAGCCGGTGAAGCTTTCCATCGATCTGCGCGTACAGTCCATTGTCCGCGAAGTCGTGACCTCGGCCATCACCAAGTTCCAGGCAATCGGCGCCGGCGCGGTGGTTCTGGATGTGCATACCGGCGAAGTCCTCGCCATGGCCTCCGTGCCGGATTATGATCCGAACAATCCGGCCGAAGGCGCCAAGGAAGGCTGGCTCAACCGCATGTCGAACGGCACGTTCGAAATGGGGTCCACCTTCAAATCCTTCACCATCGCCATGGGTCTCGATTCGGGCCGCGTCCGTCTCGGCGATACCTTCGATGCGCGTTATCCGATCCGCATCGGCGGTTTCACCATCAAGGACTTCCACGGCAAGGGCCGGATGCTGTCGGTGCCGGAAATCTTCCAGTATTCGTCGAACATCGGTACTGCCAAGATTGCCGATACGGTGGGAACGGAAGGCCACAAGGAATTCCTCACCCGGCTTGGCCTTTTGACCCGCATGCAGACCGAACTGCCGGAAGTGGCGCTGCCGTCGCAGCCGCGCGAATGGAAGAAGATCAACTCGATTACCATTTCCTTCGGCCACGGTGTTTCCACGACACCGTTGCAGACGGCGGTTGCCGGCGCTGCACTCGTCAATGGCGGCAAATTGATCGAGCCGACTTTCCTGCCGCGTACCCGCGAACAGGCCGATCAGGTGGCTAAGCAGGTTCTGAAACCGGGCGCCAGCAAGGACATGCGTTTCCTGTTCGAGTGGAACGGGGTCAACGGTTCCGGCCGCAACGCGCGCGTCGATGGTTTCAACGTCGGCGGCAAGACCGGCACGGCCGACAAGGTCGTCAACGGACGTTACGTGCACGACAAGAACTTCAACGCCTTCCTCTCGGCCTTCCCAATGGACGATCCGCAATATGTCGTGCTGTCCTTCATCGACGAGCCGAAGACGGACAAGGGTAATGGCGCGGCACTCGCCGGCACATCCGCAGCGCCGATGGTGCGCGATATCATCACCCGCACGGCGGCGGTGCTGGGCGTGAAGCCGAAGTTCGGCAAGGATGGCTCGGCCTTGCTCGTGTCTTATTGATTGTTAGCTTATGATGTTCCGGCGATTCGCGCCGGGGGGACAAGACGGACACAGTCGATGAATTTGCGAGATATATCCGGAAATGCGTTTCCGGAATTGAAAGAATTGCTCCTGTCTGAGATCGGGGCGATCGAAATCGGGGGGATCACCGCAGACAGCCGCAAGGCTGCGCCGGGCAGCCTGTTTGTGGCGGTTGCGGGCACCAAGGCGGATGGCGCGGCCTATGTGAAGGACGCGGTTGCCAAGGGCGCGGTCGCCATCGTTTCCGGACACGCGGTGGATGCCGATGTGCCGGTGCTTTCGGTCACCGATCCACGCCTTTATCTCTCCCTTGCCGCTTCCCGTTTTTATGGAAAACAGCCGGAAACCATGGTCGCCGTCACCGGTACTGCGGGAAAAACGTCCGTTGCTTCCTTCGTGCGGCAAATCTGGGCTTTCGCCGGCCATGCCGCTGCACAGATCGGCACGACAGGTGTGATTGCACCCGGCCGCGAGGATTACGGCGCGCTCACCACGCCCGATCCGGTGACGCTGCATGCGCTTCTGGCCGAACTTGCGGCCGAAGGCGTGACGCATGCGGCGATGGAGGCGTCCAGCCACGGTCTTGACCAGCGCCGTCTCGATGGAGTGAGGCTGGCAGCCGCCGGTTTCACCAATCTCGGCCGCGACCACATGGATTATCATCCGACCGTCGAGGACTATATGGCCGCGAAGATGCGGCTCTTCGATACGCTGATGGAAAAGGGCGCTCCCGCCGTGATCTTCGCCGACGACCCGTGGTCGGAAAAGGCGATCCGGGCGGCGCGCGAAGCCGGTCTCGATGTGCGCACGGTCGGTCGCAAAGGCGAATATCTGGCCCTGAAGCGTGTCGAGCACTTCCGTCACAAGCAGATGATCGAAGTGCATCATGACGGCGAGATTTATGAAGTCGACATCCCCTTGGCGGGTGATTTTCAGGTTGCGAACGCTCTCGTCGCGGCCGGTCTTGCCATGTCCACCGGCGTTCCCGCAGCAACCGCGCTGAAGGCGCTAGAAAAGCTGATCGGCGCCGCCGGCCGTCTGGAGCTTGTGGGCCAGACGAAGAACGGTGCGCTTGCCTATGTGGATTATGCCCACAAGCCGGATGCGCTGGAAAATGTGCTCACCTCGGTCCGGCCCTTCACCTCGGGCCGCATCATCACCGTCTTCGGCTGCGGCGGCGACCGCGACAAGGGCAAGCGCCCGATCATGGGCGAGGTTGCGACGCGGCTTTCCGACATCGTCATCGTCACCGACGACAATCCGCGTTCGGAAGATGCTGCAACGATCCGTTCCGAAGTCATGGCGGCGGCACCCGGCGCATTGGAAATCGGCGACAGGGCGGACGCTATCCGCCATGCGGTGTCGCTGCTTTCGCATGGCGATACGCTGATCGTTGCAGGCAAGGGGCATGAAGAGGGGCAGATCGTCGGTTCGGTAACGCTGCCGTTTTCCGATCATGAACAGGTGCGCGCTGCACTGGCAGGGCTGGAAGGATCGAAGATTTGAGCTGGTTATGGACAGTCGCCGACATGATCGCCATCACGGCAGGACGCCCCGTGGGCAACCTGCCGACCGGAATCACCGGCATTTCCATCGACAGCCGGACGGTCAAGCCGGGCGAAGCGTTCTTCGCCATCAAGGGCGACCGGGTGGACGGTCATGATTACACCAGCTTCGCCGTTGCGAACGGGGCGGGGCTTCTGGTCGTTGCCGAGGCCAAGCTGCCGGCGCTCGGCCGCCTGACCGTGCCGATGATCGTGGTGGAAGATGTGCTTGCCGCACTCGGCAAGCTCGCCATCGCGGCGCGTGAAAGAACGTCGGCGCGCATCATTGCGGTAACCGGTTCGGTCGGCAAGACCACGACCAAGGAAATGCTGCGGCAGGCGCTCGCCCCTTCAGGCCGTGTGCATGCGGCGGTAGCCTCCTTCAACAATCATTGGGGCGTGCCGCTGACGCTGGCGCGCATGCCGGCGGACACGGAATTCGGCGTGTTCGAAATCGGCATGAACCATTCCGGCGAAATCCGGCCGCTGGTGAAGCTGGTGCGCCCGCATGTGGCGATCATCACGACCATCGCACCGGCCCATCTCGGCAATTTCAAGAACATCGAAGAGATCGCTAGCGCCAAGGCGGAGATTTTCGAGGGTCTGGAAGAGGGCGGTTCCGTCATCCTCAACCGCGATAACGCCCAATTCGAACAGCTTGAAGAAGCGGCGCAGGAACAGGGTATCGAGCATATCCTCACCTTCGGGCAGCATGCCAAGGCGGATTTCCGCCTCGCGGATTTCGAGAGCACGACGACGGGCTCGACGATCTGGGCGATCCTGAACGGTGAAACCAGCGAGTTGCACATCAATATTCCCGGCCGGCACATTGCCGATAACGCCATGGCCGTGCTGGGCGCCGTTGCGGTCACCGGCGCCAATCTCGACCGTGCCTTCGAGGCGCTGGGAACGCTTGAGGCGGTAAAGGGGCGCGGCCAGCGCCATCAGCTGGCAATCAACGGTGGCACCTTCCTGCTGATCGATGAAAGCTACAATGCCAATCCGGCCTCCATGCGCGCGGCGATCGCCGTGCTGGCGGAAACGCCGACGCAGGGTCACGGAAGGCGCGTCGCAGTCCTCGGCGACATGCTGGAGATGGGCGAGTTTTCCGCGCAGTTGCATGAAGAATTGGCGGGCCCACTGCTCGCGGCTGGTATCGAACATGTCTGGCTGGCGGGTGAGGCGATGGCGGCGCTGCGTGATGCGTTGCCGGACAGCGTTACCGTCATCTGGTTCCCGACGACGGCGGAACTGACCGATTTCGCCCTGCAATGGGTGCAACCGGGAGACGCGCTGATGGTAAAATCGTCACTTGGCCTCGGTTTCGGCAAGATTGTCGCCGCGCTGCTTGACAAGTATCCGGCATTCCCCGAGACGGAACGCCAAGTCTGAAATAGCCTTTTGAAAGGGCAATTATGCTGATCTGGCTCGTCGAACTGTCGGATAAAATTCAAATCTTCAACCTGTTCCGGTACATCACCTTCCGGGCGGGTGCTGCGATGTTCACCTCTGCGTTGATCGTCTTCCTGTTCGGACCGGCGATCATCAATTCGCTGCGCGTGCGCCAGGGCAAGGGCCAGCCCATCCGCGCGGATGGTCCGCAGACGCATTTCAAGAAGGCCGGCACGCCGACCATGGGCGGCCTGATGATCCTTGCCGGCATTCTCGGCGGTTCGCTGCTCTGGGGCGATCTGTCGAACGTCTATGTCGTCGCCGTTTTGATGGTGACGCTCGGTTTCGGAGCCATCGGCTTCTACGACGATTATCTGAAAGTGACGAAACAGAGCGACAAGGGCTTTTCCGGCAAGGCCCGTCTCGGCATTGAATTCCTGATCGCGGCGATTGCCGTGTTCTTCATGATGAAGATGGCGCTCGCCTCCGCACCGCATGGCGGCACTCTCGGCAGCTCCATCGCGTTTCCCTTCTTCAAGGAATTCGTGATCAATCTCGGCTACTTCTTCGTGCTGTTCGGTGCTTTCGTCATCGTTGGCGCGGGCAATGCGGTGAACCTGACCGATGGTCTCGATGGTCTCGCCATCGTGCCTGTGATGATCGCCGCCGCCACCTTCGGCGTGATCGCCTATCTCGCCGGTAACGCGGTTTTCGCCAATTACCTGCAGATCAATTTCGTGCCCGGCACGGGCGAACTTGCCGTCATCGTCGGCGCGGTCATCGGCGCAGGCCTCGGCTTCCTGTGGTTCAACGCTCCGCCCGCCGCCATCTTCATGGGCGATACGGGTTCGCTGGCGCTCGGAGGCCTGATCGGCTCCATCGCTGTCGCGACCAAGCACGAGATCGTCATGGTCATCGTCGGCGGTCTGTTCGTCATGGAAACACTGTCTGTCATCATCCAGGTCTTCTGGTTCAAGCGCACCGGCAGGCGCGTCTTCCTGATGGCGCCGATCCATCACCATTTTGAGAAAAAGGGCTGGACGGAAAGCCAGGTGGTCATCCGTTTCTGGATCATCTCCGTTGGCCTCGCGCTGCTTGGCCTCGCCACCCTGAAGCTGAGGTGAGCGATGATCCCGGTCACGTCGTTCAAAGGTAAGAAGGTCGCGCTTTTCGGGCTTGGCGGTTCGGGTCTCGTCACGGCCCGGGCGCTGGTGGCTGGCGGGGCGGATGTCGTGGCTTTCGACGACAATCCCGACAGTGTCGCGAAGGCTGAGGCCGAGGGCATCAAGACGGCGGACCTTCGAACGATAGACTGGTCGAGCTTTTCTTCCTTCGTTCTGGCGCCCGGCGTGCCGCTGACGCATCCGAAACCGCATTGGTCGGTCGACCTTGCGAAAGCTGCGGGCGTCGAGATCATCGGCGATATCGAGCTTTTCATCCGCGAGCGCCGTGCGCATGCGCCGGATTGCCCTTTCATCGCTATTACCGGCACCAACGGTAAGTCGACAACGACGGCGCTGATCGCGCATATTCTCAAGGCGTCCGGCCGCGATACGCAGCTGGGCGGCAATATCGGTACGGCGGTACTAAGCCTCGATCCGCCGAAGGCGCAGCGCTTCTATGTTGTCGAATGCTCGTCCTACCAAATCGATCTCGCACCGACGATCAATCCGACCGCCGGCATTCTTCTCAACCTGACGCCCGATCATCTCGACCGGCACGGCACGATGCAGCACTATGCCGACGTCAAGGAACGGCTGGTGGCGGGCAGTCAAACGGCAATCGTCGGTGTCGATGACAGCCATTCGACGCTGATTGCCGACCGTATCGAACGCGCCGGTGTCAAGGTGGAACGCATTTCCAAGCGCAATGTGGTTTCCGAAGGTCTTTATGCCGAAGGCAGCCGCATTTTCCGTGCGCATGACGGCACTTCTTCGCTGCTCACCGATCTCGACGGTATCCAGACCCTGCGCGGCAGCCACAATGCGCAGAATGCGGCGGCGGCAATCGCCGCCTGCCTTGCGGTCGGGGTTTCCGAAGAGGAAGTTCGCGCAGGCCTGAAGTCTTTTCCCGGCCTCAAGCATCGTATGCAGCCGGTCGGCCGACGTGGCAATGTCACCTTCGTCAATGACAGCAAGGCCACCAATGCCGATGCTGCGGCACCGGCGCTTTCAAGTTTCGACCGTATCTACTGGATCGCCGGCGGTCTGCCCAAGGCAGGCGGCATCACCAGCCTTTCGCCGCTTTTCCCGCGCATCGCCAAGGCCTATCTCATCGGCGAGGCGGCAGCCGAATTTGCCGCGACACTTGGTGAAGCCGTGCCTTATGAAATATCCGGCACGCTGGACAAGGCCGTGCAACATGCGGCGGCGGATGCGGAAAAAGATGCGACGGCCGGCAATATCGTCATGTTATCCCCGGCTTGCGCAAGCTTCGATCAATATAAGAACTTTGAGATCAGAGGTGATTCGTTCGTCGCGCAGGTCGCGGCGCTCGATGGCATGACGATGCTGGTTGACTCTGGAAAAGGGGGCTGAAGGCCATGGTAAGCCGAGTTGATCGCGGTCCGGTCGCAGAGTGGTTCTGGACCATCGACCGTTTCTTTCTGGCGGCGTTCATCGCGCTGATGGGCATCGGCCTGATGCTGTCCTTTGCGGCCTCGCCTGCGGTTGCCGAGCGCATCGGCCTCAACAGTTTCTTCTTCGTCGAGCGTCAGGCGATGTTCATGGTGCCGTCGCTGGCGATCATGGTCGGCCTATCCTTCCTGTCGCCGCGTCAGGTGCGACGCGTGGCGGTCATCATGCTTATCGTTTCGCTGCTGATGATGATCTTCGCGCTGTTCTTCGGCATCGAGGTCAAGGGTGCGCGGCGCTGGATTTCCATCGGCAGCTTCTCCATCCAGCCGTCGGAATTCATGAAGCCGGCCTTCGTCATCGTCTGCGCGTGGCTTTTTGCGGAGCGGGCGCGCCACCCGGAAATTCCCGGCAATCTTTTCGCCATCATCACTTTCGGTATCGTCGCCGCACTCCTGATCGCCCAGCCGGACTTTGGCCAGACGATCCTGACCTCCGTGGTCTGGGGCGGCATGTTCTTCATGGCCGGCGTGCCGTGGTTCTGGATCATCATGCTCGGCGGCGTCGGGGTCGGCGGCATCATCTCCGCCTATCTGATGCTGCCGCACGTGGCCGGTCGTATCGACCGTTTCTGGACCGGCGAAGGCGATACGTTCCAGGTGGACACGGCGCGCGAGGCTATCATTCGCGGCGACTGGTTCGGTCGCGGACCGGGCGAGGGCATCGTCAAGCGCATCATTCCCGACAGCCACACCGACTTCATCTTCTCGGTGGCTGCGGAAGAATTCGGCATCGTTTTCTGCATGTTCCTCGTCGTGATCTTCGCCTTCATCGTGCTGCGCGGCCTTTCGCACGCCTTCAAGGAAAAGGACGATTTCTGCCGCTTTGCCGTGGCGGGCCTTGTGCTGCAGATCGGCATGCAGTCGATGATCAATATCGGCGTCAATCTGGAACTGATGCCCGCCAAGGGCATGACGCTGCCGCTGATTTCCTACGGTGGTTCGTCGATGATGGCGATCTGCGTGACCGCCGGCTTCCTTCTGGCGCTGACACGCCACAGACCCGAAAAGCGGGCGCAGGAGCGGAGTTTCTTCCGCGTCGGTTCCGGCGTTCCCGCGGAGTAAACGATCATGAGCAAGGGTATTGTTCTTCTTGCCGCCGGGGGAACCGGCGGCCATGTCTTTCCAGCAGAGGCGCTCGCGCACACGCTGAAAGCGCGCGGTTATCAGGTGCACCTCGTTACCGACAGCCGCGCCGAGCGTTATGCCGGCAAGTTTCCGGCGGATGAAATCCATGTCGTGCCGTCCGCCACCATCGGCTCGAAAAACCCGATTTCCGTGGCGCGTTCGCTCTGGAAGCTGTGGGTTGGTCTGCGCGCCGCGCGCCGGCTGGTGGCGAAACTGAAGCCGGTAGCAGTTGTCGGTTTCGGCGGTTATCCCACCGTGCCGCCGCTTCTGGCATCCACCGGGCTTGGCGTTCCGTCCATCATTCACGAGCAGAATGCCGTAATGGGCCGCGCCAACAAGGCGCTGGCTGCCCGCGTGAAAGCGATTGCCGGCGGTTTCCTGCCGCCCGCCAACGGCCAATATTCCGACAAGACGGTGGCGACCGGCAATCCCGTGCGCCCGGCGGTGCTGGCGGCGTCGGAGATACCCTATACGCCCTCGCAGACGGGTGAGACATTCCAGCTTGTCGTTTTCGGCGGCAGCCAGGGCGCGCAGTTCTTCTCGAGCGCGGTGCCTGCGGCGATCTGCCTGCTGAAGGATGAACAGCGCAAGCGCATCGTCGTCACCCAGCAGGCGCGGCCGGAAGACAAGGACAGCGTGGTCGCCTCCTATCAGAAGCTCGGCGTGAAGGCGGATGTTTCGCCCTTCTTCGGCGACATGGCGTCGCGTATCGGCGAGGCCGATCTGGTCATCAGCCGCTCGGGCGCATCGACCGTATCGGAGCTTTCGGTGATCGGCCGCCCATCTATCCTCGTTCCGTATCCGCATGCGCTCGATCACGATCAGGCCGCCAATGCGGCAGCGCTTTCGGCGGCGGGCGGAGCAAGCGTCATCAAGCAGGCGGAACTGTCGCCGCAGAAGCTTTCCGGCCTGCTGTCCTCAGCGCTTTCGGAGCCGGATCGTCTTTCGGCAACGGCGGCGGCGGCAAAGGCGACGGGCAAACCGCATGCGGCGGATGTGCTGGCCGATCTGGTCGAGGCGATTGCTTCCGGCCGGTCCATACAGGAATTCAAGAAAAAGAATGAAGGAGTTGGGGCATGAAGATGCCGAAAGCCATAGGCCTTGTGCATTTCATCGGCATAGGCGGGATCGGCATGAGCGGCATTGCCGAAGTGCTTCACAATCTCGGCCACCGCGTTCAGGGGTCGGATCAGGCCGACAGCGCCAATGTGCAGCGCCTGCGCGACAAGGGCATCGAGGTTTTCGTCGGTCATACGGCGGATAATATCGGCGATGCCGAGGTCGTGGTCGTTTCCACCGCCATCAAGAAGAACAATCCCGAACTCATCGCGGCGCGTGAAAAGCACCTGCCGATCGTTCGCCGGGCCGAAATGCTGGCCGAACTGATGCGTTTCCGTAATGCCATCGCCATTGGCGGCACCCATGGCAAGACCACCACCACCTCCATGGTCGCAACCCTGCTGGAAGCCGGCAATCTTGACCCGACCGTCATCAACGGCGGCATTATCAATGCCTATGGCACCAATGCCCGCATGGGTGAGGGCGAATGGATGGTGGTGGAGGCCGACGAGTCCGACGGCACCTTCCTGAAGCTGCCGGCCGATGTGGCTGTCATCACCAATATCGATCCCGAGCATCTGGACTATTACGGCAATTTCGATGCCGTGCGTGCTGCCTTCCGTCAGTTCGTCGAGAACGTGCCTTTCTACGGTTTCGGCGTCATGTGCCTCGATCATCCGGAAGTGCAGGCGCTGGTCGGCCGCATCGAGGACCGCAAGGTCATCACCTACGGTGAAAACCCGCAGGCCGACGTGCGTTTTTCGAATGTGCGCATCGATGGCACGCGGTCGGTCTTCGACGTGGAAATCCGCCGTCGCCGCACCGGCAAGATTTTCTCTTTCAAGGACCTCGTCCTGCCGATGCCCGGCCGCCATAACGTTTCGAATGCGACAGCGGCAATCGCGGTTGCCAATCGTCTCGGCATTTCGGAAGCCGACATCAAGAAGGGGCTTGCCTCCTTTGGTGGTGTCAAGCGACGTTTCACGCTGACGGGCGAAGCCAATGGGGTGCAGGTTTTCGATGACTACGGCCACCATCCGGTGGAGATCAAGGCCGTGCTGAAGGCGGCGCGGGAGGCCTGCAAGGGCCGCATCATCGCCGTGCACCAGCCGCACCGCTACAGCCGCCTTTCCAGCCTGTTCGACGATTTCGCGCATTGTTTTAACGATGCCGACACGATTATCCTTGCTCCGGTCTATGCCGCGGGCGAAGATCCGATCGAGGGTGCAAGCTCGGAAGCGCTGGTTTCGGCCATCAAGGCCGCCGGCCACCGGGACGCCCGTTTTCTCGAGAAACGGGAAGATCTCGCCTCAGTGGTTGCAGGCATTGCGAATCCGGGTGATTTCGTGGTTCTCTTGGGGGCTGGAAATATCACGCAATGGGCAGCGGCGCTGCCTTCGGAATTGAAGAGCATATCAGGAAAGTCTGAATGAGACAGGTCGATGGGGTTAAATTGCTGGGGAGGCTCGGCGACGGGGTAAATGAATTGCGGGGACGTCTGACACCGGATGCGCCCATGGACCGCGTGACGTGGTTCAGAGCCGGCGGTCTTGCGGAAGTCATGTTCCAGCCGCACGATACCGACGATCTGATTGCCTTCCTGAAAATTCTGCCGGAAGACGTGCCGTTGACCGTGGTTGGCGTCGGCTCGAACCTTCTTGTGCGCGATGGCGGCATTCCGGGCGTTGTCGTCCGTCTGTCCGCCAAGGGCTTCGGCCAGGTGGAGCTTGCCGGTGAAAACCGCATCAAGGCGGGCGCGATCTGCCCCGACAAGCATATTGCCGCTATGGCCATGGATAATGGCATCGGCGGTTTCCATTTCTATTACGGCATTCCCGGCTCCATCGGCGGTGCGCTGCGCATGAATGCGGGCGCCAATGGCGGCGAGACGCGCGAGCGTGTCGTGGAGGTCTATGCGGTCGACCGTCAGGGCAATCAGCATGTGCTTTCCAATGCCGATATGGGCTACAGCTATCGCCATTCCGGTGCCGATGCAGGTCTGATCTTTACGGGCGCGCTGTTTGAGGGTTATCCCGAAGACAAGGCGAAAATCCGGGCCGATATGGACGCCGTGCGCCACCACCGCGAAACCGTGCAGCCAATCCGCGAGCAGACGGGCGGTTCCACCTTCAAGAATCCCGAAGGTCATTCCGCCTGGGAACTGATCGACGAGGCGGGCGGTCGCGGTCTGGTCATCGGCGGCGCGCAGATGTCGTCGCTGCATTGCAATTTCATGATCAATACCGGCCATGCGACCGGTTACGATCTGGAATATCTGGGTGAGACCATCCGCAAGCGGGTGTTCGAGAAGTCGGGCATCCGGCTGGAATGGGAAATCAAGCGCCTTGGCCTGTTCATGCCGGGCCGGGAAGTGGAGCCGTTCCTCGGGGCTTAAGCCTCGGCGAATGCTGCCAATTGCAAGAAAAACCTGCTGTTGATCTGGCCGTTTCATGTATCGTAACGGTCAATCAACAGTTTTTGCCGATATTATCGGGGCGAAGCGGCGTCTCGTCCTTCTATTAAATTACTTTTTATCAGGAAATACCAACGGCATTACGTGATCTAGGCGCTTTTGAGCATGATGTTGGGTCTTTGGAAAAAACCGATCGAAATGATAAGTTTTTCGGTCGCCACGTCGGATGGCCGCAGGCGGCTCGAGCCGCTTGAATTCTCCATTCGTATCGCTTGTCTCGTGACGATCATTGTCATCCTGATGTGCATGGGCGGCCTGACGCTTCTCGCGCGGTTCGGGCTGGTAACCGATCTCTTCAACGGCATCATGTTGAGTGTGACGCTCGGCGGGACGGTGGCGTTTACGGTTACATTGCTGGTCTGTTGGCTGAATTCCAGGGAAGTGAAAATTCTCGTGCAATCCCACGAGCGCTTCCTGCATCTGAGCCATACGGACGCCCTGACCGGCCTTAGCAACCGGCTCGGCCTTTATGCTGCATGCGCTGAACTGGGCAGCGACTATTGCGTCGCCTTTCTTGATATCGATCATTTCAAGAAGGTGAATGACAGATACAGCCACCTTGCCGGTGATCTCGTCATCTCGAACGTCGCCCGCAGGATAAGGGAGCATTTCGATTCTTCTGCGCATGTCGCCCGCCTGGGTGGCGAGGAATTTGTCGTTGTGCAGGAAACCAGCCCGCTCGCCTTTCTGCAGATGTGCGAAAGGGTTCGCGCAGCCATCGAGACCACCCCGGTGGAGTATCAGGATTTGCGGATCACGGTGACGATTTCGATTGGCGTGGCGTTTCGCGGCGACGCCGACATTTTCGACAAGGTCATGCACAATGCCGATCTGGCGCTCTATCGGGCAAAGGAAGGAGGGCGCAATCGCGTCTGCATGACCGGTCATGTGGAGCGGCGCCAGGCCGTGGCGTAAGTGTTAAAACAGGCAAACAAAAGCCCGCGAAACGAAGGTTTCGCGGGCTCTTTAATGTCTGGCAATCCGTTCGGATCAGACTTCGTCCTTGCGGGACAGAAGAATGCAGGCGAGCGTGATGAGCGCCGATACGCAGAGATAATAGCCGACATACCCCATGCCGTAATTCACCTGCAGCCATGTGGCGATGTAGGGTGCCAGCGATGCGCCAAAGATGCCGGCCATGTTGAAGGTGATGGACGAGCCGGTGTAGCGCACGCGGGTCGGGAAGGGGGCGGCGAGCGCCGTTCCGATCAGGCCGTAGGTCATGCCCATCAGCATCATGGCAAGAGCCGCGAAGACGAAGATCGAGCCTTCGCCACCGGACATCAGGCTTGGCAGGAGGAACGAGAACAGGCCGATCAGCACCGTCGTCAGGATCAGGATTTCACGACGACCGAATTTTTCGGCGAGCTTGCCGGCGATCGGAATGAAGATGCCGAAAACGATGGAGCCGAGGATCTGCACTTCCAGCGCGTCGAGGAACGGGATTTTCAGGACCTTGACGTTGTAGGACAGAAGATAGGCGGTGCCGATATAGAAGAGCACGAAGGTGGCCAGCGCCACGAAGGTGCCGAGCACGAGGCTGCGCTTGTGGTTGCGGAACAGTTCCGCGACAGGTACGGCCACACGTTCTTCCTTTTCGATTGCCTTCTGGAAGTCGGGCGTTTCGGTGATGGACAGGCGAACCCACATGCCGACAGCGATCAGGATGATCGAAGCGACGAAGGGAATGCGCCAGCCCCAGCTCAAAAGCGCTTCCTGAGACATGAAGTGCAGCAGGATCCAGAACACACCGGACGAAAGGAACAGGCCAACGGGGGCACCGAGCTGCGGGAACATGCCGTACCAGCTGCGCTTGCCCGGAGGTGCGTTTTCCGTGGCGAGCAGGACGGCGCCGCCCCATTCGCCACCAAGGCCGAAACCCTGGCCGAAGCGGCAAAGCGCGAGCAGCAGCGGGGCCAGAACGCCGGCGGTCTCATAGGAGGGCAGCAGGCCGATCACGACAGTCGAGACGCCCATGGTCAGCAGCGCCGCGACAAGGGTGGTCTTGCGGCCGATGCGGTCGCCATAGTGGCCGAAGACCACAGCGCCCAGCGGGCGGGCGAAAAAGGCGATGGAGAAGGTGGCGAAGGACGCCAGAAGCGCCGTCATCGGGTCATTGTTCGGGAAGAACAAAGTGGGGAACACGAGCACTGCGGCCGTGGCGTAAACGTAGAAATCGAAAAACTCGATGGTCGTGCCGACCAGGCTGGCAGTGAGAACTCGTGCAGGCGAATTTGTCTTTACAACGTTCGAAGTGTCAGCGGTCGGCGATACCGGAGATATCGCGTCGGTCATGGTATTGGTTCCATTTTGGATGATTGCAATGTCATGCCTTGGGAGGCGACCACTGCGTTAACGCAATTTTTGTTCTTATGGAATGCTAAAAAAGAAATAATGCAGATAATGTGATCCATCAGTGCGATACGTATGGTTATGCCTCCCGGGGATGCTTTGGCGATTGAGAGACTGATTCAGGCCGCGGTTTTAAAACGCTGAAACGCCAGATAGTTTTCCCTGGGGAATAATCCCGTCTGTTAACGTTTCGGCCTTGCCTTTATCGATGGGCGGCAGGCGCGCGAGCATCGTTTTATTTCCGATCATTGAAAACCTGCATGTTGCAATCCATGCAACTCTCTGATTCCAAGGAGGGAATCCGGATCGGTGCTGATTCTTTAACGAAACTCGGCACGTTGGACGCGGCGGTTAACGAAAGTAAACGATTCATTAACCTTAATGGCGTTTAACTGATCTCAAGGGTCATGTGCCAGAATCACCGTTCGTCAAATTCGGTGGTTTCGGAGCGTGGTTCGTAACGGAGAGTTGGTGTCAGAGGGTTCGATGAGCGGCAAGCACGTAGCTGTTCTTTTGGGTGGATTTTCGTCGGAGCGGCCGGTCAGCCTGTCGTCGGGCAACGCTTGCGCGCAGGCTCTGGAAGACGAGGGCTATAAGGTCACCCGGGTCGATGTGGGGCGCGATATCGCCGCTGTGCTTGCCGAGCTGCGCCCGGATGTCGCCTTCAACGCGCTGCACGGTCCCTTTGGCGAAGACGGCACCATTCAGGGCATTCTCGAATATCTCGCCATTCCCTATACCCATTCCGGTGTGCTCGCTTCCGCGCTCGCCATGGACAAGGCGCAGGCCAAGAAGGTTGCCGCTGCTGCCGGCATCCCGGTGGCTGCCGAGCGCGTCATGAACCGCTTCGATTTCACCAGCGAACATCCGCTTGCACCCCCTTATGTCGTGAAGCCGGTGCGTGAAGGTTCGAGCTTCGGCGTCGTGATCGTCAAGGAAGACCAGTCGCATCCGCCGCAAATCCTCACCTCTTCGGAATGGCGCTACGGCGATCAGGTCATGGTCGAGCGCTATATTCACGGCCGCGAACTGACCTGCGGTGTACTCGACGGTGAGGCGCTGGGCGTCACCGAAGTGGTGCCGCTCGGTCACAATTTCTATGATTATGATGCGAAATATGCGGCTGGTGGCTCGAAACATGTCATTCCCGCAGAAATTTCACCGAAAATTTACCAAAAAATTCAAACACTGGCGGTTATGGCGCATCGGGCGATCGGATGCCGTGGCGTAAGCCGTTCAGACTTTCGTTACGACGACCGTTTCTCAGAAGATGGCGAAGTTATCTGGCTTGAAGTGAATACGCAGCCGGGCATGACGCCGACCTCCCTGGTGCCGGAAATGGCGGCTCATGCTGGCCGCTCCTTTGGTAACCTTGTCAGCTGGATGGTGGAGGACGCTTCGTGTTTGCGGTGATCGGCAAAAAGTCGACGGCAAAAAAGCGCGAACAATTCGCGGCGGCGGCCAGCGCCGACGACCGCATGGTATTGCCGCGTCCCCTGCGTCGCTTCGTGCGTTTCGGTGTCAGCCTTGCGACCGGACGCATTCACATTCCCGCCCATACCGGTACGATTTCGGCCGTCGCCTTTTACGCGGTGACCGGGCTTTACGGCATGTCGCTCGGCGGGCACACCAATATCGTTACCCAGACCACGACGTCGGCAGCAGGCTTTGCGGTCGAGGACGTGAAGGTTTCCGGCAATCTGCAGACCTCCGAAATCGAAGTGTTCCAGCTTCTCGGCCTCGATGGCAGCACCTCGCTGATCGCGCTCGATATCGATGCGGCGCGCCGCAAGCTGGTGCAGCTTCCCTGGGTGGAAGATGTCGATATCCGCAAGGTGTACCCCAAGACCGTGGAAGTCCGGCTGAAGGAGCGTCAGGCCTTCGGCATCTGGCAGCATGGAACGGAACTGTCGCTGATCGAAAAAAGCGGCAGCGTGATTGCGCCGCTGCGGGACAATAAGTTCGCCGCCCTGCCGCTCTTCGTCGGCCGTGACGCGGAAACGGGTGCTGCCGGTTTCGTCGAGCAGCTGGCCGACTGGCCGGAAATCCGCAACCGTGTCCGCGCTTATGTCCGCATTGCCGGCCGTCGCTGGGATCTGCATCTCGATAACGGCATCGTCGTCAAGCTGCCGGAAGAAAACCTGCCGCAGGCGCTGCAATTGCTGGCGCGGCTCGATCTCGAGGAAAAGGTGCTGTCGCGCGATGTCGCCGCCGTCGATCTCCGGCTTGCTGACCGCACCACGATCCAGTTGACCGAGGGCGCCACGGAGCGCCGCCAGGCCGCTGTCGATGCGCGTACCAAGGCTCTCAAGAAGGCGGAGAAGAACACATGAGCTTTTTCGGTTCTTCCCATTTCGGCCTGCCTCGCCTGAAGCCGCTTTCTTCCAAGCGCAGCCACATCGTTTCGGTGCTCGACATCGGCTCGACCAAGGTCGTGTGCATGATCGGCCGGCTGACGCCGCGCCAGGAAAGCGAAATCCTGCCGGGCCGCACCCACAAGGTCGAAATCATCGGCATCGGCCACCAGCGTTCGCGTGGCGTGAAGTCAGGCGTGATTGCCGACCTCGATGCGCTGGAAGGCGTTATCCGTCTCGCCGTTGATGCGGCCGAGCGCATGGCGGGGCTTACCGTCGACAGCCTGATCGTCAATGTTTCGGCCGGCAGGCTGGCAAGCGATATCTATACCGCGAGCATCGATCTCGGCGGGCAGGAAGTGGAAGCAAGCGATCTGCGCAAGGTTCTGGTGGCGGCAAGCCAGCAATCCATGCGTCAGGACCGGGCCATCCTGCATTCGCTGCCAACAGGTTACTCGCTGGATGGCGAGCGCGGCATTCGCGATCCGCTCTCCATGTATGGCGATCTTCTCGGCGTCGACATGCATGTCGTCACGGTCGAACGCACCGCGCTGAAGAACCTCGAGCTTTGTGTGAACCGTGCGCATCTGTCCGTCGAAGGCATGGTGGCGACGCCTTACGCCAGCGGTCTTGCAGCGCTGGTAGACGATGAAGTTGAACTCGGCTGTGCCGCCATCGACATGGGCGGCGGCACCACGACGATCTCGGTTTTCGCCGAAGGCCGTCTCATTCACACCGACGCGATCGGCCTTGGCGGCCATCACGTTACGACAGATCTTGCACGAGGCCTCTCGACACGAATCGAAGATGCAGAGAGACTGAAGGTGGTGCATGGTTCGGCTTTGCTGAATGGCGCGGATGAGCGCGACATGATTTCGATCCCGCCGATTGGCGAAGACGATCGCGATCAACCATCGCAAGTTTCAAGAGCATTGGTCACCCGTATCGTACGGGCGCGTATCGAAGAGACGCTGGAATTGATCCGTGATCGCATCCAGAAGTCCGGCTTCAGCCCCATCGTCGGCAAGCGCGTTGTCCTGACCGGCGGCGCAAGCCAGCTGACGGGGCTGCCGGAAACGGCACGGCGCATTCTTGCTCGCAACGTTCGTATCGGCCGCCCCATGGGGGTCGCCGGTCTTCCGGTCGCGGCAAAGGGGCCTGCCTTTTCGACGGCGTGCGGACTGATGATCTATCCGCAGGTGGCGGACATCGAAATTCATGCGGCGCAAGGCGGAATGTTCTCGCCGTTTGGTACGGGTAGCGGCCGGATAGCCCGGGTGGGGCAATGGCTGAAAGAGAGTTTTTGAGTGGCCTCGTGGCGTAAGCCGGAGGTTTCAGAGTTGAGTTTTCAAGAATCGGCCAGCGGGGCGATGCGGCCAGAGAAAGAAGGAATGCTAAAATGACGATACAGCTGCAAAAGCCTGATATCACCGAGCTGAAGCCACGCATCACTGTTTTCGGTGTCGGCGGTGGTGGTGGTAACGCTGTCAACAACATGATCACGGCCGGCCTCCAGGGCGTCGACTTCGTCGTCGCCAACACGGATGCGCAGGCGCTGACCATGACGAAGGCAGACCGGGTCATCCAGCTCGGCGTCAACGTCACCGAGGGTCTCGGCGCCGGTTCCCAGCCGGAAGTCGGCCGCGCCGCCGCTGAAGAATGCATCGATGAGATCATCGACCACCTGAACGGCACCCATATGTGCTTCGTCACAGCCGGCATGGGCGGCGGCACCGGCACGGGTGCTGCTCCTGTCGTCGCACAGGCAGCCCGCAACAAGGGCATCCTGACGGTCGGCGTCGTCACCAAGCCTTTCCACTTCGAAGGCGGCCGCCGTATGCGTCTTGCCGAACAGGGCATCGAGGAACTGCAGAAGTCCGTCGATACGCTGATCGTCATTCCGAACCAGAACCTCTTCCGTATTGCCAACGACAAGACGACCTTTGCCGACGCCTTCGCCATGGCTGACCAGGTTCTCTATTCGGGCGTTGCCTGCATCACCGACCTGATGGTGAAGGAAGGTCTCATCAACCTCGACTTCGCCGACGTTCGCTCGGTCATGCGTGAAATGGGCCGTGCAATGATGGGCACCGGCGAAGCTTCCGGTCCGGGCCGCGCAATGCAGGCTGCGGAAGCGGCGATCGCCAACCCGCTGCTCGACGAAACCTCGATGAAGGGTGCACAGGGCCTGCTGATCTCCATCACCGGCGGTCGCGACCTGACCCTGTTCGAAGTCGACGAAGCTGCGACCCGTATTCGCGAAGAAGTCGATCCGGATGCGAACATCATCCTCGGCGCAACCTTCGATGAAGCTCTGGAAGGTCTCATCCGCGTCTCCGTCGTTGCGACCGGCATCGACCGCGTTGCTGGCGTCGGCGAACAGAACGTTGCCGATATGCGTGCCGCAGCAGCCGTTGCCAAGCCGCTTATCCGTCCTTCCGCGGCCGTTGCTTCCGCTCCGGCCGCAGTTCAGCCTGCTCCAGCAGTATCGCAGGCACAGAAGGCCGTAGACCCGATCGCCCAGACCATCCGTTCGGCAGAAGCCGAAATGGAACGCGAACTCGGTTTCGCCGCACACCAGCAGCCGGCTCAGGATTTCCGTCCCCAGAGCAAGCTGTTCGCATCTTCTCCGGCTGAAGCGCCGGCGGCTCTCCGTCCGGCCCAGCCGGTTCAGCAGGCCGCTCCGGCACCGGTCGCTCCGGCGCCCGTTTATCATGCTCCGGAACAGGTTGCCGCTCCGGCGCCGCGCATGCAGCAGCCACAGGCTCCTGTCTATCAGGAACCCGCACCGGTTGCCCGCCAGCCCGAGCCGGTTCGCATGCCGAAGGTCGAAGACTTCCCGCCGGTCGTCAAGGCCGAGATGGAACATCGCACCCATGCCGCTCCTGCCGCGCAGGAAGAGCGTGGCCCGATGGGTCTTCTGAAGCGCATCACCAACTCGCTTGGTCGCCGTGAAGAAGAAGAAGTTCCGTCCGACATGATGGATGCGCCGAGCATGGCGCCGCAGCAGCGCCGCGCGCCGCTTTCGCCGGAAGCAAGCCTCTACGCACCGCGTCGTGGCCAGCTTGACGACCACGGCCGCGCAACGCCTTCTTCGGCCAGCCATCACGACGACGACCAGCTGGAAATCCCGGCCTTCCTGCGCCGCCAGTCCAACTAAGGGCGATTCCATCCGCCTCTTCGAACGCCCGGGTTTCACGATCCGGGCGTTTTGTTTATTTTACGTTATTAACACTAAATTAATTCGTATTTTCAAAGGTTTACGCGTGTAACAATCCGAAACGAACAGTGATTTGTCGTGGCACCTACATGTGCGTATGTATGAGGCTGGGTAAAGGAAAACACGGACTTGGCCGGTTGCCAAACCGGCTCGAAAACTTGAACGGCGCTCAAGCGGCGCGGTTTGCAAAAACAAGGCATATTCGCATGACTATCGGACTGCTCGGATTTCAGACAACTATCGCAAATGCTGTTCAGCTCAAAGGCATTGGCGTGCATTCCGGCAATCCGGTTTCGATGACCTTCCAGCCCGCAGAAGCCGGAACGGGCATCGTCTTCCATCGCCTTCATGACAATGGCAGCGTTACCGAGTTGAAGGCGGTTTCGGCCAATGTCGGCAATACCGACCTGTGCACCGTGCTCGGCCGTTCGCTTTCCCAGTCGGTTGCGACGATCGAGCACGTCATGGCCGCCATCTACGCCATGGGCCTCGATAACCTCATCGTTGAAGTCGACGGTCCGGAAGCGCCGATCATGGATGGCAGCTCGGCACCTTTCATCGAAGCGATCGAATCGGTCGGCATCAAGAGCCTCGGCGTGAAGCGCCGTTATATTCGCGTCACCAAGCCGGTGCGCATCGATTCGGGCGCCTCCTGGGCGGAATTCCGTCCCTATGACGGTACGCGCTTCGAGGTTGACATCGATTTCGATACGCCGCTGATCGGCAAGCAGTCCTGGAAGGGCGACCTGACGGCGGAGAGCTTCAAGAACGAGCTGTCGCGCGCCCGCACCTTCGGCTTCATGCGTGATGTGGAGCGCCTGTGGGCCGCCGGTTATGCGCTCGGTTCCTCGCTTGAGAATTCGGTCGTCATCTCCGACGACAACAGCGTTATCAACATGGAAGGCCTGCGTTACGCCAAGGACGAATTCGTCCGTCACAAGACGCTGGACGCCGTGGGCGACCTGGCGCTTGCCGGTGCGCAGTTCATCGGCTGCTACCGCTCCTATCGCGGCGGCCACAAGGTCAATGCGAATGCGCTGAAGGCGCTTTTGAGCGACCGCACCGCCTATGAGATCGTCGAAGCGCCGGCTGCCCGCAACCAGATGGTACGCGCCCGCGAATTCGTTGCGGTCAACATGCCGGAATTCGCACCCTGGTCTGCGTGAATTCCTTCGCAGGCTATCAATTGACAGAAAAAGCCGCTCCCTTTGGGGCGGCTTTTTCGTGATGGGAACAAGAAGTTGCGTAATATCGCCTGATATTCATGCGATTGCACGGGTCGATGCCATAAAAATGCGTTAATGCGTCATCATTGCGTTGCCCTGCGGATGCTTTTATGGCTAGAACGCCAGTGCAAAGCCGATGCTTATGTATTTGCGCGGGAAGTGGGAACTGTCGAATGAAGCATGTAGGGTCTGGTGCAATGAAGGGTACGATGCGGGGGATCGCCGTCTCGTTGATGTTGGTCGGCGCGAGTGTCGCCGTCACGGCCTGCCAGTCCGATCCGGATATCGACATCACCAAGCTCGGCGTCGAGACCGATCCGCCGGATGTTCTGTACAAGCAGGGGCTTGCCAACATGAACGCCGGTAACATGACGGAAGCCTCACGCAAGTTCGAGGCGATCGACAAGCAGTACCCCTTCACCGAATGGGGCCAGAAGGCGCTGGTGATGCAGACCTTCATTGCCACGCGCACCAACAAGAACGATGTGGCCATTACCAATGGCAGCCGGTTCCTGCGCCAATATCCGCGCTCCAAGGATGCCGCTTACGTTCAGTACATGATCGGACTTGCCTATTCGAAGCAGATTTCCGACGTCACGCAGGACCAGCGCGCCGCACAGCGCACCGTCGAGGCGATGAACAAGGTCGTCAACGACTATCCCGATTCGGAATATGTCGCCGACGCACAGGCCAAGATCCGTTTCGCCCGCGACCAGCTCGCCGGCCGCGAAATGCAGGTCGGCCGTTATTATCTTGAGCGCAAGGAATATCTCGCCGCCGTTTCGCGTTTCCGCATCGTCGTAGAGCAGTATCAGAACACCAACCAGATCGAGGAAGCGCTGGCGCGTCTGACGGAAGCCTATTATGCGATGGGCCTGGTGGACGAAGCGCAGACCGCGGCCGCCGTTCTCGGCAACAACTATCCTGACAGCCAATGGTATTCGGATTCCTACAAGCTGCTGAAGGGCAGCGGGCTGGAGCCGCGGGAAAACAAGGGGTCCTGGATTTCGCGCGCCGGCAAGAAGCTCATCGGCGCCTGAGACGGGGCATAGGCCATGCTGGTCCAGCTCTCGATTCGCGATATCGTTCTCATCGAAAGGCTCGACCTCGGTTTCGAGGCGGGCCTTTCCGTGTTGACGGGCGAGACGGGTGCGGGCAAATCCATTCTTCTCGATAGTCTCTCGCTCGCGCTTGGCGGGCGTGGCGATGGCGGCCTTGTGCGGCACGGGGAAGAGAAGGGGCAGGTGACCGCCACTTTCGAAGTCCCGAACAATCACCCGACACGGCTTCTCCTGCGTGAAAACGGTCTCGACGACGATGGCGACCTGATTTTCCGCCGGGTGCAATCCTCTGACGGTCGCACCAAGGCCTATATCAACGATCAGGCCATCAGCGTGCAAATGATGCGCCAACTCGGGCAATTGCTGGTCGAAATCCATGGTCAGCATGATGATCGCGCGCTTGTCGATACCGATGCACACCGCACGCTGCTGGATGCCTTTGCCGGGCTGAGCGATGAGGCTCGTGCCGTTCAGGGCCTCTACCGCACCTGGAAGGATGCCGAGCGTGCGCTGAAGACGCACCGCGCCAAGGTGGAGGCGGCAGCGCGCGAGGCGGATTACCTTCGATCTTCCGTCGAGGAACTGGAAACGCTCTCGCCGCGCGACGGTGAAGAGGACGAGCTGGCCGAACGCCGGGCGGTGATGCAGAAATCCGAACGCATTGCCGGCGATATCGCCGAGGCAAGCGAGTTTCTGAACGGCAATGCCTCGCCCGTGCCTGTCATCGCCTCGATGATGCGGCGTCTGGAGCGCAAGAGCCATGAAGCGCCGGGATTGCTGGAAGACACGGTGCAATTGCTGGACGCCGCGCTCGACAGCCTTTCCAATGCGCAGATGGAAGTGGAGGCGGCGCTGCGCCGCACCGAATTCGATCCGCGTGAGCTGGAGCGGGTGGAGGAAAGGCTGTTCGCGCTGCGCGCTGCCGGGCGTAAATATAACGTTGCCGTGCCGGACTTGCCGGCTCTCGCCGAAAAAATGGTGGCCGATCTCGCCGATCTCGATGCCGGCGAAGAACAGCTCGGCAAGCTCGAGGCCAATCTCGGCTTGGTGAAGGCTGATTTCGACCGTGCCGCGCAATCGCTTTCCGAAAAACGCCGCCATGCGGCGGATGCGCTTTCCAATGCGGTGATGGCAGAACTGCCGGCGCTGAAGCTGGAGCGGGCGCGGTTTACCGTCGAGGTGACCTCCGATGCCGAACAGGCGACGGCCGACGGCATCGACACGGTTGAATTCCACGTCCAGACCAATCCGGGCACACGGCCGGGACCGATCATGAAGGTGGCCTCGGGTGGCGAATTGTCCCGCTTTCTGCTGGCGCTGAAAGTGGCGCTGGCAGATCGCGGTTCGGCACCGACGCTGGTGTTCGATGAAATCGATACGGGTGTCGGCGGCGCGGTGGCGGATGCCATCGGCCAGCGGCTGCGTCGCCTGTCGAAAACCGTGCAGGTTCTGTCCGTTACCCATGCGCCGCAGGTGGCGGCACGGGCGGCGACCCATCTTCTCATTTCCAAGGGCCCATCCGGCGACGGCAGCGAGCGTATCGCCACGCGCGTAGCCACCATGGAGCCGAAACACCGCACCGAAGAGATTGCCCGCATGCTCGCCGGCGCGTCGGTGACGGACGAGGCGAGGGCTGCGGCGGCTCGCCTGCTGGCGGCCAAGGACTGACCGCTGCCCGCTGCGTTGTGCGAGCGGATTCGGCTTGTGAGTCCAACGGCAAAACTGTTTTTAATGTTTGTTATTTCGGCTAAAAGCGTTCGGTAATTCGCAAAAGAGGCCGTCATGTCGAAAGACCAGAAATCCGTCGAAAACCTCACCGAGCTTGAAGCCTCTTCCGAGCTTGCGTTTCTGGCGGCCGAGCTTGCCCGCCACGATGCGCTCTACCACGGCAAGGATGCGCCGGAGATTACGGACGCCGAATATGATGCGCTGAAGCGGCGCAACGATGCCATCGAAGCAGCTTTCCCAGCGCTGGTGCGGGCCGACAGCCCGTCGAAAAAAGTCGGCTTCGCGCCGCTTCCGACCTTCGCACCTATCGTGCATGCGCGGCCGATGCTTTCGCTCGACAATACGTTTTCGGAAGAGGATTTGCGGGATTTCGTGAGTTCCGTCTATCGCTTCCTCGGGCATCTGCCGGACGATTCCATCGCCTTCACCGCCGAGCCGAAGATCGACGGGCTTTCCATGTCGATCCGCTATGAGAACCGCAGGCTGAAGACGGCGGCGACGCGTGGAGACGGCACGACGGGCGAGAATGTCACCGCCAATATCAGGACCATCAAGGAAATTCCGAACGAGCTGCCCGCCGATGCGCCCGATGTGGTGGAAGTACGCGGTGAGGTCTATATGGCCAAGAGCGACTTTCTGGCGCTTAATGCCCAGATGGAGGCCGAAGGCAAGCAGACCTATGTGAACCCGCGCAACACGGCATCCGGTTCCCTGCGCCAGCTCGACGCCAATGTGACGGCGAAACGCAAGCTGCGGTTCTTCGCCTATGCGCTGGGCGAGGTTTCGAATGGCGGCCAGCCGGCGCGGATCGCCGATACGCAATATGGCATCGTGGAGAAATTCCGGGACTGGGGATTTCCGGTCAATCCGCTGATGAAGCGATTCACCTCTGCCGCGCAATTGCTTGAGCATTATAATGAAATAGGCGTCGCACGGCCCGATCTCGATTATGATATCGATGGCGTGGTCTATAAGGTCGACCGGCTCGATCTGCAGGAACGGCTGGGCTTCCGCTCGCGCAGCCCGCGCTGGGCCACCGCCCATAAATTTCCGGCCGAGCAGGCCTTTACCACGGTTGAGAATATCGAAATCCAGGTGGGGCGCACCGGTGCCTTGACGCCGGTGGCGCGTCTCACCCCGATCACCGTCGGCGGTGTCGTCGTCACCAATGCGACGCTGCATAATGCCGATTATATCGAAGGCATCGGCAATAGCGGCGAGCGCATCCGCCCGGAGGACCACGATATCCGTATCGGCGATACGGTGATCGTGCAGCGCGCCGGCGATGTCATTCCGCAGGTGCTGGATGTGCTTCTGGAAAAGCGCCCGACTGATGCGGTGAAATATGCCTTTCCGGGAAAATGTCCGGTCTGCGGCAGCCATGCGGTGCGGGAGCGTAATGAGAAGACCGGTAAACTCGATTCGGTCACGCGCTGCACGGGTGGTTTCGTCTGCCGCGCGCAGGCGGTGGAGCATCTCAAACATTTCGTCTCGCGCAATGCTTTCGACATCGAAGGGCTTGGTACCAAGCAGATAGATTTCTTCTTCGAAAGTGACGACCCGGCGCTTTCGATCAAGACTGCGCCTGAGATTTTCACCCTCAAGGCGCGGCAGGAAGCCTCGCAACTGACCAAGCTCGAGAATATCGACGGCTTCGGCAAGGTCAGCGTCAGAAAGCTGTTCGACGCCATCGATGCCCGCCGCGAGATTGATCTGCACCGGCTGATCTTCGCGCTCGGCATCCGCCATGTGGGCGAGACCACGGCGAAGCTTCTGGCGCGCTCCTATGGGACTTACGAGCATTTCGAAGAGAGCATGAAGGCGGCAGCCGACCCGGCGAGCGATGCCTGGGCCGAACTCAACAGCATCGACGGCATCGGCGAAGTGGTGGCCCGCGCCATCGTCGAATTCTACAAGGAGCCGCGCAATCTCGATGTCATCGACCGGCTGATACGGGAGCTTCGCCCGAAGGAAGCCGAGAAGCCCTCGACCGATGGCAGTCCGGTGGCGGGCAAGACGGTGGTGTTTACCGGCTCTCTGGAGAAATTTACCCGTGACGAGGCCAAAGCGCGTGCCGAAAGCCTCGGCGCGAAAGTGGCCGGTTCCGTCTCGAAAAAGACCGATATTCTGGTGGCGGGACCGGGGGCGGGTTCCAAGCTTGCCAAGGCGACGGAACTGGGCGTGCAGACCATGGATGAGGACGAGTGGCTGGCCTTGATCGGCGGCTGATACATACACCGTCATGGCATGTTGATCTCTGCCGCTAGAGCTTTGCGACTGACACGGAGAGCACAGCATGGATGACCGCATTGTCGTCAGCACAGAGCAGGTCCGGGCGCTGGTAGGCAGCCAGTTTCCGCAATGGGCGGGGTTAAATATCCGGCCGGTGGAGCTGAGCGGCTGGGACAATCGCAGCTTTCGTCTTGGCAATGAGATGCTGATCCGCATGCCAAGTGCCGCCCGGTATGTTGCGCAGGTGGAGAAGGAGCATCGGTGGCTGCCGGCGCTTGCGCCGCTCCTGCCTTTTCCGATTCCTGCGCCATTGGCGCTCGGGCAGCCGGGACAGGGTTATCCGTTCCGCTGGTCCGTCTATCGCTGGCTTGAGGGCGAACCGCTCGCCCGGGGTCTGGATCGCGTTGATCTTTCAACCATCGCCGTCGATGTTGCCGCGTTTTTAAGAGCATTGCACGGGGTGGATGCTTCGGATGGCCCGCCCGCAGGCGCACATAACTTCCATCGCGGCGGCTCGCTTTCGGTCTATGACGGGGAGGCGAAGGCTTCGGCGGTGCGGCTTGCCGATGAGGTGGATCAGGCGCTGGCCATGGAGATATGGCAGCTTGCACTTTCGAGCCACTGGCGGAAGCAGGGAGTGTGGGTGCATGGCGATATTGCCGAGGGCAATCTGCTGGTGAAGGACGGCCGGCTTTCGGCCGTCATCGATTTCGGCAGTTCCGGCGTCGGCGATCCGTCTTCCGATCTCATCCTCGCGTGGAATGTGCTCGATGCGGAAAGCCGCGCCGTTTTTCGCCGGGCGCTGGATCTGGATGAGGCGACATGGCAGCGCGGGCGCGGCTGGGCGCTGTGGAAGGCATTGATCGTGCTGGATGCGGAGCGCGGGCGTAACGACAAAATGGCCGAATGGTCGCGCCGGACCATTCGGGAAGTGTTTGCGGATCACCTGGACAACTGACCGGAACTATCGAAGACGCGCCATCACGTGGGCATCGACGTATTTTCCGTCACGATAGGCGTCGTTGCGTAGGGTGCCTTCGCGTTCGAAACCGAATTTCTCGTAAAGCCGGATTGCCGGGAGATTATCGGTGAAGACGTTCAGTTCGATGCGGCGTATATCGTGCCAATTGTCGGCCGTGTCGATCAACGCCCCGAGAATATATGATCCGACGCCCTTGCCCGCAAAATCGTCGTGAACACTGATCACCAGATCGGCGATGTGGGACTGCCTTCCCGCCCTGCGAAACAGTCCTGCATTGGCAACGATCTTTCCACGCCATTCACCAACGATGGCGATATCGTTCGGGCCGCGGTTTTCCATCGATTTCCGCGTTTTTTCAACGGACTGAAACGGCTGTCGGAGCGTGCCGTGACGGACGCCGGGCAGGTTGAACATTTCGGTCAGGGCTTCGGCATCGTCCAGACGCGCCGCACGCAGGACGACTTCGTTCAAGCTGAATTGCGAATCTTCATAATCGGCAAATTTCATGTTCTGCATGCCTGTCTCCTTGGGCGTATGGGAGCAGGTTTGCGACCCTGCTCTGGTGGCAGGGTGGAAATGGATCGCTTAACGCGACGACATACCTCTGCCTGCCGGGTGGCCGGTGATGGTATGGCGACGGGTGGTGTTCTGTTTCGTTGCGATCATGCGCGCAGAATGCTTTTGCCGCATGGCCCTGTCAAGCGGGTGCGTTGCGCAGCAGGCTTCTGAGTTTTGCCGGCAGCCTGCCGTCGATCGCGGCAAGACCGGCGGCGATCATCGCCATGCCGGCGAAGTGCTTCATCTCCAGCTGCTCGCCGAGGAGCAGCGAACCGAGCAGAATAGCGCTGACGGGAATAAGGAAGGTGACGAGGGCGAGGTTGGTGGCGCCGGCGCTTGCGAGTATGCGGAAGAAGATCAGGTAGGCGAGTGCCGTCGACAAGAGGGCGATGCCGACAAGCGCGCCCCAGGTTCCGAGGCCCGGCATGGCGAGCGTCCATGGTTTATCGATGAGAAGGGCGGCCGGGATGAGCATCAATGTCGAAGAGGAGATCTGGCCGGTGGCGGTCATCAGCGGCGGCACGCCCATGGCCTTGAAACGGCGGCCGAATATGCCCGCGAAGGAATAGGAGATGGCCGCGCCGAGAATGGCGATCTGGCCCCAGAGACCGGATGAGCCGGTGAAGGCCGCCGGGCCGATCATGGTCGCCACGCCGGCAAAGCCGATCAGCACGCCGGTGAGCTTGTTGCCGGTCATCTTCTCGTCGGCGGTGAGAAAATGGGCGACAATGACGGTGAAGAGAGGCGTGGTGGCATTGAGGATTGAGGCTAGTCCGCTGGCAATATGAGTCTGGCCCCAGACGATCAGGCAGAAGGGGATGATGTTGTTGAGCAGGCCCATGCCGAAAAAGGCGCGCCACACCGCCCATTCACGCGGCAGGCGAAGGCCCATGATGCGGCAGACGATGAGAAGCGCGATTGCCGCCAGGCTGACGCGCAGCGTGACGATGGTGACGGGCGGCAGTTCCTTGACGGCGACACCGATGAAAAAGAACGATCCGCCCCAGAGAAGCGAAAGCGCGACAAGCATCGCCCATTCACCGGCATCCATCTGTTTCTGTATCGCCATCGTCATCTCCCAAAGCATGAGTATCGACATGATCGCAGGCCGGCTCGCCGCCATCCACCCGATATCGGTTGAGTTTGGCTCAATCTGGAGATGGGTGGTTCTCACTGCGTTTCAGGTCTTGTTGCGTCTATTTACTCCCTGTTTTATGGTGTTTTCAAACGATTGTTTCTCGTTCGATAATTAAGATGAGCTAAATCATGGCAGCCGAACTTCCGTCTCTGAAAGGGTTGCAGGCCTTCGAGGCCGCAGCGCGGTATCGCAGCGTCACGCTTGCTTCCAATGAGTTGAATGTCACGCCCGGTGCCGTCAGCCTGCAAATCCGGGAGCTGGAGGCGCGGCTTGGCGTGCAATTGTTTTTCCGCAAGCCGCGCAGCATCCAGCTGACGCGTGAGGGGGAGCGTTATTACGGCGCGCTTCGCACCGCCTTCCGGATGATGCGCGAGGCGACGGCGGAACTGACCGCGCGCTCCGAGATCACGGTTCTGACGCTGAGCTGCACGCCCACTTTCGCCGTTCAATGGTTGATGCCGCGATTGCCTGCCTTCCAGCAGCAACACCCGCAGGTGGATGTCCGCATCAGCGTGACGAACCGGCTGGTGGATTTTTCAAGGGACGATGTCGATCTGGCGGTACGACACGGTTTCGGTCGCTATGAGGGTCTGGAGAGTATCCGCTTCATCGATGACAGCACCCTACCGGTCTGTTCACCGCAGCTTCTGGAGAAATATGGGCCGCTTCAGGAGGCGGGGGATCTCAAATCCATTCCGCTTCTGCACGATGAAAACCGCAATGAATGGCGGCGCTGGCTGGAGGCGGCGGGGGCATCGGACGTGGATGCCTCCGGCGGCACCGTCTTCATCGACAGCAACGGGGCGCTGGATGCGGCCAAGGCCGGGCACGGCATTGCGCTGACCCGGCGTTCGCTGGTTTCCCGCGAGCTTGCGGAAGGCGCATTGATTGCGCCCTTCGGCAAGGACATGGCCAGCACGCTCGCCTATTTCCTCGTTTATCCGCGGCGCATGCTGGATAATCCCGATCTGGTGAAGCTCATCGACTGGATGCTTTCGGAAGCGGGTTCTGCCGAGGCCGGTTCTCTTTGACGTCAATCCGGTCTATGCCGGAATGAAACAACGGGAATCACTCTTGAAAACCATCGCCATCGATTTCGAGACCGCCAATGAGGAACGGGGCAGCGCCTGCGCCGTCGGGCTTGCATGGATAGAGGGCGGCGAGATCGTTCGCGTCGAGGAACGGCTGATCCGGCCGAAGGACATGCAGTTTTCGCCCTTCAACATCGCGGTGCATGGCATCCGCCCGGCGGATGTCGAAGATGCGCCGGAATTCCCTGATGTGATGGAGGAGTTCATCGACGACTTCCATGGCGCCACCATGATCGCCCATAATGCCGCCTTCGATTTCAGCGTCATGCGGGCGTCTTTCGATAAATACCGGCAGTCCTATCCCGATCTTTCCTATCTGTGCAGCGTCAAGATCGCCCGGCATGTCTGGCCCAATCTGGCGTCGCACAAGCTGAATGTCATCGCTCATCACCTCCAGTTGCGTTTCGTGCATCACAATGCCGCCGAAGATGCTGTCGTCTGCGCGGCCGCTTCGATTGCAGCGGCCAAGGCGTTGCGCGTTGCCCATATCCGCGATCTGCCGGAAAAGATCGGCATGGTCGCGGGGCGTCTCACCTCCACCGGTTACCAGCCCTGCAGCATGAAAAAACGCGCCGTCTCCCGGGTTGCGTAACCGTTCCTCGCACTTATGTTTGAAGCAGCGTAACGGAGAAGATGCGATGACGATGAAAACTCTGTCGGGTTTGTTTGCGGGCTTTCTGGCATTGCTTCCGGTGACAGCGGCGCATTCGCAGGTGGTGGGCGAGGTCGGCGTCGACTGGATCGGCAATGACATCGTCATCGAGGCGATCGCCGATCCGAAGATCAAGGGCGTGACCTGCCATGTGACCTATTTCGAGCGCGGCGTCATCGACCGGCTGAAGAACGGCAACTGGTTCGAAGACCCTTCCAACAACGCCATTTCCTGCAGCCAGACTGGACCGGTGGAGATCGGCGATATCGATCTCTCCAAGGGCGGAGAAGAAGTGTTCCGGCAGGGCATGTCGCTGGTGTGGAAGAAGCTCGTCGTCAGCCGCGTTTATGATAGGGCGAACGATACGCTGATCTATCTGGTACATGCGCGGGAACTGACCGACGGTTCGGCCAAGATGGCGATTTCCACGGTGCCGCTTTATAACCAGCAGGTCACATGGCAAAAGGGCAAGCCGTAAGGCCTGCCCCTCTCAATTGCGTTATAGATGCCTGGATCAGGCCGCTTCGCGTGCCAGCTCGTCCGCAATGACGGTGTCGAGGTTGAGGAAGCAGACCATGCTCTTTTCCAGCGCCACGATGCCGCGGCAGAAGCTGCGCTGTTCTTCCGGAATGATATCGGGCGCGGGCTGCAGGTCTTCGGAGCGGATGGTCATCATGTCGGAGACCTGTTCCACCAGCAGGCCGACCAGCTTGCCGCCGATATCGGTGACGATGATGGCAGAGCGTTCGGAGGGTTCGGTCATCTTCATGCCGAGGCGGCCGGCCATGTCTATGACGGGAATGACGGCGCCGCGTAGGTTGATGAGGCCGAGCACATAAGGCGGGGTGTGCGGCATCGGTGTAACCGGCGCCCAGCCGCGGATTTCGCGGATCGCCATGGTGTCGATGCAGAATTCCTGATCGCCCAGATGGAAGGAAACGATTTCGAGATATGCGCCGGATTGCTTGATGGCGTTGGACATGACGGCAGGTTTCCTCTGATGGCTCTCTAACAGGCCCGCGCAGGATTGAGCTTTATGCGGTGGCCGGAGAATGGACCGGGAGACATCATGTCGAGGCTTAAAAACCGCTATGGTCATAATGCACACCAAGATTTTAAACTTTCCCTAACATTTGCGCCGGTCTCGCCGGCAAAACCCAGTATTTTGGCGGTTTTCGCGCTCACACAAACAGGTTATGATGGGCATATGAACGCACTCGTTTCCCATCCGCTGAAGTTTATTCTGGCTAGTCTTGCCGCTGTGGCCTCGCTTGCCATCGTGCTTCTTGCCTTTGACGGCTGGGTGCGGCACGGCACGGATATTTTCCTGTCCACGGTGCAGAGCGGCATCGCCTGGTGCCTGTGACGCGTTTTCCGGCTGCGGATTTGTGACAAATCAGCGCGGTTCCCGCAAATACGTCCAGTTGATTTGCCGTCCCCGTCGCCTTTCGTTATCTGTCTGCCAGGGCCTGCGATATGCCGCCGGCTTTCGGGGTAGGATTGGACAATGAGAAATATTCGCATCGTATTGTGGGCCGTCGTGCTCGTTCTCGCCGGCGTTGTCAGCTGGTTGACGATCGAAATGACGAAGACGCGTAATGAAATGGTGGAGACGGCCTATGGCGTGCCCTTCCAACTCACGGCGCAAAACGGCCAGCCGATCACCGAAAAGGCCTTTCAGGGCAAGCCGACAGCGCTGTTCTTCGGTTTCACCCATTGCCCGGAAGTCTGCCCGACAACCCTTTTCGAGCTGAATGGCTGGATGGAGAAGGTGGACCCGGCCGGCGACAAGCTGCAGGCCTATTTCGTCTCCGTCGATCCCGAGCGCGATACGCCTGAGATCATGCAGCAATATGTCTCCAACGTCTCGAAGCGCATCACCGGCATCACCGGCCCGGCGGACAAGATTGCCGAAACGCTGAAGGGCTACCGCATCTATGCCAAGAAGGTGCCGGTGGACGAGAAGGATCCGAATGGCGATTACACCATGGATCACACGGCGTCCGTCATCCTGCTCGATGCCAATGGCCGTTTTTCCGGCACCATTGCTTATGGCGAAAACCCGGAAGTTGCCGAGCAGAAGCTTCAGAATCTTCTGAAGGGCTGATAGAGGCGGCATAATTGCGCGGGGCTTATTGGACTGGCCGAGGTTTTGTGGCAAAGGCAAGAACAATAACCTCATCCAGAGAAAGCAGCCCGCCGTGAGCGAAATCCGACTTTACGTCACCACGACCGAAATCCAGGCGGGTGAAATCCTCGATCTCATGTCGGACTATTTCGGCGAGGAGGATGTTGCGATTGCCACGACCGAGGTGGATGAGAAGCGCGATATCTGGGAAGCCTCGGTCTATCTGATGGCCGAGCAGGAGGAAGAGTTCCGTGAGCGTGTCAGCGCCCTGCTTGCTCCGGCCTTTCCCGATCTCGTCATCGAGAAGGAGACCGTTCCGGATGTCGACTGGATCGCAAAGTCGCTCGAGGGGCTGAAACCGGTCAGGGCAGGGCGTTTCATCGTTCATGGGGCGCATGATCGCGACAAGGTGCGGGCGAACGATCTGGCAATCGAAATCGAGGCCGGACAGGCTTTCGGCACCGGCCATCACGGCACGACGGCCGGCTGCCTTGAGATGATTGAGGAGGTTCTGCGGGCGCGCACCGTGCGCAACGCGCTCGATCTTGGCACCGGCAGCGGCGTTCTGGCAATTGCGGTGCGCAAGATGCGCCCCATTCCCGTGCTGGCGACAGATATCGACCCCATCGCCGTCAAGGTGGCGAAGGAGAATGTGCGGCTGAACGGCATCGTCTCCGGGATGGCGCTGGAGACCGCGCCGGGCTTCCACTCGGACGCCTTCCGCAAGCATGGTCCGTTCGATCTCATCATCGCCAATATTCTGGCGCGGCCGCTCATCAAGATGGCGCCGCAGCTCGTCACGCATCTGGCGCCCGGCGGCACCGTCATCCTGTCCGGCATTCTGGCCTCACAGCGCTGGAAGGTGCTTTCCGCCTATAATGGCGCCCGGCTTTCCCATATCCGCACCATCTGGCGCAACGGCTGGGTCACGCTGCATCTGCGTAAAGACTGAACCAGCGGCGACATCCCTTTCGGGCAAAAGAAAAGGCGGCGCTTTCGCGCCGCCTGGGAACCCGCGAGCATGGGAGGAGCTTGCTCAAGCGGGTCGACGTATCCCTGTTCGGCGCGGTGGAGGGAGGATCGCCGCGCCGGACGTCATCAGAATACGTAGCTGGAGTTTGCCTTGCGACGCAGATCGGCGCGGTTCATGCCGAGCGCTTCCAGCGACTTGTCGTCGAGGTTCAGAAGGGCGGCGTTGACATGGCGGCTGACCTGACGCTCGCGTGCTTCAACGACGCGATCGAAGGCGGTGCGGAGGAAAGATTTTGCCATTGCTTCAAATCCTTGTTTGCCAGGAGAGTGTCTCTCTCGCTGTGTTGATCTGAAGATAAGCGATGTGTTTTTGTTTAGTTAGAGGGGATATCTCAGGGTAGATATGCATTTATCGCATGTCACTTTGCCTTGAGTATTACTTATTTCGCAAAATGTGCACAATTTATCGCCGCAATCCGGTCTGTCATATATGGCTTGAAACCGGCTTTGTCCGCGTGGCATTGTCGTTACGCGCCAATGATTTGACGGCGCACCTTGCAGCTTTTCTCCATGACAGTTCCCGAAAGACGCCCATGTTCCAGACCTTCGAAAACAAATCTGCGCCGCAATTTGGCAAGGCCCGCGTCGAGGCGCTGCGCGCCGGTTTCGATGCCCTTGGTATCGACGGTTTTCTGGTGCCGCGCGCCGATGAATATCAGGGGGAATATGTGCCGGAGTGCGCCGAGCGCCTGTCCTGGCTGACGGGCTTTACCGGTTCCGCCGGAATTGCGCTGGTGACGCGCACGGAGGCGGTGGTTTTCGTCGATGGCCGTTATACGACGCAGCTTAAGTCGCAGGTCGATCAATCGGTCTTCAGCGGCGGCGATCTGGTTGGCGCGCCGCCCTCCGTCTGGCTGGCCGAACATGCTCCACAGGGTTTCCGGCTCGGCATCGATCCATGGCTGCACACCGGCGCGGAATTGAAGCGGCTGGAAAAGGTGCTTGCCGGCAAGGGCGGTTCGGTCGTTCTCCTGGAAAAGAATCCGCTCGATGCCCTTTGGCAGGACCGTCCCTCCGAGCCGCTGGAACCCGTCGTTATCCAGCCAGAGGCCTTTACTGGCAGGCTGGCGAAGGAAAAGATCGCCTCGCTGGCGGAGACGGTCTCGGCAAAGGGCGCGGATGCCCTGCTGGTTACCGATCCGTCGTCCATTGCCTGGATTTTCAATGTTCGCGGCAATGACGTGCCGCATACGCCGCATCCGCTCGCCCGCGCCATCATCTACGCCGATGGCAGGGCGGATATTTTTCTCGACAAGCGTAAGACCGGCATCGAGACCGAGGCCTATCTGGCGCAGCTTGCGACACAATTGCCGCCGTCGAAGATCGCTGACCGTCTGCATGCCATCGCCAGCGCCAAGGGCCGCGTCATGGTGGATGCCGATCTGACCCCTGTGGCGCTGACCGGCGCAATCACCGCGGCGGGCGGCTCGCTGATAGAGGAGGCCGATCCCGTTCGCCTGCCGCGCGCGCGCAAGAACAAGGCGGAGCTTGCCGGCTCGTCAGCCGCCCATGTGCAGGACGGCGCGGC
The DNA here is from genome assembly GCF_900013505.1 of Agrobacterium deltaense RV3. Classification (NCBI taxonomy): domain Bacteria; kingdom Pseudomonadati; phylum Pseudomonadota; class Alphaproteobacteria; order Hyphomicrobiales; family Rhizobiaceae; genus Agrobacterium; species Agrobacterium deltae. The sequence goes on along the minus strand of NZ_LT009745.1, from coordinate 1,964,207 downwards.
CATGGTCGAATATCTCTGCTGGCTGGACCGCCAGCAACCGGGCAGCGTCACCGAAATCGCCGCCGTCAAGGCGCTGGAGGCCGCTCGGTTCAAGGTGGGGCAGGGGCTGCAAAACCCGCTCAAGGACGTGTCTTTCGATACGATTTCAGGCGCCGGCGAACATGCCGCCATCATCCATTACCGCGTCACCACCGATACCGACCGCACACTTGCGGACGGCGAGATGTTCCTCGTCGATTCCGGCGCGCAATATGTCAATGGCACCACGGATATTACCCGTACCGTTGCAATCGGCACGGTGCCGGAAGAGCAGAAGCGTTTCTTCACACTGGTGCTGAAAGGCATGATCGGCATCAGCACCGCACGGTTTCCGAAGGGAACGCGCGGTTGCGATCTCGATCCGCTGGCGCGCATTGCGCTCTGGAAGGCGGGAGCGGATTACGCCCATGGCACCGGCCACGGCGTCGGCTCTTATCTTTCGGTGCATGAGGGGCCGCAGCGCATTTCGCGGCTTTCGACACAGGAGCTTCTGCCCGGCATGATCCTGTCAAACGAGCCGGGTTATTACCGGCCCGGCGCTTTCGGCATCCGCATCGAGAACCTCATCTATGTACGCGAGGCGGAAGAGGTGGCCGGCGGCGACCAGCCGATGTTCTCCTTCGAAACGCTGACCTGGTGCCCCATCGACCGCAGGCTGGTCGTCGCCGCTCTCCTGACCGATGAAGAACTGGACTGGCTGAACGCCTATCATGCCGGGGTTCTGGAGAAGCTTTCTCCCTTGATCACCGACGAGGAGGTTAAGGCGTGGCTCGTTGCCGCGACGAAGCCATTGGAGCGGGTCGCTTAAAGCAGCCCGAAATGCCTAATGGCGATGACGATGGCCCAGCCGACGGCCAGCATCGTCAGGCCGGGAAAGCGCAGGCAGACCAGAAGCGCTGCCACCATGCCGATCTTCACCTCGTATCCGCCTTCGAAAAAGGCGGGTGCGACAAGCGTGGTCAAAACCGCTACGGGAACGGCGTTCAGTCCCGCCTCCATGCGCGGCGGGATGGATTTCATCCGCGTCATCAGCACATAACCGCCGATGCGGGTGAGATAAGTGGCGATGGCGGCGAGCGCGATCAGGATCAGCGTATCGGCGTGCAGCATGTCGCTCATGGCGTTTCCACCCCGCTTTCAGAATTCGGCTTCGGCGGATAGAGGACCGCGACGAGAATTCCGGCGACGGCGCCGAGGCTGACATGCCACGGCGAACCGACGATGTGATAGGCGACCGTTGCGCCAACCGCGCTTGCCAGCATGACAGGGTAGAAATTCTCCCGCTGGCGGAAGCTCAAGACCATGCCCATGAAATAGATCGGCAGCAGTACATCGAGACCGATGGCTTTTGGATCGCCGACCATATTGCCGAGCGATGCGCCGAGAATGGTCATGGCCAGCCACAGCACGTAGACCGGCGCTGCAAAGCCCATGTACCAGGAAAAGCCGACCGTGCCGGTATTTTCGTATTTCCTGACCGATTCGGCGAATTGCGGATCGACCAGCACGAAGAAGCCCGCGGCTTTTTGCAGGAAAGACCAGTTCGAGATCATCCGGGCAATGGCGGCCGAATAGAGGATATGGCGGAAATTGACGGCGAAGACGGAAAGAACGATCAGCCAGGGGGCAACCTTCTGGCCGAACAATTCGATACCCACGAGCTGGCTCGCGCCCGCATAGACGGTGCCGCTCATGATCGTGGCTTCGGTGACGCTGAGCCCATTATCGACTGCGACCGCGCCGAACAGCGCACCGAAGGGGGCGGCGGAGAGGGCGATCGGGAAACCGCTCTTCAATCCCTCGCGAAAATCTGCATTGAACATTTCTGGAAACTCCTTGCCCGCCGCTCTATCGCCGTCCCGCCCGGCTGGCAAACGAATTGCATGAATGGATCGATTGATTCCCTTGAAGCTTCCGTTACGGTAACGCCCCACATGGCCGGTGCCGGACGGACGGTTTCACCGCCGTCCTCCCGTACCCCCTCAATAGTCAGACGTTGGAAGATCGATGCTGGAAAAGCAGGAAAAGGCCGCCCTGGCCGCACGTATCCGGGACTATCTTGCCCGGGAGACCGAAGCCGAGATCGGCCATCTGCAGGCGGAAATCTTCGTGGATTTTCTGGCCGAGGAGCTGGGGCATGTATTTTATAATGAGGGGCTCAGGGATGCGCATGCCGCGATCCTGAGACGCCTTGAGGATGCAGCAGGCGATATCGACGTGCTGGAGAAGCCGAAGCCGCGCTAAACTAGTCCCGCAAGATGTCGCGGCTTTTGAGAATGGCCGCGCCTTTTTCCCGCATCGTCGAAATCGCGGCCTTGATGCCCTGCGGATCGATGCCGCGGCTGGCATCTTCGATGAAACGGACATTCACACCGGGCAGCATGTCGAGGGCATCGAGCACCGAAAAACTGACGCAATAATCGGTGGCAAGGCCGCAGACGTCGAGTTGCGTGACACCCTGACGGCTCAGATAGTCGGCCAGTCCCGTCGTCGCGCCCTGATCATTGTCGCGAAAGGCGGAATAGCTGTCGACGGCGGGGTTTTCGCCCTTCTGCTGAATATAGTCGAAGGCGTCCGTCTTGAGGTCGGGATGAAATTCCGCATCCGGCGTGCCCTGCACGCAATGGTCCGGCCACATCATCTGCGGCTTGCCGGAGAGTTCGCCCATGTCGAAGGGTTTCTTGCCGGGATGCTGGGAGGCGAAGCTGCCGTGATTTTCCGGGTGCCAGTCCTGCGAGGCGACGATGAGATCGTAGCCGCCATTGTCGATCAGGGCATTGGCGATGGGCACGACCCTGTCGCCATCGGCAACGGCCAGATTGCCGCCCGGGCAAAAACCGTTCTGGATATCGATGAGCAGCAGCGCCTTCATGATGTGCCTCCCTTTTCAGGGCAGGATGCCAAGCCGGCTTTAACGGATCAAGCCCCTTTCGACCTCTCCGGCAGGCACGGGTGTTTGGGCAGGGGGCTTGCCCTGTCGCAGTCCTGCCGCAATTGCAGCAAATTTCCGGCCAAGTCGGAATTTACCTGACAATGCGGCGACGGAAATTTTTAGGCCGATGACGACCCTTTGAGGGGCATTTCCCGGGAAGATGCAGTGCGGATGCACGCAGTCTCGGCGCAAGTCATTGTTTTGCCTTCGCCTTACAATGCGCAGACCTTAACGAATTATTTTTGCAGGGACTCGTAAACACTTTGGTTACCATAATTCGTCATGCTTCGAACCAGTCAGTTCCGAAACCGGCGTGGTGTTTGCCCGCCCTTCGGATGTCCCAAAATCCCTCCGGCGTCGGCCGGGTGTGCGTGAACGGTTCGAGTAACGAGTATCATGGCGTTTTCTGCTGCGGCCTATAATGGCGCCGGCCTTGCCGGTTCGTCTTCCGTCAAGAGAGGCAAATCCTTTGCGTTCGGCCGAATGTCCGCCCTTCTCGGCGGCGGCGCCTTTGCCGGCCTTTTCGCCTTCGCCGCCTTTGCCTCGCTGCACAGCATGGCCGCCGCTTCGCATGGTGTCGGGCAGTTTGAAAAGACACTGGTGACGCGATTCGCTTCCACTGAGACGGCAATTGCCCACGCGGCCGCGCGGGATATTCACGTGCGCAAGTTTTCTCGCCTGAGCGACCACAGCCATGGCCAGCAGAAGGCGGTTCGCCTCGCCGGCATCATGCCCGAGATCGGCGCGAAGGAATTCAGTGAGCGCTTCGGCGCGGCTGCCAATGCCAAGGGGCAGGCGACCGTGAAGCAGCTTGCCGCGCTCAAGCCGTCGGCGATCGTCGATTCGGCGCTGGGTCGCACCTCCGAGGTTGCCTATCAGAGCGCCGTTCCGCAGCACCCGGCATTTGAAGTGGCGCTGGCGCGGCCGCAGATCGAGGAAGAGGCAAGCAGCCTGCTGCCCGATGATGTGCCGCTGCCGAGCTTCCGTCCCGAGGTGGCGATGGCTCAGACGGTTGAGCCGTCACCGCGTCCCGCGACATCGTCCAAGACCGAGGGCCATGTTCCCGACGTCGCTTCGGCACCGGCTTTCGATGCGCCGGTTCCCCTTCGCGCGCCTGCGCCGCCGAAGCAGAGCACCGGCGCCATGCTCGCCTTTGCAAAACCTGACAATCCGATGCGTGAGCCGAGCAAGATGGATGCGGTTCCGTGGCCGGATCGCGGCAACGGCACGGCGATCTACGATATTTCCTCCGGCGTGGTGCACATGCCGAATGGCGAGAAGCTCGAAGCGCATTCCGGCATCGGCAAGATGCGCGACAACCCCGATTACGTGCATGTGAGAATGCGCGGTTCGACGCCGCCTTCCAGCTATCGTCTGACGATGCGCGAGGCGCGGTTCCATGGCGTCGAGGCCATTCGCCTGACGCCCGAAAACGGCGTCAACCCGCACGGCCGCGACGGTCTTCTGGCGCATACCTACATGCTGGCGAAACGCGGTGAATCGAATGGCTGCGTGGTGTTTCGGGATTACCCGCGCTTCCTTGCGGCCTTCAAGCGCGGCGAAGTCAAGCGCATGGTGGTGGTGCCGAAGTTGAACGGCAACCGGCCGACACTTGCAAGCAGCGGCGGTAAAAGCGGCGGCAAGACCCTGCTCGGCATGTTTTCGCGCGGCAGCGATTCCTGAGCTTTCCGCATTTTCCTGATGTAAAACCGCTGCGCACTTTTGCTGGAAATGCTCTAGCGACCGCGCCGCTGTGTCAGCACCATGCCGGCGAGGATAAGCAGAATGCCGAGTGCGCTTGCCCAGAGTTTCGGCGGATGATCGCCGAAAAGATCGAGAACCACGCCTGAAACCATCTGGCCGCTGATGACCAGAAGGGCGGTATTGACCGCACCGATGCGCGGAATGAGCCAGCTTCCCGAAGCGATGAAGACGACGCCGATCGGCCCGCCGATAAAGGCAAGCCAGGGCGCATCGGCGGCGCCCGGCGGAATGAGGCCGCCGACGATGAGGCCAATGACCGTCAGTACGGCAAAACCGACAATGTGGTTCCAGAACGATGCGATGAGCGGTGAGTTGGACAGGCTGAGACGGCCGTTGATCTGGCGGCTCAGCGCCACGAAGACGCCGCCGGTAAAGGCCATGGCGATCCAGACGATCATGCCGTTCTCCCGACAAGGATGATGAGTGCGCTGCCGCACAGGATCAGCGCCACCGCCGCCATGTCCCGCAGGTCCGGCTTTCTTTTGGGCAGGCCGAAGAGGCCGAAAAGATCCGCCAGGAGGCTGAAGATCACCTGTCCGCCAAGCCCGAGCGCAATGGTGCCGGAAAGCGCCAGCGGCGAATTGACGGCGGTGGAGGTGAGGATGACGATGGCCGCACCCACGACCCCGCCGCAATAGGCCCAGAGCGGCGCTTTCGGTTTTTCCGCTGCGCCCACTTCTTTCTTCGGGCGCATGATGGCGAGATAGATCAGCGCCGCCACCGTGCCGGTGCCATGCGCCGTCCAGGAGGAAAACAGCGCATTGCCGTAATGGGCAAGCTGACCGTTAAAATGCACCATCAATGTCAAAAGGCAGCCGCTGGCGAAGGCGGCGGCAAGATGCAGCGGGTTGAGGCGTGGATGCGTCGTGTCTGTCATGGCGGGCCGGAAAGCTGAAGATGGAGACGAGCTTTAGCCCATATGTGCCTGAAGCGGAATCGAATTGCGCCGGCTCACGGTTTTAGACGACATTATCCTGTGCGTTGCGGAACAAGCGATGCGGCCACGCATTATTCCACCATGAAGAAGACGACGCGCAAACCATTGAACCGGATGACGATTTTCGTCATTTCTATTTTCATTCTCGCAGCCGTGATCGCGGCGGTCTACCTCGTCGGCTTCACGCCCGGCGAAGTATAAGACGGATCGATCAACGACCGGCTGGGGCGGTTTTGCCTTTGCCGCGCTCCATCGCAACGGACACTTTGGCGACTGCGAAGCGAATGCCGCGCAGCAGGAACCGGCTGGTTTCCAGATAGGCGCGATAGGGCAAAACGGTGAAATAGCGCCAGCGCGGCAGGCGGTAGATGCGCAGATTGTTCTGGATCTGGCTTTCCCCATCCGCATCCTGCGTGGCGCAGAGCGGGTAGAGGAAGGCCGCCTTCAGCCCTGCGAGATATTCCAGATCGAATGCGATGTCATAAGCGAGCCGCATGGGGATCAGCTTCGATATCCATTTTCCGGCGCGGCGGTTGACGAGATAGGCTCCCGATCCTTTTTCCCGCGTGATGGCAATGGCGAGCGAACGACCATTGGAAAGCTGGCGGAACGGGAATTTGCGGCCATTGCTGACGGTCGTGAGCCGCAGCAAATCCCAGTCGCCGCCATTCAGCACCGCCTCGTCGATGGCGTTGAGAAAATCATCGTCGAAGACCACGTCATCCTCGAGGATGAGTGCGATATCGGCATCGCCCGCCATGAATTTATTGGCGCAGGTGACATGGCTGAGATAGCAGCCGATTTCCGGCGGCGAGGTGCGGCGGCCATGCATGATCATGTAGGAAATCTCGCTGAATTCCGGGATGGGGTAATTCAGTTCCCTGCCATTGACGCCGGGGACACGCTCCGCCTTGAGCCCCATGGCATCGAGGCGCGCGGTCATATCCGCGAGGCGTTTGGTGGCGCTGTCCATATTGATCAGGAAAACGGCGAGCCTGCGCTGGCTTTTCGGTAATATATGCAAAGCTGTCCTCGCCTGTTCCACTTCCCCATTGCAACTCCTTTATTGCAACGGCATGACGCGGGCTATGGAAAAAGCACCCTTCAGGCACTCATGGTTGCCGAATCAGACCTTTTCCACAAATCCGTCCAGCACGCGCTTCTGCCCGGCGCGGTCGAAGTCGATCGTCAGCTTGTTACCTTCGATGGCGGCGATGTTGCCATTGCCAAATTTGAGGTGGAAGACGCGGTCGCCAACAAAGAATTTCGATGGCGTGTCGGCGACGGATTTCGCCACCAGTTCGCCGTCGATCGTGCGGGTGCGCGGGCCGCTTTCGCCATAACCGATCCGTTCCACCGCATGGCCGGAGCGCGTGCCCCAATTGTCACGGGTGGCGTCGCTGCGGTTCTGCTGCGCGCGCTTCCAGCCGGGGGTGGAATAGTTGTTGGTGAAAGGATCGGCCTTGTCGAAACGCGACTGGCCGTAGCCCCCGCGTCCGCCATAACCGCCGTAACTGCTGTCGGACGCCGCGACATCCACATGGGCGGGCGGCAATTCATCGAGGAAACGCGAGGGCAGGGTGGATTGCCACAGCCCGTGAATGCGCCGGTTCGACACGAACCAGATATGGCAGAGCTTCTTGGCGCGGGTGATGCCAACGTAAGCGAGGCGGCGTTCTTCTTCCAGACCGGAGCGCCCGCCTTCGTCCAGCGCCCGCTGGTGCGGGAACAGGCCTTCTTCCCAGCCGGGCAGGAAGACGGTGTCGAATTCCAGACCCTTGGCGGAGTGCAGCGTCATGATGGAGACGGCATCGAGATTTTCGTTCTGCTCTGCATCCATGACGAGGGCGACGTGCTCGAGGAAGCCGCGCATGCTCTCGAAGGCCTCCATCGAGCGGATGAGTTCCTTCAGGTTCTCAAGCCGTCCGGGCGCTTCGGCCGTCTTGTCGGCCTGCCACATGGCGGTATAGCCGCTTTCGTCGAGAATCTGCTCGGCAAGCGTGGTGTGCTCGGTATTTTCCAAGAGGCCCTGCCAGCGGCGAAAATTCTGCACCACATCGAATAGCGCCTTACGCGCCTGTGGCTTCAGTTCGTCGGTTTCGATGAGGTCAGCTGCTGCCGCCAGCATGGGAATATCGCGGGCGCGGGCATAGGCATGTAGGGCGCTTTTGGTGGTTTCGCCAATGCTACGCTTGGGCGTGTTGACGATACGTTCGAAAGCCAGGTCATCGGCTGGTTGGCAGACAACGCGAAAATAAGCCATGGCGTCGCGGATTTCGAGGCGCTCATAAAAGCGCGGGCCGCCGATGACGCGGTAATTGAGGCCAAGCGTCACGAAACGGTCTTCGAACTCGCGCATCTGGAAGGAGGCGCGAACGAGGATCGCCATGTCGTTCAGATTATGGTTCTTGCGCTGAAGCTGTTCGATTTCCTCGCCGACCGCGCGGGCTTCCTCCTCGGAATCCCAGGCGGCATGCACCACGACCTTTTCGTCATCCGGGCTGCTGCGTTCGGTGAAGAGCGTCTTACCGAGACGGCCCTCATTATGGGCGATCAGATGGCCGGCCGCGCCGAGAATATGCTCGGTGGAGCGGTAGTTGCGCTCGAGCTTGATGACCTTGGCGCCGGGGAAATCCTTGTCGAAGCGGAGGATATTGTCCACTTCCGCACCGCGCCAGCCATAGATCGACTGGTCGTCGTCACCCACGCAACAGACGTTCTGCGGTTCGCCCTTGGCGCGTTGGGCAAGCAGCCTCAGCCACATATATTGCGCCGTATTGGTGTCCTGATATTCGTCCACCAGAATGTAACGGAACTTCTGGTGATACTCCTTCAGAATATCGGTGTGGCGGCGGAAGATGCTGATCGGATGCATCAGAAGGTCGCCGAAATCGCAGGCGTTCAGCGTTTTCAGGCGGTTCTGATAGGCGGTGTAAAGTTCGCGGCCCTTGCCATTGGCGAAAGCGCGGCTGTCACCCTCCGGAATGTCCAGCGGCGTCAGGCCCTTGTTTTTCCAGCCGTCGATCATGCCGGCGAACTGCTTCGCCGGCCAGCGCTTGTCGTCCAGCCCTTCGGCCTGAATGAGCTGCTTGATCAGCCGCACCACGTCATCGGTATCGAGAATGGTGAAGTCCGATTTCAGGCCGACGAGTTCGGCATGGCGGCGCAAAAGCTTGACGCCGATGGAGTGGAAGGTGCCGAGCCAGGGCATGCCCTCGACAGCGCCGCCGACGAGAACGCCGATACGCTCCTTCATCTCGCGGGCAGCCTTGTTGGTGAAGGTCACGGCAAGAATCTGGCTTGGATAGGCGCGGCCGGTGGCCAGAATATGGGCGATGCGGGTGGTCAGAACGCGGGTCTTGCCGGTGCCGGCGCCGGCGAGCACGAGAACTGGTCCGTCCAGCGTTTCCACGGCATCGCGCTGTTCCGGGTTGAGGCCGGAAAGATAGTCGGGCGCAGCACGCGTCTGATCGCGCGCCGCCATGGCGCGGGCGGCAATGCCAAGCCCGCCGCCGCTTTCCGCACCGGCATTGTTCGTTGCCCTGCGCGGTGCGGCGGGTTCCTCATCGAAGAACGGCATATCGTCAAAACTGTTGCTCATGCGGCCCAATGTAGTGATTCGGGATATAAAGGCCAGAACCGTGTTCTGCTTTTATTCCGGTATCAACCGTCAAAACGCCCATTCCAAGGCATTTTTTTCGTTCATGTCTGCCTGTCGGCGTCGAAAGCGGGGTCAACGGGCACTTGCAACGCCACCGCAAGCTGGTTGGTCTTGGCGGCAAGCGCGATGACGCGCAGCAAATCGGCATGTTGTTCGGTGGTCATGCCCTTGGCTTTTGCTGCTGCCGTGTGGGAATGGGCGCAATAGGAGCAGCCATTGGTGACGGAAACGGCGATATAGAGCATTTCCTTCACCACGGGATCGAGCGCCGAAGGTGTCGCCATCACCGCCTTGACCTCACCCCATGTCTGTTCAAGCAGATCGGCATCGAAGGCGAGGTAGAGCCACATATTGTTGATGAAATCCGATTTGCGGGTGGCGCGGATGTCATCGAACACCGCCTTGACGCGCGGGTCGGTTTCCGGGTTTTCGGTCTTCGTCACGGTGCTCATGGCTCCCTCCGGTTATGGCGTATCGAGGGCGCAGATTAGCCCAATGGCGAATATTTGCGACAGGAATGCACGGATGGATTGCGGATTGGCTGCTTCTGGCGGCAATTGCGCCCAAATTACAATTACGTAAGGAACGGATTTGTGCGTTGCCTTGCCTCAGCCAAGCAGGAATACTGCATCTGTCCCGGAACGCAGATTTTCGGGAATGCTTTATGCTGCGCGGATCAACCGGAGAAATATATGCGGGTCTGGAAACAGGTGGGTGTCAGTGTTGCCGTGGTGGGAGCGGGGCTCTGTCTCTGGGGCTTCTATTCGCCCGAAGCCCGCAATGTGCTCGCCAGCATGGGGCTTGGCAAAACGCCTGCCAGCGCCGTCGAGGTTGCCGCCGCTACGCCCGGTTCGGGTCAAAACGCCGGCGGTGCGCGCCGCAACGGCAACGCCACACTGGTGGTGACGGCCCCGGTGAAGAAAGGCACGGTCAATGACCGGCTGAACGCCATCGGTAATGGCGAGGCGATCCAGTCGGTTGTCGTCATGCCGCAGGCTTCCGGCACGCTTTCTGAAATTCGCACGTCGTCCGGCGCTCGTGTCGTGAAGGGGCAGGTGCTGGCGCGGCTCGACGATGAAGAGCAGGTGATCGAGCGCGACAAGGCGCAGGTGGCGCTGCGCAGCGCCGTTGAAAAATCCAATTCCTACAAGAACCTGAAATCCGTCTCCCGCCTCGATGTGCTGGATGCGCAGATTGCCGAGGAAGCCGCCAAGCTTGCGCTGAGCACGGCCGAACTCAATCTCAAGCGGCGCGACATCGTTGCGCCGATAGAGGGTGTGGCGGGTATCGTCGCCGCCAATATCGGCGATAACGTCACCACGCAATCAACCATCGTCAGCATCGATGATCGTTCAGAAATTCTCGTCAATTTCTGGGCTCCCGAGCGGTTCGCAACCGCGATCAAGGTCGGCATGCCGGTGGAGGCGACGTCCATTTCCCGGCCGGGTGAGACCTTCAAGGGCGAGATCGAGGCCGTCGACAACCGCGTCGATGAGGCAAGCCGCACGATCCGTATCCGGGCGAAATTCGGCAATGAGAAGGACGAGTTGAGGGCGGGCATGTCCTTCGGCGTCACCATGCGTTTTGCCGGGGAAACTTATGCCTCGGTCGATCCACTCGCCGTGCAGTGGGATGCGGAAGGCTCTTACGTCTGGCGCGTGGCCGACAATAAATCGAACAAAGTGCGGGTGCAGATCGTGCAGCGCAATCCCGATGCCGTTCTCGTCAAGGCGGAGCTGGCGGATGGCGAACCTGTCGTGATAGAGGGCCTTCAGCGTGTGAGGGAAGGCGGCGCGGTCCGCGTTGGCAACCAGCCGAAGCCTGAAGAGGTTGCCAGCCAATGACGACGCAGCCACCCTCCGGGCAGGATTCCAAGCTCGCCTTTACGGCATTGTTCGTGCGCCGGCCGATTCTGGCGGCGGTTCTCAACACGCTGCTGGTCGTTGCCGGCCTTGCAGCGCTGGTGGGCGTTGAAGTGCGTGAACTGCCTGACGTCGACCGGCCGACGATCAGCGTCAGGACCACCTATGAGGGGGCGGCGCCCGAAACCATCGATCAGGAAGTGACGCAAACCATCGAAGGTGCGGTGGCGCGGGTCAGCGGCGTCAAGTCCATCTCGTCCAACTCGCAATTCGGCACCAGCCGCGTGACGCTGGAATTCGGCGACAATGTCGATCTGGCGGTTGCCGCCAACGATGTGCGCGACGCCATCGGCCGCGTCACCAACCAGTTGCCTGACGATGCCGACGAGCCGCAGATCATCAAGGCGGATTCCGACAGCCAGCCGATCATGCGCCTTGCCGTCACTTCCTCCACGCTCAGCATGGAAGACCTGACCAAGCTGGTGGATGACGAGATCATCGACCGTCTGGCTGCCGTCGACGGCGTGGCCGATGTGGAGCTTTACGGCGATCAGGAAAAGGTTTTCCGTGTCGATCTCAATCAGGCGGCGCTCGCCAGCCGCGGTTTGACGGTGACCGATGTTTCGAACGCGCTTGCCAGCGCAGCCCTCGACGTGCCGGCGGGGTCGCTGAAAAGCACGACGCAGGACATCGTCGTGCGCGCCACCGCCAGCCTGACGAAGCCCGAGGATTTCTCCAATCTCCTGATCAAGAACAATATCCGCCTCAGGGACGTCGCGACCGTCATGCTGGGCGCGGATGATGAATCCACCTCGCTGCGCTCCAACGGCGTGCAGGGTGTCGGTCTCGGTGTCATCCGGCAGGCGCAGTCGAACACGCTCAGCATCTCGACCGGCGTGAAGGCCGCCGTCGACGCCATGTCGGCCAATCTGCCCGAAGGTACGCGTATCGTCGTCACCAGTGACGATGCCGTCTTCATCGAAGGCGCGCTGCATGAGGTCGAGCTGGCGCTCGGTCTCTCGGCGATCATCGTCGTCGTCGTGCTTTATCTCTTCCTGCGCGACTGGCGTGCGACCCTCATTCCGGCGATCACCATGCCTGTCGCGCTGATCGGCACTATCGTCGCCATCTATATGGTCGGCTTCTCGGTCAATATTCTGACGCTGCTTGCCATCGTTCTTGCGACCGGTCTCGTGGTCGATGACGCCATCGTCGTGCTGGAAAATATCGTGCGCCGCCGGGCAGAAGGCATGGGGCCGCGGGCCGCTGCCGTTCTCGGCACGCAGGAAGTCTTCTTCGCGGTCATCGCGACGACGGCGACGCTTGCCGCCGTGTTCATTCCGCTCTCCTTCCTGCCGGGCCAGCTTGGCGGCCTGTTCCGTGAATTCGGTTTCGTGCTGGCCTTCGCGGTGGGCCTGTCCTCCATCGTGGCGCTGACGCTCTGCCCGATGCTCGCCTCGCGCATGCTGAAGGAGGGGCTGAAGGAGCCGACGGGGCCGCTCGCATGGTTCGGCAATGTCTTTGCCTCCACCTACAAAACGACACTTTCCGCCTGCCTCAACAATCCGCTGATCGTCATCGTCGTGGCGCTGATCTTTTCCGGCCTGTCGTGGATCGCCTTCGGCATGATCCAGAACGAGTTGACGCCGCGCGAGGACCGCGCCTCGATCATGATGCGGGTCACCGCGCCGCAGGGCGTCAGCCTCGAATATACCCGCGACCAGTTGCAGCGGATCGAAGAAAACCTGCAGCCGCTGCGCGACAGCGGTGAAATCCGCAATATTTACTCCATCACCGGCATGAACGGCTCGTCCAATACCGGTTTCATGGTGCTGACGCTTGCGCCCTGGGCAGATCGTGAGCGCACGCAGAACCAGATTGCCGCCGATGTCACCTCCGCCGCCAACAGGGTGCCGGCGCTGCGCGGCAATGCAATGCAGCCGAACAGCCTGCGAATTCGCGGTGCCGGCAACGGATTGCAGATGGCGATGGTTGGCAGCAACTATGCCGCGCTGACCGAGGCGACGCAGAAATTGCTGCTTTCCATGGAGGAAAGCGGCCTGTTCGATACGCCGCGTTTCGACAATGAACCCAATCAGGCGCAAATCTCCGTCTCCATCGACCGCGAGCGTGCGTCGGATCTCGGCATCGATATCACCGGCCTGTCGCGCGCCATGCAGTCGCTGCTGGAAGGGCGCTCGATTGTCGACGTCTTCGTGGATGGCGATGCGATCCCGGTGCGGCTCCTGTCCTCCACCCGGCCGATCAACGATCCGACCGATCTGGAAAACGTCTTCCTGAAGACGGGCGACGGCAAGATCGTGCCGATGTCGGTCATCGCCACGCTGAAGGAAAATGCGGTTGCGCCGCAGCTCAACCGCGAGCAGCAGCTTCCCTCCGTCGGCTTTACCGCCAATCTCAAGGACGGCGTTTCGCTGGGTGAGGCGCTGCAAAAGGTGAATGAGCTTTCGCAATCCGTCATGCCGGCCGGCGCACGCCTGCTGCCGCTGGGCGAAGCGGCGACGCTCGAGGAAAATTCGAGCGGCATGTTGCTGACCTTCGGTTTTGCCATCGCCATCATCTTCCTCGTGCTTGCTGCGCAGTTCGAAAGCGTGCTGAGCTCGGTCATCATCATGACGACGGTGCCGCTAGGCCTTGCCTGCGCGGTCATCGCGCTGCTCGTTACCGGTTCAAGCCTCAACGTCTATAGCCAGATCGGGCTTGTGTTGCTTGTCGGGGTGATGGCCAAGAACGGTATTCTCATCGTGGAATTCGCCAATCATCTGCGCGATCAGGGCGCAACCGTGCGGGAAGCCATTGAAAAGGCTACCAGCATTCGTCTGCGCCCTGTCATGATGACGATGATTGCGACCATTCTCGGCGGTGTGCCGCTGGTGCTGGCGCAGGGTGCGGGCGCGGAGGCGCGCATCGCGCTCGGCTGGGTCATCGTCGGCGGCCTCGGTTTTGCGACGCTGGTGACGCTTTACATCACGCCGGTCTCCTACCTGCTGATCGCCCGCTTCGCGAAACCGCAGGCGGATGAGGAAATCCGTCTTCACCGCGAGCTTGAACTTGCCGCCCGCCGCAAGGCGCTGGAAGAGGACAAGCCGCTGCTGGCGGCGGAATAAAAACGGTTGCCGCGAAACAGTGTTTGGCGCAATCGCGATGCTGGACAAAGCGTTAACCTTATCCCATACCACCTGACGGAATTTCGTAACGGATCGAATCCTTTACGGGCAGATGTTGCGGTGGAGACGGACGATGGCGCTGAAAGATGTGGTGGCGGGAAAGCGGAACGAAGAGGGCATCGCGTCGGCACTCGCGGTGCTGAAGGAACAGCTTGGCGACAGGCTCCAGACTGGACAGGCGTTTCGCGAACAGCACGGCCACAGCACCACCTATCTGACGCTGCAGGCGCCTGACGGCGTCGTTTTCGCCGAGAGTGCGGACGATGTGAAGGCCGTGGTAAAGGTCTGCGCGCAATACAAGGTGCCGGTCATTCCCTTCGGAACGGGGTCTTCGCTGGAAGGGCAGGTGAATGCTCCGAATGGCGGAATCTGCATCGATTTCAGCCGGATGAATCGCATCATTGAGGTGAATGCCGAAGATCTTGACGTGACGGTGGAGCCTGGCGTGACGCGCGAGGACCTCAATGTCTATCTGCGCGATACCGGCCTGTTCTTCCCCATCGATCCCGGCGCCAATGCCTCCATCGGCGGCATGGCCTCGACGCGGGCTTCAGGCACCAATGCCGTGCGCTACGGCACGATGAAGGACAATGTGCTGGCCGTCACGGCTGTCGTCGCCAATGGCGAGGAAATCCGCACCGCCCGCCGCGCCCGCAAATCATCTGCGGGTTACGATCTGACGCGGCTTTTCGTGGGTGCCGAGGGGACGCTGGGCGTCATCACTTCCGTTACGCTGCGGCTTCAGGGTATTCCGGAAAAGATCGCCGGCGGGGTCTGCACTTTCGACAGCATCAAGGCGGCCTGCGATGCCGTCATCATGACGATCCAGATGGGGGTTCCGGTCGCCCGCATCGAATTGCTGGACGAAGTGCAGGTGCGGGCCTGCAACGCCTATTCTGGTCTGAACTACGCCGAGAAACCGACACTCTTTGTGGAGTTCCACGGCACCGAGGAAACGGCGGCGCTGCAATCACAGCAGTTCGCCGAGATCGCCGCCGAATGCGGCGGCGTCGACTTCCGCTGGACGAGCGACGCTGCCGAGCGCAACAAGCTCTGGAAGGCGCGGCACGATGCCTACTGGGCTTCCCGCGCGCTCGCGCCGCATCTCGACGGGCTTTCCACCGATGTCTGCGTGCCGATTTCGCGGCTCGCGGATTGCGTGGTGGAAACGCAGCGGGATATTCAGGAAAACGGATTTCTGGCACCCATCGTGGGCCATGCGGGCGACGGGAACTTCCACGTCCTTATTCTGTTCGATGGCAAGGACGCGGAAAGTGTGGCGAAAACCGAAGCCTTCGTCGCCCGTCTCAACCGCCGCGCCATCGCCATGGACGGCACCTGCACCGGTGAACACGGCATCGGCCAGGGCAAGATGAGTTTCCTCGCCGAAGAGGCCGGCAATGCACTGGATCTCATGCGCGCCATCAAAACGTCGCTCGATCCCGATAACATCTTCAATCCGGGCAAGTTGTTCCGGCTTGTCTGATCATTCTCATATTTGATTGGTACAAAAGGCTGCTTGCCGTTAAGGCAGAAAAGAATAGGTTTGCAGCGTTCGCGAAGGGAGATGCAGGTCAGTGCTCGGACGTATTCTGGTTTTTCTGGGCGGACTGCTGGCCGTGGTGCTGTTTTCGGCACTGCTTATTCCCTATTTCGTCGACTGGACGGATTTCCGCCGCGATTTCGAGGATCAGGCAAGCCGTATTCTCGGCAAGAAGGTGGTGGTGCATGGCCGCGTCGAAGCCCGTATCTTGCCTTTTCCTTCGGTAACATTGCATGATGTGCGCGCCGGAACGGATGCGGATGGATCGCCGCTCATTCAGGTCGCGCGTTTTTCCATGGATGCCGAGCTTGCGCCTTTCCTCTCGGGCGAGGCGCGTATCTTCGACATGCGCATCGAGGAACCCAAGGCCAAGATAAGGCTGCTTAAGGACGGCACGCTGGACTGGATGCGTGGCAGCCGGGCGGAAATTCCCGCCCGCACCGTGGTTCTGGAAAGCGTACAGATCGAAGGCGGGCAGATCGAATTCATCGATGAGCAATCCGGCCGCAACCGTGTCGTGACCGGTCTCAATGCCGACATGTCCGCCAATTCGCTGGCCGGGCCATGGAAGGCGGAGGGACGCGCCGCCGTCGACGGACATCCGGGCTCCTTCTCGCTCTCCAGCAGCGAGCCGGATTATGCCGCCGGCCGCATGGGGCTGAGGATGCGGCTGGTGCCGGACGAACACCCGGTCGAGGTCGATCTCGATGGCGCAATTGCCGCAACGGCGGGAAAGCCGGCCTATAGCGGTTCTTTCTCCTTCAGTTTCCGCGAAGACGAAAAGCAGAAGCAGCAGGCCGGACAATCGCTGTTTTCCTCGCCCCGCACCCGCGGCAGCTTTGAACTCACCAATGAAAGCGTGCGCATACCGAGCTACCGAATGGAGCTCGGCGGCAGCGAAAATCCCTATGTCGTGACAGGGGAAGCGACGCTTGATACCGGCGCCAAGCCGGAATTCCTGCTGACGGCCGATGGCCAGCAGATCGATGTCGCTCGCTTTGCGCCGCCCGTCGTGCAGGCTGGCAAGACCTCGCGCCAGCCCACCGCCTCGGTGCGCCAGCGTATCGAGGCCTTTGCGGCCATGGTGGCCCGCATTCCGGTGCCGCCGGTGCCGGGCAAGGCCAGCATCAGCCTTCCGGCGCTCGTTTCCGATGATACGACCATTCGCGACATCAGGCTGGATGTGCGCCCTGAAGGCAGCGGCTGGCAGGTGGTGAATGCGGTTGCGACCCTGCCGGGCCGGACGCAGCTCGAAGCCAAGGGGTCGCTGACGCTTCTCGGCGGCCCTGCCTTCAACGGCAATCTGCTTCTCGCTTCCAATCAGCCCTCGGGTCTGGCGAACTGGCTTTCCGGTTCCGTCGATCCGGCGATCCGCCAGCTCAATGCCGCCGGTTTTTCCGCCGATGTCTCGCTGACGACGCTCAACCAGCGTTTCGACAATCTGGAGCTTGCAGTCGGCGATGCGTCGCTGAAGGGGGAGCTGGAGCGGCGCTCCGACGGCAAGACTTCCAATCTTTCCATCGATCTTGCCGGCAATGAAATCGATCTCGATGCGCTGAAGGCGCTCGGCAGTCTGGCGCTTGGCGATCAGGTCGGCAGTTCCGTGCTCGACCACCGCATTGCCGCGAAATTCAAGGCCGACCGGTTCAACATGGCCGGTGTGACCGCCAATCATGTCGAGACCGCCTTCACCATGGCGGGCGGCGTTCTCTCGCTGGAGAACATGACGGCCGGAGACATCGCCGGTGCGGAAGTCAGGGCAAGGGGTGAGCTGCAGGGTTCGCTGCTGAAATATGCGGGCAAGGGCACGGTGAACCTGCATGCGGCGGATATGCAGCCGTTCTTCACCATGCTGCAGCAGAAGTTGCCGAACCATCCATTCCTCAGCCGTCTGGCGGCGAGTGCGCCGTGGTACGCCAATTCCGACCTGGCAATGGACGTTTCCGTCAATAGCGAAAATGGCGGCGCCAATGTCGCCGTTTCCGGCACGGTCAATGGCAGCCGGCTGTCGGCCGTGGCCAAGATGCCGGATTTCCTGTCGATCACCGATGATACCGCCATGTCGCTGGAAGCGGTTCTGAAAAACCAGTCGACGGCCATCCTGTTCGGGCAGGCGGGGCTCGATCCGCTGCCCTTTGATGCGGATGGCGAGGGCCTTTTGTCCATCAAGCTCAACGGCACGCTCGGCTCGCCCGCCCAAACGGAACTGCGCTTCTCGACGGAGCGCACGCATTTTTCGATGAACGGTTCCTTTGCCGTTTCATCCGCCAATTTCGGTGAGGGCAGCGCCGACGTGGCGCTCGAAAGCGCCGACATCGAGCCCTATCTCATCATGAATGCCGTCGGTCTGCCGCAGCTTGGCGGCGGCATGGCGTTGAAGGCCAACGCGAAAGTGGCGGTGGATGGGCAGAAGATCGCGCTTTCCTCGATAGGCGGGCAGGCGGGCGGAAATCCGTTCTCGGGTAATCTGACCTTCCAGCGCGCCGCGCCCTATCCCGTCACCGGCGATCTTGCGGTCAGAACCGCCGATCTCGCCTGGCTGGGTGATGCGATCTATGGGCCGGTGATCGATCCGGAAACCGGGGCGCTCAACGCCAAGCCTCTGGCCATGGCCGCCTTCCCGCAGCTCAAGGCTTCGCTTGCCTTGAAAGCGGAGAGCTTCGAGGCCGGCACTTTCGGCACGGTCACGGGTGTTTCGGCCAAGGTCACGCATGATGCGGGCAGCCTCTCTCTCGACGAAGTTACCGGCACCTTCATGGGCGGCAAACTCACGGGACGGCTCGCCATGTCGACGGGCGAGGGGGCGGGCATTTTCCGCACCAAGATCGCGGTGACCGACGCCAATCCGGAGCCGATCCTGTGGGCGAATGCCAACGGGCCGGTTGCGGCAGGCCGGGTCGCCATCGACCTGACGGCCGAATCGACCGGCAAGAGCGTCGGTGAAATGCTGAAATCGGCAGGCGGCTCGGGTGAAATCCGGGTCGGTGGGCTGGTGCTGAAGGGGTTAAATCCCGGTACCCTGCCGCCGATCCTGCAGGCGGCCGATGGCTTGCAGCAGCCGATCGACGCGCCCAAGGTGCGGCCGCTGGTGGACCAGAGCCTGTGGCAGGGTGAAATCGGTCTAGGCGATGTGGCCTTGCCGTTCTCGCTGAATGGCGGCGCGCTTCATTTCAAGAATTTGCGTGCGGGGATCGATCCGGTAACGCTGACGGCCGATGCAACGGTTGATCTTGCGGCTTCGACGGTGAACGGCGATCTCGATCTCATGTTCAATCCCGGCACCGAAACGGTTGCGGGGGCCGAGCCTTCGGTGCGCCTGAATTATAACGGTCCGCTTGCCGCGCCGGCTTTGACGACCGACGTTTCGGCGCTCAGCAATTACCTGTCGCTCCGGGCTTTCGAAAAGGAACGCCGTCGAGTGGAGGCCATGCAGGCCAGCGTTCTCGAAAAGCAGCGCCTGCGCCGCGAAGTGGCGCTTTATCGCTCGCAGGCGGCCGAGCGGCAGGCCGAGAAGGAACGGGCGGAGGCGGAAGCCAAGGCCAAGGCCGAAGAAGAGGCGCGTTTGAAGGCGGCAGCCGAAGAACGTCTGCGTCAGGAAAAGGAACAGCAGGAGCGGTTGCAGCAGCAACAGCAACAGCAACAGCAGGAACAGGGGCAACAGCCGACGCCCGAGCGGCAATCCGCGCCGGTTCTGGTGGTGCCTCCGACGGAAAATGCCATCCGGCAACTGGCGCCGGAAAATGCTCCCGCGACGCCGTGAGCTTGCGGGCAGGGGAGGGCTGATCGGCCTTCATATTGCGAAAGTGGGAAACCTGTCCCGGAACGTTGCATCATCCTCGAGCATGAGTCTAGAATCTCACGGTAAACTCGTTCCCTGATGGCGGAAACCCGGGAACGCTTTGCGGTGGATGTGAGGGATGGCAAAGGTCTGGAAACAGTATTTGAAAGCAAGGCTACGCAATACGGGAAATGCCTTGCAGCGCAGACTAGGCCGCCAATGTTTAATGAATGCTTTCACGGCGTTACGAGTTTTTGGCAGTAATTTTTGTAGTCCGGGGGACAAATCCGGATAGAGGCATCCACCTTTACTGACGCCGGGAAAACCTCAGCGGGTTTTCAGCCAGTTCAGCACATAAACCCGCAGTGACGAGGACAGATTGCTGTCGGCGGAGCGGTTGTCGTCTATTTCGGCAAGCAGGGCCGCGAAACTGATCTTGCGTCTTTCCGCAATGGTTTTCAGCTCGTCCCAGAAGGCATCCTCGAGTGAAATGCTGGTGCGGTGGCCGTGCAACGTCGCGGAGTGCTTGCGGATCATCAGATCGGTCTCCGGTGAAACCGGTTGGAGGTCTGAATCATGTCTCCCCGGCAAGTCCCTGTTTTGCGATTCTTTTCCGATAGTCCCGAAATCCGCGGCGTCCGGCTGGCCCGTCAGTCTTTGCCGGTCCCGTCATCGTTTTTTTCGAGCCGCCCCTGATCGAGCGCCTTTTCGGCCTTTTCGTTCAGGGCCGAGGTAAGATTTTTTTCGGTCTTGGTGCGGCCGAAGGACAGGCGGTTCTGTTCCGCCTGCTTTTCTTTTTCGCTACGGGCTTTCTGTTTGCGAAACTGACGCAGATTGACGATATCGGCCGCCATGGGGATATGTCTCCTCGGGTTTCGTAAGCGCTGCGTAAAAGCCGTTATTGCTTCTTGCGGAAGGCATCCAGCGAAACGACCGAGCCTTCCTTCTTTTCCTCTCCGGATTTGGGCGTCTCGGAAGCGGCAGCGGGCTTGGCCTCATGGGAAACGGGATAAGCGGTGATCTCTGCGTCTTCGATTTCTTCCTCTTCGGCCAGAGGCACGTCGAATTCGAGCTCGAAATTGACGGAAGGATCGTAGAAACCGCGAATGGCGTTATAGGGGATCACCAGCTTTTCCGGCGTATCCGAGAAGGACAAGCCGATTTCGAAGCCGGTTTCGGTTACTTTCAGGTCCCAGAACTGATGCTGGATAACGATGGTCATCTGCTCGGCATATTTCGCCTTGAGGTGCTGGGAAATCCGCACGCCCGGCGCGCCGGTCAGGAAGGTGATGAAAAAGTGGTGGTCGCCGGGCAGACGACCGGTTGCGGCCACTTCACCCAAAACCTTACGAATAACGCCGCGAAGGGCATCCTGTGCGAGAATGTCGTAACGGATATGATCCTGCCCCATGCGGTCCTGTCTTTCCCTTATTCGAACGTCTTTTAATGCACGGCGCGGCTTGCGCGCCAAGGACGCTGTAACACTTTGAATCTTCGCGTAATCCTTGAGCCGGGATCATTTCCGATCCTGACGCTCACGCGTTGACCAAGTATACGCAATGTCCTGAACGGCAGCAACGGAAAAGCCGATGCCGATTGCGAGTCAGCTATCATATAACCAATTCAGGCAAAATGGAGAAGGTGGAGGTTTCTGTTGCCAGGTACCTCCGAACCCCGCCTCACGGGGCTAGCCGTGAGGACTTTAGAGCGGAATTCCCGCACCGCCATTAGGCAGCGAGAGCATATTCCTTAGCGTTGTTGTCGTTTGCAACTACACTTGTGACCCGATAACGGCGGTATCATGCCGAGCAAAAGTTCGATCTTTACGCCCTTGTCGATCCTATTTCGCCCCCATCAAAAGCCGGCCTTCGTTTCATGAAAGTCCGCCGGTTTTTGGTGGAGGCGCCGGGTACCGCCCCCGGGTCCAATAGGTTTATTACACCGACCGTTTATCGCCATAGCCGGGTTGCCCCGGCAAGGCTCATATAGGCGTTTCGACCGCCTGAGAAAAGGGGGGCGATGACAATTCCATGAAAAGGTTTCGTGATTGCGGCCCGCACTTTAGACAATTCTTGACGACGAGGGATTGCTGTCCCATTGTCCATGCAACCGGTCACCAGAAGCAACACCGGGCCGGGGACACACGAAGGAGTGGACATGACTGACTATCTCGCAGATGTGAAGAAATACGACGCAGCAGCCGACGAAGCGGTGGTCGGCAAGATCGTCAAACATCTCGGCATCGCCCTGCGCAACCGGGATTCCTCGCTGGTGTCCGCTTCCGATCCGGAAGAGCTTGCACGTGTGAAGGCGAGCTGGTGCGGCAAGAAGCTCGGTGTGACCGACGGCACGGCCGATCAGGCAATCGATGCCGTTGCCAAGGCCATGGCTGCGGACCGCTCCAAATCGCGCGTGACCTTTTATTATCTGGTCGCCAAGGAACTGGGCAAACTCCAGTCGCTTTGATTTAGCGGGGATAAGCCCGCATTAGATGATTGGTTCTGCCGCCCTGTGCTATTATATTGCCCTGATATCAGGGAATCGGCGGCAGAACGCATGAAACAATATCTCGATCTTCTCCGGCATGTGATGGAAACCGGCTCCGACCGCGGAGACCGCACCGGTACGGGCACGCGCTCGGTGTTCGGTTACCAGATGCGTTTCGACCTTTCCGAAGGTTTTCCGGTTCTCACCACCAAGAAGCTGCATCTGCGCTCCATCATTCATGAACTGCTGTGGTTCCTTAAGGGCGATACCAATATCGCCTATCTCAAGGAAAACGGCGTTTCCATCTGGGATGAGTGGGCCGACGAGAACGGCGATCTCGGCCCGGTCTATGGTGCGCAGTGGCGGTCCTGGCCCGCGCCGGACGGTCGCCATGTCGATCAGATCGCGCTTTTGATCGAGAGCCTGAAAACCAATCCGAATTCCCGCCGTCACATCGTTTCGGCCTGGAACCCGGCGCTGGTGGACGAGATGGCGCTGCCGCCATGCCATTGCCTGTTCCAGTTCTATGTTTCCGATGGAAAGCTGTCCTGCCAGCTCTATCAGCGCTCGGCCGACATTTTCCTCGGCGTGCCGTTCAACATCGCCTCCTATGCGCTTCTGACGCTGATGGTGGCGCAGGTCACCGGCCTGAAGCCGGGCGATTTCGTCCATACGCTCGGCGATGCGCATATCTATGCCAATCATTTCGAGCAGGCGAAGCTGCAGATGACCCGCACGCCCAAGGCCCTGCCGACGATGCGCCTCAACCCGGATGTGAAGGACCTTTTCGCCTTTAAGTTCGGAGACTTTACGCTGGAAAACTACGAGGCCGATTCAAGCATCAAGGCGCCGATCGCGGTATGAGCGAACCGCGCGTCACCATCATCGTTGCAGTGTCCGAAAACGGCGTCATCGGCCGCGACCTCGACATGCCGTGGAAACTCTCTACCGACCTCAAGCGCTTCAAGGCGATGACGATGGGCAAGCCGCTCATCATGGGTCGCAAGACGTTTTTATCCGTCGGCGAGCGTCCATTACCGGGCCGCCCGCATATCATCGTCAGCCGCAATGCCGATTACCGGCCGCAAGGTGTGGATGTCGTCTCCTCGCTGGAGGAGGCTTTGAAGCTTGCCGCAAGCAAGGCTGTGGAACTGGGTGTGGATGAGGTCTTCGTGGCCGGTGGTGGCGAGATTTACCGTCAGGCCATGCCCTTCGCCGATCAACTTTCCGTCACCCATGTCGCGGTAAAGCTCGATGGCGACACTTTTTTCCCGGAAATCGATCCTGCCGTTTTTGAGAAAATCGAGGAAATCCCTGCTCCCGCAGGGGAAAAGGACAATTATCCGGTTCTGTTTACCACTTATGTGCGAAGAGCCGCGTCAAAGTGAACTATTTACCCTGATTGGGTATTTAGTTACCACCTCTGCGTTGAAACGGACGCTTCTCCTTCCTATAACGGGTCGATATTCCCGCCGCACGCGAGCAATCGCTTTCGAACGGAACCGGGAGAGGCTTTTATAAAGAGGTATTGATGCCCTGGAGCAATCAGAATGGCGGCGGCGGCCCTTGGGGCGGCGGCGGTGGAGGAAACAACCAGGGCGGCGGTGGCGGCCCATGGGGGCAGGGGCCTAACCGGCCTCGCGGCGGTGGCGGCGGCAATGGCGGCCCGCCCGATCTGGAAGAGATCATCCGGCGCAGCCAGGACCGTTTCAAGAATGTGCTGCCCGGCGGCTTCAACGGCGGCGCAGTTGCCATCGTGGTTCTCGTCGTGCTGGTTTTCCTCGGCATCCAGTCCATCTATACCGTCCAGCCGGACGAGCGCGGCGTGGAACTGCGTTTCGGCCGCCCGAAGGACGAAATCTCGATGCCCGGTCTGCATTTCCATCTGTGGCCGATCGAGACGGTTGAAATCGTCAAGGTCACCGAGCAGCAGCAGAATATCGGCTCGCGCGCCTCATCGTCTTCGTCTAGCGGCGTGATGCTGACCGGCGACCAGAACATCGTCAACGTGCAGTTCTCGGTGCTCTATACGGTTTCCGATCCGAAATCCTATCTCTTCAACGTCGACAGCCCGGCCGAAACCCTGCAGCAGGTTTCCGAAAGCGCCATGCGCGAAGTCGTCGGCCGTCGTCCGGCACAGGACATTTTCCGCGATAACCGTCAGGCGATTGCGGCGGATGTGCGCACCATCATCCAGTCCACCATGGACGGTTATGGCGCCGGCATTTCCATCAATGCCGTGGCGATCGAAGATGCGGCGCCGCCGCGCGAAGTGGCCGATGCCTTCGATGAAGTGCAGCGTGCCGAACAGGACGAAGACCGCTTCGTTCAGGAAGCCAACCAGTACGCCAACCAGAAGCTCGGCGCCGCTCGCGGTCAGGCCGCGCAGATCCTCGAAGAAGCGAATGCGTACAAGTCGCGCGTCGTTAACGAGGCGCAGGGTGAGGCGCAGCGCTTCGTCTCCATCTATGACCAGTATCGCACCGCGCCGGACGTGACCCGCCAGCGCATGTTCCTGGAAACGATGGAGCAGGTCCTGAAGGGTTCCAACAAGATCATCATCGACGAAAAACAGGGCGTGGTGCCTTATCTGCCTCTGAACGAGATCATGCGCAACAATCCGGGCGCAGCACAGCAGGGAGGCAACTGATATGGGTAACCGTCTTTCTGCCATTCTCGTCGGCCTCGCCGTCGTGCTTTTCCTCGGTTACTCGTCGATCTTCGTCGTCAACGAGCGCCAGCAGGCCATCGTTGTCCGCTTCGGTGAAATCCAGGATGTGAAAACCGCGCCGGGCCTCTATTTCAAGCTGCCCTTCGCCTTCATGGATGCCGACCGGGTACAATATATCGAGAACCGGGCGCTGCGCTTCGATCACGACAATATTCGCGTTCAGGTTTCCGGCGGCAAGTTCTACGAGGTCGATGCCTTCGTGGTCTATCGCATCACGGATGCGCGCCGCTTCCGGCAGACGGTCTCAGGTGACCAGATGTCGGCGGAATCGCGTCTGCGTACCCGTCTCGACGCCTCGCTGCGCCGGGTCTACGGTCTGCGCGGCTTCGAATCGGCGCTTTCGGACGCACGTGCATCGATGATGCAGGAAGTGCGTGACGATCTGCGTCCCGATGCGGAATCGCTCGGTATCAGCATCGTCGATGTCCGCATCCGCCGTACCGACCTGACGCAGGAAGTCTCGCAGCAGACCTTCGAGCGCATGAAGTCGGAACGTCTGGCCGAGGCCGAACTGATCCGCGCCCGCGGTAACGAAGAGGCGCAGCGCCGCCGCGCCATCGCCGACCGTCAGGTCGTCGAGCTGGAATCCGACGCCCGCCGTCAGTCCGAAGTGCTGCGCGGTGAAGGCGATGCGGAGCGCAACAAGGTGTTCGGCGAGGCTTTCCAGCGCGATCCGAACTTCTTCGAGTTCTATCGCTCCATGTCCGCCTATGCCAATGCGCTGAACGGCAACGGCACGACGCTGGTTCTGTCCCCGGACTCGACCTTCTTCCGTTATTTCAACAATATCGACGGTGCGGCCCCTGCCGCTCCGGCTGCCCCTGCGCCAGCGCCGGCGAACTGATAGCGGAAAAAATGATTTTGGAGGGGCCGGTTTTACCGGCCCTTTCTTTTTGGTCCGTTTTCGTGCCAATGCTGTGGCTAAGGGCAAGGCGTCCCCCGCCTGTTCACGAAAAGGTATTTTTACACTTCATCATTCCGCCTTATGCTTTGCCGATATATGCAGGGCAAGACTATTTGAAACGCGAGGACGCTTATGGCCGTGACCCTTCTTTCGCCTTTTCGCAGCAGCATCGCCGCAGTCGCGGGCATCGCGCTTGTGGCAGGCAGCCTGACGGCACCGGTTGCTGCGAGAGCGCAGAGCCATGGGCCGGAATCGGTGGCAGATCTCGCCGAGCCGCTTCTCGATGCGGTCGTGAATATTTCCACGTCGCAGAACGTCAAGACCGAGGGCAAAGGGCCCGTTCCGCCAAAGCTGCCGGAAGGTTCACCGTTCCAGGAATTCTTCAAGGACTACTTCGACAGCCAGAAGCCCGAGGGTGGCGAAAAGGTGAGTTCGCTGGGCTCGGGTTTCGTCATCGATCCGGCCGGCTACGTTGTCACCAACAACCATGTCATCGAGGGTGCTGACGCTATCGAGGTGATTTTCCCGAACGGCTCGAAGCTCAAGGCGACGCTGGTCGGCACCGATACCAAGACCGACCTTTCGGTGTTGAAGGTGGAGCCGAAAACGCCGCTGAAGGCCGTCAAGTTCGGCGATTCGCGCAGCATGCGCATCGGCGACTGGGTGATGGCCATCGGCAACCCCTTCGGGCTTGGCGGCTCGCTGACGGTGGGTGTCATTTCCGCGCGCGGGCGTAACATCAATGCCGGTCCCTATGACAATTTCATCCAGACGGATGCGGCCATCAACAAGGGCAATTCCGGCGGTCCGCTCTTCAACATGAAGGGTGAGGTTATCGGCATCAATACGGCAATCATTTCCCCGAGCGGCGGTTCGATCGGCATCGGTTTCGCCGTGCCGACGGAGCTTGCCCAGAATATCGTCCAGCAGCTCATCGAGTTCGGCGAGACGCGCCGCGGCTGGCTTGGCGTTCGTGTCCAGCCGGTCACCGACGATGTGGCGGCAAGCCTCGGCATGGACAGCGCCAAGGGTGCGCTGATCTCCGGCGTCGCCAAGGGCGGACCGGTGGAGAACGGCCCGATCCAGGCCGGCGATGTCGTGCTGAAATTCGACGGCAAGGATATTCATGAGATGCGCGACCTCTTGCGGATCGTGGCGGAAAGCCCGGTCGGCAAGGAGGTCGATGTGGTGATCCTGCGTGACGGCAAGGAGGAAACCGTCAAGGTCAAGCTCGGGCAATTGCAGGATACGACCGACGAAAAGGCCTCGACCGAAGATCAGCAGAGTGAAGACGGCGATGGCGGTGTGGTTGCACCGGAAGATGATGGCGGCGCCGACGATCAGGCGCAGGACCAGACGCCGGAAGTGCGCGAGGCGCCGCAGAGCGTGCTCGGCATGAACCTCGTGGTGCTGAGCAACGAATTGCGCACCGAAAAGGGCATTGCCGAAAGCGTCGAAGGCGTGCTGGTGGCGAGCGTCGATCCGGGCTCGCCCGCCGAACAGAAGGGCATGAAGGCCGGCGATATCATCGTCGAGGTCGGGCAGGATTTCATGGAGGTTCCGGGTGACGTGCTGGTGCGCGTCAACGGCCTGAAATCCGAAGGCCGCAAGAATGCGCATATGATGGTGGCCGATGCGCAGGGCAATCTGCGCGTCGTGGCGCTGCCGCTGGAATAAGGCGCTTTCCGCCCGGTCAGGCAGGAATCGGGTGGTTGTGATCCCGGCTGCTCTCTAATTCTTGGTCTCCATCGAACGGAGGCCAAGGATATGAAATTACTCGAAAACAAGGTTGCCATCATCACCGGCGCGTCATCCGGCATCGGCCGGGCGACGGCGATGCTGTTTGCCGCCGAAGGTGCGGCCGTTGTCATCAATGCGCGCGGCGAAAAGGCCCTGCATGAGGTTGCCGCCGACATTCGTGAGGCCGGCGGTTGCGTCCACACGGTTGCCGGCGATGCCGGTATTGCCGAAACCCATGCCCGGTTGGCGGATGCGGCCATAAGCGTCTTCGGTGGCCTCGATATTGGCGTCAACAATGCCGGAGCGGTGGGAGCCATGAAACCGCTGGCGGAGATTTCGCCTGCGGAATGGGATCATGCGCTCAATGTCAATCTCACCTCCGCCTTTCTGGGCGCGCGTTACCAGATTCCGCCGATGTTGATGCGGGGTGGCGGTTCCATCGTCTTTACCTCAAGCTTTGTCGGCACCAGCGCCGGCATACCGGGCATGGCGGCTTATGGCGCGGCCAAGGCGGGGTTGATGGGGCTGGTGAAAGGCATCACCGCCGATTATGCGGTCAAAGGCATTCGCGCCAATGCGCTGCTGCCCGGCGGGGTCGATACAGCTGCTGCGGGAGACGACGCCCAGAAGGAATGGGCCGCCGGCCTGCATGCGATGAAACGTATCGCTGAGCCGCCGGAAATTGCGCGGGTAGCGCTTTTCCTCGCGAGCCCCATGGCGAGCTTCGTCGCCGGTGCCGCTCTGTTCGCCGATGGCGGCAATGCCGCGGTGAAATGACCTTGGGAACCGGCGGGCAGGTGTCTTATCGCGCCCGCCATTCTTCCAGCGTCAGCGCATAGGTGACGTGCGGCCGCAGATGCGGATGTGTGTCTTCCGGCACGCGCGGATGGTCGAAGTCGCGCGAAGGATCGCGCTTCAGGCCGATGCGCTCCATCACCGCCGTCGAACGGTGGTTGTCGTGGACGGCGAAGGAGACGATTTCCGGCGTTTCCTTTTCATCGAAGGCCATGACGAGCAGCGACTGCGCCGCTTCCGTGACATAGCCGTGGCCCCAGAAGCGGGTGGCGAGCCGCCAGCCGATCTCCATGGTGCCGACCGGGAAGGGGGGATCGAGGTTCATGACCGGGGAGATACCGCAGAAGCCCATGACTTCGCAGGTTTCACGCAGCTCCATGGCATAAAAGCCATAGCCGCTGCCGCGGATCATGCCGTTGATGGTTTCCAGCACGGCGTCCGCTTCCGCATGGCTGCGGCGGAAGGGGAAAAACTCCATGACCTTTTCGTCGGCGTTGATTTCGCGGAACAGGTCACGGTCGCTCTCCTTCCACTCGCGCAGAATGAGTCGTGGCGTCTCTCGGATGATCATGGAGTGACAAAATCCGTCTTGCGATAGCCCTGGATGTAAAGAAGCGCGGTCAGGTCGCCATGGTCGATGCGCATCTGCGCCTCGGCGGCCACTGCCGGCTTGGCGTGCAGGGCAACGCCGGCGCCGGCCAGATGCAGCATGCCGAGATCGTTGGCGCCATCGCCGACCGCCATCGCCTCTTCCGGCGAGATGCCGAGCTTTGCGGCAATATCGTTCAGCGCATCCACCTTGGCCTGTTTGCCGAGGATGGGTTCGGCCACGGTGCCGTCAAGCTCACCATCGGCTTCGCCGAGCAGATTGGCGCGGTTCTCGTCAAAACCCAGCATGGCGGCGACGCGGCCGGTGAAGACGGTGAAGCCGCCGGAAACGAGGGCGGTATAATAGCCCTTGGCCTTCATGGTGGCGATCAGCTCCCTGCCGCCGGGGGTAAGCGTGATGCGCTTTTCGATGACATCGTCGATAACCGAGACAGGCAGGCCCTTCAGCAGCGCCACACGTTCCCGCAGTGCGGGTTCGAAGGCGATCTCGCCATTCATGGCGCGGGCGGTAATAGCGGAAACTTTTTCCTTCAGCCCGACTTCGGCGGCCAGCTCGTCAATGCATTCCTGGCCGATCATGGTCGAATCCATATCGGCGATCAGCAGTTTCTTGCGGCGCTGATCCTGTTCCTGGATAACGATATCGACTGGCTGGCCGGCAAGCGTGGCTGTAATCGCACTGCGAGCCTGCTCGGCTGCGGTGCCGGAGGGCAGGGCGATATCGCAGGCGATGCCATCGGCCAGCCAATAAAGGCCCGATGCGTTGGCGGCCTTTGCGGCCGCCTCGCCGAGGGCCGGTGTCAGAACAGGATTTGACGGATTGGCGATAAGCGTGGCAACGAGAGCCATGATGAAAAACCTTGATGAGAATTTTGATGCGATCCTGATAACCGGCCCGACGGCAAGCGGCAAGTCCGCGCTTGCGCTTCGTCTGGCGCGGGAGCGGGACGGCGTCGTCATCAATGCCGACAGCATGCAGGTTTACGACACGCTGCGGGTGCTGACCGCGCGGCCGTCCGAAGACGAGATGGAGGGCGTGCCGCATCTTCTCTATGGCCATGTGCCGGCGAGCAGCCTCTATTCAACGGGCGAATGGCTGCGGGAGATTTCTGCCCTGCTTGCGGATTTGCGCGGGCAGGGGCGTTTGCCCGTCGTCGTCGGCGGTACGGGGCTTTATTTCAAGGCGCTGACGGGTGGGCTTTCCGATATGCCCGCCATTCCCGATGACATCCGCGATGGGCTGCGCGCCCGGCTGATCGGGGAGGGGGCGGCTGCGCTCCATGCCGAACTCGCACGGCACGATTCGGCCATGGCGGATATGCTGCAGCCGGGAGACGGCCAGCGTATCGTCCGGGCGCTGGAGGTGCTCAAGGCGACCGGAAAGTCGATCCGGGATTTTCAGCGCGCCAGCGGCCCGATGATCGTCGATCCCGAGCGGGCGCAAAAATTCGTCGTCCTGCCGGAAAGGCCGGTGCTGCATGACCGCATCAACCGGCGTTTCGAGATGATGATGGATAGCGGGGCAGTGGAGGAGGTGCAGGCGCTTCTCGCGCTCAACCTCGCATCCGATGCCACCGCAATGAAGGCGATCGGCGTTGCCCAGATTGCCGATATGCTGGCCGGGCGCATCGGCGAGGCGGAGGTGATCGAAAAATCGGCGGCCGCGACACGTCAATATGCCAAACGGCAGATGACCTGGTTTCGCAACCAGATGGGGGACGACTGGACACGTATCCAGCCGTGAGAGCGCCCATCAGTCTTTCCGGTAGAGACTGCCGAGCGGTTTCTTCAGCAGGCTTTCGCGGAGCGAAGGACGTGCATCGGGCGGTGGGCCATTCTGTGCCTGCATCTGGAAACTCGCCTTGCGCAATTCGTTGACGGCGCCGGAGGCCGCATCGGGTGCCGCCGGATTTGGCGATGCGGAGAGTGTGCGGCCGGGCAGCATGTCCGGGCGGTACGGCTCGTATCCCTCCGGTGCGGCCGTTCCCAGTTCCCGCTTCCAGCGGTCGATATCGTCTGTCTCCCGTGGTGCGGCTGCCGGCTCCGGCAGATCGGAAAAGGCTGCTTCGACGCTTTGCTGGAAGCCGGTGATGACAGGCTTGGCCGTGGCGCGCATGCGGGTGACGATGTTGTTCAGATCGACCGTGTCCGGGGTTTCATGGTTCGTATGGCTGATGGTGCCGCTTGCTTTCGGCAATTTGGCCGTGGCCACGCGGTCGAAACGCATGCGCATCGGTACACTGACGGCCTCGCCGAAGGCGATGGCCTCGCCATTGCCGATGGAAGACAGAAAGCTGGTGGTCGAGGTCGATGCGTTCGGTACGGCGGAGAGAATGATCTTCTGGTCGATCTCGTTCGACAGCCGCATGGCGAAAACGGTCGAGCATTGCGACAGAATGGTCTGGTCCAGCTCGCTTGGCCGCTGGCTGATGACGCCGAGCGAAATGCCGTATTTACGGCCTTCCTTGGCGATCTGGGCAATGGATTGCCGGGTGGGGAAAAAGCCGCGCTCGGGGTCGGCGGGCACATAACGGTGCGCTTCCTCGCAGACGACAAGCATATGCAGCGAGCCGCGCGCCAGCACCGCCAGTTCGAAGGACATGCGGCAGAGGACGGAGACCACCGAATTCACCACTTCGGAGGGGATGCCGGAGAGCTGGAACACCGAAATCGGTTTGCCTTCCCCGGGAATGCGGAAAATATGCGCGACCGTCTCCAGAATGGTGTCGCTGATCGTATTGCTGGAGAACATGAAATTATAGCGCGTGTCGTTGATGGCCGAGAGGATGCGGCCTTTCAGCGAGCGCAGCGCGGGTTTTTCGCCACGCCCTTCCAGCCGGCCGATACGCTCGTCGATCAAGGCGAGAAGATCGGCCATGCGATAGGGCACCGGCGTATCCGGCGTGATCGCGCTCTTGTCGGAGGTGCGGCGCACGGCGGAACCCTCGGTGCCGCGAAATGCCTTTTTCGCTTCCGGAACGAGGTCGCGAAGGACATCCATTTCTTCAGGTACGGGTTTGCGGCCGCGGAAAATCACTTCCGCAAATTCCTCAAGGCGCATCAGCCAGAAGGGAAGATCCAGCGTATCGGTGTCGATGACGACCGAATGATCGGGAAAGGCGGCCGCGAATTCATTGTGCGGATCGAGAATGAGGACGCGCAGCTTCGGGTCGGTCTCGATCGCCTTGTTCAGAAGCAGCGAGACGGCGGTGGTCTTGCCCACACCCGTCGAGCCGACGACGGCGAAATGTTTGGCGAGCATCTGGGGAATGCTGATGGTGGCGTTGATCGTGTCGTCCTGGGTCAGCCTGCCGATCGTGCAGGCGTCGCGCTTGCCGCTGTCGTAAATCTTGGCAAGATCGCTGGTGCGGATGCGATGCGCCACTGCACCGAGATAGGGGTAACGGGAGATGCCGGTGGAAAAGCGCTCGCTGCCGTCCTCGGTGCGATAGACTTCGCCAACCAGTTCAACCTCTATCAGCAGCCTGTTCGGCCTGTCCGCCGCCCAGTAGTCCTCGCCGGTTCGCATGGAAAAAACCAGCGCCGCCACACGGCTCGTACCCATTTCGATGGAGATCAGGCGTCCGACGGACCAGAGCTGCGAGACATCGGTGGTGCCGGGTTCCGTTTCGGCGGCGATGGTGGCATGCGCACCGTTACAGGCGATGACGCGGCCCAGCATGCGGTTCGCCGGCTGCTGGCCGGATCGCCGTTCGTTTTCGTCCATGCGGGACGCATTATGAAACGTGTCGTTACTCACATTTTTTCCCGGTACATGCGGATGATCGCGGTGGTTCGGGCAGTATCTGCGTTCTCGATATTAAAAGATTATGCTTAACAACATGTGTATCGGCTGCGTTCGAAAATTTCGCGCAAGCAGCCTTTCAGGTAATAAAAGAAGGCGACGGCGATTTTTTCCTGCAATATGCGTTGACGGCTGGGGCTTTTGTGGCTAACACTCCGGCCCATGAAAAATCTTAACGTACTTATCGTGGTGGGACGGCGCATGGGCAGGATGGTGTAACCATCCGGCGAAAGCACCCATGCGCTGAACGAGGCTCCTCTAGGGGCCTTTTTTTATGTCTTCAAACAGGCCCTCGGGCTCCTCGATATCCAAAGCCAAAGCGGGATGGAAACAGGCAATGACGGATAAGGACAATACGGAAAACAGCAATCGCATGACAGGTGCGGAGATCGTTCTGCAGGCGCTGAAGGACAATGGCGTCGAGCACATCTTCGGTTATCCGGGCGGTGCCGTGCTTCCGATCTATGACGAGATTTTCCAGCAGGAAGACATCCAGCATATCCTCGTGCGCCACGAGCAGGGCGCAGGCCATGCCGCCGAAGGTTATGCCCGTTCCACCGGCAAGGTCGGCGTCATGCTCGTCACCTCCGGCCCCGGCGCCACCAATGCGGTCACGCCGCTGCAGGATGCGCTGATGGATTCCATTCCGCTCGTCTGCCTGTCCGGCCAGGTTCCCACCACGCTCATCGGTTCCGACGCGTTCCAGGAATGCGATACCGTCGGCATCACGCGCCCCTGCACCAAGCACAACTGGCTGGTCAAGGACGTCAACGAGCTGGCGGGCATCATCCATGAAGCCTTCCGCATCGCGCAGACGGGTCGTCCCGGTCCTGTCGTCGTCGATATTCCGAAGGACATCCAGTTCGCCACCGGCACCTATACGCCGCCCTCCGCCGCCACCCAGCACGAGAGCTACAAGCCGAAGGTTCAGGGCGATCTGAACGCCATTCATGCCGCCATCGACCTGATGTCGAAGGCGAAGAAGCCGGTTTTCTATACCGGCGGCGGCGTCATCAATTCCGGTCCGGAGGCAACCCGGCTGCTGCGCGAACTGGTGGAGCTGACCGGCTTCCCGATCACCTCGACGCTCATGGGTCTCGGCGCCTATCCGGCTTCCGGCAAGAACTGGCTCGGCATGCTGGGCATGCACGGTTCCTATGAAGCCAATATGACGATGCATGATTGCGACGTTCTGGTCTGCGTCGGCGCGCGTTTCGACGACCGAATTACCGGCCGCATCAATGCGTTTTCGCCGAATTCGAAGAAGATCCATATCGATATCGACCCGTCCTCGATCAACAAGACGGTTCGCGTCGACGTGCCGATCATCGGCGATGTCAGCCATGTTCTGGAAGATATGGTTCGCCTGTGGCGCGCTCTGCCGAAGAAGGTTGAGAAGGCTCAGACGGCCGACTGGTGGGCGCAGATCGAGCGCTGGCGCGCCCGCAATTCCTTCGCCTATAAGAACTCCAACGATGTCATCATGCCGCAATATGCCTTGCAGCGGCTTTATGAGGCCTCGAAGGGCCGCGACACCTATATCACCACCGAAGTCGGCCAGCATCAGATGTGGGCGGCGCAGTTCTTCGGTTTCGAGGAGCCGAACCACTGGATGACCTCGGGCGGTCTCGGCACCATGGGTTACGGCCTGCCGGCGGCCATCGGCGTTCAGGTCGCGCATCCGGACGCGCTGGTCATCGATATTGCCGGTGACGCCTCGATCCAGATGTGCATTCAGGAAATGTCCTGCGCCATCCAGTACGGTCTGCCGGTGAAGATCTTCATCCTCAACAACCAGTATATGGGCATGGTGCGCCAATGGCAGCAGCTGCTGCACGGCAACCGCCTGTCCAACTCCTATACGGAAGCCATGCCCGATTTCGTCAAGCTGGCGGAAGCCTATGGCGCGGTCGGCATGTATTGCGACGATCCAAAGGAACTGGACGACAAGATTGCAGAAATGATCGCGGTCAAGAAGCCGGTCATCTTCGATTGCCGCGTCGCCAATCTTGCCAATTGCTTCCCGATGATCCCGTCTGGTAAAGCCCATAACGAGATGCTGTTGCCGGATGAGGCGACGGATGAAGCGGTTGCCAACGCCATTGACGCCAAGGGCCGTCAGCTAGTCTGAGCCGGGAGAGGAAAAGGACATGAACGCACACCTACAACCCACCGGCTCGGCCTATTTCATCCAGAAGGAAACGGCCGCCGTTGAAAACCACACGCTGTCGGTTCTCGTCAGCAACGAGCCGGGCGTTCTCGCCCGGGTCATCGGCCTGTTCTCCGGCCGCGGCTACAACATCGAGAGCCTGACGGTTTCGGAAACGGAACATGAGGCGCATCTGTCGCGCATCACCATCGTCACGCGCGGCACGCCCATCGTGCTGGAGCAGATCAAGGCCCAGCTTGAGCGCATCGTGCCGGTGCACCGGGTTCTCGATCTCACCGTTCGCGCCCGCGAACTCGGGCAGGAGCGGCCTATCGAGCGCGAAGTGGCGCTCATCAAGGTCGCCGGTTCCGGCGAGGACCGTGCCGAGACGCTGCGCCTTGCCGATGCGTTTCAGGCCAAGGTGGTGGATGCGACGGTGGAGCATTTCATCTTCGAGATCACCGGCAAGTCGTCGAAGATCGACCAGTTCGTGGCGATCATCAAGCCGCTCGGCCTGATCGAGATTTGCCGCACCGGTATCGCGGCGATGAATCGCGGCCCGCAGGGGATGTAACCTCCATATCCGGAGCCGTTGCCTTCGATACAGCCTGCGGTTCGCTGTGGGTTAGACCTGGAAAGGTTTTGAAAGCTCTCTTTCGTCATGCTCGGGCTTGT
>NZ_LT009745.1:1798033-1928037 GCF_900013505.1 Agrobacterium deltaense RV3 | reverse complement strand
GCGATCAGGGCGACAGCGATCTGGATGCGCACGGCATTTTCTGACGTGCCGAGGAAAATGGCTGATCTTCAGCGTCTGCTTGACCCAGCGGAAGAACAGTTCGATCGCCCAACGGCGCTTGTAGAGATCGGCGATCTCGTGAGCCGGTGCATCGAGATCATTGGAGAATATGCGCAACACCTTTCCCGTCTCGGTCCTGATGGTGATCTCGCGGACCGGATCGCTGAACGGATTTTGCGGCTTTTGGCCTGGCGGGCCGGCAACAGGCCGATGCGGTCGGACAGGATGACACCGTCGCCGTCCACCGCCTGCTCATGGGTGACCGTCAGCGGCGTATGCGACTTGAACCGGGTGACGATCCGGCATCCGGCTTTGTCCAGCTTGGCCCACCAGCCGAAATCATAATAGCCAAGATCAAAGACATAGGTTGCGCCTGATGCGATCGGCATGGCCTTGGCAGCCGTGATGTCGTTGATATTGGCCGGCGTGACCGCCGCATAGATCGGTTGTTCGGCATCCGCATCGTAGACGATGTGGACCTTGACGCCGCAGGCTTGATGGGAAAACCGCGCCCACTGCGATCCGGCACCGGAGAGGCGAACCCCTGTCGCATCGATGAGGTAGGTTGCCTCGCCCACCGCCCGGCGCAGGCCGCGTCCCGCCATCGCCACCATCTGCGCAAACAGCCCGGCAAAGACAGGGCTCGGACGCAGACGATTGGCATCGGCAAGCGTCGAGCGCGACACCGGCTTTGCGCCGACATGATAGAGCCGTGCAGAGTGGCTCTCCAGGCCAAAGACGATCTCGCGCAGGCTCACCGAACCCGCCAACTGCCCATACAGGAGGGCGACGAACTGGCTTTTGGTCGACAGCCGGCGGACATGCTTGTCAGCCCCGTGTTCATCCACAAGCCGCTCAAACGCCGCCCAGGGAATACGCTTCAAAAGATCATGAAAGACGCTATTCTTGTGCCGCACGGTGTTGCTCCTCTTTCGTGTCCGAGATCGTCGCCAAACGCTCGAATACGAGTAGAATCAACACCGTGCGCCATGTCCACCAAATTTAAACCGGACAGCAGGGGACAAGCCCAAGGATGACGTCGATTAGGGGTTCTGCTTTGTCATCATCCTCGACCGCGGCTTTGCCGCGGTTTTTTTTAGCCGTCGCTTGAATTGATATTCAACCATATGGTTGACTTTCCGAGTCGACAGCCTATATTCAACAACATGGTTGAATTATCTGCTTCACATCTCGACACTGTCTTTCATGCCCTCGGCGACGCCACGCGACGCACGATGCTACGCGATCTTTCCCTTGGTGAGAGAACGGTGAGCCAGTTGGCCCGGCCGTTCGACATATCGCTCGCCGCCGCCTCGAAACATATCAAGGCGCTGGAGAACGCGGGGCTTATCCGCCGCGAGGTGAGGGGGCGCATCCATGTCTGCCGCCTTGCGCCGGAACCGTTGGCAGAGGCGCATGAATGGCTCGATTTCTACAGACAGTTCTGGGGCAGCCGCCTCGATATTCTTGAGCAGATGCTCAGGGAGGATGATCAGGGAAAAATCCCTGCAGATGGAGGAAATGACAATGGCTGATATTGCAATGCCTGACGCCTATGGCCGTCTTGTCGAACCGACGACCCTTAAGATCGAACGGCTGCTGCCGGGGCCGATCGAGCGGGTATGGGCCTATCTCACACAAAGCGAGCTTCGCCGTCGCTGGCTGGCTTCCGGCGAAATGCGGCTAGCGCCCGATGCGCCGTTCGAACTGGTCTGGCGCAACGATGAGCTTTCCGATCCGCCGGGCCGGCGCCCGGAGGGCTTTTCCGAAGAAGACCGTATGGCTTCCCGCATCATTACCGTGGTCCCACCGCACCGTCTGGTCTTCAGTTGGGGCGAAGGTGGCGAGGTCTCTATCGAGCTTCAGGCTCTTGGCAAGGATGTGCTGCTGACGCTGGTTCATCGCCGGCTGGCCGACAGGAGGACGAGGCTTGACGTCAGCGCTGGCTGGCATGTGCATCTCGACATTCTCGCCGCCCGTCTTCAGGAGAAGGAGCCGGGGCCGTTCTGGGATACATGGCTGGGGCTGAAAGAAGAATATGAGCGGCGCATACCGTAACGGGGCGGTACTTTTCTGGACACAACGGCGCGGTTTTCCGCGCCGTTTTTCAAGTGCCGCCTGCCGTGGCGCTGGCACAATTGCTTTGCTCACATTCCGATTCAACGGCCTGTTAGAGAGATTCCGGACAGTGTCTTAAGCCACTGTTATATCAAAGCATTTCCAGCGAGGTCTTGCGCGTTGGCGGCGGGAAGACGGCATCCAGCGCCGCCCAGTCTTCCTCGGTTATCTCAAGATCGGTCGCGCCGCGATTTTCCTCGACACGGGAAACGCTGGCGGATTTCGGGATGGCGATGACACCGTCCCTCTCCAGAAGAAAGGCGAGCGCCAGTTGCGCCGGTGTCGCCTGATAGGCCTTGGCGATGCGGATGAGTTCGTGGTTCTTCAAGATGCGGCCCTGCTCGATGGGGGAATAGGCCATCAGCGGCACGCCGCGCTCCTGGCACCAGGGCAGCAGCGAAAACTCCGGCCCACGCCGGGACAGATTGTAGAGCACCTGATTGGCCGCGCAGTTCTTGCCGCCTGGAACCGCGAAAAGCTCCTCCATGTCGTCGGTGTCGAAATTGGAGACCCCCCAGTCGCCGATCTTGCCGTCGCTCTTCAGCCTTTCGAAAGCCGCCACGGTTTCTGCAAGCGGGTGCTCACCGCGCCAGTGCAGCAGATAGAGGTCGATATGGTCGGTGCCGAGCCTTGCAAGGCTGCGCTCGCAGGCCTCAGCCGTGCCTCTTTCGCTGGCGTTCCAGGGGTAGACCTTGCTGACCAGAAACACGTCCTGTCGACGGCCGGCGATGGCCGCGCCGACCACCTCTTCCGATCTGCCATCCGCATACATTTCCGCCGTGTCGATCAGCGTCATGCCGAGATCGATCGCCTTGCGGATGCTTTCGACCTCCTGTGGCGCGGATGATCTCGTCTCCCCCATGTTCCAGGTGCCGAGGCCGAGGGCTGGAACCTCTTTTCCGGAGGGCAGGGTGACGGAAGGAATATCGTCATACATGGTTTCGCTCCAGCGGTTGGTAATCGGACAATAGAACGTTGTTCCGACTTCTCAAAGCCGGGATGGAGAGGATCGATCCATCAAAAAAATTGACCTCGGCCATCGATGCGGCGGGGTGGCCTGATGTTGGCCCGGCGGATAGGATTTCGGCTCAAGGAGAAATCATGACTGTCGAAACTCTTGTCGCGCTGGTGCTGTTTGCCTTCACCACATCCATCACGCCCGGCCCGAACAATATGATGCTTTTTGCCTCCGGCGTGAATTTCGGTTTCCGCCGCACCATCCCGCATATGCTGGGCATCGGGGCGGGCTTCCTGTCGCTGCTGATCGGGGTCGGCTTCGGTCTCGGCGCGTTGCTGCATTCGGTGCCCGTGCTTTACACCGGGCTGAAATTCGCAGGCGGGCTCTATCTCGTCTGGATTGCGTGGAAGATCGGCACCTCCCGCAGCCTGAGTGAGGGTTCGGCCGCATCGGAGCCGATGAGTTTCCTTGCCGCGGCCGCCTTTCAGTGGGTCAATCCCAAGGCGTGGGTGATGGCGGTGACGGCGATGGCGACCTATACCGATGAGCGGCAATATTTCCTCACCGTGCTTGTCGTTGGCGTGGCCTTCGCCGCGGTCAATCTTCCCAGCGTTTCCACCTGGGCGGGTTTCGGCTCTGCCTTGCGGGAATGGCTGGCTGTGCCGGTTCGGCTCAAATGGTTCAATATCACCATGGCCGTGCTTCTCGTCATCAGCCTCTGGCCGATGCTGAAATAACGGTCTTCACGTCGGGAACTGCCGGTAACATTCCTCGGCGATTGCCTGCACCTCGTCGCGCGTCAGCTCGGCGGACACGGCGTAACCCAGTTCATTGTCGATCCAGTAGAAGGTCTCGATGCCGTCGGCGCTGGCCATGCGGAAGCTGGTGGTGCGGTTTTCCTCGTTGTGGCCGATCAGCACAGTCACCCGACGGCCGGTTTTGTCCTGATACATCAGCATCGCGCCCGGTTTGCCGCTGACGGGGATAAGACGCCCGCCGACGAGGTCGTATCCGATCTTTGAGAGATCGGGGATGGTGAAGGGGTAACCGAGCCGCTTGCCGAGCCATGTGGCGAGATGCTGCTGTTCTCCCGCGCCGACTTCGACGGGATGGCGCACCTCGCTAGCATAGATGAGATAGGCGGATTTCGCCTGCGCCGGAATATCCGTGGTCAGCGACGCCAGGGTCACGTCCTGCGGCGTGGAAAAAGACGGCGGCAGAAGCCTGCCCGCCGCAGCACCCGCCACGAATATCAAAAGGGCGGCCGCTGTTTGCAGGAGAACCGGTTTTGCCCGCCATGCGCGGTCCCTCTTTTGCGGGGTGAGCATCGATGCGTCATGCGGATGTGCGGCGGCATAGGAGGCGAAGGCATTGCGCAGAATATCGGCCTGTTTTCTCCATTCCTCCACACGGGCCTGCTCCTCCGGCCTTTCCGCCAGCCAGGCCTCGACAGCCGCGCGGTCATCGTCGGAAAGAAGTCCGTCGACATAGGCGTGCAAATCGTCTTCGGTTATGGCCTCTAGCCGTGTCATCTTGGTCTCCGCAGGGGAATGATATTATCCGCCGCCAGATGCTGGCGAAGGGTTTCGCGGGCGCGGGACAATCTGGACATGACGGTGCCGAGCGGGATCGACAATGTCTCTGCCGCCTCCTGATAGCTGTAGCCTTCCACCGTCACCAGCATCAGCACGGTGCGCATGTCCGGCGAAAGAAGGGCGAGTGCGCCATGCAGCCGGTCGTTCTCCAGCGTGTCGGAGAGCGTCTCCGCGCCGGCGATGCTCTCATGGCCGTCCAAGCTCTCGGACGGGTGGCGTTTCTCGGCGCGGTGGCGGTTACGATAAAGATTCGTCATTATCGTGTAAGCCCATGATTTCAAACCCGTTCCGCGCCATTGCCTTTTATTGGCCAGCGCCTTTTCCACGCAGTCCTGCAAGAGGTCCTCGCCATCGGCATCTGAACGGGAAAGGCTGCGAGAATAACGGCGCAGCATGGGCATCAGCGCCAGCATCTCCGTTTCGAAGCTGCCGGCTGCGGGGGAATGGTTCCCCCGCTTTTCGTCCTTCATGCCATCAGGGTTTTGCGGCATCCCATACACCGTTCATACCGTCGCCGGTGGCGTCGCCTTTTTTCGTGTCCTTGACCCAGTAATAAAGCGGCATGCCATCCTTCGCCCATTGCATTTTGCCGTCCTTGCGCTTTACGAGGGAATAGGCACCCTCGGCCTTGTCGCTGGCGGCTGCGAAAAACGGCGGCCAGTTCACCGCGCATTTGTCATAACAATTGGATACGCCCTTCTTGTCGTTCTTGAAAGTGTAGAGCGTCATGCCTTTTTCGCCCGCCAGCACATCGCCCTTGGCGGTCTTGACGGTTTCGACCATAGGGGCGGCATAGGCCGTTCCGGCAAAAGCCAGAACGAGGGCGGGAACGATAAAGCGGATCTTCATGGACATATCCTCCTTGGTTCGGGCGGCCTGTGCCGCCAGCACATCAAGAGACACCGCAGCCTGACGGATTATTCCCTGCGGCAACGAATTTCTGCGATTTTTAAACTTATCCATTGAGCTAACTATTTCGATGTGATAGTTAGCCTTATGGAAAACTATTCAGACGCGCTCAACGATATCTTCCAGTCTCTTGCCGATCCGACCCGCAGGGCGGTGATCCTGAGGCTGGGCGGCGGGGAGGCGAGCATCGGAACGCTTGCCGAGCCCTTCGACATGGCCCTGCCATCCTTCATGAAACATATCCGCCAGCTGGAAGGGGCGGGGCTGATCGTGACGCGCAAGCAGGGGCGTGTCCGGTTCTGCTCGCTGGAGAAACAAAGGTTCTCCATGCTCGATGGCTGGTTGTCGCAACAACGCGCCATCTGGGAAGGCCGCACCGATCGGCTCGAACAATTCGTCATGGCGCAACAGGACAGGATGTCCAGCAAAGGGGAGAATGACCAATGACCGAGACTTTCAATCCCGATCTCGACCTGAAGATTTCCCGCATCATCAGGGCGCCGCGCCGGCTCGTCTGGAATGCCTGGACGGACAAGGCCAGCCTCGAACAATGGTGGGTGCCGCATCCCGGCCAATGCCGGGTCGACCGCATGGAGCTCCATCCCGGCGGCGCCTTCGAAACGCGCTATAGCGAGGACGGCACAGCCTTCGGTCCGCATGTCAAAGGATGTTTCCTGGCGGTGGATCATGAGCAGCGTCTGGTTTTCACCGATGCGCTGACGGCGGGTTTTCGCCCCTCCGCCCAGCCGTTCCTCACCGCCGTGATGACATTTCGCGATCACCCCGACGGCATGGAATATGTGGCCTATGCCATGCACAACAATCTTGAGGATCGCGACAGGCACGCGGAGATGGGCTTCTTCGACGGTTGGAACACGGTTGCGGAGCAGCTGGCGCAGCTTGTCGAGCGGCAGGCCGTCAATTGAGCCGCATCAGCCGAACACGGGA
Source organism: Agrobacterium deltaense RV3 (assembly GCF_900013505.1). Classification (NCBI taxonomy): domain Bacteria; kingdom Pseudomonadati; phylum Pseudomonadota; class Alphaproteobacteria; order Hyphomicrobiales; family Rhizobiaceae; genus Agrobacterium; species Agrobacterium deltae. The sequence continues at coordinate 1,921,449 of NZ_LT009745.1, read as the reverse complement.
ATATCCGGCTTGTTGAGCATGAGCCAGATGATGCCGAGAACCGCGAAAAAGGCGGGAAAACCGCAGGCGAACCAGATGCGGTAAAGCCGGAACCATTGTGCCGGCAGGGCCTGTCCGGTGGCAGCGCAGTCGCGGGCGATATCGCGCAGCCTGATCTGTATCCACACCACCGGCAGCCAGAAAATGCCGGTGAAGACATAAAGGGCGAGCGAAAGCGCGATCCAGCCTTCGGTCAGCGGCCAGCCGATGATGCGCGCGAGAAAATATCCGGTGACAGGCTGGATGATCGCGGCGGTGGCGGTAAAGACCGTGTCGGCGATGACGACAGTGCCTGCGACATGAGCGATCAGCGCCGGGCTGGCCGTCCGCCGTGCCATCACCATGAAAAAGGCAATGCCCGCGCCAGTGCCGAACAGCACCGTCGCGCCGATGACATGGGCAAGCCGCAGCAGTTCCTCAAGCGTCATCAGCGTTCATCCAAGGTGGCGAGGGCAACGAGCGTCAGGGCGATGGAAGGCAGAACCTTGACCAGAGGACCGAGCGGATCGAGCCAAAGGGTCGGTTCGAGCAGGCTGCCGCCGGCCAGATAAGCGGCGCTGACCAGCAACATGGCGACGAGCGCCTTTCTGGCGAGCGGCCGCAGCAGGACGGCGATGCCGAGGCCTATATCGATGAGGCAGGTGGCGAGCGCGAGAATGACAGCCGGCGTGTGCGGCATAAAGGGCAGGAAATGCGCTGCTGCTCCAGTGATATTTAGCAGCGGTATGAGGCCGGACAGCAGCCAGAATAAAGACAGGCAGAGAACGATCAGGGGTTTCAGCAGATATAATCTGGCAAACCACAGGTCCTGCACACCGGAAGGGTGGGCGGCCAGCGTCTGTTCCAGGGTCTTGAGTGAGGCCATCACCGGTCCTCCTTCATTCTCCGTCACGATGCCTTCCGACATGACCGTCATGGCGGTCGAACGCAGCGGCGACCGCCAGCCGAGTTTGCCTGTGGCATCCGCAACAAGGCCGACGGGGCGCATAAAGGCGGCGGGAAGATTTATGACCGGAGCACGGGGCAGGCCCAGCCATTGCCGGTGTCTGGCGACCACGTCCTGCAATGTCAGCGTTTCCTTCGCGGCGAGTTCGAGATCGCTGCCCGCCGGGATTTCGCCGTCGATCGCCGCGCATACCACGGTTGCCACATCCTCCACCGCGACCGTTCGGACGGCGATCTGTCCATTGACGAGGGGCACCACGAAGGGAAAGCCTGCAAGCGCACGCACGAGTGCCGTGCCGCCGTGCGCGTTTCGCCCAACCACCAGCGCGGGGCGCAGAATGACGTGAGGCAGACCGCTTGCGGCGAGTGCCTCATCGGCGCGGCGTTTGGTGGCGAGGAAGGGCAGGCCGGATGCGGCCCCCGCCGTGCGGGCCGATATCTGGATTATCCGTCTGCCGCCCGCCTGCGCCGCTGCTTCATAGAGCGCCAGCATCGCTTTCTCCTGCGTCGCGGCAAGGTCATCCGACAGGCCGTCTTGCAGCGCGCCCGCGCAATTGACAATGGCGTCATTGTCATGGACGAGCGATGACCAGTCTGTCGCGTGCGTCATCCTGGAAAGATCGGCTGAGACCCAGTTGGCGAAAGGCCATTTGTCGCGGGCGTGGGTGACTGAACGCGCCAGCCCCGTCACGGCATGCCCGCGGAGGTGCAGGCTTTTGAGAACCTCCGAACCGATGAAACCTGTTGCACCGAGAATCAATATCTTCATACGAGGGATGATAGCGACCACGGCTTAAAAACCAGCCGTGTTTTATTGCCGCATTCTCACACGGCGATTCATCTTTCGTTCTTTTTCTGTTGCGCACCACGCTCGAATCCTGCGATGAGGGCGCATGTTATTTTCACCGCAACAGGACGAAGCGCTGAAGGCTGTTTCCCGCTGGCTGAAGGAAGGCCGGACGCCGGTTTTCCGGCTGTTCGGTTATGCCGGAACGGGCAAGACGACGCTTGCCAAGCATTTCGCGGAAAATGTCGATGGCGAGGTGCTGTTTGCGGCCTTCACCGGCAAGGCGGCGCAGGTGCTGCGCTCACGCGGGGCGACCAATGCCCGCACCATCCATTCGCTGATCTATCGCCCGCGCGGCGAAGAAACGGTGGAAGACGAGGAAACAGGCAAAACTTCGATTGCGCCGATGTTCTCCATCAACCGCCAGAGCCCGCTCGCCAAGGCGGCGCTCATCATCATCGATGAATGTTCGATGGTGGATGAGCAGCTCGGCAAGGACCTGATGAGCTTCGGCACGCCGATCCTCGTGCTTGGCGATCCCGGCCAGTTGCCGCCGGTTTCGGGCGGCGGCTTCTTTACCGAGCAGGAGCCGGATTATCTGCTGTCGGAAATCCATCGCCAGGCCAAGGACAATCCCATCATCCATCTTGCCATGGATGTGCGGGAGGGCCGGGAGATCATGCGCGGCGATTACGGGACCGCGCAGGTGATTTCCAAATCCGAGGTGACGCAGTCGCTGGTTCTCGATGCCGATCAGGTGCTGGTCGGTACCAACCGCACCCGCCGCCGTTACAATCAGCGGCTTCGCGAGCTGAAGGGTTTTACCGCCGATTACCCGCAATCCGGCGACAAGCTGGTCTGCCTCCGGAACGATCCGGCCAAGGGGCTGCTCAACGGCTCGCTCTGGCAGGTGATGAGTTCATCGCGCGAGACGGTGAAGCCCGGCATCAACCTGATGATCCGGCCCGAAGACGACGATATGGATCGTGGTGCTGCGAAAATCAAATTGTTGAAGGCGGCTTTCGAGGATGTGGAGACGGAAATTCCGTGGTCCACGCGTAAACGTTATGACGAGTTCGATTTCGGCTATGCGCTGACCGTGCACAAGGCGCAGGGTTCGCAGTGGAACAATGTGGTTCTCTTCGACGAGAGCTATGCTTTCCGGGACTCGCGCGAGAGGTGGCTTTACACCGCCATTACCCGTGCGGCGGAGACACTGACAATCGTTCGTTGATCGTGACTATGCACGGATGACGCCGAGCAGAACCGCCTTGGCGACCGCCTGAAAGCGGTTGCTGGCATTGAACTTGCCGATGATCTTCGCCTCGAGAACATTGAGATCGCTGCCGGAAAGACCAAGGGCGCGGGCGAGCCTCACCGGGGCGTAACCCTCCGCCATCAGTTCCAGACATTTTCGTTCTGTGTCGGTTAGGGCGATGTCCTTTGCAGGTGCCCGTTCCGCGCCATCCGTGCCGTCCGCATCCGTGTCGGCGACCAGCAGTTCCTCGATCTGCTGGGCCTGGCGCTGAAGGGTGGAAAGCTCGGCTGTCAATTCCCGCTTCCGCTGCCGCAGCGCGGCGTGGAATATATCGTCCGCCTCGCTCTGCGAGAGCGAACGGACGAATTTTTCCATGATCTCGGTAATGGCGGCGACGGAAATGCCCACTTCGCGGCAGACGTTGATGACGGCCATGCGCTGGACATTGCGGTGGGTATAGACCCGCATCTGGCCGATGCGCTTTGAAGTCAGCAGCGCCTTTTCTTCGTAAAAATGCAGCGTCCGGTGGGTCACCCCGAAGATATTGGCCATGTCGGCGATGGGCACGGGTTCCGCGGGCAGGGAGGAGGGCAGGCTTATATCCGGTAGAAAGCTGCTGATCCTTAGATTGGGTTTGTCCTCGTCGCCGTGACTTTCGAACGGCATACGGCCATCCTGCATTGTCTCCCCCTTCGCGCTCTTTGACAGTGTGCCTGCCTTTTTAAAGGTGTCCGTTGCTTGTTCCCCCAAGACGGACATGTTTTCCGATCAAGACCTCATACCAAACGCTACATCAGAACCGTAACGTGTATTGCCTGTTTTCGTTCCCGCAATAATAAAAAATTCGCCGGCCTTCTTGCGATTGGCCTCAACCTGCGTGAAACAGGATGTCAATTCCGAACCGGAGCCCCGATGCCATGCCCGCAAAACTTTCTGTCAATCTGAACGCAATTGCCATGTTACGCAACCGCCGCGATCTTCCATGGCCGGATGTCGCGCATTTCGGGCATATTGCACTGGCGGCGGGGGCAAGCGGGCTGACTGTACACCCGCGGCCGGATCAGCGCCATATCCGCTTTTCGGACCTGCCCGTCCTGCGCGCGCTGATCGATGACAGTTTTCCCGGCGCGGAATTCAACATCGAAGGTTATCCGACCGAGGATTTCCTCGTTCTTTGCGAAAAGACCCAACCGGAGCAGGTGACGCTGGTGCCTGACGATCCGTCGCAGGCGACCTCCGACCATGGCTGGGATTTCCGCAAGCACGGCGTTTTCCTGAAAGACGTGGTGGGACGCCTGAAGGCCGGCGGCATGCGCGTCTCGCTTTTTGCCGATGGCGATGGGGAGCGCGAGCCGGTGGAACTGGCCGCTGAAACGGGGGCTGCGCGTATCGAACTTTACACCGGCCCCTATGGCGGCTGTTTTGACGATCCGCAAAAGGGTGAGGCGCTTCTCGAAAAGCTCGGGCAGACGGCGGATCATGCCAGAGCGCTCGGGCTTGCCGTCAATGCCGGTCATGACCTCACCGTCGCAAACCTGCCCAAGCTGATGAAACGTATCCCTTATCTGGCCGAGGTTTCCATCGGCCACGGGCTGACGGCGGATGCGCTGGAATATGGCATGGCTGAAACAGTCCGGCGTTTTTGTCACGCCTGCGGTCAGGCTATTTCATAACCAAAGTCAATTTTTTCGCCTATAGTTTGGCTGCGCATGCTCCGTGCGCGAGCTTTTGAAGGCAGAAGACATATGCAAGAACATCATGTTGTCGTCGTGGGTGGAGGCTTCGGCGGTTTGCAACTGGTACATGGGCTGGAGGGGGGCCCTGTCCGCATCACGTTGATCGATCGTCGCAATCACCACCTGTTCCAGCCATTGCTTTATCAGGTTGCGACGACGGCTCTCGCGACATCCGAAATCGCCTGGCCGATCCGCCATCTCTACCGCGACCGCAAGGAGGTCACGACCCTGCTTGCGGAGGTGAATGGCATAGACCGGGCGGCGCGGACCGTGCATTTAAGTTCGGGTCAGGTGATCGGTTTCGATACGCTGGTGCTGGCAACCGGCGCCCGCCACGCCTATTTCGGCCGCGACGAGTGGGAACGTTCCGCCCCCGGTCTCAAGACGCTTGAAGATGCAACGACAATCCGTCGCCGCCTGCTTCTGGCTTTCGAACGGGCCGAACTCGCCACCAGCGAAGAAGAACGGCAGGCGCTGCTGACCTTCGTCATCATCGGCGCAGGCCCGACGGGCGTGGAAATGGCAGGCATGATCGCCGAGCTGGCCCATAAGGCGCTGCCGGCGGAATTCCGCAATGTGGATACGAGAAAGACCCGGGTGCTGCTCGTCGAGGCCGGCCCTCGCGTTCTGCCGGTCTTCACGGAGGATCTTTCGGCCTATGCGAAGGAAGCGCTCGAAAAACTTGGTGTCGAGGTTCTGCTCGGTACGCCGGTGACGGCGTGCAGCGATGAGGGCGTGACGGTGGGCGAGACCTATTACCCCTGCCGCACCGTGGTCTGGGCTGCCGGCGTGCAGGCGTCGCCCGCCGCGAAATGGCTCAACGCCGCCGCCGACCGGGCAGGACGGGCCATCGTCGGACCTCATCTCAATCTGGAAGACGACCCGAATATCTTCGTCATCGGCGATACGGCCGCCGTCAATCAGGAAAACGGCAAGCCGGTGCCGGGTATTGCGCCCGCGGCAAAGCAGCAGGGCGCCTATGTCGCGAAGGTCATCAAGGCGCGGCTGGCCGGCCAGCCGTCACCATCGCCGTTCCGCTACAGCCATCAAGGCAATCTGGCGACCATCGGCAAACGCGCGGCGGTGATCGATTTCGGCAGGTTCAAGCTCAAGGGCGTGCTGGCGTGGTGGATATGGGGACTTGCCCATATCTACTTCCTGATCGGGACGCGGTCGCGGCTTGCCGTGGCGTGGAGCTGGCTGTGGATTTACCTGAGCGGCCAGCACAGCGCGCGGCTGATTACCCAGAAAGAGACGCTGAAGGACGAGGCCTGAGGGCAGGGGGAAGGCAAAGGGCGGGAAGCCTGCGCTTCCCGCCCTCGTGCTTCTGTAGGCGCGCCCAACCTCTCCTCCGTCATGCCGGACTAGATCCGGCATCCAGCCACGGCGCGTCTGCGCCGTGAAAAGAGTCTTTTTCGATCAAAGACTTGATCGCGCTGGACCCCGGATCTAGTCCGGGGTGACGGAGTGGGGATGTGGCGTGTGTGCCCTATCCAACGCTCACGCGTCGAGCGAGGCCATATCGATGACGAAGCGATACCGTACGTCGCTCTTCAGAACGCGCTCATAAGCCTCGTTGACGTCCTTGATGTCGATCTTTTCGATTTCGGACACGATGTCGTGCTTGCCGCAGAAATCCAGCATCTCCTGGGTTTCCTTGATAGAGCCGATCATAGAGCCAGCCAGAGAACGGCGGCCGGGGATGACCGAGAAGGCGTGCACGGGGATCGCATGTTCAGGCACACCGAGAAGCACCATGGTGCCGTTGACCTTCAGCAGGCCGAGATAGGCATTCCAGTCGATTTCCGCCGAAACGGTGCAGAGGATCAGGTCGAAGGTGCCGGCGAGCTTTTCGAAGGTCGAGGCATCGCTGGTGGCATAATATTCCTTCGCGCCAAGCTTAAGGCCGTCTTCCTTCTTGGAGAGTGTCTGCGAAAGCACGGTGATATCCGCGCCCATGGCTGAACCGATCTTCACGCCCATATGGCCAAGACCGCCCATGCCGACGATAGCCACCTTCTTGCCCGGGCCGGCATTCCAGTGCTGAAGCGGCGAATAAAGCGTGATACCAGCGCAGAGCAGGGGAGCGGAGGCATCGAGCGGCAGGTTTTCCGGAATGGAGAGGACGTAATCTTCCCGCACGACGATATGGTCGGAATATCCGCCCTGCGTGGCGGTCTTGCCGTCGCGTTCGACGGAGTTGTAGGTCTGCACGAGACCCGGCATGTACTGTTCATTGTCGAGATCGCGGGTGGCGCAGCCGACGCAGGAATCGACAAAGCAGCCGACGCCGACATGGTCTCCGACCTTGAACTTCGTGACCTTGGAACCGACGGCTTTCACGACGCCGGCGATCTCATGGCCCGGAACGATCGGGTAGACGGCGTTCTTCCATTCGTTGCGGACGGTATGAATGTCGGAATGGCAGATACCGGCATATTTGATATCGATGACGACGTCGTCATCGTTCGGCTCGCGGCGTTCGAAGGTGAACGGGGTAAGCGGCTTCGACGCATCTGTCGCAGCGTAACCTCTAGCAATAGCCATCTGAATATCCTTTCGGGAGTTGGGGACGACGGAATATGCGATGGAAGCGCGGGACGGCGTTAGAGCGATCCTCCGAGCTTTTTGCACGATCCTGCAAAAATATGGTGGCGCACTCTTTGCGCGGGCCGCGCGGCTTTCTAGATAAAAGGCATCCGACGCATCTCTTCCTTCAGTTACGGGATTTCCCCTATGTCCTTGCCGTTCAATGTCTATCAGGAGATCGCCTCCATTGCCGCGCGGCATGCTACCCAGGACGGCGAGGTGCAGACGGCAATCGACTCCCTCGGCATCAGCCGGCGCACGACACCGAGCGCCCCATGCCACGGCAGCTATCGCCCCTGTCTCGCGATGGTTATCCAGGGCGCGAAATGCGTGCAACTGGGGACGGACACCATCAATTATGGGGCGGGGGATTATCTCCTGACCTCGCTTGATCTGCCGGTTGCATGGCGGGTGGTGGAGGCGAGCAGGGAGGTGCCGCATTTCTGCATCTCGCTTGCTATCGACAGCGAGAAGCTGCTCGATCTCATGCGGCGCGTGCCCATCGATCCGCCCGCGGAGCCGGCGAATGCGCAGCGCGGCATCGTCGTCAATACCGCCACGCCGGAACTTCTTGATGCGGCTATCCGCCTGTTGCGCCTGCTCGACCGTCCGGCAGACATTGCCGCCATGGCGCCCCTGATCGAGCAGGAAATCCTCTATCGCATTCTGACAGGACCGGCGGGCGGGCAGCTTATGAACATCATCGCGGCCGGCAGCCACGGCAACCGCATCGCCCGCGCCATCGCCTGGCTGCGCGAGAATTTCGCACGCCAGCTGCGTATCGAGGATCTGGCCGATCATATCGGCATGAGCGTCTCGTCCTTCCACCATCATTTCAAGACGATCACGGCCATGACGCCGGTTCAGTACCAGAAGCAGCTGCGGTTGCATGAGGCGCGGCGGCTGATGCTGCTGGAGCGGCTGGATGCAGGCACCGCCGGCCACCGTGTCGGCTATCAGAGCCCGTCGCAGTTCAGTCGTGAATATAGCCGTTTCTACGGATTGTCGCCGTCGCGGGATATCGATGCCTCGCGGGAGATCAGCGCGGCTGGGTAGATTGGTTCTTTGGGAAGGTTTTCCATTGCCTACGGAGCGCGGCGTTACCCCCCTCTGCCCTGCCGGGCATCTCCCCCTCAAGGGGGGAGATCGGCAAGGGGCTCTTTTGTCGCTTCATTCTCAAGCTTTGAGATGGGCGAGACCTTGCCACAGATCGATCTCCCCTTTGAGGGGGAGATGCCCGGCAGGGCAGAGGGGGGGTAAAGCTCCACGCGCCGTCTATCTGCTAGCCAACGCATAACCCCCTGAAGTTCCCCGCAAGCTCCCTTTCACACTCCGCCGCACCGCGTCAAATCTCATCCTCCCCTGAAGAATCCGCTTGACCCCAACGCAGCCTCCGCTTAAATGGCGCTCGAACCGTACCGTACGGTACATTAATTGAGCCCCTGGAGTGGAAAAGACTTGGCTTCCGACCCGATCACAGCGCAGGAGTTTTCGCCGCGCCAGAACGCCGTTCTGGACCAGGCATTGCGTCTATTGGTCGAGGGCGGCGAGAAAGCGCTGACCACATCGGGGCTGGCGCGTGCCGCCAACTGTTCCAAGGAAAGCCTGTACAAGTGGTTCGGCGACCGGGACGGCCTGCTGGCGGCGATGATCACCTTTCAGCAGAGCAAGGTCCGCACCTTCGAAAAGGCAGGTGACCGCGTCTCCGCACCGCAGCTTGCCGATCACCTCGAGGTTTTCGCGCATGATCTGCTGGATGTGCTGGCGGGCGATGTGTCGCTGGCGCTCAACCGTCTGGCGATAGGGCAGGCGAGCCGCGACGGCTCGAAGCTCGGCGATCTGCTGCTGGAACGCGGCCGTCGCCAGATCGACCGCCGCGCCCGTGGGCTGATCGAGGCAGGTCGCCGTTCCGGCTATCTGCGTTTCGATGATGCCGAGGAGGCATATCGCAGTTTTTACGGCCTCATCGTTTCGGATCTGCATGTGCGCATGCTGCTGGGCGAGACGCCGGACAAGGATTTTTCCGCCCGGGCGAAGAAGGCGGTCGTCGCCTTTCTGACCCTCTACGGCACGGAAAAGGTACATTCGGAACTCAGCGGCAAACCCGCCTGAGATTCCGGTTCAGACAACTGAGAGACAAGCATTAGGGAAGGACCATAAAATGCGCGTTTATTATGATCGTGATGCCGATCTCAATCTCATCAAGTCCAAGAATGTCGTCATCGTCGGTTACGGCTCCCAGGGCCGCGCCCATGCGCTGAACCTCAAGGATTCCGGCGCCAAGAACGTCGTCATCGCCCTGAAGGCCGGTTCGCCGACCGTCAAGAAGGCCGAAGCCGACGGCTTCAAGGTCATGACCGTTGCCGAAGCCGCCAAGTGGGGCGACCTCCTGATGATGGCGACGCCGGACGAACTGCAGGCCGACATCTACAAGGCCGACATCGCCGGCAACATCCGTGATGGCGCAGCAATCGCTTTCGCACACGGCCTCAACGTTCACTTCGGCCTCATCGAGCCGAAGGCATCGCTCGACGTCGTCATGATCGCACCGAAGGGCCCCGGCCACACGGTTCGCGGCGAATACCAGAAGGGCGGCGGCGTTCCATGCCTCGTTGCCGTTCACCAGAACGCTTCCGGCAACGCGCTTGAACTCGCTCTCTCCTACGCCTGCGGCGTTGGCGGCGGCCGTTCGGGCATCATCGAAACCAACTTCAAGGAAGAGTGCGAAACCGACCTCTTCGGCGAGCAGGTCGTTCTGTGCGGCGGTCTCGTCGAACTGATCCGCGCCGGTTTCGAAACCCTGGTCGAAGCCGGTTACGCACCGGAAATGGCCTATTTCGAGTGCCTGCACGAAGTGAAACTGATCGTCGACCTGATCTATGAAGGCGGCATCGCCAACATGAACTACTCGATCTCCAACACGGCAGAGTGGGGCGAATACGTCACCGGCCCGCGCATCATCACCGCCGACACCAAGGCTGAAATGAAGCGCGTTCTGCACGACATCCAGACCGGCAAGTTCACCTCCGAGTGGATGCAGGAATGGAAGGCCGGCGGCGCCCGCTTCAAGGGCATTCGTCGCAACAACGACGCCCACCAGATCGAAGAAGTCGGCGCCAAGCTGCGCGGCATGATGCCCTGGATCGGCAAGAACAAGCTGGTCGACAAGGCCGTCAACTAAGCTTCATTGCTTGTTGGGAAAATATGGAGGCCGGAGCGAAAGCTCCGGCCTTTTTGTTTTCGATGTGCTATCAAACGATGGTGTCGTCTTCCTCGACAACCACGGAAACGGGGAAGTGATCGGAAAAGCCGCCGAGATTGACGTTTTTGACCGCATCGCCCTTCGACAGGCCGAAGCGGATCGGCCCCTCATTCTTGCTGTGGCTGACCATGGCGGCAATGGCTTCGATTTTTGCTGTCTCCTCGCGCGCCTTGAAGCCGCTGCTGCCGGTCAGAAGTGATCGGGAAACGAGGATCTGATCGAAGATATTGGCATCGCCGTTGAAATAGAGCGTGCCGTAGATCGTTCTTGCCGTGCCGACGGAATCGACCACCGGCTGGCGCAGGTAGTTCCAGGTGAGATTGTAGAACATGGCCGATTGCGAGTTTTCGACATCGTCCCGCTCGCGGGTGGAATTGGCGTGGTAGCGCAGCGAGGCATCGGAAGGATCGTCATTGAAGTCGCCGAAGGCGATGACAGCGATGTCGTTTCCTTTTTCTTCCCTGATGCGCTGATGCCAATAGCCTAGCGTCTCACCGGCCGTCATGCGAAAACCGGCGCTTTCCACCGCGCCGCCCGAGCGCGACGGCCAGTGATTGGAGAGCGCGATAAGCTGGCGGCCGCCCTTGGTGATGAAGGTGCATTGGGTAATGTCGCGCGTGCCTGTGCGGCGCATCACGAAATGGCTGAAAATCTCGTTCTCGTTGATCAGCAGCTTTTTGCTGTCATAGATGAAGGCGGTATCGATACCGCGCTGGTCCTTGCTGGAATCGGCATGCACGACCCGGTAGGAGCGCGCGGGCATGAGGTCGTTCAGATGTTCCGCCAGCGTCTCCAGAACGAAACGGTTCTCGACTTCGCAGACACCGAGCAGATCCGGTCCCGCGCCGCCGATCTGGCTTATGATCAGACCGAGCTGTTTGACCTTGGTTTTGAACAGGTTCTCGGTCCAGCCTTTCAGGTCGTTCTTCAGCCGCTCGGCAATCCACGGCTCGCGCGCCGGATAACCCTCCGGCGCAAACAGGTTTTCGACATTCCAGAACGCCAGGACATATTGGGTCATGATCCGCACACCTCCGGTTGGTTTTTCAAGCCTAGTGGAAGTTTTTGCCATAACAACTTGAAATTGTCATGAAGGTGGGCGGCCGGCACAATTTTCCCGTTCTTGGCCTTACGTCGTCGGCGGAATGACACCCTTCGTCAGAAGGAAGCAGCCATAAAACCGGGTTTCGCCCGTGGTGATGACGCAATAGGCTTTTTTTGCCTGCTCGTAGAAGGCGAAGCGCTCGATGCCATACATGGGAGCGGATTTTTCCTCCGCCGCGTCGATTTCCTTCTGCACTTCCACCTGTACCGGCTCCAGTTGATCCGGGGCGCCCATCACTTCCATGCGGCCGACGGAAGGCTGCAGCGGCGTGTCGAGCGGCAGGACGGAGAGGATCGCCTTCATGGCGCGGGCTGCTGAGACGTTGTCGATATGCAGTACCTTGCCGACGGTCGTGTGGCGGGCAACCGAATCGGAGGGGAAGTTGGTGTCGGAGATCACCAGCGTATCGCCGTGACCCATGGCGCGCAGCGCGTGCAGGACATCGGCATTCAGCGCCGGGTCGATATTTTTCAGCATGTCGTCAAACTCCCATGATGCTTTCGCCGTGTTGCGGCGCGCGCGCAATCCAGCCGGAAAACCATGCCGCGTCAATCGCAAAGGTGTGATTGTGAAGCTTTGCGCAAGGGTGTATTTGGCTTTGTCCGTAAAATCGGGTCTCAAGGCAGGTCGGTAGCGGACAATGTGCAGGGAGGCAGAAATAATTCGAAAAACTGATAAGTCAGTATTGCTGACGTATCGACATTTCTGTAAAGATGCACGCATAAAAACGACACAAGAGGAAACGTACCCATGCTCAATTGGGAACAAATTTTCGCCACGCGCTCTTCGCGCATGAAAGCGTCCGAAATCCGCGAGTTGCTGAAGCTGCTCGAGCAGCCCGATATCATCTCCTTTGCCGGCGGTATTCCGGACCCGGCTCTTTTCCCCGCAGAGGAGTTCCAGCAGGCTTATGCGGAAATTTTTTCGGGTTCGCAGGTAAACTCGGCGCTGCAATATTCGGTGAGCGAAGGTTACAAGCCGCTGCGCGAATGGCTGGCGGGCGAAATGGCCGAAATCGGCATCGACTGCACCGCCGATAACGTCTTTATCGTTTCCGGTTCGCAGCAGGGTCTCGATTATCTCGGCAAGCTGTTCCTGTCGCCGAAGGATACGGCGCTGGTCACCTGGCCGACCTATCTCGGCGCGCTTTCCGCCTTCAACGCCTATGAGCCGAACTACGACCAGCTGAACCCCGGCGGCAACCGCACGCCCGAGGCTTACCGCGAAACCGCCGCCAAGCTCGGCGGCGCGGTGAAGTTCGCTTATCTCTCGGCCGATTTCTCCAACCCGACTGGTGAAACCGTCGATCTGGCCGGCCGCGAAAAGGTTCTGGCGCTGGCCGATGAGCTGGATATCGCCGTCATCGAAGACGCCGCTTACCAGTCGCTGCGTTACGATGGCGAGGCTGTTCCGCCGATCATGGCGCTCGACATCGCCCGCTCGGGCGGCATCGAGAACACCCGCACCATCTATTGCGGCAGCTTTTCGAAGACGCTCGCACCGGGCCTTCGCGTCGGTTACATCGTCGCTTCCGCACCGGTTATCCGCAAGCTGGTGCTGATGAAGCAGGCCGCCGACCTGCATTCCTCCACCATCAACCAGATCGCCATCGAACGTGTCGCCTCGCGCGGCTTCGACAAACAGGTTGCCAAGATCAAGGCAGCCTATAGCGCCCGCCGCGATGCGATGCTGGCCGCGCTCGACAAATATATGCCGAAGGGCACGCGCTGGACGAAGCCGGAAGGTGGCATGTTCATCTGGGTGACGTTGCCGGAAGGCATGGACGGTGCGGCGTTGCTGGCGAAATCCATCGCCACGGAAAAGGTCGCTTTCGTTCCCGGCCGCGCTTTCTTCGCGGATGGCTCCGGCACGAATACGCTGCGCATCAGCTTCTCCTGCGCCAATGAGGCGATGATCGAGGAAGGCATGAAGCGGCTTGGCCGGTTGATCGCGACGGCGCAGGCGGAAACGGGTGAGGCGCTGCCGGCGATTTGAGGGCGGCGGTTCTCGGCAGCGACGGAGGTTGTGGCTTCACCCCCCTCTGTCCTGCCGGACATCTCCCCCCTCAAGGGGGGAGATCGACTCGCGGTTAAGGTATCGCCTATCGCAAAAGTTGAAATGAAGTGCTGTCAGCGCTTCTTGCCGATCTCCCCCCTTGAGGGGGAGATGCCCGGCAGGGCAGAGGGGGGTAGCCCCAGCCTCTAAGAGAACTTGCGTTATTCCGCCCCGTTGCTCTCAACGTTGGAGCGATCACACCCCAAAAATCCTGCCTGTCACATACATGTTATGCAATCATGTTTTAGCGGTCCCACCAAACAACAGGGACTGGACCCATGAAAACGCTGCTCTCCGCTTTCACCGCCATCGTGTCGCTCGGCTTCATCGCCACCGCCGCCAATGCTGCCGATCTGGTGCTTTACACCAGCCAGCCCAACGAGGACGCGCAGGCGACCGTTGATGGTTTCAAGGCCGCCAATCCCGGTCTCGAGGTGGAATGGGTGCGTGACGGAACGCCGAAGATCATGGCCAAGCTGATGGCCGAGATCAATGCCGGCAATCCGGTTGCCGACGTGCTGCTGATCGCCGACACCGTGACGCTGGAGCGCATGAAGCAGGCTGGCCAGCTTCTCGCCCACAAGTCCGCGGAAGCCAAGAACATCGATGCCTCGCTCTACGATGCGGACGGCTTCTATTACTCCACCAAGCTCATCACCACCGGCATCATGTATAACACTGCCGCCGCAATGAAGCCGACGAGCTGGAAGGATCTGGCCAAAGCGGAAGCCAAGGGTCTGGTCACCATGCCAAGCCCACTGACATCGGGTGCGGCGCTGATCCATGCTCAGACGCTTGCCGCCGCAAACGGCCTCGGCTGGGATTATTACAAGCAGCTGAAGACCAATGAAGCCATTGCCGGCGGCGGCAACGGTGCGGTTCTGAAGTCTGTCGCGTCGGGCGAAAAGGCCTATGGCGTGGTTGTCGATTACATGCCGATCCGCGAAAAGGCCAAGGGCGCGCCGGTTGAGTTCGTTTTCCCGGAAGAGGGCGTTTCGGCCGTCACCGAGCCGGTTGCGATCATCAAGGGCACGAAGCACGAGGAGGCGGCGAAGAAGTTCGTCGATTACGTGCTGTCGGAAAAGGGCCAGCAGGGCTTCGTCAAGCTCGGTTACATCCCGGTTCGTGCCGATGCCGGCATGCCCGAAGGTTTCCCGGCCCGCGACAAGATCAAGGTTCTGCCGCTCAACGCTGCCGATGCGCTGAAGAACTCCGAGCAGGACCTGAAGACTTTCTCCGATATTTTCGGCTCCAAGGGCTGATATAGCGGAATGACCCGTTCCAATGCCTATGGAAGCAGCCAGCCGCGCTGGCTGTTTCCTTTTGTGGTCAGCGTTGTTTTTGCGCTCAGCGCCCTGCCGCTCGGGCGGCTCGCCTATACCGGCGTCATCTCGTCACTTAATGGTGACATATGGCGGCTTCTCGCCGATCCTGCCCTTTGGGATTCGGCGCTGAACACGCTCTCCACCTCGTTTTTCGGCATGCTGATTTCGCTTTTGATCGGCGGCGCTTTCGCACTTGCGCTGACGCTTTGCGACATTCGCGGCAAGTCGATCCTGAGCTTCCTGTTCATGCTGCCGATGATGATACCGCCGCAGGTGACGGCGCTGTCGTGGATCGGCATGACTGGTCCTTCGAGCACGCTGTTGAAGGCTATTGGCCTTGCGCCGCCGATGGGATCGCCGCAGCCGCTTTATTCGATAGCGGGTATCGCGCTGCTGCTCGGTGTGCAGCACGCGCCGCTCGTCTATCTGTCGCTGCGGGCCGGTCTGCTCGCTTTGCCGCAGGACGGCATCGAGGCTGCGAAGCTCTCCGGCGCTTCGCCGCGCCGGGTGCTGTTCGATATCATCCTGCCGCTGTCGACGCCGGGATTGATCGCCGGGGCGGCAATTTCCTTCGTCTCCAGTGTGGGCAATTTCGGCATTCCGGCGATCCTCGGCATCCCCGCCTCGATCTTTACCCTGCCGACGCTGATCTACAGCCGTTTTGCCAGTTTCGGCACCAGCACATTCGGCGATATTGCCATCCTCTCCACCATGATCGCAATCATCTCCGTCGCCGGGCTTGCGCTTCAGGAACGGGCGATGAAGGGCAGGGACTATCGCATCATCGGTCTTTCCGGCAAGGCGGCGACATTCCGGCTTGGGCTGTGGCGGGTGCCGGCGGAGCTTGCCCTGTGGCTCGTGCTGTTCTTCATGCTGGTGGCGCCGCTGACGGCACTGGTGGCAAGCTCGCTTGCGCCTGCCTATGGCGTGCCGCTCAGCCTCAAGACAGCGACGCTGCATGCCTATGAGGAATTGCTTTACCGCCAGAGCGTGACGCGTACCGCCTTCCGCAACTCGTTGTTTCTGGCGACCGCCACCTCGCTTTGCTTGCTGGCGGTGACGGTGCTGACGGCCTATTTTCTGGTGCGCGGCAAGAGCCGTTTCATGTTCCTGCTTTCGGCGCTGGTGGATATTCCCTATGCGTTGCCGGGGGTGGTGATTTCCGTCTCCTTCGTGCTGCTTTTCGCGGCCCCCATCCCGCTTGTCGGCATCACGCTTTACGGCACGATCTGGATCATTCTGCTCGCCTATTTCTCCTCCTTCTTCGCCGTCAGCCTGAAACCCATGGTCAGCGCCTTCCTGCAATTCGATCCGTCGCTGGAAGAGGCAGCAAGGCTCTCCGGCGCCGGTTTCTGGCGGCGGCTGAAGGATATCATCCTGCCGCTGGTCGGGCCTGCGGCGGGGGCATCGGTCATCCTCGTTTTCCTGATCGCCTGCAACGAGCTGACAGTCTCGGCGCTGCTGTGGTCGGCCGGCACCCAGACGCTCGGCGTGCTCATCTACAACCTCGATGACAGCGGCAGCTTCGATCTTGCCTCGGCACTTTCGGTGCTTGTCGTCATCATGGTGATTTTCCTCATGGCTCTGCTGGAAATTCTGGGGCGCCATCTGCCGAAAGGAGTGGTCCCTTGGCGAAACTGATCCTCAACCGCCTGTCGAAGAGTTTTGGTGCCGGTTCGAAACCAGCCGTGGACGATGTGTCGCTGACGGTGCGTGACGGCGGTTTTCTCGCTCTTCTCGGGCCTTCCGGCTGCGGCAAAACGACGGTGCTTCGCATGATCGCCGGTTTCGAACAGCCGACCGACGGTTCCATCCTGCTCGGCGAGCGGGTGCTGGCCGATGCCGGCAGCATGGTGCCGCCGGAGCGGCGCAACATGGCGATGGTGTTCCAGTCCTATGCGCTGTGGCCGCATATGTCGGTTGCCGACAATGCCGGTTATCCCTTGAAGGTGCGCGGTATTTCAGGTGAGAAATATCGCGACAAGGTGCGTCAGGCGCTTGCCGCCGTCCGCCTCGAGAGCTTCGCCGATCGCCGTCCCGCCGAATTGTCCGGTGGCCAGCGGCAGCGCGTGGCGCTCGCGCGCTGCCTCGTTACCGAGCCTGACGTGGTGCTGCTCGATGAGCCGCTCGCCAATCTCGACCGGCATCTCAGGCAGGAGATGGAGGAGACATTCCGCGAGTTCCACATCCGCTCCGGTGCGACGATGATCTATGTCACCCACGATCAGGCGGAAGCCATGGCGCTGGCAACCGATGTCGCCGTGATGTCGCAGGGCAGGCTGTTGCAGGTCGCGCCACCGGCGGAGCTTTATGCGCGGCCCGAAGGCAGGCTGGTCGGCTCGCTGGTGGGGCAGGGGGCGATCGTGACCTTGCCGGCGCCCGAAGGGACTTCGCGCGATCTCGACTGGTCGTTGCTTAGGGCAGCGATGGAGAGCGGCGGGCAATCGCCGCACGCGGATATTCTTGTGCGGCCACAGGATGTGGTGCGGGATGCAGAGGGCATCGCCTGCACCGTCACCTCGGTTCTCTACGAGGGCGAGCGTTATGCCCTGCGTCTCCACCTGCCGGATGGGCAGGCGCTCAGAGCCTATTCGCGCGAAGCGGTTGCAGTCGGAGACCGTCTGCCGGTGGCCATTCGCGCGGCGTGGCGGCTCTAACATGCAAGGACAGTGTATCGGTATTCGGGGCTGATAGGCGTTCCGTCCCTCATCCCTGTGCTTGTCACAGGTATCCAGCCGACGCGCGTCTGCGCGGCGAAAAGAGTCCTTTCAGCCCAAGGACATGGGGTGACTGGCTTCCTGTGCCATGCACAGGAACAAGGGCGGGTGAAGGACGTTGCCCTGGCTACTGGCGAGGCGGAGCGACACCGGCTAAGCTTCCCTGTAGCAATAGGATTGATTCATGTCGCTTCGGCTTGCCACCTTCAATATCGAAAATCTCCTCACCCGTTTCGATTTCACCGGCTTTCGCAACCAGACGCGGCGCGACAGGGCGATCCAGCTTTTCGATATTCGCGACGAGGCGACCTATCAGGCGCTGGAAAGCGCGCGGATGGTCTCTTCCACCGACGACACGCGCCAGCTTTCGGCACTCGCCATCGCCGATGCGGATGCCGATATTCTCTGCCTGCAGGAAGTGGACAACATGGCCGCGCTGCAGGCCTTCGAATATGGCTATCTCTATCGCATGGTCGGCAATGGCTACCTGCAGAAATATCTGGTCGAGGGCAATGACAGCCGCGGCATCGATGTCGCCGTCGTCATGCGCGAGGAGACGCGGGACGGCGACAGGATCGAGGTGGTCGACATCAAGAGCCATGCGGCGCTGACCTATCGCAATCTCGATCTCTTCAATCCCGCGCTTGCCGCCACAAACCAGATCGACGACAAGATTTTCAAACGGGATTGCCTGGAAATCGATCTGAGAATCGGCGGCAAGCCGCTGACGCTTTACGTCACGCATTTCAAATCCATGACCAATGCCCGCGATGCCGTCGACGCCCGCATCGCCACCATGCCGATCCGCGAGGCGGAGGCAATGGCCGTGCGCCGTATCATCGAAAATCGCTGGGGCGTGGGCAATACGCGCCACAAGAATTTCGCGATCTGCGGCGATCTGAACGATTATCAGGAGCGTGTCGCGATTTCCGGCGACAGGCGCAGCGGCTACAGCTTCACGCCGGTCGAGGAGGAGCGCAGCGCGCTCGATATCCTCTCGGCCGATGGTTTCGTGGTCAATCCGATGATGCGCCGTGATGTCATGGATCGCTGGACGCTCTACCATTCACGCGGGCCGCAGGAGCAGCATCTGTGCCAGCTCGACTATATCTGGCTGTCCCCGCGTCTGGCGGAGATGAACGCCACGCATGTTCCCGAAATCATTCGCAATGGGCAACCTTTCCGGACGATATTCCCGCCGGGACAGGAGGTCGAACGTTATCCCCGCACCGGCTGGGATCGTCCGAAGGCTTCCGATCATTGCCCCGTGGTCATGACGCTGGATTTGATCTAGTCGAAGCAAAACCCGCCGCCGGCGATGTTCTTAGCCGTTCGCGACCTTTGGGAAATAGGTTGCCCAGACCCGGTTGCGGCCCGCACGCTTGGCTTCGTAAAGCCGGTCGTCGGCGATGGCGATCAACTCATCCCAGCTATTGATCGCACGCGCTTCCTGCCAGACCACGCCGAAACTTGCCGTCAGCGACAGGCCGCTTTGCTCATCGATGGTCTGGGCTTCGATCAGGCGGCGAAGGCGGTCGGCCGTGGCCGTCGCCGTGGCATGGCTGACATCCTGCAGCACGACGACGAATTCCTCACCGCCATATCGGGCGAGAATGTCGTGCTTGCGCAATGCGCTACGCAACAGGCCCGCGGTCTTCTGAAGCGCGATGTCACCCATGGCATGGCCGTAACGGTCGTTGATCGATTTGAAATGGTCGATATCGACAATCATCACGCCGAGCGACTGACATTGCTCCTCGCCCGTCAATATGGAGCGAACCGCCTTTTCGAGTGCGCGGCGGTTGAAGACGCCCGTCAGCGCATCGGTTTCGGAAAGGGTGCGCAGCTGCTCGGCCAGCGCACGCTGCTGGTTTTCCATTTCGCCCTTCTGGCGAAGCTGTTCGCGCAGGAAATCCAGTTCCTCGAACATCTTCTTCACTTCCGGCGCAACCCTGTCCTCATGATTGCCTTCGGAAAGATCACCGCCGGCGATGGCGGCGATCTGCGTCTGGACGGATTGCATGGGACGGAACAGCGCGGTTTTGTAAACCGATGTCAGCCGCAACAGCACCAGCACAGCGATGCCGGCGAGAAAGAGCGAGGTGCCGCCATAGATCAGGGCCTCCTGCTTTTTCTTTTCGATCCGCGCACGCGTTTCGGACAGAATAAGGTCGCGCAGGGTGTCGGACGACCGCATGCCGGCAATATAGTTTCTGGAGAATTCAAGCGCGCTTGGCTGGGCGGATGGCACCGCCATCACGATCGTGTTCTGCGCGTAACGTAAAGCCTGACCGAAATATTGGGTTTCAAGATCGCGCAATGCGCCGTCCAGTCGCGGCGTCGAGAGATAGGCGGCGGTATAATTGGTCAGCGATGCTTTCAGCGACAGCAGGCTCTGCATCTCGGTATCGAACTTGGCGCGATAACCGAGCTTTTCCTGCCTGTTCGCCTTGAGACTCATGATGACATAGGAACCGAGGCGGCCGATGCGGTCGCGCATCACGCCCGCCGTACCCGTCATGGCGATGTCGATCGCCACGTCGGGCGTCACCTTGATGATGGCGCGTGCGGCCCTGCCGCGCAGCAGATTGACGCTGTCCGCCGCCTTGAACATCGATGCAATCGCATTGGACATCGCGCCGTGGTTACGCGCGTCAGGGGGGAGCGCGGCAACCTGATCCACCAGCTCTCGCGATTGCTCGAGCTTCTGGCGGGTATCAGCAAGCGACTTCGCCAGTTCAGGCTGTGTTCTGATATCGTTGGCGAAGGATTTTTCCAGCTCCGACAGCTTGTCGTCCGTTGCCTTGCGCGCGGCGGCAAGCCCTTCGGTCAGCCTTGCATCCGGCACGGATGCACCCATCAGATTATTGGCGGGGCCTCGCTCGGCCGACACCAGCCATGCGGACTGGAGAGCGGTTTCAAAGCGGCTGAGCTGCGCGGCATTGGTGCGATAGCGCAGATAATTATAGACGCTGGGCAGCGCGGCAAGGGTTGCCAGCAGGATGGAGCTTACGGCGATGATGATCGTGCCCGTCAGCTGGATTTTCTGTATGCTCGCGCGCATATGATGCGTTGTTCTCACTGGAATGGTTATGTTTCATCGCCATTCTAGTGGTGCTGCGTAAATACTTCGCTTATTTTCCGGGCCTTCTGCTACAATTGCGATCATGAAGACAGCCCGGCCGGCGACGGTGTGGAAAAGCGGTCTGTCGATGCCACGGCGTTAGTTTTTACTTTACACCAAGTCAGAATCTGATAGTTGGCAAGGCACTGGCTTGCCCTTGTAGCTCAGTTGGTAGAGCACCTGATTTGTAATCAGGGGGTCGCGGGTTCGAACCCTGCCGGGGGCACCAGTAAAATCAATCGCTTAATCCTGAAATCTATTTGGTTGAATGAACCGTGTGACGGGTGACGCTTTGCGTCTGCCGCTGCCGGTGGTTGAGCCCTGATGAAACTGGAGTGACCGGCTTCGGCCTGCCAGCCCGGGAAACTCTCGCATCGGGAAGCCGGTTTAGCCCACTAGAAGGCGAGATCGGGAAGGGCGGGGCATCCGCCAGAGTTGTAAAGCCCCAAGGTTTAAGCATATTGTTCGGCAGATAAGTTGAGCAACAGCGGGCGCTTTCAATGGATGCATATGGTCATTTGCGGATATTGGTAAGCCTCATCCTCGGCCTGGCCATTACCAGGGTGTTGTCCGGACTTTCCAGAAGGTTGCAGGAGCCGCAGAAAACCGACCGTATGCATGCGCAGATCGTCTGGTCGATTGCCCTGCTTCTGGGAGCTGTCCATTTCTGGTGGTGGGAATTTGCGCTGCGGCTGATCCACAACTGGAATTTCTGGATTTACATTTTCGTTCTGGTCTACACGTCGCTGTTCTTTTTGATGTCGACGCTGCTTTATCCCGATCACATTCAGGAACTCTCCGAGCGGGAAAGTTTTTTCGTGCGCAGGCGACATGCGTTCTTTGCCCTGTTTGCCGCCTCGTTCGTCTTCGATCTGGTGGACACCTACATCAAGGGCAGGGAACATTTCGAACAGCTCGGGCCATGGTATCTGGCAAGGATAGTCGGCGGTCTGCTTATCGCGATTGTGGCGATGAGAACCGATAGCAGCCGCAAAATCATGTGGCTCGGTGTTATCTGGCTCTTCTTTAACGCGCTGTGGATAACGGCGATCTACAGCGACCTGTTCTAGTTCTTTCAGCGGCAAAATAACCGGATCGCGGGACGGCCCTGCGAGTGGAACGCGCAAGCGCACAATGCAGTGTGGCGGTTTCGATGATCGCCTACGGCTTTATGTGATAGAGCTTGTGCACGATGGACCAGTTGCCGTCGCGTTCCAGCAGTGACAGATATTCGTAAAAATCCATACCGTCGAAACGGGTCGTCAGCTTCACCGAGGCGCTGTCGCCTTCCTTGTCGATGCCCATGATTTCAAAAGCGGGATCGTGATCGGGGAGGCCGCGTTCGCTTTTGCGCATCTGGTCGACAAAGTCCTCCAGGGACAGCCATTCGATCTCGCCTTCGAAGGTTCCGACGATGCTGGCGCGCGGGTCGAAAACGTCACGCATCAGGCTCTCATCCGCATAGGCCATGGCATGGACATAGTCCGTGACGGTCTGGGTAATCGTTTGCGGCATCGGATCATCCTCCCTTCTAATCCAAAGGCCAAGCTTACACCCGTTGGCGTCTTTCCACCATAACCCCCTGAAAATGCGCCGGTTACGCTTCTTCCTGCGGTGTTTTCCGCCGGCTGCGGCAGGTGCTGTGCGAAACCGTGCGGCATGTTTTGCCGCCGCTTTCCACAATTTTGTCCCGCCTGTCATTATAGTCGCCTTGGGTCCGACAAATTTCGGCATCAAGGGCTTTTCCGCCCGTTTTGATGTGGCGCGCCGCGAGGCTTTGTGTGGGCTTTGCCGGTTTAACCGCCGGGGCGGGGTGCCGCGCCGGGCGGAATTGGCCTATGATCCGCCCGCGTGCCAGACGGGAGCGGTGTTGGGCATGCGGGTAACAGTTTGCGTTTGAAGGTGTTTTTGTGATTGATCCCTATGTTTTGCTTGGCGTGGAGCGCGATGCCGACGAGGCGGCGATCAAGTCGGCCTACCGCAAGGTGGCCAAGGCCGCGCATCCCGATAGTGGCGGCGATGCCGAGCAATTCGCGCGCCTGCAGACGGCCTATGAGCTGCTGAAGGATCCGGTGCGCCGCAAGGTATTCGACGATACCGGTTACGATCCGCAGCTTGCCGACGCCAAGGACCTCAAGGGCCTGCTGATGCTGGAAACGCTGGTGAATGAATTCATTCTAGACGAACGCGAACCCGGCAGTTTCGACCCCGTGGCCGCCATGCGCCGCAAGCTGACCGACGATATTCTGAAAAGCCGTTTCCATATTCTCGAGCTGGAGCGGCACCGCACCCGGGTTCGCAAACATATGGACCGTCTCGGCCGCAAGCCGGAAACCGATGTGCTGAGTTCCATGCTGCGCGCCCGCAGCCAGTCCATCGCCGAAGCCATTCGTAACGCCGAAGCCCAGATCGAGGCAATCGAACAAGCCTATACGATGCTCGAAGGTTATTCCTACGAACTGGAAAGCGTGACTTTGGCCGAGCCCTTGCTGAAAGGCGAGGCGGCGGAATAGGCGGCCGTTCAGGGGCCGTTGACGAGGGCGAGGATGAGCTGATGCACCCGCCCGCCGGGGGAAAGCTCGTCCCGGTCGAAATCGCGGCCGCGCTGGCGCTGCTCGTTGGAAAGCTCACCCAGACGCTGTTGCAGAACGGCGCGCACCTTCTGGCATTTGGCATCGTTCTCCGCCCTCAGCCCGATGCTGAAGGCTTCGATCTTTTTCACCATGTCGAGAATATGGTCACCATGGACGCGTTCGTGCGTTTCCACGCCGGAAATGAAGGTCCGCCAGCTGGCGGCGACGGCGGGCGGCAGATTGGCGGGCGCTTTCGGCCAGGTGTAGATGATGGTGAGATTGGGCCTTGCGGTGGCCAGCACGCAGGCGCCATCCGGCTGCGGACGGTAATCCCGCCGCCATGTCAGCTTGAAGGTGGTGTGGGCGATGGCCTGCACGCCAGCGGTCGGGCCGCGCTCGCCGATCGATTGATAAAGCGCACCGCCCGTATTACCGCGGATGGCATAGGTTTTTATCTGCTCGGCCGGTTTCCAGTCGGCCGCCTGCGCTGACAGCGGCAGGGCGCCGAGCGTGATGGCGGTGCTGATGGCAAAGGAAAAGAGGCTATTGGCGGGCACGCAGCGATCCTTGATGATTTGCGCGCCGAAGATAGGCGAGAGCCGCGCCCTCAGGCAAGGGCCCTCCGGCGGGGAGTGCCGGGTTTTCCGATAGGTCGCCACATATGAAAACCCCCGCGACAGAGCGCGGGGGGACAAGCTTGCGGACTGCAGGGGTAATCAGTCGTCCAGCTTGTCGTAATCGAGCTTCGGGGCGTTCTGAAGCGCTTCCTTGGTGGTGTCGACATAGGCCTTCCAGGTGCCGTTGTCGTTGTGGACCGCAACGGAAGCTGGGTCGAGCACCACATAGCTCTTATCGATGCCGAGGAAACCGCCGACGCTGGCCACAAGGCCGATCACCGACTTGCCGTCACCGATGACGACATCCTCGATTTCACCGATGTTTTCGTTCTGGGCGTTATAGATGTCCATGCCATCGAGCTGGGAGGCGGTGAGGTCGGTCTTCTGGACATTGACGAACTTCAGCGGGCCGCTGGCCTTGGTGCCCATGGTAATGCCGGGGCCGGACAAAGTGGCGTCCGCGCCGGCAGCAGGAGCAGTGGCGGCCGTCTGGGCAAAAGCCACGGAAGAGGAGAGCGCTGCTGCGGCAGCGAGAGCGATGACCTTGATTTTCATGATGTTTCTTCCCTTTGTATGCTGAACGTTGCGTTCGGGGAGGAAACGATGGGAGGCGGATTTGGTTCCTCATGGGAGGACAGGAAAATTTCGTCTATGCTGAAAAAAAAAGGATCAGGCGTGCGTCGAAATCGGGAGGATGTCATGGCGAAAAACACGGTGGCGAAAGATGCAGAGGAGACCGCACCATCGGACTTCATCGACCGGAAGATCGCGGAACTCGGCGACTGGCGCGGTGAGACGCTCGCGCATATTCGCGCGGTCATCAGGAAGGCCGATCCGGAGGTGGTGGAAGAGGTGAAATGGCGCGGCGTGCCGGTCTGGTCGCATGCGGGCATCCTCTGCACCGGCGAAACCTACAAGAACGCGGTGAAGATGACATTCGCCAAAGGAGCCTCGCTGGAGGACCCGGCAGGCCTGTTCAATTCAAGTCTGGAGGGAAACACACGGCGGGCGATTGATTTTCACGAGGGGGATGTCGTGGATGAGGAGGCGCTGGCGGCGCTGATCCGGGCGGCGGTGGCGTTGAACGCGGTGGGGAAGAGCGGGAAAAAGCGGGCCGGAAAGTAATGGACCTATCCGGCGACGAGAAAGAGGCCCACGCCTCAATCCTTGGCTTTGTCGGCAGCCTTGTCCCATTCCCCATCGATGAACTTCAGCGCGTCGATAATCGAGACCTTCCACACCGACCAGACGTGATCGCCGTCGGTCACTCGCAGCTCGGATTTGCGTTTGTCGGCTTGCAGCGTCTCGTGCAGGGCGATGGCGCCGCGCCAGAGGAAGAAGCCGTCATCATCGCCGACGGTCAGATAGGTGGCGGGCAAATCCTGGCTTTCGGCCACATGCTGTGCAACGAGGGTGAAGACGTTCTTTTCGTTGAAGAGCCTGGCATCGAAAGGTGTGCCGAAGGCTCCGGAGAAATGGTCCCCCGTTGAGGGAAGCACGATGCCGCTGGTGACGGTGGTGCGGTCGACCCGGTGGAAAAATGCGCTGTCCTGAATGAGCTTGAGTTCGGCCGGCGTCTTGTCGAGATCGGAGGCGGGGACATTCTGCCAGATGGCGCCCGACAGACTGGCCACTGCGCCATAGAGGTCTTCATGGCCATAGGCGAGATGCAGGGCGCCGAAACCGCCCATGGAGAGGCCGGCGATGGCGCGGCCTTCCCGATCTTTCCGCACCGGCAGCGTTTTTTCGATCTGGCGGCACAGATCGCCGGTCACGGCGGTTTCGTAATCGCCGGGGCCGCCGACAGCGGCGGAATCCACATACCAGCTGTTTTTCACACCGGGCATGACGACAACCAGCGGGCGGATGGCGCCGGCAGCGATGAGCGTATCGAGCGTCTTTTCGATATTGCCGAGATCGCGCCAGCTGTTCTGGTCGCCATCGTGGCCGTGCAGGAGGTAAAGCACCGGCCAGCCGTTTTCCGGCGGTGCGCCGTCCGGGCGATAGATGTTGACGGGGAGCGGCGCGTTCAGGGCGGGACTATGGAAGGTCGCATCCTCGATCTGTCCGGCAAAGGCCGGGGTGCTGGTGACGAGGAGGCAGAACGCCGCCAGATTTTTTCGATACATACGGTCGCTCCCTGCTGCCATTTCCAGACCATATCAACGTGCGCCGTTCCCGCATCAAGGGTCCATGCATCAGGGGAAGCACGGAGATCGAGATATTGCGCGCCTGTGTCGCGGGCGTCCTCCCGACCGGGCCGATCTATTTCTCTACCTACATCAAGCCGGCGGAAAATGAGGACTACATTGCCATGGCCCTGGATGCCGATCTGGTGAAAGTTTTTGGTCCGGGCCAGGTCGCAGCGCGGATCAGGCAGTGCGAAAGCTGATCGCCGCTGCCGGAGCGCGCGGGTGCTCCGGTTATGTGTTTCGCAATACATATGCCTGCTGGCATCGAATATCGCGGGCGCGTGCGTCACCGTCCCGGCCGACCCGTCTTGCCCTTGGTTCGGCTCTTGCGCTTCTGCTCGCCGGCGTCCTCATAGGAACCCGCGCCGATCTTGCCGCGTACCAGCGGTCGGGGATCGTCGGTGGCGCGCTCCGGCTGGCCCTCCAGCAACGGTGAGAACCGTTTGCCGGGTTCTGTCTGGGGCTTGTCGGGCACCGCGCCGCGCACGGGTTTTTCGGTCCTGCCCACCGTCATCTCGTCCAGCGTGTTCCTGCGGAACAGCGGTTTTCCCGCATCCGAGCCGGGGCCCATTTCGTCCAGCGAGGGTTTGGCGAAGAGGGATTTGCCGCTTTCGTTCGCTGCGGCACCCGTCTCCGTCCCGCCGGATGTCTCGCCCTCCGGTGGGGAGATCGACAAGTGGCTGCGTCTGTTGTTTTTTCCGCCGCCTTCGATGGCGCGGGCCTCTTCCTTGGCCATCGGGTCGTCCATGGTCGCCAGTTCGGCGGCCTTGAGGCGTTTGATTTCGTCGCGCAGGCGGGCGGCCTTTTCGAAGTCGAGATCGGCTGCGGCGTCGCGCATGGATTTTTCCAGCGCGTTGAGATGGGCCTGAAGATTGTTGCCGACGAGATGGCCGCCATCGGCGAAGCCCTTGCCGGAAACGCCAGAAATATCGGCCCTTACGTGATCGCGCTCATAAACAGAATCAAGAATGTCGGAAATCTTCGCCTTAACCGATTCCGGCGTGATGCCGTGTTCGGCATTATAGGCCATCTGCTTTTCGCGGCGGCGGGAGGTTTCCTCCATCGCCCGCTTCATCGAGCCGGTGATATTGTCGGCATAAAGGATGACCTTGCCGTCAACGTTACGGGCGGCACGGCCGATGGTCTGGATCAGCGAGGTTTCCGAGCGCAGGAAGCCTTCCTTGTCTGCATCGAGGATGGCGACGAAACCGCATTCGGGAATGTCGAGGCCTTCACGCAGCAGGTTGATACCGACGAGAACGTCGAAAGCGCCGAGGCGCAGGTCGCGGATGATTTCGATGCGCTCCAGCGTGTCAATATCCGAGTGCATGTAACGGACGCGGACGCCCTGTTCATGCAGATATTCGGTCAGGTCTTCGGCCATGCGTTTGGTCAGCACGGTGCAGAGCGTGCGATAACCCTTGGCGGCGGTCTCGCGAATTTCGCCGAGAACATCGTCGACCTGGCTGCGGGCAGAACGCACTTCCACCGGCGGGTCGATGAGGCCGGTCGGGCGGATGACCTGTTCGGCAAAGACGCCGCCGGACTGTTCCATCTCCCATGAGCCGGGGGTTGCCGAAACCGCCACGGTGAGCGGGCGCATCGCATCCCATTCCTCGAAGCGCAGCGGCCGGTTGTCCATGCAGGAGGGCAGGCGGAAGCCATATTCGGCCAGCGTCGCCTTGCGCCTGAAGTCGCCGCGATACATGCCGCCGATCTGGCTGACGGAGACGTGGCTTTCGTCGATGAACAGCAGCGCGTTATCAGGGATATATTCGAACAAAGTCGGCGGCGGCTCGCCGGGATTGCGGCCAGTGAGATAACGCGAATAGTTCTCGATGCCGGCGCAGGAGCCGGTCGCTTCCAGCATCTCGATATCGTAGCGGGTACGCTGCTCCAGCCGCTGGGCTTCCAGCAGACGCCCGGCCTTTTCCAGTTCGGCGAGGCGGCCCTTCAGCTCTTCCTTGATCGACTTGATCGCGCCGTTCAGCGTCGGACGTGGGGTCACATAGTGCGAATTGGCGTAAATTTTGACCGATTGCAGGTCGCCGGTCTTCTGGCCCGTCAAGGGGTCGAATTCGGTGATGGAATCGATCTCGTCGCCGAACATCGATATGCGCCAGGCCGCATCTTCAAGGTGGGCGGGGAAGATTTCGATGGTATCGCCGCGCACGCGGAACGAACCGCGCTGGAAATCCATGTCGCGGCGTTTGTATTGCTGGGCTACGAGGTCGGCCAGAAGCTGGCGCTGGTCCAGCCGATCACCCACCTGCATCTGGAAGGTCATGGCCGTATAGGTCTCTACCGAACCGATACCGTAGATACAGGAAACCGAGGCGACGATGATGCAGTCGTCGCGTTCCAGCAGCGAGCGGGTGGCGGAGTGGCGCATCCGGTCGATCTGTTCGTTGATCGAGGATTCCTTCTCGATGAAGGTATCGGAGCGCGGCACATAGGCTTCCGGCTGGTAATAATCGTAGTAGGAGACGAAATATTCCACCGCATTGTCGGGGAAGAAGTTCTTGAACTCCGAATAGAGCTGCGCGGCCAGCGTCTTGTTGGGCGCGAGGATGACAGCCGGGCGCTGCGTCGCCTCGATCACCTTGGCCATGGTGAAGGTCTTGCCCGAGCCGGTGACGCCGAGCAGCACCTGGCTGCGTTCTCCGGAATTGATGCCTTCCACGAGGTCGGCAATGGCCGTCGGCTGGTCGCCGGCGGGCTTGTAGTCCGAAGCCATGCGGATGGCGACGCCGCCTTCGGATTTTGGCGGGCGGGCCGGGCGGTGCGGCGTCCACAGCTTGCCGTCCTTGAACAGCGGATTGCCGCTCTCGATCAGTTTCGAGAGCGCGTCCACCGTGGCGGTGACGGCGCCGGGCGCGAGGTTGGCGGCATCCTCCAGCGATACGTCCATGCCGGCGACCGGATTGAGACCGGCGGCGGCGCGGGTTTTCGGATCGCTCGATGCGCCGATGGAAACGCCGCGTGCGGTCTTGGAGGCCGTGGTGTTCTTGGCCGTCTTCGGGGGGGCTTTCTGGGCCTCCTTGCGCGCTTCGATCTCGATCTTCTTGCGGTGCTTGCCCGCCTTCGAGGCGATTTCGCGCTGGGTTTCCACGGAGGAAGCCTCCGCTTCCGCCTCGAGCTGCTTCACCCAATCGGCAACGCTGCCGCTGAGCGGCGCGCCTTCGAAGGACGATTGCGGAGCTTCCTCGAAGCCCGAGGGCGAGGAGGTGGAGTTTTTCGGTGATCTGGCCATAGGCGAAATATGGAGGGAGTCACGCATAAAGGGAAGGGGATGTGGTGAAAAAATGAGTACAAAAAGGAAACGAAGCGTGCGGAACAAAATTCGGCCGGATGCGTTGCGTAGCGGCTGAAGACAGCTTTGTTCAAATCCGTCGGAAATCGATTTCGGTTTTCGGGCGGATGCGCTAGAGCAAATCCATACGGGCGGAATGAGGGTTTCCTTCTGACTGCCTTCTCCTGCCGCATTTCATGACATCCCTCCTTTTTTCCAGGACCCATCATGCCGTTCTCAATCAGCCCTGCCCATATCTGGCCTGTCCTGATGCTTATCGCCTCCAATGTTTTCATGACCTTCGCCTGGTACGGCCATCTCAAGCACAAGGGCAGCGCGCTCTTCCTGGCGATTGTCGCCAGCTGGGGCATCGCCTTCTTCGAATATGTGCTTGCCGTTCCCGCCAACCGCATCGGTTCGGAGGTCTATTCGACCGCGCAGCTCAAGACCATTCAGGAAGTCATCACGCTCGCGGTCTTCGCGCTGTTTTCGATCTTCTGGCTTAAGGAAAGCATCACCATCAACCACGTGATCGGTTTCGCGCTGATCGCTTTCGGTGCGTCCTTCATTTTCCGCTCCTGAAAAGGAACAAATACCCCGGCGCTTGCCGGCCCGGAACCAGTCGCAACGGATATGAGGTGATGAATCGATGAAAATACGGCCTGCGACAGTTGACGATGCAACGGGAATGGCGGCGGTTCAGAATGAGATATTCTCGGCCGGCCTCCGAAAAGCGCCGACGGATATTACGGCCGTGCTGGAGAATTACCTCCAGCACGCCGACCGTATCGAATGCTCGGTCGCCGAGGACGATGACGGGCGTATACTGGGCTTCCAGTCGCTGCGTTATGCGCGCACGGACAATCCCTATGGCGTGGCGGAAGGCTGGGGCATCATCGGCACCCATGTCAGCCCGCAGGCGGCACGAAGAGGTGTGGGATCCGCCCTCTTCGCGGCAACGCGCAGGGCGGCGGAGGCGCGGGGTATTCAGAATATCGATGCCAGTATCGGTGCGGACAACATGCTCGGCCAAAGCTATTACGACGCTATGGGATTTACGACCTATCGCCAACCGGAAGGGCTGGTCTGCAAGGTTTACCGGCTGGGCTAGACGCGGCCTGCTTCCGGATCAGCCGCGATTGTCGTTTTCGGAATATTGCAGGCGGGCCTTGCAGATGCGAACGTGGTTCTCGTCAGCCCATTGCACCAGCAATTGCATCGGCACCAGAAACGAGCGGCCGAGATTGGTCAGCTCATATTCCACGCGCGGCGGCACCTCCGCATAAAGCGTGCGGCGGATGAAGCCATCTTCTTCCAGCCGTTTCAGCGTGCGGGACAACATCTGCTTGGAAATATCGTCGATCCTGCGGTTCAGCTCGTTGAAGCGCAGCACGCCGCCCTGCAGGGCTTCCAGAACCAAAAGGCTCCATTGATCGCCGATACGGTCGAGCACATCGCGGATGGGGCAGGGCTGGTCGAAGGCAAAAACCTCTTTCGTCTGCGTATCCGCCATGTCCTTACCCCTTGCCCTGTTACCCTTGCAGGTCATCGCCATGTGACCAGATCAGCCGCCGCTGACTTCTTGCGGCTATGGCTGCGATACCATAGCTCTTCTTCGCGGTCTATAATCTAGACCGGTAACGATAGTGACAAGAGGAAAGAAGCCATGGCTAAAATCGCGCTCATCGGCGCTTCCGGCAATGCCGGGTCCCGTATTCTCAAGGAACTTTCCGACCGGGGACATCTGGTGACGGCAATCGCCCGCAATCCCGAAAAGATCGCCAGCCTGCCGAATGTGGTGGCAAAGAAGGGCGATGTTTTCGATCAGGCAGGGCTTTCGGAACTGCTGAAGGGTCACGATGCCGTGATCAGTTCGGTGCATTTCACCGCCAGCGATTCGGCAACGCTGATCGAGGCCGTGCGCGCCTCCGGCG
This sequence comes from Agrobacterium deltaense RV3, assembly GCF_900013505.1. Classification (NCBI taxonomy): domain Bacteria; kingdom Pseudomonadati; phylum Pseudomonadota; class Alphaproteobacteria; order Hyphomicrobiales; family Rhizobiaceae; genus Agrobacterium; species Agrobacterium deltae. The sequence continues at coordinate 1,889,899 of NZ_LT009745.1, read as the reverse complement.
TTCAGCGCTATCTCGTCGTCGGCGGCGCCGGCAGCCTTGAAATCGCGCCGGGCCAGCGTGTGGTCGACTTGCCGGATTTTCCGGCCGCCTACAAGGCTGAAGCGACCAAGGGCGCGGAGTTCCTGGACCGGCTGAAACAGGAAAAGCAGCTCGACTGGACCTTCCTGTCGCCATCCGCCGAATTCGTGCCGGGCGAAAGAACGGGCAAATTCCGCATCGGCAAGGATAATCTCCTCAGCAACGATGAGGGCAGCCGCATTTCCTTCGAAGACTATGCCATCGCGCTTGTCGATGAAATCGAGAAGCCGCAGCATTCCCGCCAGCGTTTCACCGTTGGTTATTGAGAGGTAACACCCATGAATTTCGTAACACGTCGTCTTGCCATCGCCGCATTCGCTCTCGTGCCCGCCTTGATGGCAGCGCCCGTTCTGGCGCAAACCGCAGCACGGGACTTCGCGCAGGAAGAAGCCAACCGCAAACTGGTGATCGAGTTCTACGATACGGTCTTCAACAAGCATGAGGTTGACAAGGGCGCCGCCGTCCTCGTCGACAGCTACAAGCAGCACAACCCGATGGTGCCGGATGGTAAGAAGCCGTTCGTGGATTATTTCACCGGCCACTTCAAGGAAAACCCGCAGTCGAAAGCACGGATCGTGCGTAGCGCCACGGATGGCGATCTGGTCTATCTGCACATCCATTCGACGGAAAATGAAGGCGATCGCGGCAGGGCCATCGTCGATATTTTCCGGGTTACCGACGGCAAGATCACCGAGCACTGGGACGTGATCCAGGAGGTGCCGGAAAAGGCGGCGAACACCAATACGATGTTCTGAGAGCCGTTGCCGTCGCATTGCCGATAACAGGGAACAGCCGGGATTTTCGCCCGGCTGTTTTCATTTCAGATCGCGCGTCGTTTCTGGCGCGACTGTACGATCAGATCCAGCGCCATCATGGCCAGCAGGCTCGCGCCCACCAGCGGGAAAATGATGCCGCCGATGGCGAGTATGGCGAGCAGACCGTGCAGGACGCGTTTTTCCTGCGGGAGGGGCGGCACGCCGAGTGACCCTTTCGGACGGCGTTTCCACCACATGATGCCGGCAGACACTGCAAGCAGCACAATGCCGATACAGGCCGCTAGAAGCACGATCTGGTTGGCAAGGCCATATTGCTGGCCCAGATGCACGTTGATGCCCCATTCCAGCGCCTTGCCGAGCGGGCCGTAATCGGCGTAGCTCATATCGATCAGCGGCTCGCCGCTATATTGATCGAGATGGACGACCCGTTGCTGCGCCAGATCGTCGGGATAGACGGAGCCGCTATAAACGCCCGTCGGTTTTCCCGGAAGGGAGACAGCGTAACCGGCGGCAAGACCGAGCGCGTCGAAACGTGCTATCGCCTCGTCGATCCCGATAGGCTGGTCTTCGGCGGAATGGGTGGATTCCGGTATTTTCGCCTGCTCCAGTGACCAGCTTGTCTTCGCCACGTGGTCGAGATGTTCGCCCGACATCGGAACATCGGTGCGAATGCCCGCCGGATATCCGAAGTTGCTGCCATTCGCCCATTCATTGATCTTCGCACCCCAGACGCCCGACCAGGGCATGCCGGTGACCGCAAGGAAAACGATGAAAAAGCCGACGAAAATGCCGGTGACGGCATGGGTATCGCGCCAGAACACCCGCTTTTTCGGCGTGCCGCGCACGGTCACGACACCGCCGGTCTGTTTTCGCGGCCACCAGAGATAGATGCCGGTGGCGACAAGAAGGATGGACCAGCCGGCGGCGATTTCGATCAGATAGCGGGCATAGGTGCCGAAATATTTCAGGCTGTGGAGATAGCGGATCGTCCACATGACGGTGCCGCGATCCGGCAGGGAGCCCGCAACCTCAGCAGTGTAGGGATTGACATAGACGGCCCGCTTTCCATCCGCCGTATTGACGGTGATTTCCGCCGACGCGCCCGGATCGGCGGGGGTGGTATATTTGAGGGCTGCGCCGGGAACGGCCGCAAGTGCTGCACTCACGATCTCGGAAGGCAGCGCTTTCGGCGCATTTTGCACCACTTCGATCCGCTTCAGGTCCGAATGGATGAGATTATCGAACTCGTCCCGGAAGAGATACAGCGCACCGGTGACGGCGAGCGATATCATGAAGGGCAGGACGAAGAGACCGGCGTAGAAATGCCAGCGCCATACGGCGCGGTAAAGATTTGCGGACGAGGAATGCGCAGGCGCGCGCTCGCCCTCGAAAGAGGTCGTAACAGACATGGATGTCTCCGCAAGAGAATTGATTTTCCGGCAGGCCGAAGAGTGTTCTAGCGTTGCGGAGCGGACGGAGGTGCCCGCGGGCGCGATTCCAGATTGGGCGGCGATGGCGGCAACGCCGCGTCGATGTTCAGGAAGGTGACTTCGACCGCAGGGAAAATATTGTCCGCGCGCTCGACGGGAATAACCGGAAGAGCGGCGGCCGTGGCCGAAGCCAGACGGCAGAGCGTGCCGCAACAGTCGTCGGCGATCTTGCCGGCAGGGTTCTGTTTGCCGGAGCCGCCTTCCGGCATATGGCTGGAACAGATGATCTCATCCGCCGCCAGCGCGGCCATCGCCATGTTGCCGCTGGTCAGGCCGTTGGCGAAGCCCTGCAAAAGGAAAAGCAGAACCGCCAGCATGGCGATGGCGCCAGCCGAGCTTCTGTCCTGCATGATCCTGCGAATGAATCCCATGCAATTGGAATGTCATATTTGCGGCGAAATGTCACCGCGACACAATGACGGGAAGTGAGGGGCAATAACGATACCGGCAAGGCGTGGGATGCCGATGCTGCTTGTTGTTATATATGCCGCTTAAATGGAGAGCGGCGCTGGAGCCCAGCGCCGCAGCGCGCTTATTCCGCTGCCGGAATGGGCGTGGGTTGTCCGTTTTCGTCCATCGCCACCATGATGAAGGTTCCGGCGGTGACTTTTTCCAGCTTGTCATAACGCGACCGCTGCGCCCAGGCTTCCACCGTCAGCGTGATGGAGGTGCGGCCAACGCGGGCGATGTCGGTATAGATGGACAGCGTGTCGCCGATCTTCACCGGCAACTCGAAGGCCATTTCCTTGACCGCCGCGGTGACGACGCGACAGCGGGAACGCTCTGCTGCACGGATGCCGCTCGCCAAGTCCATCTGCGACATGACCCAGCCCCCGAAAATATCGCCGGCCGGATTGGCGTCGGCCGGCATGGCAAGCGTTCTGAGCGTCAGCTCGCCGGTCGGTTTGATGGTCTGCTCGGTCATGTTGAAATTTGCTCCTTGCGAAAAAGCGCAGCATGCGTTGCGCTTTGCGATTTCGCAAGGAAGGCGAAGCGTCAGGACGACGCTTTGCCCAGAAATTGCTGCGTTGCATAAAGGGCGATGGCTGCCGCATTCGAAACGTTGAGCGATTTGATCTCGCCGGGCATATCGAGACGGGCGAGCGCCGAGACGGTTTCGCGCGTTTTTTGGCGCAGGCCCTTGCCTTCGGCGCCCAGCACCAGAGCGATTTTTTCACCGCTGAAGGTCTGCTCGATGGGGGCGGGGCCTTCCGAATCCAGACCGACGGAGAAGAAGCCGAGCTTGTGCAGCTCGCCGAGCGCATCGGCCAGATTGGTGATCTGGATATAGGGAATGAGCTCCAGCGCACCGGAAGCCGATTTCGCCAGCACGCCCGACTCGGTCGGGCTGTGGCGCATGGTGGTGATGACGGCGCCGGCGTTGAAGGCGACCGCCGAGCGCATGATGGCGCCGACATTGTGCGGATCGGTGACCTGATCGAGCACGAGAATGAGCGGGCTGTCCTTCAGCGCGCCCAGACGCTTGACCGGCAACGGCCGGGTTTCCAGCATCACGCCCTGGTGGATGGCCTCAGGGCCGAGCACACGGTCGATATCCTGAGGGGAAACCATCTCGACCGGGAAGGGCTGGGCATCGGCCTCGCCGATATCCAGCCGCGCAAAGGCGTTCTGGGTGACGGAGAGCTTGACGATCTGCCGTTCGGGATTGGCGAGTGCGGCACGCACGGTATGCAGGCCGTAAAGATGCACCTGATCGGGCGCAAGCTGCGGCGGCTTCCAGTCGTCCGCGCCGCGGTTCTTGCGCTTCGGCTGTTGCGGGGTCGGAATTTCGCCGCGCTCGCGCTTGGCGTCGCGCACGGCGCGGCGCAGGTTGGCATAGTGCGTGTCGCGGGTGGATTTGTTCTTGGGATCGTCTTTGCTCATGGCGCCTTATATCTCCGCCGGGAGGCGCGCACCAGCCCCCGCGATAATCCACAGGGCCGTAAAGAGGTTTGAATTTTTTCCCGAAAATTCGTGAAAGGGCGTGTTGACAGAAACGAATGAGGCCGTCATATACGCGCCACAGACGACGCAACGGCGCTTCGCCGCAGCGAAATCTGAAGAGCTTGGTCGCTCGATCCTAGCAGAAAGCTGGAGGGATGCCCGAGTGGTTAAAGGGGACGGACTGTAAATCCGTTGGCTACGCCTACGTTGGTTCAAATCCAACTCCCTCCACCATTCTGCACGGATCGAAATCACCACCGCGGGTATAGCTCAATGGTAGAGCAGCAGCCTTCCAAGCTGAATACGCGGGTTCGATTCCCGCTACCCGCTCCAGCTACCCCTGAAAAAATCGATAAATTTCCTCAATTGCTGGCTTCCCTTCGCTTTGCCGTGCGCATGTAGCGCCTATTTCTGCGGGATGGTCCGGCACGCGAGCTTTTCACCGTCACGGTTTTGCCAGCCATGAATCGCATTGACGTCATATGGGCGCCATTTCAACCTTTTGCCAAAACGAGCGTTTACATCCCCGCAATAATCAATAGGTTGGCGGCATCTTTTGAGCAGGTCGAACGTTCTTACAAAGAGAGCGGCTGGAGAAAGTTATGAGTTCAAATACGCCGAAACTGGATAGTTGCGGCGCCGAGCCCATCCACATTCCCGGTGCTATTCAGGAACATGGGGCCCTTCTGGCTCTGTCCGCGCGGGAATTTTCCCTGGTGCAGGCGAGCGATAATCTTGCCGATTATATTGGTGTGGCCCTGCCAATCGGGGTCGTCGTCACCGAAAAAATCTTGCCCTTCATCTCCGCACTCTCCGCCTGGTATTCCTCCGAAGAGAGCAACTTCCGATATGCGTGGGCCGAAAAGAAACTCGATGTTTCGGCGCATCGATCAGGGACTTTGGTTATTCTCGAGGTGGAAAAGGCAAGAGAGGGCGAGTCGGCTGAAAAGCTGATGGGCGAACTTACCAATCTGGCGCAATATCTGAATAGCGCGCCATCGCTGGAGGACGCTCTTTCGCGGACCGCGCAATTGGTGTCCTCGATCAGCGGTTATGATCGTACCTTGATTTATGATTTCGGACTGGACTGGAGCGGCCATGTCGTGGCGGAAGCCGGAAGCGGGACTTTGCCGTCTTATCTCGGACTTCGCTTTCCGGCGGGCGATATCCCGCCGCAGGCGCGGCAGCTCTACACCATCAATCGCCTGCGGATGATTCCCGATGTCGATTATAAGCCTGTCCCGATCAGACCGCCGGTCAATGCGGAAACGGGTGCGGTGCTCGATATGAGCTTTTCGCAGCTCCGCAGCGTGTCGCCGGTTCATCTCGAATATATGCGCAATATGGGCACGGCCGCTTCGATGTCCGTGTCGATCATCGTTAATGGCACTCTCTGGGGCTTGATCGCCTGCCACCATGCGACACCCCATTCGGCATCCTTTGCCGTCCGTGAAGCCTGTGATTTTGCGGCACAGCTCCTGTCTATGCGGATCGCGGCCGAGCAGAGTTCCCAGGAAGCATTCCGCCGGGTGGAGCTTGGCCAAATTCAGGCGCGTCTCTTGAAAGGCATGGCCGCCGCCGAAAAATGGGTTGATGGACTGCTTGCGGGTGACGACGAAAAAAACGACCTGCTGAAACAGGTGGGAGCGGACGGCGCTGCACTCGTCCTTGGCGACGACTATGAACTTGTCGGCAGAACGCCGTCACGGCAGCAAGTTGAAGAGCTTGTCTTATGGTTCGCAGAGAAGGACGTTGTGGATGTTTTTGCAACCGACAATCTGGCCGGCGATTACGCTGCCGCTGAGGCCTATGCTGCCGCCGCAAGCGGAATTATTGCGATGCGGGTTTCGGAATTGCACGGCAGTTGGCTTATCTGGTTTCGGCCGGAAGTCATAAAAACGGTGCGCTGGGGCGGTGATCCGCACAAAACGGTGCAGGAGAGCGGGCGCATTCATCCGCGCAAGTCCTTTGAAATCTGGAAGGAGCAATTGCGCAATACGTCATCTCCCTGGTCGGAGGCCGAGCTTGCGGCGGCGAGGGAGCTTCGCAGCGCGATCATCGGCATTGTCCTGCGCAAGGCCGAGGAGATGGCGGATCTGACGCGGGAATTGCAGCGGACCAACAAAGAGTTGGAGGCATTTTCCTATTCCGTTTCGCACGACCTGCGTGCCCCGTTCCGTCATATTGTCGGGTTTGCGCAGTTACTGCGGGAGCGCAGCAATGTTCTGGACGAGAAATCCATGCATTATCTGCAGATGATATCAGAGGCTGCGCTGGGCGCCGGCAGGCTGGTGGATGATCTCCTGAATTTTTCACAGCTTGGCCGCACGCAACTCACCCTGAAACCCGTGGATATGCAGAAGGTGGTGAGCGAAGTTCGTCGCTCTCTGGCGCCTGCCGTTGCGGATCGCCAGATCGAGTGGCGCATCGGAGAGTTACCGGTGATATTCGGGGATGCGACCCTGCTGCGGCAGGTCTGGTACAATCTCATCGAAAATGCCATCAAATATTCGTCTCGGGAGCCGGTCTCGCTCATCACCATTTCTGCGGTTGAAACCGAGGATGACGTCACTTATTCGGTCGAAGACAATGGTGTTGGCTTCGATATGGCCTATTACAGCAAGCTTTTTGGTGTGTTCCAGAGGTTGCAGCGGGTAGAGGATTTCGAGGGAACGGGCATTGGACTGGCGCTGGTGCGACGAATTGTCGAACGCCATCACGGTTCGGTCGGTGCCGAGGGAACTGTCGGTGAGGGAGCCACGTTCTTCTTCACATTGCCGGTTATGAAAGTTGAAGAGGAAAAAATTGCCTGAACTCAGACCCATTCTGCTGGTGGAAGACAATCCACGCGATCTGGAACTAACGCTGACCGCTCTTGAAAAATGCCAATTGGCGAATGAGGTGGTGGTGGCACGCGATGGCACCGAGGCACTCGACTATCTGAATGTAACCGGTAGCTATCATAACCGCTCGGCTGGTGATCCGGCGGTAGTTCTTCTCGACCTCAAACTGCCGAAAGTGGATGGGCTTGAGGTGTTGCAGACGGTCAAGGGCAGCGATCACTTGCGGCACATTCCGGTCGTCATGCTGACGTCTTCGCGAGAAGAACAGGATCTCGTTAGGAGCTACGAACTCGGCGTGAACGCTTTTGTCGTCAAGCCTGTGGAATTCAACCAGTTCTTCAAGGCGATACAGGATCTTGGCGTCTTCTGGGCTCTTCTGAACGAACCGCCACCGGGTGCACATCGCAATGGCGGATGAGGCGGTGTCGCGAATGGAGGCAAGCAGCCTTCTTCTCCTGGAAGACAGTTCTGTGGATGCCGAACTGATCGAAGAACAGCTTTCACGCCTTTCGCCGCCACCTGCGGTAACGAGAGCCGTCGGCAAGGCATCGTTCATTGAGGCGTTGGAAAAACAGCAGTTCGATATCATTCTCGCGGATTTCTCCTTGCCGGACTTCGATGGCATGTCGGCGCTCGATGTCGTTATGGCGAGAAGACCCGATACGCCGTTCATTTTAGTGTCCGGTGTCTTAGGCGAGGACGCGGCGATCGATGCATTCCGCCGCGGGGCGACGGATTATGTTCTCAAGCAGCGGCTTGTGAGACTGCCATCCGCTGTCGAGCGCGCGCTGGCGGAAGCCCGGGAGAAACAGGAGCGAAAGCGGGCGGAGCTGCACAAGGAGCTGCTCGTTCGTGAGCTCAGCCATCGCGTCAAGAACACGATGGCGATGGTCGTTTCAATCATTCGCAGAACGGCCAAAGGCAGCACCTCCATCAAGGATTACCAAGAACGGCTGGTGGCCCGCGTGAGTGCCCTTGCGGAGAGCCATGCGCTGCTTTTTCAGAGTAATTGGGGTGAGACGAATCTGAGGGATGTCGTGACGCGGTCGATCGAGCCGCATAATACCTTTGCGAGCAGGATCGAGCTCGACGGTCCGGATGACGTACAGGTGTCGCCGAAATCGGCGCTGGCGCTGGGGATGATCCTGCACGAGCTAGCCACAAATGCCCAGAAATACGGTTCTCTTTCCGGCGCAAACGGAAAGGTCGAGGTTGTCTGGAGAAAGATTCTGAACGGAGACGGCCATGACTGCATCGACCTGCGGTGGCAGGAAAGTGGCGGCCCGCCTGTTTCCGTGCCGCAGGATACCGGATTTGGAACAACCCTGATAACAAGGGGTGTGCAATACGAATTGCAGGCGGAAAGCGAAATTCGCTATGATCGCGACGGCTTGCGATATCAGGTCATTTTTCCCCTGAACTAAGTCGCCAGACGAAAAGAAGCCGAGTGGGGCATCAGACCGAGATTGGCCCCGCACTTAGTTGGTCAGTGAAAACTCGTTCGCCAGAACACGCGACAGATTGTCGAAATCGCAGGGTTTGGAGACGACCGTCAGCCCGTCGAGCTGCGCGCGGACCCCGGGTATCTCCGCATATCCGCTGCAGATGACGAAGGGGATGTTTGCCGCCTTGAGCTCTTCAATGACGGGTAAGGACAATTCGCCTCGCAAATTGAGATCGATGACGGCGCCATCCAGATCGGTGTCGTTTATTTTCTCCAGGGCGGCACCGATGTGCGAAACCGGCCCGACGACATTGACTCCCAGATCGGAAAGGAAATCCTCCATATCCATCGCCAGAAGCGCGTCGTCCTCCAACACGAGGATTTGTTTTCCCTGGAAACTATAGCTCATTGTTACCGCATTTTCGTCATTTGGACTCAGTCTGGCACCGCCAATCAACATTGCAAAACCCCTAAGTCCCCAACTGGTTCCTTCCATAAATAAAAAGAAAACAGTCGCCTGTGATGTCGTCGTACTCTAGTTTGCAAACTCAATTCGTGCCTACCGGGAATGTGTTTCTGTGACTGGTTTTTCACCGTTTGCCCAACGAAGCCTTTTGATGCTTGCCGTGGGTGTTGCGATTTTGATTGGCATGGTCTCCATGTCGTTGTGGCTTGTGCAGGTGAATAACCGCTATTCCCAGGAAACAGCGGAACTCCGACGTTTCCGTGCCGCTGTTTTGGATGTGCTGACGACGATGCAGGACATCGAAACCGGCCAGAGGGGATATCTGCTGACCAATAATCGCGATTATCTTCTGCCTTATGAAGAAGCCCTGCGTGGCTTGCCTCAACGCCAGTCAAGACTTTTCGATCTTCTGACGGAAGACGAGCAATACAAGCAGTCTCTTTCGGGCCTGAGGCAGGCAATCGACGCGAAGTTGGCCGAGACCCGCGAGACCATAGATCTGCAGCGTGCGGGCCGAATAACGGAGGCGGTTGAGGTCGTTCGCAATAATGACGGCAAACGCTTCATGAACGAGATCAGGAGTATTCTGTCTGACCTGCAATCGGACACAGATGATCGCTTGCGCATCATCGTTGCGGATCAGCTGGGGGCTGCCAATACGCTGCGGTGGGTGACGGTCGGCGGTGCGCTCGCCATCCTCATTGTGGTCGGTGGTTCGATCTTCCTTGTCTTCACCTATATCCGCGCCCTGACTAGGTCGCGGGAGGATGTCGATGAACTCAATCGTCATCTTGAAGAACGTGTAGAGGAGAGAACGCGCGATCTCCGGCGAGCCAATCAGGAAATTCAGCGCTTCGCCTATATCGTAACGCATGACCTGCGCGCGCCGCTCGTCAATATCATGGGCTTCCTCTCCGAATTCGATACATCGCTGAAGCCGGTGAGCCGTTATGTTCTCGCAGATGGCGAGTCGCTGCCGGAGGATGTTATCCGTGAGGCGCGGCTGGCTGTTGAAGAGGATATTCCAGAGGCTATCGGCTTCATTCGCTCGTCTACCCGCAAAATGGATCAGCTGATCAACGCCATCCTTAAAATATCCCGCGACGGCCAGCGAAAGCTACAGCCGGAAAAGGTTGATATCGAAATGTTGCTTTCGTCGCTGTCTGAGACGGTGCGTCACCAGATCAACGCCAATGGCGGTGAGATTGAGGTCGATACGCCGAAGCTGACGATCGTAACCGATCGAATATCCCTTGATCAGATTCTTGGAAATCTTTTCGACAATGCGGTGAAATACCAGATGCCTGGCCGTCCGCTGAGGCTGACGGCACGAGCCTATCCGGCCGGGCGGGGGGCGATTTGTATCGAGGTCGCCGACAACGGGCGCGGTATCGGCGAACAGGATCTTGAACGGGTTTTCGAGCTCTTTCGCCGGGCGGGCAGTCAGGACCAGCCGGGAGAGGGCATTGGTCTCGCGCATGTTCGTTCGCTAATCAGAAATTTAGGAGGTGACATTAAAGTCGAGTCTAAACTCGGTGAGGGCAGTACATTCATCCTGCTGATGCCGAGCGATCTCAGACGAGTCACCAAGGAAGGCGAAAAATGAAAGCGACCGGTCAGGAAGTAACGATCGTGATGATCGAAGATGACGAAGGCCATGCCCGGCTGATCGAGAAGAATGTGCGGCGTGCCGGCGTGAACAACGAGATCGTGCCTTTTACGCTTGGCGCCAAGGCGCTGGATTTCATATTAGGCGAAAGTCGGGATGGGCTTGTCAGCAAGGACCGCTATCTTCTCGTCCTGCTCGATCTCAATCTTCCGGATATGTCGGGCCTTAACATTCTCGAGCAGATCAAGAGCAATGAATATACCCGCCGCTTGCCTGTGGTGGTTTTGACAACGACCGACGATGAGACTGAAATTCAGAAATGCTATGATCTTGGCGCGAATGTTTATATAACCAAGCCGGTCGACTATGAGGGCTTTGCCAACGCCATCAAAAATCTCGGCCTGTTCTTTTCCGTAATTCAGATACCTTGAAGGCATGATGGCTTTGCGCGTTTTGTACGTCGATGACGACCCGGCTTTGGCTCGGCTTTCGAGCCGCGTTCTTGGTCGTCACGGTATGGAGGTGGTTCACGCCACCTCGGTCGCTTCCGGTCTCGAGCTTTTTCAAAACGGGCAGTTCGATGTCGTCGTTCTCGACCACTATTTCCAGACGGCAACTGGCATGGAATTTCTTGCCGCGATCCAGACGATACCGGCAAGGGCTCCTGTTCTCTATGTGACGGGGTCCAACGAGGCCCAGATCGCCATAGACGCGCTCAAGGCGGGTGCTGCCGACTACGTCATCAAGAATGTCGGGGACGACTTCTTTCCGCTTCTGCTCACGGCAATCGAGCAGGCATTGGAAAACCATCGCCTGCGCCAGACCAAGGAAGAGGCCGATCGTTTGCTGGTAAAGGCCAAAGAACACGCGGAAATGATGGTGAAGGAGATGAACCATCGTGTCGCGAACAGCCTATCGCTGGTGTCGGCCATGATCCGCTTGCAAATAAACACCCTGAAATCGCAGGAAGCGGAAACCGCGTTGCTGGAAACGCAAAGCAGGATTTCGGCCATCGCCGGCGTGCACCGCAGCCTCTATAATACCGCCAATGTCGGGCTGGTCTCCCTGAGTTCCTATCTAACCTCCATCATCGGCGACCTGTTCCAGGCGGTGCCCGGCTCTTCTTCCGTCACGGTCGAGACTTCGCTTTGCGAAATCGATCTCAAGGCGGATCATGCCGTGGCGCTTGGTGTCATCATAACCGAGCTTCTGACCAATGCGCTGAAATATGCTTATCCTGACCAGACCGGTACGGTTCGCGTCAAACTCTCCGAAGATAATGGACAGTTTGTTCTGCTGGTGGAGGATGACGGCGTCGGCGTGCCGTCAAATTCGACTCCGCGTGGCACAGGCCTCGGTACGAAGCTGATCATGGCGATGGCGCAGAATATCGGTGCACGTGTCGAGCAGACCCATACGCATCCCGAACTGAGGCAGGGAACGCGTTTTACGATGACATGGCATGAGAAGCGGCAGGATTGATTTTCAGCTTTTACCACCGCCAATAATGAGAGCGGCGCAGAAGCTTCTCTCAGGCGGTGCTAAACCGGTTTGAAAACTCGCAGATGCCGCGCCGTGCCGATAGCGATGAACGGGCCGGTTGCCTGACCGGTCGGAGAGCCTCCAAAGGGCTCCACGCTGATTGCGAAGGTCGTTCCATCCGTTATGGTGCCGCGCATGTCGGCGGGAATGACGAGGTCGCCGTTCGTGCCCGGCTGGCAAACGCCAAGCGAGCGGGTCTTGCCCCCCATCCATGACGAGCCACAATTCTAACGATTTTTCGTCCGTCTTGCCGGTTGCGACCGGTACGATACGCATCCGGCCCGATTCCGCATCGTAGGACGCAAGGAGATTGACCTGACTGTCGGTTGTCGCAAACTCAGCCACAAGCGGGTTGGTGCCTTTAGCCTCGGCGGAAACATGCGGCCGTCTTCTGGCATTTTCCACCTGTAGGAAGCGTTCTTCCTGAGCGCCCTGTTATGAGGTCTGACTGCGTCTGGGAGCTGCGGCCATGCAGAACGCGTGTTCAGGATGGCTCCAGCGCCGACTGGATCCGCAGTTTTTCCGCGTCCAGTTCACTCAGCCTTCCCATATGCGCCGTGATTTCCTCAAAGATCGAGGTGCGATCCGTTTTCGACAGGCGCTCCACGCGACGCAGGGCCGTGATGACCTCGATCAGATCAAGTCGCTCCTGCTCAAGCTTTTCCAGATTCCAGAACATCGCGTTTTCCCCGTTGGCACGCGTTCAAACGGTTCGCCGGGCAAAAGGTTCAGATCAGTCGAATTTAAGGTAAATTTTATCTTGTCGGCAACGGCCCGGGCTGGAGATGTCCCCCGGACCTCACCGAATCAATAGGGGGAGCGGCACTGCGTCCGCGTGCCGGCAGGGGCCATATAGCTGTTGTCGGTGGGGTGGTAGGATGTGTAACGCGCCGCACACCATTTTATATGGTTGATCTCGGCTTGAGACAGGGCGTAGCCGTTGGGCGTGGCTTCTTCGCCTTTCCCTGCCGCAAAGGCAGACGCCGGGTAGCCTCGCTGATTTGAATTCTGCGCCTGCGCTTGTGTTTCGTAGGCCGGCTGTATGAGGCTCAACGCATGGGCGGGCACGACAGCAGCGGCAGATATCGCGACGCCAAGAGCGAGCGCGGAGATGGTCTTCGGCATCCTCAACATCGATAAATCCTCGTTATTCGTTCGGTATGCTAACGAAAACTTAGGAAATTCGTTCCGGCGAAGGATTGACGCCACACGAACACGTGATTCTGCAGGCTGGGCGCGGGAGGCGGTGGAAGCGGCAATGTGGGGATGCTGCGCGTCCTGCGACGGCTTTCATGATGACGGTGCGATGCTGCCTTCAACGGGAAAATGATGTGTCCGGTGAGCAAGTTCCATTCCCGCCTGCTTCGCTTCTCCGTCCTTTCGCACTGCTCGTTGACAAGCGGAAAATCCGGTCAGATAGTCGGCCGGCAATCATGCAAACGGGAGTCTTCAATGTTTAACAGGGTTGTCATTCTCTCATCCTTTGCGCTGCTGGCATCGGCGGCGTTTGTCTCCCCCGCAGCCGCACTCACCATGAAGGAGTGCAGCGTGAAATATCAGGCGGCGAAAGCCGATGGGTCGGCCAAGGACGTCAAGTGGAACGACTATCGCGCCAAGTTCTGCGGCAGCGAGGCGGCAGCCGAGGATGCGGCCGACGACAAGCAGGTCGCGGCCACCACCGAAAAAGAACCCGAAAAAGCGACGACAAAGGCCCCGAAGGGCGTCGCTTTCCCGAGTGCTGTCGATAAGAAATACTCAAGCGAGACGCCCGCAAAGGCGCGCCTGAAAACCTGTGTCGACTCCTATCACAAGAACAAGAATGACGGCACGCTCGGCGATCTGAAATGGATCCAGAAGGGTGGCGGCTACTGGAGCCTGTGCAACACGGCCCTGAAGAGCTGAGACAGGCGGGGGCGGATTACCTCTGGCGTTAGCGCGTTATCCGGCAGGGTTTCGGATAACGCGCGAGTCGATTCGGTCGCGATCGTTTCTCCTCGCCCCCCTTTTTCCTTCCCGTCATTCGCCGGCAGATGCGGATATCCCTTCCTGGCCGCGATCAGGACCTGATCGCGGATGAGTCCATTCCTTGGAGGGTGGAAACGTGTCGCATGGGGCAACCCCGTTTTCGGGCGGGTAAAATCTGCGAATGGCTTGCGATTCAGTCTCTTGATAGAAAGACTTGACCCTGCGGCTTGATCCGCATCCAGCAATTCAACGGCTGCGGCTGTCCGACGACGGCTCGCCGGCAATGTGGGCGGATGACCAGACGATTTCGAAACTATCTCACCGTGCTGGCCATATCGCTGCTGATGTGGACGGTGATCCTTGGCGTCGTTTATTGGCTGTTTCGATAGGTTTTGCCGCAGCTTGCCAGCCTGAATGAAAGTGCCGGAGGCCTGTGCGGCGATAAAGCCGCCTTATGCCTGCAAAGCCGATATTCCCGAAAATTTGAGATGGTAAGAGGCGGCCGCCCCATTTCGGCTCTGCTGGCGTGACCTTATAGTGCGGTGAGATCAGGAAAGGGTCATCATGAAAAAATCCGTTGCCGCGACGTGCCTTGCAGCTTTCTCCATGTCGGTCGCTACCGGCGCCATGGCTGAAGAGCTGGTGATTCCGCTCCCGAATGACACGACGGTTGAAAAGGTGGAGACCGTCTACCAATGCGCCGCCGACAAGGTGGAGGCCGTCTATTTCAATGCCGGTGAGATCAGCCTCGTGCGGCTTGGGCTGAAGGATGGCGTCACCGTTGCCGCAAATGTCATTTCCGGGTCAGGCGCCAAATATCAGGGCGGTATTTATGTCTGGTGGTCGAAGGGCGAGGAGGCGGATCTTTACGATCTGATGGCGGATCCGGAGATGAAAAAGCCGGTTCATTGCGTCGAGGCCAGGAAATCCTGAGCATCTGCTCCTACCCGCAAAGGAGCGGCGGCAGGGCGGTTTTTGAAAACCTTGCCATGCCGCCGGTCAGCGTGGGAGTGCGCGCGCGGCGCGTTCAGCCAAGAACGAGCGACGCAAGAAGCGCCAGCAGGATAAGAGAGCTGGCGACAACACCGAGCCTCACCCTGCGAAGTCGGCGGGTACGACCGCCGCTCCAGTCATAAGCCATTGGCAGCTTTACCTTTCTTTTTATTATTATGACTTATTGACTAGCTCCCTAGGCTTGCCCGTGGCTGACCTCAATTGCCAGAATCCATCGGCGAAAATTCACGATTTCCCTGTCTTCTCCCGATGTTGCAGCAAACGCGGCGATTGATTCTTCCTGTCCTGCGACGGCAAGGAGGGTGAGGGGGCCTGATGGGCGCAGGCCATGAAAAAAGCCCGGAAACTGGCGTTTCCGGGCCTCGTGGAGAAGCGTGTCTGCTGGTCGTTTCAGCTCAGATAGGGCTGGAGATAGGGCAGAACCTCGAGCGTGCCGTGATACAGCATGTTGAGGGCGACGTAGATGATGACCATCAGGCCGAGATAGGAAATCCAGCGATAGCGGTGCAGCAGCTTGGCGACGAAGTTGGCGGCAAGACCCATGAGTGCAATCGAAACGACGAGGCCGATGATGAGCACCGTCACATGTTCCTGCGCGGCGCCGGCGACGGCAAGGACGTTATCCAGCGACATGGAAACATCGGCGATGACGATCTGGGTCGCGGCCTGGAAGAAGGTCTTGTGACCCTTCGTCAGGTCGGCCTCTTCGTCCGTCACCTCGTCTTCGATGGAGCCTGCGGCCTCACGCAGTTCCGTCCACATCTTCCAGCACACCCAGGCGAGCAGCAGGCCGCCGAACAATTGCAGGCCGACAATGGCGAGAAGCTGCACGGTGACGGCGGCAAAGCCGATGCGCAGAACCGTGGCGGCGATGATGCCGACCAGGATCGCCTTGCGGCGGAGGTGGGCGGGCAGACCGGCGGCGGCAAGGCCGATGACGATGGCGTTGTCGCCCGCCAGCACGAGGTCGATTGCGATGACCTGTAAGAATGCCGTGAAACCGGCGGCTGTGAAGATTTCCATGGGATGGTCCTGAAACGGATAGAGAGGTCGCGAGGGAAGCGACGGATCGAGATATGGCTTGGGATGGCGCGCCTGCGCCGGATTCCAGTCGCCCGTCTCCCCCCGGCGATGAAATGTCCTTAAGCCATCATGCCGGTGCAGGTAAAGAAGTTGTGATAGAAATATCTTATTTAGTGATCGGCTATTCGGGAGGAGGGGCTCGTCGGGCCGATGTCCGCTTCGCCCTTGCGAAGGTTTGAATGTCGCAAATCAGATACCATATACGGGCCTCAAGGCACGCTTAGGGCGCGCGCGAAGGCGCTTTCACAATTAAGTCTTGCGCATTCGCTTACAAAGCCTTAAACGGCGACACCAAACCGGTACGCCGGGGAAACTACTTCACGTTCACAGGAAGCAATTCACATGGCAAAGAGCAAGTTTGAGCGCAATAAGCCGCACGTCAACATTGGCACGATCGGTCACGTTGACCATGGCAAGACGTCGCTGACGGCAGCGATCACGAAGTTCTTCGGCGAATTCAAGGCGTATGACCAGATCGACGCCGCGCCTGAAGAAAAGGCCCGTGGTATCACGATTTCGACGGCGCACGTTGAATACGAAACGCCTGCCCGTCACTACGCGCACGTCGACTGCCCCGGCCACGCCGACTACGTGAAGAACATGATCACCGGTGCTGCCCAGATGGACGGCGCGATCCTGGTTTGCTCGGCCGCTGACGGCCCGATGCCGCAGACCCGCGAGCACATCCTGCTTGCCCGTCAGGTTGGCGTTCCGGCGATCGTCGTGTTCCTCAACAAGGTCGACCAGGTTGACGACGCCGAGCTTCTCGAGCTCGTTGAGCTTGAAGTTCGCGAACTTCTGTCGTCCTACGACTTCCCGGGCGACGATATCCCGATCATCAAGGGTTCGGCACTTGCTGCTCTTGAAGATTCTGACAAGAAGATCGGTGAAGATGCGATCCGCGAGCTGATGGCTGCGGTTGACGCCTACATCCCGACGCCTGAGCGTCCGATCGACCAGCCGTTCCTGATGCCGATCGAAGACGTGTTCTCGATCTCCGGCCGTGGTACGGTTGTGACGGGTCGCGTTGAGCGCGGTATCGTCAAGGTTGGCGAAGAAGTCGAAATCGTCGGCATTCGTCCGACCTCGAAGACGACGGTTACCGGCGTTGAAATGTTCCGCAAGCTGCTCGACCAGGGCCAGGCCGGCGACAACATCGGCGCTCTCGTTCGCGGTGTTAACCGTGACGGCGTCGAGCGTGGTCAGATCCTGTGCAAGCCGGGTTCGGTTAAGCCGCACAAGAAGTTCAAGGCTGAAGCCTACATCCTGACGAAGGAAGAAGGCGGCCGTCATACGCCGTTCTTCACGAACTACCGTCCGCAGTTCTACTTCCGCACGACGGACGTAACGGGCATCGTTACGCTTCCGGAAGGCACGGAAATGGTTATGCCTGGCGACAACGTGACCGTTGACGTCGAGCTGATCGTTCCGATCGCGATGGAAGAAAAGCTGCGCTTCGCTATCCGCGAAGGCGGCCGTACCGTCGGCGCTGGCATCGTGGCTTCGATCGTCGAGTAATTTCAAACCCGCAAGGGATTGAAGAAAACCCCGCCGGAAACGGCGGGGTTTTTTATTGCCCTAAAAGGCTCAGCAGTCGATGCGGACGATATCGCCATCTTTGAGATGGAAGAATGCGTCCTGCGGCACATCGAGGCGCAATGCTTCCTCCTTTGGAAGGTTCGAATAGACGCCGCGCAACAGGCGGCTGGTGATGCCGTGGCAGATGACGATCGCGTCGCGCGCCTGTCTCTGCTGAATGGTCTCCAGGCTGCGGGCCACCCGGCTTGTCATTCTTTCGAATGTCTCACCGCCCGGCGCGTGGAAGAACCATTCGTATCGATCCAGCCCGTCGCGCATGCCGGGATATTCATAATCGATCTCGTAATCCGTCATGCCGTCCCATACCCCCAAGCCGATCTCCATCAGGCCGGGATCGAGGGTGATGCCGTCGATCATGCCGATTTCGCCTGCGACGATTTCGCAGGTCTGCCTCGCCCTGCCGAGCGGGCTGGAGAAAACATGGACTTCATCGGTTTCGATCAGCGCGGCGAGCCTGCGGCCCATGCGCATCGCCTGTTGTCGCCCCAGTTCCGTCAGCGGCGAATCGACCTGACCCTGCCAGCGGCGAACGGCGTTGAATTCGGTCTGGCCGTGACGGACGAGATAGATGCTCATGGGCGTTCCTGTGAAATGCGGGGAAGATCAGCAAATTGAACGATGTACCCCGTGGGCGGGGCAAGCCGCGGTATTTTGCCAGACAATGTGAAAAAACAAAAAACACACTTGCCATTCTTTTCCCTGCACCTTAAAGGAGCGCATACCGAATTGGCCAAGCGATTTCGCGGCCGGTTCAGGTGATCAAGGGGTATAGCTCAGTTGGTAGAGCGGCGGTCTCCAAAACCGCAGGTCGGGGGTTCGAGCCCCTCTGCCCCTGCCACTTTCCATTCGCAAGCGCGGGTCCTCGCTGCATGGCAGATGGGTGCCGGATTTCCGGCGAATTTCGCGGAATGTCGATTTCCTCTTGTTAAAAAGGGAATCGGTGTTTATGTAGGGTCAAAACAGACACGCGGTGCGTGGGGCTGATCAGTATCGGCTTTACGCGCCGTAATTGCGTGGGCAGTCAATGGCATCCAAAACCAATCCGTTTACGTTTCTGCAGCAGGTTCGCGCCGAAGCGTCAAAAATCACTTGGCCGTCGCGCCGCGAGACCATGATTTCGACGGCTATGGTGCTGGTGATGGTCATTTTTGCGGCTCTGTTCTTCTTTGCTGCGGATCAGCTCATCGGCTGGCTGCTCAGCCTGGTGCTGAACGTAGGCCGGTAACGGCGCGGTCAAAGGCCTGGTGGAAGGATCGAACGGAGAATAAAAATGGCAGCGCGCTGGTATATCGTTCACGCATATTCGAATTTCGAAAAGAAGGTCGCCGAGTCGATCGAGGAAAAGGCCCGTCAGAAGGGTCTGGATCATCTTTTTGAGAAAATCCTCGTGCCGACCGAAAAGGTGGTCGAGGTGCGTCGTGGCCGCAAGGTCGATAGCGAGCGCAAGTTTTTTCCAGGTTACGTGCTGGTGCGCGCCAACCTGACGGATGAGGCCTATCACCTCATCAAGAACACGCCGAAGGTTACCGGTTTCCTCGGTTCGGACAGCAAGCCTGTTCCGATTCCCGATTATGAAGCCGAGCGTATCCTCGGTCAGGTTCAGGAAGGTGTCGAGCGTCCGAAGTCTTCGGTTTCGTTCGAGATCGGCGAGCAGGTTCGCGTTTCCGACGGTCCGTTCGCGTCGTTCAACGGCGTGGTTCAGGATGTCGACGAAGAGCGTTCGCGCCTGAAGGTGGAAGTGTCGATTTTCGGCCGCGCTACGCCGGTCGAGCTGGAATACAATCAGGTCGAGAAGGTCTGATTGGCGGGGCGAAGCCCCAAGCGCGTGGAAGGCTAACTGGCTCTTTAAGCCGGGGCAGGGCGCCGCACCACGCAACCGCAGCCGCCGGAGCAATCCGGCTTAAGAGAAGCCGGGTAACCGGTTTGAATTGAAAGGCAGAGAGATATGGCTAAGAAAGTTGCAGGCCAGCTCAAGTTGCAGGTAAAGGCCGGGGCGGCCAATCCGTCCCCGCCGATCGGTCCGGCACTTGGTCAGCGTGGCATTAACATCATGGAATTCTGCAAGGCGTTCAATGCCGCCACGCAGGAAATGGAAAAGGGTATGCCGATTCCGGTCGTCATCACCTATTACCAGGACAAGTCCTTCACCTTCGTCATGAAGCAGCCGCCGATGACCTACTGGCTGAAGAAGGAAGCGAAGATCACCTCCGGTTCCAAGACGCCTGGCAAGGGCGCCAAGGTCGGCTCCATCACCAAGGCTCAGGTCAAGACGATCGCTGAAGCCAAGATGAAGGATCTGAACGCAGCCGACATCGAAGGCGCAATGGCAATGGTTGAGGGCTCCGCCCGCGCCATGGGCCTGGAAGTGGTAGGTTGATCATGGCCAAGGTAGCAAAGCGCATTCAGAAGATCCGCGAAGGCGTGGATCCGAACAAGCTCTACGTTCTCACCGACGCCATTTCGATGGTCAAGGAACGTGCAGTTGCCAAGTTCGACGAAACCGTTGAAGTTTCGATGAACCTCGGCGTTGACCCGCGCCATGCGGACCAGATGGTTCGTGGCGTTGTCAACCTGCCGAACGGCACCGGCCGTGACGTTCGCGTCGCCGTCTTCGCTCGTGGCGCCAAGGCTGATGAAGCCACGGCTGCCGGTGCTGACGTTGTTGGTGCAGAAGAACTGGTTGAAATCGTTCAGGGCGGCAAGATCGACTTCGATCGTTGCATCGCGACCCCGGACATGATGCCGCTCGTCGGCCGTCTCGGCAAGGTACTCGGCCCGCGTGGCATGATGCCGAACCCGAAGGTCGGTACGGTGACGATGGATGTTGCCGGCGCCGTCAAGGCCTCCAAGGGCGGCGCTGTCGAGTTCCGCGTCGAAAAGGCCGGTATCGTACACGCTGGCGTTGGCAAGGCTTCGTTCGACGCCAAGGCTCTTGAAGAAAACATCAAGGCTTTCGCGGATGCCGTCATCAAGGCAAAGCCGACCGGTGCCAAGGGCAACTACGTCAAGCGCGTCGCGATTTCCTCGACCATGGGTCCGGGCGTCAAGATCGACCCTTCGTCGGTTACGGCTTAATCAATTCTCGCGCTTCCCAAGGGAAGTGTGAATAAAAGAATTTCCGGCTCCCAGGAGCCGGAGATTTCCGGGGAAACCCGGAACTCCTGTCCGAGATTGCGGGTGGCCATGTCTTTCGGGAACTGGCCTTAATCATTCAACCTGCATGAGACGGGTGAGGCTGGATTTGAGGCATCGTGGATGCCTGACTGTCCGGTTCGAACCTGGTGTGCCTGTGCCTGAAGCCGTTTGCGGCGACAGAGCGGGGGACAGGATCCTCGAGCGTCGCTCGGGATCTTTGTAAAAAGGTCCCTTGGGGCAAAGGCAAACCCGACGGGTTCACATGTTGTGTTCCCGTCTACTGGAGACAGACAGTGGAAAGAGCGGAAAAACGCGAATTCGTCACGGAGCTGAACGAAGTCTTCAAGGCTTCCGGTTCGGTTGTCGTGGCCCACTATGCTGGTGTCACCGTTGCGCAGATGAACGACTTCCGTTCGAAGATGCGCGCTGCCGGAGGCACCGTCAAGGTCGCGAAGAACCGCCTGGCCAAGATCGCTCTTCAGGGCACGGAGTCGGAAGGGATGACAGATCTCTTCAAGGGCCAGACGCTGATTGCATACAGCGTCGACCCGATGATCGCTCCGAAAGTCGTCATGGATTTCGCCAAGACCAACGACAAGGTCGTTGTTCTCGGTGGCGCCATGGGTGCAACCACGCTCAACGCCGAAGCAGTCAAGTCGCTTGCGACCCTGCCTTCGCTGGACGAGCTGCGCGCAAAGCTGCTGGGCCTTCTCAATGCCCCGGCAACTCGCGTCGCTACGGTTGTCGCCGCACCTGCAAGCCAGCTGGCACGGGTGTTCTCGGCTTACGCCAAGAAGGACGAAGCCGCTTAAGGCGGTTTTTCGCTGTAAATATTCAAACTGGTTCGAACTGAACAAAAGGAACTATCAAAATGGCTGATCTCGCAAAGATCGTAGAAGACCTCTCCTCGCTGACCGTTCTGGAAGCTGCAGAACTGTCCAAGCTTCTCGAAGAAAAGTGGGGCGTTTCCGCTGCTGCTCCGGTAGCCGTTGCTGCTGCTGGCGGCGCTGCTGCTGCTGCTGCTCCGGAAGAAGAAAAGACCGAGTTCGACGTTATCCTGGTTGACGCTGGCGCCAACAAGATCAACGTCATCAAGGAAGTTCGCGGCATCACCGGCCTCGGCCTCAAGGAAGCCAAGGACCTCGTTGAAGGCGCTCCGAAGCCGGTCAAGGAAGCCGTTTCCAAGGCTGAAGCTGCTGATCTAAAGAAGAAGCTTGAGGACGCAGGCGCCAAGGTTGACGTTAAGTAATCTTGCGATTGCTGGCGGGAAGGGGCTTCATGCCCCTTTCCGTCGTCATCGTTTTTAAAACTCATTACCCAAAAGCCGCGTGAAAATGGCTTTTGGGTAATGGGTTCTTCAAGAGAATGGTTCCGAACCGGCTCATCTAGGCAATCCGGCCTGATCGATCCGGGATGTGGAACGAGATTGATGACACCCATTGCTTGACGGGATCGACTGGCCATCGGTTCCCGTCCGTTGCAGGCCCGGATGCAATTTTAAAGGAGCGACGATGGCTCAGACCCTTTCGTTTAACGGTCGCAGGCGCGTACGCAAGTTTTTCGGCAAAATTCCAGAAGTAGCGGAAATGCCGAACCTCATCGAGGTTCAGAAGGCTTCGTACGACCAGTTTCTCATGGTTGACGAGCCCAAGGGTGGCCGTCCCGACGAGGGATTGAATGCGGTATTCAAGTCCGTATTCCCGATCACCGATTTTTCCGGCGCCTCCATGCTTGAATTCGTGTCCTACGAATTCGAAGCGCCGAAGTTCGACGTCGAGGAATGCCGTCAGCGCGATCTGACCTATGCTGCGCCGCTGAAAGTGACGCTGCGCCTCATCGTGTTCGATATCGATGAAGATACCGGCGCGAAGTCCATCAAGGACATCAAGGAACAGTCCGTCTACATGGGCGACATGCCGCTCATGACCAATAACGGTACGTTCATCGTCAACGGCACCGAGCGCGTCATCGTTTCGCAGATGCACCGTTCGCCGGGCGTGTTCTTCGATCACGACAAGGGCAAGAGCCATTCTTCCGGCAAGCTGCTCTTCGCTGCCCGCGTCATCCCGTATCGCGGTTCCTGGCTCGACATCGAGTTCGACGCCAAGGACATCGTCTATGCGCGTATCGACCGTCGCCGCAAGATCCCCGTGACCTCGCTGCTGATGGCGCTTGGCATGGATGGCGAAGACATTCTGTCGACCTTCTATACCAAGGCTTCCTATGAGCGCGACGGCGACGGCTGGCGCATTCCGTTCCAGCCCGAGACGCTGAAGAACGCCAAGGTCATCACCGACATGATCGACGCCGATACCGGTGAAGTCGTGGTCGAAGGTGGCAAGAAGCTGACCCCGCGCCTGATCCGTCAGCTGACGGAGAAGGGCCTGAAGGCGCTGAAGGCGACCGATGAAGACCTCTACGGCAACTATCTGGCCGAAGACATCGTCAACTACGAGACGGGTGAAATCTATCTCGAAGCCGGCGATGAAATCGACGAGAAGACCCTCGGCCTCATCCTGCAGTCCGGCTTCGACGAGATTCCGGTCCTCAACATCGACCACGTCAATGTTGGCGCCTATATCCGCAACACGCTGTCTGCCGACAAGAACGAGAACCGTCAGGAAGCCCTGTTCGACATCTACCGCGTCATGCGTCCGGGTGAGCCGCCGACCATGGAATCGGCGGAAGCGATGTTCAACTCGCTGTTCTTCGACGCAGAGCGTTACGATCTGTCGGCCGTTGGCCGCGTCAAGATGAACATGCGCCTCGACCTCGATGCGGAAGACACCGTGCGCACGCTGCGCAAGGAAGACATCCTCGCCGTCGTCAAGATGCTGGTCGAACTGCGCGACGGCAAGGGCGAAATCGACGACATCGACAACCTCGGCAACCGCCGTGTCCGTTCTGTCGGCGAGCTGATGGAAAACCAGTATCGTCTGGGCCTTCTGCGCATGGAACGTGCGATCAAGGAACGTATGTCCTCGATCGAAATCGACACCGTGATGCCGCAGGACCTGATCAACGCGAAGCCGGCAGCCGCCGCCGTTCGCGAATTCTTCGGTTCCTCGCAGCTGTCGCAGTTCATGGACCAGGTGAACCCGCTTTCGGAAATCACCCACAAGCGCCGTCTTTCGGCTCTTGGGCCGGGTGGTCTGACCCGCGAGCGCGCCGGCTTCGAAGTCCGCGACGTTCACCCGACCCATTACGGCCGTATTTGCCCGATCGAGACGCCGGAAGGCCCGAACATTGGTCTGATCAACTCGCTTGCAACCTTCGCCCGCGTCAACAAGTACGGCTTCATCGAAAGCCCGTACCGCAAGATCGTCGACGGCAAGGTGACCAACGACGTGATCTACCTCTCCGCCATGGAAGAGGCCAAGTATTACGTCGCGCAGGCCAACGCGCCGCTCAATGAAGACGGTTCGTTCTCGGAAGAGTTCGTCGTCTGCCGTCACTCGGGCGAAGTCATGCTCGCACCGCGTGACAACATCAACCTGATGGACGTTTCGCCGAAGCAGCTCGTTTCGGTCGCAGCGGCTCTCATTCCGTTCCTGGAAAACGACGACGCCAACCGCGCTCTCATGGGCTCGAACATGCAGCGTCAGGCCGTTCCGCTTCTGCGCGCCGAGGCACCGTTCGTCGGTACCGGCATGGAGCCGATCGTCGCCCGTGACTCCGGCGCTGCCATCGCAGCCCGTCGTGGCGGTGTGGTCGATCAGGTGGATGCGACCCGTATCGTTATCCGCGCCACGGAAGACCTCGATGCCGGCAAGTCCGGTGTTGATATCTACCGTCTGCAGAAGTTCCAGCGTTCGAACCAGAACACCTGCGTCAATCAGCGCCCGCTGGTTTCCGTCGGCGACAACATCTCCAAGGGCGATATCATCGCGGACGGTCCGTCGACCGACCTCGGCGATCTGGCTCTTGGCCGCAACGCGCTCGTCGCGTTCATGCCCTGGAACGGCTACAACTACGAAGACTCGATCCTGATGTCGGAGCGTATCGTTTCCGACGACGTGTTCACCTCCATTCACATCGAAGAATTCGAAGTGATGGCGCGCGACACGAAGCTTGGTCCGGAAGAAATCACGCGCGACATTCCGAACGTTTCGGAAGAAGCGCTGAAGAACCTCGACGAAGCCGGTATCGTTTACATCGGTGCGGAAGTTCAGCCGGGCGACATCCTCGTCGGCAAGATCACGCCGAAGGGCGAAAGCCCGATGACGCCGGAAGAAAAGCTTCTGCGCGCCATCTTCGGTGAAAAGGCTTCCGACGTTCGCGACACCTCCATGCGCATGCCTCCGGGCACGTTCGGTACGGTCGTGGAAGTTCGCGTCTTCAACCGTCACGGTGTGGAGAAGGACGAGCGCGCGATGGCTATCGAGCGCGAAGAGATCGAGCGTCTGGCGAAGGACCGCGACGACGAGCAGGCGATCCTCGACCGTAACGTCTACGGCCGTCTGATCGACATGCTGCGTGGCCACGTTTCCATCGCCGGTCCGAAGGGCTTCAAGAAGGGCGTCGAGCTTTCCAACGCCGTCGTTTCCGAATATCCCCGCTCGCAGTGGTGGATGTTCGCAGTCGAAGACGAAAAGGCTCAGTCTGAGCTGGAAGCGCTTCGTGGCCAGTACGACGAATCCAAGTCGCGCCTTGAACAGCGCTTCATGGACAAGGTCGAAAAGGTCCAGCGCGGCGATGAAATGCCTCCGGGCGTCATGAAGATGGTCAAGGTCTTCGTTGCCGTTAAGCGCAAGATCCAGCCGGGCGACAAGATGGCCGGCCGTCACGGTAACAAGGGCGTCGTCTCGCGTATCGTTCCGGTCGAGGACATGCCGTTCCTCGAAGACGGCACGCATGTCGACATCTGCTTGAACCCGCTCGGCGTGCCTTCGCGCATGAACGTCGGCCAGATCCTCGAAACCCACCTCGCATGGGCATGCGCAGGCATGGGCAAGAAGATCGGCGAGATGCTCGAAGAGTATCGCAAGACGATGGACATCAGCGAGCTTCGCAGCGAGCTGACGGAAATCTACGCGTCTGAAGCCAATGACGAGGTTCAGCGTTTCGATGACGACTCGCTCGTCAAGCTTGCCGAAGAAGCCAAGCGCGGTGTTTCCATCGCGACCCCGGTTTTCGACGGTGCGCATGAGCCTGACGTTGCCGCGATGCTGAAGAAGGCAGGTCTGCATGAATCCGGTCAGTCCGTCCTTTACGACGGTCGTACCGGTGAGCCGTTCGACCGCAAGGTCACCGTCGGCTACATGTACATGATCAAGCTGAACCACCTTGTCGACGACAAGATCCACGCTCGCTCGATCGGTCCTTACTCGCTCGTTACCCAGCAGCCGCTGGGCGGCAAGGCGCAGTTCGGCGGACAGCGCTTCGGGGAAATGGAAGTCTGGGCTCTGGAAGCATACGGCGCGGCTTACACGCTGCAGGAAATGCTCACCGTCAAGTCGGACGACGTGGCGGGCCGCACCAAGGTTTACGAAGCGATCGTCCGTGGCGACGACACCTTCGAAGCCGGTATTCCGGAGAGCTTCAACGTTCTCGTCAAGGAAATGCGGTCGCTCGGTCTTTCGGTCGAACTGGAAAACTCGAAGGTCGAGAACCAGCCCGAAGACCAGCTGCCCGACGCGGCGGAATAAGACGATAGAGGCGGGCGCCTTCAAGGGCGCCTGCCGGTTTCCCGGGCGGTATTGGCCGGTTCGGGACACTTTCGCCGCATTATGCGGTTAATCCGTATTTAAAGCTCTGGACGGTGACCCGGGAAGAAGCCGGTCCAGATGCAAACAGGGGCAGCAGCTAGCCTCTCAAGGAGACAAGGCATGAACCAAGAGGTCATGAATCTTTTCAATCCTCAGGTGCCTGCGCAGCATTTCGATTCCATCCGGATTTCGATCGCTTCGCCGGAAAAAATCCTGTCGTGGTCCTACGGCGAGATCAAGAAGCCGGAAACCATCAACTACCGTACGTTCAAGCCGGAACGCGACGGTCTCTTCTGCGCGCGCATCTTCGGACCGATCAAGGACTATGAGTGCCTGTGCGGCAAGTACAAGCGCATGAAGTACAAGGGCATCATCTGCGAAAAGTGCGGCGTCGAAGTCACGCTGTCGCGCGTTCGCCGTGAGCGCATGGGCCATATCGAGCTCGCAGCGCCGGTTGCCCATATCTGGTTCCTGAAGTCGCTTCCCTCGCGTATCTCGACCCTGCTCGACATGACGCTGAAGGATGTCGAGCGCGTTCTCTATTTCGAGAACTACATCGTCACCGAACCGGGCCTCACTTCGCTGAAGCAGAACCAGCTTCTGTCCGAAGAAGAGTACATGATCGCCGTCGACGAGTTCGGCGAAGACCAGTTCACCGCCATGATCGGCGCTGAAGCCATCTATGAGATGCTGGCTTCGATGAACCTCGAAAAGATCGCCGGCGACCTGCGCGTCGAGCTTGCTGAAACGACTTCTGATCTGAAGCAGAAGAAGCTGATGAAGCGCCTGAAGATCGTCGAGAACTTCATGGAAAGCGGCAACCGTCCGGAATGGATGATCATGAAGGTCGTTCCGGTCATTCCGCCGGACCTGCGCCCGCTGGTTCCGCTGGATGGCGGCCGTTTCGCGACGTCCGACCTCAACGATCTCTATCGCCGCGTCATCAACCGTAACAACCGTCTGAAGCGCCTGATCGAGCTTCGTGCGCCGGGTATCATCATCCGCAACGAAAAGCGTATGTTGCAGGAATCCGTCGATGCGCTGTTCGACAACGGCCGTCGCGGCCGTGTCATCACGGGTGCGAACAAGCGCCCGCTGAAGTCGCTTTCCGACATGCTCAAGGGCAAGCAGGGCCGCTTCCGCCAGAACCTTCTCGGCAAGCGCGTCGACTATTCCGGTCGTTCGGTCATCGTGACCGGTCCGGAACTGAAGCTGCACCAGTGCGGTCTGCCGAAGAAGATGGCGCTCGAACTGTTCAAGCCGTTCATCTATGCCCGCCTCGACGCCAAGGGTTACTCCTCGACCGTCAAGCAGGCCAAGAAGCTGGTTGAAAAGGAAAAGCCGGAAGTCTGGGATATCCTCGACGAGGTCATCCGCGAGCATCCGGTTCTCCTGAACCGCGCACCGACGCTGCACCGTCTGGGTATCCAGGCTTTCGAACCCATGCTGGTCGAAGGCAAGGCTATCCAGCTGCACCCGCTCGTCTGCACGGCCTTCAACGCCGACTTCGACGGTGACCAGATGGCTGTTCACGTTCCGCTTTCGCTGGAAGCCCAGCTGGAAGCGCGCGTGCTGATGATGTCGACCAACAACATCCTGCATCCGGCAAACGGCCACCCGATCATCGTTCCTTCGCAGGACATGGTTCTCGGCCTGTATTACCTGTCGATCATGAACCAGAACGAGCCGGGCGAAGGCATGGCCTTCTCCGACATCGGTGAGCTGCATCACGCGCTTGAAAACAAGGTCGTGACGCTGCATGCCAAGATCCGCGGCCGCTTCAAGACCGTGGATGCCGATGGCAAGCCGGTTTCGAAGATTCATGAGACGACCCCCGGTCGTATGCTGATTGGCGAACTTCTGCCGAAGAACGTCAACGTGCCTTTCGACGTCTGCAACCAGGAAATGACCAAGAAGAACATCTCCAAGATGATCGACACGGTCTACCGTCATTGCGGCCAGAAAGACACGGTCATCTTCTGCGACCGCATCATGCAGCTCGGCTTTGCCCATGCCTGCCGCGCCGGCATTTCGTTCGGCAAGGACGACATGGTCATTCCGGACAGCAAGGTGAAGATCGTCGGCGACACCGAAGCTCTCGTGAAGGAATACGAACAGCAGTATAATGATGGTCTCATCACCCAGGGCGAAAAGTACAACAAGGTTGTCGACGCCTGGGGCAAGGCTACCGAAAAGGTCGCCGAAGAGATGATGGCACGCATCAAGGCTGTCGAGTTCGATCCGGAGACGGGCCGCCAGAAGCCGATGAACTCCATCTACATGATGTCGCATTCGGGTGCTCGTGGTTCTCCGAACCAGATGCGTCAGCTGGGCGGCATGCGCGGGCTGATGGCGAAGCCGTCGGGTGAAATCATCGAGACGCCGATCATCTCGAACTTCAAGGAAGGCCTGACCGTTAACGAGTACTTCAACTCGACCCACGGTGCCCGTAAGGGTCTCGCAGACACCGCCCTGAAGACGGCGAACTCGGGTTACCTTACCCGTCGTCTCGTCGACGTCGCGCAGGATTGCATCGTCAACTCCAAGGATTGCGGCACCGACAAGGGCCTCACCATGACCGCCATCGTCGATGCCGGTCAGGTCGTTGCCTCGCTCGGCGCACGTATCCTCGGCCGTACGGCTCTGGACGACATCGATCATCCGGTTTCCGGCGAAAACATCGTCAAGGCCGGCACGCTGATCGACGAAGCCGACGTGGCTGCCATCGAGAAGGCCGGTATCCAGTCCGTCCGCATCCGTTCGGCTCTGACCTGCGAAGTGCAGATCGGCGTCTGCGGCGTGTGCTACGGTCGTGACCTTGCACGCGGTACGCCTGTCAACATGGGCGAAGCCGTCGGCGTCATCGCCGCACAGTCCATCGGTGAACCGGGCACGCAGCTTACCATGCGTACCTTCCACCTTGGCGGTACGGCGAACGTGGTCGACCAGTCGTTCCTCGAAGCCTCTTACGAGGGCACGATTGCGATCAAGAACCGCAACATCCTGCGCAACTCCGAAGGCGCACTCATCGCGATGGGCCGTAACATGGCTGTCACCATTCTCGATGAGCGTGGCCAGGAGCGGTCTTCGCAGCGCGTTGCCTATGGTTCGAAGATCTTCGTTGACGATGGCGACAAGGTTAAGCGCGGTCAGCGTCTTGCAGAGTGGGACCCCTACACCCGTCCGATGATGACGGAAGTGGAAGGTACCGTCCACTTCGAGGACCTCGTCGACGGCCTCTCCGTTCTGGAAGCCACCGACGAATCCACCGGCATCACCAAGCGTCAGGTTATCGACTGGCGTTCGACGCCGCGCGGTTCGGACCTCAAGCCTGCGATCGTCATCAAGGACGCTTCCGGTGCGGTTGCGAAGCTTGCCCGTGGTGGCGAAGCCCGCTTCCAGCTCTCGGTCGACGCCATCCTGTCGGTCGAGCCGGGTGCGAAGGTCTCCCAGGGTGACGTGCTTGCACGTTCGCCGCTCGAAAGCGCCAAGACGAAGGACATCACCGGCGGTCTGCCGCGCGTTGCCGAACTGTTCGAAGCCCGTCGTCCGAAGGACCACGCCATCATCGCAGAGATCGATGGTACGATCCGGCTGGGCCGCGACTACAAGAACAAGCGTCGCGTGATGATCGAGCCTGCGGAAGACGGCGTCGAGCCGGTCGAATACCTGATCCCGAAGGGCAAGCCCTTCCACCTTCAGGAAGGCGACTATATCGAAAAGGGTGAATACATCCTCGACGGTAACCCGGCACCGCACGACATTCTGGCGATCAAGGGCGTGGAGGCTCTGGCTTCCTACCTCGTGAACGAAATCCAGGAAGTCTACCGTCTGCAGGGCGTTGTGATCAACGACAAGCACATCGAGGTGATCGTTCGCCAGATGCTGCAGAAGGTTGAAATCACCGATGCCGGCGATAGCCAGTACATCGTTGGTGACAACGTCGATCGCATCGAGCTTGACGACAACAACGACCGCCTGATCGAAGAAGGCAAGAAGCCTGCCTATGGCGAGCCGGTTCTGCTCGGCATCACCAAGGCTTCGCTGCAGACGCCGTCCTTCATCTCGGCCGCATCCTTCCAGGAAACCACCAAGGTTCTCACGGAAGCTGCGATTGCCGGCAAGACGGACACGCTGCAGGGCCTCAAGGAAAACGTCATCGTCGGCCGTCTCATCCCGGCCGGTACCGGCGGCACCATGACGCAGATCCGCCGCATCGCCACCTCGCGCGACGACCTCATTCTCGAAGAACGCCGCAAGGGCACCGGTGCAGGTTCTGCGAACCAGATGCTGCAGGACATGACGGACCAGGCTCCGGCCGCCGAATAAGGCGCGAAGGGCAGGGGCTTTGCGAAGCCCCGCCAAAGTTCAGAACAAAACGCCCGGAGCAATCCGGGCGTTTTTTTGTTTGAGCAGAATTTGGAAGCTTCTTGCCCTTTGCCAGTCAACCCGGAAATCCATCCGTGCAAATGGGTTAGGCCTGTCCGCGGATGTTATAGCGAGTGAGAACGGAAAGCCGGCGAACGAGGTCGGCCTTGCCGGTGCTGCCGGTCTTCGCGTAGATAGACTTGGCGTTGCTGCGCACGGTTTCGTGCGAGACTTTCAGTTGCTTCGCCACCGCCGGAAGCGAAAGCCCCTTCATGATTTCCAGCGCTACCCGCGCTTCGCCCCTCGTCAGATCGTAGAGACCCTTGAGCAATGTGTTTGCGTCGGCAATTATGCCCGTCGGTTGCGATACGAGCGCGATGGCGTTACCGTTTGGTGAGAAATCCAGTGCGCTCTTGCGCAGCGGTATGAGGTGGAGAATGCAGGCGCCGTCTTCGCTGGCGGGAAGAGGGAAGGAACCGGCGTCTTGCCCAGAGAGTGCCTTGTAAAGCAGCCGGTTCACTCTCTCATCGGCAATGGCGATTCTGTCGCGCGTGCGGGCGGAGAAGCATTTCTGTAATGACAGGAACAGATCGTTGGCCGAAATGATGTGGCCGCTCGTCTGCAGCACTGCGGCCGGCGCGCCAATGGCGTTGAGACCAAGTGTCATCGCATCGGCCTTCTGACGCTGCACCTGTGTTGCGAGGGTGAGGCTGCGGGCGATATGCGGCCTCAGTCCGCCGAGTGCTGCCATGGTCTCAGGCGTGATAGTGCCGGCGTCGAGCCTGCGTTCAAACAGCACTGTCATCTCCGGATGGCCGGGTGGAGCGACCTGTGTCGCCGCGCCGTATCCCAAACCGCGGGGCATAAGAAAGTCACGAACGATCGGCAGCTCGGCCCATTCCTCTTGATTGAAGACGTCCAAATCCTGCGCGAAGGAGAATTGGCCTTCCCGGGCGATGCGGCTGAGGCGATCATTGCGGTGGTTCCAGCCGCCCGCCGCGAAGTCCTTCATCAGCTCCTGAAAGCTCGGCGTGTGAAGCCACACCTGGTCTTCTCCCTTGCCCCAAGTAATCGCGCCGCCCCAGAAATTGAGATGACGGCAGATAGCTACCAGAACCTGCATCCAGCGGTCGGGAAAGAGCGCCGCTTCATAAATGTCATCGATAATGTCTGCCGACGATATAGTATCCAACCCGCCACCGAAAATTTGCGTCGGAACTATTTTAAGCTGATGTCGGCTGGATATTCAACGTATAATGAATTAATACTGCTGTATTTAAAGTATATAATCTATGAGTGACTTAATATATTGATGAGTTTGCCGAAGGGGTCGCGCACGAACAGGCGTCGTACACCCCACGCCTCGACTACGGGGCCGTATTCGATCGGCAGCTCAGCCGTCAGGATTCGGGCGTGGACCTCGTCGAAATCATCGACCTCGATGGAGAGGTCGGGCACATCCGTGCCGGAGCCACCTTCGCGCGCAAAACTCACCTGAGCCCGCGCTTCGAGCGGGCTGGCATGGGTGACGATCCAGCCATGATCCATGGCGGCGGGCATGCCGAGAATGTCACCGTAGAACGCCTGAGCCCGCGCGGGTTCCGGCGTTGCTATATTGGCGACGACACGTCTGACCGCCATGGCTTGAACCTCAGGCGAAGCGGATGATGGCGACTTCGCCTTCGAGTGCGCCCTGATAGGCGGAGGCGTGCGGCTCTTCGTCCGGGATGTCGGTCAGCATGCCAATCTGGTCGAGATCGGCTTCGATGAAACCTTCCTCGGAAAGCGCGTTCAGCGTTTCGCGCACGGCGGTGTCGTCGTCCGGCGCCCGCAGGATGACGTGGATGTCGATGCCCTCGGAATTGTCGGTCTCATAGGCCTTGCCGATGACGATGAAGACCATCGGCTCGTCGCGTCCGTTGTCGTTGTCGGGGAGGGTGCTCATGACGCGGTTCCTTGATCTGTCGTTGCTGTGACGCGGGCCGAGGGAATCGGTCCCGCCCGTGGCGGAGCCGCTCCGGCCCGCCATTGGGAATCAATAGACGGATTTTATGAAAAGCCAAAGCGTGGAGGTCAAAATCGCTGCCTTCTGCGCCGACTTATGTTAAAGCGGGTTGGAAATGGCCCGGACGTGGGCTTTGCGGCCATGGGTGGCGGCGCAAAATGTGGATTCACCCTTGACGAAAGCTGGCTAAAACAGTAGTACGCCCGCCATCGGAGCCTCTGTGGGTGCTGGCCGTTCGGTAACCTTTTTCCCGAACATCATCTCAAACGGGTCTCCATTGCACGTAGAAGACACGAATGTTGCACGCAAGACGCCTCATCCGGTGTCCTCTGCTCTTGGTGGTCCATCCGTGAAAACGGATCGGGCCACGTTTTGCGCATGAGGATATATGCGTGCATCGTCGCCGGCAACGGCATAGCCGCCACCCGTGAGGGTGGCTAAAGTAGTTTTTGCAAGGGATGGTTATATGCCTACCGTAAACCAGCTGATCCGCAAGCCTCGCCAGGCACAGGTAAAGCGCAACAAGGTTCCTGCTCTTCAGGAAAACCCGCAGAAGCGTGGTGTTTGCACCCGCGTTTACACGACGACCCCGAAGAAGCCGAACTCGGCTCTGCGTAAGGTTGCCAAGATCCGCCTCACCAACGGCTTCGAAGTCATCGGCTACATTCCGGGCGAAGGTCACAACCTTCAGGAACACTCCGTGGTCATGATCCGCGGCGGCCGCGTAAAGGACTTGCCGGGCGTGCGTTACCACATCATCCGCGGTGTTCTCGATACCCAGGGCGTCAAGAACCGCAAGCAGCGCCGCTCCAAGTACGGTGCGAAGCGTCCGAAGTAATTCGGGTTTAAACAAATTCCGGCGCTGCGCGAGGTTCTCCGCGTGGTTTAGCGTCAATAACATTGAGAGACAAAGAATATGTCCCGTCGCCATAGTGCAGAAAAGCGTGAGATCAACCCGGACCCGAAGTTCGGCGATCTGGTCGTCACCAAGTTCATGAACGCCATCATGCTTCACGGCAAGAAGTCGGTCGCAGAAAGCATCGTTTACGGCGCGTTCGACGTCGTTCAGGGCAAGACGAAGCAGGAGCCGCTCGGCGTGTTCCACTCCGCCCTCGACAACGTTGCTCCGCACGTTGAAGTGCGTTCGCGCCGCGTTGGTGGTGCCACGTATCAGGTTCCCGTCGACGTTCGCCCCGAGCGCCGTCAGGCCCTTGCTATCCGCTGGCTGATCACGGCTGCCCGCAAGCGCAACGAAACGACCATGGTCGATCGCCTTTCCGGCGAACTCATGGACGCTGCGAACAACCGCGGTTCCGCTGTCAAGAAGCGCGAAGACACGCACAAGATGGCCGACGCCAACCGCGCATTCTCGCATTACCGCTGGT
The DNA here is from genome assembly GCF_900013505.1 of Agrobacterium deltaense RV3. Lineage (NCBI taxonomy): Bacteria > Pseudomonadati > Pseudomonadota > Alphaproteobacteria > Hyphomicrobiales > Rhizobiaceae > Agrobacterium > Agrobacterium deltae. Next base: position 1,855,445 of record NZ_LT009745.1, on the reverse strand, counting down.
AATCTTAACCGGTCGCATATCGAAAGGCAGTCCATTATGGCTCGCGAATATAAAATCGAAGACTACCGCAATTTCGGTATCATGGCGCATATCGACGCCGGCAAGACGACGACCACCGAGCGTATCCTTTATTACACCGGTAAGTCGCACAAGATCGGCGAAGTTCACGATGGCGCTGCCACGATGGACTGGATGGAACAGGAGCAGGAGCGTGGTATCACCATCACCTCCGCTGCCACCACGACCTTCTGGAAGGGTCGCGACGGCAAGATGCGCCGCTTCAACATCATCGACACCCCCGGCCACGTTGACTTCACCATTGAAGTCGAGCGTTCGCTGCGCGTTCTCGACGGCGCCATCGCGCTGCTCGACGCCAACGCCGGTGTTGAGCCGCAGACGGAAACCGTCTGGCGCCAGGCTGAGAAGTATCATGTTCCGCGCATGATCTTCTGCAACAAGATGGACAAGACCGGTGCTGACTTCTACCGCTCGGTAGAAATGATCAAGACCCGTCTCGGCGCCATTGCCGTTGTCATGCAGCTGCCGATTGGCGCTGAGGCCGAGTTCAAGGGCGTTATCGACCTGATCGAGATGAACGCACTCATCTGGCGCGACGAATCGCTCGGCGCTCAGTGGGACGTCGTCGAAATCCCGGAAGACATGAAGGCCAAGGCTGACGAATATCGCGAAAAGCTGATCGAGACCGTTGTCGAGATCGACGAAGAAGCGATGGAAGACTACCTGAACGGCATCATGCCCGACAACGACAAGATCCGTGCGCTCGTTCGCCGCGGCACCATCGACGTGAAGTTCCACCCGATGTTCTGCGGTACCGCGTTCAAGAACAAGGGCGTTCAGCCGCTTCTCGACGCTGTTGTCGACTACCTGCCTTCTCCGCTGGACATCCCGGCGATCAAGGGTATCGACTTCAAGACCGAAGCCGAAATCGAGCGTCATGCCGATGACAGCGAGCCGCTTTCCATGCTCGCGTTCAAGATCATGAACGACCCCTTCGTCGGTTCGCTGACCTTCGCACGTATCTACTCGGGCAAGCTCGAAAAGGGTACGTCCGTCATCAATACGGTCAAGGACAAGCGCGAGCGCGTCGGCCGTATGCTGCAGATGCACTCCAACAGCCGTGAAGACATCGAAGAAGCCTTTGCCGGCGACATCGTTGCTCTGGCTGGTCTCAAGGAAACCACCACTGGCGATACGCTCTGCGATCCGCTGAAGCCGGTTATCCTCGAGCGCATGGAATTCCCCGAGCCGGTCATCCAGATCGCGATCGAGCCGAAGACCAAGGGCGACCAGGAAAAGATGGGCCTCGCGCTCAACCGTCTGGCTGCTGAAGATCCTTCGTTCCGCGTCAAGACCGACGAAGAGTCCGGTCAGACGATCATCGCGGGCATGGGCGAACTTCACCTCGACATTCTCGTTGACCGTATGCGTCGCGAGTTCAAGGTTGAAGCCACTGTCGGCGCGCCGCAGGTTGCCTACCGCGAAACGATCACGCGTCAGCACGAAGAAGACTACACGCACAAGAAGCAGTCCGGTGGTACCGGTCAGTTCGCTCGCGTGAAGATTATCTTCGAACCGAACCCCGAAGGCGAAGACTTCAAGTTCGAGTCGAAGATCGTCGGTGGTGCTGTTCCGAAGGAATACATCCCGGGCGTTCAGAAGGGTATCGAAAGCGTTCTGTCTTCCGGTCCGCTGGCTGGCTTCCCGATGCTCGGCGTCAAGGCGACGCTGGTCGACGGTGCATTCCACGATGTTGACTCGTCGGTTCTCGCCTTCGAAATCGCATCGCGTGCCTGCTTCCGTGAAGCAGCCAAGAAGGCTGGCGCACAGCTTCTCGAGCCGATGATGAAGGTCGAAGTCGTAACGCCGGAAGACTATGTCGGTGACGTTATCGGCGACCTGAACTCCCGTCGTGGTCAGATCCAGGGCCAGGAAAGCCGTGGTATCGCCGTCGTCATCAACGCGCATGTTCCGCTCGCGAACATGTTCAAGTACGTCGACAACCTGCGCTCCATGTCGCAGGGCCGTGCACAGTACTCGATGACGTTCGACCACTATTCGCCGGTTCCGTCGAACGTGGCGCAGGAAATCCAGGCTAAGTACTCCGGTCAGAAGTGATCGGGGTACGCCCCACCGAATTTTGAAGATTATTCCCGTCAAGGGACAAGAATGGAGAGCCACTAATGGCAAAGAGCAAGTTTGAGCGCAATAAGCCGCACGTCAACATTGGCACGATCGGTCACGTTGACCATGGCAAGACGTCGCTGACGGCAGCGATCACGAAGTTCTTCGGCGAATTCAAGGCGTATGACCAGATCGACGCCGCGCCTGAAGAAAAGGCCCGTGGTATCACGATTTCGACGGCGCACGTTGAATACGAAACGCCTGCCCGTCACTACGCGCACGTCGACTGCCCCGGCCACGCCGACTACGTGAAGAACATGATCACCGGTGCTGCCCAGATGGACGGCGCGATCCTGGTTTGCTCGGCCGCTGACGGCCCGATGCCGCAGACCCGCGAGCACATCCTGCTTGCCCGTCAGGTTGGCGTTCCGGCGATCGTCGTGTTCCTCAACAAGGTCGACCAGGTTGACGACGCCGAGCTTCTCGAGCTCGTTGAGCTTGAAGTTCGCGAACTTCTGTCGTCCTACGACTTCCCGGGCGACGATATCCCGATCATCAAGGGTTCGGCACTTGCTGCTCTTGAAGATTCTGACAAGAAGATCGGTGAAGATGCGATCCGCGAGCTGATGGCTGCGGTTGACGCCTACATCCCGACGCCTGAGCGTCCGATCGACCAGCCGTTCCTGATGCCGATCGAAGACGTGTTCTCGATCTCCGGCCGTGGTACGGTTGTGACGGGTCGCGTTGAGCGCGGTATCGTCAAGGTTGGCGAAGAAGTCGAAATCGTCGGCATTCGTCCGACCTCGAAGACGACGGTTACCGGCGTTGAAATGTTCCGCAAGCTGCTCGACCAGGGCCAGGCCGGCGACAACATCGGCGCTCTCGTTCGCGGTGTTAACCGTGACGGCGTCGAGCGTGGTCAGATCCTGTGCAAGCCGGGTTCGGTTAAGCCGCACAAGAAGTTCAAGGCTGAAGCCTACATCCTGACGAAGGAAGAAGGCGGCCGTCATACGCCGTTCTTCACGAACTACCGTCCGCAGTTCTACTTCCGCACGACGGACGTAACGGGCATCGTTACGCTTCCGGAAGGCACGGAAATGGTTATGCCTGGCGACAACGTGACCGTTGACGTCGAGCTGATCGTTCCGATCGCGATGGAAGAAAAGCTGCGCTTCGCTATCCGCGAAGGCGGCCGCACCGTCGGCGCCGGCATCGTTGCCTCGATCGTCGAGTAATTTCGACCTTTGAAATTCTGACTGGCGGCGGTGTGAACAACACCGCCGCCGGACTTTTAGTAAAAAGCCTGGCGGCGTTGCATTTTTAGTGCTTGAAAAATTCGGTGAAAGCGCGTAAACGCGCACTCACACTCACCGCTGGATTCGCAAGCGATTGCGAAACGCGGTGTTTTAGCAATACAGACAATTGAAATGATTGGGATGCGACAGCGCATTTCTCTCGATTTTTGAAAATCTGCGGCGCCACGATCAATAGAAGTTCATGTGTTTCCGCGTGCGGAAACGAATAACAAAGAACAAGGACAAGACGAATGAACGGCCAGAATATCCGTATCCGCCTCAAGGCGTTCGATCACCGGATCCTCGATGCCTCTACCCGTGAAATCGTGTCGACCGCAAAGCGCACCGGCGCCAGCGTTCGCGGCCCGGTTCCGCTCCCCACCCGCATCGAAAAGTTTACCGTCAACCGCTCTCCTCACGTTGATAAGAAGAGCCGTGAACAGTTCGAAATGCGGACGCACAAGCGTCTTCTCGATATCGTTGACCCCACCCCGCAGACTGTCGATGCTCTGATGAAGCTCGACCTCGCTGCTGGCGTTGACGTGGAAATCAAGCTCTAAGACCCGGCCCGATCCATTCAAGGTGAGGGCTGAAGTAACAAGGCCGGACTTCACCTTTGGGTGAAGGCCAATAACAAGGAAGGTACGTGGAGCAATCCAACGACTTCCAAACCGGAGACCGGAAACATCGTGAGATGTCGAAGGGCACTCCTTAACAAAGGCCAGAGAGGGTTTTCCCTTCAAGGCTCGCAAGAGGATGAACCAATGCGTTCAGGTGTGATTGCACAGAAAGTGGGTATGACACGCGTCTATAACGACGCAGGTGAACATATCCCTGTAACAGTATTGCGACTGGATAACGTACAAGTCGTTGCCCAGCGCACGGAAGACAAGAATGGCTATACCGCAGTTCAGCTCGGTGCCGGCCAGTCCAAGGTCAAGAACACGACGAAGGCGCTTCGCGGTCATTTTGCCGCTGCCAATGTCGAACCGAAAGCCAAGCTCGTCGAGTTCCGGGTTTCCCCCGAGAACCTGATCGACATCGGTGCAACACTGACCGCAAATCATTTTCAGTCCGGCCAGCTGGTCGACGTCACTGGAACCACGATCGGTAAAGGTTTTGCCGGTGCTATGAAGCGTCACAACTTCGGTGGTGGCCGCGCTTCGCACGGTAACTCCGTATCGCACCGTGCACACGGTTCGACCGGTAACAACCAGGATCCGGGCCGCGTCTGGAAGGGCAAGCGCATGGCTGGTCATATGGGCCAGACGCGCGTTACGACCCAGAACCTCGAAGTCGTTTCGACCGATGAAGACCGTGGCCTCATCCTCGTGAAGGGTGCAGTTCCCGGCTCGAAGGGTTCCTGGATCATCGTCCGCGACGCCGTCAAGTCGGCTGCGAAGTAAGGGAGCCTTATCATGGAATTGAACGTCAAGACCCTCGAGGGAAAAGACGCCGGCAAGGTTTCTCTGTCGGATGAGATCTTCGGCCTCGACCCCCGCCAGGACATCCTGGCCCGCATGGTTCGCTGGCAGCTTGCAAAGAAGCAGCAGGGAACCCACAAGTCCAAGAACCGGTCGGAAGTTTCCCGCACCGGCGCGAAGATGTACAAGCAGAAGGGTACGGGCCGCGCTCGTCACCATTCGGCTCGCGCACCGCAGTTCCGCGGCGGCGGCAAGGCCCACGGCCCGGTCGTTCGCAGCCATGCACACGATCTTCCGAAGAAGGTTCGTGCGCTCGCTCTGCGTCACGCCCTGTCTGCAAAGCTGAAGGCTGAAGAACTGATCATCGTTGATCAGCTCGTCGCGTCCGAAGCAAAGACCAAGGCTCTGCTGGGCAGCTTCGCTTCGCTTGGCCTGACCAACGCTCTCGTTATCGGCGGCGCCGAACTTGATGGCAACTTCAAGCTCGCTGCTCAGAACATCCCGAACGTGGACGTTCTGCCGGTTCAGGGCATCAATGTTTACGACATCCTGCGCCGTGGCAAGCTGGTGCTTTCCAAGGCTGCTGTAGAGGCTCTGGAGGAGCGGTTCAAATGACGGATCTTCGCCACTACGATGTGATCGTATCTCCTTCGATCACGGAAAAGTCGACGCTGGTATCCGAACAGAACCAGGTCGTATTCAACGTCGCCAAGAATGCTTCCAAGCCTGAAATCAAGGCTGCCGTGGAAGCTCTCTTCGGCGTCAAAGTCACGGCTGTGAACACGCTTATCCGCAAGGGTAAGACCCGTCGTTTCCGTGGATTCGCCGGTAAGCTGAAGGACGTCAAGAAAGCCGTCGTCACGCTCGCCGAAGGTCAATCCATCGACGTGTCCACCGGACTCTAAAGGTTAGGCCCAAGCGGGCAAAGACCCAAAAGGGAACAAGAAAATGGCATTGAAAAGTTTCAATCCGACCACGCCGAGCCAGCGCCAGCTGGTTATCGTGGACCGCGCTTCGCTCTACAAGGGCAAGCCGGTAAAGGCTCTCACCCAGGGCCTCAGCTCCAAGGGTGGCCGTAACAACCAGGGCCGGATCACCGTCCGTTTCCAGGGTGGCGGTCACAAGCGGACCTACCGTCTGGTTGACTTCAAGCGTCGCAAGTTCGACGTAGAAGGCACCGTTGAGCGTCTGGAATACGACCCCAACCGCACCGCGTTCATCGCGCTGGTTACGTATACCGACGGCGAACAGGCTTACATTCTCGCGCCACAGCGTCTCGCTGCCGGTGACAAGGTGATCGCCTCCGACAAGGCAGTGGACGTGAAGCCTGGCAACACCATGCCGCTTCAGTACATTCCGGTCGGTTCGATCATCCACAACGTCGAGATGAAGCCGGGCAAGGGCGGTCAGATCGCTCGCTCCGCCGGTACGTATGTCCAGCTCGTCGGCCGCGATGCCGGCATGGCCATCCTGCGTCTCAACTCGGGCGAACAGCGTCTGGTGCATGGCTCCTGCCTCGCATCGATCGGTGCTGTTTCGAACTCGGACCACGCCAACATCAACGACGGCAAGGCCGGTCGTTCCCGTTGGCGCGGCAAGCGTCCGCACGTTCGCGGCGTCGTCATGAACCCGGTCGACCACCCGCACGGTGGTGGTGAAGGTCGCACGTCGGGTGGTCGCCACCCGGTTACTCCGTGGGGCAAGCCCACGAAGGGCAAGCGCACCCGTTCGAACAAGTCGACCGACAAGTTCATCATGCGCTCGCGCCATCAGCGTAAGAAGTAAGAGAGGTAGTCACTAATGGCTCGTTCAGTATGGAAAGGTCCGTTTGTTGACGGCTATCTTCTCACCAAGGCTGAGAAGGTGCGCGAGAGCGGACGTAACGAAGTAATCAAGATCTGGAGCCGTCGCTCCACGATCCTGCCGCAGTTCGTTGGTCTGACCTTCGGCGTCTACAACGGCAGCAAGCATGTGCCCGTCTCCGTCAACGAAGACATGGTCGGACACAAGTTCGGTGAATTCTCTCCGACCCGTACCTATTACGGTCACGGCGCGGACAAGAAGGCAAAGAGGAAGTAATCATGGCGAAGGCTAAGACCGAACGCCGGCTGAAGGACAACGAGGCTCAGGCCGTTGCCCGTACGCTCCGCGTCAGCCCCCAGAAACTGAACCTGGTTGCCGCTCTTATCCGTGGCAAGAAGGTGGATCGCGCTCTCGCCGAGCTCGAATTCTCCCGCAAGCGCATTGCAGGCACCGTCAAGAAGACGCTTGAATCTGCAATTGCCAATGCGGAAAACAACCACGACCTCGACGTCGACGCTCTCGTCGTCGCCGAGGCCTATGTTGGCAAGTCCATCACCATGAAGCGTTTCCACGCTCGTGGCCGTGGTCGTGCTTCCCGCATCGAAAAGCCGTTCGCTCACCTCACGATCGTTGTTCGTGAAGTCGAGGAAAAAGGGGAGGCCGCATAATGGGTCAGAAAATCAATCCGATCGGCTTCCGCCTCGGCATCAACCGTACCTGGGATAGCCGCTGGTACGCTGACACCGCAGAATACGGCAAGCTGCTGCATGAAGACCTGAAGATCCGGGCTTACCTGATCAAGGAACTCAAGCAGGCCGGTATCGCCAAGGTCGTCATCGAGCGTCCGCACAAGAAGTGCCGCGTTACGATCCACTCGGCTCGTCCGGGTCTGATCATCGGCAAGAAGGGTGCAGACATCGAGAAGCTTCGCAAGAAGCTTTCCGAGATGACCAACTCCGAAACGCACCTCAACATCGTTGAAGTGCGCAAGCCGGAAATCGACGCGACGCTGGTTGCCCAGTCGATCGCTCAGCAGCTCGAGCGCCGCGTGGCTTTCCGCCGTGCGATGAAGCGTGCTGTTCAGTCCGCAATGCGTCTTGGCGCCGAAGGCATCAAGATCACCTGCGGCGGCCGTCTCGGCGGTGCAGAAATCGCTCGTACCGAATGGTACCGCGAAGGTCGCGTTCCGCTCCACACGCTGCGTGCGGACATCGACTACGGCACGGCTGAAGCTGAAACCGCATTCGGCATTTGCGGCATCAAGGTCTGGATCTTCAAGGGCGAAATCCTTGAGCACGATCCGATGGCTTCTGAGCGTCGCGGTCTCGAAGGCGACGCACAGGGCCCTGCAAGCCGTGAGCGTGGCGATCGTCCCGATCGTCGTCGCGAAAACGCTTGATTGACGCTGGCGAAAGATAAGCTCGGAGAAGTAAGAAAATGTTGCAGCCAAAGCGTACTAAGTACCGTAAGCAGTTCAAGGGACGCATCAAGGGCGTCGCCAAGGGCGGCTTTGACCTGGCATTCGGTGAATTCGGCTTGAAGTCGCAGGAACCGAACCGCGTGAATGCACGCGAGATCGAAGCGGCCCGCCGCGCGATCACGCGTTACATGAAGCGCGCAGGTCGCGTGTGGATCCGCGTATTCCCCGACGTTCCGGTCACGGCAAAGCCGACCGAAGTTCGTATGGGTAAGGGCAAGGGTTCGGTCGATTACTGGGCATGCAAGGTCAAGCCCGGTCGTATGATGTTCGAGATCGACGGTGTGTCCGAGGAGATCGCCCGTGAGGCGCTTCGTCTCGGCGCTGCCAAGCTCTCGGTCAAGACGCGCTTCGTACAGCGCATCGCAGAGTAAGGAGCAAGGCACATGAAAGCCGATGAAGTTCGCGGCCTCAGCGCCGACCAGCTCAAGGACAAGCTCGCCGATCTGAAGAAGGAGCAGTTCAACCTGCGCTTCCAGAAGGCAACTGGTCAGCTGGAGAAGTCCTCGCGCATCAACGAAGTCCGCAAGGATATCGCCCGCGTTAAAACCATTGCCCGCCAGAAGGCGGCAGAAGCCAAGGCCTAAGGAAGAATAATATGCCGAAACGCATTCTGCAGGGCGTCGTAGTGTCCGACAAGAACGAGAAGACTGTCGTAGTCCGGGTTGAGCGCCGATTCGCTCACCCGCTGCTTCAGAAGACCGTTCGTCGTTCGAAGAAGTACAAGGCACACGACGAAAACAATCAGTATAAGGTCGGCGATGTCGTTTCCATCGAGGAATGCGCACCGATCTCCAAGGACAAGCGCTGGACGGTCGTTTCCGCCCAGGCTTAATTTCATCAGAATCGCGCCAGGTGTCTTGCACTTGGCGCGAATTCCTGTATGAAGCACCGCAAGGACGCTCGTGAATCGAGCGTCTTTTGCTTTGATGCGCACGGAAGGTCCTTCGGGAAACCACCCTGTCACGACATTTCCGCGCAAAAAAAGAGATATTCATAAGCTGGGGCAGGGGGCTTACTCGGGAGAGTTTGCCCAACCGTTCCGGTAACAACAAGAAGGCGACCTGACATGATTCAGATGCAAACAAACCTCGACGTGGCGGATAATTCCGGCGCACGTCGTGTCATGTGCATCAAGGTGCTGGGCGGCTCGAAGCGCAAATATGCTTCTGTTGGCGACATTATTGTCGTTTCCATCAAGGAAGCTATTCCGCGCGGCCGCGTCAAGAAGGGCGACGTGATGAAGGCGGTTGTCGTGCGCACCGCCAAGGACATCCGCCGCGCTGACGGCAGCGTCATCCGTTTCGATAACAACGCAGCCGTTCTTATCGACAACAAGAAAGAGCCCATCGGCACCCGTATCTTCGGACCGGTTCCGCGCGAACTTCGCGCCAAGAACCACATGAAGATCATCTCGCTGGCTCCGGAAGTACTGTAAGGAGCGACAAGCGATGCAGAAGATTCGTAAAGGCGACAAGGTTGTCGTATTGACCGGTAAGGACAAGGGCCGTACCGGCGAAGTAATCCAGGTTTTGCCGAAGGAAGATCGGGCCGTTGTGCGTGGCGTTAATATGGTGAAGCGTCACCAGCGCCAGACCCAGGCCCAGGAAGCCGGCATCATCAACAAGGAAGCATCCTTGCACATCTCCAACATCGCCATCGTCGACAAGGATGGCAAGCCGACCCGCGTTGGCTTCTCGGTTGTGGATGGCAAGAAGGTCCGCGTGGCCAAGCGTTCGGGAGAAGTGATCGATGGCTGATAAGTACGAGCCGCGTCTCAAGACGGAATACGTTTCCCGTATCCGTGGCGCCATGCAGGAGAAGTTCTCCTACGCAAACGTCATGATGATCCCGAAGCTTGAAAAGATCGTGATCAACATGGGCGTTGGCGAAGCAACTGCCGACTCCAAGAAGCCCACGATTGCTGCCGGTGACCTGGCTGCGATTGCCGGCCAGAAGCCGGTCGTTACCCGCGCTCGCAACTCGATCGCAGGTTTCAAGGTTCGCGAAGGCATGCCGATCGGCGCGAAGGTTACCCTTCGTGGCGCCCGCATGTACGAATTCCTTGATCGTCTGGTCAACATCGCGCTTCCGCGCGTTCGCGACTTCCGGGGCCTGAACCCGAAGAGCTTTGACGGCCGTGGCAACTTCGCCATGGGCATCAAGGAACACATTGTGTTCCCTGAGATCAACTACGATAAGGTTGATCAGATGTGGGGCATGGACATCATCGTTTGCACGACGGCGACGTCGGACGACGAAGCTCGGGCTCTGCTGACAGAGTTCAACTTCCCGTTCCGTCACTAACCGTAACGACGAGCGTAGAAAAGGAACTCCGATATGGCGAAAACAAGCGCAGTTGAAAAGAACAAGCGCCGCCGCAAGTCGGTCGCCCAGCAGGCCGCCAAGCGCGCCGCACTGAAGGCGATCGTGATGAACCAGTCCCTTCCGATCGAAGACCGGTTCAAGGCCACTCTGAAGCTCGCTTCGCTGCCGCGTGACGGCTCGAAGACGCGTATCCGCAACCGCTGCGAAGTAACGGGCCGTCCGCGCGCGTTCTATCGCAAGCTCAAGATGTCGCGTATCGCGCTTCGTGAGCTGGGCAATTCCGGCAAGGTGCCGGGCATTGTCAAGTCGAGCTGGTAAGGAGACGGGCACATGACCATGACTGATCCTTTGGGTGATATGCTCACCCGCATCCGCAATGGTGCTGCTCGCCGCAAGTCTTCGGTAAGCACGCCGGCTTCCAGCCTCCGCGCACGCGTTCTCGACGTGCTGCAGGCTGAAGGCTACATTCGCGGTTATTCCAAGGTCGATTTCGAAAACGGCAAGTCCGAATTCACGATCGAGCTGAAGTACTACGAAGGCGCGTCCGTGATCCGTGAGATCGGCCGCGTTTCCAAGCCGGGCCGCCGGGTTTATGTCTCGGTAAAGTCCATTCCGCAGGTCGCGAACGGCCTCGGCATCACCATCCTTTCGACCCCGAAGGGCGTGATGGCCGATCACCAGGCTCGCGAACAGAACGTTGGTGGCGAGGTTCTTTGCTCGGTCTTCTAAGACCCGAGCAAGGATCTCCATAACGAACAGACAGGATTGAATAATGTCTCGTATCGGTAAAAAGCCCGTTCCGGTTCCAGCAGGTGTGACGGCCAATGTCGACGGCCAGAAGGTTACTGCTAAGGGCCCGAAGGGTGAACTGTTTTTCGTCGCTAACGACGACATTCAGCTGAAGCTCGAAGATAACGGCGTTTCCGTAACGCCGGCTAACGGCACCAAGGAAGCTCGTTCGAAGTGGGGCATGTCCCGCACGATGATCGAGAACATCTTCAAGGGTGTTAAGGACGGCTATGAGCGCAAGCTCGAAATCAACGGCGTCGGTTACCGTGCCGCCATGCAGGGCAAGAACCTGCAGCTGGCTCTCGGCTTCTCCCACGACGTTGTTTACGAGCCTCCGGTCGGCATCACCATTGCCGTTCCGAAGCCCACGGAAATCATCGTTTCCGGCATCAACAAGCAGCAGGTTGGCCAGGTAGCCGCGGAAATCCGCGAATACCGCGGTCCCGAGCCCTACAAGGGCAAGGGCGTGAAGTACGCTGAAGAGCGTATTGTCCGCAAAGAAGGCAAGAAGAAGTAAGGATCACGCGAAATGGCTAGCAGGAAAGAAGCACTTGCACGTCGCGCGAGCCGTGTGCGCCGCCAGATCAAGGCGGTTGCCAACGGCCGCCCGCGCCTGTCGGTTCATCGCTCGTCGAAGAACATCTACGCCCAGATCATCGATGACGTTGCTGGTAAGACGCTTGCGTCTGCCTCCACGCTCGAAGCCGATCTGCGCGGCTCGCTCAAGACCGGCGCCGACGTTGCAGCAGCAACTGTTGTCGGCAAGCTGGTTGCCGAGCGTGGCGTCAAGGCTGGCGTCAAGGATGTCGTATTCGACCGTGGCGCGTTCATCTACCACGGCCGCATCAAGGCTCTGGCAGACGCTGCCCGCGAAGGCGGCCTGAACTTCTGAGTGCATGACCCTTTCGATTTTTTGAGATCGAAAGAAAGGATCATGCACCAACAAAGATGCTGTAGCGCTTTTCGCGCTGCAGTTTCCGCCCGGACAACGATCCGGGCGGAATTTCACCGGACCATGCGGATCTCTTCATCGGGACCGCTGGTCTTTTCGTTTGCCGTTCCACCCGCAAAAGAAAAAGGACAAGGACAATGGCACAGGATAAAAGAGGTTCCCGCGAAGAGCGTCAGAACCGCGAAGAGCGCGATAGCGAATTCGTCGACAAGCTGGTCGCGATCAACCGCGTTGCAAAGGTTGTTAAGGGTGGCCGTCGCTTCGGCTTCGCCGCTCTCGTTGTCGTTGGCGACCAGAAGGGCCGCGTTGGCTTCGGTCACGGCAAGGCTCGTGAAGTTCCGGAAGCGATCCGCAAGGCAACCGAAAGCGCAAAGCGCGATCTGATCTTCGTTCCGCTGCGCGATGGCCGCACGCTGCACCACGACGTCAATGGCCGTCATGGCGCAGGCAAGGTTCTGCTGCGTTCGGCCAAGGCCGGTACCGGTATCATCGCCGGTGGTCCGATGCGCGCCGTTTTCGAAACGCTCGGCGTTCATGACGTTGTTGCCAAGTCGACCGGTTCTTCGAATCCGTACAACATGGTTCGCGCTACGTTCGACGCTCTGAAGCATCAGGTTCATCCGAAGGACATCGCTGCACAGCGCGGTCTGAAGTATGCGACCCTTCAGGCTCGTCGTGCCGCTTCCGGCAACGCTTCTGAAGAATAAGGAGCTGGATCATGGCCAAGAAGACTACTGAAGCCAAGAAGACTGTTACGGTCGAACAGATCGGCAGCCCCATTCGCCGCCCGGCAATCCAGCGCCAGACGCTGATCGGCCTGGGTCTCAACAAGATGCATCGTCAGCGCACCCTGGAAGACACTCCGGCGGTTCGCGGCATGATCCGTGCGGTCCAGCATCTCGTTCGCGTCGTTGACGAGAAGTGAGACGGAGTAACCTATCATGAAACTCAATGAAATCAGAGACAACGAAGGCGCCTCCAAGGACCGTATCCGCGTAGGTCGCGGTATCGGTTCCGGCAAGGGCAAGACCGGTGGTCGCGGTGTGAAGGGTCAGAAGGCTCGTTCGGGCGTCGCCATCAACGGCTTCGAAGGCGGTCAGATGCCAATCTACCGTCGTCTGCCGAAGCGCGGTTTCAATAACATCTTCGCTTCCGAATATGTTGTCGTATCGCTCGGCCGCATTCAGACCGCCATCGACGCCAAGAAGCTTGACGCTTCCGCAACGATCGATGCCGCTGCTCTCAAGGCTGCCGGCGTTATCCGCCGCGCCAAGGACGGCGTACGCATTCTCGCCGACGGCGAGCTGAAGGCCAAGGTCGCTTTCGAAGTTGCCGGCGCTTCCAAGCCCGCAATTGAAAAGATCGAAAAGGCTGGCGGTTCGATCAAGCTTCTCGCAGTTGCAGCAGAAGCCGCCGAGTAATATATAGACTTCAGACGCCCGGGGCTCGTCGCTCCGGGCGTTTGCGCTCCCTGGCCTATGGTGCTTTCGATCTAAATCGATTTATAGAGCATCAGGGCAATCTCTTCGCGGTGTGCTTCCACGGCCCCGCTTGCGGCAGAAAGTGCTGCAGGGAGAGCCTCACAGTTCTTGAACTTCCGTAGGGGAGGGGATAGGACATAAAAAACAGGGTGAGGCATGATGGCGGCTCAGAGCCGCATTTGTCCGAAGCCCGGTTTTGACCAGTATCTTTTAGACCTTTCCGCATCGGCCGGTTGCGCTGGCTGGCAAGGGTCATTCGGAGAAATTTATGGCTTCAGCAGCGGAACAACTGGCTTCGAACCTGAATTTTTCGACCTTCGCTAAGGCGGAGGATCTGAAAAAGCGTCTCTGGTTTACTCTTGCCGCACTTCTCGTCTACCGTCTCGGCACCCACATTCCGCTTCCGGGCCTGAACCCCGAAGCCTATGCGCAGGCCTTCCGTGGCCAGGCCAACGGTATTCTCGGTCTTTTCAACATGTTTGCGGGTGGCGCCGTCGAGCGCATGGCGATCTTCGCGCTCGGCATCATGCCTTACATCTCCGCTTCGATCATCGTGCAGCTCATGACCTCGGTCGTGCCCTCGCTCGAAGCGTTGAAGAAGGAAGGCGAAGCCGGCCGCAAGATCATCAACCAGTATACGCGCTACGGCACGGTGCTGCTCGGCACGCTGCAGGCCTATGGCATTGCGGTCGGCCTCGAAAGCGGCAACGGCCTCGTGGTCGATCCGGGCTGGTTCTTCCGCATTTCCACGGTCATCACGCTGCTCGGCGGCACGATGTTCCTGATGTGGCTGGGTGAGCAGATCACCTCGCGCGGCATCGGCAACGGTATTTCGCTGATCATCTTCGCGGGCATTGCCGCAGGCCTGCCCAAGGCGCTGGCCGGCACGCTGGAACTCGGCCGTACCGGTGCGCTTTCCACCCCGCTCATCCTGACGGTCGTTGTGGTCGCCATCGGCGTCATCGCGCTCATCGTCTTCGTGGAGCGCGCCCAGCGCCGCCTGTTGATCCAATATCCGAAGCGACAGGTCGGCAATCGCATGTTCCAGGGCGACACCTCGCATCTGCCGCTGAAGCTCAACACGGCCGGCGTCATTCCCGCGATCTTCGCATCGTCGCTGCTGCTGCTGCCGGCAACGGCCGCTGGTTTTGCCGGAAACACCAACCTGCCGGGCTGGGCAACCTCGATCATCGCGTCGCTGCAGCACGGACAGCCGCTGTTCATGGCGCTCTACGGCCTGCTGATCGCGTTCTTCGCGTTTTTCTATACGGCGATCGTCTTCAATCCGAAGGACACCGCAGATAACCTCAAGAAGCATGGTGGCTTCATTCCGGGCATCCGTCCGGGCGAGCGCACCGCGGAGTACATCGATTACGTCCTGACCCGCATCACCGTGGTCGGCGCGATTTATCTTGTCTTCGTCTGTATCCTTCCTGAGACACTTATCGCACGCACGGGCATTCCATTAGCCCTTGGTGGTACTTCGCTTTTGATCGTTGTCAGTGTAACTCTGGATACGGTTGCGCAAATTCAGGGCCACCTGATCGCGCAGCAGTATGAAGGGCTGATCAAGAAGTCGAAGTTGCGTGGAGGAAAGAGGGGACGATGAGACTGATATTTTTGGGTCCGCCGGGTGCGGGCAAGGGAACCCAGGCCAAGCGGCTGACGGACAAGTACGGGATCCCGCAGCTTTCCACCGGTGACATGCTTCGCGCTGCGGTCAGCGCGGGCACCGAAATCGGCAAACGCGCCAAGGCCGTCATGGACGCCGGCGGGCTTGTTTCCGACGATATCGTCAATCAGATCGTTTCCGAACGCATCGAAGCACCGGACTGTGCCAAGGGCTTTATTCTCGACGGCTATCCGCGCACCGTTCCGCAGGCCAAGGCGCTTGCCGAGAACATGCGCAAGAAGAATCTGGTCCTCGATGCCGTCATTGAACTCAAGGTGGACGAAGAGGCGTTGATTCGCCGAATCGAAAACCGCGTGGCTGAAACCATTGCCGCCGGCGGTACGGTTCGCTCGGATGACAATCCGGAAGCGTTCCGCAAGCGCCTGACGGAATATCGCGAGAAGACCGCGCCGCTGTCTGCCTATTACAGTGAACAGGGCGAGCTCGTGACGCTGGATGGCATGGCTGACGTCGATGCCGTCACCGAGGCTATCGAGCGCGTTCTCGAGAAAGCCTCCGCCTGATCGACGGAGCGGATGGGCGAGGCTGTTGCGCTCTTGCCCATATCTCGCTTCCGCATGGCGGCAGATCCTATGGATCGTAAAAGAATCTTGGCGGAGCCGGTTGCTTTTTTGCGCTGATTCCGTTAAACACCGCGCCAACTCGCGACATCCCAAGCGACTGGCGCGGATTTCCCTAAGGGAAGGGAGATCCGGGTTCGGTCGTTTTGACTTGTCACGGACACCAATTTGAACTGGCGGTCTTGTCGGCCGCTCGAATGGAATCACCACTTGCCGGATGGCAACTGGAACCAAGGAGAAGAGACGTGGCACGTATCGCTGGCGTCAACATCCCGACCGCGAAGCGCGTTGTTATTGCGCTGACCTACATTCACGGGATCGGTCCGAAATTCGCGCAGGAAATCATGGACAAGGTCGGTCTTCCGGCTGAGAAGCGCGTTCATCAGCTGACGGATGCTGAAGTTCTTCAGATCCGCGAAGCCATCGACCGCGACTACCAGGTCGAAGGCGACCTGCGTCGTGAGACCTCGATGAACATCAAGCGTCTGATGGACCTCGGTTGCTACCGCGGCCTGCGTCACCGTCGTGGCCTTCCGGTCCGCGGTCAGCGCACGCACACCAACGCCCGCACCCGCAAGGGTCCGGCGAAGGCTATCGCTGGTAAGAAGAAGTAATTTTCCGGTTCTCCGGAAAGGGGAGGCTGGTGCAGTCCGCGCCAGCCTTTCTGAGTTTGGCGTGAAGCTCCGATGGGGCCAATCGCCGGTGTAGCCGCTGGTGTTACGGCGGTGAAGAGATCAATGAAAGGTATAAAATGGCCAAGGAAGCCGCACGTATTCGCCGTCGCGAACGTAAGAACATCACGTCGGGCGTCGCGCACGTCAACTCGACCTTCAACAACACGATGATCACCATCACCGACGCACAGGGCAACGCCATTGCCTGGTCGTCTGCTGGTGCCAAGGGCTTCAAGGGTTCGCGCAAGTCGACCCCGTTCGCTGCCCAGATTGCTGCTGAAGATTGCGCGAAGAAGGCTCAGGAACACGGCATGAAGTCGCTTGAAGTTGAAGTTTGCGGTCCGGGTTCCGGCCGTGAATCGGCACTTCGCGCCCTGCAGGCTGCCGGTTTCATGATCACTTCCATTCGCGACGTGACGCCGATCCCGCACAACGGTTGCCGTCCGCGCAAGAAGCGCCGCGTCTGACGCGACCGTGGTTCGGAAATTCCGCCTTACCTCAGGTCTGGCGGAATTTTCGTGTATCTGGCGTGTGCGCGTCGATTTCGATCGGCGGACTTGCGCTCGAGAACCCACCGATGAACCGCTGAATTAGGTTCCTCTCGGTGTTTTCATGCTCGGTCCGTCACGATTGGATGGTGGCGGCGAACGGAAGGTTTAAAGATGATTCAGAAGAACTGGCAGGAACTTATCAAGCCGAACAAGGTCGAGTTCACCTCGTCCAGCCGCACCAAGGCAACCCTGGTTGCCGAGCCGCTGGAGCGTGGTTTCGGTCTTACCCTCGGCAACGCGCTGCGTCGCGTTCTGTTGTCTTCTCTGCGTGGCGCCGCTGTGACGGCCGTGCAGATCGACGGTGTCCTGCACGAATTCTCCTCCATCCCCGGCGTTCGGGAAGATGTGACGGATATCGTGCTCAACATCAAGGAAATCGCCATCAAGATGGACGGCGATGATTCCAAGCGCATGGTCGTGCGCAAGCAGGGTCCGGGCGCCGTGACCGCTGGTGACATCCAGACGGTTGGCGATATCGAGATCCTGAACCCCGACCACGTGATCTGCACGCTGGACGATGGCGCTGAAATCCGCATGGAATTCACCGTCAACAACGGCAAGGGTTACGTACCGGCTGAGCGCAACCGCGCGGAAGATGCCCCGATTGGCCTCATTCCGGTGGACAGCCTCTATTCTCCGGTCAAGAAAGTGTCCTACAAGGTGGAAAACACCCGTGAAGGCCAGGTTCTCGACTATGACAAGCTGATCATGACGATCGAGACCAACGGTTCGGTTTCCGGCGAAGACGCCGTTGCCTTCGCCGCTCGCATTCTTCAGGACCAGCTGGGCGTCTTCGTCAACTTCGACGAGCCGCAGAAGGAAGCAGAAGAAGAATCGGTTACCGAACTCGCGTTCAACCCGGCGCTTCTCAAGAAGGTCGACGAGCTCGAACTGTCCGTTCGTTCGGCAAACTGCCTGAAGAACGACAACATCGTTTATATCGGCGACCTGATCCAGAAGACCGAAGCCGAAATGCTTCGCACGCCGAACTTCGGTCGCAAGTCGCTGAACGAAATCAAGGAAGTTCTCGCTTCCATGGGTCTGCACCTCGGCATGGAAGTGCCGGCATGGCCGCCTGAGAACATCGAAGATCTCGCAAAGCGTTACGAAGACCAGTACTAACAATCAAAAAGGCAGACCCTTTAAAGACTGCCTTTCCCCGTCAAACAGCAGATAAGTCATCTGCATGTGCCAGGAAACGGCAGGCCTTAGAGAAGGAACCTGCGAAGAAGGAGAATAGCAATGCGCCACGGTAATTCAGGCCGCAAGCTCAATAGAACCGCCAGCCACCGCAAGGCAATGTTTGCCAACATGGCTGCTTCGCTCATCACCCATGAGCAGATCGTCACCACGCTTCCGAAGGCGAAGGAAATTCGCCCGATCGTTGAGAAGCTCGTCACCCTCGGCAAGCGCGGCGACCTGCACGCTCGTCGTCAGGCGATCTCGCAGATCAAGGATCAGGACGCCGTCCGCAAGCTGTTCGACGCGATCGCAGCCCGTTACGCAAACCGCAACGGCGGCTACCTGCGTATCATGAAGGCCGGCTTCCGCCAGGGCGACAATGCCGCTCTCGCCGTCATCGAATTCGTCGAGCGCGACGTTGACGCCAAGGGCGCAGCCGACAAGGCTCGCGTTGCCGCTGAAGCTGCTGCTGCCGAAGCTGCATAAGGTTTGACGCCGTTCAGGCGTCATGAGTTAAAAAAGCCGGGCGAGAGATCGCCCGGCTTTTTGTGTTCAGATCTTAGCCGACACAATGACTAAGGTTTTGCCGTCGCGGCGAAAGGTTTGGGAGGGAATAGTTAAATCCATACCCTAGGGATGCTACTACTCGTATCCACCAACCATCATTAAACCCTCATCAGGCGCGATTAGGGTTATCGAGTTTGTTGGCTGGACTGGAAAATAGCCACCTTTGGCTGATATCCGCTCAAAGAGCGCCTGCAGCTTCTGGTCTTGGATGCAATCCAAGCTACTTGCAAAATCGGCGATCCAGCGATCCATGACGTAATTCGTCCCCAGTACCGACGTCTCAGCCCAAGGCGCGGATGTTGCTTTGTTTAGAGAAAGCAATCCGTTCCGATGGACCTCATCCATGAAAACGGAGTCGAGCTTGTAAATGGCGACAGCGCATTCAAACCATCTGGTATTGTAATAGACCGTCTCACCAGCGGGGATGCCGTCCGGGATATCACTGCGCAAACGATCAGGTGAATCTACACCACAACCGGCCAAAGCGATTATTAGGAATGCGAATATAGGGCCGCCAGCTTTATTGTTGGATTTCAGGCCTACGCGCTTAGTTGTAAAACTTGCGAGACTTGAAAGTGCCTTGGAGTAATTCATCTTTCTCACTCCGGAACGTAAATACGATCCTTGATGTGCTTGAGGTGTGCGATGATCGTGAAAGTCATGATGACCAGCAGCGACCATGAACTCCATTTGCCGATATGCACGACGGACCAGGCGCCGAGCTGGTCGGGATATTTCCAGATGCCGAAGAAGGTGGAGATATTTTCCGCCAGCCAGACGAAAAACCCGATCAGGATGAAGGCGAGAAGTAGCGGCATCTTTCGATCCCGATCATAGGGGCGGAAGATCACTGTTGCGCGGGAATAGAGCCCGATGGCGCAGGCGGCGATGTACCAGCGGTAATCGCCGATGAAGTGATGGGTGAAGAAGTTGGCGTAAATGGCGATGCCGATAAGGGTCGCCATCCAGTAGGTGGGATAGTGGCGAATGCGCACATCCAGCAATCGCCACGCCTGAATGATGTAGCTGCCGACGGCCGCATACATGAAACCGGAAAAGAGCGGCACGCCGAGGACTTTGCTATAGGCGAAATCCGGATAGGACCATGACTGGATGGCGCTCGATGTCTTGAACACTTCCAATGCAAAGCCGACGATATGAAACAGCATGATGGCCTTGGCCTCGTCAAGCGTTTCGAGCCTGCTCCAGATCATGAAGAACTGAATGGCGAGCGCAATGATCAGCAGCACGTCGTAACGGGGAATGCCGAGCACTCCACCATGCGGCACCACGAAGATGGAGACGAAGAACAAGCCCGCAAACATGCAGGCGCGGGCTTCCTTGATGCCGAAATAAAGAAACTCGACGATAAAACGCCTGATGCCCTTGAGTTCGCCCCAGGGATAGGTATCGCAGAGCAGATTGTCCAAGACGGAGAGGCGGCTTGCGGCCGGGCTTGTTGCTGTGCTCATTTCCGTCCCCGATCTCACTTCGTCACCTTTCATACGAAAACCCTAAGGAAGCCGTATGGGCCTGCCGCGCGTATCCCCATCTTATTTCGCCCGCATCCGGCTTCTGGCGGCGGCGATGGCGGTGATCGTCTGCGGCCTTTGCCTGCGGAGCTTCGGTTACGACGTGGGATTGCCGTTCGTGGCGGTAAAATATGGCGGATCCGTGCTCTGGGGAGCGATGATCTATCTGCTGCTGGCAACCTTCTTTCCATCGCGCTGGCACGGCTATGAGGTTCACATCGCCATTCTTGCCGTCGTTCTCGTGGAACTCATCCGGCTTGTTCATTTTCCGGAACTGGATGCGTTTCGCGCAACGACGGCCGGCGCTTTGCTGCTCGGCCGTGTTTTTTCGCTGTGGAATATAGTCTGTTATGTCGCGGGGATTGGGGCCGCCGCCATTATGGCCGGACGGGTCTCGCGCGTTTGGCTCTCTTCATCGACATGATCGATGGCCGTACCAGCCGATACCCCAGCAATACCCCCATCGTGCTGATATAAAACACCGGCTCCAGCGTGATCGACTTTCGCGCGAGCACGAAGTGCAGCACACCGACGATGAGCACGAGGTAGACGAGTTTATGCAGCGTGTTCCAGCGGCTGCCGAGCTTGCGGATGGACCAGCGGTTGGAGGTGAGCGCGAGGGGCAGGAGCATGATGAGACCGGCCATGCCGAGCATGATATAGGGGCGCTTCAGAATATCGCCGGCGATGGAGCCGAGGATCAGGCCGCGATCCAGCACCAGATAGACGGTGAAATGCGCCAGCACGTAATAGAAGGCGATCAGCCCCAGCGCGCGGCGATAGGCGATGAGGTTGATGTTAAAGAGATCGCGTAGCGGCGTCACCAGAAGGCCGAGGCACAGGAAGCGCAGCGCCCAGATGCCGAGCAGGTGCTCGAAATCCTTGACCGGATTGAAGCCGAGACCGCCGGTTGCGGCGAGATAGAAATACCAGACACCCGGACAGAGGCCGATGACATAAAGCGACCAGATGGCCGCCGGCTGGTAACGCTTCGGCAGCGAGGGAAGAGGCAGGGCGAAGGCCATGGTCAATAATTCGCTTTCAGGTCCATGCCGGCATAGAGGCTCGCAACCTCGTCATAACCGTTGAACATCAGGGTAGGGCGGTTCTCAGTGCCAAAGAAGCCGCCTTCGCCAATGCGCTGTTCCGTCGCCTGGCTCCAGCGGGGATGATCGACATTCGGGTTGACGTTGGAATAGAAGCCATACTCGCGGGCGTTGGAGTTTTTCCACGTCGTTTCCGGCTGTTTCTCGACCAGCGAAATGCGGACGATGGATTTGATGCCCTTGAAGCCGTATTTCCATGGCACGACGAGGCGGATCGGCGCACCGTTCTGGTTCGGCAGCGTTTCTCCATAAAGGCCGACGGCGAGAATGGTGAGCGGATGGCGCGCTTCATCGAGGCGGAGCCCCTCGACATAGGGCCAGGAGAGAGGCTGGAACAGACCGCTTTGACCCGGCATTTCGTCTGGCCGCACCACGGTTTCGAAAGCGACATATTTCGCGCTGCCAAGCGGCTCCACCTTGTCGAGAAGGGTGGCGAGGGGGAAGCCGATCCACGGAATGACCATTGACCAGCCCTCGACACAGCGCATGCGGTAAGTGCGCTCTTCGAGAGGATATTTCATCAGCTCTTCAATGCCGAATTCCTGCGGTTTGGAGACGAGGCCATCCACCTTCACCGTCCAGGGGGAAGGCTTGAACTTGCCGGAATTTTCCTTCGGGTCGGATTTTCCGACACCGAATTCGTAGAAATTATTATAGCTGGTGACAGCATCGAGCGGGGTGAGTTTCTCATCCAGCTTGTAGGCGCCGGGTTTTGCGGAAAGCGGCGCGGCAACAGCCTCGCGCCCGGCCAGCCCGATTGCCGCCAGCCCCGCCGCCGTGCCGAGGAAGCCACGTCTGGACAGGTAGATATTCTTCGGCGTGATTTCATTTGCCGAGATGAGGGGCGGACGATAGGCGGGCATTGGAACCTCCACAAAAGCCGGGTACATCGGCGATAAATCGATTATGATAGCCAATACGGCCGCTGCACAGATATGTTTCAGTGCTCTACGGAAAAACAACGGTGGGGCGGCGGAAATCGCGCATTTGTGATGAAGGCGCGGCCGGATAACAAGATGAAGAGGAAGCGTACCGTACCGAACCGTACTGTTTTGCCCCAAGGTGACAGTGACAGGGCTTGCGGTTTGCGCTAGAAAAACCGCAAAATAGGGCAGGAGCTGTTTTACCGCGTTTGCGGAAATGCGCTCTTCGCCAGAGATCGAGGAAAACACCATGCCAGCCTATCGCTCCAGAACGACAACCCACGGCCGCAACATGGCGGGCGCGCGCGGCCTTTGGCGCGCCACCGGCATGAAGGACAGCGATTTCGGCAAGCCGATCATCGCGGTGGTCAATTCCTTCACGCAGTTCGTGCCGGGCCATGTGCATCTGAAGGATCTCGGCCAGCTCGTTGCCCGCGAAATCGAGGCGGCCGGCGGTGTCGCCAAGGAATTCAACACGATTGCGGTCGATGACGGTATCGCCATGGGCCATGACGGCATGCTCTATTCGCTGCCGTCGCGCGAGATCATCGCGGATTCGGTGGAATATATGGTCAATGCCCATTGCGCCGATGCCATGGTGTGCATTTCCAACTGCGACAAGATCACGCCCGGCATGCTGAATGCGGCGATGCGCCTCAACATCCCCGCCGTCTTCGTTTCCGGCGGTCCGATGGAGGCCGGCAAGGTCGTCCTGCATGGCAAGACGGTGGCGCTCGATCTGGTCGACGCCATGGTCGCGGCTGCGGACGACAAGATTTCCGACGAGGATGTGAAGGTTATCGAGCGTTCGGCCTGCCCGACCTGCGGTTCCTGTTCCGGCATGTTCACTGCCAATTCCATGAACTGTCTGACCGAGGCGCTGGGTCTGTCGCTGCCCGGCAACGGTTCGACGCTTGCCACCCATTCCGATCGCAAGCGGCTGTTCGTCGAGGCCGGTCACCTGATCGTCGATCTGGCGCGCCGTTATTATGAGCAGGAGGACGAAACCGTCCTGCCGCGCACCATCGCCAACAAGGCGGCGTTTGAAAACGCCATGTCGCTGGATATCGCCATGGGCGGTTCCACCAACACGGTGCTGCATATTCTGGCGGCGGCGCATGAGGGCGGCGTCGATTTCGGCATGGAAGACATCGACCGTCTTTCCCGCAAGGTTCCCTGCCTTTCCAAGGTCGCGCCCGCCAAGCAGGACGTGCACATGGAAGACGTTCACCGCGCCGGCGGCATCATGCGTATTCTCGGCGAGCTGGAACGCGGTGGGCTCATCAATCGCGATACCTATACCGTGCATGAGGCGACGCTGGGCGATGCCATCGACCGCTGGGACATCACCCGTACCAACAGCGAGACGGTGCGCCAGTTCTTCAAGGCGGCTCCTGGCGGCGTGCCGACGCAGGTGGCTTTCAGCCAATCCTCGCGCTGGGACGATCTGGATACGGACGGCGAAAACGGCGTCATCCGCTCGGTCGAGAAGCCTTTCTCCAAGGATGGCGGTCTGGCCGTGCTTTACGGCAACATCGCACTCGACGGCTGCATCGTGAAGACGGCGGGCGTCGATGAATCCATCCTGAAATTCACCGGCCCGGCAGTGGTTTACGAAAGCCAAGATGCGGCCGTGAAGGGCATTCTCGGCAATGAGGTCAAGGCGGGCGACGTCGTCGTCATCCGCTACGAAGGGCCGAAGGGCGGGCCGGGCATGCAGGAAATGCTCTATCCGACCAGTTACCTGAAATCCAAGGGCCTCGGCAAAGCCTGCGCGCTGATCACCGACGGCCGTTTCTCCGGCGGTACTTCGGGCCTCTCCATCGGTCACGCCTCGCCGGAAGCGGCGCAGGGCGGCGCCATCGGCCTCGTGCGTCAGGGCGATCTCATCGAGATCGACATTCCGAACCGCACCATCAACCTGAAGGTCACCGATGCGGAGCTGGCGTCGCGCCGTGCCCAGCAGGAAGAACTGGGCTGGAAGCCGGAAGCGCCACGCAAGCGCAATGTCACCACCGCGCTGAAAGCCTATGCAGCCTTTGCCTCGAGCGCTGACAAGGGCGCGGTGCGGATTTTGCCGGAGTAATTTCCGGATTTGCGGGATGATAAAAAGCCGCCGTTGATAAACGGCGGCTTTTTTTGTGCCGTTTATTCTTTACCGAGCCGATAAGGTCGAAGCGGCACGATTTTTCCCCTTTGCCTGCAAAAGGCATTTGCACGGCCGGTTGCAACAAAGCCCAGCTTGTCCACCAGACGGTGCGACGCCCTGTTGTCAAACAGCGGATTGGCATGCAGGGTTCTTATGCCCATGTGCTGAAAGGCATAATCGATGACGAGGCGTCCGGCTTCTTCTCCATAGCCCTTTCCCCAGACACGGCGATCAAGCCAAAGTCCGAATTCGCCTGAAAGGCCGATGAGACCGACCAGCCTGCCATCATCCACCGCCCATACCGGCAGCCGACGCTCAGCAATGCGCCTGATCAGGCGCAGTGCATCGTCGGGTTCGAAAGGATAGGCCGTGCGCAGCAGATTGCGCAAAATGAGCGGGTCGTTCGTCAGTCGGGCGAGTGGCGAGGCGTCCGTCATTTTAAAAGGCCGCAGGACAAGGGGTGATGATTTCAGTTGCGGCATCGTTTCCCATCTTTTGCATTTGCGGCAGGCAATAGTCCTCAAGATCAGAAACTGATTCAAGCGCTTTGCATCTCGATTCCGGAATGCAGGCCAACGCCCTGTTTTCATACAGATTTCGCGAGATCATCGAATTGGGGGTGTGGAAATCCGGTGCTTGAAATAAGGTCACATTGGAGTGATTGGCGATGTTTCCTCTTTTCATCTCCGTATGGCTTCCTAGCTCAGTGACATGAAAAGAAGAACCGCACTTGCCCTTATCGCTTCCCTGCCTTTCGCCTCGTTTGCCCGCGCGCAAAGCACCGGCAATGGCATCCGTTTCGATCCGTTGCTGCGGCAGGCGAATGCGCTTTCCAGCCTCAAGGCGGTCATCGTCAGCATCGATGGCGAGGAGGTCGCGAGCCGCGCTTATCACGGCGCGGGTTTGAACGGCTCCACCAATATCAAGTCGGCCTCGAAATCGATCATCTCGGCGCTGGTGGGCATGGCGATCGATCGAAAGATTCTCGAAGGAGCCGACCAGCCGATCGCGACTGTTCTGCGCGGCGATTTTCCGCAAAATCCCGATCCCCGGCTGGAACGGATCACCGTCGGCAACCTGCTGTCGATGCAATCCGGTCTGGAGCGCATGTCCGGCCCCAATTACGGCCGCTGGGTCGCCAGCCGCAACTGGGTGCGGATGGCGCTGGGTTCCGGTTTTGCCGGGGAACCGGGCGGCGGCATGCTTTATTCCACCGGCTCCACCCATCTGCTCTCGGCGATCCTGACAAAAGCGTCCGGCCGTTCGACGCTGTCGCTTGCGCGCGACTGGTTCCGACCGCTTGAAGGATTTTCCATCGGCGGCTGGGAGCGCGATCCGCAGGGCATCTATCTCGGCGGCAACCAGATGGCGATGACCGCGCGGTCTTTGCTGGCCTTCGGTGAGCTTTACCGCCTGGGTGGTGTGACACCCGGCGGCGAGCGGTTGATTTCTCAGGGCTGGATCGAGCAATCGTGGCGGCAGCGCACCAATTCCGTCTTCAACGGCGACGGCTATGGCTATTGCTGGTTCATCAAGGAGATGGCAGGCGAGACGGTCTATTACGCCTGGGGTTATGGTGGGCAGATGCTCTATATCGTACCCGCCAGACGGCTATCGGTCGTGATGACCTCTCGCGAGGACGCGCCTTCCGCCCGAACCGGTTATCGGGACCAGTTGCATGGCCTTATGGAGACCATTATCCGGGCGGTGTGAGGAGGTCAGAGCGGCCGGTTGATGCTCTGGAACGCCTCTCCGAGACGTTTCATGCGTTCCTCGTAAGCGCCGGTAAGGCAGGCAACGTCTGCTGCGCATTCCTGGCGTTTCTTCAGCCACTGGCTCTGCTCGTCGCGCAGCGTGTCGCGGGCGCCCATCGCCATCAGCTGGGTGAGGATGTCGAAGGTGGTGGCCATCTTCACATCCTGATCGTTCAGCATGCGGTTGTCGCAGATCGCCTTCTCGTCCGCGGCCAGATCGGTCTTTTCGCAATCGAAGCTCGCCGCGCTGGCCAGCGAAATGAAGGAGGGGGCAAGCAGGATGCCGCTGGCAAGGAGGATCGGTTTCAGATGCATGGGTCGTCTCTTTTTAAGGACAGTCAGGTGCCGGTGAAACCGAAAAGGGGCGCTGTTGGTTCCAATGTCGCCCACCGATCCATGCCTGGAAAAGGACGGCCATCATCTTGCCGCTCTTTGCTTTACAGGCTTTAGCGTTATAACTCCATCATACTGATGACGATGAGGAATCACATGCGAAGCGTGTTGAAGTATCTGCCCACCGGCTTTCTCGCCGCACTCATTCTCCTGCCCTTGGGTGCTGCGGCGCAGGATAACAGGACCGTGCCGTCGAGCCACACGGAAATGCAGCTTTCCTTCGCGCCGCTGGTCAAGCGGACCGCGGGCGCGGTGGTGAATGTCTATGCCGAACGCGTCGTACAGCGGCGTCTGTCGCCCTTTGCCGGTGATCCTTTCTTCGAACAGTTCTTCGGCCAGCAGATGCCGAACCGCACGGAAAAGCAGTCGTCGCTCGGCTCCGGCGTCATCGTGACCGCCGGCGGCCTCGTGGTGACCAACAATCACGTTATCGACGGTGCCGATGACATCAAGGTAGCGCTGGCGGATGGGCGTGAGTTCTCCTCCAAGGTGCTGCTTAAGGATGATCGCGTCGACCTCGCCATTCTGCAGATCGATGCGAAGGAGCAATTCCCGGTGCTGTCGCTCGGCAATTCCGATGCGATTGAAGTGGGTGATCTGGTGCTGGCCATCGGCAACCCCTTCGGTGTCGGCCAGACGGTGACGAGCGGCATCGTCTCGGGTCTGGCACGCAACCAGGTGACGCAGGGCGATTTCGGCTTCTTCATCCAGACCGACGCTTCCATCAACCCCGGCAATTCCGGCGGCGCATTGATGAACATGGCGGGTGAGCTGATCGGCATCAATACGGCCATCTTTTCCAAGGGCGGCGGCTCGAACGGTATCGGTTTCGCCATTCCCGCCAATCTGGTCCGGGTTTTCGTGGCTGCCGCCGAGCGTGGCGATGCAAGCTTCGAGCGGCCCTATATCGGCGCGACCTTCGATCCGGTGACATCCGATGTTGCCGAGGCGCTTGGCCTGCATCGCGCCCGCGGCGCGCTGGTCGTCAGCGTCGTCAAGGGTGGGCCGGCCGAAAAGGCGGGCATCGAACCCGGACAGGTGGTTACCGCCGTCAATGGCTTCGAGGTGGAACATCCGGATGCGCTGGGTTATCGCCTGACGACTGCCGGCATCGGCAAATCCGCCGAACTCACTGTCATGGACAAGGGAAAAGAGAAAAAGGTGACCATCGCGCTCGATACCGCGCCGGAAACCGCACCGCGCGATGAACGGCTGATCGAGGGTCGCAATCCCTTCGCCGGCGCGACTGTCGCCAATCTTTCGCCGAAGCTTGCCGATGAATTGCGCATGCCGTCGCAGGTGACCGGCGTTGTCATTACCGATGTGAAGCGCGGTTCCCCGGCCTATCGTGTCGGTTTCCAGCCGAAGGACGTGATCCTGTCGCTGAACGGCGCGGATATCGGCACCACCGCCGCTGTCGAGAAGGCGCTGGACGATAATCCCGGCTTCTGGCGGGTGGAAATCCTGCGCGACGGGCAACGCATCCGGCAGTTCCTGCGATGAGCGACGATCTCTTCGCTCCGCAAGTGCCCGTGGAGGTCGCCAACCGGCGGCCTCTTGCCGATCGCCTGCGTCCAAAGACGCTGGCGGAGGTGAGCGGGCAGCCGCATCTGACGGGCGAGGAGGGCGTGCTGCGCCGTATGATCGACAGCGGTTCACTGGGATCGATGATCTTCTGGGGGCCGCCCGGCACCGGCAAGACCACGGTTGCCCGTCTGCTTTCCGGCGAAGCGGGGCTTGCCTTCGAGCAGATCTCGGCGATCTTTTCCGGTGTCGCCGATCTCAAGAAGGTTTTCGAAGCGGCGCGCACACGGCGGATGAATGGCCGGCAGACGCTGCTTTTCGTAGACGAGATTCATCGCTTCAACCGCGCCCAGCAGGACAGCTTCCTGCCGGTGATGGAAGACGGCACCATTATTCTGGTAGGCGCCACCACCGAAAACCCGTCTTTCGAACTCAATGCCGCTCTGTTGTCGCGGGCGCGTGTGTTGACATTCCGCTCGCATGACGAGGACAGTCTGAGCGAGCTTCTGAAGCGCGCCGAGGAGGCGGAGGGCAAGCCCCTGCCGCTTACCGAGGATGCGCGGGCGAGTCTGATCCGCATGGCCGATGGCGATGGCCGCGCCGTGCTGACGCTTGCCGAGGAAGTCTGGCGGGCGGCGCGCAAGGACGAGATATTCGATACCGAAGGGCTGACGCGCATCGTGCAGCGCCGTGCGCCGGTTTACGACAAGAGCCAGGACGGCCATTACAATCTCATTTCCGCGTTGCATAAGTCGGTGCGCGGCTCGGACCCGGATGCCGCGCTTTATTATCTTGCCCGCATGTTCGATGCCGGTGAAGACCCGCTCTATATCGGCCGGCGGCTGGTGCGCATGGCGGTGGAGGATATCGGCCTTGCAGATCCGCAGGCGCTCGCCGTCTGCAATGCCGCCAAGGATGCCTATGATTATCTCGGCTCACCCGAGGGTGAGCTGGCGCTGGCGCAGGCCTGCGTCTATCTCGCGACCGCGCCGAAATCGAACGCCGTCTATACCGCCTTCAAGTCGGCGATGCGGGCGGCCAAGGAAAACGGCTCGCTGGTGCCGCCGAAACATATTCTGAACGCGCCGACCAAGCTCATGAAGGGTGAGGGTTATGGCGACGGTTACCGTTACGACCATGACGAGCCGGATGCCTTTTCCGGACAGGATTATTTCCCGGAGAAAATGGGGCGCACGACCTTTTACGATCCGCCTGATCGGGGGTTCGAAAGGGAAATCCGCAAGCGTCTGGACTGGTGGTCGAAGCTGCGTCGCGAGCGTGGATCGCGCTAGGATTTTACGCGATTGCGCCGAAAGCCATATCGCGGCCGATCTTAAGAAAAAGATTCAGGCCGCTGGCAAAAAGAGTCGCGAAACCGCGACAACTCTCTGTTTTTTAAGGAAGATCAGGATGCCTTGCGATGCGGTGCCGCCTGCGGCTGCGCGGGCAGCATCTTGACCGAGGATTCCGCCAGGCCGCTATGGCCTTCGGCATCGATCACCAGATGCCAGTGCAATGTCTCGGGAATGGCAATGCGGATCGGCGATTTTTTCGCAACGCCGCCGAGATATTTGAAATCGAGCAGCTCGGTGAAGCGCTGGAAATTCGCGCCCGTCATCAGCCGGACATTGTTGACGGCCGACAGGGATATTTCAAGGGTAGTTCCTGCCCGCAATTCCTTCAGGTCATAATGCGTATAGCGAAAATTCGGCCGGGCCATCGCGCCCTCCCTGTAAAGCAATTTCGGTCAAAGAGGATAGGGGCCGCACGGTTAACGGTGTCTTTAAATGCCGCCGACCGGTTTGAAAATTCACGCTTGCTGTGCCTGTCTGGCATGGTGGCGCCAAGGAGTATGAGCATATAAGAATAATACCAACGTATAATATGTGTATTTAATAATAATAAATTTTTTGCCTTTAACATCGGCTGGTCGAAGTGCATCAGCGACGTTGAGGGGGAACATGAAAAACGTAACAATATCTACGCGCCTTTATGCGCTCGTCGCATTGTTTCTGGCAATACTGGCCGCGGCCCTGACATTCAGCCTGTTTGAAAGCTACCACGAAATGGAGCGCGAACGGAAAGCCGGGCTTGCGGCAATGAACGAAACCGCTGTTGCCATTCTCGATCAATATTACCGGCTGGAGCAGGGCGGAAGCCTGACGCGGGAGGCGGCGCAACAGCAGGCCAAGACGACCATCGCAGCAATGCGCTATGGCAATGGCAGCGGCTATTTCTGGATCAACGACATGCATCCCAAAATGGTGATGCATCCGATCAAACCCGAAATGAACGGCACGGACCTTACCGCCAACAAGGACCCGAACGGCAAGGCGCTGTTCGTCGAGTTCGTGAATACGGTCAAGGCAGGCGGCAAGGGCTTTGTCGATTATTACTGGCCGAAGCCCGGTGCGCCGGAGCCGGTCGAGAAATTTTCCCATGTCGCCGGTTTCGCTCCCTGGGGCTGGATTGTCGGCACTGGTGTTTATGTTGACGATCTTGAAGCGGTGTTCTGGCGCGACGTCTATTTTAATGGCGGTCTTTGCATCGCCGCCGGTCTTCTGGTTGTCGGCGTGGCCGCAGCCGTCGTGCGCAGCGTGACGCGGCCGATCGATCTTATCCGCCAGAGCATGCGGCGGATTGCCGACGGTGACGGCGCGGCAGATATACAGTTCGCCGACCGTCGCAATGAAATCGGCGCGATTGCCAAGACGCTGCTGGTACTGCGCGACAGCGTCAATGAGCGCAGCGCGCTGCAGGCCCGCGAGGCCGACCAGCAGCGGGCACTGGAGCAGGAGCGGCATGGTAACGAGATGGTTCTGCGCTCCGCTTCCGAGCGGCAGGCCCACGCCATGGAGCAACTGGGCGATGCGCTTGAGGCGCTTGCCAATGGCGATCTGACCGTTTCGCTTGCGGATATCGGCGCGGATTATGAAAAGCTGCGCATGGACTTCAACCGTGCCGTCGGCGCATTGCACGGCGCGATCGAGGCGATTGCCAGAACCGGCCATGTGGTCAATGACAGCGCCTCCGACATCAGCGGTGCGACCGGCAATCTTTCCCGCCGAACCGAACAGCAGGCGGCGGCGCTGGAGGAGACGGCGGCTGCTCTGGACGAGATCACCGCCACGGTGCGCACCGCTTCCGAGCGTGCCAACGAGGCACGGCAGATGGTGCAGGACACGAAAACCAGCGCCGGCCGCTCGGGCGAGATCGTGCGCAATGCCGTCGACGCCATGGGCCGTATAGAGGAGTCTTCGAAGCGCATCGGCCAGATCATCTCGGTCATCGACGAAATCGCCTTCCAGACCAATCTTCTGGCGCTGAATGCCGGTGTTGAGGCGGCGCGTGCGGGTGAGGCCGGGCGCGGTTTTGCCGTCGTGGCGCAGGAGGTTCGCGAACTGGCGCAACGTTCCGCCAATGCGGCCAAGGAAATCAAGACCCTCATCAACCGTTCGGCCGAAGAAGTCGGCGGCGGTGTCGCACTGGTACGCTCGACGGGCGATGCGCTGGAGGAGATCGTGGCGCTGGTCAATCGTGTCGATGGCCATGTGAACTCCATCGCCACGGCAGCGCGCGAGCAGGCGACCGGCCTGCAGGAGATCAACACCTCCGTCAACCACATGGACCAGATGACACAGCAGAACGCCGCCATGGTGGAAGAAACGACGGCGGCAAGCCAGACGCTCGCCGAGGAAAGCCGCCAGCTGCGCTCGCTGCTGTCGCGTTTCGAGCTTGGACATGGTGCCGGGCGCGAGGTTTCGCGGGCGGCGTGATTTCAGGTGTTTCAGGAAAGTTAAAGGGCGCGGCTTTGGCCGCGCCCTTTTGTTATGGGCAAGACTTTATCCGCCCGCGTGGTCATCGGACGCAATTGTCACGGTCTTGTGTGGATGGGACTGCGCCAAACACATCATTCGTTATTTCCCGCAACCAATAAGGTTTCGTTTACCTCATTTCTTTAAAATTTATCCTGTATTGCCGCGAATAGCGGCCGCTGAAGGTACAGGTTCTCGTATGGCGTATGTTTCCCTTCCGCGTCGTCTTGTGACGTTGCTGATGATTTCCACGGTCATGGTGTCGTGTTCGGCGGAGGGCCTCGTGCCACCGGCGGAGGTGGACGGCACCACGCGCGTCAGCGCCATCCGCTCCTCGCGGCAGCAGGGTTACAGCGCGCCGGCGGGTGCGGTGTATCAGGCCGAGCAGGCCGGGCAGGGCGCCGATTATCCGGCAGCCGTTTCACAACCGATGCCGGAGCCTTACGCCTCGCAGGATCCCCTGCTGCAATCGCCGCAGGGCGGACAGGGTTATTCAACGCTCGATTCCCAGCATCAGGCGCGCATGGCGGCAAGCGGCCATGGCAATATGCCGGCGCAGACAATGCAGGGCCAGACGATGCAGGGGCAGACCATGCCCGCGCAGCAGATGACCAGCAACCAGATCGCCGAAGGCGAAGGCGGCGTGAACATGGATTCCATGCTGGGCGTGGAGCCGGTTCGCGGACTTGCCGAAGAACAGGATGCGGATATTGCCGAAGGCGCGTCGGCGCAGCCGGTGGTGGACGGTATCGGCACCGATAATCCCGTGGCCGTTCCTCCGGCCCGCCAGCCGCAACGGGCCAGCCAATCGCGGCTCATCCCGCCGCCGCCGCTCGGCTCTTCTTCCCGTCGCCAGCCGGTGGAAGAGGTGGCGATGGTGATGCCGAACGATCCGATGGCGGGTGGCGGGCTGCAAAGCAACCGCTCGATGCCGCCCGGCGTCATGCCATCCTCCGAAGTTGCCTGCCGCTCCGAACTTCGCCGTCTCGGCGTCGCTTTCCGGGATGTTGCGCGCATTGCCGACGGTCCGACCTGCGGTATCGATTACCCAATCGAGCTCAGCGGTCTCGCCAGCGGCGTCGCGGTTCGTCCGGCGGTGAAGCTCAATTGCCAGGTTACGCTTGCCTTTGCGAAATGGGTGAAGTTCGAACTCGTACCGTCCTCGCGTTTCCGCTATCTCTCCGGCGTCGGCCGCATTACGCCGATGGGCGGTTATTCCTGCCGCAAGATGAATTCACGCTCCAGCAATCCGTGGTCCGAACATGCGCGCGGCAACGCCATCGATATCGGCACCATCACGCTGAAAAACGGCAAGGAAATCGACGTTCGCAAGAAGAGCTTCTTCGCCTTCCGCGAAAAAGCGCTGCTGAAGGCGGTGAGGTCCGACAGCTGTAAATATTTCTCCACCGTTCTCGGACCGGGCAGCGATCCCAATCACTGGAACCATTTCCACTTCGACCTGCGTACCCGCAAGTCAGGTTACAGGCATTGCGATTAAGGGATTGGGACAAGAACGGAGTGATTGGGCAGGGCAATAGTCGGGCGGCGTTTTAGACGCTCGCTGTGATGCTTCACGTTTGCAACTTCCGTCATTCCGGCCTTGTGCCGGAATCCAGCCGACGCGCGTCTGCGCGACGGGAAGACTCCTTTCAGCTCAAGGACTTGAGATGGCTGGATTCCGGCTCAAGGCCGGAATGACGGAAGTGTGGATTCACTGTCGGAATTCCAGCTCCTCTGTCACACCCCACAAAAAAAGACCGGCCCGAAGGCCGGTTGAAGAAGACAGCCTTATCGGGGGGATATCGGCGTCTTTGCAAGGGCATGCAATGGGAAACGATCCCATGGAGTGGTCCATCCGGCGCGGATGTGCGGCAAAAGATATCGCGCCGTACTGACCTGCGGCCAACATGGCTTGCCGCGCTCTTCTGATACGCTATGAGGGTCACATGTTTGTGACAACGGCCTTCGGGAGCCTGCCTTTATGCCCTCTGTTTCAGAGCTGATGGTCTTTGCTGCGGCGCTTGCGGCAGCGGGTGTGGTCGCCGGTCTTCTGGCGGGGCTGTTCGGCATCGGTGGCGGTGCGGTGCTGGTGCCCGTCTTCTACCAGGTCTTCGGGCTGCTGGATGTGCCGGAGGCGGTGCGTATGCATCTCTCGCTCGGCACATCGCTCGCCATTATCGTGCCCACCTCCATCCGTTCGTTCCTGACGCATCGTCAGAAAGGCGCGGTCGATATCGATCTGCTGAAGGGCTGGATCGTCGCCGTGCCGCTCGGCACCATCCTCGCATCCGTGGTTGCCGCTTATGCCTCGAGCGTTGCGCTGCGGCTCATCTTCGCCTTCATCGCGCTGGCGCTTGCCTTCCGGATGATCTTCAACCGGGCAAGCTGGCATCTGGGTTCCGACCTGCCGCAAAACCCGGGCCGTTTTCTGGTGGGCACCGGCATCGGGCTTTTTTCCGGCCTGATGGGCGTGGGTGGCGGGGTGATGAACAACACCTTCATGACGCTCTATGGACGCACCATTCATCAGGCGGTCGCCACGTCTTCCGGCGTCGGCGTGCTGATTTCACTGCCGGGTCTGTTGGGTTATATCTGGGCCGGCTGGGGCGATGCGGGCCTGCCGCCGTTTTCCACCGGCTTCATCAACTGGATCGCCGTGGTACTGCTGATCCCCATCACGCTTGTCGTTGCGCCCTATGGCGCGCGGCTGGCGCATGCGCTCAGCAAGAAGCAGCTGGAGCGCGCCTTCGGACTGTTTCTGGTTTTCGTTGCGGCGCAGTTTTTCTATAGCGTTTACGGCTGATTTTCCTTAATCGCCGAACGCAGTGTTCAGCCTGTCGGACTGGCATTTGCGCCTTCCCCGGCCTATATGGCGTGCATCTTACTCGGTTTTTCGAAAGATTCGCCATGAATGCCATTGTTTCGATACGGAATCTGACAAAATCCTACGCAAACGGCTTTCAGGCGCTCAAAGGTGTCAGCCTCGATATCAAAGAGGGGGAAATCCTTGCTCTTCTCGGCCCGAATGGTGCTGGCAAGACGACATTGATCTCCATCGTTTGCGGCCTCGTCAATCCCGGTGAAGGCTCGGTGCTCGTCGGCGGGCATGATGTGGTGAAGGACTTTCGCCAGACCCGCGCCCTGATCGGCCTCGTCCCGCAGGAACTGACCACCGACCAGTTCGAGACGGTGTGGAACACCGTCAGCTTCTCGCGCGGCCTGCACGGGCAAAAGAAGAACCCAGAACTGATCGAGCGCATCCTGAAATCCCTGTCGCTCTGGAACAAGAAGGACAACATGCTGCGGGAACTTTCCGGCGGCATGAAGCGGCGTGTGCTGATCGCCAAGGCGCTCGCGCATGAGCCGAAGGTTCTGTTCCTTGACGAGCCGACAGCCGGCGTGGATGTGGCGTTGCGCCGCGACATGTGGAATGTGGTTTCCGAGCTGCGCGCCAAGGGCGTCACCATCATCCTCACCACGCATTACATCGAAGAGGCGGAAGAAATCGCCGACCGTGTGGGTGTCATCAATGGCGGCGAATTGCTGCTGGTGGAAGAAAAGACGGCGTTGATGAAGAAACTCGGCCGCAAGCAGCTTTTCCTGGAGCTTGCCCAACCCGTGGAGCAATTGCCCGACAGTCTTGCGCCCTTCGGGCTGACGCTTTCCGATGACCGCTGCACCGTTACTTATGAAATCGAGGACAATGGCGAACAGGGTCGTATTGCCGACGTTCTGAGCGCCCTTTTCGCCGCCAACATCCATTTCAAGGATATTTCAACGCGGCAGAGTTCGCTTGAGGATATCTTCGTTTCGCTGGTGGGAGGCCAGAAATGAATTTCGAAGCCATCAAGGCCATCTATCTGTTCGAAATGGCGCGCACGCGCCGCACCCTGCTGCAGAGCGTGGTCTCGCCGGTCATTTCCACCTCGCTCTATTTCATCGTCTTCGGAACCGCGATCGGTTCGCGGATTCAGGAGGTTGGCGGTGTTTCCTACGGCGCGTTCATAACGCCCGGCCTCATCATGCTGACGCTTCTGACGCAATGTATCGGCAACGGCTCCTTCGGCATCTATTTCCCGAAATTCACCGGCACGGTCTATGAAATCCTCTCCGCTCCGGTGGCGATGACGGAAATTCTGGCCGGTTATGTCGGTGCGGCGGCGACCAAGGGGCTGATGATCGGCACGATCATCCTGATAACGGCCTCCTTCTTCGTGGATATCACCATCGCCCACCCGTTCATGATGATCCTGTTCTTCGTTCTCACGGCGGTGAGCTTCAGCCTGTTCGGCTTCATCATCGGCATCTGGGCGACGAATTTCGAGCAACTGAACCTCATCCCCATGCTGGTGGTGCCGCCGCTGACCTTCCTCGGCGGCAGCTTCTATTCCATCGACATGCTGCCGCCCTTGTGGCAGACGGTCAGCCACTTCAATCCGGTGCTCTATCTCATCAGCGGTTTCCGCTGGAGTTTCTACGAGATCGCCGACGTCAATCCTGCCATCAGCCTTGCAATGATCACGCTGTTTCTGGCGCTCTGCCTCGGTGTTGTCGGCTGGATGTTCAAGACGGGGTATAGGCTGCGCAACTGACGGTACGGCCTACCTCCCTCATTCCTGTGCTCGTCACAGGAATCCAGCCGACACGCGTCTGCGTGGCGGAAAGACTCTTTTCAGCCCAAGGACTTGGGCTGGCTGGATCCCTGTGACGAGCACAGGGATGAGGGAGGTTGGCTGCTCCGCACCCGTTCCCAAACGAGCCTCAAGACATAATCAACCCACCATCGACATTGATCGTCTGGCCGGTGATATAGGCCGCGTCGTCGGAAGCCAGAAACGCCACCAGTGCGGCGACTTCGGCGGGCGTTCCGGCGCGGCGCATGGGGATGTTGCGCACCCATTCGGCCATCAGTTCGCCGGGCTTGTACTCACCCAGCATCTGGCCCCAGACGCGGTCGTTATAGTCCCACATTTCGGTGTGGATGATGCCTGGGCAAATGGCGTTGACGGTAATGCCTTCCGGCGCGAGTTCCTTGGCAAGGCTCTGCGTCAGGCCGATAACGCCGAACTTCGAGGCGGCATAATGCGGGGTATAGATGAAACCCTGCCGTGCCTGACCGGAGGCGGTATTGACGAGGCGGCCCTTGGTGCCGCTTTCGCGGAAGCGGCGGATCGCCTCCTGGCAGCAGAGGAAGGCGCCCTTGGTATTGACGTCGAGGTTGAAATCCCACTGTTCCTGCGTCAGCTCTTCGATCTTGGAAATGGTGATGACGCCGGCATTCTGGACGGAGATGGAAAGCGGGCCGATCGCCTCTTCGGCGGCGCCATAGGCCTCGCGCACCGCTGCCGCATCCCGAACGTCGAGGATCACGCCATGGGTGACGCTGCCCGTCTCGTCCGCCAGTTTTTTGGCGGCATCCTGCGTGTCTTTGTCGACAGAGGCGATGGCGACTTTCGCGCCTTCCTCGGCAAAACGGCGGGCGATGCCGTAACCGATGCCCTTGTTGCCTCCGGTCACGAATACGGATTGACCTTCAAAGCGCCTCATGTCTCCTCCTTTATGGGATTTTGGCTATGTTTCCTGGCCGACCAGTCGTTCGGCGGTGAATTTGTCGGTGACGAGCACGTCGATCACACCGGTTCTGAGCGCACCGGCAATCGCCTCGGTCTTTTTCGAACCGCCGGCGAGCGCAATGACACGGTCGACATTGGAGAGGTTTTCCAGCGGCAGGCCGATGACCCGGTCGTCGAGCGGAGTCTTCACCGGTTTGCCGTCCTTGTCGAAGAAGCGCAGCGAGATGTCGCCGACCGCACCTGCCTGCGCGAGATCGGCGAGTTCCTTGGCGGAAAAGATGTTGCCGGAACGGGCGAGAAGCTCCGACGGCTCGACCGCACCGACGCCGACGACGGCGAGCGTGATCGACCCGAAGAGATCGATGGTTTCGCGCACGAAGGGATCGGCGAGCATCAAAAGCTTCGCCTCGCGGGATGTGGCGACGCCCGGCACCGGCAGCAGTTTCGGTTCCGCCTCCGTCAGCCGCGCCAGGCGCGTGGTGATCTGGGTGGCGTGCGTCTGTACCGATGGGTCGCCCATGCCGCCCAGCGTCTGGACGATATAGCGCGCCTTGGCGCCTTTAAGCGGGTGGATGTTTTCCACCATCTTGAAGATCGTCTGGCTCCAGCTGGAAACACCGATGATCTCGTTCTGCGACAGCGTCACCTCGAGGAAATGCGCCGCTGCCTCGCCGATGCGGGCCATGATCGCGCCGTCGCGATCCTCGCTGCAATCGACAACGATGGCCTCCGGCAGGTCGAAACGTTCGCGCAGTTGCGCTTCCAGATCGCTATAGGTGCCGGGCGGCGGAATGATGCTGGTGCGGACAATGCCTTCCGCCTCGGCGCGCTTCAACATGCGCGAGACGGTGGCCTGCGAGAGATTGAGATGCTGGGCGATTTCCGCCTGACGCTTGTGCTCGCTGAAATACATCTGCGCCACGCGGGAAATCATTCGAAGTTCATTTAGCCTGCCCATAAGCCCTCCAGGGTGAATTTTTATTCACCATTACCCGAGGTTACAGGCAAGGTCGAGCGGGCAATCGCATCGCGCCAGATGCCGAGCCGCTGGCTGTTTTCGCTCGCGGACGGCGCGATGGTGTTGCCGTTGCTGTTCAGCGCCGCGATGGCATCGAGATCGCTCCAGACACCCAGCGCGAGGCCGGCGAGATAGGCGGCACCCAGTGCCGAGGCTTCCGGCGCGTCACGCTGGATGACGGGGTGTTGCAGCATGTCGGCAACGCATTGCATCAGGAAACGGTTCTGGCTCGGCCCGCCATCCACGAACAGGCGCCCGAAGCCGGAAGGCGACTGCGCGCGCATGGCGGCGAAGACGTCATGGACCTGAAAGGCAATCGAGTCAGTGACGGCGCGGGCCATCTGGGCACGCGTGGTACTGAAATTGATCTGCGAGAAAAGCGCACGCGCATTCGTATCCCAATAGGGTGCGCCAAGACCAACGAAGGCTGGCACGAAACCGGGGCCATCAGGCTCGGCGGCGGAGGCGAGCTCCACCAGCGCGGCGACATCCGGCAGGCCGAGAATCTCCGTCATCCAGGGCAGGGAGGCTGCCGAAACGAGAATATTGCCCTCGAAGGCGAAGGTGGGTTTGCCGCCGAGCCGCCATGCGACGGTGGTGGTGATGCCGCGTTCGGGCGCGATGAAATGCGGCAGGGTTGTCATGACCGAAGAGCCGGTGCCGAAGGTTACCTTGCCATCACCCGGATTAAAGGCGCCATGGCCGAAGAGGGCGGCGTGGCTGTCGCCGATGGCGGCGAGGATCGGCGTGCCGTCCTTGATGCCGGGAACGCCTGATGTGACGCCAAAATCGCCGCTGCTATCGCGCAGATCGGGCAGGGCGTTGATATCGATGCCGAAGAGCTCGCAAAGCTCATCGCTCCAGACCTGCCGG
The DNA here is from genome assembly GCF_900013505.1 of Agrobacterium deltaense RV3. Classification (NCBI taxonomy): domain Bacteria; kingdom Pseudomonadati; phylum Pseudomonadota; class Alphaproteobacteria; order Hyphomicrobiales; family Rhizobiaceae; genus Agrobacterium; species Agrobacterium deltae. The sequence continues at coordinate 1,815,867 of NZ_LT009745.1, read as the reverse complement.
TTGAGATCGAGCACCTGGCTGCGGGCGGCGTTGGAGGCGTCGCAGGCATGGACCATGCCGCCGGTGAAGCAATGGATGAGCCAGCTGTCGATGGTGCCGATGCGGAGCCTGCGGCCCTTCGGGGCGCGCTCCAGCAGCCAGCGCATTTTTGCGCCCGGAAACATCGGGTCGATCGGCAGGCCGGTCAGCGCCATGACGCGCTCGGAATGGCCCTTCTCGATCAGCTCGGCGCAATCCTGCGCCGTGCGGCGGCATTGCCAGCTGAGCACCGGGCCGAGCGGCTCGCCGGTTTCGCCGTCCCAGATGGTTACGGATTCGCGCTGGTTGGAAATGGCGATGGCTGCGACATCGACGGTGGAGGGCGCGGCGGCGAGGCAGGCGGAGATCGCTTCGCAGACCGAGGCCCAGATGCGCTGCGGCTCCTGTTCCACCCAGCCGGGCTGCGGATAGGCGATGCCGACCGGTGATGAGCCGCGCGCCAGCAACTCTCCGCTTTCCGAGACGAGAATGGCCTTGGAATTGGTGGTGCCCTGATCGATGGACAAAATGGCGCGCATCATGGGAGTCTTTCGTCGGCAGTTTTTCGTTTCCGCCTTGCGGCGACTAAACGACGATATTGCAGAAAGGGTGTCGCCGCGCATCCGAAGACACGCGACGACTCTGGGAGGAGACTTTATTTTCTCTTGATCAGCGCTTCGGCCGCATCCGCCATGGCGGCCGGCGCCATGCCGAATTCATCCAGCAGCCATTCGGCAGAACCGGTATGGGCGAAGACGCCCGGAACGCCGAGGCGCTTCATCGGTACGGGGGCCTGTTCGACCACGACTTCGGCAATGGCCGAGCCGAGGCCGCCGAAGATCGAATGTTCTTCAGCCGTCAGGATCGCGCCGGTTTCCTTTGCTGCTGCGACGATGGCCGCCTCATCGATGGGACGCACGGTCGCCATGTTCAAAACCCGAGCCTTGATGCCGCGGCTGGCCAGAATATCGGCGGCCTTGACGATGCGGTGCGTCAGCGTGCCATTGGCGATCAAAGTCAGGTCAGAACCTTCACGCAGCAGATTGGCGCGGCCAAGTTCGAAGACATGGCCCTCCGGGAGCAGATCCGGCACGCCGACGCGCGACAGGCGCAGGAAACACGGGCCGGCATAGTCTGCTGCCCATTTGACGGCGGCCGCCGTCTCGATGCGGTCGCAGGGGGCGATGACCGGCAGGTTCGGCAGAACGCGGGTCCAGGCGAAATCCTCGATGGAATGATGCGTCGGGCCGAGTTCGCCATAGGCCATGCCCGAGGATATGCCGATCAGCTTCACATTGGCGTTGGAATAAGCAAGGTCGGCCTTGATCTGCTCCAGCGCGCGGCCGGTGAGGAAGCAGGATGCGCCGCAGACGAAGGGCAACTGGCCGCCATTGGCGAGACCGGCGCCAACGCCGACCATGTTCTGTTCGGCGATACCGACATTGACGAGGCGCTCGGGGAATTTCGACTTGAAGCCGCCGAGCTTCGAGGAGCCGACCGAATCGTTGCAGACGGCGACGACCCTGTCATTGCCGGCGGCCAGCGCTTCCAGCGTTTCCGCGAAGGCGTCGCGGCAGTCATAAAGCTTGGCGGCGGTTACGGGCGCGTTCATTACAATGTCTCCGAAAGTTCTTTGACGGCGATTTCATATTGTTCCTTGCTTGGAACCTTATGGTGCCAGTCGACGCGGTCCTGCATGAAGGAAATGCCGTGGCCCTTGTTGGTGTGGGCGACGATGCAATGCGGGCGGTCGCCGCGATGCTCCAGCGCCGGCACGACTTCCGCCATGGCATTGCCGTTGATTTCGCTGACTTCCCAGCCGAAAGCCTCGAGCTTCGGGCGAAGCGGCGCGACATCATTGGTTTCCGAAAGCGCCGCACCCTGCTGGAAGCGGTTGTGATCGACGATCAGCGTCAGGTTGTTCAGGCCGAACTGTGCGGCGGACATGATGGCTTCCCAGTTGGAGCCTTCCTGCATCTCGCCGTCGCCGGTCATGACATAGGTGTGGTAGTCCGCACCGGAAAGCTTGGCCGCCTTGGCCATGCCGACGGCAACCGGCAGTCCGTGACCGAGCGGGCCGGTATTGGTTTCCACACCCGGAACCTTGTTACAGTTCGGGTGGCCGTTGAGGCGCGAATTCGGCTGCAGGAAGGTCGAGATTTCCTCTTCCGGGATGAAGCCGCGCTTGGCCAGCGTCACATAAAGCGCGCAGGCCGTATGGCCCTTGGAAAGCACGAAACGGCCGCGGGCAGGGTTTTTCGGATCATCCGGCCAGATGCGCAGGACGCGGAAATAAAGGGCCGTCATGATGTCGATAGCTGACATTTCGCCGCCGACATGGCCCGCACCCGCTTCAAAAACAGCCTGTACGTCGCGAAGGCGAATCTGGCGCGCAATGCGCTCTAGCTCCTGGGACTGCATGGAATCCTCTTCAAAACATGCGTGTGAATATTTATACAGCTATTTATATAATTGCAGAGATGGCGTTTCTGTCAAGCCGGAATTGCGGATTCTCTTGTTTCAATCCGTGTTGGTCATTTCTGCAGCTACATTCGCATTCACGGTGAAGAGCATCTCCACAGCCCTCATTCCTGTGCTTGTCACAGGAATCCAGTCAGCCCAAGTCCTTGGGCTGAAAGGGCTCTTCCCGCCGCGCAGACGCGCGTCGACTGGATTCCTGTGACGAGCACAGGAATGAGGAGAGAGGCGGCAGGCTGAAAGCCGCCTGTCCTTGTTCACGGCAGGCCTCGCCATTAACGCCCTATTGACAACCTTCTCGAAACTGGCTTATGCATGTTTCACCGACAATGAATAATTATTCTAATCGGTTTAAAAAATGCAAGACAGTCACCGGGAGGAGCCATGTCCGCGATTGAACGCAATGAGGGGGTCACGCACACCAGGAGCCCGCTTGCCTGGTTGAGCGGAGCGACCGGACCTCTTTTGGGCCTGCTGCTGCTCTGCGTGTTTCTGACCTTCGCCAGCGAGAATTTCCTGTCGCTGCGCAATGGGCTCAACATTCTCGACCAGATCACCGTTCTCGGCATCATGGCCGTCGGCATGACCTTCGTGATCCTGCTCGGCGGCATCGATCTGTCTGTCGGCTCGGTTCTGGCGCTGTCGATGATGATCATGGGCTGGACGGCAAATGTGGCGGGCATGCCGATGGGCATGGCCATCGTGCTGGCGCTGATCGCGTCCGCCGCCTGCGGCCTCGTGGTCGGTATTCTCGTCACTGCCTTCCGCGTGCCGGCCTTCATCGCCACGCTGGCCATGATGTCGGTGGCGCGCGGTCTCGCCAATATGATCACCGATGGACAGCAGATCGTCGGTTTCCCTGACTGGTTCATGATGCTGGCAATTGACCGCCATTTCGGCGTGCTGACAGCGACCGTGCTTCTGATGCTCGTCGTCGTTCTGGTTTCCTGGTTGTTCCTGCGCTTCCGTTCGGAAGGCCGGACGGTCTATGCGGTCGGCGGTAACCCGGAAGTGGCGCGCCTTGCCGGCATCAATGTGCCGCTGGTGACGATCTGCGTTTATGTCGCCTGTGCAGTTCTTGCCGGTCTCGCCGGCATCGTTCTTGCGGCGCGTCTCGACTCGGTGCAGCCCTCCAGCGGCTTCGGTTACGAGCTGGATACGATTGCGGCCGTTGTCATCGGCGGAACCTCCCTTTCGGGCGGTGCGGGCGGCATCGGCGGAACGCTGATCGGCGTGCTGATCATCGGCGTGCTGCGCAACGGCCTCAACCTGCTCAACGTCTCTCCCTTTTTGCAGCAGGTCATCATCGGTGTCGTCATCGTGCTGGCCGTGGGTGCTGAAACCCTGCGCCGCCGCAGAAGCTGAATTTGCCTGCGGACGGTGCTGAGCCGTCCGCGCAATAAACGACCCTCCTTATTGGGGAGGCGTGAAATAAACGGCCGGAGGGGAGGAGGTTCGATCTGCCCGAAGGCCAACAATCAACAAATGGAGGAATAATCATGAAATTTTCACGCATTCTGCTGACATCCGCCGCCCTTCTCGCCCTGTCGCTCGGCTCTGCCAATGCCGCCGAAGTCAAGAAGATCGGCCTAGCCGTCGCCAATCTGCAGGCGAACTTCTTCAACCAGATCAAGCAGGCCGTTGAGGCCGAAGCCAAGACGCGCGGCATTGCAGTCGTCACCGTCGATGCCAAGGGCGACGGCCCGACGCAGGTGAACCAGATTCAGGATCTGCTGACCCAGAACATCGATGCGCTGATCTATATTCCGGCCGGTGCCGCTGCCGCGACCGTTCCGGTAAAGCTTGCCAAGGCCGCCGGCGTTCCGGTCATCAACATCGACCGCAATGCCGATGGCGCGCCGGGCGATACCTTCCTTGCCACCGATTCCGTCGCTTCCGCCAAGGCGGTATGCGATTACATCATCAAGCAGGCCGGCGGTTCGGGCAAGATGGTCATCATCCACGGCCAGAAGGGCACGACGCCGGAAGTGGACCGCACCAAGGGCTGCATGGAATCGGTGAAGGCCAATTCCGGTGTGAAGATCGTTGCCGAACAGTGGTCCAACATGTGGAGCCAGGATGAAGGCTTCCAGATCATGCAGAACATGCTGCAGGCCAATCCGGATGTTTCCATCGTCTTTGCACAGGCCGACGGTCTGGCGCTCGGCGCGGCGCAGGCGATCAAGGTCGCCAACCCTTCGCAGAAGATCGTCGTTGGCGGCTTTGATGGTGATACGGCGGCGCTTGAGGCGCTGAAGAACGGCGTCTTCGACGTGACCGCAACACAGCAGACCCAGAAGATGGGCCGCACCGCTGTCGAGATGGCCGTCAAGATCGTCGGCGGCGAAAAGGTTCCGGCTGTGCAGCTTTCCGATGCGACGCTGACCACCAAGGAAAATGTCGAAGGCTTCATCGCCAACCATCCCTGATGCATCCGCCCCGCGCCTCCGATGGGATGCGCGGGGCATTCATTGGTTTGTCTTTATGCAATTTGGACACAAGGTTGCGGTGTATCTCCGCCGCGATCGTGTCCTGGGAGGTCCCGTCATGCGCGAGCCGGTTCTTTCGCTCCGTGGCATCAGCAAACGTTACGGTCCGCTCGAGGTCCTGAAGAACGTCGATCTCGACGTTTATCCCGGCGAAGTGGTGGCCCTGCTGGGTGAAAACGGCGCGGGCAAGTCCACGCTGTCAGGCATCATCGCCGGTTCGCGTGAGCCGTCCGAAGGCACGATGACATGGCTCGGCCAGCCCTATGCACCGTCTTCGCCGCGAGAGGCGATCGACAAGGGCATCGTCCTCATCCATCAGGAATTGAAGCTTCTGCCGGAGCTTTCCATCGCCGAAAACGTGTTCATTGGCCGCTGGCCGATGAAGAACGGCGTCGTCGACCGTGCCGAGATGGTGCGCAGAGCCCAGCAGCAATTGGCGCGCCTCAACCTTCACATTCCCGCAACCCGCAAGGTGGCCGGCCTTTCGACCGCCAACCAGCAGTTGATCGAAATCGCCAAGGCGCTGGCGCTGGACGCCAAACTCCTGATCCTCGACGAGCCAACGGCGGCACTTGGCGGCGCGGAAACGCAGGCGCTGTTCGAGCAGGTGCGCAAGCTGCGCGCCGAGGGCGTGGGCATCATCTATATTTCCCACCGTATGGAAGAGATCAAACAGATCACCGACCGCATCGTCGTGTTGCGCGATGGCGAGCGGGTGCATGAATTTGCCGATAGCGCGACGCCGGTGCGCACCATTGTCGAAAGCATGGTCGGCCGCTCGCTGGAACGCCTGTTTCCTACACTGCCGGAGCCGCAGGACAAGGTGGTGCTGGAGGTCAAGGGGCTGACCGGCGCGACCAATGCCTTCCGCGACATCAGCTTCGGCGTTCGCGCCGGCGAAATCCTTGGTATCGCCGGTCTTATTGGCGCGGGACGCACCGAGCTGGTGCGGGCCATTTCCGGTGCCGATCCGACGAGTGCGGGTGAGGTGCTGCTGGATGGCAAGGTGCTGACACTGAAAAGCCCGGCGGATGCGATTGCCAAGGGCATCGTCATGGTGCCGGAAGACCGCAAATTGCAGGGGCTGGTGGTGGAGCACGAGATCGGCGAAAACCTGATCTATGCCAATCTCGACCGCGTCGGCACCGGCTGGATCACGCCGCGTATCAAGCGCGCCTTTACCAAGGAGGCCATCGCCAAGTTTGGCGTGAAGGGCCGTAGCGAACAGCCGGCGTCCGATCTTTCCGGCGGCAACCAGCAGAAGGTGGTCATTGCCAAATGGCTTGCCCGCAATCCGCGCGTGGTGGTGCTGGACGAGCCGACGCGCGGCATCGATGTCGGCGCGCGGGCGGGCATTTACGATATCATCGTCGGTCTGGCTAAGGACGGCGTGGCCGTCATCGTCGTCAGCTCCGATCTCGAGGAGGTGCTGGGCGTTTCGAACCGCATCCTCGTGCTTGCGCAGGGAAAACAGGCCGGCATCCTCAACCGTGACGAAGCAAACGACGTCTCGGTCATGGAACTGGCAACCATCTGAAGAAGGAAATACCGATGTCTACCATCACGCTCAACGCGCCGAAACTCTTCGATCTTTCCGGCCAGGTGGCGCTCGTCACCGGCGCCGGTTCCGGCATCGGCCAGCGGATCGCCATGGGGCTCGCCCAATCCGGCGCCAATGTCGCGCTGCTTGACCGCCGCACCGATGACGGCCTGGCGCAGACGGCGGATTTCATCGCCAAGGCCGGGCGAAAGTCGATCCAGATTGCCGCTGATGTGACCAGCAAAGAGGCGCTGACCGATGCGGTTGCCCGCACTGAGGCCGAACTTGGCGCGCTGTCGCTTGCCGTCAATGCGGCCGGCATCGCCAATGCCAATGCTGCCGAGGAGATGGAGGAAAGCCAGTTCCAGACGATGATGGACATCAACCTGAAGGGCGTTTTCCTGTCCTGCCAGGCGGAAGCCAATGCCATGCTGAAGAACGGCCGTGGTGCAATCGTCAACATCGCCTCCATGTCCGGCGTCATCGTCAATCGCGGGCTGATGCAGTGCCACTACAATGCCTCGAAGGCAGGCGTCATCCACATGTCGAAATCCATGGCGATGGAGTGGGTGGGGCGCGGCATCCGCGTCAACACCATCTCGCCGGGTTACACGGCGACGCCGATGAACACGCGGCCGGAAATGGTGTACCAGACGAAGCTGTTCGAAGAGCAGACGCCGATGCAGCGCATGGCGGGCGTCGATGAGATGGTCGGTCCGGCGATCTTCCTGCTCTCCGATGCGGCGAGCTTCGTGACGGGCGTGGATCTGCTGGTGGATGGCGGTTTCTGCTGCTGGTAGGGTTTTCGACGCGGTAGTGCTGAGGTGGATGATGGGGCGCCAGACCCATGGGTCAGGTTGACGCGGCTTTTTCCTCCGTCACCCCGGACTTGATCCGGGGTCCAGTGCGATCAAGTCTTTGATCGCAAAAGACTCTTCTCACGGCGCAGACGCGCCGTGGCTGGATGCCGGATCAAGTCCGGCATGACGGAAGAGGACCAGACGGTTTCACAGGCATCACGCCCGGCTTGCGCCGGGCGTTTTTGTATTCACACCGCGAGCAGCAGCTCAAGCGACCTGCTTCTGCGCCACTTCCTCGACAACCTCGCCCTTGAGGTAAGCAACAAGGTCCTTGATCGTCACGACCAGCAGGCCGTGGCGTTCGGCGAAGACTTCGAGCTGGGGCAGGCGGGCCATGGTGCCGTCGTCATTGGCGACTTCGCAGATGGTGCCGCAGGGATATTTGCCGGCGAGGCGGCAGAGGTCCACAGCTGCTTCGGTGTGCCCGGTGCGGCCGAGAACGCCCTGCGGGTTGGCGCGCAGCGGGAAGATGTGGCCGGGGCGGGCGAAATCTTCCGGGCGCGATTCTTCCGATACCAGCGCACGCACGGTCTTTGCGCGGTCGGCGGCGGAAATGCCGGTGGTGGTGCCCGGAATATAGTCCACCGAGACGGTGAAGGCCGTCTTGAGGGATTCGGTGTTGCGCGACACCATCAGCGGAATATCGAGCGCATCGAGACGCTCGCCCGGCATGGCGACGCAGATCAGCCCGCGCGCATGGTTCATCATGAAGGCGATCTGCTGTTGGGTGATGCTGTCGGAGGCGGCGATGATATCGCCTTCATTTTCGCGGTCTTCGTCGTCAACCACAATCACCATCTCACCACGGGAAATGGCTTCGATCGCGTCTTCAATTTTGGCAATGGTCATTTTCTTTCAAGCCTTTCAAGGGTTATGCCGTTTTGCGGCATTTTCGCGCTTCGAGAAGCGCCAAATATCCCTTGGGCGAACAATGCAATGCGAAGCCCGCTCACGCGCGGGCGTCCTATGCCTTGTCCTCTTCCATCCGGACTATACCGTCGGCTCCGGCCTCTCACCGGATCTGCTGACCTTCCGGCTTTGGAGACCGGAAGCGCTCGCGGGCTCCGGGAAAAATCCCGATACCGCCGGTGGGGAATTGCACCCCGCCCTGAGAACGGAACCAACATAAATTATCAAATGGGAAGGAATCAAGGGGCAATGGTTCGTTGGGCGGGTGCCGGGCAGAAAGAAATCTCTCGGAAAGGCGTTTCTACGAGCATTTTAGTTCCGCCCGTTTCAGGTCGAGTTCCTACTGCGTTTTTCTATCGAGACCGATTTGATATTGGCGGCGCAATCCTGGCCAGTTCGCCATCTGAAGTATCGTATTTATGTTGTTAATATTGGCGTCTTGTGATTTTTATATTGTCATTATCGCAATATGTATTTTCTTATATTTAAGGGAATTGTTGCATGTCAGCGACGCAGCAAATATCTGAAAGCCCGCAATTGCTTGCCGCGTTGGTCGCGGCTTCTACAGCGTTCACGCTGTGGATACTTGGACAATTTGTAGCGGTGGGCGTAGGATTCTGGAAAAAATCGCGAGAAAAAGAGAAATTCATTCGGTCCCTGTATGCGGAAATCGACTTTAATACAGCCGATATGGCGATCTTCCTTGCCGCACCTATTTCCTATGTGACTTTCAGGGAACGCATCAAGGAAAACAAAGATTTCGTCCCGCATATTACAGATGCGCGTCACACCCATTTTTATCTGAAGAATATCGATTCCATATCGGCCACTGGAAGAGAGTATATTGGCGATGTCGTCTATTTCTATGGTGTTCTGGATAAAATCCGCGCCAAGATAGATGGAATATACCGTAAGAGTTTCACCAATATTTCACTCGAGGGTCGGGAGAGTGCCATTCGTAGCCTCTACGAGCACGCGGAAGAGGCAAAGAAAACCGGCGAGAAGCTTTTGCAGACAATGGAAGGAAAATACAGGGGATACAAACTAAAGCGAAAAATCCGTTCGCCGGGCATCTCAAAAAACCAAAAAGCGCCGAAACCATAGTTCGACGCTTCGCTTCTCTACAGTGGAAGGGCGTTTAGATCAAAGTAGGATAGGATCTGGACCGATCATGTTGAGAACTCCTGCGTTGAATATGTAATCTTGTCTCATGGTCAATGCGGCCTGTCAATGATTTGCCGAGGTGGCGGTATTTTTCGAGATAAGCCACTGCTTCAGCGGGTCAGCGTTGATCAACCCTTTCCTCGTTACTTCATATATATTGTGATGGGGGTGTTTGATCGCAAGATAAGGTGCCTTCTCCGAGAGCAGCTTGCCGATCCCGCAATCGCAATTCATCGGTCTGCATCTGCAGCGAACCGAGCGTCGACAGGAAGCTCATGCCGAGCAGGCTTTGGCCCAATTGGCCATCCTGCGCGACGAGGGCGGGGATGTTGCGTCGCATGATCGGGCCAATACTGATTTCCGAAAGGGTAACGGGGGCTGCCGCCGTGCGACCATTCGCGGTCATCACCGGCACGGTATAGCGGAGATTTGCGGTGTCGATGCCGATTTCTGCCGCATCCGCATTGGCGAGCACCACGGAACTTGCACCGGTATCGACGAGCATGTGGATCGTCTTGCCTTCGACGCCGACATTTGCCTCGAAATGGCCGCTCATCGATTTATGAAGGACGATTTCCTGTTCGCCGCCAGCCGTCGTCACCACCACGGCGCGGCCGGGCATCAGGCCGCCGAGCAACCGGTCGCCGAAGGATTGCAGGTCGTAGCGATAGAGATAGAGCGAGACGAGGCCGAGAATAATGACGAGCCAGACGGCGAGCTGGCGGATGACGGTGCCGAAACTGCCGCGTCTTCCCGCCAGAATGCCGGCGGATAATAGGCCGGCAATGGGCAGAAGATAAAGCACGTGGGCGAATTGATCGTTATCGATGCCGAGCGTTCGGCCGCCGTCGTGATTGATGAGAAGCAGGCCAAGGCCGACGGCCAGCAGGAGGAGAACGATGGTCAGCCTGTTCATGCGGTATGCGTCTCCTTCGCGGTCTCGGACAGGTTTGCCAGTCGTTGCAGCAGCAACCGCATGATTTCGCGGCGCTTCTCGTCGCTATACCCTGCCCAGCCGCCGATTTCATCCAGCGTCCGCCCGCAGCCGATGCAGAGGCTGCTGGTTTCATCGAGGCGGCAGATATGGATGCAGGGTGTTTCCATGATGATTTATATCAGGCCGTCACGCCGCAAGGGCAAGGGCGATGAGAATCACGATCTCCGTGATCTGCTGGCAGGCACCGATGGTGTCGCCGGTATGGCCACCGATCTTGCTGTCGCAGAGCCTGCCGAAAAGGACGGCTGCCAGAAAGGCTGCCGCCAGCACGAGGGCAATCGACAGGAGCGGCAGGGCGTGCAGCGTGAAGAGTGTGAAAAGCAGTAGCCCGATCACCAGCGCGATGTTGCGCTCGCTGGAGCCCGGCTGACCGGCGCCGGCGGCGATGCCGGAGGTTTTGGCGGCAGGCAGGGACTGCCAGTGCCACACCATCAGGGCGCGGCTCAGGACAAGTGCGACGATCAGGGCGGCGGCGGCGGTCTTTGCCGGCAGCGTCTCAATGAGCGAGGCAAGTGCGGTAGCGCGAAGCGCAAAGGACATGATCATGGCAATCGTGCCATAGCTGCCGATGCGGCTGTCCTTCATGATCTCAAGCATGCGGGCCTTATCCTTGCCGCTGCCGAAACCGTCGGCCGTGTCTGCCAGCCCGTCCTCATGCAATGCACCTGTGATGAGCGCCGTCAGGCCGATAACGAGCCAGCCGGTAAGTTGCGGAGAGGAGTCGAAGGCTGCGAAAACCACAACAAGGAAAGCGGCGGGCAGGGCGATCAGCAGGCCAGCGGCGGGAAAGGCGCGGGCGGTGCGGCGCATCGACACGCCGTCGGCATCATCGAAAAACTGCGAGGGAACGGGCAGGCGGCTCAGAAAGGCGAGGGAATGCATGACATCTGTTATAAAATCCCCGGCCTTCATGCTCTCTCCGTTGCAGTCGCTGCATTTCCGGTTGTTCCGCGGCGCATCCGCGATTATGAGAGGCGCAACAAAGACCGATTTGCCGGAAAACACAAGTTCCGGACGCATGAGCCGATGCGACAGCCAACCCGACGACGAGAAAGACAGATATCATGAGCATGAGCGGATTGCCCTTCGACGATTTCCGCGCGCTGCTGCGCGAGCTTCCCGGCCCGGATACGCACGCGCTTGTGGCGGCCAAGGAGCGCAATGCGCAGCTGACCAAGCCTGCCGGTTCGCTCGGACGTCTCGAAGAAATCGCCATGTGGCTAGCCGCATGGTCGGGCCGTTCTCCGGCCGTCACCCGCCCGCTGGTGGCGATCTTCGCCGGCAATCATGGCGTTACCCGGCACGGCGTTACGCCCTATCCGACATCCGTGACCCAGCAGATGGTGGAAAATTTCGCGGCAGGCGGTGCGGCGATCAACCAGATCTGCGTTGCAAACGATCTTGGCCTGAAGATCTTCGATCTGGCGCTCGATTACCCGACCGGCGACATTACCTGCGAGCCGGCGCTTTCTGAGCGCGACTGCGCCGCCACCATGGCCTTCGGCATGGAGGCGATTGCCGGCGGCACCGATCTTCTCTGCGTCGGCGAAATGGGCATCGGCAACACCACCATTGCGGCGGCGATCAATCTCGCGCTTTATGGCGGCACGGCGGAAGAATGGACCGGTCCGGGCACCGGTTCGGAAGGCGAAGTCATGGCCCGCAAGATCGCGGCGGTGAAGGCAGCGGTGGAGTTCCACAAGGATCATCTGTCCGATCCGCTGGAGATCATGCGCCGTCTCGGCGGACGCGAGATCGCAGCGATTGCCGGCGCCATCCTTGCCGCCCGTGTGCAACGCATTCCCGTGCTGATCGACGGTTATGTGGCGACGGCCGCTGCCGCTCTCCTCAAGGCTGCCAATCCTGCGGCGCTCGACCATTGCCTGATCGGCCATGTCTCGGGTGAGCCCGGGCATCTGGCCGCCATCGAAAAGCTCGGCAAGACGCCGCTTCTGGCGCTTGGCATGCGTCTCGGCGAAGGTACGGGGGCAGCGCTTGCCGCCGGCATCGTCAAGGCCGCCGCCGCCTGCCATTCCGGCATGGCGACATTCGAAGCGGCGGGTGTGGACACCCGCATCAGCTCCCGCACCGACCATTGAGGCTGAAGATGGACGTGACGCCGCAAAAGAAGCAACCGGAACCCGCCTTTCGCAAGGAAAAAGGCTGGCGGCATCTTTTTGCCGCCGCGCGCTATTCCGTGCAGGGGCTTGGCCGGCTGTGGCAGGAAGCGGCGTTCCGGCATGAGGTTCTCGCCTTCGGCGTCGGGCTTGCCCTGCTTCTGGTCGTCGGTGCGCCGTTTGCCCATCTTCTCGTCTTTACGGTGCTGATGCTGCTTCTGTTTTCGGTGGAAGCGCTCAATACCGCCATCGAAGAACTGGTGGACCGCATTTCACCGGAAATCTCCTCGGTCGGGCGGCACGCCAAGGACCTCGGCTCCTTCGCCGTCTTCTGCCTGTTGATGGCGAACGGATTTTTCGTGCTGTATTCTCTGGTAACGACGCTGTTCTTCTGAAGTTGTTAGCCTCAAGGCATTTCCGGACGGAAAACCGGGGGCCACTTTTCCTGGAAATGCCCTAAGCGAAGGATCGCCGGCGCGGCTGGATGGCGTGGGTTTCTTCCACGGCCGGCAGGCTTTGCAGCACGCGTTTGGCCGGCAGGATGGCGATGCCTTCGGTGCCCTCGCGCAGTTTCGATTTCAGGATAAACTGGCCGTCATGCTTGGCGAGAATGGCCTGAACGATGGGCAGGCCAAGGCCGGTTCCCTGTTCGGCGCTCTTGATCGCGATCGATCCCTGACCGAAGGCGGACAGCACCACGGGAATTTCATCTTCGGGAATGCCGGGACCGTTATCCCTGATCGAGACATATTGGCCGCCGCCCGCCGTCCAGCCGGCTTTCACGAGGATTTCACCGCCCTGCGGCGTGAATTTCACGGCGTTGGACAGCAGGTTGAGGATGACCTGGCGGATGGATTTCTCATCGGCCCAGACCTGCGGCAGGCTGTTTTCGAACTGCTGGGAAATTTTGATGTTCTTGGCGCGGGCGCGAAGCTGGATCATGCCGATGCAATCCTCGGCGATTTCCAGCATCGAGATCGCTTCTTCGTTGAGGTCATAGCGGCCGGCTTCGATGCGCGACAGGTCGAGGATTTCGTTGATGAGATCAAGCAGATGCTGGCCGGAGCGATGGATATCGCCGGAATATTCCTTGTAGAGCGGATTATTGAGCGGGCCGAGCACTTCCGAGGACATAACCTCGGAGAAACCGAGAATGGCGTTGAGCGGCGTTCTGAGCTCGTGCGACATGGAGGCGAGAAAACGCGATTTCGCCAGATTGGCTTCTTCCGCGCGCCGCCGCGCCTCGTCCGAAACCGAATTGGCGACTTCGAGTTCGGCGATCAGGTCGTCCTTTTCCGTCTGGGAGGAGAGGAGCTTGATGCTGGTCTGGTAAAGGCGGCTGGTGATGCGATGACAGAAAAGGATGGCCATGCCGAACATCAGCGCGAGGCCGACATCGAAAGGATTGCGCGAAATGGCCGAGGTCATGCAGAGAGCCGCGAGCACCGGCAAAAAGGTCATGAAGGTCGCCCGCCGCAGCATGAAATTGGCCATGGCAGTGAGCGAAAGCGCGATCAGCAGCGTCGAGCCCTTGAAGAAAAGCACGAGCGTCGGGTCGTTGCGCACCGGTTCGGCCAGCGCAAACATCGCCCAGGCGCAGCCGATGAGGATCTGCATGCCTAGGAAGAGACTTTTCCAGTGCTGAAGATTGTCGGCCGTGATCTCCTGTTTTGCCGCCCGCTTGGCCAAGAGCAGGGAAAAGGCGTGGAAGCTCAGCGCAATCAACGACCAGATGATCAGGCTGATGTCGCGCGTTATATATAGGCCGATGATGGAGGCGAGTAGGATGAAAAGCGGCATGATCATCGCGCCCTGCAGGGTTTCGGCGATGTGCATGGTCAGCATTTCGCGTTCATAGGCGTCGCTTGCGCCGGCCCCCTGCTGCAGGCGTTCACGCGTCGTCTTCACCGTGTCGAAGACCGCCTTGTTGCGGTGCTTTTTCGACCGGTCGACGATGATCTTGTCGGTGGACGTGCTGACGCTTTTACTCATTGTTACAACGCAGGGTGACATGAACCCTTGCAGACTACGCGCAAAATCTTAAGAAGATGCTGCCGTGAAAGGATTTGTTTGCCATTTCTGACAAGGGTTTGTTGTTACATGAGACGAAATGGAGGCAAGGGCAGGCGGTTTTCGGGATTTCGCGATGGCGGGCTTTTTCTCGCCACGGTTTTTCTGGGCATTCTGATCGCGGCCAAGCTCGACCAGATCAACAGCGAAACCTATAGCGGCCGCTTCTTCGTGATCGATGGCGATACGCTGTCGAAGGGGGAGGAACGTTTCCGGCTGCTTGGCATCGATGCGCCGGAGCTTGCGCAGAAATGCCTGCGCGGCAGCGAAAGCTGGCCGTGCGGCGAGGAAGCGCGCCGTGTTCTGCAACGGCTGGCCGGGGCTGTGGATTTTTCCTGTTCCGGCAGTTCCAGGGACCGTTACGGGCGGCTGCTGGTTTATTGTTCCGCCGGCGGCAGGGATGTCTCATCGGAAATGGTGTCGGCGGGTTTTGCTGTCGCATCCGGTTATTTCCAGTTCTCCAGCGAGCAGGCGGCGGCGCGCAGGCAGGCACGCGGCATCTGGGCGGGAGAATTCGAGAAACCGTCGCAGTGGCGGCGGGAACACCGTGCCGCGGATCTGGAAACGCCGGCGGCGGGTTTCCTCACCATTGTCCGTCATCTTCTGGGGTGGGATCATGGTTGAACCAGTGCCGGTGCGTGATGACGGGCTTGACGTATTGCGCGGCGAAATCGCCCGTTGTCGTCTCTGTCGCGACAAGCCGCTCAGGGGAATGGCCGATCGCCTGGCGCACGAACCCCGGCCGGTGGTCGTCATGTCGACCAAGGCGCGCATCCTGATTGCCGGGCAGGCGCCGGGGCTTCGCGTGCATGAAACGGGGCTGCCGTTCAATGATGCCTCGGGCGACAGGCTGCGCCAATGGCTGAACGTCGACCGGCAGACATTCTATGATCCGGATCGTTTCGCCATCGTGCCCATGGGCTTCTGTTTCCCCGGTTATGACGAAAAAGGCAGCGACCTGCCGCCCCGGCGCGAATGCGCGCCGCAATGGCGTAAGCGGGTAATAATGGCGATGCCGCAGGTGGAGCTGATCCTCGCCATCGGCCAATATGCACAGGCTTTTCATCTGGGTGAAAGGCGGCGCAAGACCATGACGGAAACGGTGCAGGACTGGCGCGGCTTTCTCCATGCCAATTCCGGCCCCGGCATTTTTCCCCTGCCGCATCCAAGCTGGCGCAATACCGGCTGGCTGAAAAAGAACCCATGGTTCACCGAGGAACTGCTGCCGGTTCTGCGACAACATGTGGAAATGCGGCTTTAGTGAAACAATTTTCTGTTTTTCTGCAAAAATTAGTGTATTGAAAGGAAATTAATTCAGGAGGATAGACGCATTGGATCGCCTAGACCGTAAGATTTTGCGCATTCTGCAAGAGGATTCCACGCTGGCCGTTGCCGATCTGGCGAAAAAGGTCGGCCTTTCCACGACGCCCTGTTGGCGGCGTATCCAGAAGATGGAGGAAGACGGCGTTATTCGCCGGCGCGTGGCGCTGCTCGATCCGGTCAAGGTAAACACGAAGGTCACGGTTTTCGTCTCCATCCGCACCGCCTCCCATTCCATCGAATGGCTGAAGCGTTTCTCCGAGGTGGTTTCCGAGTTTCCGGAAGTCGTCGAATTTTATCGCATGAGCGGCGATGTCGATTACCTGCTGCGCGTCGTTGTGCCCGATATCGCGGCCTATGACGCCTTCTACAAGCGCATGATCGCCAAGATCGAAATTCGCGACGTGTCCTCCGCCTTCGCGATGGAGCAGATCAAATATACGACCGAGCTGCCGCTCGACTACATGCTGCTGGACAATCCGAAATCCGGCGAGGAGTGATCGTCCGCCGGTCAGTTTTTCGACCAATGCCCTTTCCGGTTGCCGGGGAGGGCATTTTCATTTGCGGGTCGTTTTTCCCGTCGATCTTGCCCGTCAAGGCTGATGCAGCCGGAAGGTCCATCCTGGTAGCCCCCGCCGGGGCACGACAATTCTATTCCGCCCATCGTGGCAAATTCGCACATTCAATTCTCCCGGAGCTGTCTTCGCGCAAACCGCGATTTTGATAAAATCGCTCGAATATCTACGCTTTTACCGTCGAAGGATGGAATAGCGAGGGATATCCATATGCTTACACGACGCGGAACATTGGGACTGATTGCAGGTGCGACCGGGGCGGTGTTTCTGCCGCATATCCGGCGGGCGAGTGCCGCGACCACCACATTGCGGATTGGCTGGCAGAAGAATGGCGTGATAGCGCTCGCGAAAAGCCAGGGCGCGCTCGAAGCGTTGCTGAGGGATCGCGGCATCGAGGTCAAATGGTCGGAATTCTCCTCCGGGCCGCCGCTTCTCGAAGCGCTGGGTGCCGGCGCGCTGGATATCGGCCCGACCGGCGATGTGCCGCCGCTTTTCGCGCAGGCCGCGGGCGGTAATCTGCGTTATGTGGGCACTTACAAAGCGGCGGCCGGCGGATCGGCCATCCTTGTGCAGAAGGATTCGCCGCTGAAGACGCTGGAAGACCTGAAAGGCAGAAAGGTCGCCTTCAAGCGCGGCTCCAGCGCGCATAATGTCACCGTCAAGGCGTTGCGAAAGGCAGGGTTGACGTTGAACGACATTACGCCGGTCGATCTTGCCCCGCCGGATGCGGCCGCCGCCTTCCGCAGCGGCAGCATCGATGCCTGGTCGATCTGGGATCCTTATTTTGCCGTGGCGGAAAAAGAGCCGACGACACGGGTTCTTTCGACCGCCGAAGGAATCGTCGATCCGTGGAGCTATTTCCTTGCCAATGGCGATTTCGTGGAGGCCAATCCCGATCTCGTGCCGTTGATCCTCAAGGAACTGGCGAATGTGGGTGCGAAAGCGCAGGCCAATATCGATGCAACGGCAAAGTCGCTGGCGTCGATTACCGGCGTTCCCGAGGATGTCACCAAGGTTTCGCTGACGCGGCCGGGCGCCGATCTCGGGCGGGTTTCGCTGGTTCCGGATCAAGCCATCGCCTATCAGCAGGCACTTGCGGATGAGTTCTACGATCTGAAGATCGTGCCGAAGAAACTCAACGTGGCGGATATCGTCTGGCGGCCGAAGGCGAGCTGAGCGGGTCGGAAAAGGTGAGTCTCTTCAACCTGCTGGCGGGTGTTGCTGAGAGGTTGATTCAGGAAAATGCCATTCTTGCCGCATAGGGCGAGCCCGTGCCGCTTGTTTCTTCTCCCGCCGG
>NZ_LT009745.1:1661333-1797446 GCF_900013505.1 Agrobacterium deltaense RV3 | reverse complement strand
CAAGGGTAGAGATACGCGGAGAGCTAGCCCCCTCATCCGACCCTTCGGGCCACCTTCTCCCCGGGGGGGAGAAGAAAACTGCCGAAACGTCGGGGCACAAGCCTCCTATGTCGCATCAACCCTTGAGCTTGGCGATCACCAGATGGCCGGGTGTCGGATTGCCGTCCTGCATGCGCACGTTGATGTCGGTCACCTCGAGAACCTCGAAACCGGTCGCGGCCAGTCTTTCGCGGACATAGGTTTCCGCATGGGCGAAACGCTGGTGCGGGCCGACCATATAGGGGCGTCCGGCCAGGGTTTCTTCGGGCAGGGTTTCCGACGAGAAGATCAGCAGGCCGCCGGCATTGAGGTTTTCGGCGGCGCCGAAAAACAGCGGCTCCAGCGCGCCGAGATAGGGCAGCACATCGGTGGCGGTGATGATGTCGAAAGGCTCGTCGTCATTATCCTCGAGAAAATCCTCGGCTTCGGCGACGTAGAGCGTCTCGTAGAGGTCCTTCTCATGGGCGATCTCGACCATGTTTTCGGAAATGTCGATGCCGGTGATATCCTCGGCCATATCGCGTAGCGCTTCACCGGTGAGGCCGGTGCCGCAGCCGAGATCGAGCAGGCGCTTGAAGGGGCCGAGGTTCAGCGTCTGCAACCGCTGGCGCACCATCATCGGCACGGCATAACCGAGCTGTTCTACAAGAATATCCTCGAAAGCTTCGGCATGCTGGTCGAACAGGGTTTCGACATAGGCGTCAGGCGCCTTCGGCGGGGTTTCGCCCCGGCCCATGGCGGCGATGCGAACGGCCGCTCCGCCGTGATCGTCCGGATCGATGGCCAGAACCTCTTCATAGGCCTTCACCGCCGCGTCCACATCGCCGGCTTTTTCAAGCGCGAGCGCGCGGTTATAGGCCTCGGCAAGCGCCTCTTCGTCGATTTTCTGGTTCTTGGTCATCGTGCCTTATCCGTCAGCATCTTCAGTTGAGGTTTGCTGTAAGCCGCATCGGGGGCGGGCGCAATATTTATGTGGCGCGATGGCTCAGTGGATGATGAACTCCCCCTTGAGCGCGCGCCATTCCTGCGCCGAGATGACCTGCCGGTGCACGTAGCGGACGGAATGCAGCGGTCCGTCGAGCTTTTCCTTCCAGAATTTGAGGAAGCCATGCATCTCAGGGAAGTCCGGGGCAAGATCATAGTCCTGCCAGACATAAGTCTGGAGAACCAGCGGATGATCCGGCAGGCGATAAAATATCTGGGCGGTGGTGAGGCCGTAGCCCCTCAGCATCATTTCCATGTCCTTGTTCATGACGGCGGTTCCCGTTTCCATGATTGCCGATCACAGCGTTACCGCTGTATCGAATATGGGAACACGTCATGGTTAATCCAAGCTTGCCAAAGACATGGGTTGTCACAAAATATTTATATTTTTCAAAATGTTGGCAGCCTTCATTGATGAGTGCTGCCAACGTTGCGACTAGCGCTTGAGATGCCGGGTCAGGCGGGCTTCCAGCCATGCCCAGACATGCCGTAGCGTTTCGACGATCGTCAGGTAAAAGATCGCGGCCCACAGATAGGCCTGATAATCGAAGGTGCGGGAAAAGGCGTAGCGGGTCTGGCCCATAAGGTCGAAGACGGTGACGATAGAGACCACCGCGGAACCCTTGATCATCAGGATGATTTCGTTGCCATAGGGACGCAGCGCGACGATGAGCGCCTGCGGCAGGATGATCTTGCGGAAAGTGATGAGTTTCGACAGGCCGAGCGAGGCAGCGCCCTCATGCTGGCCGCGCGGCACGCTGCGGATCGCGCCGCGCAGGATTTCGGCCTGATAGGCGGCAGTGTTGAGGGTGAGCGACAACAGGCCGCAATACCAGGCCTCGCGGAAGAACCACCACAGGCCCACGGCTTCCAGCCCCTGGCGGAAACTGCCGAGGCCGTAATAGATCAGGAAAAGCTGCGCCAAAAGCGGCGTGCTGCGGAAGACGTAGACATAGGCATAGGCCAGCGCGCCGATGATGCGGTTTTCCGACATGCGGCCGAAGGCGATCGGCACGGAAAGAATGGCGCCGAGAATGATCGAGCTGCCGACGAGGGTGATGGTGGTGATGAGACCATCGATATAGCGCGGCCCGTAACGCTGGAATTTGTCCCAGTCCCAGCCCTCGATCATGGCGAAGATCAGCCCTGCGGCGAGCAGCAGCCAGAGCGTGATGACGGCGATGCCGACGATGCGCGAAATATTGAGCGGCTTGTCCGCAACGGCCGGGGCGGGGCGGGGGGGAATGAGTTCCTGAATATGGCTCATCGGCTTACCTCCGACTTGCGCGACCAGCGATCGATGAAGCCGATGCCGATGGAGGAAAGCAGCGCGAGGATGAGGTAGAGCAGGCAGGCGATGCTGTAGAAGAAGAAGGCTTCCTTGCTGACGCGGGCGGCAATGCCGGTCTGGCGAACGATATCGGCAAGGCCGATGATCGAGACGTAAGAGGTGTCTTTCAGCAGGATGACCCAGAGATTGGTCATGCCGGGAAGGGCGATCCTGACCAGCTGCGGAATGATGATGAGCACCATGGTGCGGCCCCGCGAAAGCCCCAGTGCCGCGCCTGCCTCATATTGCCCCTTCGGTATGGCCTTGAAGGCGGAGAGCAGCACTTCGGACGCATAGGACGAAAACACCACGGACAGCGCCACCATGCCCGCCACGAAGGCGTTGATCTCGACCGGACCGGTGATGCCGACATAACCGGCCACCGATTGCAGCAGCATCTGGATGCCGTAATAGACGATGAAGAGCGTCAGCAGTTCCGGCAGGCCGCGGAAGATGGTGGTGTAGATGCCGGTCGCCAGCCGCAGCGATTTTTCTTCCGATTGCGCGGCGAGCGCGATGAGAAAACCGATCAGCAGCCCGACGGGCAGGGTGGCGAGCGCCAGCGAGATGGTGACCTTGACGCCGAAGGCGATTTCATCGCCCCATCCTGCATCGCCGCAGGCGACCAGGGTGCCGTTTCCGAAAAGCGAGAAGAGACCGACCGGCCCGCAGAAGGGATCGAGAAGTGTCGAGACATAGGTCCAGAACGCACCTATGGCGGAAAATGCTCCGCTCATGCCAATTTTCCCCTGCGGTCTTAAGCCGCCGTGATTGTTATCGTGACGTTTTCAAACAAAAATGGCGGAAGGGCAAGCCTTCCGCCACGAGATTTCAACAGATCGAACCGGCTTAATCGCCGTAAACGTCGAAATCGAAGTATTTTTTGTTGATCTCCTGATACTTGCCGCTGGCGCGGATACCGGCGATTGCGGCCGTAAACTTGTCAGCCAGCGCCGTGTCGCCCTTGCGCACAGCAATGCCTGCGCCATTGCCGTTGATCTCGGGATCGACCTTGAGCGGCGTCAGGATCTTGCAGCAGGCGCCCGCATCCGTCTTCAGCCATTCCGACAGAACGACGATATCGTCGATGACGGCGTCGATACGGCCATTGGCGATGTCGAGCTTATATTCGTCGGCGGTCGGATACATCTTCACGTCGGCATCCGGAAAATGCTTTTCAGCATAATTGGAGTGGGTGGTGGAACCCTGCGCGCCGAGCGACTTGCCCTTCAGATCGTCGACGGACTTGATCGGCGAATCCTTCGGCACGGCGATGGCCGGCGGGGTGTTGTAATATTTCTTGGAGAAGTCGACCTTCTCGAGACGCTCGGGCGTGATCGACATGGACGCGATGATGGCGTCGAACTTCTTGGCCTGAAGGGCGGGGATGATGCCGTCCCAGTCATTGGTGACGAAGGTGCATTCGGCCTTCATTTGTTCGCACAGCGCCTTGGCGATGTCGATGTCGAAGCCGGTCAGCGTGCCGTCGGCTTCGAGATTGTTGAAGGGCGGATAGGCGCCTTCGGTGCCGATAACGATCTTGTCCTGCGCGAGGGCAGCACCTGAAAACAGCGAGATAGCGGCAATCGATACGGCTGCGAGCAGACGGGTGGAAATAGGCATTTCGATCCTCTCTTTTGGTCGTTCATCCGCGGTCTGTTGTTGTTTTCAGTGCGGACGCCATGGGCGCAGGGCGCAGCGGATGATACCGCCTGTAGCCTTCAGCGCGGATGCGATTATTCATCCGGTTGGTCAAAAAATGCAACTGCAATATTAGTGACCGCGATTGTGCCGCAGAGCTTCCACGAAAACGCCTTGATCTGTTCATTTCCGGTACAGAAGGCTTTGTCCATCATGGGAACCGAAGTGTGTGCGAGGCGTTGACCAGCGCCTGCACGCGCAGCCGGAATCAAGATGTCGCAAGACTGGCGACCAATAATGGCAGATGAGGAAACACCGATGCTGAAGAAGAACACATTGCTGACGGGGGTGGTTTTCCCCCTCATGTCGCTGGCGATTGCGGTGGAGCCGGCCGCGGCCGGTTTTGCCGGTGCTGCGCGGGCGCAGACGCCCGTGTCGCAAGCGCTTCCCGGCGATGCTGCGACCGGTCAGGTGATTCTGGCGCAGGCGCAGCCGGAAGAACCGAACCCGGAAGAGGAACTGCGCAAGCGTCGCAAGCAGGCCGAAGAGGAGCAGCCGCAGGCCGAGCCCCAACGACAGGAGCGTGCGCCGGAGCCGCAGCGCGAACCGGAGCCCAAGCGCGAAGCCGCGCCTGCCGAACCGCGCCCTGAGCCGCAACGGGAGCCGCAGCCCGAACCCCAGCGGGAACCGCAGCGTGAGGCCCGCCCGGAGCCCGCGCCGGCCGAGCAGCCGCAGGAGCGTCCCCGCAAACCCGAACGCGCGCAGGAGCCGCAGCGCGAGGCCGCACCCGAAGCCGCACCTGCCGAAGAGCAGCCGAAGGAACGTCCGCGCAAGCCGGAACGGGCCGAGCAGCCCGCAGGTGAGGGCGAGCAGCGTCCCGAGCGTCCCCGCAAGGAGCGCGCGAAGGAACCTGCTGCCGAACAGGAGCCCGCAGTACGCCCTGAAAATGCCGGTGAGCCGGCCAAGCCCCGCGAACCGGCACCCGCCAAAAAGCCACCGGTAGAGGAAAAGGCCCCGGAACAGAAAGCCGAGCCGGCCGAAAAAGCCGTTCCGGAGAAAAAGCCGGCCGCCCCCGAGCCTGCCGCGAAGGAAGCACCGGTTCCGACCGAAGCGCCGACGCCCGCGCGTCCGCCGGCACCTGAAGCCCAGCCCAACCCCGCGCCGGGCCGTCAGCCTTCGGAACAGCCGCCGGTAGAGGGTCAGGGCAGAACCGAACCGGCAGCCCCGCTGCCAGGCGCGCCGCCGCCGCCGCCGAGCGGTACGACAACCGGACAGGCGCCGGCCGGCGAACCCGTTCCCAATCAGGTTGCTGTTCCGCAGACGGAAGCGCCGCCGATGACGAAGGAAGAGCTGGACAAGGCCAAGGCAATCGCCAAGGACCCGTCCAAGACCGCCGATACCGTCATTCTGCCGGTCGACAAGGGCGCCGCCGTTCTCGACAGCGACAAGGAAGTGGAACGTTCCGGCAACCGCCAGACCCGCGAGGAGCGCCGTCGCGAACGCGAGCAGGCCGGTGACGTGAAGGTTCCGACCTCCGACGCCGAGGCGCAGCGCGCCGGCGCCGCCGAAGGCAAGGCCCCGCCGCCGCCCGTCAAGATGGAAGCCATCACCTCGCAGCAGGGTGAGCGTGTCGACCGCCGCCCGCAATATGAGCGGCCGGAAGGCGTGCGCGAATGGCAGCCGCGCGAAGGCCGTCCGCGTGACCGTGACCGCGATGCGCCGATCATCCTGCAATTCGGCGACCGTGTCGTGGTGCGCGGCGACGACAACCAGCGCTTTATCCGCGATGGCGGCGAGCCCTATTACGAGCGTCTGCCCGGCGGCCGTGTCCGCGAAACCGTGGAGCGCCGTGACGGAACGCAGGTGGTGACGATCCGCAACCGTTATGGCGACGTGATCCAGCGCTCGCGCATCGACGATCGCGGCCGCGAATATGTGCTGTTCTATGCGCCCGAGCTCATGGAAGATCCAGACCGCGATTACGTCTATCGCGATCCGGGCCTCGACCTGCCGCCGATGCGCCTGCGCATTCCCGTGACGGATTACATCATCGACACCTCGAGCGATCCGGACCGCGATTATTATCGCTTCCTGGAACAGCCGCCGGTCGAGCCGGTGGAGCGTGTCTATTCGCTGGATGAAGTGCGTTATTCGGCCCGTATCCGCGACAAGGTGCGCCGTATCGACCTCGATACCATCACCTTTGCCACCGGTAGCGCCGAAATCCCGATGACGCAGGCCCGTTCGCTGCGCAAGGTGGCGGATGCGATCAACAAGGCGCTGGACAAGAACCCTGGTGAAACCTTCCTGATCGAGGGCCATACCGACGCCGTCGGTTCGGATGAAAGCAACCTCGTTCTTTCCGACGAGCGCGCCGCTTCCGTCGCCAATGTCTTGACCGATGTTTACGGCATTCCGCCAGAAAACCTTGCGACACAAGGCTATGGCGAGCGTTATCTGAAGGTCCAGACGCTCGGCCCGGAACAGCAGAACCGCCGCGTCACCATCCGCCGCGTGACGCCGCTGGTGAAGCCGGTCGCCCAGAACTGATCGGGTTCGACAGGAAAAACAAAGGCCCGGAAGCGCAAGCTCTCCGGGCTTTTTTGTTGCTTAAGATGTCCCCAGCGCCGAGGCGTTTGGCAAAGCTTGATCATCCACAATCCGTCACCCCGGACCAGATCCGGGGTCCAGCGTGATCAAGTCCTTGATCACGAAAGACTCTTTCACGGCGCAGACGCGCCGTGGCTGGATGCCGGATCTAGTCCGGCATGACGGAGGAGAGGTTTTCGAACCCTGCCGTCACCCGCAAACTTGAGGATAATCCCAAACCCGGCGGTTAATTCAGCGCCACCGCAATCTCCGCTGCCAGCTGCGCATTGTTGCGCACCAGCGCGATATTGGTTTCCAGGCTACGGCCATCCGTCAGGCGGAAGATGTCGCCGAGCAGGTAGGGGGTGACTTCCTTGCCGGTGATATCGTCGCGTTCAGCGTGGGAGATGGCGCGGTTGATGTAGATTTCCATTTCCTCGCGCGGAATTTCATCCTCTTCCGGCACGGGATTGGCCACCAGCATGCCGCCATCGATGCCGAGCTGTTCGCGGGTTGTCTGGAAATTGGCGATTGCCGCCGGGCTGTTGAGCGAGAGCGGGCTCGGCAGGCCGGAGGAGCGCGACCAGAAAGCCGGGAACTCTTCCGAGCCGAAAGTGACGACCGGCACGCCGTTGGTTTCGAGAACCTCGAGCGTCTTCGGAATATCGAGAATGGCCTTGGCGCCGGCGCAGACGACGATCACGCCGGTCTTCGCAAGCTCGGTCAGATCGGCGGAGATGTCGAATGTCTCTTCAGCGCCCTTGTGCACGCCGCCGATGCCGCCGGTGGCGAAAACGCGGATGCCGGCGCGGGCGGCGGCGATCATGGTGGCGGCCACCGTGGTGGCGCCGGTGCGGCGTTCGGCGATCGCAAAGGCGATATCGGCGCGCGAAACCTTCATGGCGTCGGTGGTCTGGGCCAGCGCCTCGAGCTGGTCTTTCTCAAGGCCGATATGCAGGGTACCGTGAATGACTGCGATGGTGGCCGGAACCGCACCCTGATCGCGGATGATCTGTTCGACGCTTTCCGCCATCTCGATATTGCCGGGATAGGGCATGCCGTGGGTGATGATGGTCGATTCGAGCGCCACGATCGGCGCACCGCGCTGCTTGGCGGCGGCGACTTCCTGAGAATAGACGATGGGCAGGAGCGGGGAGATAGGGCGGGTCATTTCATCTGTTCCAGTTTTTAAAAGCGGGTTCATGCCAGCATTTCAGCCCGGGGAACAAGCCCCAACATGGCTTCGACACTGTCTTTTGATAGTTCGTGGGAGGTGGCGAAGGGCGATTGCACGGTGATGGCCGCTGCCGCCGCGCCTTGCCTCAACGCTTGCGCAATCGTCTTTCCCTCGGCGATGGCGGCGAGATAACCCGACGCCATCGCGTCGCCCGCGCCGGTCACGTCCTTCACCTCGCGGATGAGGGGCGGATGGAGGATCGCCGTCTCCGTCCTGCTGAAGGCCACCACCTCGCTTGCGCCGCGGGTGACGACGCCGCCGGCAAGCCCGGCCTTGCGCAGGATGTCGGGCCAGTCGCGGACATTGGCCGTCGTTTCGCCGGTCAGCGCGCGGGCTTCCGCCTCGTTCATGAAGAGAATGTCGATATCGCCGAGCGCCGCTTTCAGCTTCACCACCTTGGCGGGGGATATGGCGATGGCCGCCAGCGGCTTTTCGCAGGCGCGGGCGACGAGGCCGAGCGCCGTCAGCGTGTCTTCCGGCAGATTGGCGTCGCAGAGCAGGATGTCGCTCGCCGTGATCGCCTCGCGCACGGCGCGTATCTTGAGGCGGCGCGGGGTGAAGAGCTTATAAAGGTCCATATCGGCCAGCGCGATGACCAGATTGCCGTCGCGCTCCAGAATGGCGGTGTAGCTCGGCGTGCGGCGGTCGAGGAAGGTGAAGGGCGTGTCTTCCACGCCCGCCTGCCGTGCGGCCTCCGCCACCGCCTCACCGGTCGCGTCGCCGCCGCGTGGGGCGATGATGCGGACCTGAAAACCGAGGCGGGAAAGATTGCGCGCGGCGTTGAAACCGCCGCCGCCGGCCTCTTCCATCCAGGAGCCAGGGTTGCTCGCGCCGGGCGCCGTCTCAGTCTCGATCATGCCGCGCCTGTCGATATGCGCGCCGCCCAGAACGAGTATTTTCTTCACGCTTGCGTTTCCCTCTTTGGCGGATGGAAAGACCGAACGATTCGGCCTAAAGTGACGTATTCCTGACCTCGCATCCGGTTTGCGGCCATGGGCCGGGCACGGAAAAACGAAAGCAGAACAAACGACTTATCGCTATTTGTTTTCAATATGCTGGCTCAGCCTTGCGAAATGAGAACAAATAGAGTACATACGGTTTCAATACTGCTTCATTGCCTGTGCGGCTTCAATAACCTAAAGGTGGTTCGGATGGCACAAAATTCTTTGCGTCTCGTAGAGGATAAATCGGTGGATAAAAGCAAGGCACTGGAAGCGGCGCTCTCCCAGATCGAACGGTCGTTCGGCAAGGGATCGATCATGAAGCTCGGTTCCAATGAAAACGTGGTTGAAGTGGAGACCGTTTCGACGGGTTCGCTCAGCCTGGATATCGCGCTCGGCATTGGCGGTCTGCCGAAGGGGCGCATCATTGAAATTTATGGCCCGGAAAGCTCGGGCAAGACGACTCTGGCATTGCAGACCATTGCCGAAGCCCAGAAGAAGGGCGGCATCTGCGCCTTCGTGGACGCCGAACATGCGCTCGATCCGGTCTATGCCCGCAAGCTCGGTGTGGATTTGCAGGGCCTTCTGATCTCGCAGCCGGATACGGGCGAACAGGCGCTGGAAATTACCGATACGCTGGTGCGTTCCGGCGCGGTTGACGTGCTTGTCGTCGACTCCGTTGCGGCGCTGACGCCGCGGGCGGAAATTGAAGGCGAGATGGGCGACAGCCTGCCGGGTCTTCAGGCCCGTCTGATGAGCCAGGCGCTGCGCAAGCTGACCGCTTCGATCTCCAAGTCGAAGTGCATGGTGATTTTCATCAACCAGATCCGCATGAAGATCGGTGTCATGTTCGGTTCGCCGGAAACGACGACGGGCGGTAACGCTCTGAAGTTCTATGCGTCCGTTCGCCTCGACATTCGCCGCATCGGCTCCGTCAAGGAGCGCGAAGAGGTTGTCGGCAACCAGACGCGCGTCAAGGTCGTCAAGAACAAGATGGCGCCGCCCTTCAAGCAGGTGGAATTCGACATCATGTATGGCGAAGGCGTTTCCAAGACCGGCGAGCTTGTCGATCTCGGCGTTAAGGCCGGCATCGTCGAAAAGTCCGGTGCATGGTTCTCCTATAACAGCCAGCGTCTGGGGCAGGGGCGTGAAAACGCCAAGATATTCCTGCGCGACAATCCGGAAACGGCCAATGAAATCGAACTGGCGCTGCGCCAGAATGCCGGCCTGATCGCCGACCGCTTCCTGCAGAATGGCGGCCCGGAAGCCGGTGACAGCGACGGTGACGACGGCTGATTTGGGTGACGCCGCGGGGTGTGTTCCGCCCCGCTGCTGCGCTGGATATGAATTGGCATAACAAAAAGGCCGTGCGATTTGCCTCGCATGGCCCTTTTTGTTTGTCGGCGCGCCTTCGCGGGCCTCCATGGCTGGACAGGGCCGGGTGCGGACGATAAAAGCCAGTGATTTTGCAATATAGCCATCCTTCGGGGTGGAAGTGATGGACTCCAGCTGTGAGCGGTGTGTGGGCATGAGCGGTGTGAATGAAATTCGGTCGACCTTTCTCGACTACTTCAAGAAGAACGGACACGAGATCGTGCCCTCCAGCCCGCTGGTGCCGCGCAACGATCCGACACTGATGTTCACCAATGCCGGCATGGTGCAGTTCAAGAACGTCTTCACCGGTCTTGAAAGCCGTCCCTATTCCACGGCCGCTTCGGCGCAGAAGTGCGTGCGCGCCGGCGGCAAGCATAACGACCTCGACAATGTCGGTTATACCGCCCGTCACCACACGTTTTTCGAAATGCTCGGCAATTTCTCCTTCGGCGATTATTTCAAGGAAGAAGCGATCACCCATGCCTGGAACCTGATCACCAAGGAATTCGGCATCGACCGCAACCGTCTGCTGGTCACCGTCTACCACACCGACGACGAGGCCTTTAACCTCTGGAAGAAGATCGCCGGTTTCTCTGACGACCGTATCATCCGCATCCCGACCAGCGACAATTTCTGGGCGATGGGTGATACCGGCCCCTGCGGCCCCTGTTCGGAAATCTTCTACGATCATGGCGATCATATCTGGGGCGGCCCGCCCGGCTCGCCGGAAGAAGATGGCGACCGTTTCATCGAAATCTGGAACCTCGTCTTCATGCAATATGAGCAGCTGACGAAGGAAGAGCGCATCGACCTGCCGCGCCCGTCGATCGACACCGGCATGGGTCTTGAGCGTATTTCGGCGCTGCTGCAGGGCAAGCATGACAATTACGATACGGACCTGTTCCGCGCGCTGATTTCCGCTTCCGTGGAAGCGACCGGCGTTCCGGCCGAAGGCGAAAAGCGCGCCAGCCACCGCGTCATCGCTGACCATCTGCGGTCGTCCGCCTTCCTGATCGCCGATGGCGTTCTGCCGTCGAACGAAGGTCGCGGTTATGTTCTGCGCCGCATCATGCGCCGCGCCATGCGCCACGCCGAGCTTCTCGGCGCGCGCGAGCCGCTGATCTACAAGCTTTTGCCGGCGCTTGTGCAGCAGATGGGCCGCGCCTATCCGGAACTGGTCCGTGCCGAGGCGCTGATTTCCGAGACGCTGAAGCTTGAGGAAACCCGTTTCCGCAAGACGCTGGAACGCGGCCTGTCGCTGCTTTCCGATGCCACTTCGACACTTCACAAGGGCGACATGCTGGATGGCGAGACCGCCTTCAAGCTTTACGACACCTATGGCTTCCCGCTGGACCTGACGCAGGATGCGCTGCGCGCCCGCGAAATCGGTGTCGATATTTCCGGTTTCACCGACGCGATGGAGCGCCAGAAGGCCGAAGCCCGCTCGCACTGGGCCGGTTCCGGTGACAAGGCGACCGAGACGATCTGGTTCGAGCTCAAGGAAAAGCTCGGCGCGACCGAGTTCCTTGGTTACGACACGGAAACCGCCGAAGGCGTCATCCTGGCGATCGTCAAGGACGGCAAGTCGGTGGATAGCGCTGCCGATGGCGAGACGGTGCAGGTCGTCGTCAACCAGACGCCGTTTTATGGCGAGTCCGGCGGCCAGATGGGCGATACCGGCGTGATTTCCGGCGACAATGGCGCCTTTGCCGTTTCCGATACTCAGAAGAAGGGCGAAGGCCTCTTTGTGCATTTGGGCACGGTCTCCAAGGGCGGTCTGAAAGTTGGCGATGCCGTTCAGCTGACGGTCGATCATGACCGCCGCTCGCGTCTGCGCGCCAACCATTCCGCCACCCACCTGTTGCACGAGGCGCTGCGCGAAGTGCTCGGCACCCACGTTGCCCAGAAGGGTTCGCTGGTTGCGCCCGAGCGCCTGCGCTTCGACGTTTCGCATCCGAAGCCGATGTCGGCCGAGGAGCTGAAGGTCGTCGAAGAGATGGCGAACGAAATCGTGCTGCAGAACTCGCCGGTTGTCACCCGCCTGATGAGCGTCGACGACGCCATTGCCGAGGGCGCCATGGCGCTGTTCGGTGAAAAATACGGTGACGAAGTTCGCGTTGTCTCCATGGGCACCGGCCTGCATGGCGCAAAAGCCAACCGTCCCTATTCCGTCGAGCTTTGCGGCGGCACGCATGTGGCGGCCACCGGCCAGATCGGCCTCATTCGCATTCTCGGCGAAAGCGCCGTCGGTGCGGGCGTGCGCCGTCTCGAAGCCGTGACCGGGCAGGGCGCGCTTGCATATCTGGCCGAACAGGATGAGCGGGTGAAGGCGCTCGCTTCTTCGCTGAAGGTGCAGCCGGGCGATGTACTGTCGCGTGTCGAAGGTCTGCTCGATGAGCGCAAGAAGCTGGAGCGCGAACTTGCCGATGCCCGCCGGAAGCTTGCCATGGGTGGCGGTTCGGCGGATGCCGGCGCAAGCGACGTCAAGCAGGTCGCGGGCGTCAACTTCCTGGCGAAATCCATGTCCGGCATCGATGCCAAGGATCTCAAGGGTCTTGCCGATGAGGCCAAGGCCAATCTCGGCTCGGGCGTCGTGCTGTTGATCGCCGTTTCCGAAGACGGCAAGGCAAGCGCTGTCGCTGCCGTGACCGAAGATCTGACAGCCCGTTTCAGCGCTGTCGATATCGTCCGCACCGCTTCCGCCGCACTTGGCGGCAAGGGCGGCGGCGGTCGCCCTGACATGGCGCAGGCGGGTGGTCCCGATGGCGCAAAGGCGCAGGATGCCATCGAAGCGGTGGCAGCGGCCCTGGCGGCCTAGCCAGTGTAAATTGAAAAGGGCGGGGTTTTACCCGCCCTTTTGCTTTCGGTTCAAGCCGTCCGGTGCAGGGACGGTTGGCGCAGGTCTTCCCGTCTTTCAGCCCGCCGCCTGCAAATTCTTTGCCGCTTCCTCATCTAGTTGTGCTGCCCGCTTGAAGGCCGGGCGGTCGGTGAGGTGGGCCATGTAATCGAGAAAGGCCGGGCGTTTTTCGATGGTGCCGAAATGCAGGCCCCAGCCGACATGGGCGCCGACATAGACATCCGCCGCCGTGAATAGATCGCCGGCGATGAAGCGGTTTTCGCTGACGGCCCGCTCAAGCGTATTCATCACATCCGCATAGCTGCCGCAGCCGGCCATGCGCAGCTTCTCCTTGGGCACTTCGAAACCCATCGCCTTCATGCTCGCTGCCATTTCCAGCGGGCCTGCGGCGAAGAACATCCAGCGATAATAGAGCCCGCGCGCCTTGGGTGTGGGCGCAAGGTTCGCACCGGGAAAGGCATCGGCAAGATAGGCGCAGATCGCTGCCGCCTCGGTAACGATGGTATCGCCGTGTTTGATGGCGGGCACCTTCGCCATCGGATTTATCAGCCGGTAGGCGGGCGATTTCATCGAGGTCTCGAAGCCCAGTATTTCCGTTCTGTAAGGAACGCCCACTTCCTCAAGCATCCATCGCGCGATGCGTCCGCGCGACATGGGGTTGGTGTAGAAGATCAATTCACTCATGCTTTTGCCTCCCCAAGCAAAATCGTTGAAGCATCATGGGAAAACCGATGCGGATTTCGCGCCTGCGCTTTGCATTTTTAAAGTTCGCAACATCCTTCGCGTGTTCCCTAAGATCGCGCCGATGCTCCGATGAACGTTTGACTGTGCCGGGCAAGTTATGTGCAAATAGATGCTGTTTAAGCTTTGTCTTATTGTTGTACTGGCCGCAGCACGCGGAATCGAAGTCTGCGCCTAGTACAACGGCTAATCAAGATACTGTGAACAAAAAAGAAAACCCGGCGCTGAGGCCGGGTTTTGAAGTCGCTGGGAAGGCTGGCTTAAGCCGCCATTGCCTTCTTGAGGTTTTCGTCGATCTTGTCGAGGAAGGCGGTGGTGGAGAGCCAGGGCTGGTCCGGTCCGATGAGGAGCGCCAGATCCTTGGTCATGTAGCCGCTTTCGACGGTGTCGACGCAGACGGTTTCGAGCGTTGCTGCGAACTTTGCCAGTTCCGCATTGTCGTCCAGCTTGGCGCGGTGGGCGAGGCCACGGGTCCAGGCGAAGATCGAAGCGATCGAGTTGGTCGAGGTTTCCTGACCCTTCTGGTGCTGGCGATAGTGGCGGGTAACCGTGCCGTGTGCCGCTTCGGCTTCAACCGTGCGGCCATCGGGAGACAGGAGAACCGAGGTCATCAGGCCGAGCGAGCCGAAGCCCTGAGCAACCGTGTCGGACTGCACGTCGCCGTCATAGTTCTTGCAGGCCCAGATGTAGCCGCCGGACCACTTCAGAGCGGAAGCGACCATGTCGTCGATCAGGCGGTGCTCGTAGGTGATGCCGATTTCGTCGAACTGCTTCTTGAATTCGGTCTGGTAGACTTCTTCGAAGATATCCTTGAAGCGGCCGTCATAGGCCTTGAGGATGGTGTTCTTCGTGGAGAGGTAAACCGGCCACTTGCGCATCAGGCCATAGTTCATGGAGGCGCGGGCGAATTCGCGGATGGATTCGTCGAGGTTGTACATGGCAAGCGCCACGCCGGCGCTCGGGGCGTCGAAGACGTCCTTTTCGATGACCTGGCCGTCTTCACCAACGAACTTGATGGTCAGCTTGCCCTTGCCGGGGAACTTGAAATCGGTTGCCTTGTACTGGTCGCCGAAAGCGTGACGGCCGACGACGATCGGCTTGGTCCAGCCGGGAACGAGGCGCGGAACGTTCTTGCAGATGATCGGCTCGCGGAAGATGACGCCGCCCAGAATGTTGCGGATCGTGCCGTTCGGGCTCTTCCACATCTGCTTCAGGCCGAATTCCTCGACGCGCTGCTCATCCGGGGTGATGGTCGCGCACTTGATGCCGACGCCATGCTTCTTGATGGCGTGCGCCGCATCGACGGTCACCTGGTCGTTGGTGGCGTCGCGGTTTTCAACCGAGAGGTCGTAATATTCGATGTCGAGATCGAGGTATGGCAGGATCAGCTTGTCCTTGATGAGCTGCCAGATGATACGGGTCATTTCGTCGCCGTCGAGATCGACGACCGGATTGGCTACCTTGATCTTTGCCATGAATTCCTCACCTTCGAAGCTGTGGCGCCGGATGGCGCCGGTATCCGGAAAAATATCCGGTGCGGCTATAGCATCGCGCGCGCCTGAGGCAAAGCCATGGGGGGCGCTTTTTTGGCGCAGCGCAATAACGCTTTGCGCATTGCCAAACCACAATGCCGGAATACAGTCAGGCGAATCGCTTCGCCCGTCTGTCGGGCCTATCCCGGGATCACATCATGCGGAATATTCTGCTTCTGACTGCCGCCGTCCTCTTTTCGCATAGCGCGCTCGCCGCCGGGCCTGCCGATCCCGTCCAGAAGGTGATGGATATCACCGTCAAGAACTGGTCGGGCGAGGCGGAAAACTGGAAATACGTTTTCGACGAGGACATGCTGACCAGCCTCTTCAGCAAGGATTTCGTCGCGCAATATCGTGAAGCCTCCAAGAAGCCGGCTTACGAGGCCGAAAGCGGCGAGACCGGCGATCCCTTCGGTTACGATGTCGTGACGAACTCGCAGGATGGCTGCCCGCTGGCCGATGTTTCCGTGACGCCGGGCGCGGTGAAGGACGGCGTGACGGACGTGACCGCAAAGTTCAAGCTCTGGGCCTGCATGGACGAGGCGGAGATGAAGGCGACGGTTGACGAAGTGCATTTCGATGTCATCGAGGAAGACGGCCGCCCGGTCATCAGCGATATTCACCGGGTTGGCGATGAGGGCAGGGATTCGCTGCGCGAAGAAATGGCGAATATCATCAAGGGGGAGCAATAAGGCGTGTCTTGCCAGCGGGGTGGAGCCAGGCTTTCTCCGCGCCGGCTTTGATTTTGGCGCCGATCTGTGCCAGTGAAGCGCGCTTTAGCGCGTCGGGCTGAAAATCGATGCGACGCTTCAACACACGGACAAAAGACGATGGCAGGCACAAACAGCGATCTCGAACTTGTGGCGGAAGGCCCGGCGATCATTCTCGTCGAACCGCAGCTCGGCGAAAATATCGGCATGGTGGCGCGGGCCATGGCCAATTTCGGCCTGGCCGAATTGCGTCTGGTCAATCCGCGTGACGGCTGGCCGAGCGAGAAGGCGCGCGCCGCAGCCTCCAAGGCCGATCACGTCATTGACGCCACGAAGGTATTCGAGACGCTGGAAGAAGCGATCAAGGACCTGAACTTCGTTTATGCCACGACCGCGCGCGAGCGCTACGGTTTCAAGCCGGTGCGTGCGCCCGTCACCGCCGCCGATACGCTCAGGGCAAAATTCAAGGCTGGCGAAAAGACCGGTATCCTCTTCGGCCGCGAGCGCTGGGGGCTGACCAATGAGGAAGTGGCGCTGGCCGACGAGATCGTGACATTTCCGGTCAATCCCGCTTTTGCCTCGCTCAATATCGCGCAGGCCGTGCTTTTGATGTCCTATGAATGGATGAAATCCGGCATGGACGATCTGGGAGAGACGCTTTTCCAGTCCGTCGAGCAGCGTCCTTCGACCAAGGAACAGGTTTTCGGCCTGTTCGAACATATCGAGGAAGCGCTGGATGCGCGGGGTTATTTTCATCCCGCTGAAAAAAAGCCGAAAATGGTCGACAATCTGCGCGCCGTGCTGTCGCGACGCGGGTTTTCCGAGCAGGAAATCAGCGTTTTCCGTGGCGTGATCAATTCGCTCGACCGCTTTCCCCGGCAATGGCCGAAGCAAGCGGGAAGGGCAGCGGGGCCGTCGGTTGAGGGAGCAGGGGAGAATGCTGAAGACGAGTGAGGCGGCGGCCGATGTGCTGAAACCGGTGCTGGTGTTCGATTCCGGCATTGGCGGGCTGACCGTGCTGCGCGAGGCGCGGGTGCTGATGCCCGAGCGCGGCTTCATCTATGTGGCCGACGATGCGGGTTTTCCCTATGGCGGCTGGGAGGAGGAAGCGCTGAAGGCGCGCATTCTTTCGCTCTTTGACAAGCTGCTGGACGACTATAGCCCGGAAGTCTGCATCATCGCCTGCAACACCGCCTTCACGCTCGCTGGCGCGGATCTTCGCGCCCGCTTTCCGCAGATGACCTTCGTTGGCACTGTGCCCGCCATCAAGCCGGCAGCGGAGCGCACCCGCTCGGGCCTCGTTTCCGTGCTGGCGACACCGGGCACCGTCAAGCGCGCCTATACGCGCGATCTCATTCAGTCCTTCGCCAGCCAATGTCATGTCCGCCTCGTCGGCTCTGAAAACCTGGCGCGCATGGCAGAAAGCTGGATCAGGGGCGAGCCGGTTTCGGATGAGGCGGTGCTTGCCGAAATCGAACCCTGCTTCATCGACAGCGAGGGAAAACGCACGGATATCGTCGTTCTTGCCTGCACCCATTACCCCTTCATGGCCAATCTGTTTCGCAGGCTGGCGCCATGGCCGGTGGATTGGCTTGACCCCGCCGAGGCGATTGCGCGGCGCGCGCGCCACCTTGTGCCGCTGCCGCAGGATGCCGAGCATCCGGATGGTTTCGATTTTGCCGTCTTCACCTCCGGCAAGCCGGATTTCGCCACCCGGCGGCTGATGCAGGGTTTCGGTCTCAGCGTTTCGGCAGCCTGAGCGCCTGTTGTATTTTTGCATCTGTTTTATCCGTCTTTTGCAATTCGAGATTGCGACCACTTGTCGCGCCGGATTTCTTGTGTAAGATGCACCTTGTCTGTAACCGCTATAAATGGAGGCGTGGAATGACCAATGACATCAATATGCGCCTTAACGGCATGTCAGGCCTTTCCGGCATGTTTATCGGCGGTTATGTGATGCGAGGCATCTCCCTCCGATAAGGCTTATGGCCTGATTTCCCTGCCGTTTGGCATTTTCACTTCGTCCGACATGTGATTTGCGCGTTCGCGTGGCATGAGTGCTGCGCGCACCGTTTCGGCATGTCGTTTTCCATCGATAAAGGACCTGGCCGCTTTGCCGCGCCGGGATGGATTTCCCATGCAGAAAAATCAACCATTGGTAGCATATGCGCTGCCGGATGCGGTCGATCGCTTGTTCGTCACATTCGGTGTTTGGAAAACCCTGAAAGCGGTTCTCATTGCCGCACTGGTGCCGCGTGCACCGCCGACCGATCCTGCCGATCTGCCAGAGCGCCTGCTGGTCGATATCGGCCTTGACCCGTCGCGGGTGAAGCGGCGGCGGGCTTGGGAGGTCCCTCACTGGGCGCCCCGGTTTTGATTGGCAAAGGCCTCTCCGGCAAAGAAATGTCGGGGTGGCCGCCGCATCTCTGCCGTTACGTATCGTATAGCGATGCGATACAGGATACGCTGTTCTTATGATCGTCAGTTTCCGACACAAAGGACTGGAAGCTTTTTATCGTTCCGGGACGACCAAGGGTATTCAGCCTGCGCATGCCGCCAAGCTTGGCCGAATACTAACCTTGCTTGAGGTTGCGGCAGGCGTTCCCGATCTTAATCTTCCTGGTCTCAAACTTCATCCGTTAAAGGGTGATATGAGGGGCCACTGGTCCATATGGGTGAATGGAAACTGGCGTGTGACGTTTCGATTTCTGGATAGCGACGTCGAACTTGTCGACTATCAGGATTATCACTTAAGGGAATTGTTCCAATGATGAAATTTCCTGTTCATCCCGGTGAGTTGTTACGGGAAGAGGTTATTGCCGCACTTCAGCTTTCCGTAACAGACGCTGCTGAAAGGCTTGGAATGTCGCGCGTAGCGCTTTCGCGGGTCTTGAACGGACGGGCAGGGGTCAGCCCAGACCTTGCCTTACGGTTGGAGCGGGCAGGGGTCAGCACCGCGCGGGCATGGCTTGCCATGCAGTCGAATTACGATCTTGCACAGGCGATGAAACGTGAGCAGCCGCCCGTTCGTCCGTTGGATGACAGGGCGGCATAATCTTCGAAGATTTGGCTTGATACCTTCTGGTTTTGGTGGCTTGCTCCCAAAGATCAGATAGGGAGATTCCTCATGCCGCTGGAAAACTGGCTGGCCTTCGTGGCCGCATCCGCCATCATGCTCGCCATTCCGGGACCCACGATCCTGCTGGTGATTTCTTATGCGCTGGGCCATGGCCGCAAGGCCAGCACGGCGACGGTGACGGGCGTGGCGCTTGGTGATTTCACCGCAATGACGGCTTCCATGCTGGGGCTCGGCGCGCTGCTTGCCACATCGGCGGCGCTTTTCACCGGGCTGAAATGGATCGGTGCGGCTTATCTCGTCTATCTCGGCATCAAGCTGTGGCGTTCGCCGGTCAGCGGCGAGGGGGCGGAAGGGACGGGCGTGACCGGCCGCGAAAGGCCGCTCAAAATCTTCCTGCATGCCTATATCGTCACCGCGCTGAACCCGAAGAGCATCGTGTTCTTCGTGGCCTTCCTGCCGCAGTTTCTGGTGCCGACGCTGCCTTTCTGGCCGCAGGTGCTGATTTTCGAAGTCACATTCCTGGTGCTTGCCACTGTCAATGCGGCGCTTTATGGACTTCTGGCAAGTGCCGCCCGCAATACGATCCGCAAGCCGAAGGTTCAGCGCATCGTCAACCGCACGGGCGGCGGTCTCCTGATCGGCGCCGGCCTCATTACCTTCGGCTGGAAGAGGGCGGTCGCGCCGTAAGGCAGCTCTCGATCGCCTGAAATTCGGACATAACAAAATGGCATTGCCGCATATATTTCTTGCCCTGATCACCGTGTTTTTGTGGGGCTTCAACTTCGTCGTCATCAAGGTGGGCGTCGCCGATATGCCGCCCCTGTTTCTGACGGGTGTGCGTTATCTCTTTGCGGCGGTGCCCCTGGTGTTCTTCCTGCCGAAACCCAATGTGCCTTGGAGACACATGATCGTTTACGGCATGGCCATGGGCTTCGTGCAGTTCGGCCTGCTTTATCCCGCCATCAAGCTCGGGCTGCCGGCGGGGCTCGCTTCGCTGGTCATGCAGTCGCAGGCCTTCTTCACGCTGGCGCTTGCCGTGGTGTTTCTCGGTGAACGGCCATTGCCGTCGCAGGTCTTCGGCGCGATCATCGCTTTTGGCGGGCTGGCGGTCATCGGTGTGGAGCGGATGACGGCGGCGGCGCTGGTACCGCTTCTGATGGGCGTCGGTTCCGCGATTGCCTGGGCCTGTGGCAACATCGTCAATCGCCGCATCGGTCAGGTCAATGCCGTCTCTTTCGTCGCCTGGACCAGTCTTGTGCCTGTTCTGCCATTGATCCTGCTGTCCCTCGTGGTGGAAGGGCCGGAAGCGATTGCCGAAGGGGTTGCCAATGCGACCCCGACCATGGCTTTTGTGGTTATCTACATGGCCTATGGCGCGACGATCGTGGGTGCTGGGATATGGAGTTACCTACTTCTGCGCTATCCGGCTGGAACGGTGGCGCCATTTTCGCTGCTGGTGCCAATTGTCGGGTTTATCAGCGCGTACCTCGCTTTTGCCGAACATATTACCGTTTTCGAAGTGGTCGGCGCAGCACTGGTCATTCTGGGGCTCGCGCTCAACGTCTTTGGCCGGCGCATCGGCGCTTCACGCTTTTGGGTGAGGTCTGCGCAGGGCTAAGAGCGAATTGCCTGTGCATTATCGGCATGGGTGAGACGCAACAGGCATTTTTTTGGTAAAGACCATGTTCGGCCGTTCTTTGAGGGAATCGGTCCTGATATGCAGCACAGGGAATGGAACATTGCAGGTCGGTATCGACATGGGAACCCTATCGGGCGGGCAGCAGGCCAAGCTCGATATTGAAGAATTGCTTGCGACGCGCCTGCTGGTGCAGGGCAATTCCGGTTCCGGCAAGTCGCATCTGCTGCGCCGGCTGCTCGAGCAATCGGCGCCATGGGTGCAGCAGGTCATCATCGATCCCGAAGGTGATTTCGTCACGCTTTCCGACAAGTTCGGTCATGTGGTGGTGGATGGCGAGCGTACCGAAGCGGAGCTTGCCGGCATAGCCAACCGCATTCGCCAGCACCGCGTTTCCTGCGTGCTGACGCTGGAAGGCCTCGATATCGAACAGCAGATGCGGGCCGCCGCCGCCTTCCTCAACGGCATGTTCGATGCGGATCGTGAATATTGGTATCCGGTGCTTGTGGTGGTGGACGAAGCGCAGATGTTTGCGCCCTCCGTTGCTGGTGAAGTCACGGAAGATGCCCGCAAGGCCTCGCTTGGCGCGATGACCAATCTGATGTGCCGTGGCCGTAAACGTGGTCTTGCCGGCGTCATCGCCACGCAGCGATTGGCCAAGCTTGCAAAGAACGTGGCCGCGGAAGCCTCCAACTTCCTGATGGGCCGCACCTTCCTCGATATCGACATGGCGCGCGCGGCCGATCTGCTCGGCATGGACCGGCGGCAGGCGGAAATGTTCCGCGATCTGCAGCGCGGCAATTTCGTGGCGCTTGGCCCGGCGCTGTCGCGTCGGCCGCTGCCCATCGTCATCGGCCCGGTGGAAACCTCGGCGCGTTCCTCCTCGCCGAAGCTGATGCCGCTGCCGGATGCGCCTGAGGATGTGGAAGACCTGATCTTCACGCCGGATCCGGAAGAGTTTACGCGCGCCGCGGTGCGCCGTACGCCGCCTGCACCGCGCCCGACCAACGACATTCTCGCCGAGCTTTCCCGCTCCACGCCCGCTGCCGTTGGTCCTTCGCCCGAGCCGTCGCTCCGGGCTGGGCAGCCAGAGATGACACCGGAGGAGCGCGAGGAGAAGATCGCCGCGGTGCTTGTCGAAATTCTCGACGATCCGCAATCGGCCTATCGCACCGATGCCGTACTCTATCAGGATTTTCTGGTGCGCGCCCGTATGCGCCGTATTCCCGGCACGCCGATGACGCTGCCGGAATTCCGCCGACAGGTGGCGATTGCCCGCTCCGGCGTGGATGCGGCGATGGCGGCCAGCGAAGGCTGGCAAAAGGCGCTGGAACTGTCGACGTCGGTTTCCGACGACCTGCAGGGCGTTTTCCTGCTTCTGGTCAAGGCCGCTCTCGGCGAGGAGCCTTGTCCTTCGGATGCCCGCATCGCCCGCGCTTATGGCACCCATTCCGCCCGCCGCGCGCGGCGGCTGCTCGGTTATTTCGAGGAGAAGGAGCTTGTGGTGGTGCATGCCGATTTCTCCGGCAAGCGCATCGTGGCTTTCCCCGATCTCGATGCAAAAACCGCACCCGGCGATGCGGATGCGGCTGAGGATGATGCCAGACTGGCGGCGGAGTAATCGCTATTCCGCCAAAATCCGCACGGCGAAGCGGATCGTCGTGTATAGACCGACGAGGCTTAAAGCCAGCACGCAAACAATAGCGGCTATGACAAGTGCCGAGGCCAATCGGTGCGGCCGTTGATAGGGGCGGGTGCTGACATCCGTTTTTACGGGAGCGACCCGGGAGAGCTGCGCCGCTGTCCATCCGCTGCGTTCGAATTCCGGCGAGGCGATAAATTCCGCCAGATGCCGTTGCCGTCTTATGGAAGAGGGCAATTGCGCCAGAAAGCGCTGCGGTTCACGCCGGTTGTTTCTCGACAGGAATATATCGATCGCTTCCCTGAAACGTTCTTCGCGCGCGCCGGAGCAGAACAACATGCGCCCCGCTTCCACGAGGTCGTTCATCTCGAGCAGCACTTCGCCGTATTTTTGAAAGAGCACCAGATCGACTTCAGGATGGCTGAGCCTGCCTTGAAGGATTTCCTTCGCTCGCCAGAGTTTCTGTTCGGAAATGGCTTGGTCAACGGGTTCAAAGGTCATTTTAAAGCAATGAATTGAGAGTTTTTAATATTGTGAAAATAGATTTTGGTATTGGTCGTAATAATGCAGATTATAGGTTTCAGCATCAAAAAAGAAAGAGGAGGCGTCTTCGCCTCCTCAATTTACTGACAAACCTACTCACTCTCGACGTCATCCTTGGGCTTGTCCCTTAATAAAATCGAGACGTTGCAGGTGCTCGGGACAGGCCCGAGCATAACGGAAGAGAGCTTTCAGGACTTTGTCAGTGGTGCGAGGAGGCGTTTCCGCCTCCTCGTCGCATATTCTTACTCGATGGCCTTCGCTTCTTTCCGCGTCGCAATCAACGAACCGATGATGCCGGTTGCAAGGATGGCGACGGTGACGCCGAGAGAGACGGCGGGCGGGATCTTGGCGATGCCCAGCATATCGGCGACGAAAATCTTCGAACCGACGAAGACCAGAACCGCAGCCAGCGCATATTTCAGATAAGCGAAGCGGTGGATGAGGGCGGCGAGCGCAAAGTAAAGGGCGCGCAGACCGAGGATCGCGAAGATGTTCGACGTGTAGACGATAAACGGATCGGTGGTGATCGCGAAGATTGCCGGGATCGAATCGACTGCGAAGATCAGGTCGGCGATTTCGACCATGATGAGCGCCAGGAAGAGCGGCGTCACGAAGGTCTTGAGTTTGCCGGTGGTCTCA
The DNA here is from genome assembly GCF_900013505.1 of Agrobacterium deltaense RV3. Lineage (NCBI taxonomy): Bacteria > Pseudomonadati > Pseudomonadota > Alphaproteobacteria > Hyphomicrobiales > Rhizobiaceae > Agrobacterium > Agrobacterium deltae. The sequence goes on along the minus strand of NZ_LT009745.1, from coordinate 1,773,932 downwards.
TCGGTTTCCTTGACGAAGAATTTCTCGCCATGCAGCCTGTTTGTCACCGGAAGGTGACCGCGCAGGAACTTCAGGATGCGGTTATTGCCGATATCGGACTCGTCATGGTCGGACGAGAACAGCATCTTGAGGCCGGTGAAGACGAGGAAGGCCGCGAAGAGATAAAGCACCCAGTGGAAGTTTTCGACGATGGCCGCGCCGCCGGCGATCATGATGCCACGCAGGACGATGACGCCGAGGATGCCCCAGAGCAGCACGCGGTGCTGATATTGGCGGGGAATGGCGAAATAGGAGAAAATCATGGCGATGATGAAGATATTGTCCATCGCCAGGCTTTTTTCGACCACGAAGCCGGTGACATATTCCATCGCCGACTGTTCGCCGGACTGATACCAGATCCAGCCGCCGAAGGCCAAGCCGATGACAATATAGAAGCCCGACATCAGCAGGCTTTCACGAACGCCAATTTCCTTGGAGTTTTTATGCAGCACGCCTAGATCGAGCGCGAGAAGGCCAAGGACGAGGGAAATGAAGACCGCCCACATCCATGTGGGGGTGCCGAGAAAATCCGATAGAAGAAAGTCCATCAGTCAACCTTTAGCCGGACGAGGTTGGCTTTACGGATGGGGGACGTGAAACAGACATATACGTGGCCCCAACCTTAACAAACTCGACATCACGTGTTGTCCGGTAACACGCCAGAGGGGCCCGAGTTCTGATCACGATGGAGAGATGGGTGGGCACTTTCGCTTTTCAAGAGGAGACTTCAGAAAAAAGCGAAAGGCCTTGTTTGACAAATTCGTGAAAGCTCTGTAGAAGCCGCCCCAACGCCGGGCAGTGATGTCCGGTGTGTTTTGTTGACTGCCCTGCAGTTTAAGAACTGACGTTCGGCGGTCAATATCACCGACATGTCCCGTGGTTTCTCCATTTGCATGTGAGAAGCCTGTCAGAGGCCCTGAAACGGGCTTCAGAGGAGGGCGTGTTTCCTTGAACCGGTTTGGTAACAGACCGGCATAACCTTTTGAGAAGGAAATACGATGAGCAAGCGCGAATCGGCTAAGTATAAAATTGACCGCCGCATGGGCGAAAACATCTGGGGCCGTCCGAAGTCCCCGGTTAACCGCCGCGAATACGGCCCGGGCCAGCACGGACAGCGCCGCAAGGGCAAGATGAGCGACTTCGGCACGCAGCTGCGCGCCAAGCAGAAGCTTAAGGGCTACTACGGCGAACTGCGCGAAAAGCAGTTCCGCGCAACCTTCGACGAAGCAAACCGTCGTAAGGGTGACACTTCCGAAAACCTCATCGGCCTGCTCGAGTCGCGTCTGGACGCCATCGTCTACCGCGCCAAGTTCGTTCCTACCGTTTTCGCATCGCGCCAGTTCATCAACCATGGCCACGTCACGGTTAACGGCGTTCGCGTCAACATCGGTTCTTACCGCTGCAAGCCGGGCGACGTTATCGAAGTTCGCCAGAAGTCCAAGCAGCTCGTCACCGTTCTGGAAGCCGTTCAGCTCGCTGAGCGCGACGTTCCGGACTACATCGAAGTTGACCACAACAAGATGGTTGCGACCTACGCCCGCGTTCCGGCTCTCTCCGACGTTCCGTACCCGGTCGTCATGGAACCGCATCTGGTCGTCGAATTCTACTCGCGTTAATCGACGCGTTTCAGTATTCAGGAAGCCGCCCTTCGGGGCGGCTTTTTTGTTTGCGGGGAAGGCTTTGCATGCAGGACATTCAGGCGATCGTCGATTCCATCTATGACAGCATGGCGCCGAGGCTCGGCGAGGGGAAGGTTGCGGATTACATTCCCGAACTTGCCAAGGTCGATCCCAACCAGTTCGGCATCGCCATCACCACTGTCGATGGAACCACCTATACGGCCGGCAATGCGCTCACGCCATTTTCGATCCAGAGCATCTCCAAGGTATTCATGCTGACGCTCGCGCTCGGCAAGGCGGGGGAAACGGTGTGGAACCGGGTAGGGCGCGAGCCTTCGGGCTCCTCCTTCAACTCCATCGTCCAGCTGGAGCATGAGCACGGCATCCCACGCAATCCCTTCGTCAATGCCGGCGCGATCGTGGTGACCGATATCGTGCTTGCCGGCCACCAGCCGCGCGAGGCAATCGGTGAGCTTCTGCGTTTCGTGCGTTACCTCGCGGACGATGACACGATCAGCATCGACGATACGGTGGCGAAATCCGAGCAGGCGACGGGGTTCCGCAATTTCGCGCTCGCCAATTTCATGCGCTCCTTCGGCAATCTGCACCATCCCGTCGAATATACGCTCGGTGTTTATTTCCACCAGTGCGCACTTTCCATGACCTGCGCTCAGCTTTCCCGCGCTGGCCTTTTCCTAGCCAATCGCGGCCGCAATCCGTTGACCGGCCACACGGTCGTCTCGGACCGCCGTGCGCGGCGCATCAATGCGCTGATGTTGACCTGCGGCCATTATGACGGATCGGGCGATTTCGCCTATCATGTCGGCCTGCCGGGCAAGAGCGGTGTGGGCGGCGGCATCATGGCGGTGGCGCCAGGCAACGCGTCCATCGCGGTCTGGTCGCCGGGTCTCAACAAGGTCGGCAATTCGGCGCTCGGGTCACAGGCGCTGGAAATGCTGGCGACGAAAACCGGCTGGTCGGTTTTCGGGGCTTGATATTGCCGGCGGATGGGGGCATTGCCTGCATTAAGAACGGCAGTCGTGCCGGAGCGAGCTGATGATGAACATTCTCACCAAGATCGATGACTTTGTAGATCAGGCCGGGGCCGACCAGATCGGGTCGGATCAGGACGCGCCCGAGGAAAACGGCAGCTCGCATCCCCTGTTCGACAATGCACCGCGTTCGGTTTCCTTCAACAAGCTGCGCAAGCGGCTGCTGCGCAATGTGCGCCAAGCCTTTGAAGATTTCGGCATGCTGAACGGCCAGAAGCGTTGGCTTGTCGGCCTTTCCGGCGGCAAGGACAGCTATGGGCTGCTGGCGCTGCTGCTCGATCTGAAGTGGCGTGGCCTTTTGCCGGTGGAACTGATTGCCTGCAATCTCGATCAGGGTCAGCCTAATTTCCCCAAGCACGTGCTGCCGGAGTATCTGGCGAAGATCGGCGTTGCCCATCGCATCGAATATCGCGACACCTATTCCGTGGTGAAGGAAAAGGTGCCGTCCGGCGGCACTTACTGTTCGCTCTGTTCGCGGCTCCGGCGGGGCAATCTCTACCGCATCGCGCGGGAGGAGGGTTGCGACGCACTGCTGCTCGGCCATCATCGCGAGGATATTCTCGAAACCTTCTTCATGAACTTCTTCCACGGCGGCCGGCTGGCTGGCATGCCGGCGAAGCTTTTGAACGACGAGGGCGACCTGATGGTCATGCGTCCGCTTGCTTATTGCGCCGAGGAGGATATGGCGAAATTCGCGGCGGCGATGGAATTCCCGATCATTCCCTGCGACCTCTGCGGCTCGCAGGACGGGCTTCAGCGCAATGCCATGAAGGAGATGCTGGCGGATATCGAAAGGCGTATGCCCGGCCGCAAGGACGTGATGCTGAGGGCGCTTGCCCATGTCAATCCGTCGCATCTGCTCGATCCCAAGCTTTTTGATTTTTCGGCGCTTTCTGTCACCGGGGCGTCACCTGAAGAGCGTAGGGAGGCCAACTCCCCCTTATGAAGAAGTGCCCCGCCCGATGACCCTTTCCGACAAAGATATCGACTTCCTCGTTTCCACCGTTGCCGCTGCCGGCGCGAATGAAATTCTTCCCCGCTTCCGAAACCTGAGCGCCGGTGCGATCTCCGAAAAGACCTCCGCCGTCGATCTCGTCACCGAGGCCGATGTTCTGGCAGAAAAGGCGATCACCGCTGCTCTCCTTCAGCGATTTCCGAAGGCCCATATTGTCGGCGAAGAGACCTATGAGGCGGACCAATCCGTTATTCCCGCACTTGCCGATGCGCCGCTTGCCTTCGTGATCGATCCCATCGACGGCACTTTCAATTACGCTTCCGGTTTTCCCGCTTTCGGCACGCTGCTTGCGGTCACCGTCAAGGGTGAGACGGTGGCGGGCATCATCCACGATCCGGTGATGGGCGATACCATCGTTGCTTTGAAAGGCGAGGGCGCGTTTCTCAACCGCAGGAACGGTTCGCAGGCGAAGCTCAGGGTAGCCGATCCCGCGCCATTGTCCGACATGGTCGGCATCTTTTCCTGGGGCCACAGCCATCAGGATCGCCGGCCGGTGATTGCGGCCAATATGGCCAAGATCAAGATGGCGCTGTCACTCAATTGCTCGGCACATGAATACTGGCTCGCCTCGGCCGGCAAGCTGCATTTCATCGGCCATGAAAAGCTGATGCCGTGGGATCATCTCGCCGGTGTGCTCATTCATCAGGAGGCGGGCGGTTACACGGCCCGTTTCGACAATACGCCCTATCGGCCGGGGCAGACGGAGGGCGGCATTCTGTCTGCTCCCGACAAGGAAAGCTGGAAGATGCTGCGACGGGAAATCGTCGCCTTATAACATCGCGCTCAAATAGAAGGATATCGCCCATGGCTCTCGAACTCGACATCGCCTCTCTTGCCAATGCGCTTCAGGAGGCGGCGGCAGTAGAAATTCTGCCGCGGTTCCGTAATCTGGGCGAAGGCGATGTGCGGATGAAGACCGAGGCGATCGACCTCGTCACCGAGGCCGACGAGGCCGCAGAGCGGCTGATCCGTGCGCGTGCGCAGGACATCATGCCTGATGCATTGTTCATCGGCGAAGAGGCGGTGGCGGCGGATGCCTCGCTGCTCGGCAAGCTTGCCGATGCCGATCTTGCCGTGGTGGTCGATCCCATCGACGGCACCTATAATTTCGCTTCCGGCCTGCCGCTCTTCGGCGTGATGATGAGCGTCATCTCCAAGGGTGAGACCGTTGCCGGCCTGATCTTCGATCCGATGGGCAATGATTGGGCGATTGCCGAAAAGGGTTCCGGCGCGTGGCTTTGCAGCGCCGACGGTTCGCAGACGCAGATGTCGGTTGTGCCGGCGCCGGAATTGTCGCAGATGGTCGGCATCGCCAATACCGGCTATTTCGACGTGGAGACACGGCGTAAGATCCTGACGAACCTCGCCGATGTGCGGCTCTTCACCAGCTATCGCTGCGCGGCGCATGAGTACCGCCTGTTCTGCGGCGGCCACATGCATTTCCTGATGTATAACAAGCTGATGCCCTGGGACCATCTGGCCGGCACGCTGCTGTCGCAGGAGGCGGGCGCTTACGCGGCACGCCTCGACGGCTCGCCCTATCTGCCGAGCCATGTGGATGGCGGGCTGCTGCTCGCGCCGGATCAGGAGACGTGGGAACTGCTGCGGGAGAAGATTTTTACGGTTTGAGTCCGGAGTGACATTGGATAAATTGAACCGTCAATCAATAAAAAGGGCGCGGAACAGAATTCCGCGCCCTTTCATTTGTCTATCGCCCCTCAGCGGGTCGGCTTGTTATGCGCCTGAAACAGCACGCCCTTTTCACCGATCAGCACGAAGATGAGGCCGACGATGGAGACGGCGAAGAAGCCCGCCACCATGGGCAGCGCCGTGCCGTCGAAAGACTGGCCGATGGCCGCGCCGATCAGCGAGCCGCCGACGGTCCCCATGAAGCCCATGACGGACGATGCGGTGCCGGCGACGTGGCCGAGCGGTTCCATCGCCAGCGAGTTGAAGTTCGAGCCGATCCAGCCGAACTGGAACATGGCGAGCGCAAAGAACACGATGAAGATGGCAAAGGGCATCGGTTCCGGCCCCAGCACCTGCACCAGCAGCCAGACGAAGGTGATGGCGATGAAGCCGAGCAGCGAGCCGTGCGACAGCTTGCGCATGCCGAACCGGCCGACCAGCCTTGCATTGACGAAGGACGAGAAGGCCATGAACAGCGCCACGCCCGCAAAGGCCGCCGCAAACCATGCGCCGAGCCCGTAAATGCCCTTATAGACCTGTTCGACCGAGTTGATGAAGCCGAACAGCGCCCCGAAGATGAAGGTGCTGGAGAGCGTATAACAGAGCGCGATACGGTTGGTGAGCACGATCTTGAAACCGCCGAGGATGGAGCTTGCGGTCAGGGGGCGGATATCGTCCGGATGCAGGGTTTCCGGCAGGCGAAAATACATCCAGGCCGTCACCACGGCGGCAATGGCCGCCATGAAAGCGAAGATCAGGTGCCAGTCACCGAAAAACAGCACGATCTGGCCGGTGCCGGGCGCAATGACCGGCACGACCATGAAGACCATCATGATCAGCGACATGACTTCCGCCATCTGCCGTCCGCCATAGATATCACGCACGATGGAGACCGTGATGACACGCGTGGCCGCCGAACCGATGCCCTGAATGAAACGCAGCATCAGAAGCCCGGAGAAGGACGGTACGAAGACCACGGCTATGGCTGAAACGATGTAGATGGCGAGCCCGACGAACATCGGCTTGCGGCGTCCGAAACGGTCCGAAATCGGTCCGTACAGAAGCTGGGCGATGCCGAAGCCGAGAAGATAGGCGGAAATCACATATTGGCGGTGGTTTTCGTTTTCGACGCCGAGCGAGGCGCCGATTTCCTGAAGACCGGGCAGCATGATGTCGATGGCAAGCGCGTTCAGCGCCATCAGCATCGCGGCAAGCGCGATGAATTCCGTGCGCCCCATCGAGCCTGCGCGCGAAGCGGTGGATTGTGAAAGATTTGTCACAGGATTGCCCCAAAAAGAACGGCAAAGGCGTTGCATGAAGCAACGCCTGGCATAAATTTCTGACAATCAGGGTGGGCCGGATGAACCGGCCGAAATCAGGCCGCGCCGCGGACGCTGATACCCTGTTCTTGGAAGTGGTTTTGAAGTTCGCCGGACTGGAACATCTCTCTTACGATGTCACAGCCGCCGACGAATTCGCCCTTGACGTAGAGCTGCGGGATGGTCGGCCAGTTGGAGTAGTCCTTGATGCCCTGACGGATATCTGCATCGGCAAGCACGTTGATGCCCTTGTAGTCGACGCCGAGATAATCGAGGATCTGTACCACCTGGCCGGAAAAACCGCACTGCGGAAATTGCGGAGTGCCCTTCATGAAAAGAACGATGTCGTTGCTCTTCACTTCGCTGTCGATCATGTCGTGAATGCCGCTCATAGGCTTATTCCTTTCACATGCGGTTCAAGGCCGCTGCTTTCTGTTAGCCTCTAAATAACATGTCGCGGCGCGATTTCCACCCGGAAAGCGTAAAAAACTGCGGGTGTGGCATCGCTGATTGCAGCTCGAAGCTCGGGCTACCAGCGTGTCGTTCTCTTCGGGTAAGAAAAGTCGAGAACGATTTTTCCTATCCGCTCCCACCGTCTGAAGACTGATTGTATCAATACACCTGTTTCGCCTTCCGAAATATGGAATTCGCGAGCGTTGTCGAACGTTATGGCGCGCATGCCGCCCGGCAGCGAGCAATCGTCCTCACAGTCAATCTCCATTTCGCTATAGAAACTGTTCACTTCAATATCGAGAATTAATTTTGGACTTTTCTGGTCCACCAGGCGGCAGGTGTTGCCAGTTCTGCAGAAGGCTGTGCCGGATATCCGATCAGCACCATCAAGCTCCACGACGAAGCCGATCTTGATCTCTTTGCTGCTCTTAACCTCTGCGGCACCTTGTAACGGCCCCGAAATCGCCAGTAGTAAAACGGCGGGAAGCAGGGGGAGGCGATACATCATCGATATCGTTGTCTGCTGCGGGCGGCGGCGGTGCGCCTTTTGCTCACCTGCTTCTTGGCCGGCTTGGGTTTGATGGCGGCGTTGATCGCGGCTTCCAGAACCGAGCCGACGATGCCGCCGGCAAGCGAGCCGGTGCTTTTCGTCCGACGCGCGCGGCGCGTCTTGCGGATGCCGGTCTTGGTGAGGATTTCAGACAGCGCGCCCTTGACGACGCCGTTGAGTACTTGATCGACGATGCCAGACAAATTTCCCTCACCGATAAATAAATCACATTTCCGTCGCGATTTTTACTATACGTGCATCGCCCGCTGTATCAAGCGATCCTTTCGGGTGTCTCTAGCGCGCATTTGCTTTCTTCCGAAACGCAAAAGCGCGCTATCTCTTTGTTTTTACGCATTGTCCTGGGGTAAAAGCGATTGCGCTTTTACTGGAAATGCTCCGGCCGAAGGTTCATGCATGCCAGCCGTCAAGTCACGACTTGTTCTTTATTTCCCCGGTTTCGATCCGCTCGATGCGGCCGCCCATCATCTGCGTTACCAGCGGGCGGCGGCGCTCTCCGGCAAGACATGGAATGTCGATTATGCCGTGGGACCGCTGGAGAATGCGCCCGGGGGCGAAACATTCACGGTTGAGGCCTCGGCGGGCGAATGGCGGACCCGCTCCGACATTTTCGTTTACGACCATAATGCGGTGATATCGCAATTGCGGGATGCACCCGTCTGGCGGCAGATCTGGCTCGGTTTCAAGGCCGGAGCCGGCATTATAGCCGAGGGCGGCGCGGCGCGTTACTTCCGCCACGCCTGGCGTTTTGGGCTGTTCTTCATCTTTCCGTTCCTGCTGATGCTTGTCGGCGGCGCCCTTGCGGCGGCTATTGCCCTGTCGCCGTGGCTTTTCGCTTTACCTCTCTGGCTCTTGGCGATCAGCTTTCCCGTCGCCGCCCTGTTTTTCGTGAAGGCTTTCCTGCCGTTTGCGGAGCGGTTTCACACCCTGCATCTTTATGCGGACTGGCGGTTCGCGCTCGCGGTCGGCCGCGATGAGCCGATTGCCCGCGACTGGATCGAGGAGAGGGCGGCACTTGTTCTGACGGCGCTGGAGCAGCCCTCGGACGAGGTTCTGGTGGTTTCCCACAGCATGGGTGCCAGCCTTGCGCTTGCCGTGATCGGCCGCGTGCTGGAGCTGAAGCCGAATGCGCTGGATGGCCGGAAACTGTCCTTTGCGACCTTGGGCGGGGCGGCGCTGCAATGTGCGTTCCTGTCGAGCGCCGACCGGCTTCGCCAAAGCGTCGGCACGATTGCTCGTCACCCAGAGGTGACATGGTTCGATATCCAGTGCCTGACCGATCCTATTCATCTCTACCGATGCAATACCGTTGGCCTGACCGGTCACAGGGATGCGCCGCAGCCGAAGATCGTGCCGATCCGTTTCAAGCATTCGCTCTCGCCGGACCGTTATAAGAAGAACAAGCGCAACTTCCTGCGCATGCACCGGCAATATGTTCTGGGGCCGGACCGCAGATCCGGTTACGATTTTACCCTGCTGACGGCGGGGCCTTTGCCTGCCGCCTCTTTCGCCGCTCTGGATTCGCAGACGCCGCCCGTTTTGTAAGCGGCGACGACCCATTCGGCCGGACATTAAAAAAGGCCCGCGTGAGAGTATCACGCGGGCCTTGATTTATTCCGCAGGTTTCACGCTCTGCCGCAGGCGGGACAGAGACGGTCCGTTGCCGGAACCGCTTTCACGGGCGTTATCATTCGGGAGCCGAGGTCTGCAGGGCAAGAGCATGCAGAACGCCGCCCATATTGCCCTTCAGCGCGTCATAGACCATTTGGTGCTGCTGCACGCGGGTCTTGCCCTTGAATGCTTCCGCAACGACTTCCGCCGCGTAATGATCGCCATCACCGGCCAGATCGCGGATCGTGACCTTTGCCCCGGGAATTCCCGCCTTAATCATGTCTTCAATGTCGCCGGGTTTCATGGGCATGGTGCTTCTCCTTAATTCATTCTGCGGCGAGCAAAGTTTCGCCGTCCATGAATTGAGGGAACCACGATTCATAGGCCAAGTGCAATTCTTTAATCTCGACAGCCCGCGCCGTGCCCAGCTTTACGGTGGAACCGCCGGTAACGCCGATGACCGGGCAGGAAACGCCCGCCGCCTTCGCCGCAGTCTGCACCTCGTCGAGATCGGCCTTTTTGACCGTCAGAACGTAACGGCCCTGATCTTCGCCATAGAAGGTGAGGACCGGGTTGTGGCCTTCGACCGCGTCGATGGTCGCGCCGATGCCCGACGAAATCGCCATTTCGGCGACTGCAAGCGCCAGACCGCCCGAGGAGCAATCGTGAACGGCGGTGGCAAGACCGTCGGTAATCAGGCTGCGGACGAAATCGCCGTTGTTCTTTTCAGCGGCCAGATCGACATGCGGCGCCGGGCCATCGGTGCGGCCATGGATGTCGCGCATGTAAACCGACTGGGCGATGTGTGTGCCGAGGCCAACAGGTGCGCCGACGAGCAGCACCACTTCGTCAGCTGCGGCGAAACGGATGCGCGCCATGCGGCCCCAGTCCTTCAGCAGGCCGACGCCGCCGATGGTGGGCGTGGGCAGGATCGCCTGACCGTTGGTCTCGTTATAGAGCGAGACGTTGCCGGAAACGATCGGGAACTCCAGCACACGGCAGGCTTCGCCGATGCCCTTGATGGCATGGACCAGCTGGCTCATGATCTCGGGCTTTTCCGGATTGCCGAAATTGAGGTTGTCGGTGGCCGCAAGCGGCAGAGCGCCGGTGGCGGTGATGTTGCGCCAGCATTCGGCCACGGCCTGCTTGCCGCCTTCGAAGGGATCGGCCTCGACATAACGCGGTGTGACGTCGGAGGAGAAGGCGAGCGCCTTCTTGTCATGGCCTTCGACACGAACCACGCCGGCATCGCCGCCGGGAAGCTGCAGCGAATTGCCCTGGATCAGCGTGTCATACTGCTCGTAAACCCAGCGGCGCGAGGAATTGTTGGCCGAACCGACCAGCGATACGAGCGCATCCGCGATATCGGCGGCGGGGACGTCGTTTTCCACCAGCGGCGCAGGCACCTTGGCAGGCGTCCACGGGCGGTCATATTCCGGGGCCTGATCGCCCAGTTCCTTGATCGGCAGGTTGGCGACTTCCTCGCCATTGTGCAGCACGCGGAAGCGCAGGTCGTCGGTGGTCTTGCCGACGATGGCGAAGTCCAGACCCCACTTGACGAAGATCGCCTTGGCGACTTCTTCCTTGGAAGGCTCGAGAACCATGAGCATGCGCTCCTGGCTTTCCGACAGCATCATTTCATAAGCCGTCATGCGCTCTTCGCGCACCGGTACGGCGTTCAAGTCAAGCTCGATGCCGAGATCGCCCTTGGCGCCCATTTCCACGGCCGAGCAGGTGAGGCCGGCGGCGCCCATGTCCTGGATGGCGATGACCGCGCCGGTCTTCATCAGCTCAAGGCAGGCTTCCAACAGGCACTTTTCGGTGAAGGGGTCGCCGACCTGAACGGTCGGGCGCTTTTCCTCAATGGATTCGTCGAATTCGGCGGACGCCATGGTCGCGCCGCCGACGCCGTCGCGGCCGGTCTTTGCACCGAGATAAACGACCGGCAGGCCAACGCCCTTGGCTTCCGAAAGGAAGATCGCGTTGGACTTGGCAAGGCCGGCGGCAAAGGCGTTAACAAGGATGTTGCCGTTATAACGCGGGTCGAATTCCACTTCGCCGCCAACCGTCGGCACGCCGAAGGAATTGCCGTAACCGCCGACACCGGCGACGACGCCGGCCACGAGGTGGCGGGTCTTCGGATGGTCAGGCGCGCCGAAACGCAGGGCGTTCATGGCTGCGATGGGGCGAGCGCCCATGGTGAAGACGTCACGCAGAATGCCGCCAACGCCCGTTGCCGCGCCCTGATAGGGCTCGATATAGGACGGGTGGTTGTGGCTCTCCATCTTGAAGACGACGCAGTCGCCATCGTCGATATCGACCACGCCGGCGTTCTCGCCGGGGCCCTGAATGACGCGCGGACCCTTGGTCGGCAGCGTCTTCAGCCACTTCTTGGAGGACTTGTAGGAGCAGTGCTCGTTCCACATGGCCGAGAAGATGCCAAGCTCGGTAAAGCTCGGCTCCCGTCCGATCAGGTCGAGGATACGCTGATATTCGTCGGGCTTCAGCCCGTGGGATGCAACGAGTTCCGGGGTGATCTTGATGGAGTTTGGAATCGACATAGGTCTCACGCGGTTCGAGCCGAGGAAAGTTTCCGGTTCTTTAGCGCAAGAGGCTCGATGGTGCGACAGGAAAATGCGCGGTTTTACCCGCAAAACGCTGCTTTCTTGGCTTCTTCAGAACCTGTAGCCGACCATAAGGCCTACGCGCGTGAGCCCGTCATTCGGGCCGTCGCACAGATTGGCGTGTGATGCATGCTCGATCTGGGTCGAAATATTCCAGTTATTATCGAAACGATAGCCGATCGCCGCATATTCGTGGAAAAGCACCCGGCAGCCGAATTCCGCACTGGTTTCGCCGGCGCTGTTTCTCAGCTTGCCATCGTGCCAGAGGCCGCCAAAACCGAAATCGATAAAGATCTTCGGGTTGAGATCGAAGGTCCAGTTGACGCCGCCGTAAATGGTATTCGCCGAGCCCTCAGTGCCGATCTCGCCGCCGATATGCAGCCGCGGGCGGGAGAGCTTTTGGCCGAGCGTTACCGCAGATGCACTGGCGAAGGGATCAAAATAGGCGGTGAAGGCCGGGAAGATGCCATCCTCACCGCCATTGTCGCGATTGGAAATCGAGGTGGTTGCGCCGAAGCGCAATTCGTCGAAGACGGTGCCTTCCGCAGCAGTGGCGGGCATGATGCCGATGAAGACACATGCCGCGAGAAGGATCGCCAGCGCGAAACACGCCCTCATACATGTGGAACCGAATGCTGCCATCGAATCATTCCCCACCTCGAATTGCGGAAAGGATGGCAGGTTTGTCGGCGTGGTAAATGATAAGTTACTGAATTAAGCCGGGTGTTGCAGGAAAGACTCTCTGCCCTCTAGGCAACGCTTTCGTAACCGGCGGAGCCGTTGTCGAGAAGGTGGCGCAGGATGCCGAGGGCATGGGTCAACTCTTGCTGGTTCGATGGACCGGAAAGGCTGACGCGCACCCGATGGAAAACCTTGTCGGTGCGGCCGGCCTTGAACTCATCCTCGTCATCTATCAGCACGCCTTCTTTCATCGCCGCGTTTCGGAACGTGCCGGAAAGCCAGGGTTCGGGCAGTCTCAGCCACAGGAAGGCGATATCGGGCAGCGAATTGAAATCCAGTCCGGCGAAGGCCCGCCGGGCAATCGCCTCCCGCTCATTGATCTCGGCGATACAATCCTTGCGAATGTCGTCGGCGTCGCCACTATTGACGAGGCGCGCATTCAGTTCGGCCAGCATGAAGGGCAGGCCGCCCGTCATCATCGAGTGGGAAATACGGATGCGCGAGGAATATTGCGCGGGGCAGGCGACCCAGCCGCCGCGCACGCCGGCGGCGACGGATTTCGACAGGCCGCCGACGACGAAGGTAATGTCGGGCGCAAATTCTGCGATCAGCGGGATCGCATCGCGCGTCATCGCGCCATAAAGATTGTCCTCGACGATCCACACGCCGTAACGACGGGCGATATCGGCAATCGCGCGGCGGCGCTCTTCCGGCAGGGTGGCGCAGGTCGGGTTCTGGCCGGCCGACATCAGGAAGATCATCTTGGGGTGCTGCTGGGCGCAGACGCGTTCGAAATCATCCGGGACAATGCCGTTCTCATCCGCCTCCACAAGCGTCACCCGCCGTCCGGCAAGTGTGGCGCTGCGGCTGATGTGGGAATAGGTGACGGGTTCGAAGACGATGCGGTCGCCCGGCGCGGTCATCGCCGACATCACGCTCATCACCGCCGCATGGGCGCCAAGCGTCGAAACGATGTTTTCCGGCTTCGGCGACCAGCCGTTCTGGGAAAGCCAGCGAACGCCCGCCATGCACCAGTTGTCGGGAAAAGAGCGGGCATAATTGGTAATGTCCCGGGGATGCTCTCTGGTCACGGCCTCGATGTGCCTGGCGATCAGCACGCTCTGGCCGACATCCGGCGCAGCAGTGGTGTTCAACCGGAATTCGGCGCTGGTATCGACGGCATGGCGCGTGCTGCCGAAGGCGGCCGTTGCCGGCTCCATGGGCAATGACGGGGCAGGGGTCTTGCGCTCATTGACATAGGTGCCGCGCCCGACCTCACCGCTGACGAGGCCGCGCTCATGGATCAGCGCATAGGCCCGGCTGATTGTGCCGATTGTCACACCGAGATCGTAAGCAAGATTGCGCTGCGGCGGCAGTTTCGAGCCGGCCTGCAGGGTGCCGTCGGAAATCGCGCCTTCGATACTGTCGGCGAGGCGCAGGTAAATCGGGCCGTCGCCCTCGGTAATGTCGGGAAGCCAATTTGTCATGGTGACAATTTATGCATTGTATCTATCCTCAAGTCAATTGTATTTATTGTCTGCATTGAATGAGGCTAAACGCACGGAGACAATAGGTGCAATATGCGCAAGATGGATCAATACCTTTCGACAGCGGATACACTCTATCCTGATGGCTACGAACGGGAACGCGTGTTCCGCGATGCCGGCGACATGGTCGCACCGGCGCCCTTTCCGGCCAGGATCGCCCGCACGCTTATTGGTCGCCTGATTGCGGGCATATCCTCATGGCAGCGGAAACGTCAGGGGCGCTTCGCCCTGCGGGAGCTTTCGGACGATCTGCTAGACGATATCGGCGTTACGCGGGATGAAGCCTTGAGGGAGGCGGCAAAATCCCGGCTCTTCTCCTGGCCGCCGCGGCCCCTTTGATTTTTTGTCGGAGAGCGGCGCCTTCTTTCCCCGGCGCCAAGCAGCCATTCGGCAACCCGCCACGCCAATCCCAACCGGCGCTGGCGGGTTTTTTTATGCCGACCGCGTTCTCACGGGGTGCCGGTGCCTGTGGATCAGCAGCCTTTGCCGCCGTTCGCCCAGCGCTTGACGTCGGTTGCGATGCGGCCGGAAAGGGCTTCGTTCATCACGGGGCCGAAAGCATCGAGCTTTGCCGGGTTGCCTTCTGCCTGAACCACCAGCATGGGGCGCGATTCCGGGCTGTTGCGCGGCACGAGCAGGATGCGCGGACGGCCGGAGAAGGAGTTGAGTTCCGGCGCCAGGCGATAGGCCTTGAACGCCGCGTCGCCCGATTTGAACCAGCAGGCATTCGCGCCAAGCGCGATCCGTTCCATGGTCGGCAGGGCCGCGCGGGAGACGGAGGAGGAAGGCTGCGGTTTCGGCTGGCAGGCAGCGAGTGCGGCGGCAGCGAGGATCAGTCCGGTTGCTTTATAGGCATCGTATCGAAGAATGCGGGGCATCAGGTCATCCAGAAGAAGAGCCGAAACATAGCCGGAAGCCGGCATCAAAAAAGGCGGGCTTGAAACCCGCCTTGGTCTATCAGGCTGCGATGACGCCAAGCGCCGAAGCGAAGAGGCCGCGGCCGTCATTGCCGCCATGGGCGGCTTCGATCAGGTTTTCCGGGTGTGGCATCATGCCGAGAACGTTGCCCTTGGTGTTGATGACGCCTGCAATGTCGTTCAGCGAGCCGTTGGGATTGGTGCCCTCGGCATAACGGAACACCACCTGGCCGTTGCCTTCAACCGACTTCAGCTCATCCGCATCAAGGAAGTAGTTGCCGTCGTGATGGGCGACGGGGCAGCGCAGGATCTGGCCCTTGTCGTAAGCGCGGGTGAAGTCCGTGTCGTTATTGGCGACTTCGAGCTTCACTTCGCGGCAGACGAATTTCAGCGAGGCGTTGCGCATCAGCGCGCCCGGCAGCATGCCCGCCTCGACCAAAATCTGGAAGCCGTTGCAGACGCCGAGAACCTTGACGCCCTTTTCGGCCTTTTCACGAATGGCCTGCATGACCGGCATGCGGGCGGCGATGGCGCCGCAACGCAGATAGTCACCATAGGAGAAGCCGCCCGGGATGACGATCAGGTCGACGTCGGGAATATCCGTTTCCGTCTGCCAAATGGTGACGGGCGCGCTTCCGGAGATTTTCGTCAGCGCCGCGATCATGTCGCGGTCGCGGTTGAGGCCGGGAAGTTGGACGACAGCGGATTTCATCGGAGCGGCTCCTGCGGCTTTAGAGGATGGCGATGGCGTAGTTTTCGATGACCGTGTTGGCCAGCAGCTTTTCGCACATTGCCTTCAGGTCGGTCTCGGCCTTGGCCTTGTCGGCGCCTTCCAGCTCCAGGTCGAAGACCTTGCCCTGACGGACATGGCCAACGCCACCGAAACCGAGGCTGCCGAGCGCGCCTTCGATTGCCTTGCCCTGCGGATCGAGAACGCCGTTCTTCAGCGTAACAGTCACCCGTGCCTTGATCACCTGATCTTCTCCTGATTTTACCCTTGCGGTGTCGATATTATTTCACGAGGCCGATATTACTTCACGAGGACAGGGCCGGTGCCGCGGATCGGTTCGTTTTCATTGATGATGCCGAGACGGCGCGCGACTTCGGAATAGGCTTCGAGAAGCCCGCCCATGTCGCGGCGGAACAGGTCCTTGTCCATCTTTTTCTGGGTTTCGATGTCCCACAGGCGGCAGCTATCGGGCGAAATCTCGTCGGCGAGGATGATGCGCATCATGTCGCCTTCGAAAAGGCGGCCGCATTCGATCTTGAAATCGACGAGCTGGATGCCGACGCCGAGGAATAAGCCGGACAGGAAGTCGTTGACGCGGATGGCGAGCGCCATGATGTCGTCGAGCTCGGCGGGGTTGGCCCAGCCGAAAGCCGTGATGTGCTCTTCGGAGACCATCGGGTCTTCGAGCTCGTCGGACTTGTAATAGAATTCGATGATGGAGCGCGGCAGAACCACACCTTCCTCGATGCCGAGGCGCTTCGACAGCGAGCCGGCAGCGACATTGCGCACGACGACTTCGAGCGGGATCATCTCCACTTCCTTGATCAACTGCTCGCGCATGTTGAGGCGGCGGATGAAGTGCGTGGGAATGCCGATCTTGTTCAGATGCGTGAAGACGTATTCGCAGATACGGTTGTTCAGCACGCCCTTGCCGTCAATGACTTCATGCTTCTTCTTGTTGAAGGCGGTCGCATCGTCCTTGAAGAACTGGATAAGCGTGCCTGGCTCCGGACCCTCGTAGAGGATCTTGGCCTTGCCTTCGTAAATACGGCGGCGACGGTTCATAATTGCAGGTCTCTTGGTTGACGCCGATTCTGGTGGCGTTGCGTTTGGTCTTTGAAGCGGTCCCATAAAGGAAAAGAGTGCATTCTACAATGCGGCTCGCATATTTCCCTTCAATTCTTGTGACAGGCCGGGGAAACGGCTGGGCCATGAAATTAGGCTTCCGGGGCCGATCGAAGAGGAGGCGGTCCGCAGGGCCGGCGCCGTCAGGGCTCGACAGCCTTCAGCCGGCTCAAAAACTGCGCGAAGACCATACCGCCTTCCGGCCACGGACCATGGCCGGACTCGGTGTTGATATGGCCGGACATGCCGGCGTCGATCAAAAGCGAGCCCCAGGCGGCGGCAATGTCATCGGCATGTTCATAAGAGCCGAAAGGATCGTTGCGGCTGGCGATGGTGATCGCCGGGAAAGGCAGCGGATCGCGCGGGTAAGGCCCGAACGTCATCAGGTGCTTCGGCCGGATATCGGGATTGGCGACATCGGGCGGCGCGACGAGCAGCGCGCCGGACACTTTCCTGCCGATTTCCGGTAGGGCATGGATGACGGTCGGCACACCAAGCGAATGGGCGACGAGGACGATGGGTCTGGTGGAGGCATTGACCTCTTCCACCAGCCGGGCGACCCAGTCTTCCTTCACGGGTTTGGACCATTCGGCCTGCTCGACGCGGCGGGCGGTGGAAAGCTTGCGCTCCCAGCGGCTCTGCCAGTGGTCGGGGCCGGAATTGGTATAACCGGGGACGATCAGGATATCTGCTTCTGAAACTTTCATGCGCCCATATCTGTGTTGCGATGCCGCCGCGATCAAGGTCGCGGCGGCATTAACTTCAAGGTCTCAAACTCAGCTCAAGTCTCAGGCGTTGCCGAAGACGCGGGTGAAGATCGTGTCGACATGCTTGGTGTGGTAGCCGAGGTCGAACTTTTCGCGGATCACCTCTTCGGGAAGTGCGGCGCGCACTTCCTCGTCACCCAGCAGCTCCTCAAGGAAATCGGCGCCCTGTTCCCAGACCTTCATGGCGTTGCGCTGTACCAGACGGTAAGCGTCTTCGCGCGATACGCCGGCCTGCGTCAGCGCCAGGAGAACGCGCTGCGAATGCACGAGGCCACGGAACTTGTTCATGTTCTTCAGCATGTTGTCCGGATAGATCACCAGCTTCTCGATGACACCGGCCAGACGGTTCAGCGCGAAATCGAGCGTGACAGTGGTGTCGGGGCCGATGGCGCGTTCGACGGAGGAGTGGCTGATATCGCGCTCGTGCCACAGAGCCACGTTTTCCATGGCCGGGACGACCGACATGCGTACCAGACGGGCAAGGCCGGTCAGGTTTTCGGTCAGAACCGGGTTGCGCTTGTGCGGCATGGCGGACGAGCCCTTCTGGCCGGGAGAGAAGAACTCTTCCGCTTCCAGAACCTCGGTGCGCTGCATGTGGCGGATTTCGATGGCGACGTTTTCAATCGACGAGGCGATGACGCCGAGGGTTGCGAAGAACATGGCGTGGCGGTCACGCGGGATGACCTGCGTGGAGACCGGCTCGCGGATGAGACCGAGCTTGGCACAGACATGTTCTTCGACGCGCGGGTCGATATTGGCGAAGGTGCCGACGGCGCCGGAGATCGCACCCGTGGCGATTTCCGCACGGGCATTAACGAGGCGCTCACGGTTGCGGTGCATCTCGGCATAGAAGCGGGCGAAGGTGAGGCCCATGGTGGTCGGCTCGGCATGAATGCCGTGGCTGCGGCCGATGCGCACCGTGTTCTTGTGTTCGAAGGCGCGGGTCTTCAGCGCCGCCAGCACCCGGTCCATATCGGCGAGCAGCAGATCGGCGGCGCGTACGAGCTGGATGTTGAGCGTGGTGTCGAGCACGTCCGACGAGGTCATGCCCTGATGCACGAAACGGCTGTCGGGGCCGACAAATTCGGCAAGATGGGTGAGGAAGGCGATGACGTCATGCTTGGTGACGGCTTCGATCTCATCGATGCGGGCGACGTCGAAGGTGGCGCTGCCGCCCTTTTCCCAGATGGTCTGGGCAGCGGACTTCGGGATAACGCCGAGTTCGGCAAGTGCGTCACAGGCATATGCCTCGATCTCGAACCAGATGCGGAACTTTGTTTCCGGCGACCAGATGGCGACCATTTCCGGCCGGGAATAACGAGGGATCATGGCAATGACTTTCTTTGTGGAGGAAATTTGCTGCCCGTTTAGCAAAGTGTTCCGGTAATCTCAATCTATCAAGCTACATGCCTCCGTTGCGCACGTCGGCAGAGGATTGCGCCCGCAGGCAGGAGCGGAACGATGGCAAAGGGAAAATATAAGCCAGGGCCGAGAATGCAGAACTGGTAAATCGCGCCGAGCGATGTGAAGAGCTGCTGGAAAAACCAGATGCGGGAGAAGGCCGGCGCGTGCCATTGCGCATAAAAAATACGGTACTCGAAAGCGAAAAACGCCGCCGCAACTGCCAGCGTGAAAAAAGCGATGGCAAGACAGGCCGCCGCAAAACGCAGCGGCAGGGCGGCGGAAGCAGGGAGAAGGTGCAGCGCCGCCATGGCCAGCAGCCAGCCGAAGAGGCCGCCCGCGAAGAAAAGCATGATGATGTCGGCGGCATGGTCGGTTTCCAGCCGGTTCCTGACATAGAGGCCGATAGCGGCGGCGGCGCTGGAACAGACGGCCCAGACAAGCGCGCCGAGCAGCGGAAACAGCGCTGCCGAGGCCGTGTCCCGGAAACTCCGCCTGTCGCTTTCCATGCCGATCCCCCAACGCCTTGCCGTGCGCCCTTCGGCGGCGGCGGTTATGTCCGCGCGGCTTCCGCTGCGTGGCGCAGTTGCGCGACCGTCTTGCGGTAGTCGGCAACGCCGTCGCCCTTGAAGATGGCCGAGCCGGCCACCAGCGCATTTGCACCGGCGGCAACGATCGCGCCTGCGGTTTCCGCCGTCACGCCGCCATCCACTTCGAGTTCGATCGGCCGGTCGCCGATCATGGCCTTTGCCGCGCGGATCTTGTCCAGCATGGCCGGAATGAACTTCTGCCCGCCGAAACCGGGGTTGACGCTCATGATCAGGACGAGATCGACGTCATCAAGAACGTTTTCGATAACTGAAAGCGGTGTTGCGGGGTTGAGCGTCACGCCGGCCTTTCTGCCGAGCCCGCGGATCGTCTGCAGCGAGCGGTGCAGGTGAGGCCCGGCTTCGGCATGCACGGTGATGCTGTCGCAGCCCGCCTTGGCGAAGGCTTCGAGATAGGGATCGACGGGCGCGATCATCAGATGGCAGTCGAAGAACGCCATGCTGTGCGGCCGCAGCGCCTTGATGACATCCGGCCCGAAGGAGATATTGGGGACGAAATGGCCATCCATCACATCGAGATGAATCCAGTCCGCGCCCGCTTCCGTGACATCGGCGACTTCCTGTCCGAGCTTGGCGAAATCGGCAGCCAGAATGGACGGGGCTATGCGGATGGGCAGGGACATGGGGCAAACTCCTCTCGACGCGTTGCGTAAGCTGCCTTTAACACCAAGTATCGGGGTTTGAAACGGCCGGTCGCGCGGTTGCCGGCGGTTTTCAGCTGCGTTTCCTCGAATTTTCGGCGGCGCGGGTTTCGCCTATTGTCTTTCAGCCTTGTCCGCCGGTTCGAAGCGCTGGCCGTTCCATCGCTGCAGGCGATAGGGATTGTCCGAAAGATCATGCGACGGGTTGAAACCGAGATCGCCGAGAACGGTTTTGAAAAGGGTGCCGCCCGCCAGTATCTCCGGCGCGGGTTTCGACTGCGCCTGTGTGGCTTCCGCAAGGGCGGCGGTGAGTTCCGCTGCCGCATAGGCCGGCAGGACATAACCTTCCGGCTCGATGCCGGCGCCGCGCAGTTCGCCGGCAACCGCCTGGGCCGATGGCAGGGTATCATAGGCCGGGCGGGTGACCGCCAGCACATTCGCGGCCAAGGGGACCGGATTATTGGCCGCATTCATGGCATCGCCGCCCATGACGGTGAGGGGAATGTTCTCCGACCCGGCGTCTCTGGCAATGATGGCGACGTCGTTGCGTTCCGCGCCGACGAAGACATGGGAAATGCCGGTGCGCGCCAGCCGGCGCACCAGCGCCACCTGCTGTTCCTGGTTGGGACGCATCGTATCGGCAAGGGTGGGCTTCAGACCGTTTTCCTCGAGCGACGAGCGGATGCGGTCGACCAGCTCGCGGCTGTAGATCGTGCCGTCATCCACAAGTCCGATGGAATGTCCCTTCCAGTCGCGCAGGATGATCTCCGCGATCCTGTCCGATTCGGCCCTGTCTGACGGGGCGAGGCGAAAGAGCGGCCAACCGTATTTCAGGGCGTCTTCCATCAGGATCGGCGCGCGGCTGGATAGCGTGATGGCGGGAATGGCGGCCGCTTTCAGCGGTGGCAGAACATCCTGAAGCGTTTCGGTGCACAAGAAACCGATTGCGGCGCTGACCTTGGCGGCCACGAGGCCATCGGCAATGGCGCCGCCGCTGCCATCTTCGCAGCTTTCATGGATTTCGACGACATCCAGCCCGAGCTTTGCCGCCGCCGCCTTCGCACCCTGCCGTACCTGCTGCCCCAGAAGTTCGTAAGGACCGCTCTGGGGCGCAACAATGCCAATCGATGCCGCGCTTGCTGAGCCCGCAAGGGCAAAACCGGCGATGATCGTTAGCAGGCGAAGTGAAAGCATGACGTGATAGAAATCCTGTTGTCCCGGTTTGATGTTTATCGGCAACAACCGGTTTTCCAAAGGAAAAATACGCGCGCTTCACGGACATTCCCGCAAAACCATCATATTGCCCCGTGTGTCTGCATTGTTTGTGAGGATTAGCTTGCCGATCTTTTGCTGGTTTTCGGGCTTGTACGCCTGGAGAGCAACTCCTCTCCAAGGCTTTGCTCCACCCACGGCAATTGGGACATAAGATCGTTCCAATCGAAGGATGAGCCGGCGCGGCGGGTCAAATTATTATGCCATCTGGTCAACTCCGCGAAGCGCTGATCGTCGGTTATCCTCACCTCATGGTCGCGGTAAACTTTGTTTATCAATCTTCCGAGCGGATTGATCAGATCCACTAAAAGCTGATGTGAGCTATAGTCTGCGCTCGCCGATTGCCCACCTTCGAACATATCTCCATGTCCCGTCACCAGCCATGATATGTTCACGCCAAATTCCCTGTGGTACGCGGAAAGCAGTTCGGCATCGGGCACGCGTTCGCCCCGCTCATAATGCGCCAGCCCGCTTTTGCTGATTGCCAGTCGGTTGGCGAAGACATCCCGGTCATCGATATCGAACGCCGCCCTCACAGCTCGAAGGCGTTTTCCTAGGGCTGTCTTGGGCTCGACTTCTTTCCTGGCCAAATTCCTTTAAATTAAATCACAAATGGAGTTTACAAAAATCCAAATGTAATTTAATCCTCTCTGTGTTCGCATGTCATCCATTGGGAGCGCGTCTGCCAGGACGCACTTGTTTTAATAGGTTATTTAGCACTGTGTTAAAGGCATCAGCAAGATAGAGAGCACGCTTCGTTCCATTGCATAGAATCAAATATCTCGCCGTTGAATGCTTGATGATCGTTCGCGGTCTTCAAGACGATTCGATTGTGAAGCGGTGATGACAATTTCTGGAGACATAGATCTCTAAAAAAGGCGGTCACGATGCGCGTTGAAAGGTCAGGGTTGCTACGCAAAGTATTCAGTTCGGCGGCTAAGGGCCTTGCTATGTTCGTTTTGTGCCCATTTATTTTGTTGTTCGCGATTGTCGTGATGGCGATTGTCGTGATTTCCCCTGCGATAAAGCCAAGGGAAGAAAGACACCGCTGATCGGAATTTCTTCCACGCCAAATGTATTTGGCAGCCAACGGCGTACCATCATGGAAAGAAAATGGAGAATATTGCAAAAAATATCATACTTTATTTTAGGTGCAGGTTTTTATTATTGGTTTTAATCGTCTCCATTTTTATGTGGGGGCTTATCATTCTTGGCATCCGACTGATTATATCGAAGCTGTAACTGCATGAATTCACGGATTTAACATCGCAATGGGATGTTGCCTCCGTGCAGCCTCGAGTCTGCGTCGGAAAAAACGCCACATGCGTCAATTTTAAGTTGTTTTTACCGTCGGAGGCTGAAGATGATCGTTGTCGTTGATTTTCCAAGGAATCTTAATCATCTACCCGTTTCCAAGGCGGGAAGACGTCAGCGAGGATGAACGACGGTATTGCTTTATAAAACTATTATATTTGTGGAGTAGAGATGCAATTTGGGAAACGTGAGCTATTAAGTCTGCCTTCTAGAGTGCAGCCCACAAAAATGCACATTTTATTCCCATTTTCCTAACTTGCTGATATATATTAAAAATATGTAAAGCTTCATGGCGTGGGCAAGTTTTTCCTCGCGGTTTTTTCGCATTTGCGAGAAGATTTGCTTGACGGAAAGTAAATGATTAGCTTAGATGTAACTGTTTCAGGGGACGACTGAAATTGGCTGTAATAGGCCTCGGAAAGTGTTCCGAATATAAGCACTGCCAGACTATATTGGGTTTCATATTCTATTTTTTTCATTACGTATAAACCGCTTCGGGAAACTGGGGCGGTTTTTTACGTGGAGCTAATTTAAGCAATTTAAAATTGAATTAGGAAACTCCTGCGCAAAGACGTTCTTTCATTTTCGAATTTATGGAAAAGATATCGCGCGGAGGGAGCGACGCTGGCTCCGAAGTACACATCAAAATAACTGCTTGATAATGCCGGTTGACGGACATTATCGCCTGCGAGCGAGTTCGGTCGGCCGTCTGTGCGGCTTTATTTAAGAGCGGCCAGGGCGTCCCTGGCAAAGGCGGAGATGGGTTCGGGAAGCTTATCCGGATCGAACCAGCCGATGGCGGAAAGCTTGTCGGGTTCGGTCAGTGCCGGCTCACCCTGCGCATCGTGGGTGACGAAGATCAGCGAAACCCAGTGGTGGCGATCTTCCGGATCGATGAATTCGCTATGGCAGAGGAATTCGACGTTGCCGATCTTGAGCCCGGTTTCTTCTTCGGCCTCGCGGCGTGCCGCGGCGAGGGAAGTTTCAAGGTGATCGACCTTGCCGCCCGGAATGCTCCAGTATCCGGCTTCCGGCGCCTTCAGACGCCGGCATAAAAGCACGCGGCCGTCACGCATGATGGCGAGGCCGACGCCGACACCCGGAAAATCGAGACCTGGCCTGGAGGTCGGCGTCATGCTGTCCATTCCCGCGGTCAGGCCTTGGCGTTGGCCACGATCAGCATGAAAGCGGGGATGTCGTCGCCGAAGCCAACCGGTGTCGGGCCATCGTCATGGTCGCGATAATGGCGGCGGCGGTCGCGGTTGTCGTCATTGGCGTGCAGCGGATTGCGGCTGTTGCGGTCGGAATTGCGCGGGGTCTTTTCCTGCTTGCGTTCTGCTTTCACCTTGTCGTCTCCATGAGCCGCGATGTCCGTGTCCGCAGCGGATTGTGCACCCTGATTGATGTTTTCGACCGGCGCTGCGTCGCGACGGTTGCGGTCGCGGCCCCTGCCGCCCCGTTCCTTGCCCCGGCGGCCGGAATTGCTTTCAAAGCTTTCCATGGGCGCGGGAAGGGTGGAGAGGTCACCGTTCTGCCACTCGATCTTTTCGCCGATCAGCTTTTCGATCGCGTCGAGATACTTCGTGTCGCTCCTGGTGACGATGGTGAAGGCCTTGCCCGAGCGGCCGGCACGACCGGTACGGCCGATGCGGTGGACATAGTCTTCCGAATGAATGGGAATATCGAAGTTGAAGACGTGGCTGACATCGGGGATGTCCAGGCCGCGTGCGGCAACGTCGGAGGCGACGAGCAGCTTCAGATTGCCGTCCTTGAAGTTCTGCAGCATCGTGGTGCGCGAACGCTGGTCCATGTCGCCATGCAGCGCGCCGACGGAAAAACCGTGACGGTCGAGCGAACGGAAGAGGTCGGCCACATCCTTCTTGCGGTTGCAGAAGATGATGGCGTTCTTCAGTTCGGCTTCTTCGGCGCGGACGAGATCGCGCAGCACGGCGCGCTTTTCATAGTCCTTGTTGTGCGCGGCAACGATGCGCTGGGCAACGGTCTTTGCCGTGGAGGAGGGCTTGGCGACCTCGACACGGACGGGGTTCTGCAGGAACCGGTCGGCCAGTTTCTGGATTTCCGGCGGCATGGTGGCCGAGAAGAACAGCGTCTGCCGGGTAAACGGGATCATCTTGGCGATGCGCTCGATATCGGGAATGAAGCCCATATCCAGCATACGGTCGGCTTCGTCGATGACGAGGATTTCCACGCCGGTCATCAAAAGCTTGCCGCGCTCGCAATGGTCGAGAAGGCGGCCGGGGGTGCAGATCAGCACATCGGCGCCGCGCTCAAGCTTGCGGTCCTGGTCTTCGAAGGAAACGCCGCCGATCAGGAGCGCGACGTTCAGCTTGTGATTCTTGCCGTATTTCTCGAAGTTCTCCGCTACCTGCGCTGCCAGCTCACGGGTCGGCTCAAGGATCAGCGTGCGCGGCATTCTGGCGCGGGCGCGGCCCTTCTCGAGCAGGGTGAGCATCGGCAGAACGAAGGACGCGGTTTTGCCCGTGCCGGTCTGTGCGATACCGCAGATATCACGCTTTTCCAGCGCCGGCGGAATGGCGCCAGCCTGAATGGGTGTCGGCGTCGTGTAGCCGGCATCTGCAATAGCGGAAAGAACTTTTTGGCTCAGGCCAAGATCAGAGAATGTTGTCAAAGGAAGAACTTTTTCCGTTCTGGTTCGGTAAGAACACCTGCGTGCCGCGACGGCACTTGCAAAGACTTGGCGCGGGGATATGCCCAAATTGCCGGAAAGTCAAGGAAACAACGGGAAAAGCGCGCGAAACAGCGGGGTTCGGGCGGGGCATCTTGGCCTTTGGTGCAGATTTCAGCGATTTATCGTAAAAAGCGCAAAAAAAGCATTAAAATCGGGCTGCTATTTTAAATAGGTTTTGAGTTCCGTTCCGGCGATCAGGAACCGCATCGGATCGACTGGCGTATCGTTGCGGCGCACCTCGTAATGCACATGCGGACCGGTGGAGCGGCCGGTGCTGCCGGCGCGGCCGATGACGTCGCCGGCCTCGACCCTGTCGCCGGCTTTCACCAGAATCGCGGAGAGATGGCCGAATCGCGTCGAGACGCCCTGGCCGTGATCGATTTCTACCATATTGCCGTAGCCGCCGGAATTTTCCGCGACCGTCACCTTGCCCGCGCCGGTGGATTTGACGTCAGCACCGGTTTCAGCACGAAAATCGATGCCGGTATGCAGGGCCGGGCGGCCGAGAAACGGATCCATCCGGTTGCCGAATCGGCTGGTGATCGCCCGGCCAGGGGCCGGGTTGCCGAAGGGCAGGGTGGTCGCGGTTTCCTTGACGATGTCGAGCCGGTTCAACGCATTGTCGAGATTGGTGAGCGACAGGTTGAAAGGATCGGTGTCACCGCGCTCGGGGTCGGCATAGGGGCCGCCTATGTCATCGTTGCCGTTCTCTTCGATTTTCAGGCCTGCCTGCCGGATGATGTCCTGCATCGCATTCGCCTTGTCCTCGGCGTCGCTGGTCAGTCTGGCGATGCGCGATATCTGCTGGCGTTCGATATCCTTCAGCGACAGTGTCACCTTGGAAAACACCCGGTCGGCCCGGTCGGACGGCGTTTCGCCGGCTTCGGGTACATAGGCGGCGCGTCTGTCCGGTGTGGCGGGCTTTTCCGCCTGCGGCTTGCGTGGCGTCATCAGCTTTTCGATGGCTGAAAGGCCGCCGGAGAGGTCAGCGCGTTTTTCCGGCGCCATGGCGTTCGAAAGAGAAGAGGGCGCGGCCGGGGAGGCGGCGATGCCGGAATTTTCGGCGCGCTCCAGCAATTCGCTCATTCGGCCGTGCCGCGAGGTCAGCGCCGCCTGCTGTTCCAGCAGCTTTTCCACTTTCTTTTCAACGACCTGTTGATCGAGCAATTGCCGGGAGGTGACACGGTCCACCTGAGCTCTCAGCGCTGCAATGCGGTCTTCATAGTCGTTCTGCATGCGGGTCTGGCGGGCCATGGTCGCGCCGATCAGGTCGTCACGCAAAATGAGATAGCCTGTGGCTCCGAGATAACCGAGCGAGAAAAGGCCGATCGTGCAGCCGGCAAGCGCCGCCATCCACGGACGGATGGTCATGTGCCGCACCCTGTCGCCGCGCGCGAGAATGAGCACGTGAGGCTCACGCTTTTTGCCGAATACCCGGTTTTCCGCCGTATCAGTCACAATCTCTCTCCGGACTGGCCGATTTCTTAAGGGAAATCATAATTCGTTAAGGTTAACGAAGTTTTGCCGGAGAGGCTTTTTGGCGGTGTCGGCTATTGGCTGACGGATGTGAGCGAGCGGTAAAAGGAAGGCGTCAGGCCGGCCTCGGCGCGGGCGATGTCGTTGAAGGGCGGTTTCAAAGGTCCGCGGAAATTGGCGCGCACCAGCTGCCTGAAGGTTGCGGCCGGGTCCTTCTTTTCACGGGCGCACAGGAACCGGAACCATTTCGCGCCGATGGCGACATGGCCCTTTTCGTCATTATAGATGACATCGAGAACGGCGGCGCTTTCGAGATCGCCCGTCTCACGCATCTTCGCCTGCAGGGAAGGGGTGACGTCCAGTCCGCGCGCTTCCAGGATGAGCGGGACGACGGCGAGCCGTGCGGTGAGATCGTTGCGGGTGGAATGCGCGGCCTGCCAGAGCCCGTCATGGGCCGGCAGATCGCCATAGTCGGCGCCGAGGCTTCTCAGCCTGTCCCGCACCAGCCGGAAATGTTTCGCCTCCTCGAAGGCGACCTGCATCCAGCCGTCGAAAAAGGAATGCGGCACAGGCTCGCTGGCATAACGGGCGACGATATCGAGCGCGAGATCGACGGCGTTGAGTTCGATATGGGCTATGGCGTGCAGCAGCGCGATGCGGCCCCTGACGCTGTGAAGGGAGCGGCGTTCCACGGCGGTTGGCGGCACGAGTTCCGGTTTCTCGGGCCTGCCCGGCCGCTCAGGCAGCGGCGGGTCGAGAGGCGAGCGCAGCGACAAGCGGCGCTCGAACCAGCGTGTCGCCGTTTCCTGCGCGAGTGCGGTCTTTCTGTCGAGATCGGCGCTCACGATGGCATCCGTCGCGCCGCCTCGCAGCGAGATGATTTTGAACGGGGGCGTCACGACGGGTTGGTCCCTCAGAGCTTCTTCACAGCCTCGAGAACGGCCTGGGCATGGCCCGCGACCTTCACCTTGTTCCAGATTTCCGCGATTTTTCCATCCGGGGCAACGAGGACGGTCGTGCGTTCGACACCCATGTATTTTTTGCCATACATGCTTTTTTCCTTCCAGACGCCATAGGCTTCCAGAACCTTCCTCTCCTCGTCGGAAGCGAGCATGACGGAAAGCGAATGTTTTGCCGCAAACTTGTCGTGGCTTTTAACGCTGTCGGGCGAAATGCCGATGACGACGGCGTTGGCTGCCTCGAATTCGCCGGCCAGCGCGCTGAAGTCGATGGCTTCTGCGGTGCAGCCGGAAGTATCGTCCTTCGGGTAGAAATAGAGGATGACGGCCTTGCCTTGCAGTTTGGACAATGTCACCGTCCCTTCACCGTTGCGGGGCAAAGTAAAATCGGGAGCCGGGCCGCCAATCGTCAAGTCTGTCATAATCTACCTTTCTTTCGCCGGGATGTTGAGGAAAAGTCGCCACATTCGATATATAGCGAAACCGCGCGTCGTCCAGATCACTATTTAGATTTCAGGTCGAACGATCTTAAATCTCAATCGTTATCCGGGCTAAAGAATTAAAGCGGGATTCCGGACGAAAACCGCTTACACTTTTCGCCATCCCGCTTCGGTGTTGCGGCGAAACAAAGCTATTCAAGGGCAAACACGGGCGTATGGCTGAAGTCAGGGGTGAAAAGGTCAAGTTCGGCAGACGCGATATCATTGCGCTGCACGATCTTCCTTCGGCGCAGGCCGAAGATCCCATCATCGTGCATTGCCCGGCGCCGCGCTCCATGGTGCGCGCCTTCATCAAGATTTTCGCAGCGCTTTTCGTGCTGGCCTTCCTGTCCATTGGCGGCATCATTCTTTCCGTCGAGACAGGATCGATCGACGCGACGCTTTCCAGCCAGGCGCAGCAGGCGCTGGAAAGGGCGCTCGGCCCCCATTACAGCGCGCGGATCGGTTCTTCGGCGATCAGGTTTTCCACCGGGCTGCGCCTTGCGCTGGTGGCGGAGGACGTGGATATCATCGAGAAGGAATCCGGCCAGCATATGAGCCGGGCGCGGGCAATCGGCATGGCGCTCGATCCGCTTGCGCTTCTGACCGGCCGTGTCTCGGTGGAGAGCCTCGAGGCCGACGGGATGGAGCTCGATACGGCGCTTTTGCCCAAGGGTAACGGGTTCGATCTCGCCAGCGTCAAGCTCGACGCCGTGCCGCAGCAATTGCAGGAGGCCTTCGGGCAGCTCGACAAGCTCGCTCAGGCTTTTCTGAGCAGCGGAACCGAGGAAATCGATATTTCCAGCGTTTCGATTCACCTGCCACCCGGAGAGTTGGGCAAGCCGCGCACCGTCGAAGTGCGTGAACTGTCGCTGACGCCCGATCAGCAGGGCGGATATTCGCTCGATGGAGAAACGCTATTCAACGGTGAAATTGCCAGCGTGTCGCTGCAGACTTCGGGATCGGGCGGCCGGATAGACGGTTTTGAAGCCCGCATCGACGGTTTCGATATCGGCCCGTTTCTTGAGAAATACGATCCCGACGGAAATCTCCATGAAGGCCTGAACGTCAAGACGGGTATCAATATTGTCGCTCGGCGCGCCGTGGAAGGGCAGGAGCCACAGCTGGAGATTGCGCTCGGCCTCGGCAATGGAACGCTGATGATCGGCGGCGAGTCCCAGACCTTTACGGCTGGCAACGTCCACGCGCGTTATGACTTTGCCAAAAGCACCCTTGTCATCGACAATTCGCGGCTGGAGCTTGGGCGGACAATTCTTCCGGTCGCCGGTGAAATCAGCGATACGGAAGAAGGTTTCGGCCTTTCGCTGCGGATCGATAACGCCGTTGCTTCGTCCGAAGCTTCGGGCGAGGCCCCGGTTCCTTTCAGCCTGAAGGCGGACGGGCATTTTACGGCGGCGACGAAGCAGCTCGACGTTCCCTCGCTTTATGTGACTGGCCCGCTCGGAGACATGGCGGGATCGCTGAAAATCCGGTTCGGCCAGGGGTCGCCGGAAATCAGTTTCGGCGGGCAGATTCCGAAGATGGAGGCCACGGCGGTCAAGCAGCTCTGGCCGTTCTGGATGGCGCACAAGCCGCGCGACTGGGTGGTCTCCAATCTCTACGGCGGCACCGTCACCAATGGTTCAATCGCGATCTTCATACCGCAGGGGCGGATGTGCGGCCCCGGCTGCCCGCTGGTGCTCGGCGAAAGCGAAATGCAGATCCGTTTCGATATAGACGATACGCGTCTCAATACCACCGGCGACATCCCGCCGTTGCGCGATGTCGACGCGCATTTCGATCTCGTGGGCGGCAAGATGGCCGTCGATATCAAGCGGGGAACATCCTATTTCCCGTCGAACCGGTCGCTTGCGCTGGAAAACAGCCGTTTTCTCATTTCCGCTGTTTACGACAAGCCGCTGCTCGGAAATCTCGAACTGAACGTTTCGGGCTCGGCCGATGCCGTGGCCGAGCTTGCGGCGCTCAAACCCATCAATGCGCTCAAGAATACGCAGTTCAAGCCGGAGGATTTCACCGGCGATGTCAAAGCCCATGCTAACCTGACCGTTGGCCTGCTTTCCAGCCATAACCCGCCTCCGCCGGTGTGGACGGCCGATCTCGATCTGAAGAACCTGTCGCTGACCAAGCCCTTTGCGGGCCACAAGGTGACTGCGCTCGACGGTTTCATGACGCTGGACGACCGACAGCTCAAACTGGAGGGCAGAGGCCGCGTGGACGACGTGCCGATGGACATCGTGATGACGGAGCCGGTGAGTAAGAACAGCGATATCGCGCCGACGCTGTCGCTGAAGGCAAGCCTGAACGAAACGCAGGTTGCCAAGCTCGCTCCGGAACTTTCCACGGTCCTCGGCGGCACGACGGCGATTGAAATCGACGGCGCCGACCCGAAACGCCAGGATATCCGGCTCGATCTGACCAAGGCGTCGATCATTCTGCCGGGGCTTGGCTGGAGCAAGGGCATCGGCATTCCCGCCAGCGCCGCCTTCACCATGGAAATGGGAGACGGGCGCACGACGATCAGCGACTTTTCGCTCGACGGTGACGGCTTCGGCGCTGCCGGCGATATCGCCTTCAGCAAGAACGGGCTGATTTCAGCCGATCTCAGCCGCGTGCAGCTTTCGCCCTCCGATAATTACGCCGTTTCGGTCGCCGCTTCGAAGAACGGCTATATCATCAATGCATCGGGGAAATCCGCCGATGTCAGGCCTTTCCTCTCGAAGCTTCGCAGCTCTTCCGGCAGCGGCGACGGGACGTCGCGTTCGCAGCCATCCCTTGCCATCAAGACGCAATTCGACAAGGTCTACGGGTTCAACGATGAAATCCTTGCCAATGTCAGTTCAGATGTCAGCGTGCGGGATGGCAAGGTTCGTTCCATCGATTTCCGTGGCGTCACCGGCAATGGCCAGGCGGTGGTGGCGCAGACTGTCAATCGCGGGGCGACGGGAACCGTGACGCTGACCAGCAGCGATGCGGGTTCGCTTGCCCGTTTCGCCAATATCTACAGCCGCATTCGTGGCGGCCTTCTCAATCTTGCGCTGACGACCTCCAATGGCAGCGACTGGAGCGGATCGCTCGACCTGCGCAATTTTGCCGTCGTCAACGAAGCCAAGCTGCAGGACATCGTCGCCACGCCGACGGGTGAGGACGGCAGGAGCCTCAACAATGCGGTGCGCCGCAATATCGATGTCAGCTCGGAAAAATTCCAGCGCGGTTTTGCCCGGGTCGTTTACGTCAACGGTTCGGTGGCGGTGGAAAACGGCGTCGTGCGCGGCGAGCAGATCGGTGCGACTTTCCAGGGGCTTTTGAAGGACCAGAGCGGCCGTATGGACATGACCGGCACCTTCATGCCTGCCTACGGCCTGAACCGGCTGTTCGGCGAGCTACCCTTCATCGGCATCTTCCTCGGCAATGGCCGCGACCGGGGCTTGCTCGGCATCACTTTCAAGCTCTCCGGCCAGACGGACCAGCCGAAGCTGACGATCAATCCGCTTTCGCTGATTGCGCCGGGCGTTTTCCGGCAGATTTTCGAGTTTCAGTGAATGGAGCGTCGCAAAGCTTGGCGCACGCGGCCGTTTGGCGAGAACGAGTGCACCCGCACTCCGTCACCCCGGACCTGATCCGGGGTCCAGTGCGATCAAGTCCTTGATCGCGCGAGAGCCCTTTCACGGCGCAGACGCGCCGTGGCTGGATGCCGGATCTAGCCCGGCATGACGGAAGTGGGGGTATCGGCGCATCGAGGACCGCTTTCGCAGTCCTCGACACGATGTTTTTGTAAGTCTTACGCCGGGCGAACCAGAACGTGCTTCTTCTTGCCGACCGACAGCTTGATGACGCCGTCGCCGGTGATTTCACCGGAACCGACCGTCTGGCGCTCATCCGAAACGCCAATGTCGTTGATCTTTACCGCACCGCCCTGAACGTGGCGGCGGGCCTCGCCGTTCGAGCCGGCGAGGCCGGCGCGGACGATGAGCGACAGGACGCCGAGGCCGGCTTCGAGTTCAGATGCCGGAACCTCGATGGAGGGCAGGTTTTCGGCGAGCGCACCTTCTTCGAAGGTCTTGCGCGCCGTTTCGGCCGCTTCTTCCGCCGCCGCGCGGCCGTGCAGGATGGCGGTCACTTCGGTCGCGAGGATTTTCTTCGCCTCGTTGATCTCCGATCCGCCAAGGGCGGCGATACGGGCGATCTCATCCATCGGCAGCGTGGTGAAGAGTTTCGCAAAGCGAACGACGTCCGCATCTTCCGTGTTGCGCCAGTATTGCCAGAAATCATAGACCGGCAGCAGGTCCTTGTTCAGCCACACGGCGCCGGAAGCCGACTTGCCCATTTTCGCACCGGAGGAGGTGGTCAGAAGCGGCGAGGTCAGCGCGTAGAGCTGCGGTGTCCCCATGCGGTGACCGAGATCGATGCCGTTGATGATGTTGCCCCACTGGTCGGAACCGCCCATCTGCAGGCGGCAGCCGGTGCGCTGGTTCAGCTCCACGAAATCGTAGGCCTGCAGGATCATGTAGTTGAATTCGAGGAAGGACAGGGACTGTTCGCGGTCGAGGCGCGTTTTGACGCTGTCGAAGGACAGCATGCGGTTGACCGAGAAATGGCGGCCGACATCGCGCAGGAATTCGAGGTAGTTGAGGCCGCGCAGCCAGTCGGCATTGTTGATCATCAGCGCCGGATTATTGGCCCGGTCGTAATCGAGGTAATTGGCGAAGACATGCTTGAGCGAGGTGATGTTGTCCTCGATCATGTCGATCGTCATGAGCTTGCGGGCTTCTTCCTTGAAGGAGGGATCGCCGACCATGCCGGTGCCGCCGCCCATCAGCGAGATTGGCTGGTGGCCGGTCTTCTGCATCCAGTGCAGCATCATGATCTGGGTGAGGTGGCCGACATGCAAACTCGAAGCCGTCGGGTCATAGCCGATATAGGCGGTCACGGTTTCCTTGGCGAACAGTTCGTCGAGACCTGCCTCATCGGAGATCTGGTGAATGAAGCCGCGCTCATCGAGCGTGCGGAGGAAATCGGACTTGAACCTGGACATAACCTTTTACTTTCTGGTTGGATCTTTGCGGCCATCGAAAACCAATGACCGTCGCGGCTTTATCATTGTTTTTTGAAATGTGCACCCGTTTCGGCCATGAATGTCGGGATTCACTCCATGATGATTCGTGATTGCAGGGGAGCGGCAGGTGGGCGAGGTCAAAACGGCAATCGGGCTGATGAGCGGCACATCGATGGACGGCATCGATATTGCCCTTTTGCGCACGGATGGCGAAAGCGTGGTGCGGCATGGGCCGAGTGGGTATTTCCCTTATGATCCGGGCCTGCGCGCCATCTGGCAGAAGGCATTGGTCACCGCCAAAGCCATTCGTGAACGACGCGAACGTCCCGGCGACCTAGTGGAGGCCGAGCGCAAGCTGACGCTTGCCCATGCGGCGGCGGTCAAATCCTTCCTCCATCGTCACCGCCTCCAGCCCGGCGATATCGATGTGATCGGCTTTCACGGTCAGACGGTGCTGCACCGCCCGGACGAGGCGCTGACCGTGCAAATCGGCGACGGCGCGCTTCTGGCCTCCGAGACCGGCATCGATGTGGTCTACGACATGCGGGCAAACGACATGGTCCATGGCGGGCAGGGCGCGCCGCTGATCCCGGCCTATCACATGGCGCTTTCCGCCAATCTGCCCGATGGGTTCGAAACGCCGGCCGTCTTCGTCAATATCGGCGGCATTTCCAATCTCACCTATATCGGTGAGGCGGGGCGGCTTGCCGCTTTCGACAGCGGGCCGGGCAATATGCTGATCGACCAGTGGATCGAGGCGCATACGGGCAAGGCTTTCGACAAGGGCGGCAAGACGGCGGCGGGCGGCAGCGTCGTCGCGTCGCTGGTGGCGCGTTATATGGAAAGCCCGTTTTTTTCAGCCAATATCCGTCGGTCGCTGGACCGCAGCGATTTTGCGCCTCCGCAAAAGGGTGAGGTTTCGCTGGCGGATGGTGCGCGGACGCTGGCTCATCTGACAGGGGCTGCCATTCTGAAGTCGGCGAGCTATCTGCCGGAGGCTGCGAAAACCTATGTGGTGTGTGGCGGCGGGCGGCTCAATCCGGTGATCATGGCGGAGTTTGCAGACCTTGCCGCAAAGTCCGGAGCGCGGGTGATTGCGGCGGAAGAGGCGGGGTTCGATGGTGGGGCGATGGAGGCGGAGGCCTGGGCCTATCTGGCCGTGCGCTCGCTGAAGGGGCTGCCGCTGACCTATCCCGGGACGACGGGGGTGAAGGAGCCGGTGACGGGTGGGGTATTGGTGCGGGGGTAGTTGAGGACGGCGGGCTTGGCTTACCCCCCTCTGCCCTGCCGGGCATCTCCCCCTCAAGGGGGAGATCGAATCGTGGCGACCTTCTGGTCATTTTCGACGTAAAACTTGGGCGAGGAGCAGGCGTCTAGCTGATCTCCCCCCTTGAGGGGGAGATGCCCGGCAGGGCAGAGGGGGGTAAGCCACACCCACCATCGATCATTGTCTTTAGATCAAAACCTACCCTGCCAATGCTCGGCCAATCACCGAATGCGCTTGGCCGCCGGTTCCGGCACCAGTTCGCCATTGAGGCGGCGGTCGAGATAGTCCTCGCATTCGCCCATCAGGTCGTCCACCTTGCCGTTGAAGAAGTGGTTGGCGCCGGGAACAGTGCGGTGGGTGATGAGGATGCCCTTCTGGGTCTTCAGCTTCTCCACCAGGCCGTTCACATCCTTCTCAGGCGCGACCTTGTCGCTATCGCCGTTGATGATGAGGCCCGACGACGGGCAGGGGGCGAGGAAGGAGAAGTCGTAGGTATTCGGCTGCGGCGCAATCGACATGAAACCTTCGATTTCCGGGCGGCGCATCAGGAGCTGCATGCCGATCCAGGCGCCGAAGGAGTAACCCGCGACCCAGCAGCTTTTCGAATCGGGATGCAGGCTCTGCACCCAGTCGAGCGCGGAAGCGGCATCGGAAAGCTCGCCGGCGCCATGGTCGAATTCGCCCTGGCTGCGGCCGATGGAGCGGAAATTGAACCGGAGCGTCGTGAAGCCGCGCTTCTGGAAAAGATAAAAGAGCTGATAGACGATCTGGTTGTTCATCGTGCCGCCAAACTGCGGGTGCGGATGAAGGATGATCGCGATCGGCGCGCTCTTTTCCTTGGAGGGTTGATAACGGCCTTCGAGGCGACCCGCAGGGCCGTTAAAGATGACTTCGGGCATTGGTACTCCGGTCGTGTTTTTTCATTCTCCAACCGCATTCTTCCGATGAGAAGACTTGACGAACTGTGTCATCTTTTCTAGAACGCAGTTTAGAATAATTCGAAACTTTGCGTGTGCTAAAGCACTCGGGTGGTGTCATAAGGCAAGCGCAACTGTAATTTCAAGAAAAATGCGTTTTGGCGCATTGAAGATTGGATGAAGCCTCATCGTTATGACGGTTTTGATGCGGACATATATGGACTGGAACGCGACGGCGCCGCTTTTGCCCGCCGTGCGCGATGTTCTCGTCTCCGCGCTCGATCTTGCCGGCAATCCTTCTTCCGTGCACCGGGAAGGGCGTGCCGCCCGCGCCGCCGTAGAGGGCGCCCGCCGCGAGGTTGCGGCACTTGTTGGCGCCGAGGCTGCCCATGTCACCTTTACCAGCGGCGCGACGGAAGCCGCCAATCTGGTGCTGACACCGGATTTCAGGATGGGGCGCGCTCCAGTGCGCTATGG
Organism: Agrobacterium deltaense RV3; assembly: GCF_900013505.1. Lineage (NCBI taxonomy): Bacteria > Pseudomonadati > Pseudomonadota > Alphaproteobacteria > Hyphomicrobiales > Rhizobiaceae > Agrobacterium > Agrobacterium deltae. Next base: position 1,737,581 of record NZ_LT009745.1, on the reverse strand, counting down.
CCATCTTTATGTTTCAGCCATCGAGCATCCTGCCTTTCGCGAAGGCGGCCGGTTCGGCAAGGCTGACGTTACGGAAATTCCCGTTACGTCAGCGGGCGTCATCGATCTTGCGGCACTTCAGACGCTGCTGTCTTCGCACGATGCTTCCGCCGGCCTGCCGATGGTTGCCTGCATGCTGGTAAACAATGAGACCGGCATCCTCCAGCCGGTGGCGGAAGCGGCGCGGCTGGTGCATGCGGCGGGTGGATTGATGGTCATCGATGCCGTGCAGGCGGCAGGCAGGGTTCCGCTCGATATCAACGCTCTCGATGCCGATTTCCTTGTTGTCTCGTCCCACAAAGTCGGTGGCCCCAAGGGGGCTGGCGCTCTCATCTCGCGCGGCGAGGTGATGATGCCGAAGCCGCTCATCCATGGCGGCGGGCAGGAAAAGGGGCATCGTTCCGGTACGGAAAATACCCTGTCGGTTATCGGTTTTGGCGCCGCTGCCGCTGTTGCTGCCAAGAATCTCGAGGTTGAAGCGGCGCGTCTTACCGCTCTGCGGGCGCGACTGGAAGACGGCATGCGGGCGAGCGCGCCTGACGTGATCATCCACGGCGAGGACGTTGCCCGCGTCGGCAATACCACATTTTTCACCCTGCCGGGCCTGAAGGCGGAAACGGGGCAGATCGCCTTCGATATCGAAGGTATTGCGCTGTCGGCCGGTTCGGCCTGCTCATCCGGCAAGGTGGGGGAAAGCCATGTGCTGACGGCTATGGGGCGCGATCCCAAGCTCGGCGCGCTCCGGATTTCCCTTGGCCATGCGACGGACGAGGCGGACATCGAACGGACGCTTGCGGCGTTTGCGAAAATTGCCGGGCGGCGCAGGCTTTCCGGTCAAGCCGCTTAAAATGCGGCAAAGAATTGCGGAATAGCAATTTTCCGCTTGCCGGGATGTGTGAAAAGCGCCATCCCGCACTTACATGGGTATAAGCTCCGCCCCGCTTAACGGCGCGGTGACATTGCCCGAAGATGGATAAGGCGGCTTTCCGCCTTGATACGTTGACAAGCCACCGGACCTTGGCTCCGGCGAGATTGGAGAACGACATGGCAGCGGTTCAGGAAACGATCGATCAGGTCCGCCAGATCGATGTGGACCAGTATAAATACGGCTTCGAAACCAATATCGAAGTCGACAAGGCCCCGAAGGGCCTTTCGGAAGAGGTGATCCGTTTCATCTCGGCCAAGAAGCAGGAGCCGGAATGGATGCTGGAATGGCGTCTTGAGGCTTACAAGCGCTGGCTGACGATGGAAGAGCCGACCTGGGCGCGCGTCAGCTACCCCAAGATCGACTTCAACGATCTCTATTATTATGCCGCGCCGAAGACCGCGCCCGGCCCGAAGTCGCTCGATGAAGTCGACCCGGAGCTTTTGAAGGTCTATGAGAAGCTCGGTATTCCGCTGAAAGAACAGGAAATCCTCGCCGGCGTCGAAAAGCGCCAGGTCGCCGTGGATGCCGTGTTCGACAGCGTCTCGGTCGTCACCACCTTCAAGGCGGAACTGGCGAAAGCCGGCGTGATTTTCATGTCGATTTCGGAAGCCGTGCGCGAGCATCCGGAACTGGTGAAGAAGTATCTGGGTTCTGTCGTTCCGACGACGGACAATTTCTACGCGACGCTGAACTCGGCCGTCTTCACGGACGGTTCCTTCGTCTTCGTGCCGAAGGGCGTGCGGTGCCCGATGGAGCTTTCCACCTATTTCCGCATTAACGAGAAGAACACCGGCCAGTTCGAGCGCACGCTGATCATCGCCGAAGAGGGTGCCTACGTCTCCTATCTGGAAGGCTGCACGGCACCGCAGCGCGACGAGAACCAGCTTCACGCCGCCGTTGTTGAACTCGTGGCTCTCGACGATGCCGAAATCAAATATTCCACCGTCCAGAACTGGTATCCGGGCGACAAGGAAGGCAAGGGCGGCATCTACAACTTCGTGACCAAGCGCGGCGATTGCCGGGGCAACCGCTCGAAGATTTCGTGGACACAGGTGGAAACCGGCTCGGCCATCACCTGGAAATACCCGTCCTGCATTCTGCGCGGTGACGACAGCCGCGGCGAGTTCTATTCGATCGCGGTTTCCAATGGCCATCAGCAGATCGACTCTGGCACCAAGATGATCCATCTCGGCAAGAACACGTCGAGCCGCATCATCGCCAAGGGCATCGCCGCCGGTTTCTCGGAAAACGTCTATCGCGGCCAGGTGTCGGCCCACCGCAAGGCGACCAACACGCGCAACTTCACGCAGTGCGACTCGCTTCTGATCGGCGACAAGTGCGGCGCGCATACCGTGCCCTATATCGAGGCGAAGAATTCCTCCGCTCACTTCGAGCACGAGGCGACGACGTCGAAGATTTCCGAAGACCAGCTGTTCTATTGCCTGCAGCGTGGCATTCCCGAAGAAGCGGCCATCGCGCTCATCGTCAACGGCTTCGTCAAGGAAGTCATTCAGGAACTGCCGATGGAATTTGCCGTGGAAGCGCAGAAGCTGATCGGCATTTCGCTGGAAGGAAGCGTGGGCTGATGGAGACATCCCGACTCGGCGGCTCCGCGCTTCTCCTATTGCTTTGCATGTTCGTATCGATGTGCGGAGTTTTTATGGGAGTTGGTGGGCTGCTGGCGGGGTGGGCATTCGCCAAGCCTCTTCTGATAGGCAGCGGTCTCGCGTTGGCAGCGATATTCTGGCTGGCCGATACACTGAGACCAGAGATATTTGAACGTTTCTCTTCCAGAAAGAGAAAACAAGATCGAGAGAATTGAATATGCTTGAAATCATCGACCTGCACGCAAAGATCGCCGATACCGAAACCGAGATCATCAAGGGTCTCAACCTGAAGGTTGCCGCTGGTGAAGTTGCCGCCATCATGGGGCCGAACGGTTCCGGCAAGTCGACGCTGTCCTACATCCTGTCGGGCCGCGAAGATTATGAAGTCACCTCCGGTGACATTCTCTATAACGGCGAAAGCATTCTGGAACTGGATGCCGCCGAGCGCGCCGCCAAGGGCATTTTCCTTGCTTTCCAGTATCCGGTCGAAATTCCTGGTGTCGCCACCATGCAGTTTCTGAAGGTTGCGATGAATGAGCAGCGCAAGGCGCGCGGCGAGTCCGAGCTGACGACGCCGGACTTCATCCGCCGCGTCAAGGAAGCGGCCGGCGATCTGAAGATCGACATGGAGATGCTGAAGCGTCCGCTGAACGTCGGCTTCTCCGGCGGTGAGAAGAAGCGCGCCGAAATCCTGCAGATGGCGCTCTTGGAGCCGAAGCTCTGCGTTCTCGACGAAACCGATAGCGGCCTCGACATCGACGCCCTGAAGATCGTGGCTGACGGCGTCAACGCGCTGAAGTCGCCGGATCGCGCGACCGTCGTCATCACGCACTATCAGCGTCTGCTCGATTATATCGTGCCTGACAGCGTGCACGTTCTCTACAAGGGCAAGATCATCCGCTCGGGTGACAAGGCTCTTGCGCTGGAGCTGGAAAACAATGGTTACGCCGACATCATCGGTGAAGCGGCCTAAGTCAAAGGCCAGGAGGTGATGTCCATGAACATTCAAGCTACCAACCGGCTGACGCCAGCGGAAACCGCGCTGGTCGACGCTTACACCGCCAAGTTCAGCGAATTGCCGGGCGACGGCGCTGTTGTTGCCGCCCGTGACGTGCTGTTCGACGATCTGAAGACCGGCGGTCTTCCGACGCGACGCATCGAGGCGTGGCACTATACCGATCTGAAAAGCCTGCTGCGCGCCGTTCCGGAAGACCGGCCCGCGCCCGTTATCGAGAAGCAGGCGCCGACGGTTGCCGGTTCTCTGGTTGCCTATGTGCAGCATGGCGCGGCCGATATCGGCAAGATCGAGGACGTCCGTGTTTCGCGCTTTGCAGAAAGCCTGCTCGACGGTTCCGCTGCCGCCGGCCTCGCTGAAGCCAGCAAGGATGACGCGATTGGCCGCATCAATGGCAGCTTCGTGCGCGATGGTCTGGTGCTCGAGATTCCGGCCGATGCCGATATCGAGAAGCCGATCGAATTGCAGGCGATCCATGGCGCAGGCCAAGTTCACAGCCGCTTCCCGGTCCGTTTCGGCAAGGGTTCCAAGGCAACCGTCATCGAGCGTCACCTTTCGGTGACTGCGGACGCGGCCTTTGTTTCCTCCGTCAGCGACATCGTCGTTGAGGATGGCGCGGAAGTGACCTGGATCATCCTGCAGCAACAGGGTGCAGCCGATATCCATCTTGGCCAGCTGCGCATGAAAATCGGCGCGGACGCCAAGATTCGCCTGTTCATTGTCAATGCCGGCGGCAAGCTGGTGCGGCAGGAACTGCGCATCAATGTGGAAGGCGAGGGCACTGACCTCATCGTTCGCGGCGTCAACCTTCTGGGTGGTGAAACCCATACCGATGTGACGATGGTTCTCGGCCACAACGTGCCGAACACGACCTCGACGGAAGTGTTCCGCAACGTGGTGTTCGACCGTGCAAAGGGCATTTTCCAGGGCATGATCCGGGTGGCACCCGATGCGCAGAAGACCGACGCAAAGATGGCCTGCAATACGCTGCTGATGTCTGACGATGGCGAGTTCTCGGCAAAGCCGGAACTGGAAATCTTCGCAGATGACGTTCAGTGCGGCCATGGTGCGACGGTTGCCGATATCAGCGACAACCATCTCTACTACCTGATGGCACGCGGCGTTCCGCGGGCGAAGGCACGGGCGATGCTCGTCAACGCCTTCGTCGCCGAGATCGTCGAGGAACTGGAAGAAGAAAATCTGGTAGAGGCGCTGGAGACGATCATCTCCGGCTGGCTGGAACATCATGCCTGAGAGCGAACGCGCCGCGTTGGCGGCCCCTTATGACATTGAAGCCGTGCGGAAGGATTTTCCGATCCTGTCGCGCGAGGTCTATGGCAAGCCGCTGGTCTATCTCGACAACGGCGCGTCCGCTCAAAAACCGCAGGTGGTGATCGACGCCGTTTCGCATGCCTATGCCAATGAGTATGCGAATGTGCATCGCGGCCTGCATTTCCTCTCCAATGCCGCAACCGACGCCTATGAGGCGGCGCGCGAAAAGGTGCGCCGGTTCCTCAATGCCGGTTCGGTGGATGAGATTGTCTTCACCAAATCCTCGACAGAAGCGATCAATACGGTCGCTTACGGTTATGGCATGCCGAAGATCGGCGAGGGCGACGAGATCGTCATCTCGATCATGGAGCACCACTCCAATATCGTGCCGTGGCATTTCATCCGCGAACGGCAGGGCGCCAAGCTCGTATGGGTGCCTGTGGATGATGACGGCGCGTTTCATATCGAGGCTTTCGAAAAGAGCCTGACGGAGCGCACCAAGCTCGTTGCCATCACCCATATGTCGAATGCGCTCGGCACCATCGTGCCGGTCAAGGAAATTTGCCGCATTGCGCATGAGCGCGGCATTCCGGTGTTGGTCGACGGTTCGCAGGGTGCGGTTCACATGCCGGTCGATGTGCGCGATATCGATTGCGACTGGTATGTGATGACCGGCCACAAGCTTTACGGTCCCTCGGGCATCGGCGTGCTCTATGGCAAGGCCGACCGGCTGCGCGAGATGCGGCCGTTCCAGGGCGGCGGGGAGATGATCCTCGACGTTACCGAAGACAATGTCACCTATAACGAGCCGCCGCACCGTTTCGAAGCCGGCACGCCACCCATCGTGCAGGCGATCGGTCTCGGTTACGCGCTTGATTACATGGACAATCTCGGCCGCGCCGCGATTGCAGCACACGAGGCCGATCTTGCCGCTTACGCCGCCGAGCGTCTGCGCGAGATCAATTCGCTGCGCATCATCGGCAATGCGCCTGACAAGGGTGGCATCTTCTCCTTCGAACTTGAGGGCATCCATGCCCATGATGTCTCGATGGTGATCGACCGGCGCGGCGTTGCGGTACGTGCGGGCACCCATTGCGCCATGCCGCTCTTGAAACGCTTCGGCGTCACCTCCACATGCCGGGCATCGTTCGGCCTTTACAATACCCGTGCCGAAGTAGACTCTCTTGTCGAGGCGCTGGAATATGCGCGCAAATTTTTCGCCTGATATCGCAGCTTGAAATCAGGATTGAGGTTTAAGACCATGACTGCCGATGCCACTGCAAAGACCCAGGATGCGACCGAAGCTCAGGAAAAGGTTTCGACCATTCCGCCGGACGAGCTTGCACGCCTCAGCGACGACGTGATTGCGGCGCTGAAGACCGTCTACGACCCGGAAATTCCAGCCGATATCTTCGAACTCGGTCTCGTTTACAAGATCGATATCGAAGACGACCGGATGGTCAAGATTGTCATGACGCTGACGGCCCCCGGCTGCCCGGTGGCCGGTGAAATGCCGGGCTGGGTGGAAAATGCCGTGGGCGCCGTCGAGGGTGTTTCCGGTGTCGTGGTCGAAATGACCTTCGATCCGCCATGGACGCCGGACCGCATGTCGGAAGAAGCACAGGTCGCTGTCGGCTGGTACTGACGTGATTTTGACGGGTGTCATCTCTTGATGACACTCTCAGGCGCTATTAGATTGAAATCCATAAGCATCGAGCCTTGAACTCGGTTGTCGAAGGAGAATGGGCCCATGGGCTTTGCGATCATGACCATGACCGGGGCTGCCGCCTCGCGCGTTAAAGCAATCGTCGAGAATTCCGGACCGGATGCCAGGGGCGTGCGCGTCGGCATCAAGAAGGGCGGCTGCGCGGGCATGGAATATACCATCGACCTCGTGACCGAGCCGGACGCGAAGGACGATCTGGTGGAATTCGAAGGCGCGAAGGTCTGGGTTCAGCCTTCCGCCGTGCTTTATCTGCTCGGTACGCAGATGGATTTCGAAGTGACCAAGATGCGCTCCGGTTTCACTTTCAATAATCCGAACCAGACATCCGCCTGCGGCTGCGGTGAATCGGTTGAGCTGAAGCCCGCCGATCTGGCGGCGCTGGCGAAGCAGCGTGAGGCAGAGGCCAACGTTTGATTGGCCGCACTGCATTTCCGATCAGCGGGAAGATTGCTGTTTCAGCGTATCGATAAAATCAGCCAGCGGATGAATCGATGGTGTTATCGTCAACAGCGGCTCGAGAGCTGCCGCGATCATTGCGCAATCCTCCTTGGCAAGCGGCCGAAGGCTCGAAGTGATCTTGTTGTAGTCGGGCGTTCCGCGTGACGCGAGGGAGCGATTGATCACAAACAGCTCCGTCTGTCCGTCAATCCGTTCGACGAAGAGGGCGAGCGAGCCGCCGTCTGCGGCAGCGGCGCTATCCGATACCGATTTGAACATCCAAACTCCATCCGGTAAACTTGAGGCGAGCCTATCCGATTGACGCCCTGACGCAAGGTCAGCGAGGATATCGGATATTCCGCGAGGTTTGGCGGGAGAGGCGGAACCGCCTGCCGCCCATGCTGGAAGGCGTTTCGGACCGCCGACGGGATTGATCGTGGGGAGTGAACCGGAATGGACATCAGTAGCGCCTCGATTGATATCTGGACGATAGGGCTGATCGTCGCCAGCGTCGTGGCTGGCCTGACGCTGATTGCCGGTATTGTTTGCCTTGCGTTTTACTGGGAGGAGATAAAGGGATCTGCGGCATCCAAGGGTGACGCGTTGAACAGCCCACCGCTCGAACGGACCGAGGGTGGAGACTGGCCGACAGCGCATGGTGACGGGAGTGGGGGAGCGCATCATTGAACAGGCAGACGATTTGATGAGGTCGCAACCCGATAATATTGCGAATGCGAAAGCCGCGGTGCGAGAGGCATTCGCGGGTGTTACGCTGGGTGGGGGCGTCGGCCTCTCCGAGGCACAGGCGCTTGACGATTATGCGAACAATGAGGTTCGCGCCGCATGTCGTGCTGGCGATGAGAAGAATGATTGGTCCGCTATCCCGCTGAAGGACCTCAACAGACATTCCGGCAGCCCCGCCTTCCTTGATGCTGAAGGAATGCGATTTCATTTGCCCGCCTATATGATCGCCGACCTCGATGGCGACTACAGGCACGAATTCGCACCCTATTTGCGCGGATGTCAGGAGAGGTTTTCCTTACTGACCCATTTGCAACGGAATGCCGTGGAAATGTATCTCCGCGCCATCAGTGAGAAGGAAAACCTGCCGTCCTATCAGGACGACATAGAGCGCGCGCTCGGAGAGTGGGTGGATAGTGCACGCTGCCCGGTGAGCGACTGAAGCGGATCGGCCGGCTTTCATTCATGCCGCAAGGCTTCTATCGGGCTCAGGCTCGCCGCCCGTCGTGCCGGGAAATAGCCGAAAATCACCCCGATGGCCGCCGAAAAGGCGAAGGCGAGGAAGATGATCGACGGGCTGGTGACGAAGGGCACGTTGAGATAACCGACGACGGCATAAGCAAGGCCGAGGCCGGTGAGGATGCCGACAAGGCCGCCGAAGGCCGACAGCATGACGGCTTCCACCAGAAACTGCGTCAGCACCTGTTTTTCCAGTGCGCCGATGGCAAGGCGAATGCCGATCTCGCGGGTGCGTTCCGTCACCGAAACCAGCATGATATTCATGATGCCGATGCCGCCGACCAGAAGGCTGACGGCGGCGACCGCGCCTAAAAGCCCGGTCAGCAGCGTCGTCGTGCCGGTCATGGCCGAGGCGATCTGCGTCATGTCGTTGACGGTGAAATCATCCTCGCGGCCGATGCCGATGCGGCGGCGCTCGCGCAGCAGGTTTTGCAGGTCGCTCTGCACCTTGGCGGTCGAAACGCCATCCTGCGCAGAGACCATGATCGAGGAAATGGTGGTGGTGCCGCCGATGCGCCGCTGGTGGATTTTCAGCGGCATTATGATCGTGTCGTCCTGATCGTCGCCGAGGCCGGACTGGCCTTTCCTGCCCAGCACACCGATGACGGGGCAGGAGATGTTGCTGACGCGGATCGTCTGCCCCACCGGGTTTTCCGCACCGAACAGTTCCTGCCGCACCGTCTCGCCGATGATGCAGCCGATCTGGCCGCCGCGATCTTCGGCGGGCTGGAAATCGCGACCCAATGCGATCGTCCAGTCTTGCGCGATCAGATAATCATTTGTTGTGCCGATAACACTTGTCTGGTGGTTCTTGCCGCCGAAAATAACGGTTGCCGCAGAGCTGCGGTTTTGCGGAGCGACAGCGCGGATGCCTGATATCTGGTTGCGGATGGCCTCGACATCGCGGTCATCGAAGCGCTTGGCTTCGGTGCTGGCGCGGCCAGGGCCAAACTGGCCGGGGCGCACGAACAGCATGTTGGTGCCGAGCCGCGACAGTTCCGATTTCACCTGCTCGGTCGTACCGTTGCCGATTGTGACCATGGCGATGACGGCGGCCACACCAATGACGACGCCGAGCACGGTGAGGAAGGAACGGAGAAGGTTGCGGCTGATGGCGCGCAGCGCAAGACGCGATGTTTCAAAGAACATCCAATGTCTCCTTATGATCTGCGGCGCTATCGGAGGCGAGGTGGCCGTCCACAAAACGCAGCAGACGCCCGGCATAAGCGGCAATATCCTCCTCATGGGTGACCATCACGACCGTGATGCCCTTGTCGCGGTTGAGCGAGGTTATCAGTTCCATGATCTCGATGCTGGTCTTCGTATCGAGGTTTCCGGTCGGCTCGTCGGCCAGAAGCAGGGCGGGGCGGGTGACGATGGCGCGAGCAATCGCCACACGCTGCTGCTGGCCGCCGGAAAGCTCCTGCGTGGTGTGGTCCTCGCGGCCTTTCAGGCCCACCTGCGCCAGCGCCTCCATGGCGCGCGCGCGCCGCTCCGAGGCCTTCATGCCGCGATAGATCAGCGGCAGCTCGACATTCTCCACCGCCGAGGTGCGCGAGAGAAGGTTGAAGCCCTGAAACACGAAACCCAGCATGTGCCGGCGCAGCAGCGTCAGATGCCCATTATCGAAGCCGCTGGTCGGCACGCCCTGAAACAGGTATTCGCCTGATGTCGGCACATCCAGACAGCCGATGATATTCATCGAGGTGGATTTGCCGGAGCCGGACGGCCCCATGATGGCGACGAATTCCTTCTCATGAATGGAGAGGCTGACGCCATCGAGCGCGCGGATGGTCGCTTCGCCGCGGCCATATTGCTTGACGACATCGCGGAATTCGATAAGCGGCGGCTGTTGCATGGGCTTGTCCTCCGTCAGCCGGCGTTGCGGGCCGTTGCGTCGGTAATCACCTGATCGTCGGCTTTCAACTCGCCCGATTTCACCACGGTATGCTGGCCGTCGGTGGAACCGGTTTCGATGGCGACGGAGACTGGCGTGTTGTTGCGCAGCACCCAGACCGTCCTTTTGGCCTGCGCGGCTTGGCCGGCATCGCGGTTCTGCGAGCGGCCCATGCGCGGCGGGCGGAACAGGCTCATCAACCCGCCGCCACGGGAGGCGGATTCGCGCGGCGGCGTATAACGAAGCGCGGAATTCGGCACCAGCAGCGTATCCTTGATCTCTTCGACGATGATATTGGCGGTCGCCGTCATACCGGGGCGCAATAGCAGCTCTTCATTGTCGACGGTCAATATGCCCTTGTAGGTGACCACATTCGACACGGTCTCGGAAGCGAAACGCACGGTCTCGATCTCGGCCGGGAAACTGCGGTCAGGATAGGCATCGACATTAAACGTGGCCTTCTGCCCTGTCTCGACCTTGCCGACATCGGCCTCATCCACGGACACCTGCAATTCCATATGGCGCAGATCGCCGGCGATGGTGAACAGCACCGGCGCATTGAGCGAGGAGGCGACGGTGGCGCCGGGATCGACGCTGCGGGTAAGGATGACGCCATCGATGGGCGAGACGATCTTGGCCTTGCCGAGATTGACTTCGGCGAGCCGCAGATCCGCTTCCGCCGAAAGCACGGTTGCTTCATTCACCTCCAGCGTCGCAGCGGCGGCATCGTGGGTGAACTGTGCCGCATCCAGATCCTGCTGGCTGGACACACGGTTCTGCACCAGCGATCGCAGGCGCTCCATGGACGTCTTTGCCGAGCCGAGATCGGCGCGCGCCTTCAGCACATTGGCTTTGGCAGAGGCGAGTTTTGCGCGGGCGCTCTGGACGTCGGCCTCCAGCTTGTTGGTATCCAGCTCCGCCAATACGTCTCCGGCCTTGACCGGGGTATTATAGGTGACGTTGACCTTGCGGACGGTGCCGGAGAGTTCGCTCGATATATCGACCTGATCCGTCGGCTGAACCGAGCCGGTGGAGGTGACGATGACCGAGAGATCGCCCTGACGCGCGGCTTCCGTGGTATAGCTATAGGCGACGCCTGCCGCACGTGACTGGTAATAATAACCAAGGCCACCGCCAATCAGCACAAGGGCTGCTGCGGCATAGAGATACCGACGCGACTTTTTCTTGCGGCCGTTTCTGTTCGTTCCCAGAATCTCGCGCAGATCGGGCTGGCTGTTTTCGGTATCGCTGCCACTCGTATTGGCGTCATTCATTCTCGTCACCCGCAAAGTTCAAAATACCACAGAGGGTTGTCACCGCTCTCCGGTTTGTCCGTCCATCTGTCGCCGTTGTATTCCTCTGATTGTGGGAAGTGACATAGCTTGCCCCAAGGGTGAAGTGAAAACTTGGTAATATTTATGATAGCTCTGGTCTGCTAGAGATAAATCCGGGAAGATCGATGCCATAAACGCGGCTGAGCTCTCAGCAGCGATAGTCAGGACGAAAATAGAATGAACGACAATGTGGTGAAGTTCCGCAAACCGGTGCCGCCGAAGAAGCCACGCGAACCAATGGGACCAAAAGCGAAGAAGGCCCTGACGATCGTGGCCGTGATCGCTTTCTTCGTGGCTGCGTGGGGTTATTTTTCGTTTGTAGGGCAGGGGTGACGCGATCCCGTGTGCGACGGAATCCGGACGTGATGTATGACGGCGATATTGGGAATTGACGCTGCCTGGACGGCGACCGAGCCGAGCGGCGTCGCGCTGGTTGTCAAGGATGGCTCATGCTGGCGGCTGCGCGCGGTTGCCCCCTCTTACGATCATTTTCTTGCACGACAATACGGGGCATCAGCCCGTAGTGACCGCCCTCGTGGTTCGATTGCACAGGCGACAGAACTTCTAGATGCCGCCGAAGCGCTTGGCGGATGCAAGGTCAACCTTGTCGCGGTTGATATGCCGCTTTCACATGCCCCGATAACGGCTCGACGCGTTTCGGACAACAGGGTTTCCTCGGCTTATGGTGCCCGCCATTGCGGCACGCACACCCCAAATGCTCTAAGGCCGGGGAAGATAAGCGACGATCTAAAAATCTCCTTCGAACACGCAGGATATCCACTCCTGACGACGGAGGTCTGCGAGCGCGGTCTGCTTGAGGTCTATCCCCACCCCGCATTGGTCGAGCTGACGCAATCGGAGAAGCGGCTCCCCTATAAACACTCGAAGATTGGCAGCTATTGGCGATCAGACACCATTCCCGTTCGGCGCACGAAACTGGTTGAAGTCTGGCGTTCGATTGTGGCGCATCTCGATGCCCGCATTGGCAATGTCGCCGATGCTCTCGCCATTCCTCCCATCGGCGTGCGAACATGGGAGATGAAGGCTTTCGAAGACATGATGGATGCAGTGGTTTGCGCCTGGATTGGCATCTGCGTTCTGGAGGGCGATGCCATCTCTTATGGCGACGAGACGTCCGCAATCTGGATTCCGGCAGTGCAGTGAAGGTTTGCGCCTCGGAGGGAAGATGGCGACCCCTGCAGGACTCGAACCTGCGACCTACTGCTTAGAAGGCAGTTGCTCTATCCAGTTGAGCTAAGGGGCCGTCATGCCGGGCAATCGATGCTCCGGCAAAAACTTTGATCGTCGTGTTTCAGTGCGTCCAGGGCTGGGTGCGGTTGAAACGGAAATTGTCGGTGTAGGAAACCACCTTGCGGGTCGCTTCCTTCGGCTGGATGACGCGGTATTCGATGCCCTTGCGCTGTGCATAGGCTTCGGCCTGTTCCTGCGTCTCGAATGTCAGCTTGAGCTGCTGCTTCATGTCGGAACTGGAGGTGTAGCCCATGATCGGATCGATCTTGCGCGGAACCTCGGCGTCGAATTCCAGAACCCAGACATTGGTCTTCGCCTTGCCGGATTGCATGGCGGTTTTTGCAGGGCGGTAAATCTTCGCAGACATGTCGAAACTGCTCCGGTTGGACAGCGGGGCGAAACGCCCCGAATTATTCATCACGTACCTGAATAGAATAACCAAATCGTGTCAGGAACGTTGAATTTGAAATGGACTGACTTCAGGTGAGAGTCAAGACGATTATCCCCTTGCCGTCCGATCCTGCGCCGCCGTTTCGAGGTTACGTTTTGTTCATCGAGGCCGTGGCTGAACAAAGATGAATTTCCCTGTTGCGGACTGCGGGTGAACCGTGTATTCCCCAGCCATCGCCTCGGCGGAGTGTAGCGCAGTCTGGTAGCGCATCTGGTTTGGGACCAGAGGGTCGGGAGTTCGAATCTCTCCACTCCGACCATTTTAAAGCAAAACATCAGCTTTCCGGCGTAACTTCTTCCAAATAGCTCTGATTTATTCCGCGGACGGACCGGCCAGGGTGCTCTCTGCCGTGCCGATCGTCATGACATTGCCGCGCCATGCCACCGCGCTGCCGATCCAGCTTCGCGCCCAGACGACGGGCATGATCATGTCCCGGGCGATCATCGCCGGCAGCGTATGGAGCGATACCGGCCAGCGGTTGAGGGCTGCAAGCGCAAGTTCCGGCACATACATGAGGGCGAGGACGGCAAAGGCGGTTGCGGCGAGGTTTACATCCATCATGACGGCGGCGGCGAGCGCGAAGAGAAGCGGGGGAAGCGCGCCGGTGAGGATTTCCGGCGCGAAATATTGCGGGAAGGTCACGCGTCGCAGCCGCGCCCAGCGGGTCTGGCGCGACCAGATCTCGCCGGCATGGCGCTGGCCGAGCGGCTGTTCGAAGGGGGCGCAGACCAGATGCACCTTGCGGCCTGCGCTTCGCACCAGCTTCGTCGAAGCGGCGTCTTCGGCGATTTCAGCGGCCAGTGCGCGAATGCCGCCATTGTCTTCCAGAAACGGCTTGTTCCACAACATCGACTTGCCCTGTGCGAAACCCATGCCGATGGCTTCCGCCGCATATTGCCAGCGGCCCTGCGAGCCGTTGAGGAAGGCGCATTCCACATGCGCCCAGAAACCCGCAGGCCGGGAGCCAAGCGGCGGCGAGCAGACGAGCCCGCTATCCTGCCGCCACGCCGACATCATGGTCGCAATATAGGGTTTCGGCATCAGCACGTTCGAATCGGCCAGAATTACCCACTCATGCCGGGCGGCCCGCCAGCCCTTGACGCAATTGTTCAGTTTCGGATTGGCGCTGATGCGGTCATCGCCAATGAGCAACTGCATGGAAACCGAGGGGAAGGCGGCTTGCGCTTTGCGAACCTCCTCGATCACCGGATCGAATTCATCGGCGACGCAGAACAGCAGCTCATAATCGGGCCAGTTGAGCTCGAAGGCGCGCGACAGCGTCAGGGCCGTGAAGTTCTCCACGCCGCGCAGCGGCACCACGAGCGAGACAGGCGGCTTTTGCCGGACGAGATCGTTTTCCGCGTCCCGTCTCGTCAGTCGCCAGCCGGCCAGAACGATACCGAGAAGATTGAAGCCGAGGAGCAGAATTGCGCAAAGGGCAAAGACAGTTTCCATGCTGGCCAGTTCCACTCCCAAGCTTTTGGCGGTCTGCGCGCCAATCGATTCCATGGAATTCGTCTCTGCCGATTATAACGTTTGCGTGACAGTTACATGTCATCATCGGCCGGTGTGCAGGCTGCGCCGTGCATGGAGGCGTCGCAGAGGCCGCGCGCAAAAGAAAAAGCCCTCCGCATGGAAGGGCCCAATCGTCACGACGGTCGATGAATTTTAGTGGACGTTCAGGATGTGGGCATGACTGCTTGCGATGAGAAACGATTCCCGTGCCTTCTCGATGTCGCATCTGCCGGCAATGGCATCGAGGCAGTTCCTGCGCGCCTCTTCATATTCCGGCCCGTGTTCCTCGGGCCAACGATACATCAGCATGTCCAGCGCCACCAGCGGGCTGTAGATTTCCACCGCGACACACAGCGGCAGGTGGATCGCCACCGGCTTCATCCACGAGGCGTGGTGACACGGCTCCGTTCTGTTAATCAGCATGTCATTCTCCTCCCTGTTTTACCTGCCTTGAAGGCCTTTCATTCTCCCATGCGCGAAATGCCCGCCTCACGAAATGGTTCCCGATCACCTAAAATGTGATCGATCAGGGGGTTCCAATTTTCCAAGATGAATGGAAGATGAACAAATAGATGAACCGGAGATGAACAAAACCGCCCTCAGGGCGTTGTTATGTCCATAAGAAGGAGAACGCATATGTTCAATTTGTCAGGCATTCAGGAAAGCTTCTTCGGAGACCGCATGGCCGGCGTATGCCAGGCAATCACGTCGGCTCTGGCTTTCGAATCGGGTCTCGAGAAGTCGCGCATTTCCGCAACCGTCGAAAATGATGTGATTTATCTGGAAGGCACGGCCGATTCGGTCGAGGCGATCGACATCGCCATCAACCTTGCCGCTTCCATTTCCAATTGCCGGATTCTGAGCCATATCGAGCCGGTTTATTGAATATTGCGCCAGCCGGGCGAAACCTCGTCCGGCTCGTTCTGACGCAATAACGCGGCAACGTCATTTCCGGTTGCCGATTTGCGCGCTGCGAACCATATCGCCCGGCTTGATGCCATAGCGCTTCGCAGTGCCGCCATTCAGTTCAAGCACAAATTTTACTGGCCCGCGGGAGCTGATGATCGCTTCCGAATGCGGAACCGCGTTTTCGTGAATATGGGTAATGCGGCCGTCACGGCCAATGAAAAGCATGTCGAGCGGAATAAGTGTGTTCCGCATCCACATGGCGACGTCACGCGGCTCACCAAAGTCGAACAGCATGCCGTTTTCAAGCGGCATGCTCTTGCGAAACATCAGGCCCTGTTCGCGCTGGGCGTTGTTCAGCGCCAGTTCGGCAGTGAAATCGTGGCTCTTTCCCCCGACGGTTTCAATCTGCAGCGGTTCGGAGGGGAAAGTCTGCTGTTGCTGAGCCTGGGCGGCGGCGGCCAGCGTGAAAAAAGAAGCGCCATAACGGCGCTTTTCACCATATGGGGCAGGGCGGGCATCAATGCGACATCCCGATGGAAACCGGGTTATCGGGGTGAATTTCCGCCGCCATCAGGCCCTTGTCGCCATCGCCGTAACGCACCAGAACCACCTGGCCGGGGCGAAGCTCCGTCAGGCCGAAACGGCGCAGGGTTTCCATATGCACGAAAATATCTTCCGTTCCTTCGCCGCGCGTCAGGAAGCCGAAACCCTTGGTGCGGTTGAACCACTTGACGATGGCGCGCTCAAGCCCGCTCGAAGGCGTTACCTGCACATGGGTGCGCACCGGCGGCAGCTGCGAGGGGTGAACGGCGGTCGACTGGTCCATGGACAGGATGCGGAAGGCCTGGAAACCGCGGTCGCGCCGCTGGATGAGGGCGACGATGCGCGTGCCTTCAAGAATTGTCTGGTAACCGTCGCGGCGCAGGCAGGAGACGTGCAGCAGCACATCCTGCGTGCCGTTGTCGGGCACGATGAAGCCGAAACCCTTGGCGACATCGAACCACTTCACGACACCGGTAATTTCGGTCAGGTCCACGGCATCGCCCGAAAGGTCCTCGACATCGACTATCGTTTTCGATGACATCCTATCAGCCATATCCTGCCAACCCCTCGATTACGCGCCATACACCGGTCAACTGATTCCTGTGCGCCAGATTAACATCTTGGTAACGGTTTCACGCAAGCCCTAGTTTTTGATTTACGCAGCTGCTTTTATGTCGCCGTCCTTGTCCGGGGCTTGCCATCATGCGTTTAACGGCTCCGGACCCGTGTAATTGAGAGGAAGAAAATGCGGTATCTGCACACAATGGTTCGCGTCAAAGACCTTGGCGAATCACTGAAATTCTATCGCGACCTGCTGGGTCTTGAGGAAATACGCCGAATCGAGAACGAAAAAGGCCGATTCACTCTCGTGTTTCTTGCGGCGCGCGACGACATTGCTGCGGCGAAGGAAAACAAGGCGCCGTGCCTCGAACTCACCTATAATTGGGATACCGAGGATTATACCGGCGGCCGCAACTTCGGTCATCTGGCTTACGAGGTCGACAATATCTACGATTTCTGCGCCCGGCTTCAGCAGAACGGCATCGTCATCAACCGGCCGCCGCGTGACGGGCACATGGCCTTCGTGCGCTCGCCGGATGGCATTTCCTTCGAAATTCTGCAGAAGGGCGAAAGCCTCGCACCAGCCGAACCGTGGATATCTATGCAGAATACCGGTTCCTGGTAGGGATTTTCCGGTGAGCAGCGGCGTTTTCGGGTGCTCTTGCCTTGTCCCAAGGGGATGAGGCATAGTCCGCGAATCAAAACGGCCAGTCCCGTTTTGGGGAAGCACACGCGCCCGTTCCCGTGCTGCTGTTGGAAATGCAAGATACGGAGGCCACCCATGACAACTGTCGAGAGCGCGAAAGGACGTCTGGTCCGTCAGCGTCTCGTCATCGCGGTTTCGCTGCTCGGGCTTTCCGGATGCGTTTCGGCAGTGACCGACGACGAGATGGCCGCCGCGACCAAAAAGCCGGAAATTTTCGCACAACAGAAGCCGCAGACCGCCGCTTCAACTGCTGCGGCCGGCGCGCAACAGGGACATTATGTGGATCCGGCCGTGGCATCGGCGGCAGGAGCGGCCGCGTCAGCCCAGCCGCAGGCATCGGGCGACCCGGCGCAGGCTTATGGCGCCGCCCCCGATATCGGCGGATTGACGACGCAGCCAACGGCGATTTCCGCAGGAACGACAAGCATTTATTCCACCGCATCCGCAGCGCTTGTCAGTGCTGCAGGGGCGCCGGGCACGGCCGCCGCTGCGGGCGCTTCGTCCCAGAGAATCGTTCCCGCCGTCAGCAGCGTTTATTCGGCGCCGGTGCAGGCGGCGCAGCCGCAACCGGTGGCAGCGCCGGCTCAGGTCCCGCCAGCCGCACAGGCGCCGGCGGAACAGCACAGCGAAAATCGTCAGCCGGCATCCGTACCCGTGCCGCAGTCGGCATCGGAACAGCTCGCGGCCGTTACCGCGCAACCAGCCGTGGACGCCAGGGCGGCGGGCGAGGGGCAGGAAAGCGAGGGTAAGGGCGTGACGCTTGCGGCATTTTTCGCCGGTGCGGCCAAAAAGCGCCTGCCGAAAATGATTGAAAGCGGCACGGCCGGCAATACGCAGGTCGCCGCATTGCCCGGCGTTTCGGACGGGACGATGGGCATTGCCCTTTCCGGCCGCTCAATGATGTCCGACGAATTCGACGACGCCCATCTCGATGAAGAGGATGACCAGCCGACCGGCCTGATGAAGCTAGCCTCGCTCTCCGGCCTCACCCGCGTCGCCCCGAACGGGCTTTTCCTGCAGACGGACCGGGTCGAAGTCGGCTGTTTCAAGCCGGAACTGGTGCGGATGATCAAGGATGTGGAGCGCCACTATAACAGCCCGGCGATCGTCACCTCGGGCTATCGTCCGCCAAAGGGCATAAGGCAGGGTTCCAAGCACTACACCTGCGATGCCGCCGACATCCAGATCAAGGGCGTCTCCAAATGGGAGCTTGCCACCTATCTACGTTCCCTGCCGGAACGCGGTGGCGTCGGCACCTATTGCCACACCGAATCGGTCCACATGGACACGGGCGAGCCAAGAGACTGGAACTGGCGCTGCCGCCGTACTGCCGCGCGCAAGTGATATCCTGATTGGATTTGCGTGAATACTGACTGAGATTTCGGCCTGAGGAAATATCTCGAGCGATTGAAACGATTGCCCGGTCATGCCGGGGCGTTAGCGCCGAGCCGTGCCCCTTATTGCAGTGGTTGTTCTGAAACCCGGGCTTGCGGTGGATATCGTTATTTTGCGCTCGGAGACTGCGGCCGAATCTTTTCCATTACCGCCTGAGTTCGGCCACCTTCGGCGCTAACTCTTTGTGAAATATCTGAAAATTGTATTTGAAGGTGGTGAGAGCGCAGGGATTCGAACCCTGGACCTACTGATTAAAAGTCAGTTGCTCTACCGGCTGAGCTACGCTCTCCCGTGTCGGGGCTTGGCTGCCCTTCGGAAGTGCGCGGAACATATGTAGAGCGATCCGTTCGGTCAACCCAAAAAAAGCGGTTTCGACAATCAATCCGGTTTTTTTTGTCGCACCCCCGAAAAGGTGATTGGAGAGAGGGGGCGGCTGGGGATAAAACCGGCTTCATACATGTCGGCCGGACGGGTGAAATCCTTTTGCAGCAATGACATGCACGAAAATGAAGCGTGAAGTGCCGGCGAAGCTTAAGAATCGTGGCGGCTTTGCGGGATGCGGAGTTCTTTCTTGTCGATTGCCGATATTTCCCTGTTCAGCGCGCTTCTGGCCGGCGCTCTTTCGTTTCTGTCGCCCTGCGTTCTGCCGCTGGTGCCGCCTTATCTCTGTTATATGGCGGGTGTTTCGGTCGAGCAGTTCAGGACGGAAGATACCGCGCCGCGGCCGGAGATTCGCAGGGCCGTGCTGTTTTCGGCCTTCTTCTTCACGCTCGGTTTCGCCACGGTCTTCGTGGCGCTGGGGGCCGGCGCCTCGACGATCGGTACGCTTCTGCGCCAGAATCTCGATATTCTCGCCAAGATCGGCGGTTTCATCATCATTCTGATGGGTCTGAATTTCCTCGGCGTGTTTCGCATTGGCCTGTTTTCGCGCGAGGCGCGGTTTCAGGGGGCGGGCAAGCCTGCCACGCTGTCCGGGGCCTATGTCATGGGTCTTGCTTTCGCATTCGGCTGGACGCCCTGCATTGGCCCGGTTCTGGGGGCTATTCTCGGCGTCGCCGCCGCGCGCGATACGGTTGGCGACGGTGCGGCGCTGCTTGCGGTCTATTCTCTTGGCCTTGCGGTGCCGTTCTGGATCGCGGCGGCGTTTTCCGGCTCCTTCATGCGTTTCCTCGTCCGCTTCCGCCGCCATCTCGGCCTCGTGGAAAAGCTGCTCGGCGTATTGCTGGTGCTGACCGGTCTCGCTTTCATGTCGGGTTTTATCACCAATGTGGCGATCTGGTTCCAGGAGACCTTTCCGATCCTGATGCAAATCGGCTAAGCCTCCCGCTGGAGTTGCTTGCGGGGGAAACATAGTGACGGATATCGTCGGATTGCTGTTGCCGTTTTTCGGCCTGATCTTCATCGGCTACGGGGCGGCGCGCATCACGAAGCAGCCCGTCGAGGCGATGGGCTGGCTGAACACCTTCATCATCTATGCGGCGCTTCCGGCGCTGTTTTTCAAGCTGGTGTCGAAAACGCCGGTGGAAGAACTGGCGCGGATGGATTTCGTCGCGGCCAGTCTCGCCTGCACCTATGGCATTTTCTTGGCTGTGTTCCTGATCGGCCGGTTCGTGCGGAAGAACAGCCTTGCCGAGACCACGATCCAGAGTTTCGCGGCAAGCTACGGCAATATCGGCTATATGGGGCCGGGGCTTGCGCTTCTGGCGCTTGGCGAAAAGGCGGCGGTGCCGGTGGCGTTGATCGTCTGTCTGGAAAACGCCGCCCATTTCATCGTCGCCCCGGCGATGATGGCGGTTGCGGGCGGTGACAAGCGCTCTCCGGCAAGGCTTGCGCTGGATGTGGCGCGCAAGGTCATCACCCATCCCTTCATCGTCTCCGTCATCGCCGGCTTTCTCGCCGCGTCGCTGTCATGGCAGCCGCCGGAGGCGGTGCAGCGGCTGGTGGATTATCTGGCGCAATCGGCGGCGCCCTGCGCATTGTTTGCCATGGGCGTGACGCTGGCGCTTCGGCCGATGAAACGGGTGCCGGTGGAAATCAGCTATATCGTGCCGGCAAAGCTGATCCTGCATCCGCTCGCCGCTTATCTCGTGCTCTCGTCGCTCGGGCGGTTCGAGCCGGTGTGGATCTATTCGGCCGTTCTTTTGGCCGCGCTGCCGACCGCGACGAATGTTTTCGTCATCGGCCAGCAATATCACGTCTGGCAGGAGCGGGCGTCGGCAACGATCCTGATTTCGACGGTGCTTTCGGTCCTCACGCTGACCGGCGTGGTGTATTTCATCCAGCCTTTCTGAAGCTGCCGAACAGCAGCGAGGGCAGGGCCTTCAGCCCACGACCGGGTTCGATGCCCTCGCGCATGACCATGCTTCTAAGCGTGCCGATGCCGGAAAGCACGTGCAGGCCCGCCGCGCGCGCCATCTGCACCGGCAGGAGATCGGAAAGCAGCGAGCGGTTCAGGAGATCGACGCTCAGCGTGCGGCTGTAGACATCCGCCCGCCGCCTGCGGTCGAAGCTGCTGCCGGCATCGGCCGCAACCGGCCGGTCGGAGACGGCGCTCAGCAATTCCGTCAGTGCGATGATGTCGCGCAGGCTGAGGTTCAGCCCCTGCGCGCCGATGGGCGGAAAACCATGTGCGGCCTCGCCGATCAGGGCGACGCGGCCCTTACCGAAGCGGTGTGCGGTCATGGAAGAGAGCGGCCATGCCTGCACGCTGTCCTCGACGGTGACGGCTCCCAGCATGGACTGCATTCGCTCCTCGACCCGGAGGCTGAGCGCTTCCAGCGGCAGCGCCGTCAATTCCTCCGCCCGTTGCGGGGTGACGACCCAGACGAGGCTGGAGCGGTTGCCGGGCAGGGGAACCTGGGTGAAAGGGCCGGTGGGGGTGTGGAATTCCGTCGAGACATTGCCATGCGACCGGCTATGGCCGAAGTTCAAAACAATGGCCGTCTGCGGATAGGACCAGGATTTGACGCCGATGCCGGCAGCATCCCGCACAATGGATTTGCGGCCATCCGCACCGATGAGGAAATCGGCGGAGAGCGTTTCGCCGTCGCCAAGCGTCACCGATACACGGTCGTTGCCGATGTCGATTGTCTCGGCTGTGGCATCGAGGCGGGTAATATTGTGTTCCTGCTCGACCGCTTCGCTCAGAACGCCGAGCAAAGCCTCGTTGGGGATGTTCCAGCCAAAGGCATCCAGTCCGATTTCGGAGGAGCGGAACTGCACGGTGGGTGCACGCAGCAGGCGCTCGGTGCCGTCGATGATCTGCATGGTGGAAAGGCGTGCGGCCGAAGGCGCGATGCGCGACCACAGGCCGAGACGGTCCATGAAGCGGATGGACTGGTCCATCAGCGCCGTGGTGCGCTGGTCCTTCCTGTCGCTGGAAGGTGCAACGAGCGCCACGTGGCGGCCCGCCCGCGCCAGCGCGATGGCCGCGATCTGGCCCGCAAGTCCCGCACCGGTGATGGCGATATCGAAGTGTCTCATGGTCCTGATCCGTTGTTATTTCCAAAGCATCATAAAGGCTTTGGTCGGGTAAATCCACTTCGGTCCCGGAACATCCGGTTGTGAAGATTCGTTGGTTGTGCCGCGATATTAGTCTTAGGATAAGCGGATTGAGCCGGTTGCAAAGCGTGGTGAATGGCCGCATACCGGAATGAACAGGCGGATGAAAAAACGGGGCACAGACGCTGACTATGAAAATTTTCAACTATAAGCGTGTTCCCTACGCGGAAATCCGCGCCTTTTCCGTCCATATGCTCACGGCCTCCGGCTCGTTCCTGGCTTTTCTCGGCGTGGTCGCCGCAGCCGAACACCGTTTCGTCGACATGTTCTGGTGGCTGGGGCTTGCGCTTCTGGTGGATGGCATCGACGGTCCCATCGCCCGCAAGGTCAGGGTTAAGGAAGTGCTGCCCAACTGGTCTGGCGATACGCTCGATAATATCATCGACTATGTTACCTATGTGCTGCTGCCCGCCTTTGCGCTTTATCAGAAGGGCATGATCGGCGAGCCGCTGTCCTTCGTGGCCGCCGGCATGATCGTGGTGTCGAGCGCCATTTATTATGCCGACATGGGCATGAAGACGGACGAATATTTCTTCTCCGGCTTTCCGGTAGTGTGGAACATGGTGGTGTTCACCCTGTTCGTCATGGACGCCAGCGCCACCACGGCGATGATTGTCGTTACCGTTTCGGTGTTTTTGACATTCCTGCCGATCAACTTCCTGCATCCAGTGCGGGTGAAGCGATTGCGGCCGCTCAATCTCGCTGTGGTCTTCATCTGGTGCGCGCTTGGCGGTTATTCGCTGCTGATGCATTTCGAAACCCCGACCTGGGCCGTGATCGGCTTCGTGGCGAGCGGCATCTATCTTTATTGCATCGGTGGAATATTGCAGTTTTTCCCCTCGCTCGGCGCGAAATGAGAAAAGGGTAAAGCCGTTTATTGCTTGTGCAAATTGCATTTAAGCGGCTTCTTTTTCAGTTGTGCGCAGCAGCAAAACCGTTATCAATAAGTTCTGATCGCGTATCATTGCATACTTTTTGGTGCGGGATTGGGAACAATGACCGCAACCGTTTGAAACGCCTCGCAGAAGGCATGACGGTTGGTGAGAGAGGGAACTCGTGACTGGAACTTTGGCGCCGGAGGCCGTGCCTCTCCTGTCCGTTCGCAAGCTGACCAAGCTGTTCGGCAATTTTGCCGCCTGCAACGGCATCGATCTCGATATTGCGCCGGGCGAAATCCACGCGCTTCTGGGTGAAAACGGCGCGGGCAAATCCACGCTCGTCAAGATGCTGTTCGGCGTTCTCGCACCGACCGAGGGCGATATTATCTGGCAGGGCCAGCCGGTTTCCGTAGGCTCACCCAGTGAGGCTCGCCGGCTCGGCATCGGCATGGTCTTCCAGCATTTTTCGCTGTTCGAGGCGCTGACGGTTGCTGAAAACATCGCCCTGTCGCTCGATCCGAAAATTTCATTGAAGGAAATCGCCGGGCAAGCGGAAAAGCTGTCGCGCGCCTATGGCCTGCCGCTCGATCCCAATGCGCATGTGGCCGATCTTTCGGTCGGCGAGCGCCAGCGCATCGAAATCGTCCGAGCGCTTCTACAGAATCCGCGCCTGATCATTCTCGATGAGCCGACCTCGGTGCTGACGCCGCAGGAGGCCGACAAGCTGTTCGAGACGCTGGAGAAGCTGAAAGCCGAAGGCCGTTCCGTGCTTTATATCAGCCATCGTCTCGAAGAGGTGCAGCGCATCTGCGACCGCGCCACCGTTCTGCGTCACGGCAAGGTGACGGGCGCCTGCGATCCGCGCAGGGAAACGCCTGCATCGCTGGCGCGCATGATGGTGGGCAGCGATGTCGCAAGCGTTTCGCGGGCCACGGGCGAGGCGTTGGGTGCGCCGCAGATCGAGGTCATGGGGCTTTCGGTCGCGCCGCGCACGCCTTTTGCCGTGGCGTTGAAATCGATTTCCATGACCGTACGCGCCGGCGAGGTGCTGGCGATTGCCGGCGTTGCCGGAAACGGGCAGGGCGAGTTGTTCGATGCGCTTTCGGGCGAATATCCGGTCTATAATAACGATGCGATCCATCTGCGGGGCAAGCCGGTCGGCCGTATCGGCATCAATGGTCGCCGGCTGATGGGTGCGGGTTTTGTGCCGGAAGAGCGCCATGGCCACGCCGCCGTTCCCGGCATGAGCCTTTCCGACAATCTGCTGCTGGCGCGGGCGCGTTCCGACCGCAAGGCGTTTCTGACCGGCGGTTTCCTGCGCATCGTGCGTGGCTCAGTCATTAAGGCGGCGGCGCGGCGTATTTCGGAAACCATGGATGTGCGCAAGAGTGGGGCAGACCCGCTGGCCGGGTCGCTATCCGGCGGCAACCTGCAGAAATTCATCGTCGGGCGCGAGCTTGACCGCCAGCCTGCCGTGCTGGTGGTCAATCAGCCGACCTGGGGCGTGGATGCGGGTGCGGCAAGCCGCATTCGCCAGGCGCTTGTCGATCTTGCCAAAGCGGGTTCGGCCGTCATCGTCATCAGCCAGGATCTCGATGAAATATTCGAAGTCGCCACCAATATCGCGGTCATTTCAGACGGCAAGCTCTCCGATGCCCATCCGGTGGAAGAGATGACGCTTGAAAAGATCGGCCTTTTGATGGGCGGCATTCACACGTCACATTCGGGAGCCGCCCAGCATGCGCATTGAGCTTGAAAAACGCGCGGGGGTTTCGAAGCTTTTCACCCTGCTTTCCCCGCTTCTGGCGCTCACGCTGACGCTGCTTGTCGGCGCGGTCATGTTCGCCATGCTCGGCAAAAATCCGGCTCACGCGCTTTACGCCTTTTTCGTCGAGCCGCTGCTGGAAGTCTGGTCGCTGCATGAGCTGGCGATCAAGGCCGCGCCGCTGATCCTGATCGGAGTCGGCCTGTCGATCTGTTATCGCTCCAATAACTGGAATATTGGCGCGGAGGGGCAGTTCACCATCGGCGCGATCACCGGCTCCATCCTGCCGGTGCTTTATCCGGACTGGCATTCGCCGCTGCTTTTGCCTTTGATGCTGGTGATGGGCGCCGTGGGCGGCGCGCTTTATGCCGGTATTCCCGCACTTTTGAAGACGAAGTTCAACACCAACGAAATCCTCGTCAGCCTGATGCTGGTCTATGTCGCGCAGCTTTTCCTCGACTGGCTGACGCGCGGCATCTGGCGCGATCCGGGCGGTTACAACTTCCCGCAGACCAAGCCGTTCAACGACAGCGCCGTTCTGCCGGAAATGCTGGCATCGGGCCGTGCGCATTGGGGTTTCGTTTTCGCCATCGTCGCGGCCATCGCGCTGTGGTTCATGATGCGCTACATGCTGAAGGGCTTCGAGGTCACCGTGCTTGGCCAATCGGCGCGGGCAGGGCGCTTTGCCGGTTTTTCCTCCAGCCGCATGGTGTGGTTTTCGCTGCTGCTCTCCGGTGCGCTGGCGGGGCTTGCGGGCATATCGGAGGCTTCCGGTTCCATTGGCCATCTCCAGCCCAGCATTTCGCCGGGTTACGGCTTTACCGCCATCATCGTCGCCTTTCTCGGCCGTCTCAATCCGCTCGGCATCATCCTTTCCGGGCTGGTGCTGGCGCTGACCTATCTGGGCGGCGAGGCGGCGCAGCTGTCGATTGGCGTCTCCGATAAGGTGACGCGCGTGTTTCAGGGGCTGATGCTGTTCTTCGTGCTGTCCTGCGATACGCTGATTTTCTATCGCATCAGGGTGGTCTTTTCCGGCAAGGCGCATCGTAAAGAAGGAGCGGCATGATGGATATGCTTCAGGCCATTCTTCTCACCGTCATCACCGCCGCCACGCCGCTTGTCATCGCCGCTTCCGGCGAGCTGGTGACGGAGCGCTCCGGTGTGCTCAATCTCGGTGTCGAGGGCATGATGATCATGGGTGCGGTCTGCGCTTTCGCGGCCGCGCATATGACCGGGTCTCCCTATCTCGGCATTCTGGCCGGCGTTGCCTCGGGTGCGGTTTTCTCGCTGCTCTTCGGTTTCCTGACGCTGACGCTCGTTGCCAATCAGGTGGCGACGGGCCTTGCGCTCACCATTCTCGGCCTCGGCGTCTCGGGCATGCTGGGTGAAAGTTTCGTCGGCCTGCCGGGTGTGAAACTGCAGCCCATCGTCTTTCCGCTGCTGTCGGACATTCCCTTCTTCGGTCCGCTGCTGTTCCGGCAGGATTTGATCTTCTACCTCTCCATCGCGCTTGTCGCCGGCATTGGCTGGTTTCTGTTCAAGAGCCGCACGGGCCTGAAAATCCGCGCCATCGGCGACAGTCACGCCTCGGCCCATGCGCTCGGCATCAATGTCATCCGCACCCGTTATCTCGCTGTCATGTTCGGCGGCGCCTGCGCGGGTCTTGCGGGTGCGCAGCTGTCGCTGGTCTATACGCCGCAATGGGTGGAAAACATGTCGGCCGGGCGCGGCTGGATTGCGCTGGCGCTCGTCGTCTTCGCCTCCTGGCGCCCATGGCGGGTGCTGGCGGGCGGTTACCTGTTCGGCGCCGTCACCATCGGCCAATTGCACGCGCAGGCCTTCGGCATCGGGGTGCCATCGCAACTGCTTTCGGCACTACCTTACCTTGCAACTATTGTCGTGCTGGTCATCATCTCGCATAATCGCCGCACGACCTTGATCAACACGCCGGCCTCGCTTGGCAAATCCTTCGTGCCGGACAGGTGAAGCATTCTCACGTCTCCAAACCAACAGGGGTAAAAATGAAAAAACTGGTCATCGCACTCGCCGCTTCGGTTGCGGCTCTCGGCGGCGTCGTTTCTTCGGCGGAAGCCGCCGACGCCAAGAAGGTCTGCTTCATCTATGTCGGTTCAAAGACCGACGGCGGCTGGACGCAGGCGCATGATATCGGCCGCCAGGAACTGCAGGCGCATTTCGGCGACAAGATCGAAACGCCGTTCCTCGAAAGCGTTCCGGAAGGTCCGGATGCCGAACGCGCCATCGAGCGCATGGCCCGCTCGGGTTGCGAACTGGTGTTCACCACTTCCTTCGGCTTCATGGATGCGACCGTGAAGGTCGCCCAGAAGTTCCCCAAGGTGAAGTTCGAACACGCCACCGGCTTCAAGACCGCCGAAAATGTCGCGACCTACAATTCGCGCTTCTATGAAGGCCGCTACATTCAGGGCCAGATCGCCGCGAAGATGTCGCAGAAGGGTCTCGCCGGCTACATCGCCTCCTTCCCGATCCCGGAAGTGGTGATGGGCATCGACGCCTTCGTGCTCGGCGCGCAGTCCGTCAATCCCGACTTCAAGGTGAAGGTCGTCTGGGCCAACACCTGGTTCGACCCCGGCAAGGAAGCCGATGCCGCCAAGGCGCTGATCGACCAGGGCGTCGACATTCTGACCCAGCACACCGACACCACTGCGCCGATGCAGGTTGCGGCAGAACGCGGCATCAAGGCCTTCGGTCAGGCTTCCGACATGATCGCGGCCGGTCCGAAGACGCAGCTTACCGCCATCAAGGACACCTGGGGCGCCTATTACATCAAGCGCACGCAGGCTCTTCTCGATGGTACCTGGAAGTCCGAATCCGTCTGGGACGGCCTGAAGGACGGCATCCTGACAATGGCGCCCTATACCAACATGCCTGACGACGTGAAGAAGATGGCCGAGGATACCGAAGCCAAGATCAAGTCGGGCGAGCTGCACCCTTTCACCGGCCCGGTGAAGAAGCAGGACGGTTCGGAATGGCTGAAGGCGGGTGAAAAGGCCGAGGACGGCGTTCTGCTCGGCCTCAACTTCTACGTTGCCGGCGTGGACGACAAGCTGCCGCAATAACGGGATTTGCTGGCACTTTTGGCTTGCAGTTTGCGTCGCATCCGCACTTCGTCACCCCGGACTTGATCCGGGGTCCAGTGCGATCAAGTCCTTGATCGCGAAAGACTCATTTCTCACGGCGCAGACGCGCCGTGGCTGGATGCCGGATCTAGTCCGGCATGACGGAGGAGAGATTTGACGCCTGTTGTCACAAATGAGGCCGCGCATGAAATTCATGTGCGGCCTTTGTTATTTTCATATGTTTTACGCCGTGGACGAAGTTTGCCTTTGCTTTTCAGGCGACTTGATGTTTTTCACTATATTCTGACTTGAGATATACACGTCTGGCGCGATTTTTAAGATCGCCAACCGAACGGAAGGACATGGCACTTGCAGCGCGGAATGCTCGATGCGGCTATCGGTTTTCGAAAGCTGCGGACAAATCATGCACAGGTCGTTCACAAGCTCGGTCTCGATATCGTGTCCGGCACCTTCAAGACGGGTGATATCCTGCCGGGCGATGCCGAGCTGATGGAGCGGCTGAAAGTATCACGCACAGTGCTGCGCGAAGCGATGAAGACGCTGACCGCCAAGGGCATGATTTCCCCCAAGGCGCGTATCGGCACCCGGGTGACGGAGCGCGAAAGCTGGAACATGTTCGACAGCGAAGTGCTGCTCTGGCATTTCGAGGCGGGCGTCAGCGACGAATTTCTGCTGCATCTTTACGATATCCGTCAGGCCTTCGAGCCATATGGTGCAGGGCTTGCCGCGACGCGGGCAAAGGACGCGGATATCGCCAAGCTCGCCGCTTATGCCAACGAGATGGGCAATACGGCCTATTCAAAGGAAAAGCGCGCGCTTGCGGATATGAATTTCCATGTCCTCATCACCGAAATGTCCGGCAATCCGTTCATGCGCACCGTCGGTTCGCTGATAAAGGCGGCTCTGGTGGGCATTTTCCGGATGAGCAACCCGGAAACCGATCCCAATGAGATTTCCGACGTCTCCGCCTCCCACCTGCGGCTCGTGGAGGCGTTTCGCCTGCGCGATGAGGCCGCAGCGCGCCGCGAGATGGAAAGGCTGATCGAAAACGGCCGCCAGCAGGTGCTGGAATTCACTGCCCGTAACCCCCGGCGATAAATCACACCGCGGGAACGGGACGCGATCCCGTTCCAATCACGTTTGATGAAAATCGGTGCGGAAATTTGGTGCAGATTTGCATGGTTTCTTAAGTGGGCCGCCGTTATAGCAATTCCGGAATGAAATTACCGATGCGCCCGTTCGTTTTGCCGGACGGCGTGAAGTCAAACATATGCCGCCGTCCTGGCCGCGACGCGGCCGGTGACAGGGTGTTGGAGGTCTTATGGAGCGCAGCTCTCTAGCCGTTATTCTCGCAGCGGGCGACAGCACGCGCATGAAATCGTCGAAATCCAAGGTGCTGCATCCGGTCGCCGGGCGTCCGATGATCAGCCATGTGGTTGAGGCGGTGGCTGGATCTGGCGTCGGCACGGTGGCGCTGGTGGTCGGGCGCGATGCCGACAACGTCGCTGCCGCCGCAAGCATGAAGGGTCTTCAGGTCGAAGCTTTCCTGCAGACGGAACGCAAGGGCACCGGCCATGCGGTTCTTGCCGCACGCGCAGCCATCGAGCGCGGTTTCGACGATCTCATCGTTGCCTATGGCGATGTCCCGCTCATCACGTCCGCAACGCTCGACCGGGCGCGTGAGGCGATTGCCGCCGGCGCCGATGTCGCTGTCATCGGTTTCCATACCGACCGCCCGACCGGTTACGGCCGGCTTCTGGTCAAGGATGGCGAACTTGTCGCTATCCGCGAGGAGAAGGACGCGACCGATGCGGAGCGTAAGGTCACCTGGTGCAATAGCGGATTGATGGCCATCAACGGCCGCAACGCGCTGGACCTGCTCGACCGGATCGGCAACAGCAATGTGAAAGGCGAATATTATCTGACCGACGTGGTCGAGATCGCCCGTTCCCTCGGCCGCCGCGCCGTCGCCATCGATGCGCCCGAAACGGAACTGGTCGGCTGCAACAACCGCGCCGAACTGGCCTTTATCGAGAAGCTCTGGCAGGAGCGCCGCCGCCACGAACTGATGGTGGATGGCGTTTCGATGGTTGCACCCGAAACCGTCTTCCTCTCCTATGACACCAAGATCGGCCAGGACGTTTTGATCGAACCGAATGTCGTCATCGGTCCCGGCGTCACCATCGAGCCGGGCGCCATCATCCATGCGTTTTCGTATCTGGAAGGGGCGCATGTCGCCGAAGGTGCGGCCGTCGGCCCCTATGCGCGGCTGCGTCCGGGCGCGAACCTTCATGCCAATGCCAAGGTGGGCAATTTCTGCGAGGTCAAGAAGGCGGAGATCGGTGAGGGCGCCAAGGTCAACCATCTGACCTATATCGGCGATGCATTCATCGGCGCGGGCAGCAATATCGGTGCGGGCACCATCACCTGCAATTACGACGGCTACAACAAGGCTGAGACGCGCATTGGCGCCAACAGCTTCATTGGCTCGAACTCGTCGCTGGTTGCACCTGTCACCATTGGCAAGGGTGCCTATATCGCTTCCGGCAGCGTCATTACCGATGACGTGCCTGAAGATG
The DNA here is from genome assembly GCF_900013505.1 of Agrobacterium deltaense RV3. Classification (NCBI taxonomy): domain Bacteria; kingdom Pseudomonadati; phylum Pseudomonadota; class Alphaproteobacteria; order Hyphomicrobiales; family Rhizobiaceae; genus Agrobacterium; species Agrobacterium deltae. The sequence continues at coordinate 1,706,835 of NZ_LT009745.1, read as the reverse complement.
CGCTGGCTTTCGGGCGCGCACGCCAGGAGGTGAAACCCGGTCGCGCGACGGTGGTGCGCGAGCGGGCGAAGGCGTTGAAGGAAGCGAAGAAAAAGTCGTCCTGACGGACGTTACCAAACGATACCGAAAGTGACCGGCGCCATAATTGCGGATTGTTCGGGAACGGTTAGTAGTTTCGGCGAAGAGATCGCCGGTGGAGAAATATATGTGCGGAATTGTCGGAATTGTCGGAACCCAGCCCGTTGCTGAACGGCTTGTCGATGCGCTGAAGCGTCTCGAATATCGCGGTTACGATTCGGCTGGTGTCGCCACCATCGACAATGGCGCGATGGACCGTCGCCGGGCGGAAGGCAAGCTGTTCAACCTGGAGAAGAGACTTTCGGAAGAGCCGCTGCCGGGCGTGGTCGGCATCGCTCACACCCGCTGGGCGACGCACGGTGTTCCCAACGAAACCAATGCCCATCCGCATTTCGTCGATGGCGTTGCCGTCGTGCATAACGGCATCATCGAAAACTTCGCCGAACTGCGTGAAGAGCTGACCGCCGGGGGCGCAAGCTTCACCACCCAGACCGATACCGAAGTGGTGGCGCAGCTTCTGGCGAAATATACCCGCGAGGGTCTTGGCCATCGCGAGGCGATGCTGAAGATGCTGAACCGCGTGACCGGCGCCTATGCGCTGGTCGTCATGTTCAAGGACGATCCCGGCACGCTGCTTTCGGCGCGCTCCGGCCCGCCGCTTGCCGTCGGTTACGGGCGGGGCGAAATGTTCCTTGGTTCCGACGCCATCGCGCTGTCGCCCTTCACCAACGAGATCACCTATCTGGTGGATGGCGACTGCGCCATCGTGACCCGGCAGGGTGCGGAAATCATCGATTTCGCCGGCAAGCCGGTGAAGCGCGAGCGTCAAATCTCGCAGGCGACGGCCTATGTGGTCGATAAGGGCAACCATCGCCACTTCATGGAAAAGGAAATCTACGAGCAGCCGGAAGTCATTTCCCATGCGCTCAGCCACTATGTGGATTTCGCTTCCAAGACCGTGAAGCAGGCGGACACGGCCATCGATTTCGCCAAGCTTTCCGGCCTTGCCATTTCCGCCTGCGGCACGGCCTATCTGTCCGGCCTGATCGGCAAATACTGGTTCGAGCGTTATGCCCGTCTGCCGGTGGAAATCGATGTCGCCTCGGAATTCCGTTACCGCGAAATCCCGCTCGTTCCCACGCAGGCTGCGCTGTTCATTTCGCAATCGGGCGAAACCGCCGATACGCTGGCGGCCCTGCGTTATTGCCAGCAGGAAGGGCTGAAGATCGGCGCGGTGGTCAACACGCGTGAATCCACCATGGCACGCGAATCCGATGCGATCTTCCCGATCCTTGCCGGTCCGGAAATCGGCGTCGCCTCCACCAAGGCCTTCACCTGCCAGCTTGCCGTGCTCGCTTCGCTCGCCGTTGCCGCCGGAAAAGCGCGCGGTACGGTCACGGCCCAGCAGGAAACCGAACTGGTTCGCCATCTCACCGAGATGCCGCGCATCATGAGCAAGGTTCTCAACAGCATCCAGCCGCAGATCGAAGCGCTGTCACGCGATCTGTCGCGTTTCAAGGACGTGCTTTATCTGGGCCGCGGCACCAGCTTCCCGCTGGCGCTGGAAGGCGCGCTGAAGCTCAAGGAAATCTCCTATATCCACGCCGAAGGTTATGCCGCCGGCGAGCTGAAGCATGGGCCTATCGCGCTGATTGACGAGAACATGCCCGTCATCGTCATCGCGCCGCATGACCGTTTCTTCGAAAAGACCGTTTCGAACATGCAGGAGGTCGCCGCGCGCGGCGGCCGCATCATCTTCATCACCGATGAGAAGGGCGCCGCCGCATCCAAGCTCGACACCATGGCGACGATCACGCTGCCCAATGTCGATGAGCTTATTGCGCCGATGGTGTTCTCGCTGCCGATCCAGCTGCTCGCCTATCACACCGCCGTCTTCATGGGCACGGATGTGGACCAGCCGCGCAATCTGGCTAAATCGGTAACTGTGGAATGATCATCCGGCCTGAGCGTCAGGGCGATGAAGAGGCGATTGCTCGCGTTACGGAAGATGCTTTCCGTAACGTCGATTACAGCGACAAGACGGAACATCTGATCGTCGAGCGGTTGCGCAGGGCGGGCGCGCTCACCGTTTCACTGGTTGCCGAGGATAGCGAAGGCATCATCGGCCATGTCGGTTTTTCGCCGGTGACGCTGACCAGCGGCGAGACCGGCTGGTTCTGCCTCGCGCCCCTTTCCGTAACGCCGGAACGGCAGGGGCAGGGCGTCGGCTCCAGGCTGGTGCGGGACGGGCTTGCCGTTCTGGAGCGTCTGAATGCTTCCGGCGTGGTCGTCGCGGGCGATCCGGACTACTATGGCCGCTTCGGTTTTCGCCATGTCGAAGGGGTGAAGGCGGAAGGGATTCCTGACGAATATTTCACAGTTCTTCGCTTGCATGGTGGAACTCCATCCGGCATTGTCGGTTTTCATCCGGGTTTCGATGGCGACAACGCTTAATTCCGAACGGTAAATGACCGATATTCCAGTCAAAATTTCATTCGCAGCCCGGCTGCGCAATAGTTTCCTCACGGGCGTTCTGATCCTCGCGCCCGTCACCATCACCATGTGGCTGGTGTGGAGCTTCCTGCAATGGGCCGATAGCTGGGTGAAGCCCTATATTCCCGCCCGTTATGATCCCGAGCAATATTTCGATGTGGCTATTCCCGGTTTCGGCCTGCTGATCGCCGTCATCGGCATCACCCTCATCGGCTTTCTCGGCAATAACCTCATCGGTAAATGGATTTTCGGCGTCGGCGAATCCATCCTCAACCGCATGCCGCTGGTGCGGCCGATCTACAAGAGCATCAAGCAGCTGTTCGAATCCGTTCTGAAAGAGCATTCGAACTCCTTCAAAAAGGTCGGCCTGATCGAGTTTCCGTCATCCGGCACCTGGGCGATGGTGTTCGTTGCCTCCGAGGCCAAGGGCGAGCTTGCCCATCGTTTCAATGAAATGGGGCAGCAGATGGTCGCCGTCTTCCTGCCGCCGACACCGGTGCCGACAGCCGGTTTTCTGCTGTTCGTGCCGAAAGACAAGATCGTGATGCTGGATATGACGCCGGAAGATGCGGCGAAACTGCTGATATCCGGCGGTCTGGTGGCCCCGGATTTCAAGCCGCCGAAGATGATTGCGCCGGTTTGAACGCATTCGCAAGGCGCTAGATTCCTTCCTCCATTCTCACGGAGCGAGGTAAAGCCATACGGTTGACGAACCAATGTGGTTCACCAATAATCACAGTGAACCAACAAGGGTTGCGATTATGACTGCATTTACTGTGCGTCTACCTGATGAGGTTGCCGACAAACTCGACCAATTGGCGGAAAAACTTGACCGGTCGCGATCCTACATGGCGGCGCGGGCGATTGAGGACTTTATCGCCCGCGAGGAGTGGCAGCTTGCCGAGATCGAGGCGGGTGTGGCGGAAGCCGATCGCGGCGAGTTCGGGACAGCTGAGGATCTCGCAAACATTGTCGGGAAATATGTAAAATCCGCCCGGCCGTCATGAGTGACCGGCGAATTCGTTGGACCTTACGGGCGCTGCGACGGCTCGATGAAATTGGTGCGCATATTGAAAAGGATAATCCAGCGGCTGCGGCCCGGGTAATTTCCCGCATTGTTTCAGCGGTTGATATGTTGGTGGAACAGCCAGCCATGGGGCGGGTCGGACGCATCAGAGGAACACGGGAAGCCGTGCTTCCCGACATTTCCTACATCATTGCCTATCGTGTGGACGAGGATATCGAAATTTTGACGATCATCCACACATCGCAGCGGTGGCCTTCGGCGCTTTAGCCCAACAGTCTCCGGACTTTATGGTCAGTCCTCGTCATCCAGATCATCCACCTCTGTTCCGGTTGTCGTGGCGTGGAACACGGGAACGAAAAGCCGCATATAGACCAGTCGCACGCTCCAGCCTTCTTCCAGCGCCTGCCTCCAGGCCTTCTTGCGGCCGGGCTTCTTGAACGCCTTGCCGATCGCCTTTTTCGCACTCTTCGCAAATGTCTCGGGCTGCAGGATATTCTGCGGTGAACAGAGCGCGTAGCCCTTGCGGAAGGCGGGTGGCGGGCGGCGTGGGTCGATCATGTTCATGGCGGTTCACTTTCAGCCGGCGTGCAGGAAGCGGATCGCTTCGTCGCGGCGGTGCAAATAGAGCAGGGTACGTAGCGCATTGCCGCGTGGACCTGTCAGTTCGGGGTCACGCTCAATGACGTAGGCTGCGTCCTTGCGGGCGATTTCCAGAAGGTCGGCATGGGCTTCGAGGCTTGCGATGCGGAAGCCCGGCGTGCCGGACTGGCGGGTGCCGAGCAGCTCGCCTTCACCGCGCAGCTTCAAATCCTCCTCGGCGATCAGGAAGCCGTCTTCACTGTCGCGCAGGATGGAGAGCCGGGCACGACCGTTTTCGCTGAGCGGGCCTTTATAGAGCAGGATGCAGGTGGAGGCCTCGTCGCCGCGCCCCACACGGCCGCGCAGCTGGTGAAGCTGGGCGAGGCCGAAACGCTCGGCGTGTTCGATGACCATGATCGTCGCGTCCGGCACGTCGACGCCCACTTCCACCACGGTCGTCGCTACCAGCAGCCGGGTTTCGCCGTTCTTGAAGGCGAGCATGGCGGCGTCCTTCTCCGGGCCGCTCATGCGTCCGTGGATGAGGCCGATATTGGCGCCGAGCATCTGCGAGAGAACCGCGTGCCGTTCTTCCGCCGACATCAGGTCGGATTCTTCCGTTTCCTCCACCAACGGGCAGATCCAGTAGGCCTTCTTGCCTTCCTTCAGTGCCGCGCGCAGTCGCTCGACAATATCGCCTATCCGTTCGGTGGGGATCGTCACGGTCTGGATGGGTTTGCGGCCCGCCGGTTTTTCGGTGAGCTTGGAGACATCCATGTCCCCGAAAGCAGCCAGAACCAGCGTGCGTGGAATGGGCGTGGCTGTCATGACCAGCATATGCGGCGTGATGCCCTTGGCGGTGAGGCGCAGGCGCTGGTGCACACCGAAGCGATGCTGCTCGTCCACCACTGCCAGCACGAGATTCCTGTAACTCACGCTGTCCTGAAACAGCGCATGGGTGCCGATGACGATCTGCGCTTCGCCGGAAGCGACGCGCTCCTCGATCTCGCGGCGCTCCTTGCCCTTGGTGCGGCCGGTCAGCACTTCGACGGTGATGCCTGCTGCCTGAGCGAGTTTGGAGATGGTGGCGTAATGCTGCCGGGCAAGGATTTCGGTCGGCGCCATCAGCACCGCCTGTCCGCCGGCTTCCACGGCCGTTGCCATCGCCATCAGCGCCACCAGCGTCTTGCCGGCGCCGACATCGCCCTGCAGCAGGCGTAACATGCGGTCTTCGCCGGCCATGTCGGTCAGGATATCTTTCACCGCAGCGCTCTGGGTCGCCGTCAGCGAGAAGGGCAGTTGCGACAGGATTTTGGCGGCGATATCACCCTTGGCGCGGATCGGCTGGCCCGCCACCTTGCGTAGCCGCTGGCGCACCAGCGCCAGTGACAATTGTCCGGCCAGAAATTCGTCATAGGCAAGCCGCCTGCGCGCCGGTGCCTGCGGCTCGATATCGGCGCTGTCGCGCGGATCATGCAGCTCGCGGAAGCTCGAGGCCACATCGCCGAATCCCTGGCGGGTCTTGAGCGTCTCATCGATCCATTCAGGAAAAACCGGCAGCTTTGAAAGCCCGCCTTCGATTGCCTTGCGCAGCACCTTGGCAGACAGCCCGGCGGTCATGGGATAAACGGCTTCCACCGAAGGCAGGTTTTCCGCCTCGGAAAGCTTTACCATGAAATCCGGATGCACCATGGAGGCGCGGCCGTTGAACCAGTCCACCTTGCCGCTGACGAGAACTTCTTCATCAACGGGCAGGGCCTTGGACAGCCAGTCGCCCTTGGCGCGGAAGAAGGTCAGCGCCAGTTCACCGGTTTCGTCATGCAGAAAAACGCGATAGGGCGCGTTGCGGTTTCCCGGCGGTGGCGGCTGGTGGCGGTCGATGCGTCCCTGAATGGTGACAATGGCGCCGGGTGCTGCCAGCGCAATGCCGGGGCGGTTGCGGCGGTCGATGACGTTGGATGGCGCGTGGAAGAGGAGATCGATGACGCGGGTGTCGTCGGCGCTTTCCCGGCTGAGCAGCTTGGCCAGAAGATCGGCAAGTTTCGGCCCCACACCGGCAAGGGTGGAGACGGAGGCAAACAGCGGATCAAGAATGGCCGGGCGCATGGGTCAGCAAAATCGGGGAAGGGGGCGGCTTATGCAAGACTTCGCTGGCCACAAAGGCGGGTTATCACCGGCAGATTTTCACCGCCGTGGCATTATTTCGATAAAAACCGGTTCCCAAGCGTTCGCCTCCTGTTCTATAGGAGGTCGTAATGGACGGCACAAAGATTGAGCAGCAGGCTGCAAGTTCGAAGCCTGCTGTTTTCCGTGACGCTCACCTCTCCTCATCCCTGTGCTTGTCACAGGGATCCAGTCAGCCCAAGTCCTTGGGCTGAAAGGAGTCTCTCCGCCGCGCCGACGCGCGTCGGCTGGATTCCTGTGACGAGCACAGGAATGAGGGGGTGGATGGCGTGTCAGGTGAAATCATGTGCTGCAAACCGATACGGGAAGGAAAATGCGATGACTGGACTGGTGCGCACGAGTGCCGACCTCGATCCGAGACGCCGGCGGATTCTTTACCGCTGCTGGCATCGGGGCATTCGCGAGATGGATCTGGTGCTCGGGCAATTCGCGGAAGACAATATTGCCGGGCTTTCCGATGAGCAGCTCGACGAGTTGGAAGTCATCATGGCGGAAGAGGATAACGACCTCGTCAAGATGGTGACCGGCGCCCTTGCCATACCGGAAAAATTTCAGACCCCGCTGTTCGAGAAGATCGCCTCCTACCGTCCCGATTTCGATCTCGTTACCACTGACACCCTGAAAGCGTGAGAATATGATAGCCGGATTCGATGCAAAGCTGGTGTCGTCGGCCGATACGCCGCTGACCATCGGAAACGTGCCTTCCGGCATGGAAGCCCTTTTGCTTGCCGATATGGCGCGGGCCGGCACGTCGGTCGCCTATGTAATGTCGGATGGCCAGCGGGTCGCCGATCTCGAACAGATCCTCGGTTTCGTCGCACCTGATATTCCGGTGATGACGCTTCCCGCCTGGGACTGCCTTCCCTATGACCGCGTATCACCGAGCGCTGACACCTCAGCGCGCCGGCTGGCGGCGCTTGCCGGTCTCATCGCCCATGCGAAGAAACCGCATCCGGCCATCGTGCTCGTCACCGTCAACGCCATGCTGCAGAAGATGGCGCCGTGCGACATTATTGAGAGTCTCGGCTTTTCTGCCAAACCCGGCAATCAGATCCGCATGGAGGAGATTGCCGCGCGGCTGGAGCGCAACGGTTTCGACCGGGTGGCGACGGTGCGCGAAGTGGGTGAATTTGCCGTGCGCGGCGGCATTCTCGACGTCTTCGTGCCGGGCACCGAAGAGCCGGTGCGGCTCGATTTCTTCGGCGATACGCTGGAAAGCATCCGCACCTTTGATCCGGCCAGCCAGCGCACCATCGGTCAGGCGCGCTCGCTCGATCTGAACCCGATGAGCGAAGTGACGCTGACGCCGGATACGATCAGCCGGTTCCGCAAGAATTACCTGTCGCTGTTCGGCGCGGCGACGCGAGACGATGCGCTTTATCAGGCCGTCTCCGAAGGCCGCCGTTATGCCGGCATGGAGCACTGGCTGCCGCTGTTTTACGAGCAGCTGGAAACCGCCTTCGATTATCTGAAGGGCTTCCGCATCGTCACCGACCATACGGCGCGGGAGGCGGCGAAAGAACGCTCCAAGCTGGTGCTCGATTATTACGATGCGCGCCGCAGTTCCGGCGAAACCAAGGGCTCGACGCAGGGCGCGCCCTATAAGCCGGTTTCGCCCGGCCAACTCTATCTCGATGGCAAGAGTTTCGATGCCGCACTGGCTGCCGTCAATGCGGTACGCCTGACGCCCTTCAACGAGCAGGACAGCGAAGGCCGCCCAGTCGCGACGCTCGACGCCCATGTCGGGCCGCGCTGGGCGCGTCCGCCAACCGAAGGCGAGAGCGAAGAACGGGTCAATGTTTTCGATCTGGCCGTGAAGCACATTGCCGAACGCCGCGCCAAGGGCTGGAAGGTGCTGATCACCGGCTGGTCGGAAGGTTCGCTCGACCGGTTGTTGCAGGTGCTGAACGAGCACGGGCTTGAGAAGATCAAGCCGGTCACCTCGCTGAAAGAGGTGGAGAAGCTCGGCAAGGGCGAGGCGGCCTCGGCGGTTCTCAGCCTTGAGGCCGGGTTCGAGACCGGAACGCTGGCCGTTATCGGCGAGCAGGATATTCTCGGCGACCGCATGGTACGCCGCTCCAAGCGTCGCAAGCGCGGTGCGGATTTCATCTCGGAAGTGGCGGGGCTGGATGAGGGCTCGCTGGTCGTCCATGCCGAACATGGCATCGGCCGTTTCGTCGGCCTGCGGACCATCGAGGCGGCGGGTGCGCCGCGGGCCTGTCTGGAACTGCATTATGCCGATGACGCCAAGCTGTTCCTGCCCGTTGAAAACATCGATCTTCTGTCCCGTTACGGTTCGGATGCGGCGGAGGCGCAGCTGGACAAGCTTGGCGGCGGCGCATGGCAGATGCGCAAGGCCAAGCTCAAGAAGCGCCTGCTGGACATGGCAGACGAGCTTATCCGCATTGCCGCCGCGCGCCTGGTGCGCCATGCGCCGGTGCTGACAGCCCCCGACGGGCTTTACGACGAATTCGCCGCCCGTTTCCCCTATGACGAGACGGAAGACCAGCTTAACGCGATTGAGTCGATCCGCGAGGATTTGGGCGCCGGCCGACCGATGGATCGGCTCATCTGTGGCGATGTCGGTTTCGGCAAGACGGAAGTGGCGCTCCGCGCCGCTTTTCTCGCCGCCATGAACGGCGTGCAGGTGGCGGTGGTGGTGCCGACCACGCTGCTTTCCCGCCAGCATTTCCGCACCTTCTCGGAACGTTTCCGTGGGTTGCCGATCCGGGTGCAGCAGGCTTCGCGTCTCGTCGGCTCCAAGGAACTGGCGCTGACCAAGAAGGAAGTTGCTGACGGAAAGACGGATATCGTCGTCGGCACCCATGCGCTGCTCGGCGCGGGCATCAGCTTCGCAAATCTCGGCCTGCTGATCATCGATGAAGAGCAGCATTTCGGCGTCAAGCACAAGGAGCGCCTGAAAGAGCTGAAGAGCGACGTGCATGTGCTGACGCTTTCTGCAACGCCCATTCCGCGCACCTTGCAGCTGGCCATGACGGGCGTGCGCGAGTTGTCGCTCATCACCACGCCGCCGGTGGACCGTATGGCCGTTCGTACCTTCATTTCGCCCTTCGATCCGCTGGTGATCCGCGAAACGCTGATGCGCGAACATTATCGCGGCGGCCAGAGTTTCTATGTCTGCCCGCGCCTTGCCGATCTTGCCGATATTCACGCTTTCCTGCAATCGGATGTGCCGGAGCTGAAGGTAGCGGTGGCGCATGGCCAGATGCCGGCCGGCGAACTCGAAGACATCATGAATGCCTTTTATGACGGCAAATATGATGTGCTGCTGTCGACCACCATCGTCGAATCCGGCCTTGATGTGCCGACTGCCAATACGCTGATCGTGCACCGTGCCGATATGTTCGGCCTTGCCCAACTTTACCAGCTGCGCGGCCGTGTCGGACGCTCCAAGGTGCGCGCCTTCGCGCTCTTCACCCTGCCGGTCAACAAGGTGTTGACGACGATGGCGGAGCGGCGGCTGAAGGTGCTGCAATCGCTCGATACGCTCGGTGCCGGCTTCCAGCTGGCGAGCCACGACCTCGATATTCGCGGTGCGGGCAACCTGCTCGGCGAGGAACAGTCCGGCCATATCAAGGAAGTTGGTTTCGAGCTTTACCAGCAGATGCTGGAAGAGGCGGTTGCAGAAGTGAAGGGTGACGAGCAGGTGCAGGATAGCGGCTGGTCGCCGCAAATCTCGGTTGGCACCTCCGTCATGATCCCGGAAGACTACGTGCCGGATCTGCATCTGCGCATGGGTCTTTACCGCCGTCTCGGCGAGCTTGCGGATATCAGCGAGATCGATGGTTTCGGTGCGGAAATGATCGACCGTTTCGGCCCGCTGCCGAAAGAGGTGCAGCATCTCCTCAAGATCGTCTACATCAAGTCGCTCTGCCGCATCGCCAATGTCGAGAAGGTGGATGCCGGGCCGAAGGGCGTGGTCGTGCAGTTCCGCAACAAGGAATTCCCCAATCCGGCAGCGTTGGTCGCTTATATCGGCAAGCAGGGCTCGATGGCGAAGATCCGCCCCGATCACAGTCTGTTCCTGACACGCGATCTGCCGACGCCGGAAAAGCGGCTGACGGGCGCGGCGATGATCATGACACAGCTCGCGGAACTGGCGCGTTCCTGACGGGAGCGTTGGTGGGTGGGGTTTACCCCCCTCTGCCCTGCCGGGCATCTCCCCCTCAAGGGGGGAGATCGATATGCGGCGGGGTTTCGACTATCTTAACGGTCGAGAATGAAGCGGCGAGAGATCGTCCTGTCGATCTCCCCCCTTGAGGGGGAGATGCCCGGCAGGGCAGAGGGGGGTAAAGCCCCACCCACCCTCGGCCTGCTAACAAATGGCCAATCCCCGAAAAATCCAACCCGCAAGGCTCAGCAAAAATTACCACGATGTAACCAAACGGACATGCGCCGGTAGTCTTCGCGGGCGTAGTCTAAGCTTCATACCCGGTGCGGCGGATCGGTAGATGCCGCCGGGTGATGAAGGAGCAGGACGATGTGGACCAACATTAACAGGTTTGCCACCGCTGGTCTGGTTGCCTTGACAATTGCGGGCACCACAATTGCCACCACCAGCCAGGCGGAAGCGCGCAATAATTTCGGCCGCGGCCTTGCCGCCGGCATTGCCGGCACGATCATTGGCGGAGCGCTGATTGCGGGTGCAAGACACCCGGGTTATGCTTACGGCCCCGCCTATTACGCGCCTGACTACGGTCCGCCTGTTTACGCTTCCCCGGCTTATGGCCCGCCGGTTGTTTACCAGCCGGCCTACCCGCGCTGCCACGTGGCGTGGAGGCAGAACGCCTGGGGCGATATGTATCGGGTCAGGGTTTGTGATTGATCGAATGCCATGCCGGCGACGCGAATACGCGTTGCCGGTTCTTCGCATTCGTTGGGCTTCAGCGCCCGTCTTCCGGCGTGATGCCGACGGCAACGTTCTGGTCGGTGGCAGCGATCGAAGCGGGCAGCGGCACCTTTCTCTGCTTCTCGCGGATCAGCGTCAACAGGCCGGAGCCGACGATGAGGGCGATGCCGACCAGCATCCAACCGTCGATACGGTCGCCGAAAATCAGGTAACCGAACAGGATGGCCCAGAGCATCTGGCTATATTGCGTCGGGCCGATCATGGCGGCGGGCGCATATTGGGCGGCATACATGACCAGCACGTTGCCAAGCGCGCCGAGCAGGCCATATCCCGCCAGCAGCAGCCATTGCTCGCCCGCTGGCATGACGAAAGTCGGCACCATGGCGATGCCGCTTATGGTGAGACAGCCGAGCACGCCGGCACCATAAAGCGAGACGTTCTTTTCCGACGGTCCCATGGCGCGGAAGATGACGATGCTGAGCGCACCGCTGAAGCCGCCGATGATGGCGCCGAGGTGGCCGATGCCGAGTTCGCGGAAGCCCGGACGCAGGATGACCAGCACGCCGAGGAAACCGATGATGACGGCCGACCAGCGCTTGATGCCCACCTGTTCCTTCAGGAACACCACCGACATGATGGTGACGAAGGAAGGAAGCAGGAAGATCAGCGCGAAGGCTTCCGCCATGGAAAGATGGGTGAAAGCGGTCACGCTGCCCACTGCGCCGGTGCCGGCCGCAAAAAAGCGGATGATCCACAAAGGGCGGTTCGTCGTCTTCACCACGTCCACCCAGTGATCATTGCGCTTGCGGATGAAGGGAAGGGCGACGAGGCCGAAAAGGGCGCCGAAGAAGGCCGATTCGATCGGTGAAATCTGGCCTTCTATAAGTTTAACGCTTGCATCGCTCCAGGCGTAGGCAGCGAAGGCGGCAAAGGCGAGCAGAATGCCTTTCAGGGTCTGGTCGGACACGGAAACACCGGCGAAAAATCGAGTTGATGAAAACTGCCGGTGGTTTGACCGTCAGTTCATCGATCTATGCTCGTCCGCCTTGATTTTTGCAATATCCCGCAGTGCAGCAATCAATACATCCGGCGTTTGTGCACCGCTTATGGCGTATTTCTGGTCGATGATGAAGAAGGGCACGCCGGCGACGCCCATCTGCTGCGCCGCATCGATTTCGGCGATGACGGTGTCCTTGTCGGCGTCGGAGGCAAGAAGCCGCGCCACGACCTTGGCGTCCATGCCGGATTTTTCGGCCACATCGGTCAGAACCGCGTGATCGCCGATGTTGCGCCCTTCCTCGAAATTGGCCTTGAACAGGGCGGTGACGACTTTTTCCTGGACGTCGCGGCCTTCGGAATGCGCCCAGAGCGACAGCCGATGGGCATCGAGCGTGTTCGGGCCGATCTTGATCGCATCGAAATCATAATTGATGCCGACTTCCCTGCCGAGCTGTACCAGCGTGGCATGCGCCTGTTCGAGGCGTTCCTTGCCGAGCTTTTCCTCGAGAGCGGCTTTCTGGTCGACGCCTTCAGGCGGGTAATCCGGGTTGAGGCGGTATGGACGCCAGTTCACGTCGACGCTGATTTCGTCCTGCACCTCGGCAATGGCGAGATCGAGCCTTGCCTTGCCGAGATAACACCACGGGCAGACCATATCCGATACGACGTCGACAACGATGCGTTCCATGGTTTTATCTTCCCTTTTCTCTGCCGGGGATGGGTGCGGTGCGGTTTATTGCGCCCGCGCATCCCACCAGGTCTGTTTCTGATTGCCGGATATCGGCGTCATATCCGGGCGGTCGATATATTTCCAGCGGGCCACCCATTGCGCGCCGATATAATAGAGCGGAATGACATAGTGGCCGGCAACGAGAAGGCGGTCGTAACCGCGCACCGCCGCCTGAAAATCCTCCGTCGACCTTGCCTGCAGCAGGACCTCGATCATGCGGTCTATATCGGGATTTGCAGCACCCGCATAGTTGAAGCTGCCCTGCGCATCCCGCGAGAGCGAACTCCAGCGGTTGAGCTGTTCCATGCCCGGTGAGAGCGAGGAGGGCAGGGAGCGGATGATCATGTCATAGTCGAAGCTGTTCGAGCGGGCCTGATATTGCCCGTCATCGACCGAGCGGATGCCCATGGCGACGCCGATCAGGTTGAGCGAACGCTGATAGGCAAGCGCGATGCGCTCCTGCGCCGGGTTCTGGGTCATGATTTCGAAGGCAAGCTGACGGCCGTTGGCGTCGGACATCCTGCCGTTCTTGATGCTGTAGCCAGCCTCTTTCAGCTTGTCGACGGCCATTTTCAGAACTTTGCGGTCCGCGCCGGTGCTATCGGTGGTCGGCATGGCATAGGTTCCCGCCAGCAGTTCCGGCGGCATGGATTTCGCCGCGTCGCCAAGCAGGGCAAGCTCGCGCTCGTCTGCGGCATTGCCGTAGGCCCCGAGCGGGGAGTTCTGCCAATAACTCTGCGTGCGCTTGAAGGACCCGCCGAGGATGTTCTTGTTCATCCATTCGAAATCGAGCGCATAGGACAGGCCCTCGCGCACCTTTTCGTCGGCGAAGACGGCGCGGCGGGTGTTGAAAACGAGGCCGAACATGCCGGTGGGCAGACGCGGCTGGAAGACGTCCTTGACGATATCGCCGCGATGGACGGCCGGGAAATTGTAAGCCTGTCCCCAGTGGGAGGTATCGGAAGTGCCGTTGATGGCGTCGCCTTCAGGATAAATGTCGATATCACCCTTCTTGAAGGCCTCGAACATGGTGGTGACCTGAAGGAAATAGGTGACGCTGATCTCGTCGTAATTATCGAAGCCGACCTTGCCGGGAATATCCTTGCCCCAATAGTCCGGGTTCCGCTCCCAGATGATTCGTTCGCCCGGCCGCAGGGTTTTGATTCGGTATGGACCTGAGCCGACGACCGGGCCGAGGCCCGCCTGCTCGAATTTTTCCGGATCGATCGCATGTTTCGGCAGGATCGGGGTGGAGGAGGCGAGAATGAGCGGCGTTTCGCGGTTCGCCTTGTCATTGAAGGTGAAACGTACGCTGCGATCGCCGATCTTTTCCAGCTTCGCCACACCGTCCAGACGGGTATTGAAGGGCGGGCGGCCTTTTTCCTTCAGGAGATTGAAGGTGAAGATGACGTCATCTGCGGTCACCGGCTCGCCGTCGGACCATTTTGCCTTCGGGTTGAGGTTGAACTGGACGAAGCTGCGCTCCTCATCCCACTCTGCGGTTTCGGCGAGCAGGCCGTAAAGGCTGAAAGGCTCGTCGCTGGAGCGCAGCATCAGCGGTTCGTAAAGAAGATTGCCGAATTCCGGGTCCCAGACGCCGCGTGCGGTAGTGCGCATTCCCTTGAGAACGAAGGGATTGAGGCTGTCGAAGGTGCCGACGACGCCATAGGAGATTCGGCCGCCTTTCTTCACGTCCGGATTGACGTAAGGGAAGTGGCGGAAATCTGCCGGCATGGCAGGCGTGCCATGCATGGAAATGCCGTGAAGCGGCTGTGCCAGGGCGGTTCCGGCGGGAAGCAGGGATGATCCCAGAAGGAACAATGCGGGGATGAAGGCCGCAAGGTTGCGCATGTCACTATCCTGTCTCAACGATCAGTCCGATATGTGGACCTGACCGGTTTATCGTCATGATTCTGGCAGATATGTAGCACACGGACATTGCATGACCCATGCAACGGCGGGAAATCTTGGGTCAGCTCAAGAAAAAGTTAAAGAAGTGCTGGATATCGCCGCGATCGGCATGTAACAGGGGGACCGGAAGAGACGGGTCACGCATTTGCCTCATTTAAACGACAGTTGAACGGGCAGAAGGATACCGCCATCGGCGAACAGGATCTTGCGGTTCTGTTCTGGCAGACATTCAGGAGACGGAACTCTTATGATGCACAAGGCAAACACATTCACCCGGACGGCTCTGTCCGCTCTGGTCCTTTCTCTCGGCGCAATGTCCGCTCCGGCCATCTCGCAGGCGCAGGATGCCGCGCCCGCCGCTCAGGGCGCTGGCGCTCCGCCGCTCGGCTGGTTCAAGACCTGCTCCAAGCAGGAAGACAACGATGTCTGCGTCGTGCAGAACGTGGTTCTTGCCCAGAACGGCCAGATGATCACCGCCGTCGGCCTCATCACCGTTGAAGGCAAGGTCAACCGCAAGCTGCTGCAGGTCTCCGTTCCGACCGCGCGTCTCGTTCCTCCGGGCGTGATGATGCAGATCGACGGCGGCAAGGGCCAGAAGCTCGATTACGCCGTTTGCCTTCCTGACAAGTGCACGGCTGAAGTTCCGCTGACGGACGCCATGATCGCCTCCCTGAAGAAGGGTAGCGAGGTGGTCTTCACCTCCATCAACTTCCGCCGCGCGCCGAACCCCATCAAGATCGCGCTCTCCGGCTTCACCGGCGCTTATGACGGCCCGGCGATCACCCAGTCGCAGCTTGCCGAAAGCCAGCGCAGCCTGCAGGAAGGCATGCAGAAGAAGGCTGAAGAGGCTCGCAAGAAGCTGGAAGCCGCACAGGACGCCGCCAAGGGCGCGCCGAAGCCCTGATTGCAGCGTAAGCTCCAAAAACAGGAAAACCGGTCTGGCGACAGACCGGTTTTTTTATGCCCCTGGGAGGTAGGGGAGAAATTTGGCGGGCGTCAATGCGCCGTCGACATTTTCGGGCGCCATTCGCCGTTCGGCGCCTTGTCGAAGATGCGGCCGATATTGGGATTTCGGAGCGGCGTCTCGTTTTCGTCGTGGACGAGGTTCTGTTCGGAAACATAGGCGACATATTCCGTCTCCTCGTTTTCAGCCAGAAGATGATAGAAGGGCTGGTCGCGATCCGGCCTGATTTCCGCAGGGATGGCATTCCACCATTCCTCGGTATTGGCATATTCCGGGTCCACGTCGATCACCACACCGCGGAACGGAAACACCTTGTGGCGGACGATTTCGCCAAGCGTGAATTTTGCGTTTCTTTGTTTCATGGCATGTACTTCCTTTCCCAATACTAGGTGGTATCGGAATGCGAAATATCAAGACCTAGCGGTTTTGGCGCCGGTCTGGCTTCCGCGTTCAGCGCCTTATGCCGATGGGCGCGGTGGCGATGATGACGCCGCCGGTGACCAGCACGATGCCGACGGCGTGATAGGTCTCGAAAGTCTCCCCCAGAAACAGCGTGGCCATGAGGATCGAGACCGGCGGCATCATGTAAAGCGTGACGCCAGCGGTGGCGGGACCGAAGACGCGCACCGTATGAGTGAAGCAATAAAAGGCCAATAGTGAGGCAAACAGGATGATGCCGCCGATCTTGGCCCAGGCCATTGGCGTGGCGGGCAACATGCCGCCCTGCGCCAGTTCCAGAGCCGCCGGCGGCAGAAGCACGAGCGCGCCGGAAAAGGCGATCAGGCCGAAAAGGCTGAACGAGGCCATCTGCCGTGCGGCAGGATCGCGCAGCAGCAGCGAATAGACCGCAAAGGCGATGGCCGCCGTCAGGATCGCGAAATCGCCAATGTTGAAATTCAGGTGCCAGAGAGCGGACATATCGCCCTTGAGCACGATGGCCGCCACGCCGGCAAAGGCGATGACCATGCCCGCCACTTCCAGCTTCCGGATCGGGCGGCCCTGGAAGACGCGCTGGAACAGGATGATGAACAGCGAGGACGTGGTGTAGATCAGCGTGCCGTTGGCGGCCGTCGTCATGGTCAGCCCCCAATAGACCACGCCGCCGCAGATGCCCATGCCGAGAATGCCGAGGACGAGCCAGAGCAGCGTTTTCCGCCGCACGAAGGCAAGGCAGTTGCGCCAGTCGGCGATCATGAAGGGGGCGATGATGAGGGTCGAGCCGATCCAGCGGATGAAGGCGGCGATGAAAGGCGAGACTTCGCCGACGACGCCACGGCCGAAAATGACATTGCTGGAGAAAAAGAACGGCACCGCCAGAAAGATGAGCCAGTCCGTGAGGCGCGTTTGCTGAGAGGCTGGCTTGTTCGACATTCTTCGCAATGATGGCTGGGCTTAAAAAGAAAACGGCGGCTTTCCAGGGAAAACCGCCGGAATGGATGGAGCGCCCCGATGGGAGCGCTCCAAAGGCCGATCAGGCCGAGTAGTACATGTCGAATTCGACCGGATGCGGGGTCATTTCGAAACGCATGACTTCCTGCATCTTCAGCTCGATGAACGAGTCGATCTGGTCGTCGTCGAACACGCCGCCGGCGGTCAGGAACTTGCGATCCTTGTCGAGGCTTTCCAGCGCTTCGCGCAAGCTACCGCAGACGGTCGGGATCTTCTTCAGTTCCTTGGCGGGAAGGTCGTAAAGGTCCTTGTCCATCGGCTTGCCGGGGTGGATCTTGTTCTTGATGCCATCAAGACCGGCCATCAGCATGGCCGCAAAACCGAGATAGGGGTTCTGGGTCGGGTCCGGGAAGCGGACTTCGACGCGCTTTGCCTTCGGGTTGGAGCCGAAGGGAATACGGCACGAGGCGGAACGGTTGCGCGCGGAGTAGGCGAGCAGAACCGGCGCTTCATAACCCGGCACCAGACGCTTGTAGGAGTTGGTGGTGGGGTTGGTGAAGGCGTTGATGGCCTTGGCGTGCTTGATGATGCCGCCGATGTAATAGAGGCAGGTCTCGGAAAGACCGGCATATTCGTCACCCGCGAAGGTCGGCTTGCCGCCCTTCCAGATCGACTGGTGAACGTGCATGCCCGAGCCGTTGTCGCCGAAGATCGGCTTCGGCATGAAGGTTGCCGTCTTGCCATAGGCATTGGCGACCTGGTGCACGACGTACTTGTAGATCTGCATCTTGTCGGCGCTGGAGACGAGCGTGTCGAATTTCACGCCCAGCTCGTGCTGTGCGGCAGCCACTTCGTGGTGGTGCTTTTCGACGACCACGCCCATTTCGGCGAGAACCGTCAGCATTTCAGAGCGCATGTCCTGCAGGCTGTCGATCGGCGGAACCGGGAAATAACCGCCCTTGACGCGCGGACGGTGGCCGAGGTTGCCGGTCTCGTAGTCGGTGTCGTCATTGGACGGCAGTTCCGAGGAGTCGAGCTTGAAGCCGGTATTGTAGGGGTCTGCCTTGTACTTCACGTCGTCGAAGACGAAGAATTCCGGCTCGGGGCCGACGAAAACGGTGTCGCCGATACCGGAAGCTTTAAGGTAGGCTTCGGCCTTCTTGGCGGTGCCGCGCGGGTCGCGGTTGTAGGCTTCGCCCGAGACCGGGTCGAGGATGTCGCAAAGGACGACCAGGGTGGACTGGGCGAAGAACGGGTCGATATGGGCGGTGGCCGGATCGGGCATCAGCACCATGTCGGACTCGTTGATGGCCTTCCAGCCGGCGATCGAGGAGCCGTCGAACATGACGCCATCGGCGAACATGTCTTCGTCCACACAGACAACATCCATGGTGACGTGCTGCAGCTTGCCCTTGGGGTCGGTAAAGCGCAGGTCCACGAACTTGATGTCGTTATCCTTGATCTGCTTCAAGATATCGTTTGCGGTCGTCATTTAAACGTTTTCCTTGAGTGTGATGATGACGAGGTGAAAACCCAAGCCTCCCCGGCTCGGGACGTTCTTGATTATATGGCGTCCACGCCTGTTTCACCGGTACGGATGCGGATGACTTCCTCGACATTGGAAACGAAAATCTTTCCGTCGCCGATACGTCCTGTCTGCGCCGCATTGCGGATCGCCTCGATGACGGCTTCCGCATTCTCATCCGCCAATACGACTTCGACTTTCACTTTCGGCAAAAAGTCCACGACGTACTCTGCTCCGCGGTAGAGTTCCGTGTGGCCCTTCTGACGACCAAAGCCTTTTGCTTCCGTGACCGTGATTCCCTGAAGTCCGACTTCCTGAAGGGCTTCCTTCACTTCATCGAGCTTGAAAGGCTTAATGATCGCTTCGATCTTTTTCATGAGAAAATATCTCTCCGCTTCTCCCGTTAAAGCAGGTAACTCCCGCTCTGCCACAAGAATGCACGTATTGTGCCAGATCGGAAGCGGGCTTGAAGAAAAAACTTCGATCCCCCGGCTTTCCGACACAAAATGCATTCGCTTTTTGCGCTTTTCCAGCCAATTTCTCGCGGAAACCCGAAAAATCCATCAGCATTTCTGTGAATTTGTATTATTTTAGTTGATTTGAATATTTGGAAAGGTGCGAACAGGGGAATGGCCTTTTGTTTATATTTTATGCATTTGTCTATTATTTAGACATGACAATTTGCTTATTTTTGTATCGATTGCCTTTCCGGCGTTTTGAAGGGATGATCGGGACATGAAATCCCTTCCGCGCCTCTTCCTGATCGACCCTGTTGCCATGGCCCGCATCGATGCGGCGGCCGGGCAATCCGGCATTCCTCTTTATGACCTGATGGAGCGGGCGGGGCAGGCCGTTGTGGCCTCGGCGCTGCGTCACTATCCGCAGGCGCAGCGTTTTGTCGTGCTCTGTGGCGGCGGCAACAATGGCGGCGATGGTTATGTGGCGGCGCGGGCGCTTTTGCAGAGCGGGGCGGTCGTCGCGGTTTATCATCTCGGCGATGTCGGTGCGCTCAGTGGCGATGCACGGACGGCATTCGAGCGGAGCGGCGTGACGCCGCTGCCGCTTGATGGCTATGCGCCTCTTGCCGGCGACGTGGTGATCGATGCGGTGTTCGGGGCCGGATTGTCCCGCGATGTTCCGCAGGAGCTTATTCGAGTGATTGAGGCGGTCACGCGGGCGAAGGTGCCGGTTCTCGCCGTCGACCTGCCCTCGGGCCTCTGCGGCAGGCGGGGCGTGCCTCTCGGCGCATCGTTCAGGGCGGAGCGGACGGTGACCTTCATGGCGCGCAAGCCGGGTCATCTGCTGATGCCGGGGCGGGAGCTTTGTGGAACGCTCGAGGTGTTCGATATCGGCATTCCGTCCCGCATCCTTGACGCCCATGCGGGATCGGTGGCGGAAAATGATCCGCTGATCTGGCGGGATGCCTTGCCTCACGCCGATATGGAAACCCACAAATTCCGTCGCGGGCATCTGACCGTCTTTTCCGGCCCGGCACATGCGACGGGCGCAAGCCGCATGACCGCGCTTTCGGCACTGAAGGCGGGAGCGGGGATCGTCACCATCGCTGCGCCTAGGCAAGCGCTCGATGTGCTCTCCGTCACGCTGACGGCGGTGATGAACGCACCGGTGGACGATGCCGACGATCTGCGGTCGTGGCTGGACGATGGGCGTCATGGCACTTTCGTTCTCGGCCCGGGTTTCGGCGACCTCGAAAAGGCGCGCCACTTCGTGTCTCTGCTTGGAGATAAGGCGGTCGTGCTGGATGCCGATGCGATCACGGCTTTCAGGGATCACAGGGATGCCCTGTTTGCGCGTGTCACGTCGGGCACAGGCAAATTCGTGCTGACGCCGCATGAGGGCGAATTTGCGCGACTGTTTCCCGATCTTGCCGCCGACAAGATGCTGAGCAAAGTCGAGAAGGCGCAGGTCGCCTCGGCCCGCAGCGGCGCCGCGCTGGTCTATAAGGGCGCGGATACGGTGATTGCAGCGCCGGATGGCCGGGCGCTGGTCAACACCAATGCTCCCGCGAGCCTTGCGACAGCTGGATCAGGCGATGTGCTGGCCGGTATCATCGGCGCGCTGCTGGCGCAGGGCGCGCCTGCCTTCGAGGCGGCTGCGGCCGGGGTCTGGCTGCATGGCGAGGCGGGCCACCGGGCAGGCGACGGCTTGACGGCGGAAGACCTTGCCCATGCGGTTCGGCCGTTTGGGTGAAGTGGTCTGATTGTGTTTGCTAGCAGCTGACAGATTCGGTGGTTTAGCAAAGTTCCATCATCCCCACTCAGTCACCCCGGACTTGATCCGGAGTCCAGCGCGATCAAGTCCTTGATCGCGAAAGACTCTTCTCACGGCGCAGACGCGCCGTGACTGGATGCCGGATCATCCTCGGGCTTGTTCCGGGGACCGGCATGAGGGAGGAGCGTTTTTTTATCCTGAAACAAGCTCCGTCGCGTTTGCGGCATTAGCCCGCATTCAATGCGCAGCCTTGCCTGCCTGGCTCGCCATCGCCATTCGCGATGCGCTGATGAGGAGTTTGCGTTCGGCGCGCTCCTGCTGCGGCGTGCGATTGTAGATTTCGCGATAACACTTGGAAAAATGCGAGGCGGAGACAAAACCGCAGGCGACGGCGACTTCGACCACTGGCATGGCCGATTGCACCAGCAGGTGGCGGGCGCGGTCGAGGCGGATTTCGAGATAATAGCGGGCGGGTGAGCGACCCATTTCCTGGCGGAAGAGGCGCTCCACCTGCCGGCGCGACAGATCGGCGGCGTCGGCGATATCGAGCAGCGACAGCGGTTCGGCAAGATTACCTTCCATCAATTCAATGATCGACAGGACCTTGCTGTTCTGCACGCCGAGGCGGGCGCGCAGCGGCAGGCGCTGGCGGTCATTGGGGCTGCGCACCCGGTCGGTCAATTGCTGTTCGCAGACGCGGTTGACGAGGTTTTCGCCGAAATCCTGACCGATCAGGCTCAGCATCATGTCGAGCGAGGCCGTGCCACCGGCGCATGTATAGATGTTGCTATCGACTTCGAAGAGGTCGGCATAGACTTCCACCTGCGGGAAGGCCTCGGAAAAACCGGGCAGGTTTTCCCAGTGGATCGCGCAGCGCTTGCCGTTCAAGAGGCCGGCCTGCGCGAGAATATGGGCGGCGGTACAGAGGCTGCCGATGGCGATGCCGCGATTATAGGCTTCGCGCAGCCAGGCATTGACGGATTTGTTGATGTGTTGATCCACATCGATGCCCGAACAGATGATCGCCATTTCCGGGCGGTTTTCGCCGTTGACGTAGCGCCGCTCATCGGCAAGACAGGTATCGGGCTCAAGACAGATGCCGCTTGACGACATGACCTTCTGGCCATCGAGCGAGGAGAGACGCCACTCATAGGCCTGATAGCCCAACATTCGGTTGGCGATGCGAAGCGTTTCAACCGCTGCGGCGAATGGCAGCATGGTAAATTGCGGAATGAGAAAAAAGACGATTGAGCGCTTCTTCTGGGAGTTTCTGCTCATTTGCCCGTGCTCCGTTGCGAATACGCAATTCCTCCCTTGGAATTGGTCTTCTGGATGTCCTGTCTACGACATCTTTAACGAAAAATACGCCGTGGAATCGGGGCTGTCAAAAAATCGCTTTTGAAATATGCAAATTTTGCGACAAGCATTTAAAAAAGGCGGCGTGTCGCATGTAAAACAGGCACGCTATTTTACGCCCTTGTCCCTCCATCCGAAGGGCGGGCAGGGATGGCTCGCACGTCTGGAAACGTTGCGGGCCACCGGTTGAATGTCATCTGCGGATGACGTTTATGCGGCTGTTGTCCGTCGTCGGCCATCCGATATCCTTCAATGTTTCAGGTGGCAATGCTTCCAGTGCGCGAAGCATTTTTTCGCGACGCCATGCGGCGTAACGGGCGGCAACATGGTCGGACAGGCGATGAAGCCAGCCGCTTGATGACGGACGGTGTGAGGAACGGTTCGTCACCGGGAGATAATGTATCATGGTCATGTCTTGATCCTTTCCTGAACCACGATCCTGTTTGCGACTTCGGTATGCGCTTGCCGACGAGGCTAAATCCGCCCCGTCAATCGATGTCCCGGATGGTGCGCGCTTGTTGACATTCAATCAAACGAAATGATATCCATCTATAAATCAAAATATTTGAAGGTGCGTGCCATGACCGTGACTTTCCGCCAACCGCTGCCGTTGCTGGATAACGACATATTGAGAACCTTCGTCGCCATCGCGGAAACGGGAAATTTCTCCACCGCCGCGGAAGTGGTGTTCAGAACACCGTCTGCGGTTTCCATGCAGATCAAGAAGCTTGAGGAGCAGTTGAAAACGACGCTTTTCCTGCGCGATGCCCGTTCGGTGACATTGACGGCGCATGGGGAGACGCTTTTGACCTATGCGCGGCGCATGATTGCGCTGTCCAACGAGGCTGTGTCACGTTTCGTCATGCCGGAGCTTTCCGGCGTCGTCCGTCTCGGTGCGCCGGAGGATATTGGCGAGCGTGGCCTGCTGCCGGGCATTCTCAAGCGTTTTGCCGAGGCTTTCCCCGGCATCATGATCGACGTCACCATCGATTCCAGCTCCAATCTTTATAAGCGCATGGATGAGCAGAGGCTCGATCTTGCCCTCGTCAACTGTGCCTCCCATCCCCTTCGGGATACGGGCGAGGTGCTGATGCGCGAGCGTCTGGTCTGGGCGGGTGCAAAGTGTGGCACGGCCTATCTGCGCGATCCGCTGCCAATCTCCATCTGGGAAGAGGGCTGCATCTGGCGCTCGGAAGCGATCCATTCGCTGGAAAAGCGCGGCCGTAATTTCCGCGTGGCCTATCTCAGCGGCCATACCATGGCGCAGCGCGCGGCGATTGCCGCCGATCTCGCCATCGCGCCGCTGCCGCGATCCTATGTGCAGAACGACATGGTCATTCTGGGCGACAAGGAAGGCCTGCCGGAACTTGGCTGTTTCGATATCCGCCTGATCATGGGTGACAAGGCGTCGCGCCCCGTTCTTGCCGTGGCTGAAAGCATTCGAAACGCTTTTGTCGAAGTCGCCAAGGCGGCCTGAGATATTGGAGGTGCGCGGCGGCCGTGGCCCGTCGCGCCGTTAGAATCGCGGTTTTAGCCGGTCATTGAATCCGGCGATGCCGAACTGTCCACCGCGCCGGTTTGCCAGCTTCCGCGCTTGACCAGCCAGTCGGCCGAATTCTGCAATCCTCCGAAGGGGAAGACGTGAATTTGCCGGATCTGCCCCTGCGGATTGGCCTGCCAGTGCCGCTCGATCGGCCCGACGATGCTTTCCGGTGAATGGCCCTTGGCAAGCGTCGTCAGCGAAAGCGCGTTCTTCTTGAGATAGGCGATGGAATTGCCGACGCCGCAAAGCGCGGCATATTTCAAAAGCGTCGTGATCTTGGCCGGGCCGGAAACGCCGATATGCACCGGAAGCTCGATGCCTGACGCCGCTAACCCTTCCGCCCAGGCGATGAAACGCGCGGGATCGAAACCGAACTGGGTGACAATGCGCATAACGGCATCGCTTCTTTCGGCAAAATCGCGTTTCAGCCTGAGTGCGGCCATCGCCGTTTCGTCGTTGAAATCCGGGCTGCCTTCCGGGTGGCCGGCGATGGCGATCTGCCTCATGCCGCAACGGTCGAAAATGCCGGTGGACAGCATGTCCATGCTGGATGCGAAGGGACCGGCCGGGCGGTCGACGCCGCCGCCGACAACCAGAACATCGGTTACGCCCGCTTCTCCGGCAAGCTGTTTTACCTGTTCCTCAAACGCTGCGCGGGAGGGGATGCGCCGCGCTGCAAGATGCGGCACCGGCTCATAACCGAGGTCGCGCAAATGTCCTGCGGCTTCAACGAGCCTTTCCTGCGAGGCCGCTCCAGTGTCAGTGAGATAGACGCGCACACCCTGCGGAAAGAGACCGGCAAGGTCGGTGGAGCCAAGCACCTGCGCGGGCGAGGCTTCGATGGAGGCGGGAATGATGGAAGCGGTGGAGATATCGGGCAATTTGTGCGTGATCCTTTTTATTATCATGCACCTATTTTGCGGCGAAGTCTGTGCCTGTTGCGGCAAGACAGGCTTGCATCTGCGACGAAGCTCGTCCCCAATCCCTTGACGCGTGGCTTCACCAGATCCGTTTCGTCAGGCCGTTCCAAAGCCATGTCCAGATAGTCGGCGGGAAGCGCAGTACCGATTTGCCGGGTGAGGGCGGCTGCGGCGCAAGGCTGCCGGAAAGGGCGTCCTCGATGGCGCTGATGGCGATATCCACCGAAGCGGCGGTCAAAAGCAGCGGGTAGGTGGCAATTGTGTCGGAAGGCGATGGTTTCAGCCGCTTCTCGTAGAGCGTGGCGCCGGTATCCACGCCCTTGTCGACCAGATGCACGGTTGCGCCGAAATTACCGCGGTCTTTTTCGACCAGCGCCCAGTATCCGCCCATCTGCCCGCGATAGGCAGGATTGATACCGGCGTGGAAATTGATGACCGGGCATTGCAGGGCCTGAAGCGTGGTCGGTGTCAGCAGGCGGCAGGAAATGGTGAAGATTGCCGCCGGTTTCAGCAGATTGGCGGCCTTGCGGCATTCCTCATCGTTGAGCGAGGCGAATTGGGTGACGGGGAGACTGTGATGGAGATCTGGAGAAAGGCCGTATTCGGCGATGATCGCATCGCTTCTGCGAACCGTGAAGCGTTTGCCGAGCCGCGAGGCGATCATCGTCGCCATCTGGCCCGCAGCGACAAGCCAGCCGAGCCGTCGCGCGCGCCGCCTGAGAATGACCGACTTGCTTTCCGGTTGCTCCATGAAAACATGGATGTCGGGAAATCGGGCCGCCAGCGCATTGATCATGACATTGGGGTTCATCCCGCCCGCCGTCATCACCAGAAGCCGATTGTTGATGTCAGTCATATCACCCACGGGATTTTCCTAAGCCATGATCCAGACGCCGAGTTTCACGCGTGAACTTCAAAACCATGTTAATTTTCATCGACAGGATTTTTTGAAATGCCGCTGGAACGGATTTTTGGGACTCACGTTATTGTGACGCATATCACATCGGTACTTGCCTTTGGACGGCAAGTCATAGGGGAGTAGTTTCACATGATCACACGCATTCTTTCGACCGTTTTCGTGGCTTTGTTGACCGTTGTCACCCTGAGCTCCTGTGGTAACACCATTCGCGGCATGGGTCGTGACACGGCGAACGCCGTCGACGCGACGCAGGATGCCGGCCGCAATGTGGACCGCGCCGCCCGTCGCTGACGACATCTCCCCTTAAAGGTCCGGCGTCATCCTGAAACACGGGTGACGCCTTTTCTTTGACCGAATTTTCCTGCGAATGTGCCCGTACGAGAATCACGGGGCGGGCATGAACGGATCGATGAAAAGACTGGCGAAGCTGCTGTTGCCATTGCTGTTGCCATTTTCGGCTCAGGCCGGCGGGCAGGCGGATTTCTGCAGGATCATGGACCATGCGGGCGATCGTTATACCGTCTGCAGTTTCGACCCGGCAAAAAGCACCATCCGGATATACGACCGCGATCATGTCTCCGGCCAGGGATATGGCTCCTTCGCCGCTCTCTCGTCGGCGCTGTGGCGGCAGCACATGTTCAGCGTCTTCGCCATGAACGGCGGCATGTACCATTCGGACTATTCCCCCGTCGGGCTCTTTATCGAAAATGGCATCGAACGCTCGCCGATCAGCACCGGCGGCGGCTGGGGCAATTTTCATCTTCTGCCCAATGGCGTGTTTTATCTGAAGGGGGCGGCGGCCGGC
Source organism: Agrobacterium deltaense RV3 (assembly GCF_900013505.1). Lineage (NCBI taxonomy): Bacteria > Pseudomonadati > Pseudomonadota > Alphaproteobacteria > Hyphomicrobiales > Rhizobiaceae > Agrobacterium > Agrobacterium deltae. The sequence continues at coordinate 1,680,314 of NZ_LT009745.1, read as the reverse complement.
GTGCTGGAAACGCAGGCCTATCTGGCAGCGGATCTCAAGCCGGACTTCGCCACGCAGTCCGGGCCGATGCTCGTCATCGATGGCAAGCCGCATCCGCGCTTTCTGCCCGATAGCGACAGCCTGAAGCGGCGCAACGGTGTCGGCGTTTCCCGCGATGGCATGGTGCATTTCGCCATTTCGGAAAATACCGTGCGCTTTTACGATTTCGCCACGCTGTTCAGGGATGTGCTGGACGCGCCGAATGCGCTCTATCTCGACGGCACCATATCCAGCGTCGATATTCCCGCAATGAAAAGGCGGGACTCGCTGTTCCTGATGGGGCCGATCATCGCTGTTGTCGACAGGGTGCCGGATTAGCCTGAACGATCAGATCGGCGCCTTGGGATAGGCTTTTTCGAGACCGGCCGATGCCGTCAGTCCCTTGCGGAAGGCGAGAAAAGCGGGGTGCTGGCTCGCCCTTGCGGTTTCCATGATGCGGATCTGCAGGCGGGCAGGGGCATTGCCGCCAAGCCATTCGCCGGTTGTTTCCAGCTTCAGGCTGTTGAGGAAGCGGGCATTGGTCTGCTGGTCGAGATAAAGATTGAGGCCAGCCAGCAGGTTCTCGTCCTGCAGGGCGTTTTCCATCAACAGCAGCACCCAGGCTTTATCCTCGCTTGCAAGCGAAGTGAGTTTCGATGCGACCGTTTCGCGATCGGGGAAGGAGGATGCCTGCTGCATGGGGTGACTCGCATCGTTGCCGTTGCCATCGTCGATAAACCACAGGTCATGCCCTTTCAAGGCGCGACGCTTCAGCGCAAGAAATTCGACCGTAAGGTGTTTGGCCGGCGGGGTTTTCAACAGGTGTTTGTAGGAAAGCTTTAAATAACGGTTACACTTTAGCCTAAATTGCGGCGAAGCCCCAAATGGCGCTTATACGGGCCTCACGCTAACACCTTGTTTTTTCACATACCTATGCGCGGGGCGAATGGCAGCCTGTCGAAAACGCCTTCATTTAGCCGCTTTTTGCATTTGCCTTCGCCGCCAGATTTTAATAAATGCTTGCCTCAACGGGCCGGGTCTTGAAGACCGCCCGGAGAGTGAATAGCTGGAGTAATCATGGAAGAAACCGCTCAGAAATCCTGCTGGGGCGTCACCTTGCGCGCACTTGCAGGCTTTGCCGCTTTTCTCGCATTGACGTACATTTTTGGCAGCCCATAAGCATCTCTCCTGAATGACGGGTTTTGAAACGGCGCGGTTTTCCTTTGGAAACCGTGCTGTTTTCGTTTGAGGGCAATTATGTCGCAGCTGCGCAAACCGCTGACGCTCTTTTGTGGCGATCCGTTTTGGCTTTGGATATGATGGTGGTGGAATCCATTCTCATTCAAGGCGAACTTCATGTTTCTTTCGGTCTTTGACGTCTTCAAGATCGGTATCGGTCCTTCGAGCTCCCATACGATGGGGCCGATGACGGCAGCCAACCGCTTTCTGGCGCTGATCCTTAGCGATGAGTGGCCACGGCCGGCAGGCGCGGCCGTTGCGCAGCTGAATGTCAGCCTGCATGGCTCGCTCGCCTTTACCGGCATCGGGCACGGCACCGGGCGTGCCGTCATTCTCGGCCTCACCGGCGAACGGCCGGATATTGTCGACCCCGATGCGATGGACGCCATTATCGAGACGGTGGAAAAGGCTGGCACCGTGACGCCGCCCGACCATCCGTCCTATGTGTTCCGCCCGGCCGAAGATCTGGTCTTCGACAAGAAGAACCCGCTGCCCGGCCATGCCAACGGCATGATCTTTTCCGCCTTCGACAATCAGGGCAGGCTGCTCATCAAGCGCATCTATTATTCCGTTGGCGGCGGTTTCGTCGTGACCGATACGGAGCTCGAGGCGATCAAGCAGCGTGGCAAGACAATCGATAACGGTCCGCGCGTGCCTTATCCCTTCGCCACCGCGCGGGAAATGCTGGATATGGCGGCCCGTTCCGGCCGCACCATCGCCCAGATGAAGCGGGCCAACGAGGAGACGGTGGTTTCCCGCGAGGAGCTGAACGAGCGTCTCGACCAGATCTGGGAAGCGATGAACGGCTGCATCGAGCGCGGGCTGAAGGTGGACGGCATCATGCCTGGCGGCCTGAAGGTGCGCCGCCGCGCCCGTTCGATTTACGAGAAGCTGAATGCGGAATGGCGCAGCAACCGGCTGAACCCGGTCATGGCCAATGACTGGCTGAGCGTTTACGCCATGGCGGTGAACGAGGAAAATGCCGCCGGCGGCCGCGTGGTGACTGCGCCGACCAACGGTGCGGCGGGCGTCGTTCCTGCCACCGTCAGATATTTCCGGCATTTCCATGAGGATGCGAGCGTCGATGACGTGCGCGACTTTTTGCTGACGGCGGCCGCCATCGGCGGCATCATCAAGCACAATGCCTCGATTTCAGGCGCGGAAGTGGGCTGTCAGGGCGAGGTGGGCTCGGCTTCCGCCATGGCGGCGGCAGGCCTTGCCGCGGTCATGGGCGGATCCCCGGAACAGGTGGAAAATGCCGCCGAGATCGCGCTCGAGCATCATCTCGGCATGACCTGCGATCCGATTGCCGGGCTTGTGCAGGTGCCGTGCATCGAACGTAATGCCATGGGCGCGGTGAAAGCGGTGACGGCGGCCTCGCTGGCGCTGAAGGGCGACGGCCAGCATTTCGTGCCGCTCGATGCCTGTATCGAGACCATGCGCCAGACCGGCAACGACATGAGCGAGAAATACAAGGAAACCTCCACCGGCGGCCTTGCCGTGAACGTTGTGGAGTGCTGAGCGGGCAGGGCGTCAGGCATGGTTGCCATGCTTGACGCCCGCCGCAAAAAGGCATTGATAGAACCATGCCTTTACATCTCATCAAACTTTGCGTCGGTGCGGATTCAATCCAGGACTTGAGAGACTGGGTCGCGCATCGTGCGCTCACCGCAATAGCCGCAGGCCTCGAGCCGCACAGCGTCCACACAACCCGGATGATCCCGAAACGTGTCGAGGAATTGCTCGAGGGCGGTTCGCTCTACTGGGTCATCAAGGGGCAGGTGCAGGCGCGGCAGAAACTTCTCGATATCCGCTCCTTCAAGGGCGAAGACGGTATTTCCCGCTGCGATCTCATTCTCGGCCCGGAGGTTATCGAAACCTCACCTGCGCCGAAGCGCCCGTTTCAGGGCTGGCGTTACTTGAAGGACGACGAGGCGCCCCGCGATCTCGGCGGCGGCACGGGCGGCGAGGACATGCCTTCCGATCTCAGGCGGGAACTGGCGGAGCTTGGGCTGCTCTGACGCTTAACGGATTTGACAATGAAAAAGCCGGCATCCTTGCGGAGCCGGCTTTTTCTTTTGGGGGGAGACGGGTCGTTTTCTGGCTTCAGTTGATGCCGCCGACCGCAGTGGTGGCGCGGCCATCCTGAATTTTCACCCAGCGGCCGGGATTGGCGGTGTCCTGGCGCTTCAGGTAGGTATATTCGGTTTCAGACCAGTTCATGACCTTGTTGCGCATGTTGTCGAGAACGAAATCGCCACGATCGGTGCGGACGGTCAGAACGGCGTGGCCTTCGCCATTCGGCTGCAGAACCACGGTGATCAACAGGTTGGAGGCGGAGAAGCCCTTGTTCATCAGCATCTTGCGCTTCAAGAGCACGAAGTCTTCGCAATCGCCGACCGTGGTGGGATAGGCCCAGCGTTCTTCAACGCCATAGATTTCCATGTCGGTCATCGGCGTGATGGTGGTGTTGACGGTGTAGTTGACGTCGAGCATCGTCTTCCAGCGCTCTTCGGTCAGCTTCATCGGGCCGTTGTCCAGCGAGGTCGGCTGGCATTCGCTCTGATAGGTCTGGCAGAATTCATAGTGGCCGATCGGCGGGTTGGCCTTGCCGATGACGCGCATGACGGCGGCCGGCGAGGCGCTTGCCTGATGCGCGAAGGCGCTGACGATGAATGCGATCAGAGTGAAAACGAAACGGTTGTTCTTGTTCATTGCTTGTCTCCCCGTGGTGAGAAGACATTCGCAGGTATATTTTGACCCGGCGGAAATTTGCGAAGCGCAATTTGAGCTTAAATTTCAGCAAATTAGCCGTTGTTTTGAACTGTATTCGAACTAGTTTTTATGCGTCTTTGAAGCAAATTTTATTACAATTTTACGCATCGTGGCTTTAGGTTTTTGGTAGCCATCTAGACCGCTGTATTGAAAGCCATTTTCCGCGTGCTGCGGTTTCCGTGATCGTGTGCGGCCGGCTTGCGGCGCGTGGCGAAGAGCTGGATTTCCCGTTTTGGGATGGCTGTTTCAGGCTGATACAGGCCGGAAAAAGCGACAAAAAAACTTCAAAAAAACTGCATTTTTTCTGGAAAAAAGTTTTGCGGAGCGGTTTTCGCGCCGTGGATGAGCTGGCCAATGGCGCAACATGTTCCGCCGCGCTCATCCCTTTTACCGACTATGATGGATCCAGGCCGGTCTGCCGTAGGCGTCAGGGCGTGAAAATGGAAGTTCGGTAACGAGAAATGAGAATGAAGAACCTGACGACAGGAGCGGCCCGATATAGCCGAAGACAGAACATAGCCCGTCAAGGCGCCGTCCGGGAATCTTCGCAATTATGCGATTGGGGCGAGCGCAAAACGCGCCAAAAATGCTGCACGCATTCTTACGGGCGCAAAACCTGCCGTGTCCGGGTGGAATGAGTTAGAGAAACTCGATCAGTGCGTCGGGCGACTGGACGCGGTCGAATTCGACGGCAACGCCTTCCATGAAGTGGCGCACGATCTTGCCGCTCATGTTCTTGCCGAGCTGGACCCGGCTTCCGAGCGGCGGCCGGTTTTCGATCTCGATTGCGGCACCCGACAGGGAAAGGTCGATCAGCCGGCAGGCGACGAGCACGCCATCTTCCAGAACGAGCTGGGCTCTCGCATTGCGCGGCGTCAGGCGGTCGTGGCGGCGGTCCTCCGGCAGGCCGAGCAATTGACGCTTGGCGATCCAGGCGAGCTGCGCTGTGAGTTTTTCCCGCTTGCGCTCCGGCGCGTTGATGGCGATGAGGAAGCCCGATGCGGTGAGCGATGTCACCGTGCCTTCGATCCGGCCGATATGCTGGAGATAGGCGATGACGCGGTCACCGCGGCGGGCAATGCCCGAGCAGGTGAACTGCGCCCTTTCGGCGGTCATCTCGGTCGCGGTGCAATCATATTCTTCATGGTCGGGCAACATCAGGCGGCCGGTGAAGGACACACGGACGGCGTCGTCGAGATGAGCTTCCTCAACCGGACGCAGGATTTGGGCGGTGTTGACCGAGCGGGACGAAAACATGGGCAGCGCAATTGTAATGAATGATGACGGTAAATTTCTACCGTGCGCGAGTTAACAGACTGTATTGTTTAACCTCTACAATTTTTCTGATCGGCAATATTGTTGCAGTTCTGACGTATTTTTTTGAGATTCCGGCGCTGTCGGACCTCTCCCGGAGGGGCGGGAGCGTTGGAACAGGTCCGTCAGCAGCTTTCGGCGCGCGGTGTATCCTCGGCCCCCTTGTTCACCGGAAACCCTGCCGGGGCGATGTCCAGGCGCAGCAGGCGGCTGCTTTTTATGGACAGGCACTGGATTGGCGCGGCGAATTCGTGTCTTGGCCGCTCTGCAAGCAGCGCCCCGAGCAACCTTGGGGCGGCGTCGGGATCGGTGCGAAGCGGCAGGAGCAGCATTTCGAATGCCAGCGGTGCGGCGCCATGGCCGTCCTCCGCCTCGACATCGAAGACCACGGGTAACTGGTGGTGCAGGATGCCGCGCGCGACGCGGCAGGGGAAGACGGCATTTGCCGGCTGCCACAATTCCGAAAACGGGCGATCCCGCAATTCCCGCCCGAACAGATCGCAAAGACGAGTACCGGCAAGGCGGAAGAACGGCGTGTTCTCTCCCTTGTCCGTGAGGATAAAAAGATCGCCAAGGTGATGTTTCAGCTTCGCTGGATCGAGGTCCTCGCGTCGCGGGGCCGATCGCTTGCCGCGCAGTTCATCCCAATAGGCATATATGTCCAGTCCGGCCATGCTCTTCATAGCATCTCTCCATGTTCGTTTTTGGGACATCATGTCCATCCGAACGTCTGTATCTGGAGGTGTAGCGATTTTCGTGCCAAGTGGATTTATTAAGGTTAACAAAGGGTTGATATTGCGCGATGGCGATAGTCGTGGCATCGGAGCGGCCATGTCGGGGAAAGCTCCGTCAGCACAATTCGATGGCGTCGCCTGTTATTTTAAGGCGGACCCGCAAGCCGGACCGCCCGCGGCCCGGCGTCCTTGCCGATTGCGGTTTGGGCGTCGAGCGCTTCAAGGGCGGGACGGCTTTTTTTTCGTTCGGGCTTCCTATATTGCTCGGGGAACGCAAAATTCGACCAAGACAGGGATGGGATCATGTCCTATGGGGACGGCGAACAGCCGCCGGTTTCGGAAACGCCGGAGCCGAAAGACGACACGAACAATCCCGTCTTCAACCTGCCATCGCTGCTGGTCGGCATTCTGGCCGCGCTGATCGTCGCTTATGTCGTTCCCGCCTATCTTCTGTCAGAGGAAGGCAATGGCTGGTTCATCTTCACCTTCGGCTTCATTCCGCTGCGTTATGCGGTGCCGTTTTCCCAGCAGGGGCTGGAATGGCTCTGGACGCCGGTGACCTATTCTTTCCTGCATGGCGGCATCGAGCACATTCTCTTTAACGGATTGTGGCTGATGGCCTTCGGCGCGCCGGTTCTGCGCCGGATCGGAACAGTGCGCTTCGTGCTGTTATGGTGCATTTCCGCCGCCGTTTCCGCCTTCGGCCATGCGGCGCTGAACTGGGGCGATGTGACGGTGCTGATCGGGGCGTCGGGTGTCGTTTCGGCGCTGATGGGGGCAGCCTGCCGCTTCGCTTTCCCGGCACGTGGCGGATATAGCGCCTCCTTCGGCCATCTGATGCCGCGGCAGAGCATTCTTGGGGCGCTTTCCAACCGCACCGTGCTGATCTTCACGCTGATGTGGCTGTTCGGCAATGTGCTGATCGCTGTCGGTGTGCCGCTGTTCGGCGATGTCGGCGGTGAAATCGCCTGGGATGCGCATGTTTTCGGCTTTCTGCTCGGCTTCCTGTTCTTCGGGCTTTTCGATCGACGACTGGCCTGAGCCGATCACGCTCCTTGTCGGCCGTGGCGCAAATTTGCGTTCGTGCGTCCCATCCGGGATTGCATTCATGCGGACCTCAGCGCACGATATCCCATGATTTGCAACCGTCGGGGGAGACCGCGGCGCTGCGTATCGCTGAAAAGAGGAGGAAGGTATGCCAACATTCGTAAAGGATCTTCTCGACCGCAAGGGCCGGGACGTCGTGACTGTCGGTCCGGAGGTCAGCATCGGTGAGGCGGCGGGAACGCTGCACGCGCATAAGATCGGTTCCGTCGTCGTGACCGACGCCGATGGCGTCGTTCTCGGCATCTTCACGGAGCGTGATCTCGTAAAGGCCGTGGCGGGCCAAGGTGCCGCTTCCCTCCAGCAATCCGTGTCGGTGGCCATGACCAAGAATGTCATACGCTGTCATCACAATTCCACCACCGATGAGCTGATGGAAATCATGACGGGCGGACGCTTCAGGCATGTGCCGGTTGAAGAGAATGGCCGCCTTGCCGGCATCATTTCCATCGGTGACGTGGTGAAGGCGCGGATCGGCGAGATCGAAGCCGAAGCGGAGCACATCAAGGCCTATATTGCCGGGTGAGTTAGTTCGCGAAGCGTATTACTTCCCTCATTCCTGTTACAAGCACAGGAATGAGGCGAGGGTCTCGCGCATCAGCGGCGGAATGCCTGCTGCATGCGTTCAAGCTCCGGAATGCGGGAGCGCGTTTCCTCATATCCCCGGTCGATCGCTTCGCTGGCGCGATGGAATTCCGAGAGGCCGATATCGTTGATGCGGGGATGCATCATCAGGTCGGGAGGATCGCCCGCCAGGCGCGAGCGCGAAATCCGGTCCTGAATAATGTTAAACGCCTGCACCATGACGCCCGGCAGGCCGGGACGCGGCGGGCTTTCCACCGCCGGTGCTGCGCCGCCATGCGATGGCGAGGCGGCGTGCTTGACCACGGCGGAACGGCCGAAAAGGTCGTAATTCAGATTGACGGCGACGACCAGCGCCTGCTCATAGGCCCGGCAGACCGAAACCGGCACGGGGTTGACGAGCGCGCCGTCTATCAGCGTGCGGCCGTTGCACTGCACGGGTTCGAAGATGCCGGGCAGGGCATAGGAAGAGCGCAGCGCGGTGACGAGATCACCCTGGTGAATCCACACCTCGTGGCCGGTGCGCAGTTCCGTCGCGACGGCGATGAAGGGATGGTCGAGGTTTTCGACGCGCAGGCCTTCCAGATGTTCCTGCATGCGTTTGGTCAGCCGCATGCCGCCGAAGAGCCCACCGCCGCCGATGGTGAGGTCGAGCAGGCCGGCAATGCGGCGCATCGTCAGCGAACGGGCGAACTCCTCCAGCTCATCGAGCTTGCCGGCGAGATAACAACCGCCGACCAGCGCGCCGATCGACGTGCCCGCAATCATGCCGATCTTCACGCCAGCCTCGTCCAGTGCCCGCAGGACGCCGATATGGGCCCAGCCGCGAGCTGCGCCGCCGCCAAGGGCGAGCGCTATCCGGTGTTTGTCGACGATCTGGGTGACGGGCGGCTCATTGCCGGTGGCTTCGGGATTTCCAGCCGCAAGTTGATTGTGACGATTTCCCCATCCCAACATGACCGCACTCCCTGCCAGTTCCTCAGGCTCCCCTCAAATCCCTGAAGCCCGCTATATTGGTAGCAAATTGGTGCGGCCGATGGAAGGTGGCCGTTTATGTGTCCGAATAGGTTGTGGCCGGATCGAAATGGCGGGTGTCGTCGGTGATCTTCGTCACCGCATCGCCGTTGGAGAGCTCGACAGTGCGATAAAAGCACGAGCGGCGGCCGGTATGGCAGGTCGCGTCATGGCCGGCGACGGAGACCTTCAGCCACACGGCGTCCTGATCGCAATCGGTGCGGAATTCCTTCACCGTCTGCAGATTGCCTGACGTTTCGCCCTTCTTCCAGATCTTGTCGCGCGAACGGCTGTAATAGTGGGCGATGCCGGTCTCCAGCGTCAGCGACAGAGCTTCCGCATTCATATGGGCGACCATCAGCAACTCGCCGTCACGGGCATCGGTGACCACGGCGGTGACGAGGCCGTGAGCATCGAATTTCGGCGAAAAAAGACCTGCGTTTTCGAGCACTTCCTTGTCCGCAGGTGCGGACGGAAACGAAATGGACATGGCTACCCCGGGAGAAAAGCGGAAGGTTTCAGAGCGGCGGAGGCAATGGAATCAGTCCGCCACTCCAAAATTTGTCTGGGCATCGGGCTTCTCGGAAACCCGCGCTACACTTTTCGGTCCAGCGCTTAGCGGTTCCGCACCATGGTCATGAAGCGCACCTGTTCGGCCGGATCGTTCTTGAACGTGCCGGTGAAGCTGGTGGTCAGCGTCGTCGACCCCTGCTTGTTTACGCCGCGCATGGACATGCACATATGTTCGGCGTCGATCATGACGGCCACGCCGCGCGGTTTCAGGGTTTCCTCGATCGATCTGGCGATCTGCGCGGTCATGTTTTCCTGCGTCTGCAGGCGGCGGCCGAAGATTTCGACGACGCGGGCGATCTTCGACAGGCCGAGCACGCGGCCGGCCGGAAGATAGGCGACATGGGCCTTGCCGACGATCGGCACCATATGGTGTTCGCAATGGGAGAAGAAGGGGATGTCGCGCACCAGCACAACATCGTCATAACCGCCGACTTCCTCGAAGGTCGTGCCGAGCACGTCCTGAACGTTCAGCTCATAACCGGCAAAAAGCTCGCGATAGGCCTTGGCGACGCGCTTCGGCGTATCCAGAAGTCCTTCGCGGGCGGGATTTTCTCCTGCCCAGCGCAGAAGAACGCGCACTGCTTCTTCCGCTTCGGCCTGGCTTGGGCGAGCTTCTGCCACGTCGGGTTTTGCGCCAGCGCCGGGGAAATTCTTCACGATCGCATCCATTCCGTCTCTCCCGATGCGGGTAAAGGCCGCACCTGAATTCGTTTTTCATCGCGAACTCATGTTCGCAGTTGCTGCTATCTGGTTGTTTTACAGCATTTTGGCAAGACCGATGCTGTTATTTCGGTATCGGAGCCGTTAATTTCATCACGGCTTGATGTCCAGAAAGCTCGTTAGCATATAATGAGAATGGAGGGCAGGAAAGCTTCACTGCGACAAACGCTGTGTTTGAAAAATTTGACCTGTCCTGTTTTTGGGCAATCTCGAGCGCGCCGGGCACCGACGATGGACGATATCTATAATAATCGCATTCTGGACTTTGCCGGGAATATTCCGCTCATCGGCGTTCTTGAGGATGCCGACGCCAGCGCCGAGAAACACTCCCGGCTGTGCGGCTCTAAGCTCAAGGTCTATCTGAAGGTCGAAGGCGGCATCGTGACGGCGTTTTCGCATGAGGTTCGCGCCTGCGCGCTCGGCCAGGCCTCCGCCTCCATCATGGCGCACCACATCATCGGGGCTTCCAGCGGCGAAATCCGGCAGGCGCGGGAAGACATGCTCGCCATGCTGAAACAGGACGGTGAGGGGCCGGCGGGCCGTTTCGAGGATATGCGGGTGCTTCAGCCCGTCCGCGATTTCAAGGCGCGCCACGCCTCCACCATGCTGACCTTCGAAGCGGTGGTCGATGCGCTCGACCAGATCGAGGGGCGGCCGGCTCTCAACGCCGCGGGTTAGGCGATGTGCGGCGAACCGGGCTGCCGGCACCAGCAGACGGCGGAAAAAGCGGGCCGATCCCGCAACTGGACGGGCAGCTTTGCCAAAACGCCCGGACGGCTTCTGGGCGTCGGTTTCATCCGGTTTTATCAGCTGACGCTATCCGGCTTCATCGGGAATTCCTGCCGCCATATCCCCACCTGTTCCGAATATGGCTATGAAGCCATTGCCCGACACGGGCTGTGGGCCGGCGGGTGGATGACGCTATTTCGCGTCGCGCGCTGCGGGCCGGGCGGCACCAGCGGGCTGGACCCGGTGCCGGAAGCGCTCGATGGCGGCAGGCGCTGGTGGATGCCCTGGCGTTACTGGAGCCTGCATCGATGAATGACTATGTGGCCCTGCTGCACAGCATCGTGCTCGGCGTGGGCAAGCGGCTCGTCATGGCCGATCTCAGGGCCTTGGGGGAAGAGCTGGGATTTGCCGAATGCAGAACGCTGGTCGCGACTGGAAATCTGGTTTTTCGCGCCGGGGCGGCACCTGTTCGTGAGATTGAGGACAGGCTGGAGCGCGCCTTCGAAGACCGCTTCGGCAAACATGTCGATATTCTCGTTCGTTCGGGCGGCGACTGGCTGAAATTGGCGGCGGACAATCCCTTCGCCCAAGGCAATCCGCCGGATGTCTGCGTTCGGGTGATGCGGGCGCCGCTGGACAACGGCGTCCTCGAATTGCTGGAGAAATACCGTGAAAGAGAAAAGATCGCTCTTGCCGGCGGCGATCTATGGATCGATTTTTGCGGCAAGCCGAGCGAGAGCAGGCTGCTGTCCGTGCTGACCACCAAAAGGCTCGGTATCGGCACGACCCGCAACGCCAATACGGTCAATGGTCTCGCGCAAATGCTTCGCTAAGCTATCCTTCGCCTTTGACTGCAATGGCAAAAGCCTTTATCAGCCTGCCTGTCCGCTCGTCGCGGGCAAATCATTATTCCAACACCACCCGCATTCGTTGGCGGGACTGGACAGGAGATTAGACAATGTCTGAAGCTGTTTCCCTTACATTTCCAGATGGATCCGTGCGCAGCTACCCCGCCGGTACGACCGGCCGCGAGGTTGCCGAATCCATTTCCAAATCGCTTGCCAAGAAAGCCGTCGCCATTGCGCTTGACGGCACCGTGCGCGATTTGTCCGAGACCATCACCGATGGCAAAATCGAGATCGTCACGCGTGAAGACGGTCGTGCGCTGGAACTCATCCGCCACGATGCCGCCCACGTCATGGCCGAAGCCGTGCAGGAACTGTGGCCCGGCACGCAGGTGACGATCGGCCCTGTCATCGAGAACGGCTTTTATTACGACTTCGCCAAGAACGAACCCTTCACGCCGGAAGATCTGCCGAAGATCGAAAAGCGCATGAAGGAAATCATTCTGCGCAACAAGCCGTTTACCCGCGAGGTCTGGTCGCGCGAGAAGGCCAAGGAAGTGTTCGCCGCAAAGGGCGAGAACTACAAGGTCGAGCTGGTTGATGCCATTCCGGAAGGTCAGGACCTGAAGATCTATTATCAGGGTGACTGGTTCGATCTCTGCCGTGGTCCGCATATGGCGTCCACGGGGCAGATCGGCACGGCCTTCAAGCTGATGAAGGTGGCCGGGGCCTATTGGCGCGGTGACAGCAACAATGCGATGCTGTCGCGCATCTACGGCACCGCCTGGGCGACGCAGGAAGAGCTGGACAATTATCTCCACGTGCTGGCGGAAGCCGAAAAGCGCGACCACCGCCGCCTCGGCCGCGAAATGGACCTGTTCCATTTCCAGGAAGAAGGCCCGGGCGTCGTGTTCTGGCACGGCAAGGGCTGGCGCATGTTCCAGACGCTGACGGCCTATATGCGCCGCCGGCTCGACAATACCTATCAGGAAGTCAATGCACCGCAGGTGCTGGACAAGTCGCTCTGGGAAACCTCCGGTCACTGGGGCTGGTATCAGGAAAACATGTTCGCGGTGAAATCCGCCCATGCCTTCACCCATCCCGATGACGAGGAAGCCGATCAGCGCGTCTTCGCCTTGAAGCCGATGAACTGCCCCGGTCACGTTCAGATCTTCAAGCATGGCTTGAAGTCTTACCGCGAAATGCCTGTCCGCCTTGCGGAATTCGGCACCGTGCATCGTTACGAGGCTTCAGGCGCTTTGCACGGCCTGATGCGCGTTCGCGGCTTCACGCAGGACGATGCGCACGTCTTCTGCACGGAAGAGCAGATGGCGGCGGAATGCCTGCGCATCAACGACCTCATCCTGTCCGTCTACGAGGATTTCGGTTTCAGCGAAGTCGTCGTCAAGCTCTCCACGCGTCCGGAGAAGCGCGTCGGTTCCGACGATCTGTGGGATCGCGCCGAAAGCGTGATGATGGATGTTCTGAAGACCATCGAGGAACAGTCCGAAGGCCGCATCAAGACCGGCATCCTGCCGGGCGAGGGAGCGTTCTACGGGCCGAAGTTCGAATATACGCTGAAGGACGCCATCGGCCGTGAATGGCAGTGCGGCACGACGCAGGTGGACTTCAACCTGCCGGAACGTTTTGGTGCCTTCTACATCGACCAGAACTCCGAAAAGACGCAGCCGGTGATGATCCACCGAGCCATCTGCGGCTCGATGGAGCGTTTCCTCGGCATTCTCATCGAGAACTTCGCCGGCCATATGCCGCTGTGGTTTGCGCCGCTTCAGGTCGTGGTCGCGACGATCACTTCTGATGCCGATGATTACGGCCGCGAAGTCGCCGAAGCGCTGCGCGAAGCGGGCATGGCGGTCGAGACCGACTTCCGCAACGAGAAGATCAACTACAAGATCCGCGAGCATTCGGTGACCAAGGTTCCGGTCATCATCGTCTGCGGACGGAAAGAGGCGGAAGAGCGCACCGTCAACATCCGCCGTCTCGGTTCGCAGAACCAGACGCCGATGTCGCTGGAAGATGCGATTACGAGCCTCGTGGACGAGGCGACGCCGCCAGATGTGAAGCGCAAGCTAGCGGCGAAAAAGCAGGTTGCTTAATAACAGTTACGGCCCCTTAGGGGGCCGTTTTGTTTTTGGGGATGTGCGGGTAATTTCACTGGCAAAGGCGACGCATTCACCTCCGTCACCCCGGACTGGATCCGGGGGCCAGCGCGATCAAGTCCTTGATCGCGAAAGACTCTTTTCACGACGCAGACGCGTCGTGGCTGGATGCCGGATCAAGTCCGGCATGACGTATGAGATGTAGGCGACGCCTACTCGAAATCCCCGGTCATATCTTCCGGCGCCTGATCCTTCATCAGCACTTCCACATCGGAATCACGTCCCGACGTGACCTTGAAGTTACGCTGGTACACCTTGTCCTTGTTACGGGCGATGGCGGTATATTCGCCTTCCGCCAGCACCATGGTCGAAAAGGCGCTGACGCTTTCGTTCACCACATCGCCGCCGCCGTTGAGCACCGACCAGGCCGTATCGGCAATGGCTTCGCCGCCCTCTTCGGAAACGAGCTTGAGGGTGATCTGGGCAGCCTGGTGCTGGAGCGTCGCTTCCGTCAGCTTGCCGGCTTCCACCTGGATGTCGGCGCGCACCACCGCGTTGACGTTGCCATATTCGGAAACCACGTGATAGGTGCCGGCATTCAGGCGCACGATGGTGTTGGGCTTGATATCGGCCATAACGAGGCCGCGTTCGCCATCGGGGCGGGCGTCTGACGAATAGACGGAAAATTTGAGCTGGTTGCCGGAAATCTGCTTGTCGGAGCCCGCAACCGCATTCAGCACGAAGCCGCCGGCATCGAGAATCAGCACCTGTTTCTGCACATTGCCGGAGGTCGGGACATTGAGTTTCTTGGTAACGCCCGCGCGGCCGAAGGCGACGTTGACGAAATATTCGCCCGGCACCAGATGGAATTCCGCCGAGCCGCCTTCCGAACTTGCCAGCATCGGCAACTTGCCGTCCGCGCCGGGAATGGGGCTGAAGACGCGCCAGGACAGGCCTTCCTTCACCGCTTCGCCTTCGCTGGTCAGCTTGGCTTCCATGTTGATATCGCGGGCGGTGCTTTCCGGGGCATTGGGCGCGGAAGGGGCGGTGAAAGCGTTCAGCTTCGGCATTTTCGGCGTGCCGCCGAGCTGCTTGAAGTCTTTGAAGGCGTCCTGTGAAAAAGCGGCTTGCGATAAAAGACCAAGCACGGCACATGCAATGGTCAGACGTGCCGCGATTTTGATTGCCGACATTTTCGATACCGATTGACTTCTTGATTTTCCCGGATCACTTCAAAACCAATGCCGTGGCTATTTCAAGGCCCATGTTTTTGCGATGACAGCAGAATGGAAGATTTTTGATCATGACAAATGATATCAAGCTCCTCGATTATCTCAAGGTTCGCCGTTCCACGCCCGCCCTGCAACTTGCCGAGCCGGGGCCTTCGAAGGGGCAAATCGAGGACATCCTGCGCCTTGCCGTGCGTGTGCCTGACCATGGCAAGCTCGCCCCCTGGCGCTTCGTCGTCTATCGCGGCGAGGAGCGCGTGCGTCTCGGTGAGACGGCGCTGAGGATTGCGCTTGAAAAGAACCCGGAACTGGACCTGCAGCAGCAGGAAGCGGAACGCACCCGCTTCACCCGCGCGCCCGTCGTCATCGCCGTCATCAGCACCGCAAAGCCGCATTTCAAGATTCCGGAATGGGAACAGGTCATGTCCGCCGGTGCGGTGTGCCTCAACCTCATCTTCGCCGCCAATGCCAGCGGTTTTGCAGCGAACTGGCTGACCGAGTGGTTTGCTTTCGATTCCGCATTTCTCGCGGAAATCGAGGTCGGTGCGGAAGAGAAGGTGGCCGGGTTCATTCATATCGGCTCGACGACATTCCCGCCGGTGGAGCGGCCGCGGCCGGAGCTTGCCGATGTCGTCACTTGGGTCGGGGACGTTTGATGTTCTACACCACGGACACCAACCAGCATGGCCTGCCGCATGATCCGTTCAAGGCCATCGTCGCACCGCGTCCGATCGGCTGGATCGGCTCGAAGGGCAGGGATGGTTCCCTCAACCTCTCGCCCTATTCCTTCTTCAATGCGATTTCGGACCGGCCAAAGCTTGTGATGTTTTCCTCCAGCGGCAGGAAGGACAGCCTGCGCAATGTTGAGGAAACCGGCGTCTTCACCGCCAATCTCGTCAGCCGCCATCTGGTGGAGCGGATGAATGCGTCTTCGGCACCCGTCGGCTATGATGTCGACGAGTTCGCCCTTGCCGGCCTCACCGCCGTTGACGGGCGGGTGGTGGATGCGCCTTTCGTGGGCGAGGCGCTGGCGGTTCTGGAGTGCCGCGTGACCCAGATACAGCAGCTTAAGGACGTGGATGGCCAGCCGGCGGATTCGTGGATGGTGATCGGACAGGTCATGGCGATCCATATCGATGAAACGATCATTCGCGACGGGCGCATCGATATGGGGCTGTCGCGACCCGTGGCGCGCATGGGCTATATGGATTACTGCGATGGCGGCAGCGATGTATTCCAGCTGCAGCGCCCCTCTACTGCGCCGTCAATATAGTCCTTGTTCGGCGGCGGTTAATTTTTATGGTGAACCAAACGTAAACCATTTGCGCCTAGAGTTTTATACATGGTGGCGGCGATGATGCCGCCATCCATTGTTGCGAATGTTTTCGAGGCTCAGGTGATCGTACAGGCATTTCTTCGCTGGTCTGAAAAGGCTGGATCGACCGAGCGGGCGAAAGCTGCCAATGCTCTCGGCCGTGCCTATCTTCAGTCCGACATGGCGCGCGAGAACCGCGATGCCGCCTATATGGCGATGACCTATCTGCTCGACGATCCTTCGCCGCGTGTGCGGCTGGCGCTTGCCGAAGCGCTGGCAGATGCCCATGATGCACCGCGCGCCATTCTCGTTTCACTCGCCGAAGACCAGCCGGAAATTGCCTGCACCGTCATTGCACGCTCACCGGTTCTCGGCGAGGCCGATCTGGTCGATCTCGCCGGGCGCGGCGAAAGCCTGACGCGCGCGCTTATCGCCGCAAGGCCGGGCCTGCCGCGCGGTGTCTGCGCAGCGCTTGCCGAAGTCGGCGACCTGCCGGAAACCATCATCCTGCTCGAAAACGACGATGCTTTCATCACGCCGTTTTCGCTCAGGCGCATCGCCGAGCGCCATGGCTCGGACGCCGATATTCGCGACCTCCTGCTCCGCCGCGAGGCGCTGCCCGCCGATGCACGTCACCTGTTGGTGGGCCGCATCAGCGAAGCTCTCGCGGGCTCCGCGTTGGTTCACGCAATGATCGCACGCAACCGTGCCGACAGTCTTTTCCGCGAGGCGGAAGATTCCGCCACCATCCTTATCGCCGCCAGTGTCTCCTCGCCGGAGCTGCCGGCGCTGGTGGAGCATTTGCGCCAGCGGCTGGAACTGACGCCGGCGCTGCTCATCCATGCCGTCTGTTCGGGCCGGCTGGAATTTTTCACGGCGGCCATGGTCAATCTCTCCGGTCTCGATGACCGCAAGGTGCGCGCCATTCTGGCGACGGGGCGGCCGCATGCCTTGAAGGCGCTGTTCCAGTCGGTCGGTCTTTTCGGCGATGTTGTCGACGTCTTCATCGAGGCGACGCTGATGTGGCGCCGTGCCGCCCGCTCGCAGCTCTCTGATGTGGCGGCCTCCGTCTCGGCGGAACTGCTGGCGCATTTCCGCGACGTCAACGGTTCCGAAACGCTGTTCGAACTGCTGCATGCCGTACGCAAGCTCGCCATCGCCGAAGAGCGGCAGAAGGCGCGGTATTATGCGGAAGCGCTGACGGTCGAGGCGGCGTAGCGTCCGGGTTTCCGCGGGTGCATCCTCTCACCCTCATTCCTGTGCTTGTCACAGGAATCCAGCTAGCCCAAGTCCTTGGGCTGAAAGGACTCCTCCCGCCGCGCGGACGTGCGTCGACTGGATTCCTGTGACAAGCACAGGAATGAGGGTAGTGTGCGCTTTCCTCTCACAGGAAACCTCTTCATTGCAGCGGGAAAGAAAGCGGGCGTGACATTTCCCGCAATCACTTATCGAACCGCTTGGCGATCCACGAATAGCTGTTTTCAACCATCCTCACCGGTGTCCCCAAAAGATGCTTTATGCCTTCGGTGGAAGGCAGGATACGGCTGACGCGGCTGATTGCCTGTTTGGTGAGGCTTTCCTCTTCCTTCGGCGTAACAGCCACCGTTGCCTGCGGTGCAGTAGCAGGCGCCGAGGCGGGAGGTTGCGTGCCGGCCGTCTGCGGAGCCTGTTCGCCCGGTGTCTGGCATACGGCTACTACTACTGGGTAAGGCGCGTTGGCGTAACGCTCCAGCTCCTTTTCCGACACGGCGTCGCACAGTTCGATGCTCGTCCAGCGCTGCTGGGAGGTGGCGAGGTAATGGCAATCGGTGGCGCTGTCGTCGCAGCCAAGGAAGGTCATGAGAACGAGGGCTGTTTTCATGGTGTGTGTTGCCTCTGTCGGGAATTATGCTCTAGAAACTCATCTATCCCGATTGCAGTGACATTACGACGAAATACGCATTTTATAGAGAAGGCAGGCATCGCATTGGCCACCGAAATCAAGCTTGAAACACCCCGGCAGGATGCGGTTCTGCGCCTCATCGACCTTTCCAATGCCTATATGGCCTCGCTTTACCCCGCCGAGAGCAATCATCTGGTCGATATCGGCGCGCTCGAGCAGGACAATGTCTCGTTTTTCGTGGCCCGGCATGACGGCCGCGTCGTCGGCTGCGGCGCGCTAGTGGAGGCGGGTGACGGCACGGCGGAGGTGAAGCGCATGTTCGTCGATCCCGAGGCGCGGGGATTGCGGATCGGCAGGCTGATCATGGATACGCTTGTTGCGCGCGGCGCCGAGCTTGGCCTTTCCGCCATCCGCCTCGAAACCGGCATCAGCCAGCCGGAGGCGATCGGTCTTTACCGCAAGGCGGGGTTTGTAGAGATCGAGGCCTTTGCACCCTACAGGCCGGATCCGCTCAGCCTGTTCATGGAGAAGGTGCTTTAGGCCTACGGCGCGAGTTTGCCGTATCCTGCACGTCATCCCTCGGCCCTGTGCCGAGGATCCAATCACGTATCGTAGAATCAATCGGTGGCAGATGCTCGGGACAGGCCCACTGCTGTCCGGTTTAAATTTGGTGGACATGGCGCACGGTGTTGATTCTACTCGTATTCGAGCGTTTGGCGACGATCTCGGACACGAAAGAGGAGCAACACCGTGCGGCACAAGAATAGCGTCTTTCATGATCTTTGAAG
>NZ_LT009745.1:1660234-1661313 GCF_900013505.1 Agrobacterium deltaense RV3 | reverse complement strand
ACTGCTGTCCGGTTTAAATTTGGTGGACATGGCGCACGGTGTTGATTCTACTCGTATTCGAGCGTTTGGCGACGATCTCGGACACGAAAGAGGAGCAACACCGTGCGGCACAAGAATAGCGTCTTTCATGATCTTTTGAAGCGTATTCCCTGGGCGGCGTTTGAGCGGCTTGTGGATGAACACGGGGCTGACAAGCATGTCCGCCGGCTGTCGACCAAAAGCCAGTTCGTCGCCCTCCTGTATGGGCAGTTGGCGGGTTCGGTGAGCCTGCGCGAGATCGTCTTTGGCCTGGAGAGCCACTCTGCACGGCTCTATCATGTCGGCGCAAAGCCGGTGTCGCGCTCGACGCTTGCCGATGCCAATCGTCTGCGTCCGAGCCCTGTCTTTGCCGGGCTGTTTGCGCAGATGGTGGCGATGGCGGGACGCGGCCTGCGCCGGGCGGTGGGCGAGGCAACCTACCTCATCGATGCGACAGGGGTTCGCCTCTCCGGTGCCGGATCGCAGTGGGCGCGGTTTTCCCATCAAGCCTGCGGCGTCAAGGTCCACATCGTCTACGATGCGGATGCCGAACAACCGATCTATGCGGCGGTCACGCCGGCCAATATCAACGACATCACGGCTGCCAAGGCCATGCCGATCGCATCAGGCGCAACCTATGTCTTTGATCTTGGCTATTATGATTTCGGCTGGTGGGCCAAGCTGGACAAAGCCGGATGCCGGATCGTCACCCGGTTCAAGTCGCATACGCCGCTGACGGTCACCCATGAGCAGGCGGTGGACGGCGACGGTGTCATCCTGTCCGACCGCATCGGCCTGTTGCCGGCCCGCCAGGCCAAAAGCCGCAAAAATCCGTTCAGCGATCCGGTCCGCGAGATCACCATCAGGACCGAGACGGGAAAGGTGTTGCGCATATTCTCCAATGATCTCGATGCACCGGCTCACGAGATCGCCGATCTCTACAAGCGCCGTTGGGCGATCGAACTGTTCTTCCGCTGGGTCAAGCAGACGCTGAAGATCAGCCATTTTCTCGGCACGTCAGAAAATGCCGTGCGCATCCAGATCGCTGTCGCCCTGATCGC
>NZ_LT009745.1:1586221-1660096 GCF_900013505.1 Agrobacterium deltaense RV3 | reverse complement strand
ACAGGCCCGAGCATGACGGACGCGGTTTAACGGCTATCTATAGGCATCAGCGTCGAGGCGTCTGCCCGCAGGCTTCACAAATCAAAATGCCGCTTTCCGAAACGCCGTCGTTTCCTCGCTATTGTCTTCGAGCGCGGCAACCTGATCAACGGCGTTTTCCTGCGTGGGCGGCGGGGGCGGAGCCTCGGCGCTGGCGGCGGCGGAGATTTCCACCTCACGCACCCATTCGCGCCAGATCGCGACCAGGAGCGCCATCAGCACCGGGCCGATGAAGAGGCCGAGGAAGCCCATGGTCTTGACGCCGCCGACGAGGCCGAAAAAGGTGGGCAGGAAGGGTAACTTGATCGGCCCGCCGACGAGTTTCGGACGGATGGTCTTGTCGACGATGAAGAGTTCTACCGAACCCCAGACGAACAGCGCCAGCCCGTGGGCGGGCGAGCCGCTGGCGACCAGATAGATTGACACCAGCGTAAAGGAAAGCGGCGCGCCGCCCGGAATGAGCGCCATGACGCCGGTGAGCACGCCGAGCGTGACGGGCGAGGGCACACCGGCGATCCAGTAGGCGATGCCGAGGATGATGCCTTCGCCGATGGCGATCAGCGTCATGCCTGTGACCGTGGAGCTGATGGTGGCGGGCACGACGCGGGAAATGCGTTCCCACCGCGTCGGCAGGATGCGTTCGCCGACCAGATCGACCTGCCGGGTGAAGCCCGCGCCGTTGCGGTAGACGAAGAACAGCGCGATCAGCATGAACAGCAGGGTCAGCACAAGGTGGAACGCGCCGTTGCCGGCGGCGAGGATCGCCCGGTAGATATTGCCGATATTGGCACCGCTGACGAGCTGGATGAGTTCGCCGATGGCGCCCGGCGTGCCGATATATTTCACCCATTGTTCGCCGAGCCAGGGGCCGACGGCGGGCAGCGCCGCGATCCAGTCCGGCACGGGGGCGCCCGTCTTGTTGACATGCACCGCCCAGCCGAACCATTCGCGAATTTCGCTTGCCGTATAGGAGGCGGCGATGAAGATCGGCACCACGAGGAAGGCGAGGATGAGGATGATGGCGATGGTGGCGCCGAGCGTGGTGTTGCCGCCCACCTGCCGCAAAAGCCGGGTATAAACCGGCCAGCTGGCAAAACCGATGACGAGAGCGGCGAGAACGGGGACGAGAAAGCCGTGGAAGAAATAAATGCCGGCAAGGGCGACGAGAACGAGAAGCCAGCGCGCAGCCGAGATGGGCGGGATCAGGGCGATCCGCGTCGGGCTGGCGGGACCAAGCCATCTCGGTTCGCCACTGGGCTTACGGCTGTCAATGTTATTCACGGCAGGCTCTTTCTCGCATTCTCCCCGAAGGGTGCATTCACTCTGTCACACCGATACATATAAGTGCAATATAATCGGATCACATTACCGTTGTGTGTTTATTGCTGAACCTATTGAACGATTTTGGTAAAAATAGAACATCGGTCTTGGCGCGCGCATTGAAATATGACAATTGAACTCCGTTTTTCTTGCGGCGTAAGGTTGCCGCGCCCGATCTCCAGGTCATGCCATGCTCCGCCGTTTCTTCGCTCATTATCGCCCCTATCGCGGTCTGTTCATTCTCGATTTTTCCTGCGCGGTGTTGTCGGGCGTGCTCGAACTCGGTTTTCCGATGGCGGTGAAGGCCTTTGTGGATGTGCTGCTGCCGGGCGGTGAATGGGCCATCATCCTTGCCGCCTCCGTGGGGCTGCTGCTTATCTATGTGCTGAATACCGGGCTGATGGCGACCGTCACCTATTGGGGACACATGCTCGGCATCAATATCGAGACCGACATGCGGCGTCTGGCCTTCGACCATCTGCAAAAGCTCTCCTTCCGGTATTTCGACAACCAGAAGACCGGCCATCTGGTCGGGCGGCTGACCAAGGATCTGGAAGAGATCGGCGAGGTGGCCCACCACGGCCCCGAAGACCTGTTCATCGCCATCATGACCTTCATCGGCGCGTTCCTTTTGATGCTGTCGGTCAATGTGCCGCTGGCGCTCATCACCGCTGCCGTCGTGCCCGTCACCGCCTGGGTGACCAGCCGTTATGGCGGCCGCATGACGCAGAATTTTCGCGCGCTTTACGGACGGGTCGGGGATTTCAACGCCCGTATCGAGGAAAATGTCGGCGGGATGCGGGTCGTGCAGGCCTTCGCCAATGAGGATCACGAGCGGGCGCTGTTCGAGAAGGACAATCAGAAATACCGTCGCACCAAGCTCGATGCCTACAAGATCATGGCGGCCAGCACCTCGCTCAGCTATATGAGCATGCGCCTGACGCAGATGATCGTGATGATCTGCGGTGCCTGGTTCGTGCTGAATGGCGACCTGACAGAAGGTGGCTTCGTCGGCTTCCTGCTGCTGGTGGGCGTGTTTTTCCGGCCGGTGGAAAAGATCAATTCGGTCATCGAGACCTATCCGAAGGGCATTGCCGGTTTCCGCCGCTTCACCGAGCTTCTGGACACCGCACCCGATATCGTCGATGCGCCGGATGCGGTGGAAGCGCCGCTGCTGCGCGGCAATATCGAATATCGCCATGTCGGTTTCGGTTATGCCGAGGGCAAGACGGTTCTTACCAATATCGACCTGAAGATCAGCGCAGGCGAGACGGTGGCCTTTGTCGGCCCTTCGGGGGCGGGCAAGACGACGCTCTGCTCGCTTTTGCCGCGTTTTTACGATGTCACCAGCGGCGCGATCACCATTGACGGCATCGATATCCGCAAGATGAAGCTTGCTTCGCTACGCAACCAGATCGGCATCGTGCAGCAGGATGTCTTCCTGTTCGGCGGCACGATCCGCGAGAATATCGAATATGGCAGGCTCGGCGCTTCGGATGCGGATATCATGGAGGCGGCGCGGCGCGCCCGTCTCGATGGTGTCATAGAGGCCATGCCGCTTGGGCTCCACACCGTCATCGGTGAGCGCGGCGTCAAGCTTTCCGGCGGCCAGAAACAGCGTCTCGCCATTGCCCGCATGTTCCTCAAGAACCCGCCGATCCTCATTCTCGATGAGGCGACCTCGGCGCTCGACACCGAAACCGAACGCGCCATCCAGCAATCGCTGACGGAGCTTGCCAAAGGCCGCACCACACTCGTCATCGCTCACCGGCTGGCGACGATCCGCGATGCCTCGCGCATCGTGGTGGTGGACCAATCTGGCATTGCCGAAACCGGCGCCCATGCCGAGTTGCTGGCCGCCAAGGGCCACTACAGCCGGCTGCACGAGGCGCAGTTCAGCGGGCACCTTGCGGGCCTTAGTTGATAAGCGGCGCGTTGGGGCCGCAATCTATCCGCTGTTTTCCGCTGCCTGTTCCTCCACGATGCCGGGGTTGGGCTCCGGCTTGCCGGGATGGCTGGTGACGAGATAACCCATGGCGACCGCGGCGGCGACGATGAACAGCAGCACGATGCCGCTGATCGTCATCAGCCAGTCGCGCGGCTTTCTGTGCGCCATGATATATTTCGGCCATCGGCTCGGATGGTTCACCAGGCTGAATTTGTGGCCCTGTCGCATGAGCTTTCCCGCAATAGGTTGCTTCCTGAAAGATCAACGCAGGCGGGTGTGCGGCCGTTCCGAAATCAAGGGGGCAGAGCGATGACAAGGCCGTGAGGCCCTCGAGATGACAGCGTCTCCGCATTCGCCGCCGCCCTTTTTCCCCGACCTCCATCTCCCGGCTTTAGACGTAATCCAACCGGCGCACGGCGGGAGGGAGAGGAGGGCCAGCCATAAGCGCGTGATCGTCTGCCGGTTCGTGCCCGAACCGGACGCGCGGCTGCGTCATCGTACCCTGATATCCGGCCGTAAAACTCCCCTTGCCAGTCGCTGCTGCTTATGCGAATGATTTGCAATTGCACCAATTCAATCTCCCATTTGAAAGCGCAGAAAATGGATAAGCCAGTCTTTGGATGGCGACGGAACGGCGACGATCTCTCGTTGTCCGACGTTCACAGCTCGATCCGCGTCAAACCGAATGCCGGCACGTTTCGCCGGGCGATGGCCTTTTTCGGCCCCGGCTATCTCGTTGCGGTCGGTTACATGGATCCCGGAAACTGGGCGACGTCGCTCGCCGGCGGCTCCAGATTCGGCTACACGCTGCTCACCGTCGCGCTGGTTTCCAACATCATGGCGATCGTGCTGCAATCGCTCTGCGCCCGTCTTGCGATCGCCTCCGGCCGCGATCTCGCCCAGGCTTGTCGCGATGCCTATCCGAAGCCGGTGGCGATGGTGCTGTGGCTGCTCGCCGAAATCGCCATCATCGCCACCGATATCGCCGAGGTGATCGGCACGGCCATCGGCCTCAACCTCATTTTCGGCATTCCGCTGGAACTCGGCGTCCTCATCACCGCGCTCGATGTATTCCTGATCCTTTATCTGCAAAAGCTCGGCTTCCGCTGGGTGGAGGCGCTGGTCATCACGCTGCTTGGCGTCATCGCCGTGTGTTTCGCCATTCAGGTGGCGCTCGCCGACCCTGACTGGGGGCAGGTGATCCTCGGTTTCGCGCCGACGACGGAGATCGTCACCAATCCGGACATGCTGTATCTGGCGCTCGGCATTCTCGGCGCCACCGTCATGCCGCATAATCTCTATCTGCATTCGGGCATCGTGCAGACCCGCGAAATCGGCGAGACGATTGCCGAAAAACGCGAGGCGCTGAAATTCGCGACGCTCGATTCCACCATCGCGCTGATGTTCGCGCTCCTCATCAACGCCTCGATCCTCATTCTGGCGGCGGCGACCTTCAACAAGGCGGGGCAGACGACCGTTGCCGAACTCGGCGAAGCCCATAATCTGCTGGCACCGCTGCTCGGCCTTGCCATTGCGCCGACGCTGTTCGGCGTGGCGCTTTTATGCTGCGGCATCAACTCCACCGTCACGGCAACGCTTGCCGGTCAGATCGTGATGGAAGGTTTCCTCAAGATGCGGCTCGCCCCCTGGCTGCGCCGCCTCATCACCCGCGCCATCGCCATCGTCCCAGCCGCCGGCGTCACCATCTTCTATGGCGATAGCGGCACGGCGGAACTGCTGATCCTGACGCAGGTGGTGCTCAGCCTGCAACTCTCCTTCGCCGTCTTCCCACTCGTCATGTTCACCGCCGATAAGGCCAAGATGGGCGAGCTGCGCTCACCGCTCTGGCTCTCAGCCTTTGCGTGGCTGATCGCGGTGGTGATTGCGGGGCTGAATGTGAAGTTGCTGGTGGATTTTATGGGGTGAGGTCGGTCAGGCCGCGCCTTTACGAAGGGCGGCGGCCGTTCCCTCCGGATCGACGGCGATAACCTTTAGATAAGCGCGGGCCGGTTGATCCGGCTCGCTGCGACCCTGTTCCCAATCGCGCAGGGTGCCGAGCGGAATATGATAACGCACGGAAAACTCTTCCTGCGTCAGCTTCAGCGCCCGGCGGATGATCTTGATGCGGGGCATTCTGGGAGCTGCGGCGAGCTGTTCGGCGGAAAGCGGTAGATTATCAGGGTCGGCCAGCGCATTGGCCTGCGCTTCCTCGTCACTCATGGTGTGAAGACGGACCCAGTCGGTTTGATCGGTTTTACCAGCCATTGTCGTCATATTCCTTGCGCTCTGCGCGTGTCGCCTTTCGTGCGGAGATGATGCGGATCACTTCGCTTCGTTCGGTATAGATCACGGTCAGAACCAATCCGTTGCCCAAACCCACTATACGTCGTCGGACTTCACCGTAGTTCGCTGAACGATCCTCGATATCCACGGCAAACGGATCGTCAAAAACCCTGCGGGCGGTTTCAAAACTGACGCCATGTTTGGCGAGATTGGCTGACGCCTTATGCGCATTCCATTCGAAATATAACATTCTGAACTACGGGCTTCCAGTAGTTGCAATAAATAAAACATCAAAACAATAAGGGCTCTTTCATATCTGAAAGAGCCCTCAAGACTAATCATTCTTTGGTGCCTAAGCTAATGCTCAGCTGCAACCGCTCGTCGCACCGCACGTATCGCACTTCTCGCAAGTGCCGTTCCGCACCATCGTGAAGTTCTGGCATTCCGAGCACATGTTGCCCGTATACCCTTGAGCAATCGAGCGCATGCGGCGTTCGTTTTCAACCTTCTTGGCTTCCGTCTTGGCCGAAGCGGCGTCCGCGGCGGCCTTGTCGGAGAAGAGGGCGGTTGCCGTCTGCTGGGCTTCCTGGACGACGTCGTCGATCACTTCCTCGGCGATTTCTTCGGCCAGTTCCCTGGCGCGCTCTTCATAGTCCCGCTTGAAGGAGACGATTTCGGAGGTTGCGATGGAGACGGTCGGTTCCAGCTTGCGGGCGGCGGAGCCGGCGAAGGAGGTGACGTTGGCCGAAGCGCGGGCAGGTGCTGCCGTTGCCGAACCCTTGGGCTCGGAAGAAGACCGTTCGCCGCCATTGCTGGAAACCAGCGTCGGCTTGTAACCGCGGGTCCAGCCGGTGGAAACGAGGTTGGTCTTGCCTTCCTGGATACCCTTGCCGAGCGCCGTGTTGGAGAAATCCGACGTATCGACATGGGCGAGATCGTGGCGGCCGAGATAGGAGACGGCGAGTTCACGGAACACATAGTCGAGGATCGACGTGGCGTTCTTGATCGCGTCGTTGCCCTGCACCATGCCGGCCGGTTCGAACTTGGTGAAGGTGAAGGCCTCCACATATTCTTCCAGCGGCACGCCATATTGCAGGCCAAGCGAAATGGCGATGGCGAAGTTGTTCATCATCGCGCGGAAGGCCGCACCTTCCTTGTGCATGTCGATGAAGATTTCGCCGATGCGGCCATCGCCGAATTCACCGGTGCGCAGATAGACCTTGTGACCGCCAACGGTCGCCTTCTGGGTGTAACCCTGACGGCGGTTCGGCAGCTTTTCACGCTCACGCGAGACACGCTCGATGACGCGTTCGACGATCTTTTCGGTGATCGTCACGGCCTGCTGTGCGGCCGGCTGCTGGATCAGCTCTTCGATCAGGTCTTCTTCGTCCTCGTCTTCCACCAGCGACGCATTGAGCGGCTGGGAAAGCTTGGAACCATCGCGGTAAAGGGCGTTTGCCTTCAGCGCCAGCTTCCAGGACAGCATGTAGGCTGCACCGCAATCCTCAACCGTCGCATCGTTCGGCATGTTGATCGTCTTGGAGATCGCACCCGAGATGAAGGGCTGTGCTGCCGCCATCATGCGGATATGCGATTCGACCGAGAGATAACGCTTGCCGATCTTGCCGCAGGGGTTGGCGCAATCGAAGACCGGCAGATGCTCGGCCTTCAGGAACGGTGCGCCTTCCAGCGTCATCGCGCCGCAGACGTGAACGTTTGCCGCTTCGATGTCCTTCTTGCCGAAGCCGAGGTGCTCGAGCAGGTTGAAGCTCATGTCGGAGAGCTGCTCGTCGGAAACTTTCAGCGTTTCCTTGAGGAAGTCGGCGCCGAGCGTCCACTGGTTGAAGACGAACTTGATGTCGAAGGCGCTCTTCAGCGCGCCATTGACGGCCTCGATCTTCTCATCGGTGAAGCCCTTGGCCTTCAGCGTGGAAGGATTGATGCCGGGCGCCTGGTTGAGATTGCCATGGCCGACGGCGTAGGCTTCGATCTCGGCGATCTGGCTTTCGGAATACCCAAGCGAACGCAGCGCATCCGGAACGGCGCGGTTGATGATCTTGAAGTAACCGCCGCCGGCGAGCTTCTTGAACTTCACCAGCGCGAAGTCGGGCTCGATGCCGGTCGTGTCGCAATCCATCACGAGGCCGATCGTGCCGGTCGGCGCGATAACCGTCGTCTGGGCGTTGCGGTAGCCGTGCTGTTCGCCGAGCGTCAGCGCCTTGTCCCAGGCGGCGACGGCATGGGCGATCAGGTCCTGATCCGGGCAATCACCATGGATGAGTGCGACCGGGTTGACCGACAGGCCTTCATAACCTTCCGACTGGCCAAGGGCGGCGCGACGGTGGTTGCGGATGACGCGCAGCATGTTTTCGCGGTTCGGCGCAAAGCCCGGGAAGGGGCCAAGCTCGCCGGCCATTTCAGCCGAGGTTGCATAGGACACGCCGGTCATGATGGCGGTGAGGCTACCTGCAATGGCGCGGCCTTCGGCGCTGTCATAGGGAATGCCCGAGGACATCAGGAGGCCGCCGATATTGGCGTAACCGAGGCCCAGCGTGCGGTACTCATAGGAGAGTTCGGCGATCTGGCGCGACGGGAACTGCGCCATCATGACGGACACTTCGAGCACGACGGTCCATAGGCGAACGGCATGTTCGTAATCGGCGATATCGATGCGCTTCGTCGCCTGATCCTTGAACTGCAGAAGGTTCAGCGAGGCGAGGTTGCAGGCCGTGTCGTCGAGGAACATATATTCCGAGCACGGGTTGGAGGCGCGGATCGGGCCGGCGGCTGGCGAAGTGTGCCAGTCGTTCATGGTGGTGTTGAAGTGCAGACCCGGATCGGCAGACGCCCAGGCGGCGTGGGAAATCTTTTCCCAGAGGTCGCGGGCCTTCAGCGTCTTCATGACCTTGCCGTCCTTGCGGGCGGTGAGGTTCCAGTCACCGTCATTTTCGACAGCGCGCAGGAAGTCGTCCTTCAGCGAGACGGAGTTGTTGGAGTTCTGGCCGGATACCGTGAGGTAGGCTTCCGAATCCCAATCCGTATCGTAGGTCTTGAACTGGATGTCCTTGTAACCCTGTTCGGCGAACTGGATGACGCGCTTGACGTAGTTTTCCGGCACCATGTCCTTCTTGGCAGCGCGGATTTCGCGCTTCAGGGCCGGGTTCTTGGCCGGGTCGAAGCAATCGCCATTGTCAGCCTCGCAATTGACGCAAGCTTTCATGATTGCCTTCAGGTGCTTGGCGACGATCTTGGAGCCGGTGACGAGCGCGGCAACCTTCTGCTCCTCGTTCACCTTCCAGTCAATATAGGCTTCGATATCGGGGTGATCGGCATCGACAACGACCATCTTCGCCGCACGACGGGTCGTGCCGCCGGACTTGATGGCGCCGGCTGCGCGGTCGCCGATCTTGAGGAAGCTCATCAGGCCGGAGGAGCGGCCACCGCCGGAAAGCTTTTCGCCTTCGCCGCGCAGATAGGAGAAGTTGGAGCCGGTGCCGGAACCGTATTTGAACAGGCGCGCTTCACGCACCCACAGGTCCATGATGCCGCCTTCATTAACGAGGTCGTCTTCCACGGACTGGATGAAGCAGGCATGCGGCTGCGGATGTTCGTAAGCCGACTTGGACTTGGTCAGCTTGCCGGTGAAGGGGTCGACATAGAAGTGGCCCTGGCCGGGGCCATCGATGCCATAAGCCCAGTGCAGGCCGGTGTTGAACCATTGCGGAGAATTCGGCGCAACGCGCTGGGTGGCGAGCATGTATGCAAGCTCATCGCGGAAGGCCAGTGCATCTTCTTCGGACGAGAAATATTTGCCCTTCCAGCCCCAATAGGCCCAGGTGCCGGCCAGACGGTCGAAAACCTGACGCGCATCGGTTTCGGAACCGAAACGTTCGGCTTCCGGCACATCCTTCAGCGCCTTTTCATCGGGCACGGAGCGCCACAGGAAGGAAGGAACGTCGTTTTCCTCAACCTTCTTCAGGAACTTCGGCACGCCAGCCTTGCGGAAATATTTCTGCGCCAGAACGTCGGTGGCAACCTGGCTGAACTGCGCGGGAACGTCGATATCCGCCAGACGGAACACGATCGATCCATCCGGGTTCTTGATTTCACTGACGGCCTTGCGGAAGTCGATCTCCGCATAAGGCGATTGGCCGGGCTTCGTGAAGCGGCGTTCAATGCGCATGGTTTCTGTCCTCGTCCATTGGGCGCCCGGTGCAGGGCGCAAAAATCCGGTCCAGCCGTGCGATGCCTTCGCGCAGCCGGGTGTTGCCGATCTGAAAGGGATGTTCATCCTTGGATGTCATCCCTGTATCTCGTGGCTTATTCGGCTGCAAGCATGTCATGGAATACTAAATATAGTATCAACAGCTTCCTGCCGCCAGTCCCCGCGTCATGT
Source organism: Agrobacterium deltaense RV3 (assembly GCF_900013505.1). Taxonomy (NCBI): domain Bacteria; kingdom Pseudomonadati; phylum Pseudomonadota; class Alphaproteobacteria; order Hyphomicrobiales; family Rhizobiaceae; genus Agrobacterium; species Agrobacterium deltae. The sequence goes on along the minus strand of NZ_LT009745.1, from coordinate 1,650,110 downwards.
TTTGGCGGTTCCGAAAAGGCGCGCAAAAGCCCGCGGCGAACCGCCCCCTCATGGCCGGGACGCCGCTTTGGACATGCGCGCTGAAGATGGAGAGGAACCGGCCTCGTTACTTTCCGGTCCGTTGCCGCCGCAACATAATTGTCACTTTCCTCTCGCGGCACAGATTCGTCAAGCCATAGATTGAAACCCATTTTTAACTACAAGATATTGTGTGGAGTGCCTGTGGAAAACGGGGATAGGAAAAGCTCTTAGAAAAATCAGTGACTTGGCGGCAAAGTTTGAAGCTTGCGCGAGGCTGGTTTCCGCAACGGAAAGGCAAAACCCCGCATTTCCGGGGTGAGGCATAAAGGCGACACTGCGGTTTTTCCGTGTTTTTTAGCTGTCGTCAGAAAGGCGTTTCCCGACAAAAAAACCGCCCCGATGGGGCGGTTTCAAAGCGTGATTTTTCTCTGCGGGGCTGGTCAGCCGCGCGATCCCTTGGCAATCGGCTCCTGATAGGTGAAGCCCATGTCCCAGGGGAAATAAATCCAGGTGTCCTGGCTGACTTCGGTAACGAAGGTGTCGATGGTCGGCACGCCCTTCGGCTTGGCGTAAACACAGGCGAAATGCGCCTTGGGCAGCATTTCGCGCACTTCGAGCGCCGTCTTGCCGGTGTCGGTCAGGTCGTCCAGCACCAGCACGCCTTCGCCGCCATCCGCCGAAAGTTCCGGGGCGACACCCTTCAGCAGAACCGTTTCGCCCTGATTGACGTAATCATGGCGGGTGGCGATGCAGACCGTGTCGATCAGGCGGATATTCAGTTCGCGGGAAATGATCGCCGCCGGCACGAGGCCGCCGCGGGTGATACAGACGATCGCGCGGAACTCCCGCTCAAGGCCGGCAAGACGCCAGGCAAGTGCACGGGCATCGCGGTGGAACTGGTCCCAGGAGACGGGAAAGGCTTTATCGGGAAGGGACATGTCGTCTACCATCTGGTCAAAATTGTCGATGGCTTTGGCTAATAGCCGCAAGACCGGCAAAAAGGCAAGCTTTCCGCACGGTCTTGTAGCTCAATCCACTTCCACCGGTTTTAACGCGACAGCAGCGTCAGCGCCGTCATGGAATCGAGCAGGGTGCGGGTGACACCGCCAAACAGCAGTTCCCACCAGCGGGAATGGCCGTAAGCGCCCATGACAAGAAGGTCGATGCTGTTATCGGACAGCCGGTTTTCGATGGCCGCCTGCGGCGAGACACCGGCGATCTTTTCCTGCGAGGTCACGGTGACGTTGACGCCGTGGCGGGCAAGCGTGGCGGCCAGTTCCGCGCCAGCGAGCCCGGAAGACTGCGTTTCGCTCTCGGCCTGATCGACGGAGAATATCTCGACGCTATCGGCTGCCTTGAGGAAGGGCAGGGCGTCGAAGGTGGCGCGGGTCGCCTCGCGCGAGCCGTTCCAGGCGATCAGGACGCGCTTGATCGGTTTCGCAACGGTCAGCACATGCGGCACGAAGAGAACGGGGCGGCCGCTTTCATAGAGGAAACCGTCAATATCAGATCGGCTGTCGGAAAGTGCAGAGGAGCTGCTCTGGCGAGCGACGATGAGATCGGCGCAACGGGCGCTGTCGATGGCCGATGCGGAGGCGTAACCCACCGATGTGACGAAGCTGCGCCATTCATGCGAGATGCCGTTGGCGGCCAGCGTACGCTCGAAGATGGTTCCGACGTCGGTGGTTTCCTTATGCGCCACATCCTGCAGCGCCTGCACGGTGGCTGGGTCGGGAATTTCCATCGGCGCGACGAGGGGAACGGCGGCCAGCGTTTCCATATGCAGGCCGATCACATGCGAGGAAAACTGATCGGCAAGGCTTACCACGAATTCGCCGAGCTTCTGCGTGTTCGAAACATTGTCGACCACTGCCAATATCGTCTTGTAACCCATTTCTCTCTCTCCTCGGTGACATGTCGTTTTCAGATCGTTCTGGTCTTTCTTCGAATCGCCAGAACGATCCAAGTCTCTGTTTTATGCATTGTCCGGACGGAAAAGCTGTTCCGCTTTTCCTGGAAATGCTCAGGGGGAGAGTGGCCGCCTTCACAGGCCGCCACCTTGATTTTGGTCAAAGCTTCCCGTCTCAAGCCTTTTCTGTCTCAAGCTTTTTCTGCCTTAGGCGGTTGCATCGCCCTTGCTGGCTGCCAGTGTTTTTTCATGGCCGATAGTCTCGATCATGGCGGCAACCGCGTCTGCTGCCGCCTTCAGGACGCCGGCGTCGCGGGCGCGCACCACGATCTCCGTCGAAAAGCGCTGCCCGTCATATTTGGGATAGGAGCCGATACTGGTTTCGGGATGGGCTTTCTGGATGGCTGTCAGCGGCGTGCCGATATCGCCTTCGCCATAGGGCGACCGCACCGCCTGCGACATGACCTTCGCGCCGGTGCGCAGCGTCGGCATGACATTGTCCAGCATGGCCTGAAACACCTGCGGCACGCCGGCCATGACATAAACATTGCCGATGACGAAGCCGGGGGCGACGGAAACGGGATTGGCGATGTGAGCGGCCCCCCTCGGCATGCGCGCCATGCGCTTGCGCGCCTCGGTGAATTCCATCTCGCGGACGCGATACATGTCACCCAGCAGGCGCAGCGCCTCGGCATCGTGCTCGCAGGGCAGGCCGAACGCCGCAGAGACCGCATCCGCGGTGATGTCGTCATGGGTCGGGCCGATGCCGCCTGACGTGAAGACATAGTCATAGCGGCCGCGCAGCGCGTTCAGCGCTTCCACGATCGCTTCCTCCTCGTCGGCGACGATGCGCACTTCCTTCAGGTCGATGCCGGACATGGTGAGGACATCCGCGAGGTGGCCGATATTCTTGTCCTTGGTGCGGCCCGAAAGCAGTTCGTCGCCAATGGCAAGCATGGCGGCGGTCACGACGGATTGGGCGGAGGAGGGATTGGACATGGTTGCACTCGTCATCTGTTTCACCCGACGTTAACGCCGCGCCAGCGCGAATGCAAAGCGGTTTTGAAGAAACGCAAAAGGGGGATTGGTTGACGATGGCTCCGGGCGTTCACTCATCGTGAACAGTGCGTATGCCAATCCCCGGCTGGCGGCGGACCGATCCGTCCGCTACCTTTTTGTCATACGTTTTTTACGGGTCAAAGCCGATTATCATCGAGTTTTTAAAGAAGGTTGTCGCCGGTTCGCCGGAAACAGTTCCAGCAAAGGAAACGAAGAGAATGACGAAGGTTCTGGTACTTTATTACTCCTCTTACGGCCATATCGAGAAAATGGCCTATGCCGTTGCCGAGGGCGTGAAGTCCACCGGCGCGGAAGCCGTGGTGAAGCGCGTTCCCGAACTCGTTCCGGAAGAAGTTGCAAAGTCTTCCCATTTCAAGCTGGATCAGCCGGCTCCGGTGGCGACGGTGGACGAGCTGGCGGATTACGACGCCATCATCGTCGGCGCCGGCACGCGTTTCGGCACGGTCGCCTCGCAGATGCGCAATTTCTGGGACCAGACCGGCGGCCTGTGGTTCAGCGGCAAGCTGGTCGGCAAGGTCGGTTCAGCCTTCACCTCTTCCGCCACCCAGCATGGCGGTCAGGAATCGACCATCCTCGGTTTCATCCCCACCTTCCTGCACCATGGCATGGCGGTCGTCGGTCTTCCCTATGCTTTCCAGGGCCAGATGGGCGTCGATGAAATCAAGGGCGGCTCTCCCTATGGCGCCTCCACCATCACCGATGGCGACGGCTCGCGCCAGCCTTCCGAAATCGAACTGGAAGCCGCTCGTTTCCAGGGCGCGCATGTGGCGAAACTCGCCGCCAAGCTTTCCGCCTGATTGGATCATCTGTTGAAAAAAAATGCGGCCCACAAGGCCGCATTTTTTAATACCGGAACGTCACGTCGCCGGTCGTGTCGAAGAAGAATTTTTGCCGTGGCTCAGATGGGTAGGTTGACCATGAAAAGGCAGCTTGCGACCACGAAGCCGAGCATCGAGATTTCGAGAAAACCGTTCAATCCGTCACGCATTCCGATCCTCCTCCTGTTGGGTGAAAAGAGAACGATCAGAGTTTATCGCGGTTCCATAACGAAAGAATGAAATTCAGGAAATTCCAATGTCCACTCGCCCCGTCTTCCGGCGAAGGGGATTTGGGCGCTTCAGCCGGTGACGACGAAGGCCACCACGAGGTGGCCGAGAAGGCCGATCGCCAGGCAGGAGAGGAGAAAAATGAACAGGGCCTTTTTCATGTTTCCGGAAGCTTCCATCTGTTGCGATCCATCCCACGTCTTATCCTGAAAAAGCTGACGCCGCAGGCGGCATTTTTTAGTCCACGGCCGGCAGGTGTTCCGCCGTCAGGCCTTGATATCGAGGCCCGCTTCGATTGCGGCTGCGATGAACGCCTTGCGCGCATCCTCGGGCTTCTTCCTGCCGGCATCGACGGCGGCGCAGATCAGCAGCGCCTTGTCCAGCGCATCGCCGTCTTCGATTGGCCAATCCTCGATCAGCGCCCAGGAGGCCGCCTGCGTGGTGTCAATGCTCGTATAGTCGCCCGGCGTTTCGAACGCGATCAGGACGGGTTTTTGCCAGCGCGTATTCATCGCCTATCCATTAGGGTTGTTGCGCCCGGCTCTAAACCAAGCGGTCAGGATGCGCAATCCCGTTCCCGGCCCGTTTCGCGCCGTTGCGGTGCGGTCAGTCGTCGCGCCCGAACAACCATTCGCGGATGATGCGGCGGTCGATGAGTTCCAGCGAGCGGTCCGGCGCTATGCGGTAGGTTTCCACCGCCCGCGTGCTGGCGTCGATGCGGAATTCATGGGTGAAGGTACTGCCGATCGGCGATTTCGTCAGCCTGGTGCGCGGCTGGCCCCTGTAGATAATACTGCCGGGAATGGGTTCGACATAGGGCGCGGGGCCGACATAGGCGGCCGGGCCGGCCGTGGTGCATCCGGCAAGCGCCAGTGTAAGCGCGATAGCGGCCGATGATACGAGCGTTTTCATCCTGTCCTCCGAAGTGCGTCCGTGAAAACGATGTCGAGGCGCGGCGGTTCCCGGCGGGCAGGGGGCCGGAGACGATTTCCCCTACTATTTGCTCTTCGGATTCTGAATGTCGCGCGCGACCCAGCGAAAGAAAAAGTAGACGAGGAGGCCGAAGATGAAAAGCGGGATGAGGTTCGCAAAACCGGACATATGATTCTCGTTTCTCCCTCCCGGTCCGGGGTCTAGCCGGGGTGAAACCGGCAAGGCAAGGGGGAACGAGAACACAGTCGGTAAAATATCCGTGTGCCTGCAAAGGAGAATTCGAGGAGCGTGGGGAGGGGCGGGAGAGATCTGGCGCACTGCCAGTGATGCCAGATCTCTCCGTCTCCCGCCAGTTTCAGGGTACGGGGGACTGGCGCTAATATGACGGACAACTGCCGATAGACATAGGCCGAGAAATTACCTCGAATAAATCGCTGCTTTGGTCGATCCCGGTGAAGGCCGGCCTGCCGGGGGCCTTCAGGGGCTTTTTGCGGCGATATAATTAGCCAGGGAATTACTTTCCCGAGACGGAGCAGCCAAGGCCGCATTCCCGAACTTCCAGTGTAACCCGTTGAAACGGAAGAGGATGCCTGTCCACCGTTATGCTGCCGGCTATACAGGAAGGGGAACTTTTTGCGCGTTTTATCGTTCAAACAGGCAGGACACATGCCAATAGTGGAGGGTTACACATGCTCGGCACCATCCTCGTCATCCTGCTCATTCTTTTCCTGATCGGCGCACTGCCAAGCTGGGGTTACCATAATTATGGTTATGGCCCGTCAGGCGGTCTCGGACTGGTTCTGGTCATCGTCCTGATCCTCGTTCTGCTTGGGCGGATCTGACCGGCTGGTACAGGAAATGCAGCATTGCCCGCAACGGCGCAAACGTGCCGGATGCGGGCTTTGTTTCTTCTGAAATATTAGGCAGATACAAAAAGCTTCGGAATCTTAAGTGCTTAAGCGGCTTGCCTTAGCGGTGTGCCGGTCCGATCCGAAAAAACACCACATTCGGAACGAACCCTCTTGCGCCCATAATGGATTCGTTCTAAATGCCCGCCATCGCTTGATTGATAAGCGTGTGAGGCCTCGTGGCGGAGTGGTGACGCAGAGGACTGCAAATCCTTGTACCCCGGTTCAATTCCGGGCGAGGCCTCCAAAAATTTCCACGAACGCAATGTTTTTTCGATATTTGACCCCGCTTCGCGGTCATTTGCTGTTCCGGAAATCTCCACTGTTTCGCTTTTTCCCACACATCCGGCTTAGCGCGCTTGAAAGCGTGCGCTTGGGCAATTATGAGATTATCCAAAGGCGAGGGGGAGCCCCTGCCGTTTTGAGCTTTTGGAGCCGAGGCTTCCCGACCGGCATCCGTGAAATTGAGGCGATACGATATGATGGATTTCGAAACCGCACGCGCCAATATGGTCGACAGCCAGTTGCGCACGACCGACGTGACGTCGCATTCCGTGCTGAAGGCGTTTTTGAGCGTGCCGCGCGAGGCATTCGTGCCGGCGGGCGTGCGGCAGATAGCCTATGTGGACGAGGACCTGCAGATCTGTCCCGCCCGCGATGGCCGTCCGGCCCGTTATGTCATGAAGACCTCGCCGCTGGCGAAGCTGCTGCAGCTTTCGGCCGTGTCGAAGGAGGACGTGGTGCTGGAAGTCGGCGGCGGTGCAGGTTATGCAGCCGCCATCCTTTCGCAGCTTGCCGGTTCGGTGGTTTCGCTTGAAAGCGATGAGGCGCTGGCCGCACAGGCGACCGAGACGCTCGCCTCGCTCGGATATGACAATGTCGCGGTCGTAACCGGCGACCTCGAAAAGGGCTATGCGGGCGAAGCGCCCTATGACCTCATTTTCATCAACGGCTCGGTTGAGGAAGTGCCGGCGGCACTGACCGACCAGCTGCGTGACGGCGGCCGTCTGGTTGTCGTCGTCGGATATGGCGGCGCCGCGAAGGCCACCGTCTATCGCCGCGATGGCAACAGCACATCGGCCGCCACTTTCTTCAATGCTTCGGTCAAGCCGCTGCCGGGTTTTGCCAAGGCGGCCGAATTCGTTTTCTGATCGGCAAACGATCATCTTCTTTCTGGCGCCGGGGTGGAGTTTCCGCCCCGGCGTTTTTACGTTCGGTTTGCCGGCGGAGCGCTTCCTTTCGGGCCGTTCTCACAAAGCTGTGCATCATCACGAAACTTGTCGAATCAGTGATTTAGTTCCTCGCTATGCTGACCTAAACTAAGGGTGATTCGGGGTGTGCGTATTTCTGCCCCGCATGATCCTGCGACAGGGACGGCGAAATGCCCAGGCGCTTGGCCGGCCATGTTTCAGAGCATCGGTGTGACAATCGATTTCGGTTGTCGAAAACGCGATGTGAAAATTGAACAGGTCAAGGAGCGCTCATCCGGTGTCCGAGGGATGCGGCAAGGGCGTTCGAAGAGTGGAAACCGGGGATTGATATGGCTCAGCCAAGCGTAGCGCGTGAACCGTCCATGGAAGAGATTCTGGCGTCTATCCGCCGGATCATCGAAAGCAACGAGACCGGACCTGCCGGTGCGTTTTCCGGGCAGTTGCCGCCGGTCTATGACGATGAAGACGAGGCGGCGAGCGAAGCAGCCTTCGTGGCGGAGCCCATCAGCCCGCCGGCGCGCGTTCCCCCCGCCGCAAACCAGGCTTTTGGCGCACGGCCTGCGCAGGATTTTTCGCCGATTTCTGAAGGGCCCATGGCTGAACGGCAGGAAAGCGCCGCCGAGAAGACCATGTCGCTTGCAGATGTCGCTGCCCGTGTGCGTGCCGCCGCAGACCGTAACGCCGCCATGGGGCCGCAGGCTTTCGCCGCGCAGGCCCAGCGCGGCGCGGCCGAGACCGCGCCGTCGGCTGCTGCCCCGACCGTATCGCAGCCTTTGTCCGCGCCGTCTTCCGAACGCGCCGCACCGCAGCGCCCGACGGATGTTCGTCCGCTGATGGCGGCTGCGGCCGCCGCGAGCGTGAGCGAGCAGCCGGCATCCAGCGTGAACGAGCAGCCGGTATCTTTTGCCGCCGAGGATCGCGCCGCCGCTGCCGCCATCGAAAGCGCGTCTTCGGCCGAAAACCGCTTCGATCAGCTTTCGCTGCGCGGCGCCCTCGAAACGCCGCTGACAGCGGAGCGTTTCGATATTGCGGTGCTGGAGCCTGCCGTTGAGAAACCGGCATTCGATCTGGCCGAGCCACAGGCAAAAGACGAGGCGGGTGTTGAGGGCGGTCTGTCGCTCAATCTTCTTTCCGCCGCTGCCGGTGCGCAGATCGCCCGTTCGTTCAGCGAGCTTGCAGAGGTTTTCGACGGCGTCGAGCGGCGCTCGATTGAGGATATGGCCGCCGAAATGTTGCGTCCGATGCTGCAGGACTGGCTGGAAGACAATCTGCCGACGCTCGTGGAGCGTCTGGTGCGCGAGGAAATCGAGCGCGTGGCGCGCGGTTCGCGCCGCTAAGTTCCGCTCCGGCCGCATGTGCGATTGCGGCGGATGCGACGAAACAGGGGCCGCTCCGGCATCGGGGCGGCTTTTTTGTTGAAGATGAAGGTGTTATGGGGTCATAGTCACCCGTGGGTCCACTCAATGGTTGGCTCGCGGGCGGGTTTCTGTTGACTCTCTCCCGTCCATCCTTATTTAAAAAAATCCACACAAGAACTCTAAAATTCAGGTCAGGAAATGCTCGAAAAGACCTACGATTCCGCATCCGTCGAACCGAAGATCGCCAAAGCCTGGGACGAGGCTAACGCTTTTCGTGCCGGCGCCAACGCCAAGCCGGGCGCGGAAACCTTCACCATCGTCATCCCGCCGCCGAATGTGACCGGCTCCCTGCATATGGGCCACGCGCTCAACAACACGCTGCAGGATATTCTGGTCCGCTTCGAGCGCATGCGCGGCAAGGACGTGTTGTGGCAGCCGGGCATGGACCATGCCGGCATCGCCACGCAGATGGTCGTCGAGCGCAAGTTGATGGAGCAGCAGCTTCCGGGCCGCCGCGATATGGGCCGTGAGGCTTTCGTGGAGAAGGTCTGGGAGTGGAAGGCCGAATCCGGCGGTCTCATTTTCAACCAGCTGAAACGCCTTGGCGCCTCCTGTGACTGGTCGCGTGAGCGCTTCACCATGGATGAGGGGCTTTCCGAGGCCGTTCTCGAGGTCTTCGTCACCCTTTACAAGCAGGGCCTGATCTACAAGGACAAGCGCCTCGTCAACTGGGACCCGAAGCTGCAGACGGCGATTTCCGACATGGAAGTCGAACAGATCGAGGTGAAGGGCAACCTTTGGCACTTCCGTTATCCGCTGGAAAAGGGTGTCACCTATCAATATCCGGTCGCTTTCGACGAGGAGGGGAAGCCAACCGAGTTCGAAACGCGCGACTATATCGTCGTCGCCACGACGCGGCCCGAAACCATGCTCGGCGATACCGGCGTTGCGGTCAACCCGAAGGATGAACGGTACAAGGGCATCATCGGCAAGCATGTCATCCTGCCGATCATCGGCCGCAAGATCCCGATCGTCGCCGATGACTATGCTGACCCGACGGCCGGCACGGGTGCGGTCAAGATCACGCCTGCGCATGACTTCAACGATTTCGAAGTCGGCAAGCGCTGCGGCCTGCGCGCCATCAACATCATGAATATCGACGGCACGATCTCCATCAAGGAAAACGAGGATTTCCTCGAGGGTCTCAGCCATCCCGCGGCGCTGCATGGCGCATGGGATCGTCTGGAAGGGCAGGACCGCTTTACCGCCCGCAAGATCATCGTCGAAATCTTCGAGGAAGCCGGCCTGCTCGACAAGATCGAGCCGCACAAGCACGTGGTGCCGCATGGCGACCGTGGCGGTGTGCCGATTGAGCCGCGCCTGACCGACCAGTGGTGGGTGGACAACAAGACGCTGGCCCAGCCGGCGATTGCCTCCGTTCGCGAAGGCCGCACCAATTTCGTGCCGAAGAACTGGGAAAACACCTACTTCCAGTGGATGGAGAACATCCAGCCCTGGTGTATCTCGCGGCAATTGTGGTGGGGTCACCAGATCCCCGCATGGTATGGCCCGGACGGACAGGTCTTCGTTGAGAAGACCGAAGAAGAGGCGCTTCAGGCGGCCATCCAGCATTACATCGCCCATGAAGGTCCGTGGAAGGCCTGGGTCGAGGAGAAGCTTGAGAACTTCAAGCCGGGTGAAATCCTGACCCGCGACGAAGACGTGCTCGACACCTGGTTCTCGTCGGCGCTCTGGCCTTTCTCGACGCTCGGCTGGCCCGAGCAGACACCGGAACTGGCACGCTATTATCCGACCAACGTGCTGGTGACCGGTTTCGACATCATCCCGTTCTGGGTGGTGCGGATGATGCAGATGGGCCTGCATTTCATGAAGGACGATGCCGGCAACCCGGTCGAGCCTTTCAGCACGGTCTATATCCACGCGCTGGTTCGCGACAAGAACGGCCAGAAGATGTCGAAGTCCAAGGGCAACGTCATCGATCCGCTGGAACTGATCGACGAATATGGTGCGGATGCGCTGCGTTTCACGCTTGCCATCATGGCGGCGCAGGGCCGTGACGTGAAGCTCGATCCGGCGCGTATCGCCGGTTATCGCAACTTCGGCACCAAGCTCTGGAATGCGACGCGTTTTGCAGAGATGAACGGCGTGAAGCGCGATCCGCATTTCCTCGCCGAAACCGCGTCTCTGACCATCAATCGCTGGATTCTGACCGAGCTTGCCAATACGGCGCGCGACGTGACGGCGGCGCTTGAGAACTTCCGCTTCAACGATGCCTCCGGCATTCTTTACCGTTTCGTCTGGAACCAGTTCTGCGACTGGTATCTGGAACTGCTGAAGCCTGTCTTCAGCGGCGAAGACGAAAAGGCCAAGAGGGAATCGCAGGCCTGCGCGGCCTATGTTCTGGACGAGATCTACAAGCTCCTGCATCCCTTCATGCCCTTCATGACGGAAGAGCTGTGGGCGCATACGGCGGGCGAGGGTGAGGAGCGGGATAATCTGCTTTGCCTGACCGACTGGCCGGTGCCGGAATTCCGCGACGATGCCGCGGCGGCCGAAATCAACTGGCTGATCGATCTCGTCTCCGGCATTCGCTCCGCGCGCGCCGAGATGAATGTGCCGCCGGGCGCCACCGCTTCGCTGGTCGTTGTCGGCGCCAATACCTCCACCGAAGCGCGGCTCGACCGCCACGCCGCCGCCATCCGGCGCCTGGCGCGGGCGGATGAAATCCGCGCCGCCGATGTCGCACCGAAGGGCTCCGCGCAGATCATCGTCGGTGAGGCCACGGTCTGCCTGCCGCTCGGCAAGCTCATCGATCTGGCCGCCGAGGAAGCCCGTCTCGAAAAGGCGATCGGCAAGGTGGATGCGGAAATGGAACGCATCGACAAGAAGCTGTCGAACGAAAAATTCGTGGCCAATGCCGATCCGGAAGTGGTCGCCGCCGAGCGCGAGCGCAAGGCAGAGCTGGAAGTGCAGCTTGCAAGCCTGAGAACGGCGCTCACGCGGGTCAGCGAAGCGGGTTAATAGCTGCCTCCGGCTCTCTTCTGAAAAGAAAACGCCCCGTTCGAAACGGGGCGTTTTTGTTTCTATGTAACAATTCGTATCGATTGATTGCTGCACTGCAACGGCGAATCATGGGCAGCCGAAAGAGCGATTATTTCACGCTATGCCCGGCCAAAAACCTCTGAAACAGCCAAAAAATCCAACAAAAACGGCCTGATAAGCGCGTTTCCTCGGGAAACCCGTGAGTGTGGTTATTTGGCGACAATTCCCGCCTCAAGTGGGAATTTGTTTCATTTTATGTCTGATTGCTTCAATTGGATTAGAAAAATAACCTAAAATGATTATGCAAGGGGATCGACATGAAATTCTTACGTAAAAAATGGAGAAGTGTCGCAGAACTGTGCCAGAGTGCGGCAGATTGTCATTTGCTGCGAAGCGCTTCACTCTTTTGATGATCACATTGCCTTGATTGGGGAGAGAGATGGCAAAAACTGCAATTTTTCGCGGCGCGGTATGTTTCGCAGTCAGCATCGCGGCGGTAACGCCCTCACTGGCCGGCGGCCTTGAGCGCGGCGGTTACAATATCGACCTGCTGTTCGATCCGTCCGATTATGTTCTCGACAGTTCTGCAACCTTCGTCGCGCCGCAGCGCAAGGTGGAAAATGCCCGGGACAATCCGCTGAAGAGCGGCCCGCTGCCTGCGGCCTGGTCAAGGAGCGCAGATGACTCTGAAAACTTCTGGTCGACCCGGATCGGCGCCAAAGCGGCAATCGGTGATTTCGGCGACTGCATGTTCGACTATTCGCAGCCCTGGGGCGCGCATCTTAATCCCGGTATCTGGCAGGGATCGAGCTACAATATCGAAACCAAGGTCAAGTCGCACAATTACGCCACCACCTGCCGGGTGAAGTTCGATCTTGGCAAGGGCGACTTCTCGATTATAGGCGGTGGTTTCTATCAGGAACTCAGCGGTTATAAATACCGTCAGGTTCTCGGGCCGGCCGTTCTGGGCCTCAATCCGGCCTGGTCCAGCTTCAGCGGCGTTGGCAAACTTGAGATGGAAGGTGACGGCTGGGGCTGGCGCGCCGGCATGGCATATGAGATTCCCGAGATCGCCTTCCGTGCAAGCCTCGTTTACAACAGCGCCGTTGATCACGACCTGACCGGTTTCGCCGACGTCAGGGCGATCCCGCAGACGCCGCCGTCCATTTCTCCGACGCTTGCGAAATACGGTGGCAAGCTCGTGCCGATCTATGGCTCTGTTTCCATGCCTGACAGTATCGAACTCAAGGTGCAATCTGGTATCGCGCCGGACTGGCTTGCTTTCGGTTCCGTGAAGTGGACGGACTGGAGCCAGATTCAGGTCATTCCTTTCTGCGCGGTCGGCACGTCGCCGTGCGTTCCGAGCGGAGCTGACACGCTCAACACGCTTGACCTGTTTTATCGCGACGGCTGGACGATTTCGGGTGGCGTCGGTCACAAGTTCAACGAACAGTGGAGCGGTGCTGTGAGCCTGACCTGGGATCGCGGTACGTCGACTGTCATCGGCACCCAGACCGACACCTGGACACTGGGCACGCAGATCGTCTACTCCCCGAACAAGAACATCGAGTTCAAGATTGCCGGCGCTCTCGGCCTCCTGACCTCCGGTAGCTCGTCCATCAATGGCGGACCGTGCGGTGCAGGCTTCACCTGCGGCAACGAGGCGGGCTACGACTTCGGCAACGACCTCGTCGCAGCCATCTCGACCGGTGTGAAGGTCAAGTTCTGACGTCATCCTTCCGTAGATGCTAAAATAAAGGTCCGGTTTACCAACCGGGCCTTTTTTCATGCGCGACTATGATTCCTGCTCGATAAAATTTTCTAGCCCGAAAGTTTTGTGACGATTTGGCAACACTTTTCTGCAAGCGTGTGGGCGCGTTGGAATGTGAGCATATCTGTCCATTTCCCGCCACAAACAAGGTGCTTGGCTTATGTTTAGAGGCGCGGGAATGAAAGAACATGCAGGCGTTTGATGTGGGCCTGCGGAGTTGCAGAAAGTGAAAACGGGTTTGGATTCAGCGTTTAAGCAAGTAATACGGGAATTTCGCCCGGCTTTCTTGTCTGGCGCTGACCGGCGGATGACGGAATGCCGTTATGTTGCCGGAAATTATGCCTATATCTGTCTCACTGGAAAATTAGGGCAATTGCCGCAAGAGACCACCGGTGGTGCGCTGGAAAGTGCTGCCGGAAAGACGCAGTGTGTTCGAAAAATCGCGACCCGGCGGGGTTCGGCTTTGCAGTATTCCGCAAGTATTGGCTATATGCCGGGAAGAGTTGAGAGAAGTTCGCTGAAATGCTGAAATGTGAAGCCAACGTTTTAAAGCCGCTCCTCATGGGCATGTTGCTTGCGTCGCTCGCAATGCCTGCTGCGGCTTTTGACATCAATGCGGGCGTGACCAAGGAATCCGGCCCCTTCGACCTGTTCAAGTTCGGCTTCAAGGCCTACAAGAACGGCAACAAGGGTGAAGCCGTCGAGGCCTATCGCTACGCGGCTGAAAAGGGCCATACCGGCTCGCGCTGGGCGCTTGCCAATATGTATGCCTATGGCGATGGCGTCGCCAAAAACGACTTCGAAGCTTTCAAGATCTACAGCGAAATCGCCAATCAGGGCGTGGAGCCGGGTTCGGAAGATACCGGCTTTTTCGTCAACGCGCTGCTTTCCCTTGCGGATTATTACCGTCACGGCATTCCCGGCAGCCCGGTGAAGATGGACCTGTCGCAGGCCCGCCAGCTTTATTTCCAGGTTGCTTCCACGTTTGGCGTCGCTGAGGCGCAGTTCCGTCTGGCTGAGATGATTCTCGCCGGCGAGGGCGGCCGCGCCGATGTGCAGCAGGCCAAGAAGTGGCTCAACCAGGCCCGCAAGCACGGCCATGCCGGCGCCATGTCGATTTTCGGCAACCTGATCTTCCAGGAAGGCCAGACGACGCAGGGGCTGGCCTTCATGACGGCGGCGCTCGACAAGTGCACGGCAGCGGACTGCACCTGGATACAGAACCTGCAGGAGCAGGCTTTTTCGCTCGCCGGTGAGAACGATCGCCGCGCCGCCATCGCCATGGCGCAGAACATGCAGTTCAACGATCCGGATTGAGGGTGCTGATCGGGGTGGTTTTATCCACCCGCCAGGAGTGGCTCAGCCGACCGGACTGAAATCGAAATAACCGCAGACCGGCACATGGTCGGACGGTTTTTCCCAGGCTCGCACATGTTTTTCGATGCTGACGGATTGCAGCCTGTCGGCCGCTTCCGCTGACAGCATCAGATGATCGATGCGGATGCCATTGTTTTTCGGCCATGCCCCGGCCTGATAATCCCAGAAGGAATAAAGTCCTGCTTCATCCGTCGTCGCACGCGCGGCATCGGTGAAACCCAGATTCTCCAGCTTGCGGAAGGCCGCACGTGTTTTCGGCAGGAACAATGCGTCGCCTTCCCACACGCGTGGGTCGTGGCAATCGAAGGGCTCGGGAATGACGTTGTAGTCGCCCGCGAGGATCAGCGGCTCCTCGAGCGCAAGGCGATCTTCGGCAAAATGCCGCAGCCGTTCCATCCAGGCAAGCTTATAGGGATATTTCACCGGATCGTCCGGCGGATTGCCGTTCGGTAGGTAAAGCGAGCAGACGCGGATCGCGCCGCCATCGACGGAAAACACGCCTTCGATGAAACGCGCCTGTTCATCGGCATCGTCACCGGGCAGGCCGCGATTGACCTCGTCGGGCTTGACCTTCGACAGCAGCGCGACGCCGTTGAAGCCCTTCTGGCCATGGGTCTCGACGTGATAGCCGAGCGCCTCCAGCTCCAGCCGGGGAAAACCTTCGTCGACGGATTTGATTTCCTGAAGGCAGACGATATCGGGCGACGAATCCTTCAGCCACTGGCAGAGGTTTTCGATACGCGCCTTGACGCCGTTGATGTTCCAGGTGGCAATCTTCATCGGAGTTTCCCTTTTGCGAGGGTACTTTTACCCGATGCAAAAGCGATTGCCACCGTTTTTGGAAAACGGCCCTGTGGATGTGGTGGAAAGACGATGTCAGATCGAGAAGCTGGTGCCACAGCCGCAGCTTGCCACAGCATTCGGGTTCTTGATCTGGAAGGACTGGCCGAGCAGATTGTCGACGAAGTCGATTTCGGAGCCGGCCATATAGACGACCGAGAGGCTGTCGATCAGCACTTTCGCGTCGCCGCGGGCGATCACGATGTCGTCATCGGCTTTGTCTTCGGCCAGATCGAACTTGTAGGAGAAGCCCGAGCAGCCGCCGCCTTCCACCGAGACGCGCAGCGCCTGTTTGCCGGTTTCGGCGGCGACGATCTGAGCGATTCGCTTTGCCGCAGCTTCAGAAAGGGTAATGTCGCTGTTTTCCATGTCGTTTCTCCTGCCGGGGTCAAGAACCGGAGAGCAATAATCTCGTTGTCACCATTATAAACCGGTCAAATTAACGGTCTATAGCCTGTGTGAAGGCGGTCTGCGCGGCGATGATGCTTTGCGCTGATCTCTGCGATAGGTATGAAGGGTGAATGAAAAGGTCAATGGCCGAGACCAAAAGGAAGTCCCGGCTGGAGAAGACAACAGGTGGATGCATGATCATAGACCAGCGCGCATTGGGTTTCGGAAGCGGCGAGAGGGCGGTTTTCGCCTCGGATCCATGGACCACGCGCGGGCGTCTTTTTCCCGAAACCGGAAGCCTGACGCGCTCGGAGTTCCAGCGCGACCGCGACCGCATCGTCCACACGACGGCTTTTCGCCGCCTGAAGCACAAGACGCAGGTGTTCATCAGCCCTGATGGCGACCATTATCGCACGCGGCTTACCCACACCATCGAGGTGGCGCAGATCGCCCGGGCGCTCGCCCGCGCGCTGAAGCTCGACGAGGATCTCGCCGAAGGCGTGGCGCTGGTGCATGATTTCGGCCACACGCCTTTCGGGCATACCGGCGAGGACGCGCTGGATGCGGTGCTGCTGCCCTATGGCGGCTTTGATCATAACGCCCAGTCGCTGCGCATCGTTACCAAGCTGGAGCGCCGTTATGCCGAATATGACGGCATTAACCTGACCTGGGAGACGCTTGAAGGTCTCGTCAAGCACAATGGACCGCTGGTGAATGCGAAGGGCGAGGGGATCAAGGGACCGGTTCCGCTGCCCATTCTCGAATATTGCGAGCTGCAGGATCTGGAAATCGGCAGCTATGCCAGCCTCGAGGCGCAGGTGGCGGCGATTGCCGATGACATCGCCTATAATACCCACGACATCGATGACGGGTTGCGCGCCGGTTATCTCACCTTCGAGATGCTGGAGGAGGTGCCGTTCCTCGGCGGCCTGATGGCCGAGGTGCGGGCGAAATATCCCGTGCTCGACAAGGAGCGTTTCGCCAATGAGATCATGCGTCGGCAGATCACCCATATGGTGGAAGATGTGATCGGCGTTGCGCAGCAGAATCTCGCCCGTCTCAAGCCGAAGAGTGCGGCGGATATCCGCGCTGCCGATTTCACTGTCGCGACCTTCTCGCCGGAAATGGCCGAGACCGACCGGCAGATCAAGAAACTGCTGTTCGGCCATATCTACCGGCATCCGGAAATCATGCGCATCCGCGCCGGCGCGACACAGATCGTCACCGATCTTTTCCACCGTTATATGGAAACGCCGGCGGAAATGCAGAGCCACTACTGGGTGGACAGCATTTCCGGCATGAGCGTGGCCGCAAAAGCCCGGCATGTGGGCGACTATCTGGCCGGCATGACCGACAGTTATGCACTGCGCGCCCACCAGCGGCTGTTTGACCACACCCCCGATTTGCGATAGGGCAGCGGGCGATCGCGAAGCCGACCCGGTTAAACGGCCGGATATAAACAGAAGCCCTTCGCGCAGGTTGGAACGATGAACATTTTTGCCGATTTCGATACCAGGATCAAAAACGCGCTCGAGACCCTCGATCTCGTGAAAGAGAACCGCGAAAAGGTCGATTTCAGTCGAATTACCGTCGAATCCCCGCGCGATCTGAGCCACGGCGATGTCGCAACCAATGCCGCCATGGTGCTGGCGAAGCCGCTCGGCACCAATCCGCGCGCGCTGGCAGAACTCATCGTACCGGCTCTTCAGGCCGATGGCGATGTGGACAGCGTCAATGTCGCGGGTCCGGGCTTCATCAATCTCAAGGTTTCGGTCGGTTACTGGCAGCGTCTTCTCGCTGACATGATCGGGCAGGGCGTCGATTTCGGCCGCTCCACCATCGGTGCGGGCCAGAAGATCAACGTCGAATATGTTTCCGCCAATCCGACAGGCCCGATGCATGTCGGCCATTGCCGTGGCGCCGTCGTCGGCGACACGCTGGCGAACCTGCTCGCTTTTGCCGGTTATGGCGTTACCAAGGAATATTACATCAACGATGCCGGCTCGCAGATCGATGTGCTGGCCCGTTCGGTGTTCCTGCGTTACCGCGAGGCGCTCGGGGAAGATATTGGCACCATTCCGTCCGGCCTTTACCCCGGCGACTATCTCGTTCCCGTCGGCCAGGCGCTGGCGGATGAATATGGCATCAAGCTGCGCGCCATGCCCGAGGAAAAGTGGATGCCTATCGTCAAGGACAAGGCGATCGACGCGATGATGGCGATGATCCGCGAGGATCTGGCGCTGCTCAATGTCCGGCACGACGTGTTCTTCTCGGAGCGCACGCTGCATGAGGGCAATGGCGGTCCGATACTCTCGGCCATCAACGATCTCACCTTCAAGGGCCATGTCTACAAGGGCACCCTGCCGCCGCCGAAGGGCGAATTGCCGGAAGACTGGGAAGACCGCGAACAGACGCTGTTCCGCTCCACCGAGGTGGGCGATGACATGGACCGCGCGCTGATGAAGTCGGACGGTTCCTACACCTATTTCGCCGCCGACGTCGCTTATTTCAAGAACAAGTTCGACCGTGGTTTCTCCGAGATGATCTATGTGCTCGGCGCCGACCATGGCGGTTACGTGAAGCGGCTGGAAGCGGTTGCGCGCGCCGTCTCCGAAGGCAAGTCGAAACTGACGGTGCTTCTGTGCCAGCTCGTCAAGCTGTTCCGTGACGGCGAGCCGGTGAAGATGTCGAAGCGCTCCGGCGACTTCGTCACGCTGCGCGATGTTGTCGACGAAGTGGGTCGCGATCCGGTGCGATTCATGATGCTTTATCGGAAGAATTCCGAGCCGCTGGACTTCGATTTCGCGAAAGTGACCGAACAATCTAAGGATAATCCGGTTTTTTACGTGCAATACGCGCATGCCCGTTCCATGTCGATCTTCCGGCAGGCGCAGGAAGCGTTTCCGGGGCTTTCTCCTTCGGCTGAGGAGATGGCGGCTTCTGTTGCTTTGATTAGCGATATCAATGAGTTGCAGCTGGTTGCAAAGCTTGCGGAATATCCGCGCCTGATCGAATCGGCGGCCCTTTCGCATGAGCCGCACCGGCTTGCTTTTTACCTCTACGATCTCGCCAGTTCCTTCCATGGACACTGGAACAAGGGTAAAGACCAGCCGGAATTACGTTTTATTAACGATAAAAACCGAGAATTGAGCATTGCCAGACTTGGGCTGGTGAATGCTGTCGCAAATGTTTTGAGGTCCGGCCTTACGCTTTTAGGAGCGGACGCACCTGCTGAAATGCGATAACATATCACCATTATTTGCTCACAATACGCTGGCAAGAGCTGCAATGCGTAGATGGTGGAACACGTAATGGTCGAAAAAAATGTCGCGTATAACCGGGACGCCCGGTCCGAAGGGTTCGCTGACAACGATCCTCTGGCAGAACTGGCGCGTATCGTCGGCTTCGAAGATCGTCCTTCGCATGCGGGTTCCGAGGCTCAGCCATCGGTGACCCGCCGCGAACCCGAATTCAATCTCGAAGATGAGCTTCTGAGGGAATTCGAGGTTTACGACGCACCGCACGCCGATCCGGTCGTTCTTGATCCGGCAAACGATGTCCGTGCGGGAATCCACCCCAAAGATTTCATGCAGCGTGTCGAATCGGTTTTCGCCCGCCGCGAGCCCGAGCTTGCACCGGCGGATGAACCTGCGCCCGTGGCCGCATCCGCACCGGAGGTGATCGAAGAGCCGCTTCCGGAAGTCGATCAGGCCTATATTCACAACTACGTCGAAACGACCACGCAGGACATTCGTGCGGATTTTCGCGACGATGCCTCCGCGGTGGCGGAAGTTTTCGATGTGCATTCGCGCCAGTCGCGTCCCGCCGAGCCGATGGTTTACCAGCCCGCCGCCCAGCAGGTGGCATGGGAAGAGCCGCAGGCCGCAGAACCCGTAGAGCCGGAATGGCACACGATGCCGGAGCTTCCGGCCGATGTTTCGAGCAACATTCACGCCGATGTTCATTCCTATGCGCCGGAGCCGCAGGCTTTCGATCTCGCCGATGAGGTGGAAATAGCTGTCGCCGAGGAGGCGCCCGCACCGGTTTCCGTGCGTCCGCCATCGCATGGCGGCCGTTCTTCGCTGGAATTTTCCAGCCTGCGGCTGCCGCTCGCCAACTTCGGCGCGCGCCGGGATGTTTCGGCCGCCGATCCGAAGCGGGTCGAGCCGCGTTCCGAACAGCAGCCTGCCGCAGCCCGTATCGAGCCGCAGGTCGAAGCCGCGCCTGCCGTCGTGCAGGCGGAAGAGACCGCGCCGTCCTTTACGCCTCCGGTCGCCGAGACCTTTGCGCCTGCCGCAGAGTCTCTGGCGTTCGAGGCCGCCGGGAAGCCGGCAGCAAAACATCTCTCGCCGATGGACGAGCTGATTTACGACGTCGCGAAATATTCCATTCCCGGTCGCGGCGAAACACCGCTGGTGCAGGACGTTCCCGCTGCGCAGGCCGCGAAGGTAGAGCCGCCCGTGATTGCCGCAGCGCCGGTGAAGGCAGCGCAGATTGTCGCTGCCGCGCCCGCAGCACCCGCTGAAGAACTTGATTTCACGGATTTCGCCGGCTTCAACGATGATGATTTCGAGCTTGCGCTCGACGATCTCGATCTTGATCTGGACCTGTCTGAAATTGCCGAGGCGGAAGTTGCGCCTGCGCCCGCACCGCAGCCCGTTCGTCAGCCGCCAGCCGCTCCGGTTGCCGCTGCTGCCGTTGCGCCGCAGCCGGTGAGGGAACAGCCGGCACCTCAGCCGCGCCCGGCTCCCGTTGCCGTTGTCGCACCCGTGGCCGCTGCTGCGGTTCAGCCGCGTCCGGCCGCCGCAGCACCGCAGCCAGCCGCGCCGCAGACGCTGGAAAGCCTGCCTTTCGATCCTTCGCAGATCGGCGAGACGGAAGAGCATCCGGAAAACATCATCGAGATGGACGTGCCGGAACTGCCGGTCGGGGTTTTCGAACCCAAGCCGACCGCGCGCCGCCACGAGGAAGATCTCGATATCGATACCGAGCTTGCGACGCTGTTTGCGCCTGCGGTTGCCGGCGGTCTCGACCGTCATAAGCACGCGGAAAACCGTGGCGCTGCCCAGGCGCGTCCCGCGCAGGCTCCGGAAGAGGCCGATGAATTCGAACGGGCGCTGGAAGAGGATTTCCGCCGCTCCATGCAGGAGGCTGCGGCTTCCCGTGGCAGCGCCCAGCGCGATGCCGAAAACACCTATGTCGACCATCAGGCGGCCTATCGTGAGGAAGATGAACGCGGCGGTCGCCGCTGGATCATGCCGGTTGCCGCTGCAATCGGTCTGGTGCTGATCGGTGGCGGCGTTTACGCGCTGGTCTCCGGCGGTTCGTCCAGCACCGGTTCCAATGGCGCGCCGGTCATCATCTCCGCCGATAACGATCCGATGAAGGTCGTTCCGGAAAATCCGGGCGGTCGCGTTGTGCCGAACCAGGACAAGGCGGTTTATGACCGCGTGGCTGGCGGCAGCGCCGCCGATCCGAAGCAGCCGGCGCTGATTTCCAGCAACGAGCAGCCGGTGGATGTGGTTCAGCGCACGCTGATCCCCGAACAGTTGCCGCTGGAAGGCGAAAACGACGTGGATGTGGAAGCCGCCAGCACGCCGGTTGGCGAAACGGAAGATCCGCGCCTGCTTTCGCCAGAAGAAAAGGCCGCGCAGACCGAAGGTTCGGCTGCAACCGGCGTTTCGCCGCGCAAGGTCCGCACCATGATCGTCAAGCCTGACGGCACGCTGGTTGCCCAGGAAGTCGAGGTACCGGCAGCCCAGCCGCCGAAGGCCGACAAGGTCGAGGAGCTTGCAGCACCGCAGACCGCAAAGCCGGGTGAGGGCGCGCCCGCCGTCATCGCCGCATCGCGGGTACCGGTTGCGCCGGAACAGGCTCAGCCGCAGGCCAACACGCCTGCCGCCGCCGCCAAGCCGGCAGCGCAGTCGGCAGCACCGCTTCCTGCGGCGCGTCCGTCTTCACAGCCCGCCAATGTGGTGGCAACGGTGACCAACCAGGGCAATGTCCGCCCTGCGACCGCTCCTGCGCAGCCGCAGGCCGCGCAGCAGCAGACGGCAGCCGCGACGCCTGCAGCGACCAGCACGCCGTCTGCCGGTGGCTATTACATCCAGATCGCCTCGCTGCCGAGCCAGGCGGAAGCCCAGAAGTCCTACCAGAACATGTCGGCCAAGTTCGGCTCGGTCATCGGTGGACGCGGCGTCGACATCAAGGCCGCCGAAATCGCCGGCAAGGGCACGTTCTACCGCGTCCGCATCCCGGCGGGCGACAAGAACGAAGCCGTGGCGCTGTGCGAAAAGTTCCGCTCGGCCGGCGGTAGCTGCCTCGTGGCGCGGTGATAGAGACGCCGGGGGGTATAGTACCCCGGCGCTGTTGTCTAACGACAGTGACGGAGCACCTAACCTCCGTCATGCCGGACTTGATCCGGCATCCAGCCACGGCGTGTCTGCGCCGTGAGAGGAGTCTTTCGCGATCAAGGACTTGATCGCGCTGGACCCCGGCTCGGAGGCCGAGGTGACGGACGGTAAACGTCGCCGCCCCGGCATTGGCCGAGGATCAGGCAAAGTTCTTCCCATCTATTCTGTAACAGGCGTGACACCATGACCGATTGCAAAGCTATGATCCTCGGATGCAGCGGGCTTGCGCTGACTGCCGACGAGATTGCCCTTTACCGCGATGAGCAGCCCTGGGGCTTCATCCTGTTCGGGCGCAATATTGGCGAGCCGCAGCAGATCACCGATCTCGTCGCCGCCATGCGCGATGCTGTCGGGCGGCCAGATGCGCCGGTGCTGATCGATCAGGAGGGCGGGCGCGTGCAGCGTATCAAGCCGCCGATCCTGCAGGCCTATCCAAACGCCCGCATTCTCGGTGAAATCTATGAGCGTGACCGGGGGGCGGGTCTGCGCGCCGCCTGGCTGATGTCGCGCCTGCACGCGTTTGACCTGATGAAATTCGGCATAAATGTCGATTGCCTGCCGGTGCTTGATGTGCCGGTGGAAGGCGCCAGTAATGTCATCGGTAATCGCGCCTATGGCTACACGCCGACAATGGTGGCCGAGATGGGGCAGGCGGCGGCCGACGGGCTGAAGGCGGGCGGCATGCTGCCTGTCATGAAACATATGCCGGGCCATGGCCGCGGCATGGTGGATTCGCACCATGAACTGCCGGTCGTCGATGTGCCGCTCGATGAGCTGGACGCCCACGATTTCGTACCGTTCCGGGCGCTGAACCGCGAATTGATGGCGATGAGCGCGCATCTGGTGTTCAACGCCATCGACCGCGAGCGGCCGGCGACGACCTCGCCGAAGGTCATCGAGGAAATCATTCGCGGCCGCATCGGCTTTGACGGCCTGCTGATGTCCGACGACAGTTCCATGAATGCGCTGAAGGGCACGCTCGGTGAAAGAGCTGCGAATATTGTTGCGGGCGGCTGCGATATAGTCTTGCATTGCAACGGTGTGATGGGTGAAATGCTTCAGGTCGTGAAGGAGGTTCCCGTTCTTTCAGGTCGTTCGCTGGAGCGGGTGCGGGCCGTGGAAGCGGGTTTCCCCGTTGCGGACCCTTCCGACGAAGCGGAGCTGAGAGCCGAATTCAACGCCATGTGGGCCGTTTCCTGACAGTCGGGCGGCGGCCCGTT
This sequence comes from Agrobacterium deltaense RV3, assembly GCF_900013505.1. NCBI lineage: Bacteria > Pseudomonadati > Pseudomonadota > Alphaproteobacteria > Hyphomicrobiales > Rhizobiaceae > Agrobacterium > Agrobacterium deltae. The sequence continues at coordinate 1,626,570 of NZ_LT009745.1, read as the reverse complement.
ACTCGGGACGACAGGCCGGACGCCCGGCGGATGGAACAATGGCCGCAGACAAGTCTCGCAATTCAACACCGATGGACAAGCTCTGGCAGGATGTAACGCCGGAGCGGTTGACGGGTGAGGCTGGGCTGGTCATCGATGTCGCGGGTTTCGAAGGCCCGCTCGATCTGCTGCTGCATCTTGCCCGCACGCAGAAGGTCGATCTGTCGCGCATTTCTGTGCTGGCGCTTGCCGAACAATATCTGCAATTCGTGGAAAGCGCGCGCCGTGTGCGCATTGAGCTTGCGGCCGATTATCTCGTCATGGCGGCGTGGCTCGCCTTTCTCAAATCCAAGCTCCTCATTCCGCAGCAATCGAAGGATGACGGTCCCTCGGGCGAGGAAATGGCCGCGACGCTGGCGTTCCGGCTGAAACGCCTGGAAGCGATGCGCGAGGCGGCGGAACGCCTTGTCAACCGCGCCCAACTCGGCCGCGATGTTTTTGCCCGTGGCGCGCCGGAGCATATTCCCCATATCAACCGCTCGGCCTATGAGGCCAATCTCTACGATCTCCTGAGCGCCTATGCCAACCTGCGGCAGCGGCAGGCGATTACCCAGGTCACTATTGAAAAACGGCAGGTCTGGTCGCTTGTCGAGGCGCGTGAGCTTCTGACCCATCTCCTCGGCGATGTCGGGGAATGGACCGTGCTCGATCAGTATCTGCTGCAATATGTGCCCGATCCCGCCATGCGGGTGACGGCGATTGCCAGCGCCTTTGCCGCTTCGCTGGAGCTGGTGCGCGAGGGCTCGCTGCAAATCCGGCAGGAGGGCGCTTTCCAGCCCATTTATATGCGTAAGGGTGGACGAGACGACCGTGCGGTGAATGCCGAAAGGACTGACAATGATGAATGACGACGAGACCGCCGAGGCCACCATCGCGGCCGATGGGGCCGAGCCCGAGCCCACGGTATTTTCCGAGCGCCAATTGAAGGAGGCCGAGCGGATCGCCGAGGCCCTGGTCTTTGCCTCGTCCGAGCCGGTTTCCGTGGCTTTCATCGCTGAACGCCTGCCGCGCGGCATGGATGTCGTCGCCATTCTGCAGCATCTCAAGGTTCTTTATGCGGAGCGGGGCGTCAATCTCGTGCAGGTGGGCGGGCAATGGGCCTTCCGCACCGCCGGCGATCTTTCCTTCGTCATCCGCGCCGAGGAAAAGGAGCCGAAGAAGCTGTCGCGCGCGGCGCTGGAAGTTCTGGCGATTATCGCATATCATCAACCGGTGACACGCGCCGAAATCGAGGAAATCCGCGGCGTTCAGACCTCGCGCGGCACGCTTGACGTGCTGATGGAGGCGGGCTGGGTCAGGTTCCGTGGCCGCAGGCGTACCCCCGGCAGGCCGGTGACGATCGGCACCACGGTGGAGTTTCTCGACCATTTCGGCCTTGAGGAATTGCGCGATCTGCCGGGCCTCGAAGAGCTGAAGGGGGCAGGGCTGCTTTCGGGCCGCATTCCCTCTAATTTCGGCGTTCCTCTGCCGATGATGAGCGACGAATTGCGTGAGGACGAAGACCCGATCACGCAGCTCGATCTCGAGGAACTGGGCCTGCTTGCGCCGGGCGGCGGTGATGGCGACGACTGATATCGCCATCCTGTTGGCGGGGCCACGAAAACTTTATGCGCACTCGCTGTTGAAGCGACGATTTGTCGTTTGAAAAAGCCTTTCAAACGTCTTACATCGTCTGAAAGCGAAATTCAGGAGTTTCAGTTATGGGTTCTTTTAGTGTGTGGCATTGGCTCATCGTGCTGGTGATCGTTCTCGTCCTATTCGGACGCGGCAAGATCCCGGAATTGATGGGCGATGTCGCAAAGGGCATCAAGAGCTTCAAGAAGGGCATGGCTGACGAAGACCAGACGCCGCCGCCGGCCGATGCCAACACGAAGACCGTCGACCACAAGGCTGACGAGATCAAGTAAGCGGCCTGTCGCCGCTTGGTGTGGGACTGGCGCTAGAGCGCCGTGCGTTCTTTCGGACGCAAAAGGACGCTCTACCACTTGTATGTTGCGCATCGTTCCGGTCGAAAATCGATTCAGATTTTTGGGGCCGATGCGCTAGGGTCTCGGGAGCATATTGATGTTAGATATCGGCTGGAGCGAGCTTCTGGTGATTGCGGTCGTGTTGATCGTGGTCGTCGGGCCGAAGGACTTGCCGCCCATGATCCGCGCTTTCGGCAAGACGATGGCCGGCCTTCGCAAGATGGCGGGGGATTTCCGCACCCAGTTCGACGAGGCCCTCAAAGAGGCCGACATGGACGATGTGCGCCAGACCATCTCCGATGTCCGCAATCTCAACCCCACCAATTCGCTGCGCGATGCGATGAACCCGCTTCGCCAGCTTGGCAATGAGATCAAGTCCGATCTGCAGAAGGCGACCACCCCACCGGACGGCCTGTCTTCCACCCCTGCGCCCGTCACAAGCGAGCCGGTTGCGCCGCTGGTGAGCGTGCCCGAGCCGGAGATGAAGCTGCCGGATGCGCCGCCTGTTGTCGCCGCATCCGCCGCGTCGGTCGCCGCAGCCGTCGCTGCGGAGGAGAAGCCGAGGCGCGCGCGGGCGAAATCGATTGCGACCGTGGAGGCCGAAGCGGTTGCCGCCAAGCCCAAACGCGCCGCCCGCAGCAAGGCCGCAGCGGCGACACCCGAAACCGCCCCGGTTACGAAAACCGCCGCGAAAACCAGTGAGCCTGCCGTTTCCAATCCCACCGTGAAGGCCATCGCCAAAAAGGCTGCCGTCAGGAAGTCGGCCGCAGACAAGGCGGTTGTGGCCGAGACCAAGCCGGCGAAAACGGCAAAAACCAAGGCTGCAAAGCCCAAAAAGGATGAAGCATGAGCGGGGATATCGAGGACAAGCCGCAGCCGCTTATCGAGCATCTCATGGAGTTGCGCACGCGGCTGATCTGGGCGCTCGGCGCGTTCTTCGTCGCCTTCATCGCCTGTTTCGCCGTTGCCAAGCACCTGTTCAACCTGCTCGTCATTCCTTACAAATGGGCGGTTCTGTGGGCGGGCCTCGATGTCACGAAATCGTCGCTGATCTACACCGCGCCGCAGGAATTCTTCTTCACGCAGATCAAGGTCGCCATGTTCGGCGCGATGGTGATCTCGTTTCCGGTGGTCGCCTCGCAGCTCTATAAATTCGTGGCGCCCGGTCTCTATAAGAACGAACGGGCGGCTTTCCTGCCGTTCCTCATCGCGTCGCCGATCCTTTTCCTCATCGGTGCGGCGCTCGTCTATTTCTTCTTCACGCCCATGGTCATGTGGTTCTTCCTCGCCATGCAGCAATTGCCCGAGGACGGCGAGGTGGCGATTTCGCTGATGCCGAAGGTATCGGAATATCTCAGCCTCATCATGACGCTGGTTCTCTCCTTCGGTCTGGTGTTCCAGCTGCCTGTCGTGACCACGCTTCTGGCGCGCGTTGGGCTTTTGACCAGCGACTGGCTGCGGGAAAAGCGTAAGTTCGCGATCGTCCTCGCCTTCGTGGTCGCCGCCGTGCTGACGCCGCCGGATCCCATGTCCCAGATCGGTCTTGCGCTGCCTGCGATCATTCTCTACGAGATTTCCATCTACATGGCTCGACTCGTGGAGAGGAAACGTGCGGCAGAATCCGCAAGCACGGAGCTGGAGGAGACCTGACATTCTTGAAGGTCTCGCCGCTCACGACATTTCCTCGCGCCGGGCTTATGCCCGGCGTTTTGCTGTAAAACGCGACGATGCAACAACGGTCTGGAACGACGATGCACGACATTAAATGGATACGCGAAAACCCCGAAGCTTTCGATGCGGCGCTTGCGCGCCGAGGTGCTGAGCCCGCCGCCAGCGGCCTGATCGCGCTCGATGAAAAGCGCCGTTCCGTCATCCAGTCCCTGCAGGATATGCAGTCGCGCCGCAATGCCGCCTCCAAGGAAATCGGCGCCGCCATGGCGCAGAAGAACATGGAGCTTGCAGAAAAGCTTAAAGCCGAAGTCGCCGATCTCAAGGAAAACATGCCGCGCGCGGAGGAGGAGGACCGTCAGGTCACCGCCGAGCTCAACGATGCCCTGTCGCGTCTGCCCAACATGCCCTTTGACGACGTGCCCGACGGCAATGACGAGCATGACAATGTGGTGGCCCGTGTGGTCGGCCAGAAGCCCGGCTGGAACCACGAGGCCAGGGAACACTTCGATATCGGCGAAGCGCTCGGCTATATGGATTTCGAGCGCGCCGCCAAGCTTTCCGGTGCACGTTTTACCGTGCTGACCAGCCAGCTCGCGCGTCTGGAACGGGCGCTCGGCCAGTTCATGATAGACCTGCACACGGGCGAACACGGTTATACCGAGGTGTCCTCGCCGTTGATGGTGCGCGACGAGGCGATGTTCGGCACCGGCCAATTGCCGAAATTCACCGAAGACCTGTTCAGGACCACGGATGGCCGCTGGCTGATCCCGACAGCGGAAGTGACGCTGACCAATCTCGTCTCCGGCGAAATTCTCGACCAGGAAAAGCTGCCGCTGCGCTTCACGGCGCTGACGCCGTCCTTCCGTTCGGAAGCGGGCTCGGCCGGTCGCGACACGCGCGGCATGCTGCGCCAGCACCAGTTCTGGAAGTGCGAGCTCGTCTCCATTACCGATGCGGAAAGCGCCGTTGCCGAACATGAGCGCATGACGGCCTGCGCCGAGGAAGTGCTGAAGCGCCTTGGCCTGCATTTCCGCACCATGACGCTCTGCACCGGCGATATGGGTTTCAGCGCCCGCAAGACCTACGATCTGGAAGTGTGGCTGCCCGGGCAGAACACCTATCGCGAAATTTCGTCCTGCTCGGTCTGCGGCGATTTCCAGGCGCGGCGCATGAATGCGCGTTATCGCGGCAAGGACGACAAGGCGACGAAGTTCGTGCACACGCTGAACGGCTCCGGCACGGCTGTCGGCCGCTGCCTGATCGCGGTTCTCGAAAATTATCTGAACGAGGACGGTTCCGTCACAATTCCAGACGTGCTGCTGCCCTATATGGGCGGTCTGAAGCGGATTGAGAAAGCGGCCTGATTGTTCGTCTGCTAAAGACGCGGCCGTCATTCCGGCCTTGAGCCGGAATCCAGCCAGCCCAAGTCCTTGGGCTGAAAAAGACTCTTCCCGCCGCGCAGACGCGCGTCGACTGGATTCCGGCTCAAGGCCGGAATGACGGTCGTGGGGGTGCTTCTGTGAGAGAAATCATTGTGTCCTCATAGTGGGATACAGCAGCGGAGGAAAACATGCGGATTTTGCTGACCAATGACGACGGTATCCACGCCGAAGGTCTGGCGGTGCTGGAGCGTATCGCCCGCACGCTGTCCGACGATGTCTGGATCGTCGCGCCGGAGACCGACCAGAGCGGTCTTGCGCACTCGCTGACCCTGTCCGAACCGCTACGTCTGCGAAAAGTTTCCGACAAGCATTTCGCGCTGCGCGGCACGCCGACCGATTGCGTCATCATGGGCATTCGCGAAGTCCTGCCGGAAAAGCCCGATCTCGTGCTCTCCGGCGTCAATGCCGGCGCCAATATGGCCGATGACGTGACCTATTCCGGCACCATTGCCGGCGCCATCGAAGGCACGCTGCAGGGCGTGCGCTCCTTTGCGCTCAGCCAGGCCTTTAGCCACGTCGACGGCCGCGTCGTGCCATGGGAAGTCGCCGAGACCTATGCGCCGGACCTCTTGCGCAAGCTGATGAATGTGGAACTGCCCGATGGCACCTTCCTCAATCTGAATTTCCCAAATTGCGCGCCCAAGGATGTGCAGGGCGTTTCCGTGACCGGGCAGGGCAAGCTCGATTTTGGCCTGACGGTGGAAGAACGCCAGGATGGCCGCGGTTTTCCCTATTACTGGCTGCGCTTCGGCGAGCGTCTCGGCACCTTCCGCGAAGGCACCGATATCCACGCTTTGAAACATGGCAAGATTTCCGTCACGCCGCTTAAGCTTGACCTGACGGACTACACGGTGAAGGATCGGGTTGCGCAAGCACTTGGATTCGGAGTCGCCGATTGAAATCCGCAATGGTCGAAAAGGAAGGTTTTGCCGCTCTCGTTCTCCGCTTAAGGGGCGAGGGGATTTCCGATCTCGACCTTCTGACGGCGGTCGAGCAGACACCACGCTCCAAATTCGTGCCGCCGCAATTTGCGGCGGACGCCTATTCCAGCCGCACGATTCCCATCGACTGCGGCGCCTTCATGGAAGGCGCCGACATGGCGGTGAAAATCCTTGCCCGGCTGCAACTGAAACCCGGTCAGCGCGTGCTGGAAATCGGCACGGGCAGCGGTTTCATGACCGCGATCATCGCTCGCCGGGTAGAACGGGTCTTTTCGCTGGAGCGTTACAAGACGCTGGTGCAGCAGGCGCAGAACTGTCTCGACGATCTCTCCATCCGCAACGTTGTCATCCGTCAGGCGGATGGCAGCAACGGCCTGGTGGGCGAGGGCACCTTCGACCGAATCGTTTCCACCGCCGCCTTCACCACCATGCCCCGCTTCTTTGCCGAGCAGATCGTTTCGGGCGGCATGATGATCGCGCCGATCATTCTCGAAGACGAGCGTTGCGTGATGACGCGCTTCTCCAAGACTGGCAGCCGCTTCGAGAAGGAAGAGCTGTTCGAGGCGCCTTACCTGCCGCTCAGCACTCATATTGCGCGTCATTTGTGACAAAATGAAAATTTTGGAGACATTCTATTTTTGTCTCCTAATGTTCTGAATTGCCGCAACTATCTGATTTTTAATATCATTATTGTATCAACATGACGCATCCGGTTTTCGTCATGGTTATCGAAGTGTCAAAAAAGCGCTGAACGGCTTAACGTTTTAACGGCGTGGTAACACTAACGCGCTTTAATCATAAACATCGACGCATGGTTTTCCCCACCTCGGGAAATGGGCCTTGCAAGAAGTGAAATTTGTGCCGGATCGGTCTCGATGCGGCGGGTTGGCGTCAGTGTAGATCGAGTCATGCGTATGAGACATTCGTCTAAAATCGGAAAATCAGTCGCAAAAATGTTCGCAGCGGCATTGCTGGCAAGCGTCGCAACGGGCTGTAGCTCGGATGCAACGCGGTTCAGCGGCCTCTTTTCCAGTGGACCGGATCAGATGACCACGGCGTCAATTCCTGCCCGTCAGGGCGGCGGTGCTTACGGGCAGGCCCCGGTTCCGCAGGGCGACATGAATGGCGGTTACGCCTCTGCCGCACCGCAGGGCGGTTATGCCAACCAGAACATGGCGGGCAATTCCTATCCGCAATCGGGTGGTTATGGCGGCGTTCAGCCTTCCACGGCCCGCTCGGCTTCGGCCTCTCCGGTGCAGCGTTCCGAGCTGTCGGCGCCGACGGCCGTGGCAAGCCGCGATCCGTCGACCCGCAACGAAGCCATGGCCCAGCCTTTCCCGTCCGCTCAGCCCAAGGCCGCGCCGTCGCTTGCTGCGCCCGCCCGTCAGGCTGCCGCTCCCGTCACCGACAATCTGACGACCGCAACCGTCCGTTCAGACAAGAACGGCTGGCACACCGACGGCGCTTCCTCCGTGACCTTGCGTCCCGGCGAAAGCATCGCGACCCTCTCCAACCGCTACGGCGTTCCGGAAAAGGAACTGCTGCGCGTCAACGGTCTGAAGACCGCATCTTCGGCGCAGGCCGGCCAGTCGATCCTCATTCCGAAGTTCGGTCAGGTCCGCAATGCCGCCAAGGACGCGGCCGGCGATATCGCTCTCAACCGCAATGGCGACCAGCCGACACCGCTGCGTAGTCCTGAAGGGAATGTGGCCGTGCTGCCGTCGCAGGCCGCCGCCCGTGACAAGGTTTCCTCCGAAACCGGCAAGCTGACGCCTCCCGGCGGCAAGCCGCTGCCGCCCACCGGCGGCTACAAGGTTCAGCCGGGCGATAGCCTGGCGAAGATTGCCCGCGAAAACGGCGTGTCGGTCTCTGCCCTCAAGGCGGCAAACGGTCTCAGCAACGAAAGCATCCGCGTCGGCCAGACGCTCAACATGCCTGGCGCTTCGACGGATGCCATCAAGACGGCTTCCGTTCCCGCCAAGGAAGCGGCCAAGCCGGTCGAAACCGCATCCGCCAAGCCTGAGCCCTACAAGGCACCGGCTGCTGCCGCGGCTCCGACTGCACCTGCCACACCAGCCACCGCCAGTGTCAGCGACATCGAGAAAAAGGCCGACATGGCTTCCGTCGCACCGGAATCCACGGGCATCGGCAAATATCGCTGGCCGGTTCGCGGCGCGGTCATCAACAATTTCGGCGATAATGTCGAAGGCAGCCGCAACGATGGCATCAACATCTCCGTTCCGGAAGGCACGCCGATCAAGGCCGCTGAAAACGGCGTGGTCATCTATGCGGGCAACGGCCTGAAGCAGCTCGGCAACACGGTTCTTGTCCGCCATGACGACGGCAAGGTCACCGTTTACGGCAATGCCGCCAATCTCGACGTGCAGCGCGGTCAGAAGGTCCAGCGCGGCCAGACCATCGCCACATCGGGCATGACCGGCAGCGCCAAGCGTCCGCAGGTTCACTTCGAAGTTCGCAAGGATGCGACGCCGGTGAACCCCTCCAGTTTCCTTGAATAGGTATTGCGTCTCAAGGAATGATGAAGCCGGGTGAAGAGCCCGGCTTTTTCATTTTTGGGGTGGGGGATCACGGGAGGTTACGTCGGCGTTGCGGCAGGCGTTGTGGGTTTCGGTTTTACGGCACATCTCCTCCGTCATGCCGGGCCTGATCCGGCATCCAGCCGACGCGCGTCGGCGCGGCGATGGAGTCCTTTCAGCCCAAGGACTTGGGCTGGCTGGATACCGGCTCAGGGCCGGTATGACGGAAGTGGGGAGGCGGCCTGGGCGCCGACGCCGCTCCGTTCCGACGCCTGTTTACGCCCTAACCAGCCCCACCGTCTTCTCGATGAAATCGGCAATCGCGCCGGTATCGTCGAGATCGAAAACCGGTAGCGCCGTGTCCGTCACCGCGTGATCGGCGGCGATTGCGACGATATGCGGATCGAGCGGTGCAAGCGGTTCGGTCTTGGCGGCCTCCAGCCGGCGTGCTTCGATCTTCGGCACCGGCTCGTATTTGTAGCCTTCGATCAGCACCAGATCGCAGGGGGCGAGGCGGGCGAGAATATCCTCGAAAGAGGGTTCCGGTTCGCCACGCAATTCATGCATGATGGCGAAGCGGGTGCCGGAAACGATGGTGACCTCGTGTGCGCCGGCCTGGCGGTGACGCCAGCTATCCGCGCCGACCTTGTCGATATCGAAATCATGATGGGCGTGCTTGATGGTGGAGACGCGGTAGCCGCGCGCCGTCAGCTCGGTGACGATACGGACCGCAAGGCCGGTCTTGCCCGAGTTCTTCCAGCCGGCGATGCCGAAGACCTTTTGTTCCGTCATGATTGCAGGTTCTCCAGATAGCTGCGCGCCAGCGCCAGTTCATCCGGCGTGTTGATGTTGAAGAACGGATCGAGGCTGCCCTTTGCCGTTTCCAGCGGCGGGAAGGCCACGCCGAGGGTGACATGCCGGGCGAGATAAGCGCGGATGCGCCGGTTGGCATCGTTCTTCAGCCACGCCTCGAGATCGTCGGCCAGCGCCAGCGGCCACAGCGCAAAAACCGGATGAAGCTGGCCGCTGGAGGCGGCGATGACGATTGCATTGTCCGAAAGGTGTTCGCAAAGCCGCGCCACGAGATCGTCCGGGAAAAACGGGCTGTCGGCAGGCGCCGTCAGAAAGTGGCTCGCCGCATCCCCGCGGTGCTGGAAATGGCGCATGCCGGCCAGAATACCCGCGAGCGGCCCGGCATGGCCCTTCAGCGTATCGGGCAGCAGCGGCAGGCCGAAACTCTCCGCCCAGCCATTGGCCGCATTGATGGTGACATCTGAGACCTGCGGCGTGATGCGGCTGATGACGTGGGAGATGAGGGGCGCATCGCCCAATTGCACCATCGCCTTGTTACTGCCCATACGCCGCGAAAGCCCACCGGCGAGCACGAGACCGGGTATTTCGAAAGGGGCCGTCATTCCCGCTTTTCCTGCAGCCTTACGATATAGGTGGTGAGGAGGGCGACAAGGCCGGTCGCCAGCATCACCAGAAGAAGCGGCCAGGTTCCGTCTTCTCTGGACAGGACCGAGGAGGCGAGCACCGAGAGCGCTGCGCCGCCGCCGATGGTCATCGCGCCGCCGAGGCCGGAGGCGGAACCGGCCAGATGCGGCTGGACGCTGACCATGCCGGCATTGGCGCTTGGCAGTGTCACGCCGTTGCCGACGCCGATCAAGGCGAGCGGCACGAAAAACGCATAGGCGCTTTCCGCCCCGGCGGAGATCAGCAGCATGGTCGTGGCGATGCCCGCAATGGCGATGACATTGCCCGACAGCATCATGCGGGTAATGCCGATTTCGCTGGCATAACGGCCGGAGATGAAGTTGCCGAGCATGTAACCGCTGGCCATAAAGAAGAATTGCAGGCCGAGCATGGCCGGCGCAAGCCCGTAAAGCACGCTGCCGACGAAAGGCGCGCCGCCGAGGAAGGAGAAGAACATGCCCGATGAGAAGGTCGAGGTCAGCGCGTAACCCCAGAACAGCGGCGAGCGCAACAGTTCCGGCCAGGCGTGAAACTGCTGCGAAAAGCTCGCCGATTTATTGTGGTTGGTTTCTCCGAGATCGAACCAGGCAAGAACCAGAATGCCGACGCCGAGCAGGGCAAGGAGTGCAAAGCTCGATTGCCAGCCGGAAATGTCGTTAAGCAGGCCGCCAACCGTCGGCCCCACCATCGGCACCACAGACATGCCCATGGTCACGTAACCGATCATCGAGGCCGCCTGTTCCATCGGCACCATGTCGCGCACGATGGCGCGCGCCAGCACGAAGCCGGAAACGACGGCCGCCTGCGCGACGCGCCCGATCATGAAGACGGTGATATTGGGCGCCAGCATGCAGGCGAGCGTTGCGACGATCATGATGGCGATGCTGGCCAGCATGACCGGGCGGCGTCCGAAGAGATCGGAAAGCGGGCCGATGATGAGCTGCAGGCAGGCGGTGGCGGCAAGATAACCCGAAACAGCAAATTGCATCACCGCGTAGTCGGTCTCGAAATAAACCGCCATGGCCGCAAGCGAGGGCAGAAACACATTCATGCACAGCGCCGCGACGCCGGCGATGACGACCAGCGTGATGATGTGGGGCGGGGTGGTCCTGTCCAGAAAACGGCCGCTGTTCATGTCATTCTCCCGCCTCTTCCGTTACGGCAGTTTTCGTTACGGAAGCCGGCCGTACCGTGGTCGCGGCGGTGGGTGTGGCGGCTGCGCGCTTGGCCATCTGCGAGCGCTTGCGCAGGCTTTCGCGGTAGAAGGTATAAAGGCCGGAGCCGATGACGATTATGGCGCCGACGATAGTGTAATTGTCGATCTTTTCGTTGAAGAAGAACACGCCGATCATGAAACCCCAGAGCAGGCCGGTATAACGGAACGGCGCGACGAAGGAGATTTCGCCTGATCGCATCGACAGTATGATCGCCTGATAACCGACCAGCACCAGAATGGCCGAAGCCGCCAGATGCGACACGATCATGAAGTTCATCGGTTGCCAGCCGCCGAAGGGCACGATCAGCAGGCCGCCCACCGCCATGTTGACGAAGGCGGTGATGACGGTGATGGCGAGCGAGGGCACATCGGCATACATTTTCCGGGTCAGCAGATCGCGCGCAGCAGTGACGGCGAGCGATGCGACGACCAGAAGCGCACCCGGCGTGAAGCCTTCCGGGCCGGGCCTGATGATGACGAGCACGCCGATAAAACCGACGATGATCGCCACCCAGCGCCGCCAGCCCACGGGTTCGCGCAGGAACAGCGCCGCACCCAGCGTCACCACCAGGGGCAGGGACTGCAATATGGCCGAGGCATTGGAAAATTCGATAAGGCCGAGCGCCGTCAGATAGAGCACGGCCGCCGTCACCTCGCAGAGACAGCGCAGGATGATGATGGGGCGCAGGAGGGTTTTCAGCGGCCGAAGCGCGCCGAAATGGCGGGCGGCGATATAGATCAGCACCACCGTCATGATGCCGCGGACGAACATGATCTGGCCGGTGTTGATATAAGGGGTGACGGATTTCGTCAGGGCGTCATTGGCCGTGAAGCTTGCCATGGCGAGCGCCATGAATAGGGCGCCGCGCGTATTGTCCGTCAATGCCATTCCAAAATATCCCAGACCATGCACGATTTTCCCGGCCGCCCTTTCGGGGCGGTTTGGGCCGCCTTTCCGGCGTGACCGCGCATTCCTCCATGTAAAGAGACGTGGCACGGCACAGCCGGCATTTCAACCGTTTATATGGGTGGGTGGACGAGAAACAGTTTCAGCCGTCGCTCAGCCGCCGGTCACGCTCATATGGCGAGAGACGGCAGGCCGGTTGTGGGTGCGGTCAATGATGAAATCATGCCCCTTCGGCTTGCGCAGAAGGGCTTCATCAATGGCGCTGGAAAGATAGGCGTCGCTGCCGGAGGCGCGCAGCGCGGTGCGCAGATCGGCGGCGTCATCCTGGCCCAGGCACATATAAAGCGTGCCGGTGCAGGTGAGGCGGACGCGGTTGCAGCTTTCGCAGAAATTATGCGTCATCGGCGTGATGAAGCCGAGCCGGCCTCCGGTTTCCTTCACCGTGACGTAACGGGCGGGGCCGCCGGTCTGGTAATCGCTGTCGATGAGCGTGAAGCTCTTTTCCAGATCGGCGCGCAACTGCGAAAGCGGCAGGTAGCGGTCGGTCCGGTCTTCCTCGATCTCGCCCATCGGCATGGTTTCGATCACGGTCAGGTCCATGCCGCGACCATGGGCGAAACGCATGAGGTCGGGAATCTCGGCGTCGTTGAAGTCCTTCAGCGCCACCGCGTTGAGCTTGATCTTGATGCCTGCGGCCTGGGCGGCGTCTAGCCCCTCCATGACGCGGTCACGATCGCCCCAGCGGGTGATGTGGCGGAATTTGTCGCGGTCGAGCGTATCGAGCGACACGTTGATGCGGCGCACGCCGCAATCGGCGAGTTCTGCGGCGAATTTCGCAAGCTGCGAGCCGTTGGTGGTCAGCGTCAGCTCGGTGAGGGCGCCTGTGCGCACATGCCGGCCGAGATTTCGCACCAGCGACATGATGTTCTTGCGCACCAGCGGCTCGCCACCGGTCAGCCTCAGCTTGCGCACGCCGCGCGTTATGAAGACGGAACAGAGCCGGTCGAGTTCTTCGAGCGTCAGAAGGTCCTTCTTCGGCAGGAAGGTCATGTGTTCGGACATGCAATAGGTGCAGCGGAAATCGCAGCGGTCGGTGACGGAAACGCGCAGATAGGTGATTGCGCGGCCGAAAGGGTCCACCATCGGTGTGCTGTTTTCCGTCAGGGTTTTCGCTTTTTCAAGCGAGCCGGAGAAACCGTTCACGTCTCATCCTCAATGCGCCTTGCGCCGGGCACACACGCCAAATGTGTACTCTATTAGCTGATGTAGTGGCTTGCCTATCGTGAGGCAAGTCCGTAATTCTGACGCATATGACGAGCTTGCGGAAGTGAAAAATGAGCGATGCCTGGCCGACCGAGCTGCTTGTGTCGAAAGACCGGCGCGAACTGACCGTTTCCTTCGATGATGGAAGCGTTTATCGCCTTCAGGCCGAGATGCTGCGCGTGCTTTCGCCCTCTGCCGAGGTGCAGGGCCATGGGCCGGGACAAAAGGTCACAGTGCCCGGCAAACGCGACGTTACCATCCGTTCCATGGTCGCCACCGGCAATTATGCGGTTCGCATCGTTTTCGACGATGGCCACGATAGCGGCATCTACACCTGGAAATATCTGAAGGAACTGGGTGAGACCGGGGACGCGCTGTTTGCGGATTATGAGCGGCAGCTCGCCGAAAAGGGCTTGAGCAGGGAACCGCGATACCGGTAGAGAAAACACCGAGGGAGACGCCCTCGTGAGAATGATGGCAAGGGGTTGAAGAACTGGTGCGTTTGGCAACGTTGTTGCATCCGCGCTTCGTCACCCCGGACTTGATCCTGGGTCCAGCGCGATCAAGTCCTTGATCGCGGTAGAGTCCTTTCACGGCGCAGACGCGCCGTGGCTGGATGCCGGATCAAGTCCGGCATGACGGAGGAAATGTTCTTGCGCGTTGCCGATAATCGGACGAGGGCAAAGCTCTTGTCTCACTATTTAAACGGGGTGGCGTGTGGCTGTAGAAGCGAACGGAAATGATCTGGCCCAGGTGGTCGTGTTGCTGGCGGCAGGCGTTGTCGCCGCGCCGATCTTCAAGCGTATCGGCCTCGGTTCGGTGCTCGGCTATCTGGCCGCCGGCCTGGTGATCGGGCCTTACGGTCTCGGTTTCTTCTCCGATTCGCAGGCCATTCTGCATATAGCGGAACTCGGCGTGGTGATGTTCCTGTTCATCATCGGCCTTGAAATGCAGCCGTCGCGGCTGTGGTCGATGCGGCAGGATATTTTCGGGCTGGGGGCGCTGCAGGTGCTGGTCTGCATGGCGGGCCTGACATTGATCGGGGTCGGTCTCGGTTTTCCCGTCATCATGTCCTTCGTCGCCGGCACCGGTTTCGTGCTGACATCGACGGCGATCGTCATGCAGATGCTGCAGGAGCGCAACAGCATGTCGAGCCTGAAAGGCCAGCGCATCATCGCCATCCTGCTGTTCGAGGATCTGGCCATCGTGCCGCTGCTGGCGCTTGTCGCCTTCCTCGGTTCGGGCGGCGAACATGTCACGGCGTCGGAGCGCTGGGCTTCCGTCGGCATCGCGCTTGCCGCCGTCGGCGCGCTCATCCTTGCCGGGCGTTATCTTCTCAACCCGTTCTTTCGCCTGCTCGCGGCTTCCGGCGCGCGGGAGGTGATGACGGCCGCGGCGCTGCTGGTGGTGCTGGGTTCGGCGCTTCTGATGCAGGTGAGCGGTCTTTCCATGGCCATGGGCGCTTTTCTCGCCGGCGTGCTGTTGTCGGAATCCTCCTTCCGCCATCAGCTGGAGGCGGATATCGAGCCGTTTCGCGGCATTCTGCTCGGCCTGTTTTTCCTGGGTGTCGGCATGGCGATCGATCTTGCCGTCATCGCCTCCAACTGGCAGCTCGTGGTCATCAGCGTCGCAGGCTACATGCTGCTCAAGGCCTTCCTGATCTATGGCGTGGCGCGGGCGCTCGGCACCACCCGGCGCGAAAGCCTGGAACGGGCGGTGCTGATGGCGCAGGGCGGCGAATTCGCCTTCGTGCTCTATTCGGCCGCCGTCAGCGCCGGCATTCTCGACCGGGAGGCGAACGCCATCCTGACGGCGACCATCATCATCTCCATGGTGCTGACGCCGCTGATGGTCATCCTGCATGACCGGCTGGTGCCGGCGGCGGTTCCCAATACCGACGATCTCGACGTGCCTGAAAATGTCGAGGGCAGCATTCTCCTCATCGGCTTCGGCCGTTTCGGCCAGATCGTCAGCCAGCCGCTTCTGGCGCGGGGCTATACGCTGTCGCTGATCGACAAGGATGCCGACTTCGTGCGCGATGCGGCTGAATTCGGTTTCAAGGTCTATTATGGCGACGGTTCGCGGGCGGAAATCCTGCATGCTGCCGGTGCGAGCACGGCGCGTGCCGTGCTTATCTGCGTCGATGACAAGGAGGCGGCCGTCAGGATCGCGGAGATCGTCAAGCACGAATTCCCGCTGGTTCCGGTTCTCGCCCGCGCCTATGACCGCGGCCACGCGATCGATCTTCTGAAGGCCGGTGTGGATTACCAGATTCGTGAGACGCTGGAATCGGCGCTGAATTTCAGCGAGGAAGTGCTTGGCGCCATGGGCGAGGAGCGGGAAGATGCCGCGCGTCTGGTGGAAGAATTCCGCGACCGCGACGAGGAACGTTTCGCCATGGAAGTCGTCGGCGGCATCTATGCCGGCCGTTCGCTGATCCGCGGCAATGCCCAGCCGGCCGATCTCGTTGCCGCCCGCACCGCCCGCGAGCGGGCCGAGCGGGAAAAGGCAGAAGCCGCAGAGGAATAGGACGCCCCGGTCTTTCGGCGGCGACAGAGGGAATTGGCAGGGATAGGACATGACGATCATTCGCACGGTTGAGGAATTGAAGGCCATCTATGACAGCACGAGCGAGGCATCGATCGCCAAGGTGACAGCCACGCTGACGGCCGAATACCGGCTGATGATCGAGACTTCGCCCTTCCTGGCGCTGGCGACGGTCGGGCCGGAAGGCATGGACTGTTCGCCGCGCGGCGACAAGGGCGGCGTGGTCCGGGTGGCCGATGAGAGGACCGTGCTTCTGCCGGACTGGCGCGGCAATAACCGTGTGGATTCGCTTCTGAACATCGTGCGCGATCCGCGCGTTGCGCTGATGTTCCTGATACCCGGCTCGAATACGACGATGCGCATCAACGGCCGTGCTGTGGTCTCCGTCGATCCCGACCTGCTGGAAAGCTTCGAGATGGACGGCAAACATCCGCGCACCGTCATTGTGGTGACAATCGATGAAGTCTATTTCCAGTGCGCCCGGGCGCTGATGCGCTCGGAACTATGGAACCCCGATAATTTCGTCGACCCGGCCTCGCTTCCGACACCCGGCCTTCTGCTCAAGGCGGCCAAGGCGGAATTCGATCAGGAGACCTATGACCGGGAATGGGCGGCGCGGGCGGCGAAGACCATGTGGTGAGGTGCAGTAACGACGCGACCATCGGGCCGTTGAGGCAATCCTCGCAAGGCTTACGTCATTGGCGAAAGCGGAGCGTCTCACTCCGTCCCCCCGGACTGGATCCGGGGTCTAGCGCGATCAAGTCCTTGATCGCAAGAGGCTTTTCTCACGGCGCAGACGCGCCGTGACTGGATGCCGGATCTAGTCCGGCATGACGGAGGAGATAGTGGTGCACACACCACCATCCTCACGTCCGATAAATCAGCCAGTTCTTGCCGGTATAATTCTTCTGCATGCCGTCCTCGTAATAGACGGAGCGGTTCCGGCCGGTTTCCTTGGCATGGTAGAGCGCGGTGTCGGCGTGGCCGTAAAGCTCGCTCGGGTTGGTGGCCTGGGCGGCGGAAGCGAAGCCGAGGGAGATCGTCACCGTGCCGTAGTCGGCGCCCGATCTCGAATTGCGGAAGGGCGTGCTTTCCAGCGACAGGCGGATGCGCTCGCACATCACCATCACCTCTTCCGGGGTATTGCCGTCCAGAATGATGGCGAATTCCTCGCCGCCGCTTCTGGCGACAAAACCATCCTTGCGGACATTGGCGCGGATGACCGAGGCGACGGTGGCGAGAATCTTGTCGCCGACCGGATGGCCGAAAGTGTCGTTGATCCGCTTGAAATGATCGATATCGAGCAGGACGAGCGTGGTATATTGCAGGCCGATGGAGCTGTCATAGATGGATGCCAGCCGGTCGTCGAAGGCGCGCCGGTTGGACAGGCGCGTCAGCGAATCCGTATTGGCGATGCGCTTGTACTCATCCAGCTCCAGACGCACCTGATGCATTTCCTCGGCATGGCGGTTGACATCGTTGAAGGTCTTTTCGCCGTCGATGATCTTCGAGCCGGTGGCCTCGGCCAGCAGCGAAATCGCATTCCTCAGAATATTGCTGCTGGCGGCATTCTTGTCATCGATGCGCTGACGCGTTTCGCCGAGAATCCTGTTATAGTTTTCGATGGAGGATTGTTCGCGCCTCAGCGTGCCCAGGAGGCCCTCCAGTTCGCGCCTGAGCTTCTCATGCGCATCGTCGATGGACCGGGCGGGATTGCCTTCCCCGTAACGTGAGGACAGCTCGTCCAAATCCTCCTGCGTGACCCGGTTTCCAAGCGCGGCCAGATCCTTCGTCAGGGCAGGGTTCGAACCGATATAGGCTTCGTAAAAGAGGCTGTAGTTACGCGGGATCGGCGAAACACCCATGCTCCGCATGGCATAGGCAATCTGCCCGGCAATGTCGGGCCCCGTGGTTTTGGGCGTGGATGCCGTGTTCATCAAGAAACTCCAGTGAGTCTGCTTATCGACTATGATTATTATTATGAAGGTCGTTTTGGAAAGCTTAATTTAAGGGAAACTAATTTTTGTGCCCGGAAACTTCATTTTCGTCACTTTTTATCTTATTTAATTGATAAATATAAGTAATTTTCATTCTGAAGAATTCCGGAATTTTTTCCCTCTACTATTCGCCTTGGTGACAGCATCGCATTTATTCTGTCAATCCCAATAACGGGATTCGTGTGATTTATTTTGGCACAACAATATGTAGAAATAATTCCGCGGCGGAAAGCCATGGTGGTTTTTGAATTCGTGGAAATCCCGCCTATAGGCGGTTTTTTTTATCATTCGTGTCGGGATACAGGAATGTTACAGTCTTATCTTCGGTTCCCGTGCCATGCGGCACGCGGCCGTGCCGTTTAGTGACGGCGCGGCAACCGTTCGGTAAGGTTCAGGAAGAGGCCAGTTATGCTGCCGGCCCAAGTTTGGCCGTATCGCCTGCGTGTCAGGATTTCAGCCTGATGACCGGGCATTCCGCCCCGGCCGCCGCCGCCGGCGCGTTTGGCGGGCGCACGATCAAACCGTCGGAATGGGCCAATATCTTCATCATCGATGAATCCTGCTTCGCATGGGCTTCCGCCACCAGCAGGCCGTTTTCGTCCGTGCTGAAACGGGCGCGCAGATAATCCTGCCGATGATCATTCGCTTTCAACGGCGTGGCGGTGCGGGCGGTGGTCGTGCGTTGCAGCGGCGCACGGCGGGCGATGCTGCGGAGCAGCGGTTCGAGGAACAGCAGGCCGCAGACGAGGCTGGCAACCGGGTTTCCGGGCAGGCCCAGAACCTGCATGGCGCCGATGGACCCGACCATCAGCGGTTTCCCCGGACGCATGGCGATGCGCCAGAAATCGAGCTGCATGCCCTCCGCCTTCAAGGCTGCCTGCACGAGGTCGTGGTCGCCGACGGAGGCGCCGCCGAGCGTCACAAGCACATCGACCTTCGCCGCGACCGCCTTGCCGATAGCGGCGCGGATCAGCCTGTCATCATCGGCAATGATACCGAGATCGAGAACCTCGGCACCCGCCTGCCGGGCGAGGGCTGCGACGCCGAAGGTGTTGGACGCGATGATCTGGGCGGGCTGCGGCGCGCTTCCCGGCGGCAGCAACTCATCGCCGGTGGCGAGGATGGCGATGCGCGGCCTGCGATAGACGGTGAGCGCGGCATGGTTCATCGCCGCGGCGAGCGTCAGGTCGGTGAAACCGAGTTCCCGCCCGACCTTCAGGGCCGCTTCGCCTTCGGTAAAATCCTGTCCGCGCGGGCGGATATGTCGCCCGGCGGTGACGTCGAAGGCGGTGCGGATTTTTCCGCCCTCCAGCACTTCGGCATCTTCCTGGATGAGAACGGTGTCCGCACCCTGCGGCACGGGCGCGCCCGTGAAGATGCGCACCGCCTGGCCTTCACCCACCGTGCCGGTAAAGGCATGGCCGGCGGCGGCCTGACCGATGACGGTGAGGACCGAGCCGATCTCCGCCGCATCGGCGCTGCGCAGCGCATAACCGTCCATGGCCGAGGCATCGAAGGGCGGCTGGGTGAGGCGTGCAATGAGATCGGCCGAAAGAACCCGGCCATCGCATTCGGTAAGCGGCAGGGTTTCGCTTTCGGTCACCGGAACCGCTGCTTCCAGAAGGCGTCTTATGGCCTCATCCACGGGCAGCAGCGGTTTCATTCATGTCTCCTGTCGCCGGAAATCGCCGGATTTGCCGCCGCTCTTTTCCAGAAGGCGGATATTGACGATTTCCATCGCCTTGTCGGCGGCCTTGGCCATGTCATAGATCGTCAGGCAGGCGATGGATACGGCGGTCAGCGCTTCCATCTCCACGCCGGTCTTGCCGGACAGTTTCACCAGCGCTTCGACCCGCAGGCCGGGTAGGGCGGCGTCTTCGGTAATATCCACCGCCACCTTTGTCAGCATCAGCGGATGGCAGAGCGGGATGAGGTTTGCCGTCTGCTTGGCGGCCATGATGCCGGCGAGGCGTGCAGTGCCGATGACATCGCCCTTCTTGGCGTTGCCCTCGCGGATGAGCGCCAGCGTTTCCGGCTTCATCTTCACGAAGCCTTCGGCGACGGCAACACGGACGGTCTCGGCCTTGTCGCCGACATCGACCATATGCGCTTCGCCGCCGGCATCGATATGGGTGAGCTTTCCCGCCTCGCTCATCGGTGCATTATTCCGCTGCCAGAATGTCGGATTGGCCGGTCAGCAGCGCTTTGGTGGCCGCTGTCACATCGTCCTTGCGCATCAGGCTTTCGCCGACGAGGAAGGTACTGATGCCGCTTTTTTCGAGGCGCTTACAATCCTCGAAGGTGAAGATGCCGCTTTCGCCGACCAGCAGCTTTTCCGCCGGCACGAGGCCTGCGAGCTTCTCGCTGGTTTCGAGGCTGACTTCGAAGGTGCGCAGGTTGCGGTTGTTGATGCCGAGAAGCGGCGAGGAAAGCTTCAGCGCCCGTTCCGTTTCTTCCTCATCATGTACCTCGACCAGCACATCCATGCCGAGCGCGAAAGCCTCGTCCTCAAGGCGTTTCGCCTCGTCGTCGGACAGCGAGGCCATGATGAGGAGAATGCAGTCCGCGCCCCAGGCGCGGGCCTCATGCACCTGATAGGTCTCGAACATGAAATCCTTGCGCAGCGCCGGCAGGGCGCTGGCATTGCGGGCGGCGGTCAGGAATTCCGGGGCGCCCTGAAAGCTTGGGCTATCCGTCAGCACCGAAAGACAGGCGGCGTCACCGGCTTCATAGGCGGCGGCCAGCGCCGGCGGATCGAAATCCGGGCGGATGAGGCCCTTGGAGGGGCTGGCCTTCTTGATTTCGGCGATCAGACCGAATTTGCCTTCGGCCTGCTTTGCCCGGAGCGCCCTGTAGAAACCGCGCGGCGCGCTCTGGTCTGCGGCCATGGCCTTCAGATCGGCCAGCGAAACCTTCGCCTTGGCGGCGGCGATTTCCTCGCGCTTGTAAATCTCGATCTTTTTCAGAATGTCGCTCATGATCTCGCTCTCATTCCTGAACCTCGTTGGACACGGCAACCAGACGGTCGAGCGCGGCTGCGGCCTTGCCGTTGTCCAGCGCCTCGCTGACGATCGCCATCGCCTCAGACAGTGTTTCCGCCTTGCCGGCGATAACCAGCGCTGCGGCCGCGTTGCACAGCGACACGTCACGATAGGCGTTGCGTTTGCCGGACAGAACCTCGCGCAGCGCCGCCGCATTGGCAATGCCGTCTCCGCCCTTCAGATCTTCCATAGAAGCGGGCTCGACACCGAAATCCTTCGGCGTCAGGTCGAAGGTGCGAATCTTGCCATTTTCCAGTGCCGCGACATGGGTAACGCCCGTGGTCGTCACCTCGTCCATGCCGTCGCCATGCACGACCCAGATGCTTTCCGAACCCAGATCGCGCAGCACTTCGGCAAGCGGCACCAGCCAGCGCGGCGAAAAGACGCCGAGCAATTGCCGTTTGGCGCCGGCCGGGTTGGAGAGGGGGCCGAGCAGGTTGAAGATGGTGCGCGTGCCGAGTTCGACGCGGCTTGGACCGACATGGCGCATGGCCGAATGGTGAAGCTGCGCGAACATGAAACCGAGACCAGCCTCGCTGATGCAGCGGGCGATGAGTTCCGGACCGATATCGAGCTTCACGCCGAGCGCCGAGAGCGCATCCGCCGTGCCGGATTTGGAGCTCAGCGCCCGGTTGCCGTGCTTTGCGACCGGCAGGCCGGTGCCAGCGACGATGATCGAGGCGAGCGTCGAGATATTATAGGTGCCGATGCCGTCACCGCCGGTGCCGACGATATCGATGGCATTGGCGGGGGCCGAAACCGGCAGCATGCGGGAACGCATGGAGGAGACGGCGCCGACGATTTCGTCCACCGTTTCCCCGCGCACGCGCAGCGCCATCAGGAAGCCGCCGATCTGCGACGGCGTGGCTTCGCCCGACATCAGAATGTCGAAAGCCGCGCGCGATTCCTCGCGGTTCAGGCTTTCTCCATTGGCGACCTTGGCGATCAGCGGCTTCAGTTCGGCCATCTTGTCGCCCCCCCGGGTTAGAAGCCGACCATCGCCTGATCGGCGAGGGCCTGATTGATGGTGACACCATAGTCATTCTGCAGGCGGTTGACCATCTGGTCCAGCATGTCGTCGCCGGCCGCGCGGGCAATGGCGGCGAACTGCTGGTCGTCATTGGCAAGCGCGTCGGCAGGCGCAGTGGTGTCGACCGAGGTGACCTTGAAGAGGATGCGGCTGGAACCGTCGGCATCGGCCGCCGTGCCCACCTTGCCCTCCGCGCCGGAGAAGACCGCCGCGATGGTCTGCTGGCCGAAAATGGCGTCTTCGCTGTTGCGGCGCAGGCCGGACTTCTGTTCGACGGCAAGGCTAAGCTCACCGGCCACGGCTTCCAGCGTGTCGCCCTTTTCGACACGCGCCTTCAGTTCCTCGGCCTTGGCGGCAAGCGCGTTGCGCTGCTGCTCCGCCGTCCAGTCAGCCACGACATCGTCGCGAACTTCGGCAAGTGTGCGGTCGCGGGCGGCGATGATCTGGTCGACATCGAACCAGATGTAGCCTTCACGGCCGAGATTGATCGGCAGCGCTTCCGTGCCGGGTTCGGTCTTGAAGACCTCCTGCGCGAGCTGCGGGGAGGGCAGGCCCTGAACCGCATCGCCCTTTTCATCGAGGCCGGAAGCGTCGATGGCGGCGATGGTGACGGGTTTCAGGTTCAACTGCGTTGCCGCATCAGCGAGTGAAGAACCGCCGGCGCGCAGATCCTCGTAACGGTCATGAACATTGGTGATCTCTTCCGCAGCGGCGGCGGTGGCGAGGTCCTTGCGGATATCTTCCTTCGCCTCTTCCAGCGTGCGGGTCGTTTCCGGCTTGATGCCGGTGACGCGCAGGAGAACCGGGCCGAAGGAGCCCTGGACCACCGGCGATACACCGCCGTCCTTCTGGATGGCGAAAGCGGCGTCGGCAATCGACTGGTCGGGGATGGTATCCCTGGTGAATTCGCCGAGGGTCACGTCGGAAGCGGTCTTGCCCTGATCCTTCACCACCTGGTCATAGGTGGTGTTGCCGAGGCGGATCTGCTCGGCGGCGGCCTCTGCCATTTCCTTTTCGGGGAAGGTCAGCTGCTCCACCGTGCGGCGGCCGGCGGTGCGGAAGCTGTCCTTGTGGCTGTTATAATAATCGGCGATCTGGGCGTCGGTGACGGCGGCCTGATCGGCGATATCGGACGGCTCAAGCTTTACATAGGTGAACTTGCGGAACTCGGGCGCGCGATATTTCGTCTTGTTGGTTTCGAACCAGGGGGTAAGCACGTCGTCGCCCGGCGCCTTGACCGGCGGAATGACGGCGTTCGAAAGAATGACGTAATCCACGGCGCGCTGCTCGTTGCGATATTGCTTCAGCGCATCCACCAGCACCTGCGGCGCGGCAAAACCGTCTGAAACGGCTTCGACGATCTGGCTGCGGACGGCGACCTTACTGCGTTCCTTGATATAGTCATCCTCGCGGAAACCGGAATTGCGCAGGCGTTCGCTGAAGAGATTGCGGTCGAACTGGCCGTTGACCGCCTTGAAGGCCGGGTCTTCGGCGATGAGATTGGCGAGGCGGTTTTCCGAAAGGCCGAGATTCATCTTCGAGGCCAGCTCGTCAAGCGCTGCACCGGCCGCAAGCTGGCTGAACACCTGGCGGTCGATGCCGAAGGCCTTGGCCTGCTCGGTCGTCAGCCTTGTGCCGAACTGGCGGCTGAGATCGGAAATCTGGCGCTGATAGGCGAGGCGGAATTCCTCCGGGCTGACCGTCTGGTCGCCCACCGTCATGACGGCGTGGGAATTGGCGGTGACAAGCGATGCGGAGACGCCCCAGATGCCAAAAGAGACAACAAGCAGGAGAAGCAGCAGCTTGGCTGCCATGGTTCGAGAAGCATTTCTCAGGGAATCGAGCATCGTTATGCAAACCTCACAGGAACGTCGTCGCGGTCGCCGGCTCTCCGGCCCGCAACGTATCGGCGTTCCTTAAATCAATCCAAACGGAAATTGAAGGGAATTTGCCTTGGAAAAACGGGGTTTTGAAAACGCTTGTGTGATTGGAGGCGGGATTTTCCGCCATCGTCTTCGCCGCCTTGCCCCGGCGAAGCGCAAAATAAAACCGCCCGGAAGGTCCAGGCGGTTGAAAAGAATCACTTTTAAGCGGCCGTCTGCCCGGCCCGTCGCGCTCAGAAGGCGCGGTCGCGCCGGATCATCGCCTTGAATTCCTCGTCTTCACGTCGCATTTCGGCGACCACGGAGATCATCGATGTCACGAACATAACGCTGATCAGGGCAAGAAGCATTGTCAGAAATGTGAACATGATATCGTCTCCGGGAGTTTCGAGAAAATTCTCTCCGTTATCAGTAGTAATTCATATACTGATAACGGGCGGTCAGCTGCGGATAGTCCGGGCCCAGTTTTTCAGGCTTCTGTTCATAAAGGCTAAACGTCGTTGCTACCATTGCGATAACCAGTACTGTCCAGGCGGTGCTGATGACGCTGATTTTCGCCGAAGTAGACTGTTTTTCTCTTACAAACATCTGTCCGTTCCTTTGGTTCTTTCTTAACGCGCCATGTCCAAACATGTTCCGCGTCAACCGTAAAAATCGATTAGCATCGCGCCTGTGAAACTTCCTTGAATGGTTCGTTCATCTGGCGTTCAGGAAACTGGCTAAGGCCGTCATTCGAGAAAAATATACTCGGCAGCGAATGAAGCGATGATCGAAAGGACGATCATGAAGGCCAGCATTTTCATTTCTCCGGATGCTTAACGAGTGAGGGGCGTTTCGGTTTCCCGATGCTGTGCATTTAAACAAAATAGCTGTGAAACCGCACTGAACGGCCCATTCATCCGCGGTTCACGCCGCAGCCACGCTTGTGAGGGGTTGGTTATAAAGTCTTGCGCCGCGTGCCTCTCCATGACAAAAGGCGGCACATATGCTGAAGCGTCGAGACGCGCCCACCATCTGAGAGCGATATGACGATTGCCTTTTATCCAGGATCCTTCGATCCGATGACTAACGGACATCTGGATGTGCTTATTCAGGCGCTGAACGTGGCGTCGAAAGTCATCGTTGCGGTCGGCATTCATCCCGGAAAAGCGCCGCTGTTCAGCTTCGAGGAGCGGGCAGGGCTGATAAAGCGGGCGCTTGCCGAACATCTGCCGGGCGAAGCGGCGCGCATGGAAGTCGTCTCCTTCGATAATCTCGTCGTCGATGCCGCCCGCCAGCACGGTGCGCGCCTTCTGCTACGCGGCCTGCGCGACGGCACCGATCTCGATTATGAAATGCAGATGGCCGGGATGAACCGCCAGATGGCGCCCGATATCCAGACCGTATTCCTGCCCGCCGGCACCTCGTCGCGACCCATCACAGCCACATTGGTCCGGCAGATCGCCGCCATGGGCGGCAATGTCGACGCCTTCGTGCCGAAAGCCGTGCTTGAAGCCCTCAACGCCAAGCTGAAGCGCTAACTTCAGCCTCACATTCTGGAGCCAATCCGATGAAACTCGTTCGATTTGCCTTTGCCGGCGCCATGTTTGCAGGCGCTCTCGCCGCCAGCACCTTCGCTTCCGCCGCCGAACTCCTGACCGTGCAGCTGAAGGACGGCCCCGTTGTCATCGAGCTGATGCCGGATGTCGCGCCCAAGCACGTGGCGCAGATCGAGGCGCTGGCCAAGAAGGGCGCTTATGACAATGTGGCCTTCCATCGCGTCATCGATGGCTTCATGGCGCAGACCGGCGACGTGCAGTATGGCAACATGGAGAAGGGTTTCAGTGCCCAGCGTGCGGGTACGGGCGGTTCCGACCTGCCGGATATTCCGGCCGAATTCTCCAAGGTTCCGTTCACGCGCGGCGTGGTCGGCATGGCCCGCTCGCAGGATCCGAATTCCGCCAATTCGCAGTTCTTCATCATGTTTGCCGACGGCCCGTTCCTGAACGGCCAGTACACCGTGGTCGGCAAGGTCGTGTCCGGCATGGAAGCCGTGGACAAGATCAAGCGCGGGCAGGGCAGCAACGGCGAAGTTTCCAACCCCGACCGGATGATCAAGGTCACCGTCGGCAAGAAGTAAGGTAGGGCAATAGAGCCCGAACAGAGGAGAATAGTCATGGCCGAGATCAAGGATCCGGAAAACACCATCATCATGGAAACGACGACCGGCAAGGTCGTGATCCAGCTGCTTCCGGAAGTTGCGCCTGGTCACGTTGCCCGCATCAAGGAACTCGTCTCGGAAGGCGCTTACGATGGCGTCGTTTTCCACCGCGTCATCGAAGACTTCATGGCCCAGACGGGCGACGTGAAGTTCGGCAAGAAGGGTTCGGAAAGCTTCAACCCGGCACGCGCCGGCATGGGCGGCTCCGACAAGCCGGACCTGAAGGCCGAGTTCTCCGCCATTCCGCACGTGCGCGGCACCTGCTCCATGGCCCGTTCGCAGAACCCGAACTCCGCCAACTCGCAGTTCTTCATCTGCTTCACGGATTCTCCGTGGCTCAACAAGCAGTACACCGTCTGGGGCCAGGTCATCGAAGGCATGGAGGCCATCGACAAGATCAAGCGCGGCGAGCCGGTGAAGGACCCCGATTCGATCGTTTCCATCAAGCTCGCTTCTGCGGCCTGAGGATAGCGTATAAAGTGTTTACCCGCTCCGCAGGAAACTGCGGGGCGTTTCACATTGATGACAAGGGTGCCAACCTCTCCGTCGTCATCCTCGGGCTTGTCCCGAGGATCTAACGATCCCCGACGGCTACGTGGTTAGATCCTCGGGACAAGCCCGAGGATGACGTCTCGTTAGACGAAGCCTTGTCACTACCCACCACCCGCCCCATTGAGGGCGGGTTTTGATATTTTCGAGAGCCCTTGCAATGCGTGTAGACCTGTTCGATTTCGATCTGCCCGAGGAAAATATCGCCCTGCGCCCGGCGAACCCGCGCGACAGCGCGCGTCTGCTGGTGGTCGATCCGAATGAAAACCGCATGGAAGACCACCGCGTCTTCGATCTGCCGTCCTTCCTGAAGCCCGGCGATGCGCTTGTCTTTAACGACACCCGCGTCATTCCCGCCCAGCTCGAAGGTGTACGCCTGCGCGAAGGTGCGCCGGAGACGGCGGTTTCGGCCACGCTGCACATGCGTGCCGATCAATCCCGCTGGAAGGCCTTCGCGCGTCCCGGCAAGCGCATCAAGCAGGGCGACCGCATCCGTTTCGGTTACGAGCGCGACAATGCCTGCGGCCTTGCGCATCTGGAAGCCACCGTCGAGGAGAAGGGCGAGGAGGGCGAGATCACGCTGCTGTTCGACGTCTCCGGCCCGGTGCTGGATGAGGCGATCGCTTCCGTCGGCCATATTCCCCTGCCGCCCTATATCGCGGCCAAACGGCCGGAAGATGCGCAGGACCAGACCGATTACCAGACCATCTATGCCCGCGAAAAGGGAGCCGTTGCCGCCCCGACCGCCGGGCTGCATTTCACGCCCGATCTGTTTGCCGCGCTGGACAGGGTGGGCATCGAGCGGCATTTCGTGACGCTTCACGTTGGGGCAGGCACTTTCCTTCCGGTGAAGTCCGACGATACCGACGATCACAAGATGCATTTCGAGATCGGCTATGTGTCTCAGGAAACCGCCGACCGGCTGAATGCGGTAAAGGCGCGCGGCGGACGCATCGTCTGTGTCGGCACGACATCGCTGCGCCTGATCGAAAGTGCGGCCGATGAGAATGGCGTTATCCACCCATGGTCCGACGCCACCGGCATCTTCATCACGCCGGGATACCGCTTCCGCGCGGTCGATATTCTGATGACGAATTTCCACCTGCCGAAATCGACGCTGTTCATGCTCGTTTCGGCTTTCTGCGGTCTCGAAACGATGCGTGACGCTTACAGGCACGCCATCGAAACCGGATACCGCTTCTATTCCTATGGCGATTCCAGCCTGTTGTTCCGGAAAAACTGATGCACGACAAATTCACCTTCACCCTGAAAGCCACGAGCGGCGGCGCACGCCTCGGCGAAGTCGCCATGCCGCGCGGTGTCATCCGCACGCCCGCCTTCATGCCGGTCGGCACCGTCGGCACCGTCAAGGCCATGTATCTCGATCAGGTGCGGGAGCTTGGGGCCGATATCATTCTCGGCAATACCTATCACCTGATGCTGCGGCCGGGTCCGGAGCGAGTTGCCCGCCTTGGCGGCCTGCATGAGTTGATCCGCTGGCCGCATCCGATCCTCACCGATAGCGGCGGTTTTCAGGTGATGTCGCTTTCCGGCCTGCGCAAGCTCGACGAGAAGGGCGTGACCTTCAAGAGCCATGTGGACGGTTCGCTGCACCACATGTCGCCGGAACGCTCGATTGAAATTCAGGGCATGCTCGATTCGGATATCCAGATGCAGCTCGATGAATGCATCGCGCTGCCGGCCGAACGCAAGGAAATCGAGCGCGCCATGGAAATGTCGCTGCGCTGGGCCGAGCGCTGCCGCGTCGCCTTTGGCGAGCAGCCCGGCAAGGCCATGTTTGGCATCGTACAGGGCGGCGACCAGCCGGATTTGCGCATCCGTTCCGCAGAGGGACTGAAGCAGCTCGATCTGAAGGGTTATGCGGTGGGCGGCCTTGCCGTCGGCGAGCCGCAGGATGTGATGCTCGGCATGCTCGATATCACCCTGCCGGTGCTGCCCACCGAAAAGCCGCGTTACCTGATGGGCGTCGGCACGCCCGATGACATCCTGAAATCGGTGGCGCGCGGCATCGACATGTTCGACTGCGTGATGCCGACCCGTTCCGGCCGTCACGGGCTTGCCTTTACCCGTCGTGGCAAGGTCAATATCCGCAATGCCCGCCATGCCGAGGATATGCGCCCGCTGGACGAGCAGTCCAACTGCCCGGCCTCGCGCGATTATTCCCGCGCCTATCTGCACCATCTCACCCGCGCCAATGAGGCGCTGGGCGGCATGCTGCTCTCCTGGCACAATCTTGCCTATTATCAGGAGCTGATGCAGGGTATCCGCAAGTCGATCGAGGAAGGCCGTTTCGCCGATTTCTATGCGGAAACCATCGAAATGTGGGCGCGGGGCGATATAGACCCCATCTGACGCTTCCCGACTTTTTCTCCTGTTTCGGACGCTTTCCTTGGCACACGCGCCTTACGTTCTTTTCCGGGATGATACGACCGGCACGGTGACAGCCTTCACCGAGCCGGAAGAGATCATCGTCGCGGATGAACCGGCGTCGTTTTTTGCTGCGCTGAAGCGCATGGAAGAGCTGCGCCGGGCCGGGAAATACCTCGCCGGCTATATGTCCTATGAAGCGGGCTTCCTGTTCGAGCCGAAGCTTGCGCCTTTTGCGGACGAGCCTCGCAACGTGCCGTTTCTCAATTTCGGCGTCTTTTCCGGTCCGCAGCCGGATGAGGGGCGGTTCGCGCGCCCGGCAAATCTGCCGGATGCGGATGCGTTTCTGTCCGGTCCCGTGCCGGCATGGAGCCTTCAAGACTATTGCCAGCGTTTCGCGCGGCTGCACGGGCATCTGCGTCGCGGCGACTGTTACCAGGGCAATCTGACCATGCCCGTTCATGCCCGCTGGAGCGGCGATCCGCTGACGGCCTTCTGGTCGCTCATCGAACGGCAGCCGGTGAAATATGGCGCGCTTGTCGATCTCGGCGGCCCGGTCATCCTGTCGCGCTCACCGGAACTGTTCTTCTCGGTTGACGGGCAAGGTTTCATCGAAACCCATCCGATGAAGGGAACGACGCCGCGCGGAGCCGATGCGGAAGAAGACCGGGCGATTGTCGCGGCGATGCTGGCGGACGAAAAGACGCTCGCCGAAAACCGTATGATCGTCGATCTGCTGCGCAACGATATTTCCCGCATTACAGAAGTCGGCAGCCTTGATGTGCCGCGGCTGTTCGATATCGAGACCTATCCGACCGTGCACCAGATGGTGAGCCATGTGCGGGCGAAACTTCTGCCTGACGTGACGGTGGAAGATATCTTCGCCGCCCTGTTCCCCTGCGGCTCCGTTACCGGCGCACCGAAAATGTGGGCGATGAAAATCCTGCGCGAGCTGGAAGCGACGCCGCGCGAAGCCTATTGCGGCGCAATCGGCTTCATGTCCCCAAATGGTGAGATGCGGTTCTCCGTGGCGATCCGTACGCTCAGCCTGTTTGACGACGGCCGTGCCGTCTTCAATGTCGGCGGTGGTATCGTGTTCGATTCCGTTGCCGAGGCGGAGTATGACGAGTGTCTGCTGAAATCGAAATTCGCGGTGGGGGACAGGCTGCTTCGGAGTTAGTCGCCTCCATCATTCCTGTGCTTGTCACAGGAATCCAGCCAGCCCAAGTCCTTGGGCTGAAAAGACTCCTCCCTCCGCACAGACGTGCGTCGACTGGATTCCTGTGACAAGCACAGGAATGAGGGAGGTTGGAGGAAGCTCCGAGGTAGGCAGCCAAATGTGTGCCCTTAGGAAAGCCGGCTACGGTTTTCGCTACCAAACGTCCTCAGCGCCCGATCACCTCAAACACCCCATTCTCTACCAGCACTTCCTTTGCCGCCGCATGGCTCAGAA
The DNA here is from genome assembly GCF_900013505.1 of Agrobacterium deltaense RV3. Classification (NCBI taxonomy): domain Bacteria; kingdom Pseudomonadati; phylum Pseudomonadota; class Alphaproteobacteria; order Hyphomicrobiales; family Rhizobiaceae; genus Agrobacterium; species Agrobacterium deltae. Next base: position 1,596,023 of record NZ_LT009745.1, on the reverse strand, counting down.
AACCCGCTGGGCTGGCACTGGCGCCATAGGCGCCTGATTGCAGGATGGCGAGGAGATCGCCGGCCTTGAGCTTCGGCAGCGCCGCATTGCGGGCAAGCGTATCGAGCGGCGTGCAGAGCGGGCCGACGATGGTTGCCGTCTCTTCATGCTCCGCCAGCATCATGGCCGGTGCGACGATGGGATAGTTGCGCTTGACGATCTGGCCGAGATTGCCGGATGCGGCGAGGTGGTGGTGCATGCCGCCATCCATCACCACGAAGGTAGTGCCGCGCGAGGTCTTTACCGAATTCACCTCCGCCACATAGATGCCGCCGGGACCGGCGAGGAAACGGCCGGGTTCGACGATGACATGGGCGTCGGTTATCAGTTCATGCGCCTTCAGAAGCGCCTTGAGGTCGGGTATGGCGGCGCTGACTTTTTCAAGATCGAGCGGGGTTTCGCCTGCGAAATAGGGGATGCCGAGACCGCCGCCGAGATCGATGGTTTTGAGCGGCCTGCCCAGCATCCCGGCCAAGCGCGCGGCAAGGGAAATGCCGTGTCTCCATTGGGAGACAAGCATGTCGGCATCGAGGATCTGCGTGCCGCCGTAAATATGGACGCCGACGAGATCGATATATCGGGCGTCCTTGAAGAGCGGCAGGACATTTTCCAGCTCTTCCTCATCGAAACCGAAGGCGGTGGCCTTGCCGCCCATGCGCATCGCGCCGGCCTGTGCATCCGGCACCGGATTGATGCGGATCGAAGCCCTAACCGGCTTGCCGATTGCCTCGATGCGGGTAATTTCCTCGGCGCTTTCGATGTGGATTTCGCCGATGCCGCCCTCGATCACTTCGCGCAGCTCGGCCATGCCTTTGCCGGGGCCGGCGAAGATGATATTTTGCGTTGCGACACCGGCCTTGATGGCGGCGCGATATTCGCCGACGGAAGCGATTTCCGCACCCGCACCTTCCTGCCGGAAAAGCGAGACGATGGCGGGCAGGGGATTGGCCTTCACCGAATAATAGATATCGGCAAAACCGCCGAGCGCGGTTTCGAGATCGCGATAGGCGCGGCGCATGGCGGCGGCGTCATAGAGAAAGCACGGTGTTCCGGTCCCGGCGACAATATCGTGCACCGGAAGTCCGCCGATCATCAGATCGTTCTCGCTTGTGTCGAATAACGCGGCTGCAAAAGCCTGGCCGTGGCTCTGGGGTTTATCCGTTGGCGCCATTGTCCGTCCGTTCGCGCACCAGCGCGCGGTAATCCACCTTGCCATTGGCCGTGACCGGCAGTCGTTCCACCAGTTCGATGGCGCGGGGGATCATGAAGGGGGCGAGCATTTCGGCCGCCTTCTTCAGAGCCGCTGTCACATCGATATTCTGGTTGGCAGCAGTCGCCACGGCATGGACCTTTTCGCCCGCAAAGGGGTCGGGCAGGCCGATGACGGCGACCTGCTGGAAAAGGCCTGTCGACATCAGGCTTTCCTCAACCTCGGTCGGGCTGATGCGATAGCCCGACGATTTGATCATCGCATCGTTGCGGGCGACGAAACTGAAGAAACCATCCTCGTCCTCCACCGCCAGATCGCCGGAATAACACACGGTCTCGCCGCCCATCGCCGCCGCAATGAAGGGGTGAGGGCGCAGCACCTTTGCCGTCTCCTCCGGCCGGTTCCAGTAACCCAGCGAGACGGTCGGGCCGCGATGCACGAGAATGCCGGGCTCACCCGGCCTCGCCCTCTGTCCCTCGGCGGTGACGATGAAGATTTCGCATTCGGGAATGGCCTTGCCGATGGAGGTCGGGCGGCGGTCGATCTCATCGGGGGGCAGGAAGGTGGAGCGGAAGGCTTCGGTGAGGCCATACATCAGGTAGATTTTCGTATCCGGCAACTTCTCGCGCAGCGCTTTTACGGTTTCCTGCGGCACGCGCCCGCCGGAATTGGTGATGTAGCGCAGGTGTGGCAGAGGCGTCTTTGTGAGCGACGGGGCTGCTTTCGTCAGGATCGCCCAGATCGTCGGCACGCCGGCGAGACCCGTGATGGCATGGTCGCGCAGATCACGGACGATCTCATCGCCCAGCCGAAAGGTGGAGATGATCGTGGCCGCACCCTGTTCAACCGCCGTCAGCAACTGGTTCAGGCCATAATCGAAGCTGAAGGGCAGGAGGGACAGAATGCGGTCGCTACCGGTGATGTCCAGATAGGTGCGCACGATGCGCGCGCCGGCCAGAAGATTGCGGTGAGACAGCATCACGCCCTTGGGCGAGCCGGTGGAGCCGGAGGTATAAAGAATGGCGGCCAGGTCTTCGCCGATTGCCGCTGAAGGCCGGGCGGGTGTGTCGGCGCGGGCCTCTATTTCTTCCGCCAGCAGGATCGCGACCTCGGGAAGGTCTTCCAGTGCCGCTTTCAGCTCATCCATCATCGCGGCGTCGCTGATGACGATTTTTGCGCCGCAATCCCTGACGATATGGCGGATCTGCTGCGCCTTCAGCAATGCGTTCACCGGCACGAAGACGCCGGACGCCATGCTCACGCCAAAGATCGACCAGCATTCCTCGATGCCGCGCGGCAGATAGATGACGACGCGGTCTCCGCGTTGCGCTCCGGCTTCCTGCAATGCCGCCGCGCAACGGGCCGCCGCTGCGGCAAATTCGCGATAATTCAGCGATCGGTCCTTGTGGACGAGGGCCTGATCGTCGCTCGCGGCGCGGGCGTCAAGCAGGTGGTGCAGCAGGAAATGGGGTGTCATATCCTCCGTTCCCTGAGGACGAAGGCGATGAGATCGGCCGGCGTGCCGAGATTGTCGGGCGTGAAATGTTCGTCATCGAGAATGATGCCGAAACTTTCGCCGAGGAAGATCATCAGCTCAAGAAAGCCAAGCGAATCGATTACGCCGCCTTCGAGAAGCAGCGTATCGGCGGAAAAGGGGGCATAGGCGGGAAAACGGTTGGAGAGGTAGGAATAGATGGTATCGGCAACGTCGATTTCACTCTTTTTCGCTGCAAGCATGCTCGTTCTCCGATTTCCCGCGTCTTTCCTAATGACCTGCCCGGAACGGCGCTTTTTCTGTAAAGGCCAAGATTCCGTCAAGTCGCGCATGACTCACTAAAATACCTACGGTGGCAATAACACCAACTCTGAGTATGCTTCGTTAATAAATCGTGGGTTCCATGCGCCTTTTACTTGTATTGGTGCAGATTTATGTGCGGCAAGCCCGCCGGCCTTTCGCTCTGCGCCCATTGCCGCCATGGTCAGCGCAAGCCGGCCATGGCCAAGAAGGTGGCGGGCGATTGTGGATATGTGCCTTTGCGCGACCTGCCGGTCTTCGCAATGGATGAGGCGCGCGGATGGCAATCTTTTGGTCGTGGTTTTCAGGAAGACCAGAGGGTAATGGCGGTTCTCCGCCTCCATCACGGCCACGATGCAGCCGAGACGGGCATGATCTTCCAGCAGGTCGCGCATTTCGGCGGAGAGTATTTCCGGTTTTATCTCTCCTGGCGCCCGCAGCCGTGCGCTTGCCGGGCGAAGCGCTGCAAAGGGCAGCGGATAAAAAAGCGTGCAATCGGTTACCGTCGCAAAGCCCAGCCTCTCATTGAGCTTGCAGGCTTCGGGAGAGGGCGTGAGATCGGTAAAGATTTCGTCCTCATTGGAGGACGCCATCTGCAACATGCGCGGGGCGAACCAGCGGCAGGAAGGCTCCACATACCAGCTGGACAGGTTGACGACGATCCTGCCGGTCTGCGGCAGACGGCTTTTGATCGTCAGCAGAACGCCTGCGGCATCGTCGCCCTTCATCAGCAATTGCCCGATCGGACCGAGTTCGCGCCGCTCGTGATGTTCGCTGACGAGCGACAAACCGCGCGACCAGAAGGCCTCGGTTTTTTCCGGGAAGCCTTTCGCCAGAAGAGCGACGGCGGCGACGCGGTTTCCGTTGTCGATCGGTACGATTTTCAGGGTCGCTCTCCGCAGGTCTGGCGTCGTTCTGGGCGGGGAGGGATTTTCAACTCCACCGCGTAGTATCGGCTTACGACGATAGATTTACCGTCCCGTTAATCGCAATGGCTGCAGCGGGTTGGAGGCGATCACATTTGTATGAAAGGCGGGCGCGCGCGATTACGCGCGTCCGCCTCTGTCTTATCCAATCAATAAACCACGACGCCGCGAATGCTTTCGCCCTTATGCATCAGGTCGAAGCCCTTGTTGATGTCTTCGAGCGGCATGGTGTGGGTGATCATCGGGTCGATCTGGATCTTGCCTTCCATGTACCAGTCGACGATCTTCGGCACATCCGTGCGGCCGCGTGCGCCGCCAAAGGCGGTGCCCATCCAGTTGCGGCCGGTGACGAGCTGGAACGGACGCGTGGAGATTTCCTGGCCGGCACCGGCAACGCCGATGATGACCGACTTGCCCCAGCCGCGATGCGAGGCTTCCAGCGCCTGGCGCATGACCTTCGTGTTGCCGGTGCAGTCGAAGGTATAATCCGCGCCGCCGATCAGGTCGCCATTGCGCTTCGTCATGTTGACGAGATAGGGCACGATGTCGTCGCCGACTTCCTTCGGGTTTACGAAGTGGGTCATGCCGAACTTCTCGCCCCAGGCCTTGCGGTCGGGGTTGATATCCACGCCGATGATCATGTCCGCGCCGGCAAGGCGCAAGCCCTGCAGCACGTTGAGGCCGATGCCGCCGAGGCCGAAGACAATCGCCCTGGAGCCGATCTCGACCTTGGCGGTGTTGATGACCGCACCGATGCCGGTCGTCACGCCGCAGCCGATGTAGCAGACCTTGTCGAAGGGCGCGTCGGGATTGATCTTGGCAAGCGCGATCTCCGGCAGAACCGTATAGTTTGAGAAGGTCGAGCAGCCCATATAATGATGGATCTTGTCCTTGCCGATGGAGAAGCGCGACGTGCCGTCCGGCATCACGCCCTGACCCTGGGTGGCGCGGATGGAGGTGCAGAGATTGGTCTTGCGCGAGGTGCAGGAGTAGCATTCGCGGCATTCCGGCGTGTAGAGCGGAATGACATGGTCGCCCTTCTTGACCGAGGTGACGCCCGGTCCGACATCGACGACGACGCCCGCGCCCTCATGGCCGAGAATGGCCGGGAACAGGCCCTCCGGATCGGCGCCCGACAGGGTGAAATCGTCTGTATGGCAGATGCCGGTCGCCTTGACCTCAACCAGTACTTCGCCGGCGCGCGGGCCTTCGAGTTGAACGGTCATAACCTCAAGCGGCTTTCCGGCCTGAATGGCAACTGCGGCGCGAACGTCCATATCTTATCTCCTGGCATTGTCTTGTGATTGAACAGGGCTGTTTTGCCCGAGCTTGGCTTGAGGGACAAGGGGCGAGCCCAAGTTTGTGTTTTCGGAAGAAACCGTGAAGGCAAACCCCGCACTGCCGTTACGTGGTCATACGATTTTATTGTCGAGACCTAATTTACTAATAAATAAACTAAGCATATGAATTTGCTTCATATTTTTAGGTTCCGATTGAGTTTTGATTTACGGTTTGCGTGTTAATTGACCCCTGTATTTCAGGGGTCAGGCGAAGTTGCTCGAAAAGCAGCGCCGCCGGCGACCAACGAGCAATTTTCGAGCGACCGGCGCGAGCCGGACATTTTTTAGCGTCGCAGAAAGCAAGGCCTGTCGCTTTTCACAGCGCGCCTTTCCCATGGCGATGAGCGACATGAAACGGTGTTTTGATGACGAGCAGGCGGATTAAAAAAGCGGCATGGAAACGGAGCCTGTTTTCATCGCTCCTCAGGGACCGCGCGGGTACCTTCGCCATCATGACCGCGCTGCTGCTGCCGGTCTTTATCATTTTGCTGGGGCTGCTTTTTGAGGGTGGCAGGGCGCTGGCCTATTACAACCAGTCAAAGCGGGTCATGGCCATGGCATGCGAAAGAGCCACCAAGCCGACACGTACCTACACGTTGCTTGACACTGTCCGGCGCGACAATGTGACCGCGGCCTTCGATGCGATGATTCAATCCACGAAGCAGAAGGTCCTCTCGCGCGACGTGCAAGTGAAATGGACTGAGACAAAAATCAATGCCGAGTTCAGTTACGGGCTGATTTTCTCGGAGATGTTCAATCTCGAGAAGCTGAAATATCGCCTTGCATACTCTTGCGAGGGCATCCCGCCCTATCCCGAGGATGATGCGGTCATCATTGACAATATGTTCGAGAGCAACGCTCTCGGCGTCGAGCGGGTTCTGAAAAACGGCGTCACCAAGGAAACCCCCGGCGGTTGCTGGGGTGTCTATCCCTATTCGGAGATCGGATGGGATGGCGGGACCGGCCCCGGCGTCGAGTTGCAGGATTGGAGCAGCCCCTGCTGCCGCCGCAATCACAACTGGCAGGGCTATCCGGCGGGAATGCAGAGCAAGAAACTCAACGAGGCCCCCACCGCCAACGACAAAGCCTGTACTTTGAAGGAGGTCGATAAGGCAAAGACCACCGACAAAATCGAAATCGACAAGAATCCGGGCACCGAGCTCTCATTGCCAACCCGTTATGTCATGGAGCTCGATAGTGACTGGGGGCCGCCTGAGCCCGGCAAGAAAAAAAATATCGAAGCCAATAGCTCGATCTACAAGGATGTCGAGCTTCATCCCGGAATATATAAGATCATGGTTTGGTATAATGGGCGCCGGGCCGTCGAGGACGTGGAGAAAACAAACGGAATCAAGATCTCGCTCCAACAGCTCCTTCCTGACCTGAAACCCCAGCAGCGGGTGTGGGAGTTGACCCAGGATAAAAACAGTATTGCCTGGACGCCGAGGGATTACAGTTTCAGGGTCAAGGCCTACTCGATCTATCGGGTGACGATTGAGGCAACCGGCCTGAGCGACAGCTTTGGTGGCATCATCACCGGTTTCCAGCTCATCTACGTGGATCGAATGGAAGAGGGCTGAGATGAAGTCCTTACTTTCCCCGCGTCAGGATAAAAGCCGTGGTGGCCCGAGCAGATGCCGGGTCGCGCATGCCAAATGTTATCGGCTGCTCGGCGACCGAAAGGCAGCAACGGCGGTGGAGACGGCTCTGCTGTTGCCGCTGTTTTTTGCGCTGATTTTCGGGACGCTCGAAATCGGCCTGCTGATGCTCTATTATCTTTATCTCTCGTTCGCATCGAATGCGGGTATCGAATATCTCCGCAAGGCGGCGTCGGACGGTAAACCGGCGACCGAGATTGCGTTGCGCAAGGCAATCGCCTCCAATTTCATTGGAGGGACTGACGAAACCACTCTCAAGATCGCCCTCTTGCCGATTCCCGACGACGATATTGCCGAAGCCAAAGTGCCCATACCGATCGTGAACGATTTTCGCCCACCCGCCGATACCGCCGGGCAGTACATTCTGGCCATCGGTTACAACTGGAATTTTTTGATGCCGACGACGCGTTTCCTCGTGCCGGACACGGGCGGCATTCATCAGTTGCGCAACATTTCCCTGGCGATCACTGCCGTGCGGGTGACGGAATGAAAAAGACGACATGGTTTTTGCGTCTTGCTGGTTTCGGGCGTTGCCGTTCTGGCGCTGCGGCGTTGGAAATGGGGCTTTTGGCGCCGCTGCTTGTCCTCATGCTTGCAGTGATCATTGAGGTCGGGCGGGGTTGGCTCAGCTATGACCGGTTCATGACGATAGTCGACGATTCAGCGCGCTGGGCGGCAAGATTCCCCGAATTCGAGGAACGGGTGCGCACGGGAGTTCCGAGTTTCGTCGTCCTTTCCGGCAGCGGCATTCTCCAGACGGGCAAACTCGACCTGACGCTGAGAAGCGTCAAACTGGTGGACAAAGTCGCCCGGCTGCAATTTCCCGCCCACAATTTTCTGGGATCTGCCGAAGATGTGCCTTGGGAGAAAACCGTGATCGCCAACGGTTTTGTCGCTCAGGACGCTATCATTGTTGTCTCTGGGCGGTACAGCTATCGGCCTCTGATCGCTGCGGTGGCCGATATCACGCTCAAATTCGAATATGTTGCGGCCGTCAACCCGTTCTTTTCCCAGCGATATCCCTACCAGAGCGGCAAATCGGATTTCGCAAAGTGGAACCTCAAGCGCTCGCCATTCAAAGCAAACTGATCGGCCTCAGACAGCCTCTGTCTCGGCCTGGCTTTCGCCGAGCCACGCCGCACAATCCCGCAACGCCCGCGCTGCAATGAGCTGGCGTTTCATGATCGTCTTGTCCTTGCCGCGAAAACGCTTCACGCCCTCCGGCTTGACGATCGAGCCCGGCTCCAGTTCCGGGAACAGGCCGAAATTGATGTTCATCGGCTGGAAGGAGCGTTTGCCCGGCTCATCATCGGAAGAGAGGTGGCCGCCGGTGATGTGGTTGAGGAGCGAGCCGAGCGCGGTGGTGGCCGGCGGCAGGCTTGGGCTCTCACCCTTTTGCTCGGCGGCGGCGAAGCGTCCGGCGAGAAGGCCGACGGAGGCACTTTCCACATACCCTTCGCAGCCGGTGATCTGGCCGGCGAAACGCAGGTCCGGCCGCGATTTCAGCTTCAGCGAGCGGTCGAGCAGGATCGGAGAATCGATATAGGTGTTGCGGTGCAGGCCGCCGAGGCGGGCGAATTCCGCATTTTCGAGGCCCGGTATCATGCGGAATACATCCGCCTGAACGCCGTATTTCAGCTTGGTCTGGAAACCGACCATGTTGTAGAGCGTGCCGAGCGCATTGTCCTGTCGCAGCTGCACGACGGCATAGGCCTTGACGGTCGGGTTATGGGCGTTGGTCAGTCCCATCGGCTTCATCGGGCCGTGGCGCAGCGTCTCGCGGCCGCGCTCGGCCATGATCTCGATAGGCAGGCAGCCGTCGAAATAGGGCGTGCCTTCCCATTCCTTGAAACCCACCGTATCGCCGGCGATCAGCGCGTCGATGAAGGCGTTGTACTGCTCCTCGTTCAGCGGGCAGTTGATGTAATCCTTACCGGTGCCGCCGGGGCCGACTTTATCGTAGCGCGACTGGTACCAGCAGATATCCATATTGATGCTGTCGCGGTGGACGATGGGAGCGATGGCGTCGAAAAAGGCGAGCGCATCCTCACCCGTCTCTGCCTGAATGGCGGCGGCGAGATCCGGCGAGGTCAGCGGGCCGGTGGCGATGATCGAGTTGCCCCATTCCTTCGGCGGCAGGCCGTTCACCTCTTCGCGGATGATTGTCACCAATGGGTGATTTTCCAACTCTTTCGTCACGGCCTCGGAAAATCCGTCGCGGTCGACGGCAAGCGCGCCGCCGGCCGGCACCTGGTGCCTGTCGGCGCAGGCCATGATCAGAGAACCGGCAAGCCGCATTTCGGCATGGATGACGCCGACCGCATTGGCGGTCGCATCGTCGGAGCGGAAGGAGTTGGAACAGACCAGTTCCGCCAGCGTATCGCCCTTATGCGCGTCCGTGCCGCGCACGCCGCGCATTTCATGCAGGGTGACGGGCACACCGCTTTGCGCGATCTGCCATGCGGCTTCCGAACCGGCCAGTCCGCCGCCCACGACGTGAATGGAAGAAGTGGTCTTGTCTTGCATGCTGGCGTCCATGGGCGGCCACGGGGCAAAGGCTCCCGTCCGGCGGCTGTCTTTCGAGTGATTGTTCCGCACGGGTCCCGAAGGACGCGGCATTGTTTGCGGATGCACTAGCATGCATGGCCGGGGCAGCCAAATGTTTTTGAGGGTGGGGGGCGACGGAGGGGATGTGGAGCGGGCGGGTGCCGCTTGTTTCTTCTCCCCGCCGGGGAGAAGGTCGCGGCAGCGGGATGAGGGGGGCAGGGGGCGGTCTATCGCGTGTCGTTGCCCCCGTCATCCGACCCTTCGGGCCACCGTTCCCTGACGTACCG
>NZ_LT009745.1:1579765-1586088 GCF_900013505.1 Agrobacterium deltaense RV3 | reverse complement strand
CGGTCTATCGCTGTCGTTGCCCCCTCATCCGACCCTTCGGGCCACCTTCTCCCCGGCGGGGAGAAGAAATATGCCACTATGCCGGGCGCTTTTCTAAAGGCTGGTTCCTCCAGCCAAACCCCAGAATCAAAAACGGCGCCAGAGGCGCCGCTTTTTTTTACCTGTCGCTCAATCGTCGCGCCCTGGAGGTCGGGCAGCGGGACGATCGTTTACGCCTTAGCGGAACGAACGGGCTGCTACGTTACGGATGTCGTAACGGGTCAGGCCGATGTCGCTCAGAGCCTGGTTGGAAAGGCTGCCAAGTTCGTTGATCGTGCGGCGGTAGGAGATCCAGTTCTTTGCGATGCGGATGGGGTTCATGGTCGTTTCCTCAATCTATCTCTGTTGATTTCGTCTGCCGGCTCAGCGTTTCTCTGTGCTCTCGGCTGTTGAGGTTTATATATAGACATTGAGCCATGTTGTGCAGTGCAGAATTTAGGCTACTGCCATGCATTTGTGCACTATGTCGGCTAAATTTGCGGCTTTGAATATCATCTGAGCAAAATATGAGCGGAAATGCCTGTGTTTCAGGCGGTTTTGACGGGTTTGGCAGCCTTTGGCGGCGCTAAAGGCGCTTTCCGGTGTGAAAATGCGCGTCGGGAGGGGCTCGGACGCTATCCGGGCGCTGCGTAAATGGTCGGCCATCGATGCATTTTTCATCTGCCGACCCTGCGGGCGGTTGTGGCAATGCCGCTTCGACCCGGAGAACCGCCCAAAACGAAAAAAAGGCCGGAGGCGGGAGCCTCAGGCCTTTTTGGGTAGGTCGTCTCGCATCCGCCGCAAGAAGCGGCGGGGCGTATAATCAGAAGCCGACGGCGGTCTTGGCGACGCGGCGGATGTCCTGACGGCCAATGCCGAGGTCACTCAGTTCGCGGTCGGTCATGCGGCCGAGTTCGGTTACGGTCTGACGATACTTGCGCCAGTTGGTGAGCGAGCGTGCAATGTTCATTTTCATCTTCCTCTTCGTGCTGTTCAGTCTCTGCGGCCAGTCTTGGGAGGCTTTGGTCCGGGGCTGAACTCGATCTCTGTATGACCATGAATATAATCGGTTTAATCAAAACAAAAACAGACAAAGCAAGATGTCACCTATGCACGCATTGCAATGCAAGCCGGTAAAACAGGCCGATTGCGGCGATTCATGCATAATTTGTGACCAATTTGTGTGCTTTTGGTGGTCGCCTGGGGCTTCGGCAGTGCGAAGGCGTGAGGGATGACCGGATAAGGGGCGGGACAGGGTGCGAAAGCCCCTCAATCGCTGGTCTGGAGCAGGGGGCCGGCAATCCGGTAACTGGGCTGCGGGGCGCGCTATATATAATGTCAATGTAGCCGCATAAATATTGCCTGTTTTCTCCGCCCGCCTGCATGCGATGTGCCGGGCGAGGTGGGGGCGGGAAGGTGAGGGAGGCGGATGCGGTGCGGCTTGCCGTTTCCGCCCAGAATCGCCCCTGTCCGGCTGTTGCGCCCTGTTCCCCGGCGCGGGTGGCGAATAAGCGGAGAGCGCGGCCGCCTCCTGCCACTGGCGCGGGGGATGAGAAAAGTCCGGAGGAAACGAAAGGCGGCGATAAGGCGTGCTTGACCCTTTCTGAACATTGTGACATACCGCCGCCCAACGTGCGGGTATGGCGGAATTGGTAGACGCATTGGTTTTAGGTACCAACGCTTCGGCGTGGGAGTTCGAGTCTCTCTACCCGCACCACAAGCAAGGCATGGCTGCGCCACGCTTGCGCCAGAGTGCATCTTTATAAGATGCGGGGAGCTTCGGGGTTCATTTCTCCCCTTTGGTCTTTTTTCCGGTGCAGGCTAAACGGCGTCCGGCAGGGGCTTGTGTAAAGAAATAAGGGAAGCCACGGCCGGGCAACGATGTTTCCGGCGCAGTGCTCGAAAGTAAACCAACGGCTGTCTGAGCACCGCCGCCATGATGTGAAGGTTAGGAAAATGCAGGTTATCGAAACGCTCGCTGAAGGGCTGAAGCGCGAACTCAAGGTCGTTATTCCGGCTGCCGACATGAAGGCCCGTCTGGACGAGCGCCTGGTTGACGCCAAGGACAAGGTTCGCATCAACGGTTTCCGTCCCGGCAAGGTGCCGATGGGCCACCTGAAGAAGATGTACGGCAAGTCCATCATGGCCGACCTCGTCAACGAGCTGGTTCGTGAAAAGCCGACCGAAATCCTTTCCAGCCGCGGCGAAAAGTCTGCGACGCAGCCGGCCATCTCCATGACCGAAGACGAGCAGGAGGCCGAAAAGATCCTGTCGGCTGAATCCGATTTCGAATTCACCGTTGCCTACGAAATCATTCCGGCCATCGAACTGAAGGCCAATGACGGCATCAAGGTTACCCGCGAAGTTGTTGAAGTCTCCGAAGACGAAATCAACGAGCAGATCCTCAAGATCGCCGAAAGCGCCCGCACCTACGAGCCCAAGAAGGGCAAGGCCGCCGATGGCGACCGCGTCACCATGAACTATCTCGGCAAGGTTGACGGCGTTGCCTTCGACGGCGGCGCGGCCGAAGATGCCGAACTGGTTCTCGGTTCGGGCCGCTTCATCCCCGGCTTCGAAGACCAGCTGGTCGGCGTCAAGGCTGGCGATGAAAAGACCATCACCGTGACCTTCCCGGCCGACTACCCGGCTGCGAACCTTGCCGGCAAGGAAGCCAACTTCGACATCACCGTCAAGGAAGTTGCTGCTGCCGCTGCTGTTGAAATCAACGACGAACTGGCCACCAAGCTCGGTCTCGAATCGGCTGAAAAGCTGAAGGAAATCGTCAAGGGCCAGATCGAAAGCCAGTACGGCAACATCACCCGCCAGAAGGTCAAGCGTCAGATTCTCGACCAGCTGGACGAAATGTACAAGTTCGACACGCCGGCTGGCCTCGTCGACGCCGAGTTCGACAACATCTGGCGCCAGATCAACACCGATCTCGCTCAGTCGGGCAAGACCTTCGCTGACGAAGACACGACCGAAGAAGAAGCCCGCGAAGAATATCGCAAGCTGGCTGAACGCCGCGTCCGTCTCGGCCTCGTTCTCTCCGAAATCGGCGAAAAGGCCGGCGTTGAAGTGACCGAAGAAGAAATGCAGCGTGCGCTGGTCCAGCAGCTGCAGCAGTTCCCGGGCCAGCAGAAGGAAATCCTCGATTTCTTCCGCAACACCCCCGGCGCTTCCGCTTCGCTGCGCGCTCCGATCTTCGAAGAAAAGGTCATCGACAAGCTGCTTTCCGAAATCGCGGTAACGGACAAGACCGTTTCCAAGGAAGAGCTTCTGGCTGACGACGCCGAAGAAGCAACGGAAACCAAGAAGAAGGCCCCGGCCAAGAAAAAGGCCGCTGCCAAGGCTGACGACGCCGCTGAAGGCGAAGAAGCCGCTCCGAAGAAGAAGGCTCCGGCCAAGAAGAAGGCCGCTGAAGGCGACGCCGAATAATCTTCTTCAGTGCAAGCTGATTGAAAAAAAAGGCCGTAGCGAAAGCTGCGGCCTTTTTGTTTTGGGCGTCCGGTTTCTGGGCGGTCGCGCGGGCTTCCGTACCTTCGTTTCGATCACAATGCAGTGCAGCATGATTTTTTGCTGCATCTGCTCTTGTTCATCTCCCGTTCATCTGGCACCCTGCGCAGCATGATTTGCCCCGGCCGCTGCATGCGGTCGTTCGGGCATTGTGTGCCGCTCTTGCGCGGCCTTATCGCTGCCAAACCATTGGCCTTAAGCTTTTACCGTGCCTGCCGGGTTCTCCCGGTGCGCCCTTAATTTGCAAGGGGACAAGATATGTCGCCACAAGCGGGTTTTACCCTTCTATTGTCTTTTTTCACCGCCGCTGGCACCGCGGCACACGCCGATGAGGCCGGGCTGATCTGGAAGCCGGTCAAGAATTCCGACCGTTCCTATACGGCGCGCATCGGTGCGAAACTGCCGGTCGATACGCCCATTCGCGCGGGGCTGGAAATGGGCATGAGCGCTTCCAAAACGGGGCAGGTGGTGGATACGCCGGTGCGGGTATGGGGTAATGTCACGCTGCTGGCCGAACAGTTGCCAGGCGTTTCACTTGCCCGTGATGTCGGTGTCATCTTCAATGCGCTGACGGGATCGAGCAGCGTTTCCGTGACCTCGCAGCAGAAGCGCATCGTTACGCCGGAGCTGGATATCGAGGCGAACCGCAATTTCACCGTGCGTTATGACGGCACGGCGCAGCAATGGAACGGGCTGGATGTGTCGCAGTCGCTGCGCCTTTCCCGCTCCGACACCGGCACGGCCTTTGTGCTGACGGGGGCGAGCCGTAACAGTTTCAACGAGTTCAGCAGCGGCGTGGCGGTGGAGCAGAAACTGGGCGATCACCTGACTGTGCGGGGGACGCTCGATCAGGGTTATGCGGATCATTTCCGGCCGGGGGTGAGTGCGCGGTATAGTATTCGGTGGTGAGGGGGCTGGCTGTCTGTATACGGTTAGTTCGCAGGTGAGAAAGTCTCTTTAGGGGCGAAAACCTTTCCTCCGTCATGCCGGGCTTGACCCGGCATCCAGTCACGGCGAGTCTGCGCCGTGAAAGAGTCTTTCGCTATCAAAGACTTGATCGCGCTGGATCCCGGCTCAAGGCCGGGATGACGGGGTGGGGATGCTATGCTTTCTCAAAAGGCCGAATACGGTAACTCCGCCGTCTCAAAAGCCGCCCCCGGTGCAACCTCAATCCTTCTTGATCTCACCCATGCGGTTCCACGCATCGAGTCCCGCAATCTTGTAGGCCTCGGCAAGCGTCGGATAGTTGAACGTATTCTCGACGAAATATTCCACGGTGCCCTTCAGGTTCAGCACCGCCTGGCCGATATGCACCAGTTCGGTCGCACCTTCGCCGACGATGTGGACGCCGAGTAGGCGGCGGGTTTTGAGCGAGAAGATCATCTTCAACAGGCCGCTGTCGAGGCCCATGATGTGGCCGCGCGAGGTTTCGCGGAAATGGGCGATGCCGCATTCATAGGGAATGCCGCGTTCGATGACTTCTTCTTCCGTCAGGCCGCAGGTGGAAATTTCCGGTACGGCATAGATGCCGTAAGGGAAGAATTGCGGCGGTTCGCCGGCCGGTGCGCCGACGGCGTGGCGGGCGGCGATGCGGCCCTGTTCCATGGAGGTGGAGGCAAGGCTCGGGAAACCGATGATGTCGCCGGCGGCATAGATGTTCGGCACCGAGGTCTGGAAGGTTTCGGGATCGACCTTCAGGCGGCCGCGGCTATCGGCCTCCAGCCCACAGGCCGAAAGATTGAGTGTATCGGTGGCGCCGACACGGCCGGCGGCGAAGAGGACGGTCTCCGCCTTCAGGACGCGGCCATTGCCGAGCGAGACGAGGCATTTGCCGCTTTCGTCGCGCTCCACCTTTTCCGCCTTCTGGCCGAAGATCAGCTTCATGTTGCGGTCGCGCAGCTGATAGGTGAAGTCCTCGACGATTTCCTTGTCGATGAATTCCAGCATGGTTTCGCGCGGCTCCACCACCGTCACCTGCGTATCGAGCGCGCTGAAAATGGTGGCATATTCGATGCCGATGACGCCGGCGCCGACGACGACCATGGAGCGCGGCAGTTCCTTGATCTCGAGAATCTCGTCCGAATCTAGCACCGCTTCGCCATCGAAGGGAATATGCGGCGGCCGATAGGGGCGGGTGCCGATGGTCAGCAGGATGGAGGTGCCCGTCACGGTCATGATCTCGCCGTCGCTCTTCACCACCTTCATGGTGTTGGCGTCGATGAAGCTCGCGGTGCCGCGAATGTGCTGCACGCGGTTGCGGGCAAACTGGTGTTCCAGCACTTCCACTTCGTGATCCAGCGTGATGAGCAGGCGGCGGCGCAGGTCTTCGGCATCGATCTCCTGCTTGACGCGATAGGCGCGGCCGTAAAAACCGCGCTCGCGCCAGCCGGTGAGATTGAGCGCCGTCTCGCGCAGGGTCTTCGATGGAATGGTGCCGGTGTGCACGGAAACGCCGCCGACGCGGCTGCCCTTCTCGATGACCAGAACCCTCTTTTCGAGCTTGGCGGCCTGAATGGCGGCCCGTCTTCCCGCCGGACCGCTGCCGACAACAATCAGATCGAACTGGTGCATGAAAAACCCCGGAACAGAATTATTGCGATGACCGGATGTCGCATCCGGCATGGCGTCGCTGCGAAATGGTCATGATGCCATTTTGACGATGGGGAGTGATTCCCTCCTTCAGCCTTGCCCGCAAGAGTGCAATGCAACAAACGCCTGCGTCAATCTGTAGCGTAAGAATCTGACGGATTCGTAACTGGGGGTGGGGTTTCAGGAGGTTGTGCGATTTCTGG
>NZ_LT009745.1:1574672-1579258 GCF_900013505.1 Agrobacterium deltaense RV3 | reverse complement strand
AGGGCAGAGGGGGGTAAGCGGCGTCAGTCTTCCTTCCGGGTGACATGGCGGTGAAGTGCCGCAAGGTCCTGACGGAGCGCGGCCAGTTCGGCCAGCACCTTCACATCGATCTTTTCATGCAGGGAAAGAACCTCAAGCTCGGCCTTCAGGTTCACCTCGTAGTCCTTGGCGGCCTCGAAACGGTCGCGGGCGGCCTGGCGGTTCTGCGACATCATGATGATCGGCGCCTGAATGGCCGCCAGCATGGAAAGCAGCAGGTTGAGGAAGATGAAGGGGTAGGGATCGAAGGCGCCGGTCGTCAGGATGATGGTGTTGATGACGGCCCAGAAGATCAGGAAAAAGCAGAAACCGAGGATAAAACCCCAGGAACCGCCGACCTTGGCGATATTGTCGGCCAGCCTGTCGCCGAAACTCGCGCCAGCGGAAAATTCCGCATTGGTGTCGCGCGAAATCAGTTTCTTCTGGTGCGACAGTTCCAGAATGCGCCGCTCCACTTCGCCGATTTCGCGAGAGGAACGCTTGAAATGCGAAACGATATAGTCGGAGATATCTGACACGGTGTGTCTCCGGTTCTGATGGGGCGATGCGGATGTTATCCCGAGATAAACCCGCATGGCGGTGGAATTCAAACGATTTCCACCGCCATGCGGTTCAGGCGTCCCCGCCGAAAAACATCAGACCGATGGCGCGCCCTCGTGCAGCCAGTTGAAACCGGGGAAGAAGCGCTCGCGGCCATATTGCTGGCCGAACATCATGTCGAATTGCAGCAGGCGGTAGTCGCGCACCACGTCGGGAACGGCGTTCGGGGCAATTGACCAGTCGGGCAGGGCCTTGCCGTCGGTTGCCACCAGCATATGCCGGTCGATGACGGAAAAGGCCTGCTGCACGTCGCCCAGCGTGCCGGTGTAGAAGGGATCGGAGAAGCCCGCCGTTTTCAGCACGTGATAAGGCAAAAGCGCCGGGCTGATGGTGCCGATATTCTTGCGCACGCCCTTCTTTGAGGACCAGACGATGAGCGGCGTCTCATGTTCCTTCTTCATCACCTCCAGCGGCGCGCGGCGGCTGGCTACCATGCCCGGCATGTAGCCGCTTTCCACGAAGGTCTGGCCGAGCGGCGGCAGGTGATCGCCGAACAGGACGACGATGGTTTCCCGGTCACGCTTCTTCGCCCAGCGCATGAGTTTCAGCAGCGCTTCATCGGCTTCCGCCACCCCTTGCGAATAGGTGGCCAGCGCCTGCGAGGCCGAGGCGGAAAGGCCGCCCTCGACGCCGATGGTGTTTTCGGCGTAACGGGTCGCCTCGTAGGGGCCGTGTCCCTGAAGGGTGACGGCGAAGAGGAAGAGCGGGTTCTGCGCCTTTTCGGCCGTCGCCATGATCTCGTCCATCAGCGCATCGTCGGAGGCGAAGTTGCCGCGTTTTTCCATCGTCGGCAGCGTCTCTTCGGAGCGGAATTCCTCGAAGCCGAAGTTTTTGTAGACCTGCTTGCGGTTCCAGAACCATTCCTGGAAGGGGTGCATGGCGATGGCGGAATAACCTTCGCCACGGAAGAAGCTGGCGAGCGAGGGCACCGGGCGGCGGATATATTGCTGATAGGGAATGCTGCCATAGGGCAGGAAGGCGTTGGAAAAGCCGGTCAGTGCCTCGAATTCCACATTCGCCGTCATGCCGCCGAACTCGGGGGAAAAGACATTGCCGGACTGTTTGGCGCGGATCGTCGGCATGGGATCGGCGGAGAGGTTCACATTTTCCAGCCGCGTCGGATCCCACAGCGATTCGCTCATCAGCATGATGACATCGGGGTAATCGCCCTTGTTGGCGGCGAAGGCGGCGGGCTCGGAAGTCAGGTCGGCAATGGTGTTTTCGCCGTAACCCTGCGGCGCCGAGACATTGGCCATCGGAATATTGAAGGCAAAGGCCATCAGGAAGCCGTTATGGCGGTAATTTTCCTGCTGATCCCACATCATTGGAATGATGTTGAGGCGATCGCGCACCCAGGAATAATGCGAATAGTCCATAAGCGAGGCGAGACCCGCAAGAAGCGGCAGCGCCATCGCGAGACCGGCGGCGCGTTCGCGCAAGCTCAAGCCCGGTGAGTGGCGGCGCGCCAGCAGCCAGAGGCCCGTAAGTGCCGCAATCGTGGCGCAGATGCCGAGGGCGACGAGGGCTGCCGTCATCGGCTGGGCCTTCAGCATGGTCGGCAGAAGCTCAAGAATCTGTCGGCCGAACAGCAGGTCGGAGGGATAAAGCGGATCGGAAAGATAGGTCTGTTTCTGTGCCGAAATCAGCCCCGTCAGCGCGCAGAGCGGCGCAAGCGCGATCAGCGAGAGGTAACGCCTGCCAAGAAGTGCATCCAACGCCACGAGAAGGGCGAGCACGGCGGCAATGGTGGTCATGCCGGGGCGGGCGGAGGAGGTGAGGAAAGCGCCGACATCGGTGAGCGAACCGCGGGCGATCCACTCCAGCGCCACGACCAGCACGACGGACGCGACCGTCAGATTGGCAAGCGGATAGGCGATGCCCGAAAGCTTGGAAAGGCTCCTTGTCCATGCAGGCGAAAAGACGAAACCAGCCTTTTCGGAAGCCGTTGTTTTTGGCGCCGAATCTCTCAAACTCATACTCCGGTATTGCAGGCGGCACGGCCGATCCGGGGAGGTGAATCGGGTGTCGCAAAAGTGTCATGTAACTGTCACATAAGCGCGATGAACGCGACATGAACTTTGAAGAGTCTGGCCGGTGCGGCGATAACCTTAGCGTGAACGCGCGCGGACGAAGCCTAACGGGCGTCGCCATGCAATTGCCGCGTTGCGGAGCGGGCACGGGCGCGGTATTGAAAAGCCATGAGCGACAGACACGATATAGAGAACCATCTCCGGATTGCCGTCGGGCAGTTCAATCCCACCGTTGGCGACGTGGCGGGCAATCTCGCCAAGGCGCGCGAGGCAAGGGCCGATGCGGCGACGCAGGGCGCCGATCTTCTGCTTCTGACCGAGCTGTTCATATCGGGCTATCCGCCGGAAGATCTAGTGCTGAAGCCAGCTTTCCTGAAAGCATGCCTGAAAGCCGTGGAAGAGCTGGCGGCGGAAACTGCCGATGGCGGGCCGGGCATCGTCATCGGTTTTCCGCGACAGGGTGAGACGGGCCGGCACAATTCCGTGGCGCTTCTGGATGGCGGCAAGATCATCGCGCTGCGCGACAAGATTGACCTCCCGAATTACGGCGAGTTCGACGAGAAGCGTGTTTTCTCCGAGGGCTCGATTTCCGGTCCCTATAATTTCCGTGGGGTCAGGATCGGTATTCCGATCTGCGAAGAAATCTGGAACGATATGGGTGTCTGCGAGACGCTCGCCGAAAGCGGGGCGGAAATCCTGCTGGTGCCGAACGGGTCGCCCTATTATCGCGGCAAGCTGGATGTGCGCCATCAGGTAGCGCTGCGGCAGGTTATCGAAAGCGGCCTGCCGCTCGTTTTCGCCAACCAGCTGGGTGGGCAGGATGAGCTGGTGTTCGACGGCGCGAGCTTCGGCTTTAATGCCGATAAGACGCTCGCTTTCCAGATGAGCCAGTTCGAGGCCACACTTGCCGTCACCGACTGGAAACGCACGGCAGACGGCTGGCATTGCGACAGCGGACCTTTCTCGAAGATTCCCGAAGGCGAAGAGGCGGATTACCGCGCCTGCATGCTGGGCTTCCGCGATTACGTCAACAAAAACGGCTTCAAGAGCGTGGTTCTCGGCCTTTCCGGCGGCATCGATTCGGCGATCTGTGCCGCCCTTGCCGTCGATGCGCTGGGCGAGGAGCGGGTGCGCTGCATCATGCTGCCTTACCGTTATACTTCGGAGGAATCGCTGAAGGACGCAGCCGATTGCGCGAAAGCGCTGGGCTGCCGTTACGATATCGTGCCGATCGTCGAGCCGGTGGAAGGATTCCTCTCGGCGCTTTCCGATCTCTTCGAGGGCACGGAAGAGGGCATTACCGAGGAAAACCTGCAGAGCCGCACGCGCGGCACGATTTTGATGGCCGTCTCGAACAAGTTCGGCTCCATGGTGGTGACGACGGGCAACAAGTCGGAAATGTCGGTGGGTTATGCCACGCTCTACGGCGACATGAATGGCGGTTTCAACCCCATCAAGGACCTCTACAAGATGCAGGTCTATGCCATTTCCAGCTGGCGCAACGCCCATGTGCCGCCCGGCGCGCTCGGCCCTTCCGGCGAAGTGATCCCGGCCAATATTATTTCCAAGGCGCCATCGGCCGAATTGCGCCCCAACCAGACCGACCAGGATTCGCTGCCGCCCTATCCGGTGCTGGACGATATTCTGGAATGCCTCGTCGAAAAGGAAATGTCGGTCGAGGAAATTCTGGCGCGTGGCCATGATGTGGCGACGGTGCACCGGATCGAACATCTGCTCTATCTCGCCGAATACAAGCGCCGGCAATCGGCCCCGGGCGTGAAGATCACCAAGAAGAACTTTGGGCGTGACCGGCGTTATCCGATCACCAACCGGTTTCGGGATCGGTGATTGAAGGAAGACGCTGGTAGCGGATGTTTTGCCCGGCGTTGCCGCTCGTTTCTTCTCCCCGCCGGGGAG
>NZ_LT009745.1:1559639-1574353 GCF_900013505.1 Agrobacterium deltaense RV3 | reverse complement strand
CAACGTTGCCGTAACTCACTGCCCTTGCCCCCTCATCCCGCTGCCGCGGACTTCTCCCCGGCGGGGAGAAGAAACAAGGGGCATGCGCTCGTTCCACAACAAGCCTTCGCGTTTAAGCAAGCGGCGCGGAGAAAACCCCGCGCCGTTCGCTGATCTCAAATAACCTGCCCCACATCGATGCGGTTGCCATCCGGGTCTTCAAACACAAAGGCGCGCAGGCCGTAATCCTTGTCCTGCAGGCCCTTGATGATGCGCAAGCCCTCACTCTTGCAGAGCGCATGCAGCGCATCGACATCGCTCACCATCATATGCGCCACATTGAAAGGCGCTGCCTTGTGGGTGGGCTGCAATGTCAGGTGCAGCTCGGCATTGCCCTGTTTGAGAATCATGAAGCCGACGGGTTGCCGTTTTCGAAGGTCTTTTCGAAGCCCAGCACCCCAACGTAAAAATCATGGGCCTTTTCGATGTTTTTGACAGGAAGCATTGCGGCGATCCGGCCGAAGCGGATGCCGTGATCGGCGATGGTATTCATCGCGGAACCTCGGATCTGGGAGAAACAGCAAGGGTCACGGACGGTGCCGGAGCGCTGGCGTTTTTTCCGGTTTGAATTTGCAGGACGGTGCCTGCCGCCCTAGGATCATAATCGAGGCGATGGTGGATGCAAACGGAATGTCTGCATTGTCCGGCGCTTTGAACGAGACACGGACACGCCCGGGAGGCAGAATGCGCAGCTCCATCGAAATCTTCAACATCCGCACCCGGCAGATGCGGGTGGTGTGGCAGACGCCTGATCTTTTTGAAGCGCCGAACTGGTCGCCGGATGGAAATTATCTGCTGCTGAACAGTGAAGGGCTGCTTTACCGCCTGTCTCTTGCCGGTGATATCGCGCCGGAGAAGGTCGATACCGGCTTTGCCACGCTCTGCAACAACGATCACGGCATTTCGCCGGATGGATCGCTCTACGCCATTTCCGATAAGGTGGAATTTGGCAAGAGCGCCATCTACCTCATGCCCTCGGTGGGCGGGGCGCCACGGCTGATGACGAAAAATCTTCCCTCCTACTGGCATGGATGGGCTCCGGATGGGAAAGGTTTCGCCTATTGCGGCATTCGCGATCAGGTCTTCGATATCTATTCGATGGATATAACAAGCGGCGTCGAGACGCGGCTGACCCATGGCGAGGGCCGCAATGACGGGCCGGATTATTCGCCTGACGGCGAGTGGATCTATTTCAATTCCAGCCGCACCGGGCGAATGCAGATCTGGCGCGTGCGGGTGGATGGCTCCGCCGTCGAGCGCATTACCGACAGTCCCTATGGCGACTGGTTTCCGCACCCGTCTCCCAAGGGAGACAAGGTGGTGTTCATTTCCTATGACGGCGACGTTTTCGACCATCCGCGCGATCTCGATGTACGGGTGCGGCTGATGGACATGGATGGCGGCAATGCCGAGACGCTGTTCGAACTTTTCGGCGGGCAGGGCACGATGAACTCGCCCAACTGGTCACCGGATGGGGATGAGTTTGCTTATGTCCGGTATTTTCCGGTGGAATGATGGGGGTGAGGCGGGCCACATTGCCGCACCACCGGCAGGATGCTTGCATTCGCAAACTTTTTTGCCCATAGCTTGCCTGTCAGGTGCCTGCCCTTGCGGCGGGAGAATCGGGAATCCGGTGAAAGACCGGAACGTGCCCAGCGCTGTGAGGCGGACGTTCTTTTTTTAAGCCACTGAAGCAGTTCGGGAAGGCGAAAAGGGCGGATGAAGCCAAGTCAGAAGACCGGCCTGATAAGATAGACCGAACCGCGCGGACGGCGGCAGGTTATTGTCGAGGCGGGGTGCGCATTTGCGCCCGGCCTTCGCATTGTTGGGGATAGACGATGCCAGCCGATTCGTCCGTGAGCAATCCGCCCGGCGCCAGTTCGTTCGATCATGCGCTCTCGCCCGCCCGCCCGTTTTCCTGTGAGGAACGCGAGGCGATTTACCGTGCCATCGAGACCCGTCGCGACGTGCGCGACCAGTTCCTGCCGGACCCGCTGCCGGACGATCTGGTGGAGCGTCTTTTGAAGGCGGCCCATTCCGCGCCCTCGGTCGGTTTCATGCAGCCGTGGAATTTTACCCTCATCACCGATGGCGCGATCCGTCAGGCGGCCTTCGTGGCCTTCAGCCGCGCCAATGAGGAGGCGGCGGCGATGTTTACGGGCGAGCAACAGGCGCTTTATCGCAGTCTCAAGCTTGAAGGCATCCGCAAGGCGCCGCTCAGCATCTGCGTCACCTGCGATCCGACGCGCGGCGGCAAGGTGGTGCTGGGCCGCACCCATAATCCGCGCACGGATGTCTATTCCACCGTCTGCGCCATCCAGAATCTCTGGCTCGCGGCGCGCGCCGAAGGCATCGGTGTCGGCTGGGTGAGCATTTTCCACGATAGCGACATTCGCACCATTCTCGATATTCCCGACCATATCGAAATCGTCGCCTGGCTTTGCCTCGGCCGTGTCGATGCGCTCTATAACGAGCCGGAACTGGCGGTGAAGGGCTGGCGACAGCGCGTGCCGCTGGAGGAACTGGTGTTTCGTAACCGCTGGGGCGGGGTATAGAAGCGGAGACCTGTGAATAAGGCGGGACGTCGCCGCGTATTTCTTCTCCCCGTCGGGGAGAAGGTGGCCCGAAGGGTCGGATGAGGGGGCAACGCTAGCGGTATACGGAGAGCTCGCCCCCTCATCCCGCTGCCGCGGAGTTCTCCCGCTCGGGGAGAAGAAACAAGCGGCGCCTGCTCGCTCCGCGATGTATGTCACTGCTGCGGCTGTATACCCTTCAGTGCCGGGTTCTTCAGGTCGATCCGGCCCGTCTGGTCGGGCAGGAATTTCGGACCTATGACGCGGACGCTGCTGTCGTTCGGGTCATAGTCGCGTTCGGGAACGGGCTGTTCCGGCGGCTTGGCGGCCTGTTGCTGTTCGGTGGGTTTCTCAGCCTTGTCACCTTGCGGTGATGGAATGGTGGTGATGCCGGAATAGGGTTTTTCGGGCTGCGGCCGGGCGGCCTCTTCCTGCTTTTGCATTTCCTTGTGGTAGGCGGCCATGTTGCAGGCGCAGCCTGGCGCTTTTGTACTGGCGTTTCGATAGGCGAAGGCGGTTGGCAGGTCCCTGTAGGGCTTGCCTGTTTCCGCAGACACCATATCGGCGGTTTCCTGATCCGTCATGGAGTGGAAATAAAGCTCCGTCTCGGTGCCCGGACACATTTTCTCGCACTGCTCCGCCTGGGCGCGGAAATCGAGCGGCGAGGCATTGGACGCGATGGGGAAAAACGAGCCGTCGCAGGTGCGCACGCAGAGTGTGCGAAGCCCGCCCTCGGCGGCGGCGTTGGGGTAGGGCGAAAGCCCCCCCTGTCCCGGCTCATCGTCGTTCTGCGGGCCATTCTGCCGAAAGGCGTCGGGATAACGCGTCACATCCGGAGGCGGAGGCAATTGTGTTTCCGTCTGCGGCAGGGTGTTGCAGCCATTGGCATCGAGGGCGGCGAGGATGCGCTGACGCCTGATGTCGCCGTCGTCGCTACGCGCGGCCGCCATGGCGTCGTCGCGGTCACGGATGATGGCGTCGCGCTCGCTTTCCGCTTCCGCCAGCGCATCGCCGATCTCGGCGCAGATACCGGCATTGGGATTGCCATAGACGATGACGCTGCCGGATGAGCAGCCATAGCCGCGCAGGTCGTTCCTGATCTTGCGGATGACGATATTCTGGCGGGCGAGCGCGTTGGCATAACGGCGCACCTCTGCCGTGTTGCCTATGACGCGGGGCGGCTCGCGCAATTGCGCATAAAGCGTATCGCAGACCTGATCCGCGAAGGCGGCGGCCGGGGCGATGAAAACAAGGGGAAGCAGGAGGCCGATGATGCGGCTGCGGCGGGTCAATTGTTCGATCCGTTCGATGTCCCCGGCCGGTGGCAGGGGCGTTATACTTCACGACATCCGTGTTTCGGGAAGATAACATAAGCTGTTGCCGCAATGCGGCAACAGCCTGTTCAAAATTGCGTTAATGCGCCCGCAGCATCACACCGAAGGGTGCGAGGCCTGCACCACGGCAAACGCCGCCATGTTGACGACGCCGCGCGAGGTGACGCTGGGCGACAGGATATGGGCGGGCAGGGCCGTGCCGAGCAGGATCGGGCCGACATGCAGGCCTTCCGTCAAGGTGCGGGTGACACCGAGCGTGATGTTTGCGGCATCGAGATTCGGGAAGACCAGCAAGTTCGCTTCGCCCGTCAGCACGCTGTTCGGCATGGCGCGCTTGCGCAGCGCTTCCGAAAGGGCCGAGCCGCCCTGCATTTCGCCATCCACTTCCAGTTCCGGTGCGGCCTCCTGCACGATCTTCAGGGCGCGGCGCATCTTGCGGGCGCTTTCGGAATCGCGCGAGCCGAAATTGGAATGGCTGGCGAGGGCGATCTTCGGCGTGATGCCGAAGCGGCGGATTTCCTTGGCCGCGAGAATGGCCATTTCCGCCACTTCCTCGGAGGTCGGGTCGTAATTCACGAAAGTATCGGTGAGGAACAGCGCACCCTGCTGGGTGATGAGCAGGCTGAGGCCCGCGAAGGAACGCACGCCTTCCTGCTTGCCGATGATCTGGTTGACGTCGCGCAGGTGGCGGTCGTAACGGCCTTCGAGACCGCAGATCAGCGCATCCGCTTCGCCGCGCTTCACCGACAGCGCGCCGATGACGGTCGTGTTGGTGCGCACGATGGTGCGGGCTGCTTCCGGGTTGATGCCGACGCGGCCGACAAGGGCGAAATAGTCATCGACATAGTCGCGGTAGCGCGGATCGTCTTCCGGGTTGACCACGGCGAAATCCGTATGCGGGCGGATGCGCAGGCCGAAGCGCTTCAGGCGCGTTTCGATGATCTGCGGACGGCCGATGAGGATCGGGATGCCGGTGCCTTCTTCCAGAAGCACCTGGGCGGCGCGCAGTACGCGCTCGTCTTCGCCTTCGGCAAAGATGATGCGCTTCTTTTCGGCGGCTTTCGCGGCGTTGAAGACCGGCTTCATGATGAAGCCGGAACGCCAGACGAAACGGTTCAGCTGGTCGAGATAGGCTTCGAAATCGGTGATCGGCCGGGCGGCGACACCGCTTGCGGCCGCAGCGCGGGCAACGGCTGGCGCAATGCGCAGGATGAGGCGCGGATCGAAGGGCGAGGGGATGAGGTAGTTCGGGCCGAAGACCGGCGTTTCGCCGCTATAGGCCTTTGCGGCCACTTCTGAAACTTCCTCACGCGCGAGTTCGGCGATGGCCTGCACGGCGGCCATCTTCATTTCCTCGTTGATGGTCGTTGCGCCGCAATCGAGCGCGCCGCGGAAGATATAAGGGAAGCAGAGAACGTTGTTCACCTGGTTCGGGAAATCCGAACGACCGGTGCAGATCATCGCATCCGGACGGGCCGCACGCGCCGCTTCCGGCATGATTTCCGGATTGGGGTTAGCAAGCGCGAGGATCAGCGGGTTTTCCGCCATGCGCTCCAGGAGTTCCGGCTTCAGCACGCCTGCGGCGGAAAGGCCGAGGAAGACATCCGCGCCGTCGATGGTTTCGGAGAGAACGCGCTTGTCGGTCTTCTGGGCGTAAACTTCCTTCCACTCGTCCATCAGCGTGTTGCGGCCATCGTAAACGAGGCCTTCAATGTCGTGGACCCAGATGTTTTCTTTCTTCGCGCCCATGGAAACGAGCAGGTTGAGGCAGGCAAGGGCTGCCGCACCGGCGCCCGAGGCGACGATCTTGACGCTCGAGAGCGATTTTCCGGCGAGTTCCAGCGCATTGGTGACGGCGGCGGCGACGATGATCGCGGTGCCGTGCTGGTCATCGTGGAAGACCGGGATGTTCATCTTCTCGCGCAGCTGGCGCTCAACCTCGAAACATTCCGGCGCCTTGATGTCCTCAAGGTTGATGCCGCCGAAGGTGGGCTCCAGCGCTGCGATGGTGGAGACCATGTCGTTGATGCCGGGCGCATCGATTTCGATATCGAAAACGTCGATGCCGGCGAATTTCTTGAAGAGGACGGCCTTGCCTTCCATCACCGGCTTGGAAGCAAGCGGGCCGATATTGCCGAGGCCGAGCACCGCCGTGCCGTTGGAAATGACGGCGACGAGGTTGGCGCGGGCGGTATATTCCGCCGCCGTTTCCGGATTTTCATGGATGGCGAGGCAGGGGGCGGCAACACCCGGCGAATAGGCCAGCGCCAGATCGCGCTGGTTGCCGAGCGGCTTGGTGGCCTGGATTTCCAGCTTGCCGGGGCGCGGATAGCGGTGGAAAAAGAGCGCCTGTTCCTCGATGTCGGCCTTTGCCGTGTTGGCGGGCGTGTTGTTCTTATCGTGAGAGGTCATTCTTCCACCGTCATGTCTGGTTCAATTCCGGACCCCTGAATACAACAAACTTCCCCGTGGTACAGCCGTTATTTGACCGCACCTTATGCAAATGCGGCCATGGCTTATTCGCGTTTTCGTGAAGGCTTTCGTCATATTCCCTATAAAAACCGGCGTCTGTCATGTTGCTGAAACACGAGTCTGGTTCTGAGAGGTAAGAAAGCCGCAGGGACGCAACCGAACAGGGGGATGAAATCCGTGGCCGGTCAAATCGAAACCAGACAGTTCAGAACGCTTTTCATTTCGGATGTTCATCTCGGCTCCAAGGCGGCCAAGACGGATTATCTGCTCGACTTCCTGAAATATCACGAGGCCGAGACGATCATTCTCGTCGGCGACATTGTCGACGGCTGGCGTCTGCGCCGCAGCTGGTACTGGCCGCAGGGCTGCAACGACGTGGTGCAGAAGCTTCTGCGCAAGGCCCGCAAGGGAACGCGCATCGTCTATATTCCCGGCAATCATGACGAATTCCTGCGGGAATTTCCGGGCATGCATTTCGGCGGCATCGAAGTTGCCGAGCGCATGATCCATGAGGCCGCCGACGGCAAGAAGTACCTGATCATCCATGGCGACGAGTTCGACGTGGTGGTGCGCAACGCCCGCCTGCTCGCTTATCTTGGCGACTGGGCCTATGACGCGGCAATTGCGCTCAACATCGCCATCGCCGCCGTGCGCCGCCGCATCGGCCTGCCTTACTGGTCGTTCTCGGCCTGGGCCAAGCTGCAGGTCAAACACGCCGTCAACTTCATCGGCGAATTCCAGCGCGTGGTGGCCGACGAGGCGCGCCGCAACAATGTCGATGGCGTCATCTGTGGCCACATTCACCATGCGGTCATGGAAGACATGGACGGCATTCGCTACATCAACACCGGCGACTGGGTGGAAAGCTGCACGGCGATTGCCGAAAATGCTGATGGCAGCTTCGAGCTGATCACCTGGATGCAAACGAGCGACGTTACCGCCGAACACACATCGGACGAGATGGAGCCGGTGGATATTCCGGGGCTGATCGGGAAGCACGCGGCCTGAGTTGGCGTGTTTGGTTGCAGGCTCACCTGTAAACGAAGTGTTTGGCAAAAATTGTAGCATCCGCATACCGTCATCCCGGCCCTGAGCCGGGATCCAGTGCGATCAAGTCTTTGATCGCGTAAGACCTATTTCTCACGGCGCAGACGCGCCGTGGCTGGATGCCGGATCAGGTCCGGCATGACGGAGGTGAGGCTTTAGAGCCTTCCCAGTAACCTTCCGGTTAGGCACCGGCGAGATGGTGCGAACGCAGCCTCTCGACACCAACCCAGTGCGGACCCTTAGCGAGAGTTCTACCCCCACAATTCCGGCCGTGCCGGATAAACCAGCGAACCCTCATAAACCAGCCCCGGCTCACGATCCTGCGCCAGCAGCAGCGGTCCGTCGAGATCGGCGAAGGCGGTGCCCTGCGCCGCCAGCACGGCGGGCGCCATGCCGAGCGAGGTGCCGAGCATGCAGCCGACCATGATGGTGAAGCCGAGCCTTTCGGCCTCGGCCTTCATGACAAGCGCTTCGGTCAGGCCGCCGGTCTTGTCGAGCTTGATGTTAATCGCATCGTAGCGGTCGCGCAGGCCGGCGAGGTCCTTCGTGGAATGCACGCTTTCATCGGCGCAGATCAGCACCGGATGGTCGATGCGGGCGAGGATGTCATCCTTGCCGGCGGGTAGCGGCTGCTCGATCAGCGATATCTTCAGTTCTGCCGCAAGCCGCAGATAATATTCGATATTATAATCGTTCCAGCCTTCATTGGCGTCGATGATGATGCGCGCTTCGGGTGCGGCGGCGCGCACGGCCCTGAGACGCGCTTCGTCATCCGCCGTGCCGGTCTTGATCTTCAGCAGCGGGCGGCCTGCGTTTTCCGCCGTTTTCGCGGCCATGGTCTCGGGGTCGGCAAGCGAGATGGTGTAGGCGGTGACGAGCGGCTTTGCCGCCTGTCCAAGGATGCGCTCGGCAACGGTTTTGCCGGTGATCTTGGCTTCGAGGTCCCACAGCGCGCAATCCACCGCATTGCGGGCGGCGCCGGGTTGCATCGCCTGTTGCAGTTCCTGCCGTGTCACACCGCCGGCGATCTGCTCCGCCATCGCCTCGATATCGGCAATGACGCCTTCAATACTTTCGCCATAACGCGGATAGGGCACACATTCGCCGATGCCGGTAAAGGAACCATCGCGGATGGTGCACGTTACGACATCCGCGTGGGTGCGGGTGCCGCGTGAAATGGTGAAGCTGCCGGCGACGGGAAAACGTTCCGTTGTGGCTTGAAGGTAACGGGGCATGTTTTTTTCACTTCCGATTGGGCGGCAAAAGACACATGACGCCAAATTTATCACGAATTGTCGGCCGTCACTGTGGCTTGCCGGAGGCCAAAACGTTATGAAACCTTTAAGAATCTCGTGACGGCTGCACTCGCTCGGAGCATTATGCAAGAACAGGACACACGGCAACAGGCGAACCCGGCCGCAATCACCGAAGACGATAGCGTCTCCGGCGGCGGCTTGCGTTTTGTCATGAGCGGTTCCTGGCGCAACAGCAATCTCGCCGGTGTTTTCCCCAGTCTTGAAAAGCTCGAAAAGAGCAAATCGGCCGGCCCGGTGGAAATCGATCTTTCTTCCGTCGAGGCTATCGATACGACGGGCGCATGGATCATCCAGCGCCTGCGCAAGGACCTCGAGGCAAATGGCGCCACCGTCACCGTGACGGGCAATGACCGTATCGAAGAGGTCATCGGCCAGTTGCCCGAAAAGGTGGAGATGGAGGGCGAGGCGCCCAAGAAGGTGGGGCTCGCCGAGCGTATTTTTGCGCCCATCGGCAAGGCCGTCATTCAGAACGGCGCGGATTTCCTGGCGGGCATGTATATTCTCGGCTCGGCCGTGCGCGGCGCGCAGATGAAGCTCGGGCGCGGCCGTGGCGTCTCGCCGGCGGCGATCGTCAACCAGATCGACCATATGGGCGTGCGCGCCGTGCCGATCATCATGCTGATGTCGTTCCTGATTGGTGCGATCATCGCCCAGCAGGGTGCGTTTCAGCTGCGTTATTTCGGTGCGGAAGTCTTCGTTGTCGATCTGGTCGGCATTCTGCAATTGCGTGAAATCGGTGTGCTTCTGACCGCGATCATGATCGCCGGCCGCTCCGGCAGCGCGATTACGGCGGAAATCGGCTCGATGAAGATGCGCGAGGAAATCGACGCGCTGAAGGTGATCGGCCTCAATCCCGTCGGCGTGCTGGTGTTTCCGCGGCTGGTGGCGCTCACCATCGCGCTGCCGCTTTTGACCATTCTCGCCAATTTCGCAGCGCTTTTCGGTGCGGCCATCGTGGCCTTTGCCTATTCCGGCATAACCTTCGAGGTGTTCCTGTCGCGCCTGCATGGTGCCGTGGAGGAATCGACCATTGCCGCTGGCATGATCAAGGCGCCGTTTATGGCGCTCATCATCGGCATCGTCGCGGCCGTTGAAGGCATGAAGGTGGGCGGTTCGGCCGAATCGCTTGGTCAGCACGTCACCTCCTCGGTGGTGAAGTCGATCTTCGTTGTCATTCTGGTGGATGGTCTTTTCGCCATCTTCTACGCAGCCATCGATTTTTAGGGAGGGCGCGTTGGAGAAACTGGACCAGAAACCGCATGAGACAAGAACCGGGAAAGACGGCCGCGAGGTGGTGCTTTCCGTCGAGGGTGTGACCGTCGGCTTCAACGGCCGCAACGTGCTCGAAAATCTCGACCTCGATGTCTATCGCGGCGAAATTCTTGGCTTCATCGGCCCCTCCGGCGCTGGCAAATCCGTGTTGATGCGCGCGATCTTGCGGCTGCTGCCACGGCAGGCGGGTGCGATCCGCATTCTCGGCACCGATTACGACAAGGCGAGCGAAGACGACCGTATGATGCTCGACCAGCGGCTTGGCGTGCTGTTCCAGCAGGGCGCGCTGTTTTCCGGCCTGACGGTGAAGGAAAACATCCAGCTGCCAATGCGGGAATATCTCGACCTGCCGAAGAAGCTGATGGACGAGCTTGCCTATCTGAAGATCGAGATGGTGGGGCTGAAGCCCGATGCGGGCGACAAGTATCCTTCCGAGCTTTCCGGCGGCATGATCAAACGTGCGGCCCTTGCCCGGGCGCTGTCGCTCGATCCCGACCTCGTCTTCCTCGATGAGCCGACGTCCGGCCTCGATCCCATCGGGGCGGCGGAATTTGATATGCTGATAGCGCGCTTGCGCGATTCGCTCGGCCTGACCGTCTATATGGTGACGCACGACCTCGACAGCCTCTTCTCCGTCTGTGACCGCATTGCGGTGCTGGGCCAGAAGAAGGTGCTGGTGGAAGGGACATTGCAGGACATGTTCGCCTGCGACGATCCGTGGGTGCAGTCCTATTTCCGCGGCAAACGGGCCCGCTCTGTCGTTCTTCCGGACGGCAGACACGAAAATCCGGTGGAGTAACAAGAAGCATGGAAACCAAGGCGAACTACACCATAGTCGGAATTTTCACGCTGATCGTGATCGCCGCCGCATTCGGCTTCGTTTACTGGATGGCCGAGTTTGGCCGAGGTGGCCCGACGGCGCAGCTTGTCGTGCGTATTCCCGGCTCCGCAAACGGCCTTTCCGTCGGGTCTCCCGTGCGCTTCAACGGTATTCCGGTCGGAACCGTGCGCGGGCTTGCGATCGACCGCGATGATCCGGCCTATTCCATCGCGTTTACCGAAGTGCAGGCCGATGCCCCGGTTTTCCCGTCCACCCGCGCCGTACTTGAAATTCAGGGCCTGACGGGTGCTGCCTATATCGAGCTTTCCGGCGGTAACAAGGATGGCGAGCGCATTCTGCAGAAAGCCGTCGAAAGCGGCGTTCCGGCCGAGCTGACAGCCGATCTTTCCAGCGTCACCAACCTGCTCGCCACCGCCGACAAGATCCTGAAACGCGCCGATGGCGCCATCGGGGAATTGCAGGGTTTCGTGCAGGATGCGCGTGGCCCCTTGACGCAGACGGTGCGCAATGCCGAGAAATTCTCCGATGCGCTGGCGGCCAATTCCGATGGCATCAAGAATTTCATCGCCAGCCTTAGCTCGCTTTCCACAACGGTACAGTCGGTCTCGGTGCGTCTCGACGGCACGCTGACGGCCATCGAGGATCTGGTGAAGGCGGTGGATGCCGGCAAGATCGATTCCATCCTGTCGAATGTCGACAAGGTGACGAAGGATGTCGCTTCCGCTTCCAGCGATATTCAGGGCATCATGGAGACGGTACAGAGCACGGCGAAAAACTTCGAGGCGGCGAGCACGGAAGTGCAGACCGTGGTGAAGCGCGCGGATGAGCTTCTCGCCTCCGTCGATCCCGCCAAGGTGGGCACCGTGGTCGATGACGTTTCCTCTGCGACCGCCGATGCGCGCGATGCCGTGGCGAACTTCAAACGCATCGCCGACGATGTCGGCGCCCGCCGTGCCGATATCGACCAGGCGGTTTCCGACTTTACCGAAATGGGCCGCAAGCTGAACCTCGCCTCCAGCCGCGTCGACGGCATTCTCGCCAAGGTGGACGGCATGCTCGGCACCGATGACGCCAATTCGCTGTTTGCCAAGGCGCGCGAAACGCTCACCTCCTTCAAGGCGGTTGCTGACAATCTCAATGCCCGTATCGGGCCGATTGCCGACAATCTGACGCGTTTCTCCAGTTCGGGCCTGAAGGATTTCCAGGCGCTGATCGGCAGCACGCGGGTTACGGTCGACAATCTCAACAATGCCATCACCAATATCGACCGCGATCCGCAGCGGTTGATTTTCGGCGGCGAAACCGTGAAACAATATGATGGCAGAACAAGGCGCTAAGAGGGGTATGGGCCAATGACACGATCGATGAACGGCCGTCAGCGACGCGCCCTCATTCTGGCTCCGCTGCTTGCCGCCTTGATGGCCGGCTGCGCGGGTGCGCCGAAGAACGATACTTTCGATCTTTCCGTCTCTTCGGCGGCGGTTACCCAGGGGCCTTCGCTGAAAAGCCGGCAATTGCTGATTGCCGATCCGACCGCCCTGAAGGCGCTCGACAGCGAAAACATCGTGGTGCGCCTTTCCGGCTCGGAGGTGCAATATCTCGGCAACTCGCAATGGAGCGACCGCCTGCCGCGCATGGTACAGTCCAAACTGGTGGAAGCCTTCGAGGATACCGGCAAGCTCGGCGGCGTCGGCCGGCCGGGGCAGGGGCTGGCAATCGACTATCAGGTCGTGACCGATATTCGCGCCTTCGAAATCGATACGGCGAGGAATATCGCCAATATCGAAATATCGGTGAAGCTGCTGAACGACCGCAACGGCACGGTGAAGGCGCAGGAGGTGTTCCGCGCCAGCGCCCGCGTCAGCGGTTCCGGCAACGCCAATTTCGTAAAAGCGCTGGATCAGGCCTTTGCCGCCGCCACGCGCGATATCGTGGCCTGGACGCTGAAATCGCTTTAAGCGTTCGGCGTTATTGCCGCCACAGGAAACCGCTTTATGTTCGCGTAGCGCCGGTCACCGATCGGCCTGTGCATAATGGTCCCGATCCGTGAGCCCGATCCGTGAGTTGGTGATGCGATTTCTGCTGCTGCTTTGCCTTATGTTTTCCGCCCTGTCTGGAACGGGCGCCGCCATGGCGGTCGGTCTCCGGCTGATCGACGTTCCAGCCGCGAATGGCAAAGCTGCCATGAAGGCTGCGGTATGGTCGCCCTGCGCGGCCGCGCCGGAAGAGGTCAGGATCGGTCCCTTCCTTTTGCCCGCCGTGCGCGATTGTCCTGTTCCTGAAGGGAAGTATCCGCTCGTCGTCATTTCCCATGGCTTTGGCGGCACCTATTTCAGCCATCGGGACACGGCGGCGGCGCTGGCGGATGCCGGCTTCATTGTCGCGGCTATCAATCACCCCGGAGACAATGCGCTTGAAATGAAAAAGGCGGGCGAGCTTTCCGCGCTGACGGGCCGTCCGGCGGATATTGCCCGGTTGCTGGATCATCTGCTTGAAGGTTTTAGTGACGCCGGTTCCATCGATGCCGGGCGGATCGGCGTCTTCGGATTTTCGCGCGGCGGCTATACCGCGCTGGTGCTTGCCGGCGGCACGCCTGATTTTGCCAATGCCGGGCTGCCCTGTCCCGACCCGCAGGCGCCGATTTGCACGCAGATGCGGCAGAAGACGACATTGCCGCAGCATGGCGGTCAGGATGCGCGTGTGAAGGCTGTGGTTACCGCCGACCCGTTGAATGCCTTTCCCGGCGCGGGCGACCTGAAGAATATCACGATCCCCGTCCAGCTCTGGAGTTCGGAACGCGGCGGCGACGGTGTCGCGCCGCAGGATGTTGCAAGGCTGCGCGACGATCTGTCGGTGAAACCGGACTATCGGATGGTAAAAGGGGCGGGGCACTTTTCCTTTATCGCCCCTTGCCCCGCCGAGATGGAAAAGGCCGTGCCCCAGATTTGCAGCGATGCGGCGGGTTTCGACCGGGCGGGGTTTCACCGCAGCTTCAACGCCGAGGTGGTCAGCTTCTTCAAGGCGTCGCTGCTCTGAGGCGTTGTTCCTTTCCGTGCCGGTCAGGCGGCGTCCTGCTGCGACTTCCATTCCGGCAGCGGGAAAACCCGGTCGTAGCTCCAGTTGAAGACAAAAGCATAGACCACGTAAAACAGCGCAAACGAGATATCCATCACCAGCGCGTGGGCAAGGCTGATATTCAGATACCAGGCGATGAAGGGCATCAGCACGATCAGCAGACCGAGTTCGAACAGCACGGCATGGGCGACCCGGAGGGCGGGCGTCTTCAGCGTCGTGCCTTTCATGCGCTGCATGGCGTGGTCGAAACCGAGATTGTAGACATAGTTCCAGACCGTCGCCAGCGTGGCGCTGACGAGGCCGACAATGCCGATATCTTCCATAGGCATGCCAAAAAGCAGCGCGCCCAAGGGAATGACGAGAAGAAGGCCGATGATTTCGAAACTGAGGGCGTGGCGGATACGATCTTGCAGGGAACGCATTTCATTCTCCGGTATGTGACCGGGCCGTCCCGCATGCTGTTGCCACTGTGGCCGAGGTCGTCCTCGCGCTGAGGCATATAGAGGTTTTGAGCGGAATTTTCAAGCGCGGGCGTTGAGGCAGTCAATGTCACGGGGAGGGCGCCACTTGTTTCTTCTCCCCACCGGGGAGAAGTCCGTGGCAGCGGGATGAGGGGGCAAGCTCTCCGCATATCTCTGCGCTAGCCGTAATAACTTCGGTATAGCATACCATTAGTTACGAAAGTTTATACGAATTCCGGCGCCGTTTGATTGGTCCCTTCAAAGGGTTTGATGCCGCGAAGGGT
>NZ_LT009745.1:1503314-1559576 GCF_900013505.1 Agrobacterium deltaense RV3 | reverse complement strand
ATAATGTATGCTATACGAAGTTATTACGCGTGGCAGCGGGATGAGGGGGCAAGCTCTCCGCATATCTCTGCGCTAGCCCCCTCATCCGACCCTTCGGGCCACCTTCTCCCCGGCGGGGAGAAGAAACAACCGGCAGCGCCTTGACCTCTCTCGGAGCAAAGAGAGGGCAATGCGGAACAAGACCGGCGCATTTTCGTTATCGCTCATGGAAGGAGGCGTGCCATGCAGCAGAATTCCTCTGAGGGGAGAACGATAAAGGCCGCCAACACGGCGAAGGTTTCGACTTACACGCCAAGCCTCATTTCTCTTAAGGGAAGTTATGTGGCGATGATATTTCGCAGACCGCTTTGCCGAAATCCGCTGGATGTGCGGAAGAAATAAGGGCGACGGCATTTGCCTGTTGTCTGCCACGCACATCGATGACGACGACTGCCGAAATGATCATGAGCTTTAGATGTCTCTAAAGTGTGATTTTCAATCCGGCCCGTCTCCACCTAGACTGGAGATCGCCACCAGAGCGAAGGGAGAATGACATGAAATCAGTTCTCATTATCGCCGCTGTCTTTGGTTTTTCCGCCAGTGCAGCGCTTGCGGAATGCGCAGGTCATCAACAGATCAACGCTTCCGTTCCTGCCGTAGACCGTGAATTCAAAACCGCAAGCATCGTTCCGCCGACAGATCCGGTGGAAAAGCCAGTCGTCATCCTGAAAAAGACCGACCGCCTTCCGCCAGCGGTTGCGACGACCGGTGAACCAGAAGCCGCAATGCAACGCATGCAATAAACACGCACAACAACCTCTTCATTCTAAAAATCCCGTGCGTGAGTTGATCCGCACGGGATTTTGCTTTCGGGAGGAAAGTGGGGCAGCCTCCGCTTTCACAGCGCCACGCTTGCCGGTTCTTTGCATCGGCGAGTAGAGCATTTCCAGTAAAAGTGCGAAGCGGTTTCACGTCCGGAAATGCGTAAAAACAAAGAGGTAGAGCACGCCCACCGATTCCGTTTAAACCGGGCGTGCCCTAGCTGTCGAGTTTCAGCGACAGCTGTTTCGGCCCTTCGTTCTTTTTGAGCACGTAAAGCGGCCGGGTGATGATGACTTCCGTTCGCCGTTGCAGCTCGCGCCGCCGCTCGAGCGCGCGTTCGCGCATATCGCGGGAGCGGGCGACAACGGAAAGGGCATTTTCTATGGCTGCGTCTGCTGTGTTCATCGCTGACCTCCATAATGTTCACTTTATGTTCTCATTATTGGTGGCTTGTGTCAACACTATGGCAGGGTTGCCGGCAGGCGGTTTGGCGCCCGGCGCGATGAACGCGGCGCGACGAGCTGCGTCCGGGTGCCGTGCGGGATCGACTTTGCCCACACGTCGGCCTTCACAGCACGAACCTGTTCCGGCAGTGTCGACAGGGACACTCCGAACCTGCTGTGTTGATTTTTGCGATGATGTTTCGATGACGCCGGCGCTGATCCGCCCGGGTTGAGGAGGGTATCAGGAGAGGGGGCGTTGATCCGGCGCGGGAACGCCGCCGGCGGACAATAGATCGGTGAGATGCTCGCTGGCGAGCGCGACGATGGCAAGGGCGGCCTGCTGGCGGTTCCAGCCGGCATGTTCGGCTTTTTCGATCAGCCCGTGAATGGAAGGTTCAAGTGCGAACTGGCACTCGGCCTGATAGTCCATGGTGTCGATCGAAAGCGACGGGGAATTGATTGCGGCCCGCATCCTTTGGTCTCCCTGTTTTCCGTCATGTCCACATACGCGAGACGCAAATCGGAACATGCACATTCAGAGGCCGGTGATATCGGGTTGCTCATGAGGCCCGCATATCACTGGCAGCGAATCCCCCAGCAGGCGGACGTTAGCGGCAAGTCTTGATCGCTGTCAACGCGTGCGCGGCGGCGATGACGTCGCCATCTAAGTTTTCAGAGCCTTCCGTTCCGGAAAGGCTTTCGCCGCCAGATCAGCAGCGCCATCACATAAAGCGCAAAAAGCACGAACCATGTGACGGGAAGCACCATGAAAAGCGCCGCATAAGCGCAATTTCCTTCAAAACAGGAGCCGAGAAATCCGGAATCGGCGAGCGCTGCCGACAATAAAAACGCACATATCCCGCTCCCGACCGCACCGAGAATGAAAAGCAATATGTTGATGAGCAATCTCATGGTCCCGATCATAAGGACGATTGAGACAGCTTTGGGGAAACGGGCGGTGCTGCAACGAGATTCCTGTCTCTTGAGGATATCGTTGCCAGCGGCAGGGCATGGCAATGCGAAAGTGAGGGACCGAATCGGCACAAGCGATCATGCGATGCTTTAAGTTAGCATCGCAACGTCTTGTCATTTCAGGAAGAATTTGGTGGGTGATGTAGGGCTCGAACCTACGACCCGCTGATTAAGAGTCAGCTGCTCTACCAACTGAGCTAATCACCCGACCGGCACCGTGTGGCGGTGTGAGGGGGCGTATAAAGGGGAAGTTTGGGCTTGTCCAGCGCGGAAATGAAATTTCTTCGATTTTTGTGACGAAAAAATTTCAGTCGCGCTGGAAAAGTCTGGAAATCCGGGGTTTTACGGATTTTTCCTTTTATTCATCCGCGCCTGAAAGCCCGGCCGATGAGGATGAGGATGCAGGCGCCGATGAAGCCGGCGATGAGGTAACCGAGCCAACCTTGCAGAACGATTCCAAATACCGAAAGGATGGCGTTGGCGACGATCGCGCCGACGATTCCAAGAAGGATGTTCATGAAAACACCCATATTGCTTTTCATGAATTGTTCGGCGAGCCACCCGGCGACACCACCGATGATGATGGCTGCGATCCAGCCAATGCCAGCAGATTCCATGATTTCCTCCCATGTTGCTGCATCATCAAAGGTGATGATTCTCGTGGTGAAAAGCAAGGCAAACTCCTGAAAACCTCGCTTTATGCGGGTGGTTTTCCGCGCGGCAGGCGCTAAAAAGCCTGATGCGGCGCAAAGAGACGAAAGGCATGGATGTGCGGTTGATGTTCGGCGGATTGATGGACGGCAGAAGGGTGTTCGACGGCCTGGTGCGGGATCGACGGCAAAGGGGCGCCATGGCGGTGATAATGGCCATGGTGCTTTTTCTGGCCGGCGGTCTTTTGTCGGCAATGCCGGCTGCGGCGCAGGGGGAAACAACATCGCCCGCCCCGGTGGCTATCCAGGCCTCGACCGTCGAACAGGCGAGGGCGGAGCTGGAGAAATGGAAGGCCGATGTCGCGGCGATCGCCAAACAGGTGGAAGCGGGCGGCAGCGACGATGTGCAGCTTGTGGACCTGAAGGGCCGCGCCGACACCATTGCCGCCGATGCCGCCGCCGCCAACACCAAGCTGCGCACCCGTCTCGACCAGATCAAGACCCGGCTGGATGCGCTGGGTGCGGCGCCTGCGGACGACCAGCCGCCGGAAGCCAGCATGGTGACGGAGGAGCGAAACCGGCTAACGGCGGAACGGGCCGAGGTGAATGCGATTGCCGGCGAGGTGGAGAGCACGGCCACCAATGCCGCGCAGATTTCCAATAACGTCACTGCCGTTCGCCGGGCGCTTTTCGCCGCCACCCTGTTCAAGCGCACGGAGGTTTCGGCGCAGACGCTGGGCGATGCCTCCTCCGCCTTTTTGACCGAATTGACCAACCTCAACAACGCTTTCAGCAGTTGGGCGAGTTTCGTCTGGAATTACAAGCGCCTGCCGATGTTCGGGGCGGTGACGCTGTCGATCATGGCCGCCCTACTGTTTCTCGTGGGCGGTTACCGGTTTTTCGGCAGCCGCATGGACCGGCGGGCCTTTACGGGCGAGCCTTCCTATCTGAGACGGCTTTCGGTGGCCTTCTGGTCGACCATGGTGCAGTCGCTGTCGCTGTTCCTGTTTCTCGTCACCTCCGCCTTCTTCCTCGATAATTTCAACGTGCTGCGGTCAGATATCGCGCCGATCCTGTTCGGGGCGATGGCGATCACCGGTTTCGTTTATTTCGTCTCGCGGCTGAGCTATGCGATCTTTGCGCCGACGCAGCCGGAATGGCGTCTTCTGAAGGTGTCCAACAAGGGCGCGCACACCCTGTCCTCGGCCGTGCTTTTAATGGCGCTCGTCAACGGGCTCGATTACCTGCTCGGCACGATCAGCGAGACGCTTTATTCGCCGCTGATCGTCACGGTTGCCAAGAGTTTCCTCGCCTCGATCATCATTGGCCTTATCCTGCTGACCGTGTCGTTCCTGCGGCCGGTGATCGGCGAGGGGCAGGATTATGACACCGGCAACCAGCGCCTGCCGCGCTGGCTCGTCATCCTGCTGCGGGTGGGCGGCCTCATTCTCATCGGCGCCTGCCTGACGGGTTATGTCGGGCTTGCGCGCTTCCTCGCCACGCAGATCGTCGCCACCGGCGCGGTGCTGGCGACGATGTATATCGGCATTCTCTCCGGCAAGGCGATTTCGCGACAGGGCGCCTTTGCGGAATCGCTCGCCGGCCGTTATCTCGCGCGGCGTTTCGGTCTCGGCGTGGTGGCGCTCGATCAGGCCGGTCTTGCCGCAGGGCTTGGCATCTATGCCGTCGCGCTTGCCTTCGGCGTGCCGCTCATCCTGTTTTCCTGGGGCTTCCAGCCGGGCGATATCGAAAGCTGGGCCTATCGTCTGTTGACCGGCATCACCGTCGGCAATGCTTCGATTTCGCTGATTGGCCTCTTCGGCGGCGTTCTCGTCTTCGCCATCGGTTACATCGTCACCCGCTGGTTCCAGAAGTGGCTGGACAATAACGTCATGGCGCGCGGCCAGGTGGATGCCGGGGTGCGCAACTCGGTCAAGACCGGTATCGGTTATCTCGGTATCGCCGTTGCCGCCATCTTCGGCGTTTCCTCCGCCGGCCTCAACCTCTCCAGCCTGGCGCTGGTGGCGTCGGCCCTTTCGGTCGGTATCGGTTTCGGCCTGCAGAACATCGTCTCCAACTTCGTCTCCGGCCTCATCCTGCTGGTGGAGCGCCCCTTCAAGGTTGGGGACTGGGTGGTAACAGGCACGACGGAAGGCACCGTCAAGCGGCTTTCCGTGCGCGCCACCGAAATCGA
This sequence comes from Agrobacterium deltaense RV3, assembly GCF_900013505.1. NCBI lineage: Bacteria > Pseudomonadati > Pseudomonadota > Alphaproteobacteria > Hyphomicrobiales > Rhizobiaceae > Agrobacterium > Agrobacterium deltae. The sequence goes on along the minus strand of NZ_LT009745.1, from coordinate 1,554,516 downwards.
AACCTTCCGCGGCCAGTCGATCATCGTGCCGAATTCGGAGTTCATCAATTCCTCGGTCGGCAACTGGACACACCGCAACCGCATCATGCGCGCGGAAATTCCCGTTTCCGTCTCTTACGATTCCGATCCGCAGAAGGTGATGGATATTCTGCTGGAACTGGTGCGCGCCCACCCGCCGGTGCTGCGCAATCCCGAGCCGCATGTGGAGTTCCTGCGCTTTGGCGATTTTTCGCTGGATTTCGAACTGCGTTTCCACCTTGCCGATCTCTCCAACGGTCTTGGTGTGAAAAACGCGCTCCGTATCGCAATCCTCCAGCGCTTCCGGGAGGAGGGGATCGACATCCCGTTCCCGCAGCGCAACCTCAACATCCACGTGGAAGGCGACGCCAACCCGCAGATGCTGGCGGCGCTGCTTTCGGAGGAGGGCGACAAGGCAGTGGTGGCCCATACGGGGGCGGCAACGGCAGAGAAAGAGGCCTCGAAGAGCGAGAAGCTGACTGAGCCGAAGGAGAAACCCGACGCGAAAGCGTAGATCGCTGTTGCTTGTGGACGTCGAGTTCCGGGCAGCGGGACGAGGGGGCTAGGGTAGACGTATTTAGACAGCTTGCCCCCTTCATCCGACCCTTCGGGCCACCTTCTCCCGACGGGGAGAAGAAACGAGCGGCAAAGCTGTGCTGCATTCATCTGGCGTGCTCCGCATTTTCTTCCCTGTCGCAGCACCCTATGGCCATGTCGCAATCAGGCGGCTGAACAACCCGCAAGCGCTTCATATTCCTCCCATCCAATGTCGGCGGAATAAGGCAAGGCCGGCGCTTTTCAGGGGTTCTGTAAATGAAGACACATGCACGGGCGGTGGTGATCGGTGGCGGCGTCGTTGGCGTTTCGACGCTTTATCATCTTGCCAAGAAGGGCTGGAGCGACAGCGTGCTCATCGAGCGCAAGGAGCTGACTTCGGGTTCCACCTGGCATGCGGCCGGGCTTCTGCCGCTGTTCAACATGAGCTATTCGGTTGGCCAGATTCACAAATATTCCGTGAAGTTCTATGAGGAGCTTCAGGAAGAGACCGGCATGAATGTCGGCTTCTCCAAAGTCTCGAATATCCGTCTCGCCCGCACCAAGGATCGCTGGGACGAATATATGTATTATGCCGGCATCGCCGAGACTATCGGCGTGCGCGTCAACATGCTGACGCCGGAGCAGGTGAAGGAAATCTGGCCGCTCTGCGAGACGGACGGCCTGCTCGGCGCCATCCAGCATCCTGATGACGGTTATATTCAGCCTGCCGATCTGACGCAGGCGCTCGCCAAGGGCGCGCGTGACCGCGGGGCGACCATCTATCGCAACACCACCGTCACCGCCATCGAGCAGCTGGAAGACGGTCACTGGAAGGTGACGACCGACAAGGGCGAGATCATCGCCGAGCATATCATATCCTGCACGGGCTCCTTTGCCCGAAAGACCGGCGAAATGGTCGGCATCAACATTCCGGTCATTCCGGTCGAGCATCAATATATCGTCACCGAGCCGCACCCGGCCATCCAGGAGCGTCGTCGCCAGGGCCTGCCGGAAATGGGCGTGCTGCGCGAATCCGACTCCGCCTGGTACATGCGTGAGGAAGCGGGCGGCCTGATCCTCGGTCCTTATGAAGTCGGCGCGCCCGTCTGTTACGTCGACGGTCCTTCCGATGACAGCGAATATGAGCTGTTCCAGGAAGAACTCGACCGCCTGATGCCGCATATCGAAACCGCCATGGTGCGCGTTCCGGCCTTCGGCGAAGTGGGCATCAAGAAGGTCTATAACGGCGCTATCGCCTATACGCCTGACGGCAACCCGATTGTCGGTCCCGCTCCGGGCCTCAAGAATTTCTGGCTGAACGAAGGCCATTCCTTCGGCATCACAGCTGCCGGCGGTGCCGGCTGGCAGCTGGCCGAGTGGATCGTCGATGGCGAGCCGACGCTCGACCTGATGGGTGTCGATCCGCGCCGCTTCGGCCCTTACGCTACGGAAGGTTACCTCATCGCCAAGAACGAGGAAGCCTATGCCAATGTCTTCACCATGCATTACCCGGACGAAGAGCGCTCCGCCGCCCGTCCGCTGAAGACGACACCGGTTTATGACCGCCTGAAGAAGCTCGGCGGCGTGTTCGGCTCCGTCTATGGCTGGGAGCGCGCCAACTGGTATGCGCCGGAAGGTTATGCGCTGCGCGAGGAAGATCTCGGCGTCGGTGCGGATGTCATCACCAGCCACAACCATGCGCCGGCTTTGGATGACGGGCGTATCGTCGAGAAATGGTCGTTCCGCCGCTCGAATTATTTCGAACATGTCGGCAACGAGGTGAAGAATGTTCACCAGAATGTCGGCGTGCTCGATATGTCGGCCTTCGCCAAGATGGAGGTTTCCGGCCCCGGTGCGCGGGCATGGCTCGACAGCATTCTCGCCAATGCGGTGCCGAAGAAGCGTGGCCGTATCGCGCTCACCCATCTTCTGACGCCGAATGGCGGCGTGAAGGCGGAATTCACGGTCTATGAATGGGCGCCGGGCCGCTTCTACATGGTTTCGGCTGGTGGTCTCGAAGCGCATGACCATGACGTGCTGCGCCGCCTTGCGCCCACCGATGGTTCGGTTGTGCTGCAGCCGATCACGCAGAAATACGGCGTGCTGGTTCTTGCCGGTCCGAAGTCGCGCGATCTCCTGAAGAAGCTGACCCGCACCAGCCTTGAGAACAAGGATTTCCCCTGGCTCACCGGCAGGCAGATTTCTGTCGGCGTGGCGACGGCGCATGCGCTGCGCGTCAATTTCGTGGGCGAGCTTGGCTGGGAACTGCACCACCCGATCGAGATGCAGAACTACATCTTCGACCGGCTGATGGAAGCGGGCGCCGAATTCGGCATCAAGCCCTTCGGTATCCGCGCCATGGTCTCGATGTCGCTCGAAAAATCCTATCGCAACATGGGACGCGAACTGTCGGTCGAATATAACGCCTATGAATCGGGTCTCGACCGCTTCCTGCGCCCGGAGAAGAGCTTCATCGGCCGCGATGCGCTGGTGGCCTATAAAGAGGCCGGCGTGAAGTGGGTGTTCTCGACGCTCACCGTGTCTGGCAATACGGATGTCGATGCGCGCGGTTCGGAGGCAATCGTCGATGAAAACGGCGCGCTTGCGGGCCGCGTGACGAGCGGCGGTTTCGGCTGGCGTCTCGGCAAATCCATCGCGCTCGCCATGCTCAAACCGGAATATGCGGCCGTGGGCACCAAGCTCAAGATCCGCATTCTCGGTACGTCCTATGATGCCGAAGTGGTGGAAGAAAGCCCGTTCGACACGGACAATGCGCTTCTGCGCGCCTGAGACAAATATCCCTCCCAAAGTCGGAATACGGCCCCTCGCGGGCCGTATTTCCGTTTAGGTAAGCATGTGCTCAACTGCTTTTCCGGCAAAAGTGTTATTAATGATTTTGAAAAATGAGCCTGCTATCTTTCCCTGACATACGATGGGGGATCGGGGCAGAATGAATTTTCTAGGCATTACGGGCATGCAATATTCTGGCGTGCCTTTCACAAACAGCCGCATCTTGCTGGCGGAAGATACCAATGTGTTCACCCAGATGGTGAGCATGCGCCTGAAGGAACTGCTGGGCGTTACCGTGGAAGTGTGCCGCAATTTCGAGGAATTGCAGGCCTGTTACGAGCATTCTCCCGAACCGGTGACGCTGGCGATTTCCAACATCAACCTGCCGGGGGCGGAAAAGGGCGAGGCGCTGGAATATCTGATCGATCTTTCGATCCCGACCATCGTTTTCACCAGCACTTTTCATGAGGCGACGCGCGAAACGCTGATCGCGAAGGATGTGGTCGATTATATTCTGAAGGACAATATCTTCGCCGTGGATATGCTGACGGAATCCGTTTGTCGCTTCCTCACCAATCATCGCCACCATGTGCTGATCGTCGATGACAGCCCGACGGCGCGGGCGCTGCTTTCGAGCCGCCTCAAGCGTTATAATTTCCGCGTCAGCCTGGCGGACAGCGGTGCGAAGGCGCTCGATATTCTGAAGGCCAATCCCGATATCGGCCTCGTGGTGACCGATTACAACATGCCCGATATTGACGGATTCGAACTGACACGGCGCATCCGCACCATGCGCGGGTCGCATGAGCTGCGCATCATCGGGGTGTCTTCCTCCACCAACCGGCTGCTTTCGGCGCGGTTCCTGAAGGCGGGCGGCAATGATTTCATGCTGCGCCCCTTCATCGACGAGGAGTTTTATTGCCGGGTCAACCAGAACCTCGATACGCTGGTTCAGATACAGCTGGCGAAAGCGGGGGTAAGGCCGGCGGCCTGAGCCCAGGCTTTTCCCGCTAAAGCTGCGATTCCAGCGGCAGGAAGCGCATGATACCGGCAACGATGCGGCGGCTGATGGCAGCGTCGGGTTCGCGCCGGTATGTCCTTGTCCGCCCCTGTTCTTCCGTCATCCAGACGATGTGCCTGCCTTTGTCGATTTCCAGCTCGAAGCTCATGGTGCGGCGGATCTCGCCGGCAAATATCTCGTCCATACAGGCAACCAGCGGCGCCGAGTTGAAGACGACGCCCATTTCCGTATTCAGCGAGGCGGAACGCGGATCGAAATTGAGCGAACCGATATAGCCGGTCCTGCCATCGCGGGTGAAGGCCTTGGTGTGCAGGCTCGCCTGTCCCGAGCCGCGCAGGGTGAAGTTCGACTGATCCGCCTGCGCGCGCAGCTCGTGCAGGCGCACCCCGCCGGAGAGAAGCGGTTTTCGGTAGCGGGCATAACCGGCGTGCACGGCGGCCACATCTGTCGCGGCCAGCGAATTGGTGAGGATGGCGACCGACACGCCGTTTTCTGCGAGCTGTTGAAATATCCCCACACCCTGTTTGCCGGGAATGAAATAGGGGGAGGTAATGTGCAGGCTGTCGCTTGCCGCCTGCATCAGCGGCAGCAGGCTTTCCATCAGGAAGTTATGACCCTTGCGGCGTTTGCCCGCCGCCTTTTCCGGCGGGTCAGCAAGGATATCCGCCGCCTCGACCCAGTGCAGACGGTCCGACATCAGGAAATGGTCGCGGCCATACTGGCTATCGACCCGCTCCAGATAGGGTTTTGCCGCTTCGCTTTTCGGCAGGGCATCGAGTTCGCGGCGCAATCTGGCGAGTTTGCTCGGTCTGCGCGCCAGGAGAGAGCGCACGGGCACGGAAACGGCGCTGTTCCAGTAATCGTCGAAGATTTCGGTGGCGTCGGCGACGATGTTGCCGAAGCCGAGAATATCAAAATCGTGGAAATTTGCCCGCTCGGCAGCGTCGAAATAGGCGTCGCCAATGTTGCGCCCGCCGACGATCACGGCCCGGCCATCGGCAATCCAGGCTTTGTTGTGCATGCGCCGGTTGACGCTTCGGAAGCGCAGTACCAGCTCGATGCTTCGATGCAGAATGTTTTCCCGCGCCCGGGTGGGGTTGAACAGTCGCAACTCTATATTCGGATGGCTGTCGATGGCGTGGAAGATACGGTCGGAGATGGAAACACCGAGATCGTCAAGCAGAAGACGCACGCGCACGCCGCGATCGGCGGCGGCGACGACTTCGCGCATCATCAGCCGTCCGGTTAGGTCGGCATTCCACATGTAATACATCAGGTCGAGGCTGCGCCCGGCGGCACGCGCCGCCGCCACGCGCACCGCAAAGGCATCGAGGTTGGAATGCAGCAGGCAGAGCGCATTTTTCTCGTTCCAGCCGTTTCTTATCGATTGCCAATGCCGGTCCAGCGTCGTCGCGTCTTCGGCAAGGGGCAGGGCGGTGGAGGGGCGCTTGGGAATGGCCTTTTCCCGCTGTTTGCCGATGACGACAAACAGGCTCGGTCCAATGACCATAAGAAGAATGATGATGAAGACCGTAAATGCAGTCACTTGTTTTGATCGCTCCCGGCCCGAAGAGTATCAGGCGGGATGAAAACGCGCGAGGGGATAAAGCGTTCACGGCACCTCGTGCCATCAGCGTGAAAAAGACGCGTTTTCCACGCGCCGAAAGGGCTTGTGAATCACATAAGTGTGTGCTTATGTGTTGTCATGACAGAGAACGATATTTTCCGGGCGCTGGCCGATCCGACGCGCCGCGCCATTTTCGAAAAGTTGGCGGATGGCGCCATGAACGCTTCCGCCCTGCGTGAGGGGATCGAGATCAGCCAGCCGGCCATGTCGCAGCATCTTTCAGTGTTGCGCGGGGCAGGGCTGGTGGTCGAGAAGCGGCAGGGCCGTTTCGTCAATTATGAGGTGGATCCGGACGGGCTGACGCGCATTGCGGCCTGGCTCGGCAAATATCGCGCCTACTGGCCGCAGCGCATTGAGGCTCTCAAACTCCTGCTGAAGGATATGGACCAATGAACAGGCAGACATCGGAAGTGCCGAAAAACGGCATCGAGCTTGAATATGATCTGGACGAGCCGCCTCAAAAGGTCTGGCGCGCCATCAGCATTCCGGCGTTTCGTGAAAACTGGCTGCCGAAGGAGGCTTTGGCGGAACCCGACGCTATCGATATCAAGCCCGGCGAGGAGGTTTGCTACCGGCTGCGCGAGGATAATCCGCCATTTCTGGAAAGCACCGTCACCTTCAGGATCGCGGCGAACGCCCATGGCGGCACCAGCCTGCGCATCATTCATGACCTGCCCGCCAATACCAGCCTGATGATAAAGGCCGCCGCAAACCATAACGGTTCGCCGATCAAGCTCGCCGCCTGATCCGGAACGTTCCCCGACATTTCAACGACAGGAGTTCGCCGATGCGCGAAGCGATGCAACTCGTCCCTATGGTAGTCGAACAATCGTCAAGGGGGGAAAGGTCTTTCGATATCTATTCCCGGCTGTTGCGGGAAAGGATCATCTTCCTCAACGGCGAGGTGAACGATGCGGTTTCGGCGCTGGTCTGCGCGCAATTGCTGTTTCTGGAGGCGGAAAACCCGAAGAAGCCGATCCATCTCTATATCAATTCGCCGGGCGGTGTGGTGACCAGCGGTCTCGCCATGTACGACACCATGCATTATATCCGCGCACCGGTTCATACGCTCTGCATGGGAACAGCCCGCTCCATGGGATCGTTTCTGCTGATGGCGGGGGAACCGGGCGCGCGGAGCGCCCTTCCCAATGCCAGCATCCACATTCATCAACCGCTGGGCGGTTTCCAGGGGCAGGCTTCGGACATGCTGATCCATGCCGAAGAGATGCGGCAGACCAAGCACCGTATGACGCGGCTTTATTCCGAACATTGCAAACACAGCTATGAAAAATTCGAGGCGGCCATGGACCGTGATTTTTTCATGACGGCGGAGGAAGCCCAAGAATGGGGACTGATCGACCGCATTCTGGGTGTTCGTGAGGATATCGCGGCATAAGCCAGACGGTTATTCGGATTTCCTGCATATATTGGCGCCCACAGGCGGGACCTCCAGACTGCGCCGGTCCAATTGTGCAAGTACCTCGCCGAAACCGAAGCGGGATGTCCAGCCCAGACCCTCTGCGGCGCAAGCGGGCGAATAGATCCGGTCAATCGTTGCCGGCTGCGCCCATTCCCTTTGCGTGAAAGCGTCGGCGAGGGCCGGGGTCCGCTGCCGGAGAACGGAAGCGGCATCCTTGGCGAGGCTGTCGCAGTCATCGGCGGAAAACGGGATGGTTGCCGATATGATATAGCGCTGGAAATCGTCTCCCGCATTGGTCAGCGCCAGCACATGGGCATCGGCGACATCGCGCATATCGACGCCGCGATGCAGCCACTCGGCCCGGCCTCGTAATTTTCTGAAGCTGCACCATGCCGTGTTTGCTTGGAAAGTGCGGGGAACTGAGCCGGTGTCACCTCTCAGTGCCAATCACTTCAGAACGCCATGAACCTGAGAAATAGCCCGGATCAGGACACAACAAGCGCCATATTTGACCACTTTCTCTACAGCGAAACTTACGCTCGGTCGGTTCAAAAAAAATAGTCTTATCTTCTACGATTTCTTCGCACTCTCCTCTTTTTACTTGCTCTTCGAGCCACGCTAAAAATCGCCGATATTCGCTTAAGCTTCTGAAGAAGGAAATTTCTTCCCAGTCACAGTTTTTCATTGTTTTATTCAGTTAGGGTTCATGGGCTGATTGATTGATCGATCTAAATAGATTTTATTATTCATAATTCACCAGAAGTCTATCTTCCAAAGATGCGCCTGTGTTCTTCGCGCATTCGCATTCCAAGAAATTGAATCAATTCGCGATCAGACGCATTGAGAGGGTCAATATGCTCCAGTACTGAAACAGACAAAAGTTCACTCAGTTCGTCATCGTAATCTCCAGAGAAATTTGTTTCCAGGGCGGCAAAAAACGGGCGACCCATTGTTCATTCTTGCATTGTTGAGCGCGCCTCAGATAATCTGAGACAAGTATATGAGGCAAAATCTCGCCAGAGTTGTCATGCAAATGCTCGGAAAATACAGCCTTTAACGCGTCAAAACGTTCTGCTAAATCGGTCGTAAAATTTATGCTAATTCTACTCATCATAGCCCTTTTAGTGCTTTTGTGAGGTCGCTAAGGATGTCTCTCGCGACCTCACGGTCAACGGCAAGCGTATGAGGTGTGTTGCAGCCAATTTTCTAGGCCCATACCCGAGCCGGAAGACCATGCCTTAGAGCCGTCTTCCTTTGACGCGTGAACGCTCCAGTCGGCCGGATTCACACCAATCGTTAGGCCGAAGGAGAAGAAGCGTCATAGTCCTCAAACTCCCAAAACATGTAACGAGCTAAAGTATTGGCTATCTCGTCCCATGTTTCCCCGAATACACTATTAATCAATTGCTGGACTGCTAGTTTGATCGCGGCCTCATCATACTCGTTTACAAATAATACATGTCTGGCAAATGTTGGTTTATCGACACGGTTCTTGTGAAACCATTTTGGAGAACAAACTTCAAAGCTGAAAATATCTCCTCCTGCTCCGCCAATAACACCCACTGTTACGTCCATGCCAACACAGAAATCAGTTAGATCATCGGGCCAGTAGTTTGCCAGCTCTCCACCAACCATTGAATATGATTTTATCTCAGCTCTCATGGTACGACATCCACATGACCGTTAGATCCCCATTTCAACTGCCCGGGGGAGTCTTTGCTCAAACATGATCTGATCGGCGTTTCAGTACCCGAAAATTCTGTCTTATCCGATATGCCAGACCAATTTTCACAAATTCAAGTTTCCGGAAGCAAAATCCAGAAAAAAATCATATATACTCACGTCAAAAACCTTGTTAATGTTCGGACCTATAACGCACATTCTACTTTCCGAATAAAATAGAGTGTCCATATATATATAGTTTCCAAATCCATCTTCTGAGATCGCAATTAGACTTGGCCGCTCCGCCCCCACCTGTTTCCATTCTCTCAATTGTTGAGTCACTGAAACAACGTTTTGCCAAAGCGGCGGATCGTTATTTTCGGCGCTAGGTAAGCCGAATATCGTGAAGCCATCAGCCAACACAGCACCATACGTTCTTAACAAATCCGCGTATTCTAGGGGGAATTGGACACCCAACTCCGCTTCTGCGTGTTGAATTTCATGAGTCTCAACTGGTCCTGAAATTTGCCCCTCGTAGCATAGTGCATCAAACTCTTTGCGTCGTGTTGTCACCAAAATTCTCCTCAGGGTACAATTTGTCCAGAGCTTACAAAGCTTTGATAACGCTGCTTCCAATAAGATTGCGAATAACCCGATTGTCGCACAGGTCCTCCCGGACCAGGAATATGTAGTGGGCCACCATTCACAGAATTATAGGCATTTTGTGAGCGGGTCACCTCAATCAACTGACCTGTCTCGCGTCCAACGTGGTGCAACTGCACCGGTTCCCAATTACCGTCGGCACCCCGAACGAAGGGAGCTTGGCCATTCTTCATCAAGATCACATTCTGTGGACTCAGTTCAATATCTGAACGTTGGACGACCAATTCCCCATTATGACGAGTAACTCCCGTCCAGACGGTACTGTTACTGAACGTTGTTTTAACATTCGCTATAAATTGCTCTTCATCGATGTTTTGAGCTTTAACATTTTCAAAACGTCCCGTCGTGCCTTTAACACTTTCAAATTTTCCATCATAAAACCTCACGCCAATTGCCGCCATAGCAACGGACATGGCGATGCCTTGTGCAAGAAGCTGCTTAACTTCCTTGGCTTGAGGCGAATCCGGGTTCTCGGCGATGAACTTGTGCACCTGCTGCTCGGCTGCCGCATCTGCCACATAATCGTCCAGCATCCTGTGAGAGAGAGCTTTCAGATAGGCCGAACCGGCATCGCCGAGCGTTCCCAGAGCAACCGCAATTCGGAAGCTTGCCGCCTGACCGCTTGGCCCGTCAGTTTTCAGGATGTCGATCAACTGATTGAATTGCGCGGCGTCGATCCGACCGTTTTCGCTGGCCATGACGATCTTTGTTAGCGCCATGGTGATGTCGATACCATCGGCAGCAAGAGCGGGGGCCTCGTTCTGCAGATTGCTACCGACGATGCTCGTCGCCGCGTCCGCGTATTTCTGGATCGCCACAGCATCAAATTTGCCTGATGATTTCAGGGTTTCAAAGTGACTTACGTCCCCACGAACGAGTGCATAAGCCAAGGCACATTCCAGTGCCTCCTGTAGGGCTGCATCGTCCCCTTTTTCCAACCTCTGTTCGATGAAACGCGCGACGGTCTCCGTTGCTTCCAGCCGCAGCTTGGAGATCTCGACACCACAGGGCCCGTTTGTGCCGCAGGCGGTGCGAACCATAAGGTTACCGCTTGTCGGATCGCGATAGAGTTCCTCGCCCTGTTGGATCAGCATAATCGATTTCAGCAAGTCCTCGCTGTTGAGGGCGCCCTGCTTCAAAGCGTCGAAGGATTTGCGCTCCTGCAGCATGGCCTGGAAGCGCGGTGTCTTCATCAACTCTTCGGCTTCGGCAGGTGTCGCCCCGCCATAGAGGATCGCCTCACGATACTGGTCGATAGCGTGCGGGCCTTCTGCCGCAATCCAGCCTGGAACGGCGGCATCCTGCGCCTGGCTGTATCGAAGAGCAAAATCGAGATTGCGTTTCAGATTACGCAGAGCCTCGACATCGAGTTCGCCCGACAGCTTGGTGTAGCTGTCCTTGGTGATTTCCTGATACTTCGAGGCATCCTTGTTGATGGAGGCGAGAAGCTCCTCGGCGGCAGCCTTGTCCGCTTCCGTTCCGGCAACACCATCCTTGTCGGCATCACGAATCGTGACATTCAATTCACCGGAGGCATCGAGCGTCGTGCGGGTCTCGCCCTGCTTGTCCTTCTTCTCATAAGAGAAACCGACGGAGTTCAGCCCACCGCCGCTGATGCCGATAGACCCGCCAACGTTCTTGTACTGGTCGGTATCCTTCAGGTCGGCCACCGTCAGTGTGCCGGTATCGAGGCTGATATCGCCATCGGTCGCCTGAAGCAGCGCGCCGACCAGCGTGGTGTCTTCGGCAACCTTGATGTCGATGCCCTGTGCCGCGACAATCCCAGAGCCGGAGGACCATGCCTTGAAGCCGTCCTCCTTCGAGCCGCGAACACTCCAGTCGGCGGGGTTGACGCCAACCGTCAGGCCGAAGGAAAAGCCGTCGCGCCAGCCCTGAGCCTGCGGCGAGAGGATGGCGAGGTCGCGCCCGACATCGAGATCGACCGTCCTGCCGATGATGTTGCCGCCCAGAAGCGCCGTATCGCGGCCCGATGTCAGCGAAACATTGCCGGCGGAGGTGATGGAGGCATTCGTCAGCGTCTCGTCATAGCCCTTCGACTTGCCGATATCGAAGCCGATCGAGGACAGGGAGAGCTGCAGGCCGAAGGAAGACGACTTGTCTTTTGCATAATCGACAAGCGCTGCCATGAGGATATCGCGGCCGGCATCGATGGAGACATCGCCGCCGGAGACCATCTTCGTGCCCTGATCCAGAATGACGTCCAGCCCGGCCTTCATGACGATATCGCCGCCAGCCGTCAGTTCGGAAATCTGGCTCTCGCTCCAGCGCTGCTCGCTCTTCCAGACCGACAGGTTGATGCCGACAGTCTTGGCTATCGAGCCGGCAGTGATCTGTCCTGTTCCCGGGTCTCGGAATTGCCCCAACGGGTCCAGCATTTTCTCGACCGGACTGCTGAGCGAAGGCCCTTGGGTTGATTGACCTGCACTATAAAAAGCGCCCAGTCCCCCCGTGGCCAGATTGACAACAGCCAGCCCCGCCGCAAGCCCATTGTCGGCATTGGCAAGCGTTGCGAGTTTGGCGGTGATGGGATTGATGCCGGCAAGGCCGGACAGGATCTGCCCGCCGGAGCCGCCCTTCAGTGCGGCATCTATGCCGGCCGATCCGGGGAAGCTAAGGCCGACGTAAAAACCCTTCTCCGTGAAATAAAGCGCATCCTGCGCCGCTTCCAGCCGGATCGTGTCATCGGTCTTCATCAGAAGGTCGTTGACGGCGGCGATCTTCACGCCCGTACCGGTGATCGGACCCTTGGCATTGAGCGAGACGTCATTGCCCGAAAGGCGGGTGACGGTCGTATCGACATCGTTCCACGCCTGTTTGACCGAGCCCCAGCCCAGACCCTTGAAACCCCATTCCTTGTAGCGGTTATGGACTTCCTCACTGACGACACCCATGTCGATTTTGCCGGTGGCGTCGATCGAGAGCTTGTCGAAGGCGCTGACCAGCGCGCCGTTCAGAAGAACATCGCCAGGAGCGGTTCCCTTCGCGCACAGGCTGCCACCGTCGCATACGCTGTAACCGGCAAGGATCGAGACATCGCCAACCAGCGACTGGGCGCTGGCCTCGGCGGTGGTGATCTCGTTGCGCAGTACCGTGATGCCCGACAGGAAGCCGCGCTTCTTGTAATCTTCAGCGACGAAACTGTCCTTCAGCGTCTCGAAGGTCACATCGCGACCGGCTGCGAGCAGCATGTCGGTGACGGAGCCGAGTGTACCGCCGCTATTGACGATATCCAGGTCGGCGATGATGGTCAGATCGCGTCCGGCCGTGATGGAAGCGACATTATAATCGGTACGCAGGGTGCCGCACGCCTTGCCGACACAGCCGTCCTGTGAATCGACGGTGCGGGTGTAGCGCTCTGTTTCATTGATCAGCGAGCCGCCGATCCTGAGGTCGATATCGCCTGCCGAGGCAAGCGTGCCGCCCCGGTTCAGGAGATCGCCATCGGTTGCTATGAACAGCGTGCCGGCCGAGATGAGGCCGCTGTCGCCACGCCCACCGGCAAGTGCACGGTCACGCTCATCGAGGTCGATCAGACGCTGGTTAAGAATAGAGGAGGCGGAAATCGAGGCGAGCCCGGAGGCCACAATCGCGCCGCTGTTGTTGAGCTTGCCGTCAATGTCGATCAGGAGATCGTCGGCAGCGATGAGGCCGGCGCCGCGCCCGCCACGGAGCAGTTCGTCCTGCGAGGGCAGGTAAAGGCGCGGAACAAGCACGGGCTTGCCGTCGATGATGCGGGTTTCATGCCACACGATGGGCTTTTCGAGAGCAGCGCGCTGCGCCTCGGTTAAGGCCACGCCGTATTGCGCACCGGTGCTCGCCGCGAATTCCGCCGCATTGCGGTAAAGCTGCTCCCGTTGCTCTTCCACAGAGAGGGAAGGATCGATAACCAGATGCGTACCAGCCTGCTGGCGGGCCGCCTCGGCGAGAGCCTTGGCTTCCGCGACAGGATCCGCATAGAAGGTAAGCGCCGCGCCATCTATGCGCGCCGAGCCGAGCAGGCGCGCAGCTTCTGTCGAGCCGGTAACGCGCACGAGGTTGCCGAAATCGGAGGCGTTGACGCTGTGGAGGTTCCGCGCTTCGAAAGCTCCGAGATCAAGGGGCGGAACCGAGACATCATCGAGCACGAAGTTGACGATGCCCAACTGGCCCGCGGCACCGCCAATAGCCGAACCGGCGTTACCACTGATGCCAACAAGCGTCGTGCCGCTGTAATTGCCGAAGCCGGAACCATCGATACCGCCGGGCGTGCCAAGACCGTTTTGCAACTCACCCGCCTCGATGGAGACGAGGCTTCCGGAAAGCGTACCGCGATTGGTGATCGCAGCGCCGCCATCGATCATCAGAGAGCCGCCCGACTTTATCACGGAGCCGACACCGACCGAGGCGGTTCCGACATATGTTTTCGTGGCGTTGCCGTAGGGTCCAGTCCCCACCTCGGCCATACGGCTGCCGATCATGATCACGTCGGGGATGTTGTTGGGATCGATACCGAGCGCAGCCAGATCAAGCAGACTTGCCGCGTCCGCGTATTCGATGACCTGGACGGCGCCTCCGTTGATGACGCCGTCCTTGTATTTCTGTTTGCCCGAATAGGTGATCGTCACCGGAGACTTGCCCTTGGAAATGACAATCATCCGGTTGCCGCCTTCAGCGCGTTCGGCAAGCGCCGGGTCTTTGAAAACGGCGGGGTTGAATTGTGCCACGAGCCATCGCGGATCGGCACCGACCGGCGCATGAAACTTGCCCGACCCGCTATCCATGAAGCTGCGGACACCGCCCCATTGCACGCGATAGTGATCGACATTGCTGGTGACCATATCGTTGAGGATACGGTTCACGTCGATGGAGAGGTCCTTGACCGCGAGAATACGGCCTTCGCGGTTTTCAAGGGCATCACCTGAAATCGCCATGTTTGCGCCGGCGCGGATCGTGCCGGGCAATCGAACTCGAACAATCCCGGAGAACTCGTCGCGCGTGGCGGTCATTGTACCCCAGTACCGCGCGGGGCTGCTGGTGCGCTCGGTCGCATAGAGAATGCTGAGATCACCGAGCTGGTAATAGTCCTGCGCGCTGTCCGTCCCATCCAGGGCAGTATTGATCATTGCCGTCGCCTTGATCTGCATGTCGGCGCCGCTTTCGATTCGGGCCGACGCGTTGGTCAGCGTTGCCAGGACTTCGATAGCAAGATTGCCGCCGGCGAATATGCGGCCAAGGTTGTTGTCGAGATTGCCGCGAACCTCGAGGATCATGTTACCGCTGGACTTGATTGCGGCATTGGTCCCGACATTGGCGAGCGATGCGGTCTGGGCTTTCAATCCTGCCCCGGCATGAATCAGCGCTTCGTTTGTCAGCAGGCCGCCAACCACGACGTTTAATGTTCCCGGTGTCAGGATCGAACCAAGATTGTACAGGTTTCCACTGACACTGGTCTCTATCGCGCCGGCATCGATTTTACCTGTGGCGCCGTTGACAAGATTGCCTTTGACATCGAGACCAAGCTTGCCGGCAACGGTAAGCAACCCGGCATTCGTGAAGGACGAGCCAAGGATGAGGTCGAGATTGCGGGCCACCAGACGGGCAGACGAAGAGCCGGGAACATAGCTGTAAGTCTGAAGACGAAGATTTCCTCCGGCCTCGATTGATCCGTTGTTGCCAAGACTTGCGGCCGCTGAAAGCAGGGCACCGTTGGCCGAAACGATCTGACCGAGATTGGAGAGACTTCCGGAAAGGTTTACGGTCAGTTCGCCAACCGGTACGGGGCCATTTTCTGTCTGGCGTGTCGAACCGGAATATATGCGCCCTGCTTGCTGGTTATCGAGCTTCTCCGCAGAAGCTGAAAGCCCCTCGCGACCTTGCAGAAGACCGGAATTTGACAAAGTCGTGTCTGCCGAAAGCGTTAGCGCGCGATTGGAAGCGATTGAACCTGCATTGTTGGTGATGCCGCGCGAGGCTAGAATGGTTATGTCACCGTTGCTGGCGATACTTGACCCGGAACCACTGTTGATCAGATCAGCGGCAGTCAGTTCCAGATCGCCGACGGCATGGATAGAACCGCTATTGGCAAGAAGGCCGGAAACGGTGGCACTCAGCGTCGTCTCGGAAACGAGTTTGCCGAGATTGACGAGATCGCCAACGACCTTCGTCTCGATAACCTTAGCGACGATTTCGCCGCTTGCCTCATTTCGCGCACCCTGCGCCGCCTGCAGAGTGAGCGCTCCAGACGTGGCGATCAGACCAGCATTGCGTAAAGAACCCGAAAGGATGACGTTTGCGTTTGCCGCAACCAATTCCGATGCAGGAGAACTGGAAACGTAGGAGCCTGCTTCCAGGCGCAGCGTGGATGACCTAGCGTGCACGACACCATCGTTGAGGACACTTCCCGCAGTGACAATACCGAGCGTGTCGTGACTTATCATCCGACCCAGATTGGTGAAATCTCCTGCGTTCAGCTTGATGTCGATCCGTCCGGCCTCAATCCAGCCGGCCTCGATATTGATC
Organism: Agrobacterium deltaense RV3; assembly: GCF_900013505.1. Taxonomy (NCBI): domain Bacteria; kingdom Pseudomonadati; phylum Pseudomonadota; class Alphaproteobacteria; order Hyphomicrobiales; family Rhizobiaceae; genus Agrobacterium; species Agrobacterium deltae. The sequence continues at coordinate 1,538,259 of NZ_LT009745.1, read as the reverse complement.
ATGGACGCCGCTTTAATTGCCAGGTCGGAACGGCTCAGGAAAGTTCCGGCATTATTCAAGGCACCCGATACAGCGATCTCGAGACTGCCTTTGGCTTCGAGGTTACCGAGCATGTTTGAGAGGTTGCGAGCCGTAATCAAGAGATCGGTATTCGCTCCGATCAATGCCGCCGTGCCTGCATTGACAAGATCGCCCGCCACGAGAGTCAGGCTTTCGTTGGAACTGATCTTTCCGCTGTTAATAACCGCGCCACCGGCCCTGATGCTGGCGGTCTCGAGTGTGTTGATCGTGCCGTTATTGCTAAGGTCGCCGCCGAGGATCAACTCTGCCTTCCGGGCAGCCAATTGAGCCCCCTGCGAGTTGGCGATATAATTTACGGCATCGAGTTCAAGTTCACCTGCTGCGGTGATCTTTCCGTTATTTGTTACGCTTCCGTTAGAAAGAAGCGTAAGCGTCGTTTCGGAGAGGAGACTTCCCAGATTGGTGAGATTGCCTGCGGTCGTTATCCTGAGCGTTCCGGCCTTGATCACACCCGTTTCATCAACGATCGCCTGCTGAGCGTTGATCGCGAGTTGGCCACTTGAAAGGAGTACGCCGGCATTCCTGAAGTTACGGACATCGAACAGGTGGTCGCCCGTCGTGAACACACCGGTGTTCGAAATAGCCAGATCCCGGAATGCCATCGCAAGCGCAGGATATCCCGCAGTATCGATCCGGGTGCCGATTGTTAGCTGTTCAGCCGCATTGATGAAGACGGGAGAAGTCTTTTTGAATTGGGTGCCATCACCGATCTCGATATTTGTTGCCGTGATCGAACCCTGGTTTTCCGGTTCGAACCAGGTCGATGTCAGCGTGACGTCCTTCGCCCTGATATCGATGTTCGGCGCAACAAGGGTTGCCGTGTCGGTGGCAAGTTTGTCTGTCGCACGCAGGTTCATATTGCCGACGCTGGCGATAATGCCGGACAGAGAAGCATTGCCGCCCGCTTCCACCGTCATCGCACCGCCGGATTTGAGGACGGCAGCGGAAACAATGTCGGCACTCGCGACGATGGAAAGGCCGCGCCCGCCTTCTACGGTCGCCGTATCGAGCAGGGAAACATCGCGGGCAGTGATGGATATTTCTCCCTGGGCCGCGAGATCGCGCGCAATCTGAAGCGCGCCTGCTGCACGAAGGTCGGCGTTGCCGGCTATGCCACCCGACACCATCCGGATATCACCAGAGGATACGAGCGAAAGTGCGCCTGGCAGGAGTGCGCCATTGGCATCGAGCATACCAAGGGCCTGTATGTTGCCAGCCAGCGAAATACCTGTGTTCAGATCGCTGGAAAGGGCCGCAATCGATGCCGCGCGCACAACGCCCGCCGCGCTCGAAACGATTCCCTGGCCCGTGGCATCGCCGGCGATGGCTGTCGTTTTGCCCGTTAAACCATCCGTGCGATTGGAGCCGGCCTTGAGGTCGATACGACCCCGCGCATCGATCAGGCCATCGATCCGGATTGACTTTGCATCAAGCCGGATCTCGTCCGGCGACTGGCCGCCCGCGGCCGAAACACCGGTGCCGGAAATGGTGATGTCGCCTGACCGGGTCTCCAACCCTACCGTACCGGCATTGTAGTCGATAAGCGGTGCACCGGTGGTCAGCGTCGCGCGGCCGGTGTTGATAAATCCGCACCCCATGCAATCGATGCCATTGGGATTGGCCACGATCACATCGGCCTTTGAACCAAAGACCTCTGTCACGCCATTGAGGTTGGAACGTCTGCTGCCGGTTACTTCATTGACGATGATCTTGGCGGAGCCGCCACCGACCAGATTGGGGTTGGATTCAACCTTGCCGCCGATGATGGAGGTTCCGCCAAGCCCGGAATTGTTCAGGATCAGTCCGCGCGTATCGATATTGTACTCGCGCAACTTGTTGTGGCTGACGCCGCCGCTCGACGGCTTGACGATGTTCAGCGTCGGCGTTCCGTTGCCCGAAGATGTTACGTTTGGACGAAACTCAATTGGCGCGGTCGGATCTGTGATGACCTGCGCGCTGGCGGGTGCAAATGAACCGGCGATCGTCGTCAGCACGAGACTGACCGACGTCACCAATGCGGTCGCTTTCTTGACCAGCTTGCCCGGCTTGGACTTGCAGATCAGCGCTTTGACCATCATCGTTTTCATTCGGATACTCCCAACAGCAAGGGCAATTGAATTCGTATTCGCTTAGGTACAGACCAGATCGTCAGCAGTTCTTTATGAGGACGGTCCAGATATATTGCGTGGTCCATCCCGGATGGCGGTAAACCGGGCGAGATGTTTCGCTCATGTCCGCGATGGTCGCCCCCGGCCGGCATTTTTCGAGGACAGCCTTTTTGCAGGATTGCTCCGTCGGGGTGACGATCGAATTGGTGCACGTCGCCGACATGATCTTTTCGCCGTTCAGTGTCGCGACCGGCTGCGGATCGGTGGGCCGGCAGCCGGCAGCCAGGGCCAGCGAGAGGAAAACGGGAAGGAAACGCGTCATCTTCCAACAAGCCATTATTTTATTCCTTGCGACTGCCGTGCGTGCCGGAAGGCGATAGCTGCCTCAAGGAACGCGCGCGAACGCGACACTTCACCGGCAATCTCCTCGTCGAAACCGCGGATCAGCAATTTGCGATAGATATCCGAAGCATCCGGGTCGTTTTTTACCGAGACCGGCAACGCTGCCTTCTGCGCGCGACCGTAGGCCGCGACATCCCGCAGATTGTCAAAAAAGCCCGTATATTGGTTTCTGACCGCCGGACTGTAGCCGACAAGGGTGCCGTTGCGCCTGAAATAGGCGCAATCGTCGTTTTCAGGCGGCATCTGCCGGCGGGCGATTGTCAATCGATTTGCCTCATCGATCATCGTGCAAAACGCCTGTGCATTGCGCAGATTCGCTTGTTCGATTTTTTCCCGCCTGGCTGCCTGTTCAGCAGACGGAGCAGCCCCCTGACATCCGACAAGTCCAATCAGGCCGAATGCGATCAAAGCCTTGCCGACAAATGTAACGCGCATGGCTTACCTCGCGCCCGATGCCAGATATTGCCGACCGCGACCGGTCGCTAGGGCCGCGTGAGAGAAAGCTGCGTTGTCCGCGACTGCGGCAACCTCGGCCTCATTGAACCCGCGAAGGATCATCTTCCGATAAACGATTGCTCCATCCTCGGATTTCAGATGGGCTGGTATTTGCGCTTTCTTTGCGCGTTCCTCGTTGGTCGCCTTTTCCGCCGCCTGGGCGAGTGCAACGACGCCGCCAATCGGCACGGGGATCCCGTTGAAGGCAAAATTCGGTAAAGGCGTCGGGCGGCCGTCGAAACCCACAAGAGTATTGTTCCTGCGCATATAGGCGCAGTCGGGTGCATGTAATGGCTTCTCGTCCACCTTGGTCCTGCGCTGATTGAGCAAATCCACCAGTTCGCAATCCGCCTTGGCGACTCGATCATTCTCGCGATTATATTCGTCCTGTTTCGCCTGTTGCTCCGGAGAAAGCGGCTTCGTCGTCTGGCAACCCGCCAACAAAAGTGCAGCCCCCGCCGCGATAAAAATCGTCGTGATCTTCATGGTCCCTCTCGAAATTCAATGTGATTGATCAATTTGCTTCCGCGGCCTGAGCCGGTTTCCAGTTGCGGGCACGCGCCTGCGCATCCTCGATCTCTGTCGGTGTCATGCTCGCCGTCAGCCGCTCAAGAGCCGCGCGCGCGCCGGGATGTCCGCGTTCATTGGCGAGGTTGTAATAGAGGTGGGCGCGGATCGGATCGGCAGCCACGCCTTCACCCTTTTCCAGCATCTCGGCGAAACCGTAGAGCGAGACCGGGTTTCCGAGCGACGCGCCCTGTTCGAACAGCTTCACCGCCCTGGCGAGGTCCTGTTCGGTTCCGGTGCCGGTGCGAAGAAGTGCCGCCTCCATGTTGCGCGCGCCCGTATGCCCATTTTGCGAGGCCTTCTCGTAATAACCGAAGGCACTTGCGGCGTCCTTGGCGCGACCGAGACCATCGAGCGCAAGACCTGCGCAATTGAACTGGGCTTCCGGGTTACCGAGATCGGCAGCCTTGCAGATCAGTTCAGCCGCGGCGGCAAAATCCTGGCGGACATTTTCGCCGCGAAGATGCATGAGCCCCAGCCGGTTCATCGCCGCGGCCGAACCCTTTTCCGCCGCAGCAATATAGAGAGCCCGTGCTTTCACCGCGTCCGGCGTAAAGCCCACACCGAGCTCGACCATGCGCGCCAGATGAAAGCCGGCTTCTCCATCGCCCTTGTCAAAACCGTCGGCAAAAGCCTTTGCCGCATTGGAAAAATCCTTCTTTTCCAGAAGCGCCTTGCCATCTTCAAGAGGGCTAGCCGCTGTGGGATGGGCTAAACCCAAAGCGCTCATGAGGGCGAGAACTGCCAGAGAGGTGAGGGCGGGTCGGCGGCATGATGTGTTGCGCATGGATTGAACTCCGTGATCAGGATTTTCCGGGTTAGCCCCGAGAGCAATTTCGTCTTTTTTCGGCGCCGTGAGTTTGGGCCTCACGGCCAACAAGAACGGTGATTTCTGGTGAAGTCGGGCCGCCATCATCTACCGACCATCCCCGGGAAGAGCCCGATGGTGTCGAGGCCGAACGGGTATTCTTCGCCTGCCGTTTCCTTGAAGGTTTCGATGCCTGATCGGGCGAAGACACCATCTCGCGCCCGCAGCGTGCCCGCAGTCACCTGAACCGGGCGGAAGGCATTGATCGTGATGCTGCCCTGGGGCGCCTCAAAAACGCCGCCCTGATCGCCAGTCCCGATCCACGCGGTCGATCCGCCCCAGAAATTGTAAAGGCCGGATGGACGCTGCACGACGGTCGGGATCGAGCCGCCCTCCAGCACCACGGAGGGAGCAGTCGCATTGATGCTGCCGTAGCTGACGATCTGGCCATATCTGTTCAGGATTGAGGATGAGGCGCGCAATTCAATATTGCCGTTGGCATTGATCGCGCCACCCGAAACATTTGTCGTGGAGGAGCCATAACCGATGCAGGTCAGCCTGCAGCGCTTGACGAACTGCAGGGAGCCGGACAGACCGCCTTCATTGAGGATGCTACTGCCTTCAATATGCACCGACCCGGAATCAGCATTGATCGAACTGCCGCGGTTAACGATGTTATCGCCAGCCTTCACCGAAACGCTACTGCCGATTATATATGCCTGTCGGCCGGGTAGACGCGGCTGGCCGTAGTTTATGCTGATAGTTTCGGTCATCTCCCGCGATTGCCAGAGCGTGTACAAGAGGCGTTTGCCGTCGTCTTTCTGGTGGTGCCAGACACCTTCCCCGTTCAGGATGTCCGCAATATTAAGGACGTCCTTGCCTGCATCGATTGTCGTCTCGCTGTTGGAGAGGAGTCTGCCCGTATTGTTGATAACGGAGCCTTCGGCCTGCACATCAAGCCTTCCCTCTGAACCAAAGACGATTGCCAGTTGATCGGTATTTTCGGTCAACAGTTTTACATCGCCAGCGGCTTTGACGAGTGCCTGGCTTTTCCCGCTCATCAGAACACCGGTATTTGTGATGTCACCCGTTCCGGCAAGAAGCGTCAACGCGCCGTTGATGGCTTCGATTCTGCTTTGAGGCTGACCGTCCAGTGAGCGCGCCTCTATCGAGCCCGCCTTGACATGGACATTGTCCTTCGCTTCAATCGACCCGCTCGTAGTGACTTTGCCGGATGCATCGATCACGAAATCGCCCAGCATCGCGAGCCCGTTGCCCGCGTGGCTGACACCTGCGCCATTGTTGGTGGCGCGGATGCGGACCGTATTGGCCTTCAGCGTTCCGCGGGAGGTTATTTCAATGGCGACAGAATTGTCGTCGCTTCCTTCTGCCTCCATCCGCCCCCAGCTCTGGAGATCGGAGTTCGGAAGAATCGCTGAATCGTATTCGACGGAGCTGCCGCCGGCGGTTAATTCTATAGTAGAACGGAGTTGACCGGCGCTGTTTTCGACAGGCCCGTCTATGCGAATACGCCCGGCCAGCATGTGCAGAGTGCTCATGGCACCGGACAAGCCGCCGGGACCGACATTGATTGTCCCGCCTTTTGTCTTGAGCAGGACATTATCCTGATATGACGTTGGTGTTACTTCGAAGCTCCTGATCGACGCCTCACCGGTGGAAAGTACGACGCCGCCGGTGTTGTGGAAGGATGCGCCGTTCACGGAAATGCCGTTGGGATTGGCAATGATGACATGCGCGGGGTCGCCTACCACCCTCAGCGGGCCATTAAGATTGGAGATGCGGGAAGACGTCACCTCGTTCAGGATCGTGCGTGCATGGACCGTACTGTTGTCGAGATTGACCCCGAGAGGGCTGACAGAAAACTCCGTATAAGTATTGTGGCTGATGGTGGATCCGGGGCTGCCGACCGGGTCGGCTATATGAACCGTCGTTGCACCGGTCACGACATCGGCGCTCGTCCTAGTATTGCTGGCACCGTCGGGAATGACCTGCGCGAAGGCGGGCAACGCAACGCCGCACAGCAGCAAGGACAGGCTAGCTGCCACGGAATGCTTCATGTTTACCAACTGGAACATGCTTCTCATCTGGAGATGGACTCCCCTGTCTTGCTCGTCAGCCCTGTCAGTTTGCACGGGTCGGCCAGTTCAGCCTTGCCGACGATCCAGAGGTAATCGTAGAGGAGGCGCTCTTCGTCGGTGATCTTTTCACCTTCGGCGAAAGCGCCAACGGTCAGAACCGACGCGTCTGCCCGGGCAAGGGCCTGATAAAGAGAGCGGTCCTTGCGACCGTGACCGCGGCCGACTTGTAGCAGAACACCATGCTTCAACATCCGGGCCTGCTCTGCGGCATCGGCCATGGAAAGATCGCGCCGGATCTGATGGTCGGCGTTCAGCGCGGCCTGCCGATCCGAGATCAGTCCGCAATGCGCTGCCATCATTGCTTTCGTCCAGCTTTTGCGGACTGCGGTTTCGGCTGCACCGAGCCGTTTGCGGATCGCCTTTTTCTCGTTTGGTGTCAGTTCGCCCGTGCGTCCGTCTTTCTCCGCCAGATCGCCGCCACGTAAGGGAACGCGAAGGCTGAATGCGCGCTCAACGAGCGGCAACCAGTTGTCGAAGGCTGGCCAGCCTCGCGTCCACCATTTAAGTTCTGCGCCCAGCCCGGCCGGTGTTTCCGGATGGTTTTTGCGATAGAGGGCAATTGCCGCATCGTCATCGCGCGAGAGCATTTCCATCACGGCGGTTACGGGACGATCATCCTTCGCCATAGCCGACAGCACACAGGACGACGCAACTGCCTGCTCCCTGACGCCATGCCGTTCGCCAAAAAGCAGGTAATCCACCTTGCCGACGCGACCGGCCAGATCGGCAAAAGAGATCGGGCTGCTGCTGGACACTTCTTCTATCCTGCCCGTGCAGTCCTTGAACTCGCCGGGTGCCGCCAATCCTTGTCCGGCCATTGATAGCCAGCCTGCCGCCATCAGTCCGGCAAGCAGCACATTGCGAGCTATCCCTGCGCATATCTTCCTGCCTGGTCTCATGGTGTTGCCGCATCCAGCGCGTCGATACCGGCGCTGATCCCGTTGAGTGAAACCTTGAGCGGGATGGTGGTTGCCTTGGTGTCCTTGAGAGCGACCGTCAGAACGTTTCCCTTGCGCAAAGCGCCGAGCAGCGCGCCGCTGAGAGCAAAGCCGGCGTGGCACCCGGAGATATTGCAGGTCTCGAAGATAACGCGCTGTGTCTGCCCGCCATCGATTTTCAGCTCCAGACCTGCCGGTAGATAGACATTCAGCGGCGTCGAAATGATCGCGACGCGCTGTTTTCCCTGCCTCGCAATGTTGAACAGAAAGACGACATCCTTTCCGCCGTTGACGGCCTGCGCCTGCTGGAGACGGCATGCCCCGCTTTCCGCTTTAGGGGGCGCGGCATTCGCCTGTGGCTTGCAGACCAGCTCCCAATCGCCATAACGCCTGGGATCTACGACTGCTTCTGACGCAACCCCGGAAGTCTCTTCCCGGACAGCGAGAGTCTTGCCGTCCTCCGCAATTGCTTTCGGCGCAGGCGCGATCAGCAGCAATCCAACGGCAACAAGCGCCGCCATGCCCATTCCGGAGACCGACGAGACCAGCCAGCGGCACAGCCCGAACGTGAGGTGATTGTTGCCAGCATCTCTTGAGGGAGGATCGAACAAAAACGGCATGGCTCAAAAAACCTTCAAACGCAGTGTCATGAACAACTCACCCTTTTCCTCGCTCACGCGCCGGCTTCGGCTGTCTTCGGCAACCCGCCAGGCGTAGCCGACATCGAAAGAAAGCCTTGGGCCGCCATATCGCAGGCCCACACCACTGCCGACCCGGTATCCGGTGACTTCATTGGCAACGTCGCGGCCGAGTCCTGCGTCGAGAAAGAGATAAGGGTTGAGACGGGAGAGGGTCGTTCGCGCCCATTCCGACGATGGGGCGGGTATTTGCGCTGGGCTCTGGCTGTCCGGCTGCGGGCCTGATCCGGCTTTCCCCAAAAGCAAATCGACCGGCATCGCGAATGCGACCTCGTTGCGCCACACCGCGCCCCGGTCAGCCTTGAAGCTTCCATTGGAAAATCCGCGTACCGAACTGCGCGAGCCGATCGTCATCTGGTCGTCGGAATAAAGCGCGGTTGCCGCCCATTGTGTGGACAGGCTGGACGAAACGGAGGCGCGCCCGGGGAAGACATAAGACCCCGAAAGAGATGCATCCAACTTTGTGAACTGGCTGTGGGGCGTGGAGTCATCGATATCGTCGGCATCTTCGCGTGCATTGAAGATAGACAGCCCCTGGCTGGCACCGATCCGGGCCGACACGTTGGCGCGTTCGAAAAAGCGGCTGTAAGTCAGGCCTGCCTGAAGCGGAGAAACGCGCTGGTCCATCAGCCCAACGCCGTTGATGTAGCGGTTCTGTTCACGATGCGCGACCGTGAAATCGGCAACCAGCCGCTCCGTGCGCGACGAATGAACGATCCAGTCGGCACCCGCGCTAACGTTCCAGGTCGTCATGAACAGTTCGGAAAGCGGGCCGAGGTCGATCATGTTTTCGGACCAGTCGCCCTTGAGCCTCATTGTGGCTCGTCCCACGGGAACAGCGAAATCCCCGCTCAGTTCGTTGGTCTCGACGCCGCTTTTAAGCGTCAGCCCCCACATGTCGTTGATGCCGATCAGATTGTCTTTCTCCGCCGTGATCCCAAAGCGAAGCTTGTCGACGCCTTCGATGGATTCCGTGTCGTAACCGCCGTAGAGCCTGAACGCGTCATTGATGCGGTTCGTGATCTGCACGTCGGAGGTCGCCGGCCTCTTGCCCGGAACAAGCTCCGCCTTTGCCTTGTTCGAAGGAACCCTGTTGAGGCTATCGAGCGTGTCCTGCAGGCGATCGACATGCAGGACATCGTCTTTGGCAATTGTGCCAGTCATCGCGATCCGGGCGGATGGCGGCAACAGGGTCAAGCGCTCAAGATCGTCATCAAGGCCCTCCCACCAGGCATCTGCCTGCTGCACGAACTCGGAAATGGACGAGGATCGTGCAACGTTGCCACTTAGTTCGGCCATGCGGGGAAAGAACGCCTTATAAGGCTGCTGCTCCTCCTTGTAGACGACCGCATCGATCCGCCCGGGCACAACGCGCAGGACCAGCGTTCTGCTGGCGGCAATGTCTTGCTCCGGCAACCAGGCCTGCGTCGTGGCAAAACCCTTGTCGGCAAAAAGACCGTTTACCGCCTTGAGCAATCCGCCGACGCTTTCATTGCTCTGGCAGGACAATGCGAAGGGTCTTGTCACGTCCTCCACAGCTTCGCTGCCAATGAGTTCGTGGCCGCCTTCGATGCGGATCGTGTCTACCGGAAAACATGGTGAAGCACCGGACGTCGTATTATCAGATGCGGGACCCGCAAATGTCTGGATCGTCAGGGCAGGCTCCTGCGATGCGGCGACAAGTGGATCTACCTCACCTGCGTTTGCCTCTGCCGGCGGCCGCCCTTTGAGATCATCCCGTGACGATGCCGTTTGTGGAGCAAGGCAAAGAGCTGCGCAGAGAACGACGACCGAGTTTCGCAACGCGGGTGAGGTCGGCGCGATACCGCCGATCACCTTCCTGTCGAAACCACTTGCTGTAGATGATTTAGTAGCTGCCGGAACGACAAATCGCGCTCTGGCCAGATATCTGGTCATCAATAAACTTCAACCCCATGTTGTCCAATGCGACGCATTAATCAATAGAGGGTAATTTGCAAGACAACTCTGGCGCGCTTACAAAAAGAATGAGAATTGAGTTACCAATTTGCATCAGTTATGCGTTGGATTTCGTTGAGATCGAAGCTCGCACGGTGCTGGCCGGAGTGGATTCAAGGGGCGATACTTCATGTCAGAATTATAATTAAGTGTTTAATATTGATTGTTTTATTGCGCTATCCGAGATCAAGAACGCAGCCGTTTGCCCGCAGTTGGATTGGTCGCGGGTAAAATGCAAAAAGTCATATGTGATTGTTTGTGATCTGCCCCGAATGTCGTCATGGGCACCAGACGCAGCGAATCCGGGGCAGATTTTTGATTTTTCCGGCCAGTAAGGGCGAAGATGAACGACCTTTGCGTGTATTTTCCATGGGGGCGATCGGGAAGGGCCGGCGGGCTCGCAGGCCTGGCCCTATTTTGGCTGAAGCCGGAAAGAGCCAAGCGCTCGGGGCTAGAAATCCACCTTTCCAGCCGGAGATCGGGTAGTTTCCCCTGACAAACAGGTAACTCGCTTAATCAGAAGTGGTGGGCCGTCTCCACCCTAAACGAAAGGCGTTCAGTTTGGCCCGGGGTATACCGCACGACGACATCATCGAAGCTCTTTGGGCCATCGGTCTCGTCCGAGACCTCGACGACATGCGGGGTCTCAGGATTGCGAAGGCCTGAATCATATATCCAGAAGAACCGAGCCAGATAGTCGTGCCCGTCCCAGCTTGCAATCACTGCATCTGCCATAACCCCAACACCGGGCCTGCCCAGTTTACTCCTGTTTTGTTCCCTAAGGTATTCTCCGGGCACCTTTCGGCACCCGGAAACAGTAGAATGTGGTTTGGCCAGTTTTAGCTTCCAAAATGGCCAGATCTAACGCCTTTTGGTCAATACTTAGATCGGTTTCCCATCAGATATCCAGATTATCAGCGAATGCCGCCCGTTCCTGAATGAAACGGAAGCGGGCATCGGCCTTGGTGCCCATCAGATTGTCGACGGCCTCGCGGGTGCCTTCGAAATCCACGTCGTCGATCTCGACGCGCAGCAGGGTGCGCTTTTCGGGATCCATGGTTGTTTCCTTCAGCTGCTGGGCCATCATCTCGCCGAGGCCTTTGAAGCGGCCGATTTCGACCTTCTTGCCCTTGAAGACGGTTTCCATCAGCTCGGCGCGGTGGGTGTCGTCGCGGGCATAGGCGCTCTTGGCGCCCTGGCGAATGACGTAGAGTGGCGGCACTGCCAGATAGAGGTGATTGCCGCGAATGAGTTCCGGCATTTCCTGATAGAAGAAGGTGATGAGCAGCGAGGCGATATGGGCACCGTCGACATCGGCATCGGTCATGATGATGATGCGCTCATAACGCAGGTCTTCTTCGCGGTACTTGGTGCGCGTGCCGCAGCCGAGCGCCTGGATGAGATCGGCGATCTGCTGGTTGGCGGAGAGCTTTTCGCGGCTGGCGCTGCCGACGTTCAGGATTTTGCCGCGCAGCGGCAGGATGGCCTGGTTGGCGCGGTTGCGCGCCTGCTTGGCCGAGCCGCCGGCCGAGTCGCCCTCGACGATGAAAAGCTCGGCCCCTTCTGCGGTGTTCTGGGCGCAATCCGCCAGCTTGCCGGGCAGGCGCAGCTTGCGCACGGCGGTCTTGCGGTTGACTTCCTTTTCCTTGCGGCGGCGCAGGCGCTCTTCGGCCCGCTCGATCACCCAGTCGAGCAGCTTTGCCGCTTCGCCCGGATTGCCGGCGAGATAATGGTCGAAGGGATCGCGCAGCGCGTTCTCGACGATGCGCTGAGCCTCGACGGTTGCGAGCTTGTCCTTGGTCTGGCCGACGAATTCCGGCTCGCGGATGAAGACGGAGAGCATGCCGGCGGCGGAGATCATCACGTCATCGGTGGTGATGTCCTTGGCGCGCTTGTTCTGCGTCAGGTCCGCATAATTCTTCAGGCCCTTGGTGAGCGCGATGCGCAGGCCGGCCTCATGCGTGCCGCCTTCGGGCGTGGGAATGGTGTTGCAATAGGAATGGATCTGCGTGTCGCCGCCATACCAGGTGACGGCCCATTCCAGCGCGCCGTGGCCGCCGGTCTTTTCCGTGCGACCCGAGAAAATCTCGCGGGTGACGGTGAATTCCTTGCCGAGCGTGGCGGCGAGATAATCCTTCAGGCCGCCGGGGAAATGGAACACGGCCTTTTCGGGGATTTCTCCGCCGGCCGGCACCATTCCGGGATCGCAGCTCCAGCGGATTTCGACGCCGCCGAAGAGATAGGCCTTGGAGCGGGCCATGCGGAAGATGCGGGCCGGTTCGAATTTCGCGTGGTCGCCAAAGATTTGCGGATCGGGATGGAAACGCACGCGGGTGCCGCGGCGATTGTGTACGTCGCCCAGCTCTTCCAGCGGACCGATCGGCAGGCCGCGCGAGAAACGTTGGCGGTAAAGCTTGCGGTTACGGGCCACTTCCACTTCGAGAAGATCGGACAGCGCATTGACCACGGAAACACCGACGCCGTGCAGGCCGCCCGATGTCTCATAGGCCTTGCCGTCGAACTTGCCGCCAGCATGCAGCTTGGTCATGATGACTTCGAGCGTCGACTTGCCGGGCACCTGCGGGTGGTTTTCCACCGGAATGCCGCGGCCGTTATCGGTGACCGTCAGGAAACCTTCGGCGTCGAGATGGACCTCGATGAAATTGGCGTGGCCGGCGACGGCCTCGTCCATGGAGTTGTCGATGACTTCGGCGAAGAGATGGTGCAGCGCCTTCTCATCGGTGCCGCCAATATACATGCCGGGGCGCATGCGCACCGGCTCCAGCCCTTCGAGCACGCGGATCGAGGACGCGCCGTAGTCGTCACCGGATGGTGATGCGGGGGCGGGCGGCGTGACGGCCGCAACGGCTGCGGGTTTCGGCTGCACATTCGCGTTGGCGGCCGCGGTCACCGGCGTCTTTGCGGCGTCCTCGTTCGTTTCCGTATCGCTGTTTCGTGCTGCCGGAAGACCGGAGAAGAGATCGTTGCTGTCGTCCATCATGTCCAAAGTTCAAAAGCGTGTGTCAGAATTTCGCCATGCGAATCATTATGCCAATAGCGTCAATCATAACGCCAAATGCGGTTCCCGTCCGATTGAACCGGGGTTCGCCTGGGCGAGCGCTGCGCATCCTATGCCACGATTGTGTCAGGGTTTCGCAACAGGAGGATTGCGCTGCCGGCCTTGCGATGGCAAGTCTCGCAGCCACGAATGAACGGTTAGCCAAGGCATGTCCACAGCTCATTTCACGTTTTGTACTCTTTTCAGCCTGACTGTGGCGGCCATGCCCGTCGCAGCCTCTGCCGCCGAGGGCCCGCTGCGGCCGTTCAAGGATGAGCTGTTTTCCGCCCAGACGGTGCTTTCCACCGCCGATGGCGGCGCTTCAGAAGTCATCGACTATCAGGAGATGCGCGATATCAATGGCCGCGACGAGGTGCCGGAGCGGCGGGTGAAACGGCAATATGTCGATATGACGCCGAAGAAGGCGCAGGCGCTGGAAACAATGTCCGTCGAGGGCAGGGCGCTTGAGGTCGGCCGCGTCGGGCCGGCAAGCGGGCAGGCCTTTACGGTCATCTTCATTCACGGGCGCGGCGGCGACCGGCGGCTCGGCATGAACGACTATACGTTCGGCGGCAATTTCAACCGGCTGAAAAACCTCGCTGTGGCCAATGGCGGCACCTATTATGTGCCGAGCGTGCGCTCCTTCGATGAGAAAGGCGTTGCCGATGTTGCGGCGCTGATTGCCGATGCGGCCAAAAAATCGGGCGGCAAGCCTGTCATTTTGACCTGTGCCTCCATGGGCAGTTTCATCTGCTACGGCATCAGCCGCGACAAGGCCGCCGTTGCCAATCTCAAGGGGATGGCGATCCTCGGCGGTGCGGTCGATCCGGATTTTCCCAAAAGCGCCTTTGCCAGGGCGAAGAAGCCGGTCTGGTTCACCCATGGCAGCGCCGACAAGGTCTATTCGGCCGACCAGCAGGCGACGATCTTCCGTTCCTTGCTGAAGGCCGGCGAGCCGGCGCGGTTCACGCGGTATGAGAGTGGCAGCCACGGCACACCGGTGCGCATGACCGACTGGCGGGCGGTTTTGAACTGGATTTTGAGCCGCTGAGGCTCCGATTTGGGTCAGCAACGGCAAATTTTTAGAAATTGCCCGTCGTTTTGAACCTTCGGGCCGCTTTTTTGTACCATTTATTGCCCGGGCCGTTTAAAGGAATATCCCGGGATTTCCGGCAGTGTTTCTGTCGCGATTATGGGCCGTGATACGGCTGAGGGAAGGGGCGCCGCCACAGGCGGCCTCAAGACAAAGGGAATGGGATACGCATGACGCCGAATGTTCGACCGCTTGTTGCCGGAAACTGGAAGATGAACGGCACCCGTGCCTCGCTCGATCAGATCAAGGCCATGGCAGAGGGCGTCAAGGGCCCACTGTCTGAAAAGGTGGATGCGCTGATCTGCCCGCCCTCGACATTGCTCTACGTGGCAACGGCGCTGTGCGATGACAGCCCGCTGATGATCGGCGCGCAGGATTGCCACCAGAACGCCTCCGGCGCGCACACCGGCGATATTTCCGCCGAGATGATCGCCGACTGCTTCGGCACCCATGTCATCGTCGGCCATTCCGAGCGCCGTACCGACCATGCAGAGACGGATCATCTGGTGCGCGCCAAGGCCGTGGCCGCCCATCAGGCCGATCTCATCGCCATCGTCTGCATTGGCGAGACCGCGGATGAGCGCAAGGCGGGCCAGACGCTCGACATCCTCAAGCGCCAGCTCGCCGGCTCCCTGCCGGATGAGGCGACGGCCGAAAATACCGTCATCGCCTATGAGCCCGTCTGGGCGATCGGCACGGGTCTGACACCCACCGTGGACGATGTGCGCGAGGCCCATGCCTTCATGCGCGACGAACTCGTCAAGCGCTTCGGCGACGCCGGCAAGACAATGCGCATCCTCTATGGCGGCTCGGTGAAGCCCGCCAATGCGCTGGAACTGATGGGCGTCGAGAACGTGGATGGCGCGCTGATCGGCGGCGCGAGCTTGAAAGCTTCAGACTTCCTGTCCATCTATGCGGCATACGAGCAACTGACGGCCTGAGACAGGTTTTCCTGTTACAGATGGCGGGAAAGGGGCTTGGAATAAGCCTTCGCCTCATGTAAAGAGCCGCGAAACCTTCTTTGTAGTGCTCCGCGCGGGGCATGGAATGGATTGTCATGCAGACCGTTTTGATTGTTATTCACCTCATGATCGTGCTGGCGCTTGTCGGCGTGGTCCTGATCCAGCGTTCCGAAGGCGGCGGCCTCGGTATCGGCGGCGGTTCGGGCTTCATGTCCGCGCGCGGAACGGCCAATGCGCTGACGCGCACCACGGCGATCCTTGCCGCGTTGTTCTTCGCGACCTCGCTCGGCCTCGGTCTCCTGACGCGCTACGAATCGCGCCCGACCGATATTCTGAACCGTATTCCGGCCACGCAGGGCCAGGGTAACGGCATTCTCGATACGCTCGGCCCGGCGACGACGCCGTCGACGCCCGCTCCGGCTGAAAATGGCGTTCCGACCAATGGTGCAGCCGCGCCGGCTCAGACGACCCCGGCTCCGGCCGCTTCCGGCACGGCCGCTCCGGCCCCGGCTCAGCCCGCCGATCCGAACGCAGTTCCGACCGGTCAATAAGCCCGGTTTTGATTTAACGCTCCGGCAGGCCAAAAGCCTGCCGGTTTTCTTTTGTTCGCATTCCGGCCTGTGACCCATCGCAAATTCGTCAACAGCGAATTTTCGAAAGCATGAAATTTGGGCTGGCGGAATCAGAGGTAAAAAGGTATCCGGTGAATCCCATGGCGCGATATGTATTCATCACAGGCGGCGTGGTCTCCTCTCTAGGCAAGGGCATCGCTGCGGCAGCACTCGGAGCTTTGTTGCAATCCCGTGGTTATCGGGTGCGGCTTCGTAAACTCGACCCCTATCTGAACGTCGATCCCGGCACCATGAGCCCGACACAGCACGGCGAAGTGTTCGTGACGGATGACGGTGCCGAGACGGATCTCGACCTTGGTCACTACGAGCGCTTCACGGGGCGTTCGGCAACCAAGACCGACAACATCACCACCGGTCGCATCTACAAGAACATCATCGACAAGGAACGGCGTGGCGACTATCTCGGCGCAACCGTTCAGGTCATTCCGCATGTCACCAACGAGATCAAGGATTTCGTGATCGAGGGCAATGACGATTACGACTTCGTCATCTGCGAGATCGGTGGCACGGTGGGTGACATCGAGGCGATGCCGTTCATGGAAGCGATCCGTCAGCTCGGCAACGACCTGCCGCGCGGCACGGCGATCTATCTTCACCTGACGCTGATGCCTTACATTCCGGCAGCTGGCGAATTGAAGACGAAGCCGACCCAGCATTCCGTCAAGGAACTGCAGGCACTCGGCATTCATCCCGACATCCTGCTGGTGCGCGCCGACCGGGAAATCCCGGAAGCCGAACGCCGCAAGCTTTCGCTGTTCTGCAACGTGCGTCCTTCCGCCGTCATCCAGGCGCTGGATGTGGCGAATATCTATGACGTTCCGATTGCCTACCACAAGGAAGGCCTCGATTCGGAAGTGCTGGCCGCTTTCGGAATCGAGCCGGCGCCGAAGCCGCGTCTGGAGCCCTGGGAAGAGGTCTGCAACCGCATTCGCACGCCGGAAGGCGAAGTGACGATTGCGATTGTTGGCAAATATACCGGCCTCAAGGATGCCTATAAGTCGCTCATCGAGGCGCTGCATCACGGTGGTTTTGCCAACCGCGTCAAGGTCAAGCTCGAGTGGATCGAGTCGGAAGTCTTCGAAAAGGAAGACCCGACGCCCTATCTCGAAAAGGTCAACGGCATTCTGGTGCCGGGCGGCTTCGGCGAGCGCGGTTCGGAAGGCAAGATCATGGCGGCGCAGTTCGCGCGTGAGCGCAACGTGCCCTATTTCGGCATCTGCTTCGGCATGCAGATGGCGGTCGTGGAAGCGGCCCGTCACCTTGCCGGCATCGAAAATGCCTCCTCCACCGAATTCGGTCCGACGTCCGAGCCGGTCGTCGGCCTGATGACCGAATGGGTCAAGGGCAACGAGCTGGAGAAGCGTTCCTCCAAGGGCGATCTCGGCGGCACCATGCGTCTCGGCGCCTACAAGGCGGCGCTGAAGAAAGACACCAAGATCGCCGAAATCTACGGCACCACGGATATTTCCGAGCGCCACCGTCACCGCTATGAGGTGAATGTGGATTACAAGGACCGGCTGGAAGAATGCGGCCTGGTCTTCTCGGGTATGTCTCCGGATGGTGTCCTGCCGGAAACGGTGGAATATCCCGATCACCCGTGGTTCATCGGCGTGCAATACCACCCGGAACTGAAGAGCCGCCCGCTCGACCCGCATCCGCTGTTCGCCAGCTTCATCGAAGCGGCGGTGGAGCAGAGCCGGCTGGTTTGACGGTTTGAAGGATTATGAGGAGGGTCGCGAAAGCGGCCCTTTTTTGTTTATGCGAATGGCTTTCTTCCGTCATGCCGGACTAGATCCGGCATCCAGCCACGGCGCGTCTGCGCCGTGAACGAGTCTAAAGCGATCAAGGACTTGATCGCGCTGGACCCCGGATCTAGTCCGGGGTGACGGAGTGTGGATGCGATAGCCGCGACAAACATGGCATTTCGAGATGGGGCGTCGATCATTTAAGTCCGACCCGCTAACTTCAAACAAAAAAAACGGGCCCGAAGGCCCGTTCCGCATTCCACCAAAATTCAACAGGCTTACTTCGGCCCGATCATGTTCTCCGGGCGCACATACTGGTCGAACTCCTCGTTGGTGAGGTATCCGCCGCCGACGGCCTCGTCGCGCAGGGTTGTGCCGTTCTTGTGCGCAGTCTTGGCGATCTTGGCGCAAATGTCGTAGCCGAGTTTGCTGTTGAGCGCCGTCACCAGCATCAGCGAGTTCTCGACGCCCTTTTTGATATTGTCTTCGCGGGCCTCGATACCGACGACGCAATTGTCGGTGAAGGAGACGGCCGCGTCGCCCAGAAGCTGGACCGACTGCAGGAAGTTGTAGGCCATCATCGGGTTATAGACGTTGAGCTCGAAATGGCCCTGCGAACCGGCAAACGACAGTGCCGCATTGTTGCCGAAGATGTGGGCGCACACCTGCGTCAGCGCTTCCGACTGGGTGGGGTTGACCTTGCCGGGCATGATCGACGAGCCGGGTTCGTTTTCCGGCAGCGACAATTCGCCGAGACCGGCGCGCGGCCCGGAGCCGAGGAAGCGGATGTCGTTGGCGATCTTGAAGAGTGCAGCCGCAGCCGCATTGATCGCGCCATGGGAGAAGACCATGGAATCGTGCGAGGCGAGCGCCTCGAACTTGTTCGGCGCGGTCACGAAGGGCAGGCCGGTGATCTTGGAGATTTCCTCGGCGACCTTTTCGGCAAAGCCGATGGGAGCGTTGAGGCCCGTGCCGACGGCGGTGCCGCCCTGTGCGAGCTTGGAGAGCGCGGGCAGGGTGGTTTCGATATTGGCGATGGCGGAGGCGACCTGCGCGGCGTAACCGGAGAATTCCTGGCCGAGCGTCAGCGGCGTTGCATCCTGCGTGTGGGTGCGGCCGATCTTGATGATCTTCTCGAACTGCTTGACCTTGGCTTCCAGCGCCTTGTGCAGGTGCTTGAGGCTCGGCAGCAGGTGATGAACGATCTCTTCCACGCAGGCGATGTGCATCGCCGTCGGGTAGGTGTCGTTCGAGGACTGGCTCATATTGACGTGGTCATTGGGGTGGACGGGCTTCTTGGTGCCCATTTCGCCGCCGAGCATCTCGATTGCGCGGTTGGAAATCACCTCATTGGCGTTCATGTTGGACTGGGTGCCGGAGCCGGTCTGCCAGACGACGAGCGGGAAATGCTCGGTCAGCTTGCCGTCGATGACTTCCTGCGCGGCGGCGATGATGGCCTCGCCGACCTTGGGGTCGAGGCCTGCCAGCGCCATGTTGGCGCGGGCGGCTGCCTGCTTGACGATGCCCAGCGCACGAACGACAGAGGCGGGCTGCTTTTCCCAGCCGATCTTGAAGTTGCCGAGCGAGCGCTGCGCCTGCGCGCCCCAATAGCGATCGGCCTGAACTTCAATGGGTCCAAATGTATCGGTTTCCGTCCGTGTGGCTGTCATCAATCTTGCCTTTTTACTCGTTTTCCTCCGCCAAAACGGCGCCTTCGCCCGCCTTGCGCGGCCGATATATAGAATCATCGCGCCGGCAATGAAAGCGCTGCAATGCAGCGGAGGCAGATATTTCCCGCCGCGCAAAAGCGATTTCGCCTTAAGGCGCGGTGCAGGGTGAAAAAGGCGCCAGCGTGTCATTTTTACTACGACGCGAAATGGCCGGAAAACCGGGCTTTCCGGGGCGCCCGGAAGGTGTGGCGGGGCAGGGCAAAGTGAATGAAATAAATGGAAATTTAACCATTCTCGCCAATTCTGGAAATTACGTTTTTACGGCTTTGGCTGTATCATAAGGTTCATTTCGGCACGGTTGTGGGCCTTTTCACGTTTTCTTTTCAACGGGCCGTCGATCGGCTAGACAGGCATGAAACTGATGCCCGCTTTCGCTGGCGGTGCTGGGTGCTACGAGGATCAAATTGCAAGTCACATCTGGAAAAACATCGGCAGCACTGGTGCTGGCTCTCGGTCTTTCCGTTTCCACCGCTCTTCCCGGCAGCGCCGGTGCGGTAACGCTGATGGACCTCCTGCGCGGCGGCCCTGGCAAGATCGCGCGCGATCGCGGTGAATTGCCGCCGGCCGGCATCGTCACCTCGCCCTCCGGATCGAGCGCTGGCCAAAGTGCCGATGCTTCCGATCCCGAGCCGCTGCCGCGTGTTTCCGGCCCGCGTTATTACGACTACAAGGCGGATACGGTCCGTGCGGTGAACACGGCGAATTTCGGTGAGGGCCTTGCCAATCTGAAGTTCAGCGCCACCCCCGAGATCGCCAAGGCGCTGGAAGCCTATTACGGCGCCGGCGGCAAGACGCTCTGGGTTTCGGAAGGCGAGCTGACCGCGCGCGCCAATGCTGTCATCGCCTTTCTCGAGACGGTCGGTGAAAGCGGCCTCGATCCGGCCGATTACAGCATTTCGCCACCGGCAAAGGATGTGACGGCCAGCATCGGCAACGCTTCCGGTTCGGCTGCGACCGGTACGCCGGTGGAGACGGCCTCGGCGCCCGTGTCCGACGCCTATCAGCGGGCGCAGATGCAGTTCGAGCTGGCGCTTTCCGCCAAGGTTCTCGCCTATGTGCAGGATACGGCCCGTGGTCGTGTCGATCCGAACCGGCTCTCCGGCTATCACGATTTCAAGCGCAAGACGGTGAACCTCGCACCGGTGCTGAAGCTTGCGGGCCTGAGCCCCGATGTCGCTGCCTATCTGCGCAGCCGTGAACCGTCGAGCGCCGAATATCTGGCGCTGAAGGCGGAGCTTGCCCGTCTGCGCGGCGAAGGCGATGCGGCGCATGTCGTCCGCGTTCCCGCCGATCTGGTGCTGAAGCCCGGCAACAGCAGCGCGGATATGGCCAATGTCGTCAAGGCCATCGAACATCGCGCTTCGCCCGCCTTCAAGGCCGAACATGCGGCGATCATTTCCGGTTATCAGCAGACGCCGGATTATACGCCCGATCTCGTCGATCTGGTGAAGGCGTTCCAGAGCGAGAACGGTCTGAAGCCCGATGGCGTCATCGGCCGCGCCACCGTGCGCGCCATGGTCGGCGAAAGCAATGACGCGAAGATCGCCAAGGTGCAGGTGGCGATGGAGCAGGTCCGCTGGCTGCCGGCCGATCTTGGCCAGCGCTATGTCTTCATCAACCAGCCCGCTTTCATGGCCTATTACCACAATGATGGCGTGGAACAGTTCGGCATGAAAGTGGTCGTTGGCTCCAAGGCCAACCAGACCTATTTCTTCCAGGACGAAATTCAGACCGTGGAGTTCAACCCCTATTGGGGCGTGCCGCAGTCGATCATCGTCAACGAGATGCTGCCGAAGCTGCGCCGCGATCCGTCCTATCTCGACCGGCTGGGCTACGAAGTGCAGGTGGGCGGTCGTGCCGTCTCTTCCACCAGCGTCAACTGGTACGGCTCCACCAATGCGGTTTCCGTGCGCCAGCCGCCGAGCAGCGACAATGCGCTGGGCGACCTGAAAATCCTGTTCCCCAATGCGCATGCCATTTACATGCATGACACGCCTGCCAAGAGCTTCTTCAACCGCGACATGCGGGCGCTGAGCCACGGCTGTATCCGTCTGGTCGATCCGCGCCGCATGGCCGCCGCCGTTCTCGGCACCAGCGTCGAAAAGGTCGGCGAGCAGATCGCGTCCGGCAAGAACCGCGCCGTGCAGGTGCCGGAGAAGGTTCCGGTCTATGTGGCCTACTTCACCGCCTGGCCGGACAAGGACGGCAAGGTGCAGTTCTTCGACGACGTCTATGACCGCGACAGCTATGTGCAGAAGGCGTTTGCCGTGACGACGAAGGCGCGGGCCGCGTCGATCTGATCAGAATAGCATCAAGAAAGAAGCGCCGGAGACGGCGCTTTTTTGTTTGAAGGAAGGCCTGCCCAATTTGTTTGGTGCTGGAGTCCGCCTGCTACATTTGGCGTCAACGGCAACACCGTACTCCGTCACCCCGGACTTGATCCGGGGTCCAGCGCGATCAAGTCCTTGATCGTAGGAGACTCTCTTCACGGCGCAGACGCGCCGTGGCTGGATGCCGGATCTAGTCCGGCATGACGGAAGAGAGGTTATTCAGCTCTCATTGACGTCGGAATCGCCGTTCCCTGGCGCTTTACTTGTCTGGTCCAGCCTCTCAGGCCGCCGCTGCACCCTTCGCAACCAGTTCTTCGAACAGCGCCGGCGTCAATTCAGTGAAATCGTCGATCACCACATCCGGCTCCAATTCAACCATCGGCACATCCGAATAACCGAAGGTCACGCCGATCGACGGGACGGCGGCGTTCTTTGCGGCGAGAATGTCGTTGATGCTGTCGCCGACCATGATGGAGCGCTGGACATCGCCGCCAGCCTTTTCGATGGTGCCGAGAATATGGCGGGCATCCGGCTTGCGGAAGGAGAAGGTGTCGCCGCAGGTGATGGCGGCGAAATATCGCGTCAGCCCCAGTTTTTCGAGCAGCGGCACAGCGAGGATTTCGGTCTTGTTGGTGCAGACGGCGAGTGTGATGCCGGCTTCCGAGAGCGCATCCAGCGTGTTGACGATGCCGGGATAGGGGCGGCTTTCACCCGGCATTTCGGCGCGGTAATGGGTGATGAAGCGCTCATAGAGCGGCTCAATTTCGGCTTCCGGCAGTTCCCTCTCGCGAAGCGCGAAGGCGCGCTTGATCATCACCCGCGCGCCCTGGCCGACGAGGTGGGTCAGGTCGTCATATGTGACGGGAGCAAGCCCGGCTGCGGCAATGGTGTGGTTGAGGCTCGAGACCAGATCGGCGGCGGTATCGACCAGCGTACCGTCGAGATCGAAAATGGCGAGCGGGGAGAGCGGGCGGGATGTCACGGGAACTGGCCTCTCGGGAATGCGTGTAACTGATGTATCGGTGCTTTCATTCCCGCCAAGCCTAGGCAAACGGGCCTGTCTTTGCAACCGCGTCACAACGTTCTGTTCGTTAGCTTGAAAAAGGCTTTCGTTTGGCTTTCGACCCGTGTAAACAGCACGGCGACGACAAAGTTACCGGAGTTTCAGGCACATGGATGCCCGCCAGATGAAGATCAAGGCCGCCGAGGCCGCATTGTCCCACGTACAGGATGGGATGAGGCTCGGTATCGGCACGGGTTCGACGGCCGAGGAATTCGTCAGGCTTCTGGCCGAAAAGGTTGCCGCCGGTCTGAAGGTCGAGGGGGTGCCGACATCCGAGCGCACCGCGCGCCTGTGCGTCGAGCTTGGCGTGCCGCTGAAATCGCTGGATGAATTGCCGGAACTGGATCTTACCATCGACGGTGCGGATGAGGTCGATCATGCGCTGCGTCTCGTCAAGGGCGGCGGCGGCGCGCTGCTGCGCGAAAAGATCGTTGCGGCGGCATCCGCCCGCATGATCGTGATCGCCGACCAGAGCAAGGTGGTGGAGACGCTGGGCGCCTTTCCGCTGCCCATCGAAATCAACCCGTTCGGCCAGGTGGCGACGCGTATCGCCATCGAAAAACTGGCGTCGCGTTCCGGGCTTTCCGGCACGCTGGCGATGCGTTCGTCGGGCGACGGCGCCTTCATGACGGATGGCGGACACCTTATCCTCGACGCATCTTTTGGCCGTATTCCTGATGCAGAAGGGCTAGCACGCGAGCTGAACACGATTCCCGGTGTCGTCGAGCACGGACTTTTCATAAATTTGGCATCGCTTGCCATTATCGCGGGTCCTGAAGGCGCCCGCGTGATGCAGGCAGTATAACAGGAGCGAGATTTTCATGGTCAAACTAGCGGGACTGGGCAAAGCTGCCGCTGCTTCGATCCTCATTTCCGGCATCGTGTTCGGTACTGCCGCACGCGCTCAGGAAATTTCGGAAGCGCATATCGCTGCCGCACGGCAGGCGATCACCTCCCTTGGCGTTACCGACCGTTTCGACGACATTCTGCCGGGTCTGGCGGAGCGTCTGAAGGCCGAACTCATTCAGGCTTCGCCGAACGTTCAGGACGCGATCACCGAGACTGTCGATGCGAAGGCTCTCGAGCTTGCGCCGCGCCGCGCCGATCTGGAGCGCGAAGCAGCGCTCACCTATGCGCGCGCCTTCACCGTTGAAGAGCTGAACGCCATTTCCACCTTCTACAGCAGCGAAGCCGGTAAGAAGCTTCTGAAGGACGGCCCGATCGCCACGCGCGAACTGATGAAGGCCGCCGATATCTGGGCCGCCGGCATCAACCGCGACCTAAACGCTTCCAGCATGTCGGAACTGCAGAAGGTTGCCGGCGCCGATCTGAAGCCGCTTCCGGCCGATCAGAACGCCACCGGTGGCGCTCCGGCTGCTCCCAAGCCCTGATTGGGTGAACGGACAATTCAGAAATATTCAAAGCCCGGCCGCAAGACCGGGCTTTTCATTTGTGCGTCGCAGCACCTATATGTGCCGTGAATGCGCCGCCGCCCGTCTCGAGGCTGAGGACGGCGGTTTTGATCAGGGGTTTTGACTATGACAGCTTATGACTACGATCTTTTCGTCATCGGTGGCGGTTCCGGCGGCGTGCGCAGCGGCCGCGTGGCGGCCTCGCTCGGCAAGCGCGTCGCAATCGCCGAGGAATACCGCTATGGCGGAACCTGCGTCATCCGCGGCTGCGTGCCGAAGAAGCTGTTCGTCTACGCCTCGCAATTCCCTGAGCATTTCGAGGATTCGGAAGGATTCGGCTGGAGCGTCGGCGAGCGCAGCTTCGACTGGAAGAAGCTCATCGCGGCCAAGGACAAGGAAATCACCCGTCTCGAAGGGCTCTACCGCAAGGGTCTGGAAAACGCCAAGGCCGATATTTTCGACAGCCGGGCGGAACTGGTCGACGCCCATACCGTGAAGCTGACGAAAACCGGCGAGACCTTCACCGCCGAGCGCATCGTGATTGCCGTCGGCGGCACGCCGAACGAGCACAAGGCGCTGCCCGGCCATGAGCTGACGATCTCGTCCAACGAGGCTTTCGACCTGGAAGAGCTGCCGAAATCGATCCTGATCGCCGGCGGCGGTTATATCGCTGTCGAATTCGCCAATATCTTCCATGGGCTCGGCGTCGAAACGACCCTGATCTATCGCGGCAAGGAAATCCTGTCGCGCTTCGATCAGGACATGCGCAAGGGCCTGCATGAAGCGATGGAGGCCAAGGGCATCCGCATCCTTCTGGAAGATATCATCGAGGAAGTCAGCAAGGATGGCGCCGACGGTTTCGTGGCACGCACCAAGCAGGGTAGCTCTCTGCATGTAGGTCTTGTCATGCTGGCGCTTGGTCGCGATCCGAATACCAAGGGCCTCGGTCTCGAAAACGCCGGTGTGAAGGTGGATGCGCGCGGCGCGATCATCGTTGACGATTATTCGCGCACGAATGTGCCGAATATCTTCGCGCTGGGTGACGTCACCGACCGGGTACAGCTGACGCCGGTGGCAATCCATGAGGCAATGTGCTTCATCGAAACCGAATACAAGAACAACCCGACCAAGCCGGATCACGAGCTGATCGCGACGGCGGTGTTCTCGCAGCCGGAAATTGGCACCGTCGGCCTTTCGGAAGAGGAAGCCGGCAAGAAATATCCGGAACTGGAAGTCTATCGCGCCCAGTTCCGGCCGATGAAGGCGACGCTTTCCGGCCGTCAGGAAAAGACGATCATGAAGCTGATCGTCAATGCCGCCGACCGCAAGGTTGTTGGCGTCCATATTCTCGGCCATGAGGCGGGCGAGATGGCGCAGCTTCTCGGCATCACGCTGAAAGCCGGCTGCACCAAGGATGATTTCGACCGCACCATGGCGGTTCATCCCACAGCCGCCGAAGAGCTGGTGACGATGTATTCGCCGAGCTATCGCGTCGTGAATGGCGAGCGTGTGTAACGCCGGTACGGGCGTCGTATAATCGTCGCCCACATCAGCCTGCCGCCCTTTGAAAGCGAAGTTTTCGAATGGCGGTGGGGTTGTTAAATCGTTTGAATTGACTTTTGTGCGTCTGGAGCGCTCAAAACGGGCAGAATGAGCCGGATGGCTCGGGGATCGGCTATGCAAAGCCGATGCTTGGAGCTATAAGCCGCTCAATTTTTCGAGGCGGCCGCGCGACGTCGCGTGGGCGAGAAAAGGGTGAGAACATGGCACAGAATTGGACCCCCGGCAGCTGGCGGCAGAAACCGATCCAGCAGGTTCCCGAATATCCGGATGCGGCAGCACTTGCGGCAACGGAAGCCACGCTTGCGACCTATCCGCCCCTGGTCTTTGCCGGCGAAGCCCGCCGCCTGAAGAAGCAGCTCGCCAATGTGGCTGAAGGCAACGCCTTCCTGCTGCAGGGCGGGGATTGCGCCGAAAGCTTCCTCGAGCATGGCGCGGACAACATCCGCGACTTCTTCCGTGCCTTCCTGCAGATGGCCGTCGTGCTGACCTATGGCGCGCAGCTGCCCGTCGTGAAGGTCGGCCGCATTGCCGGTCAGTTCGCCAAGCCGCGCTCTTCCAACGTGGAAGCGCAGGATGGCGTGACGCTGCCGTCTTACCGCGGCGACATCATCAACGGCATCGAATTCAACGAGGCTTCGCGCATTCCGAACCCGGAGCGCCAGCTCGACGCCTACCGCCAGTCGGCGGCAACGCTGAACCTGCTGCGCGCTTTCGCGATGGGCGGTTACGCCAACCTCGAAAACGTTCACCAGTGGATGCTCGGCTTCATCAAGGACAGCCCGCAGGCGGACCGTTACCGCAAGCTGGCCGACCGGATTTCCGAAACCATGGACTTCATGAAGGCGATCGGCATCAGCGCGGACAATAATCCGAGCCTGCGTGAGACCGACTTCTTCACCAGCCATGAAGCCCTGCTGCTCGGTTACGAAGAGGCGCTTACCCGCGTCGATTCCACCTCCGGTGACTGGTATGCCACATCCGGCCACATGCTGTGGATCGGCGACCGCACGCGCCAGCTCGACCATGCGCATGTGGAATATTTCCGTGGCATCAAGAACCCGATCGGCCTGAAATGCGGTCCGTCGCTGACGCCCGACAATCTGATCGAGCTGATCGATGCGCTGAACCCGGCGAACGAGGCCGGACGCCTGACGCTGATTTGCCGTTTCGGCCATGACAAGGTGGCGGACAGCCTGCCGAAGCTCATTCGCGCCGTCGAGAAGGAAGGCCGCAAGGTCGTCTGGTCCTGCGATCCGATGCATGGCAACACGATCACGCTCAACCACTACAAGACGCGTCCGTTCGAGCGCATCCTGTCGGAAGTGGAAAGCTTCTTCCAGATCCACCGCGCCGAAGGCACGCATCCGGGCGGCATCCATATCGAGATGACCGGCAAGGACGTGACGGAATGCACGGGCGGTGCGCGCGCCGTGACGGCGGATTCGCTGTCCGACCGTTACCACACCCATTGCGATCCGCGCCTCAATGCCGATCAGGCGCTGGAACTGGCCTTCCTGCTGTCCGAGCGCATGAAGAGCGGCCGCGATGAGAAGCGTCTGGCAATCGCCAACGCCTGATCTGACACCATAAACAAAAAAGCCGCCGGGAGACCCTCCGGCGGCTTTTTCGTGCGCGGCGCTGACCTAAGCGCCTCGCGTTTAATCTGATTCATGCGACGCGCTTCATATTTTTGTTTTTACGCATGTCTTTGTCCCGAAACCGCTGCACACTTTTGGGAGACATGCTCTATTGCACCAGCGCCGGCTGCTGGCAGCGGACATCCGTGACCCGCACATCGGCTTCGCCGATCTTAACGCCGAGAACCAGAAGCACGTTGTAGAGCAGCTGATCGACCGGAGCGGTGACTGCCGCGAGCGTGTTGGCAAGCGCCGACTGAATGCCCGCCAGACCTCCCAAATCCAGGTTGAGGAAGAGAAGCCTTATATCCAGGTTGAGGTTTTTCAGCAGTGAACTGACAAGAGTGGTGACTGTGTCCTTGGTGGAGACGCTCTTGATCTTGGCCTGGGTAATATCGGACTGCGTGAAGGTCAGCTTGCTCTTGGTCATATTGGTGGCGTTGATGAGGGCGCTGCCATTGATGGCGAGCAGTGCTGAATCCACGATTGCGGCCTTGGTGACGCGCGGGTCCCTGCCGAAATTGGCAAAGGCAGTGGTATCGACATTGCCAAGGGCGATTTCGGCAATGCCGGGAACGACCTCGACATCGACGGTGCCCTGTCCGCCACCCGTGCAGCGAATATCGGCAAGCCGCGCTTCGGCATGGGCGACTTCCACATAAAGCGGGAGATTGACCTTGAGGCCGGCAATGGCCTGAAGCCCGTCCACCACGACGTTGACCGCCAGCCGGGTCTGTGCAGTACGCACGATGGTGCCCTGACCGCCAACGGCGAGCGACGGCGTTTCGACCGGCGGTTCACCGATGGCGAGCGTTGCCTTGACCGAGGCGAGGCCGAGAAGATTGGCGTTGATGTTAAGCCCCAGCTGGTTACCGCCATTGCCCGCCACGGCGGCGGCATTGATGAGATCGAAGACGCCGGCGGTGACCTTGAGGTTTTCGCCCGTACCGATCAGCTTGTCCGAGAACGGGCCGAGATTGAGTATCTCCTCGAGCTTGATCTTCACGTTGCTCTTGTTGACGGTTTTTTGCAGCGTATTCAAAATGTTGACGACCGCCGGCTGCAAGCCTGCGGTTTTCGTCAGTACGTCGAGGAATTTGCCGTAGCTGATTTCCGTCTTCAGAACATCCTTATAGGTGCCGGCGGTGAGGTTGAGATCGATGGCCAGCGCCTCGACGATCTTGAGCGCATTGACATCGGCGGCGAGAAGCGCCTGATAATCCATGAGTTTCAATGAAACCGTGGTGCCGAGCAGACCGCCGAGCAGGCTGTTGAGAATTCCCTCATCGAGGCTGGCGAGGCGCGATCCCACCGAAAATGCGGCGATCCTTTGGGACGAGGCCGTTCCGACCGCCGAGACCTTTGGCGGCTTGGTGAAGGCGGAAGCGAAGAATATCTGGCCCTGTTCGACGATGTTCACCTTTATCGCATTGGTGGGCAGGGCGTTATCGACGAAACGCTGGCCGACCGGGACAGTCGCATCCGGCTCGTAATGACCTTTGATGACCTCGGCATAACCCTTGCTGTTGGCGAATTCATTCAGCGGGTCGAAGGGTTGCAGGCCCTTTTCGGTCAAAAGTCCCTGCGCCGTCCTGACACCGAGATCCATGCCATTGAGGGCGAAATATTGCTGAACCGCCTTTTCGGCGTCCGTGGCGTTGGCTGCTGCCGATATGGCTGCGAGATCGGCGGTCTGCTGCAATTGCCGTTTTTGCAATGTCAGATAACCGTAGTCGACGCCGAGCGCCAATATGCCGATGAAGAGCGGTGCGGTGAGCCCCGCCGAAATGGCGATGTTGCCCGTTTTGTCCTTGAGGAAGCGGGGAAGCAGGGAATGAAAATCTCGCATGTCATGCTCCTCCGATCCGGATGGTGGAAAAACGCCGGATGACCGGCTCGGGCAGGGTGTAGCTGTAGAGGCTCCAGATCGGCAGATCGCGGGCGTCATATTCGACCTTCACCGTGAACTGGTTGGCATTGGCGGGATCCGTCGCGACATTGACGGTGAAGCGGCTCTTGTCCATGAAGGCGTAGCTGAGGTCGCTTTTGGTGACGAAATCCCGGGCAAGCTGCTGGCGCTCGGTCGTATTGAGGCCGGCAACCGCTGTGCGCGCCGCGTCGGCGGCGATCTGCTGCACCGAATAGGCCGCCATCAGATAAATGCCATAGGCGATCATGGTGAGCAGGACGAGAAAGAATATCGGTGCGACGATGGCGAACTCGACAGCAGACGAGCCAGATCTATCGCGAAAGAAACGCACTCCATTAAACATAAAGCACCCCCGTTCCTTCAGGCATCAAGGTTCGATGCCTTGATTTATTATTTTCGGAAATGCTAATTTATAGGTGTTAATTTTGTGTTGATGCCGCTCCTATGGGTTGCAGCTCTTCTTAAACTTTCGCGTCTACTTCAAATCAACCGAAGGCCTTTGAAACTGGCGTGGCCGTCCTTGCCGATGATGATGTGGTCGTGGACGGTGATGCCGAGCGGCTTTGCCGTATCGATGATGGTCTTGGTCATCTCGATATCCGCGCGCGAAGGGGTGGGGTCTCCACTTGGATGATTATGTATTAAAATCAAGGCGGTAGATGAAAGTTCAAGGGCGCGGCGCACCACTTCGCGCGGGTAGACCGGCGTATGATCCACTGTTCCCTGACCCTGCACCTCATCGGCGATCAGGACGTTGCGCTTGTCGAGGAACAGGACGCGGAACTGTTCGCGCGTTTCATGGGCCATGGCGGCGTGGCAATAATCGATGACTGAGGACCAGGAGCCGAGCACCTGCTTGTTGCGGATTTCGCTTTTCAGCATGCGCTGGGAAACGGAGGCGACGAGCTTCAGATCGAGCGCCACGGTTTCGCCCACGCCCTTCACCTCCTGCAACAACGGCAAGGGCGCGCCGAGCACGCCGCCAAGCGTCCCGAAACGGGCGATCAGGGCCTTGGCGATAGGTTTGGTATCGCGCCTCGGGATCAGCCGGAAGAGAAGAAGCTCCAACAATTCGTAATCGGCGAGCGCCGCGTCGCCGCCATCGCGATAACGCGCCCGCAGCCGGTCGCGATGTCCGTGATAATGGGCGGCATCCGTTTCCTGTTCGACCATGGCTGCCGGCCTTTTCGCGCCGCTTCGCGATTCGGCGAAAAAGCCGCGCTCATCCGCTCCGTTGAACAGATCGCCTTCGCCCGCCTGAAAGCCGGGAGTTTTGGAAAGATCGGCGGAAGGCGGGGCGGGGCGTTTTGCCATAGGCGGGTCTGGCCTTATGCGGGGGGAAGCGGCGGCAGGCCCGGACGGTCGAAGCCGCCGGGCGACAGTGTGAAGATTTCGCAGCCCGTGGCCGTGACGCCGACGGCATGTTCATATTGGGCGGAGAGCGACCGGTCGCGCGTTACCGCCGTCCAGCCGTCGGAAAGCACCTTCACATGCGGTTTGCCGAGATTGATCATCGGCTCGATGGTGAAGATCATGCCTTCGCGGATTTCCGGGCCTTCGTCCGGGCGGCCGTAATGCAGGATGTTCGGCGTGTCGTGGAACAGGCGTCCGACGCCATGGCCGCAGAAATCGCGCACGACGGAGCAGCGCTCGGCTTCCGCATAGGCCTGGATTGCCGCGCCGATTGCGCCGGTGCGCACGCCGGGCTTCACCGCCGCGATGCCGCGCAGCAGGCATTCATAGGTCACTTCCATCAGCCGCTCGGCGGCGCGCTTGATCTGGCCGACCGGATACATGCGGCTCGAATCGCCATGCCATCCGTCAAGCACATAGGTCACGTCGATATTGACGATATCGCCTTCGCGCAGCGGCTTTTCATCCGGAATGCCGTGGCAGACGACGTGGTTGATCGAGGTGCAGACGGATTTGGTATAGCCGCGATAATTCAGCGTTGCCGGCAGCGCGCCGTGGTCGGCGCCGAATTCGAAGACGAAACGATCAATGGCGTCGGTCGTCACGCCCGGCTTGACGATTGCGGCAAGTTCATCGAGGCAACGCGCCGTCAGCTGGCACGCCTTGCGCATCCCGTCGAAGTCCTCAGCGGTATAGAGGCGGATGACGCCGGTATTCTTGAGGGGGGCGGAGGCTGCGTCGATATAGGTGACCATCTTGGTGCTTTCTGTCTCTTTACGTCCCTGTTCATAAAACAGCCGGACGCCATTCGTCCATCTTAACCGTTCCGCTGACCGAAATTTGTGCCGGGGAGACCGTGCATTTCACCGCATAGGCCTCTACGCCGCGCGCCATCGCCCGCTGAAACGCCAGCGCATAGACTGGATCGAGATCGTCGCAGATGCGCATCCGGTCGCAATCGTCGCGCTGGATGAGATAGAGCATCACCGAACGGTAACCGGCTTCCGCCGCGTCACCCAGTTCCTCCAGATGTTTCGCGCCGCGTTTGGTGGCGGTATCGGGAAATTCGGCGAGGCCTTGCTCGCGCATGAAATGCACGTTCTTGACTTCCACATAGGCGTCCGGCCGGCCGGGCTCGGACAACAGGAAATCGATGCGGGAATTGCGGCCGTATTTCTGTTCGCGCCGGATCGTCGAATAGCCGCCAAGTTCAGGGATGCGGCCGGTGAGGATCGCTTCTTCCGCCAACCGGTTCGGCATGCCGGTATTAATGCCGACCGTGGTGCCATCGGCCTCGACCATTTCCAGCATGTGCCGGTACTTGCGGGTCGGGCTGTCATGTTCCGACAGCCATATGCGGGAGCCCGGAGCCGTGAGCCCGCGCATGGAGCCGGTATTGGGGCAGGAGCCGGTGATCGCGGTGCCGTCTTCCAGAATGGCGTCGAACAGGAAGCGCTTGTAGCGGGAAATCAGCGTGGCGGGAGTAAGCGGGGGTGTGAAGAACATGATGCTTGAAAGATGAGAAATGACGGGCGCAGTCAGGAAAGGACATAGGTTCCCGGCGCATCGCCGAGCACGGGGCGCTTGCCGTCTTCCGGTTTTCGCGCCGTCACCTTTTCAGCGCTCTGGCTTTCGATCCAGTTCTGCCAGTGCACCCACCAGGAGCCCTTATGCGGGGTGGCGGCGGCCTGCCAGCCGTCAAAGTCTCCGGCCGGTGATGGGCCTGTCCAATATTGGTATTTTTCAAGCTGCGGCGGATTGATGACGCCGGCTATGTGGCCGGAAGCGCCAAGCACGAATTCCACCGGCCCGCCGAACAGGGCGGCACCCGTGAAGACCGATTTCGCCGGGGCGATATGGTCGTCTCGGGTGGCGAGGTCATAGACCGGGATTTTGATGTCGCCGAGATTGATCCGCTTGCCGGCGACCCGCATCAGCCCGCGGGCGAGATTGTTCTCGAGGTAACAATTGCGCAGATAAAAAGAGTGGCTGGCGGCCGTCACCCGGGTCGAATCGGAGTTCCAGTAGAGGAGGTCGAAGGGCAGGGGCTCGGCGCCGCGCAGATAATTATCGACCACATAGGGCCAAATGAGATCGGAGGCGCGCAGCATGTTGAAGACGGTTGCCATGATCGAGCCGTCGAGATAACCGACCGCCTGCATGTGCTTGTCCAGCGCGGCCAGCTGGCCTTCGTCGATAAAGACCTTGAGATCGCCGGCATGGATGAAATCGGTCTGGGCGGCCAGCAGCGTGGCGCTGCGGATGCGCTCATCCCCTTGCTGCGCATGCAGCGCCAGCGCGGAAGATAAAAGCGTGCCGCCGACGCAATAACCGATGGCGTTGATCTCCTTTTCGCCGGTCCGCTCCTCGATGGTATCGAGCGCAAAATCGATGCCTTCGCGAACGTAATCATCCCAGCCCTTGTCGGCGAGGCGGGCATCCGGGTTGATCCAGGAGACGATGAAGACGCTGTGACCCTGCTCGAGGCACCAGCCGACGAAGGATTTCTGCGGGTTGAGATCGAGGATGTAGAATTTGTTGATCCATGGCGGCACGATCAGCAAAGGCCGTTTGAAGGCGTTCTGCGTCGTCGGCGCATAATGGATGATTTCGCAGAGTAGGCTTTTCGCCACCACCTTGCCCGGCGTGACGGCGATATTCTGGCCGATGACGAATTTGCTGTAATCCGTCTGGCGCAGTTTCAGATGGCCATTGCCGGCCGCGACATCTTCCGCCAGTTGCGCCATGCCCTTGACGAGATTGGCGCCGCTGGAGGCGACCGTTTCGCGAAAAACCTGCGGATTGGTGAAGACGAAATTGGCCGGCGAAAGGGCCTCCGTCACCTGGCGCATATAAAACAGCGCCTTGGTGCGGGTATGTTCGTCCAGCCCGTCTGCCTCCGTCACCATCCGGTCGGCGAAACCGACGGTGGTCTGGTAGGCTTTCAGGAGAAAATCGAAGAACGGATTAGCCTGCCAGTCGGCATCGGCAAAACGCCTGCTCCTGCGTTCCGCAGGGCCGCTTTCGGCGGGTTTTTGCGGGGCCGAATCGGCATCGCCGGAAAACTGCGCCACCGATTTCGCCCAGAGATCGTAATAGCTGGAAAGCAGATGGGTTTGTGCTTCCAGAGAGCGCTTCGGTTCGGCCATCCAGTATTCGGCGACATCGGAGAGCGTCTTGACGAGATCGGTTACCGGATCGGCGCTGGTGTGGGGAACCTCACCGCGTTCGCGCGGGGCGAGCCATTCGGATGCGGCCTTGCCGAGATTTTCGAGCGCACGGGCGATATTGATCGCGAAGGTTTCCGGGTCGCGGATCAGATAGGCCTCGGCGGAGCTGGCGTCGAAGCCGGGCGTTTTGCCACCCTTTTTCGTGTCCCCGCCGTCAACACCTGCCATGCACCATCCTCCGCCAAATTTATGTTTGCACATTCTGCATGAAAACGAATACAAGTTCCACCAGCAAGGGGAGGCCGCAAAGGGCCGAACCGTGGTCGAATTCGATATCTGCAGATATCCTTACAGGCGGAACATGACGATGGGCAAGCACATGGGCACATGGGGAACATATGCGGAAAATGCGGCAAGAATCGCTGTGCTTTCGCTCTCCGGCGCAATGCTCGCCGCCACACTTGCCGCCTGCAAGGCTCCGGAGCCGATCGTCGCGCCCGCCCATATGCGCCGCCCGACGGCCGAAATCGTCGGCCCGCGCCCGGTCAGCGACACTGCGGTGAGCCAGAAGCGCGACACCGGCACCTATCCGACCTTCTCGCAGCCGCTGACGGCCGCTGGCACCCAGATGGGCGAGGATGAAGCCTCCACCATGGAATCGAGCCTCTCGCGCCTCGGTGCGGCACGGCGCAACGGCCAGATTTCGGAAGCCGAATACAAGCGCCGCGTGGCGGAGCTGCGGGCGCTTGCCGAAAACCAGAAGCCGGTTGCGACGCCAGCCGCCTCGCAGTGAGATCACGCCGCGCAGTTTGCGCGGTCTCAGCGACGGACCAGATTATCTTTGATTGACGAAACATACCCCAAACGGGGAATTCCCCATGGAGCGAGTGGGTGCGCCCTGTTTCTTCTCCCCGCCGGGAGAAGTCCGCGGCAGCGGGATGAGGGGGCTAGCTCTCCACATATCTCCGCGCTTG
>NZ_LT009745.1:1305651-1503294 GCF_900013505.1 Agrobacterium deltaense RV3 | reverse complement strand
GGTCGGACGGTGGTCGGTCCGCCGTTCCGTTCCGTTCCGTCCGCCGGACGGAGACGCGCGTGAGTGAGTGTGGGCTAGCTCTCCACATATCTCCGCGCTTGCCCCTCATCCGACCCTTCGGGCCACCTTCTCCCCGGCGGGGAGAAGAAACAAGCGGCGATGCCGAACTTGCTACAGCGACAATCACGGCTGAGGCCCTGTCGGCCCGGCAATCATAACCCCTTCTTTACCCTGCCTTTGAACCATCTGCTTACCCAAGATGTTAAGCGGATGGATGAGGTTTGCCGCTTATGATGCAGCCATAACAAACAGGCCGCTGAAAAAGCGGGGCACGGGGTGAAATATCATGAAATGCATCGCCGCTTTGCTGGTTCTTGCCGGTTTTGCGCTCGCACCCGCTCAGGCGCGAGCGCCGCATATCAATTTCGGGACATCTGCACTTCAGGGGCAGTGAGAGGCAAATTCCGTCAGTCGTTGCCGGCGGCGTCACTCAGCACGTCGAGATCGGGCACGGTGATGTGGCGATTGTTCTCGATGCGGATAATGCCTTCCTTGCGCAGCTTGGTCATTTGCCGGCTAACCGTTTCGATGGTGAGCCCGAGGAAATCGGCGATATCGGCGCGTGAAAGCGGCAGGTCGAAGCAGGATTTGTCGTCGTTTTCCGGGTCGATATGGGTGGCGATCATATAAAGGAAGCTGGCAACCTTTTCCTGCGCCGATTTGCGCCCCAGCGTCAGCATCCAGTCGCGCGCCTCGTCCAGTTCCTTCAGGGACTGGTTGTGGAGCTTGCGTTCCATATCGGGCACTTCGGAAACCATCCGGTCGACGACGCGGCGCGGGAAGAGACAAATTTCCACATCGGTTGCGGCTTCCGCAGTCATCTTGCTTTCCGCCATGAAGGGTCGGCCGAGAAAGTCCGGTGCGAATTGCAGGCCGACGATCTGCTGGCGGCCATCCGACATCATTTTCGACAGCTTCACCACGCCGTTTAGGATATTGCCGTAGGAGGTGACGAGTTCGCCCTGGCCAAGAAGCTCGTTGCCCGCCTCCAGTTTCTTGCGGCTGGAATGGCGATTGAGGTCACAAAGCTGCTGCGGCGTCAGCGTGCTGCAAAGACCGCCGTGACGCGCCTCGCAGGAGCGGCAAACAACGGGTTCTTCCGAATTGTGGATGGTCTTCTGCAGCGTGTCCATAAGCCTTTTCCAATGCTGGCTTTTTCGGGACGATTACGACCGTGGGTGTCAAATCCGGTCTCATGCAAGGCTTTCGCCACGTAGCCGTCGCCCCTGCGTCTACTTTAGCAAGAACTTACGGTGCAATTTGATTGAAGTCAAAGTTGCAAACTGTCGCAGCCGTTACTGAAAGAGAGGAAATCGACATTTTCTTGATAAAAGGCAAATCGGGCGATGAATACCGAACTTCTTCACAAATATTCGGGTGCAGTGCCGCGCTACACGAGCTATCCGACCGCGCCGCATTTCCACGAGGGAATCGATAATGGCACCTATCGCCGCTGGCTCGGCGCGCTCGGTCACAGGAATCGCCTCTCGCTTTATCTGCATATTCCCTATTGCGACCGGCTGTGCTGGTTCTGCGCCTGTCACACCAAGCACACGCTGAAATACGAGCCGATTGCCGTTTATCTTGAAGCACTTAAGCAGGAGATCGAAGCCGTCGGCGCGCTTGTTTCGCCGGATGCGGTGGTGAGTGCCGTGCATTTCGGCGGCGGCTCGCCCACCATGTTGAAGCCAGAGGACATGCAGAGCCTGATGGACTGTCTGCGGCGTCATTTCACCTTCGGCCTCGCACCCGAGATCAGCGTCGAGATGGACCCCAACGATCTGGATGACAGCCGCTACGATGCGCTTGCCGCCATCGGCATGTCGCGGGCGAGCCTCGGGGTTCAGGACTTCGATGACAAAGTGCAAAAAACCATCAACCGCATTCAGTCCTTCGAACAGACGAAATCCGTGGTGGATGCGGTGCGGGCGAGGGGCGTTCATTCGGTCAATTGCGACATTCTTTATGGGCTGCCGTTCCAGACCTGCGGGACATTGGAAAAGACGGTGAACCAGATCGTGTCGCTCGACCCCGATCGCATCGCGCTTTTCGGTTATGCGCATGTTCCGTGGATGAAAAAACACCAGTCGCTGATCCCGGAGCATGCCCTGCCGGATATTGCCGAACGCTACCGCCAGATGACGATGGCGGCGGAGATGCTGAAACAGGCGGGTTACGAGGCCATCGGCATCGATCATTTCGCCAAGCCGACCGATACATTATGCCAGGCCGCCGAAGCGGGCGCCCTGCGGCGGAATTTTCAGGGCTATACGACCGATACGGCCGATGCGCTGATCGGACTTGGTGCATCGTCCATCGGCAGGCTGCCGCAGGGTTATGTGCAGAACATGGTGGCGACGGGGGAATATCAGCGGATGGTGGGCGAGGGCGGTCTTGCCGCCGTCAAGGGCATAGAGTTGTCTGAGGACGACCATCTGCGCTCGCATGTCATCGAAAGGCTGATGTGCGATTTCGCTATCGATCTTTCGCAGTTGCAGCACCGTTTCGGCAATGTGAGCCATTCCGTGACAGCCCAGGCGCAGCATTTTGCCGCAAGCGACAAGGATGGCGTGGTGCGGATGGACGCCGATATTTTTGCGGTGACGGAGGCTGGAAAGCCCTTCGTGCGTAATATCGCGGCAATCTTCGACGCCTATCTCGGCAATGGACGCGGCCGCCATTCGGTTGCTGTTTAGGCAACAGTTTTGGGGCAAATTTCAAAGTTACGTCACGAAACCATTGGCTTTTTTGTGCGACTTGCCTATGTGGTGCGTCAGACAGGATAATTCATACGAACGACAATAAGGATTATGGGCGTGACAGCTACATTCGACAAGGTTGCCGACATTATCGCCGAAACCAGCGAAATCGACCGCGAAACCATTACGCCGGAGAGCCACACGATCGACGATCTGGGCATCGACAGCCTCGACTTTCTTGATATCGTTTTCGCGATCGACAAGGAATTCGGCATCAAGATTCCGCTCGAGCAGTGGACGCAGGAAGTCAACGAAGGCAAGGTTTCCACCGAAGAATATTTCGTGCTGAAGAACCTTTGCGCCAAGATCGACGAATTGCGCGCAGCCAAGGGCTGATCTGACAGTGCCCGCTTCAGGCGGGCATTTTCTTTTGATGCCGCCTGCGGGCAAACCATGACTAACCGACCAGAGACGGGCCGGACGGATGCTGCTTGAATATTTTCAGATGATCGACAAGGTCGAGGCCGTGGACATGACGACGCGCACGTTGAAGGCGCAGTCTGTCGTTCCCGACAAAAGCCCGGTTTTCGAAGGCCACTTTCCCGGCATGCCGCTGGTTCCGGGCGTGCTTCTGATCGAGACCATGGCGCAGGCTTCCGGCATGATGGTTCTGGCGTTTTCCGATTTTGCGTCCATGCCGTTCCTGATGTCGGTGGACGGCGCCAAGATGCGTACCTTCGTGGAGCCGGGCGCTGTTCTCGACATCGAGGCGGTGCTGGAGCATGACGGTTCCGGCTTTGCCGTTACCAAGGCGAAGATCACCTCGGATGGCAAGAAGGTCTGCGACGCGCAGCTTAAGCTCAGGACCATGCCCTTCAGCGAAATTCCGCTCGGGCCTATCGTCAAGAAGCGGGCCGAGGAAGTCGGCCTGATGGCGGCGATTGCCGCGGATGCACAGAAATAAGCGTTTCCGTCCGTTTCGAAGGAGAGCGTTTTTCCCGCCGGCTCGGTTTTTGAGCACGAAAATCGTGGGCTCGCGACGGCGGATCAGGCCTTCACCATTGCCAATCCGCATCGCGCGCTTTATTCCGCAACGCATGAAGTGGTTGTTCGCGACCGCTGTTGGATAGCCGTGACCGTTTCGACGGGGCCGGCTGCAAAGGATGACAGACGATGAAATCTGACAATGATGTGGTGATAACAGGGGTCGGCATCGTGACCTGTCACGGCGTCGGCAGCCAGGCGCATGTGGCGCTTCTTTCGGGAACCGCCGTGCCGGAGCCGGTGGTCGAGACCGAAAAGTTCAAGCCTTATCCGGTCCATCCCATGCCGGAGATCGACTGGTCCGCGCAGATCGCCAAGCGCGGCGACCAGCGCCAGATGGAAAACTGGCAGCGTCTCGGCGTTTTCGCCGCCGGTCTCGCACTCGACGATGCCGGGCTGAAGGAAGATGCAGAAGCCTGCGCCACCATGGACATGATCGTTGCCGCCGGCGGCGGTGAGCGCGACATCAATGTCGACACGCTGATCGTCGACGAGGCGCTGAAGCGCAATGACCGCGAAAAGCTGCTCAATGAGAAGCTGACGACGGAGCTGCGTCCGACGCTGTTTCTTGCCCAGCTTTCCAACCTGATGGCCGGCAATATTTCCATCGTGCACAAGGTTACCGGATCTTCCCGCACCTTCATGGGCGAGGAAGCGGCCGGCATTTCCGCCGTCGAAACCGCGTTCCACCGCATCCGCTCCGGCGAATCGAGCCACGCGCTGGTGGGCGGCGCCTTCTCGGCGGAACGTCCCGACATGATCCTGCTGTTTGAGGCCATCGGCGCGCATGCGCAGGGCGGCTGGCAGCCGCTGTGGTCGCGTCAAGGTCAGGAAGGCGGCGGCATGGTTTCCGGTTCGCTCGGCGCGTTCCTGGTGCTGGAATCGCGCAAGCACGCCAGCGAGCGCGGCGCACGCATTTATGCCCGCATCGACGCCATCGAGGGCGACCGCGGCAGCCGTGACGAAGGCAAGATGGAAAAGCGCATGGAGCGGTTGCTTGCTCCCGCCAAGGACAGTGCGGCGACCGTCGTATTCTCCGGTGCGAGCGGTTATGACGGCGTGACGGCCCGCGAGAAGGACATTCTCGAAAAGGCCCTGCCGAATGCCGTCATTCGCGGTTTTGGCGGCGTCACCGGTCATGGGCTCGAAGCACAGTTTCCGCTCGGGCTTGCGCTTGCCGCGCTGACGCTTGAAAGCGGCGCGAAGGTGCCTACCTTCGATGCGGCCGAGGAAAAGCCCATGGGCGAGGCGGCCAGCGAAGCCGTCGTCACCACCGTCGGCCATGTGCGCGGCGAAGGTGTCGCCGTTCTGTCCCGCGACGTTTGAGGAGAAAGACCATGACTTCCAATTTCAGGGATCATCTCGGTCGTCCCATCGTCGCCGTCACCGGCATGGGCATCATCACCTCGCTCGGGCAGGGGCTCGCCGATAACTGGGCGGCGCTGACATCGGGTAAATCGGGCATCCACAAGATCACCCGTTTCCCGACCGATGGTCTTTCCACGAAGATCAGCGGTACGGTGGATTTCATCGATATCCCCGTTCCGAATTCGGTCGAGCGTTCCTATGCCTTCGCGCGCGAAACCACCATCGAGGCGCTGGCGCAGGCCGGTATCTCCGGCGATTTCGATGGCCCGCTGTTTCTCGCGGCGCCGCCTATCGAGCCGGAATGGAGCGCCCGTTTCGAGCTTGCCGACCGGTCTCCGCCGGCCGCCCAGCCGGGTGACGCCTATGAACGGTTCCTGACGGCCTTCCGCCAGCGTCCCGACCCGGCATTCCAGGAAGCCGCCCTGTTCGGTGCGATTTCCGAACGCCTTTCCGACCGTTTCGGTACCCGTGGCCTGCCCGTCACGCTGTCTACGGCCTGTGCATCGGGCGCGACCGCGATCCAGCTCGGCGTCGAGGCAATCCGACAGGGCCGCACCGAGCGGGCGCTGACGGTTGCCACCGACGGTTCGGTCAGTGCCGAGGCGCTGATCCGCTTCTCGCTTCTCTCCGCGCTCTCTACCCAGAACGAGCCGCCGGAAAAGGCCTCCAAGCCGTTCAGCAAGGACCGCGACGGTTTCGTGATCGCCGAGGGTGCTGCGACGCTGGTGCTGGAATCGCTGGAAGCCGCCGTTGCACGCGGCGCGAAGGTGCTCGGCATCATCAAGGGTGCGGGCGAGAAGGCCGACAGCTTCCACCGCACGCGGTCTTCGCCCGATGGCGGCCCGGCGATTGCGACGATCCGCGCGGCACTGGCCGATGCGGGCGTGGCCGAAAGCGATATCGGTTACATCAACGCTCACGGCACTTCGACGCCTGAGAACGACAAAATGGAATATGGCTCCATGCTCGCCGTCTTCGGCGAGGGTCTGAAGAATATTCCGCTGTCGTCCAACAAGTCGATGATCGGCCATACGCTCACCGCCGCCGGCGCCGTGGAAGCGGTGTTCTCGCTGCAGACCATGTTGACCGGCACGCTGCCGCCGACGATCAACTACAACAATCCCGATCCGACCATCACGCTCGACGTGGTGCCGAATGTGAAGCGGGATGCTCAGGTGAGTGCGGTTCTGTCCAACTCCTTCGGGTTCGGCGGGCAGAATGCAAGCCTTGTCATGACGCGGGAACCGGCTTAACCGGTTTCGCCATCAACAGGAGCGTTTCCAGGGCAACTGCGGAAACGCTCTCGCTTCTTTGATTACGCATTCCGGCCGCAAAACGGTTACAGAGTTTTGCTGGAATCGCACTAGAGATTAACGCCTTCGGGCGAAGGACTGATATATGCGCGCTCTTCAACTCGTGGACGACCGGAAGCTCGAAAAAGTGGACCTGCCCGAACCGGATGCGCCGGCGCCGGGCGAGGTGACGCTGCGCGTCAAGGCGGTTGCGCTCAATCACATCGACGTATGGGGCTGGCGCGGCATGGCTTTCGCCAAACGCAAGATGCCGCTCACCATCGGTGCCGAGGCTTCGGGTGTGGTCGAAGCCATCGGTCCGGGCGTTTCGAATGTGCTGCCCGGCCAACTCGTGTCGATCTACGGTGCGCGCACCTGCGGGCTGTGCAAGCCGTGTCGCGAAGGCCGTGACAATCTGTGCGAACATGTGCAGGGCGTGCACGGTTTCCACCTTGACGGTTTCGCGCAGGAAAAGATCAATATTCCCGCCCGCCAGCTGGTGCCTGCGCCGCATGGCGTCGATGCCGTTGCTGCGGCTCTCGCACCGGTGACCTTCGGCACCGTCGAGCACATGCTGTTCGACAATGCCAAGCTGGAGTCCGGTGAAACCATTCTCATCCATGCCGGCGGTTCCGGCATCGGCACGGCGGCGATCCAGCTTGCCAAGAAGATGGGCTGCACCGTCATCACCACTGTCGGTTCTGATGACAAGATCGAACGGGCGAAGGCGCTGGGCGCCGATCACGTCATCAACTACCGGACTGACCGTTTCGAAGGCGTCGTGCGCAAGCTGACGAAAAAGAAGGGTGTCGACGTGGTGTTCGAACATGTCGGCAAGGACACCTGGGCGGGTTCGATGTTCTCGCTGAAGCGCGGCGGCCGTCTCGTCACCTGCGGTTCGACGTCGGGCGTCTCCACCGATATCAACCTGATGATGCTGTTCCAGCAGCAGCTGAAACTGCTCGGCTCGTTCGGCTGCCGCATGGAAAACATGGCCAACGCCATGCAGAAGATGGCGCGCGGCATCGTTCATCCCGTCATCGACACCGAAGTGACCTTCGACGATATCGACCGGGCGCTGGAGCGCATGGAGACACGCCAGGTATTCGGCAAAATCGTGCTGCGGATGGACTGAGCATCTTGAAGCTTTTCCTGACACGGATTGTCCTGAAACTGGACCACTTCCGGCAGTGGCTGATTGCGACATTCGCCTTCGGCCTTCTCAACCTGCTGAAGCTCTTTCCCGCTGATGCGGGCATTCGCGCCGCCGACCGGCTGGCGCGCTGGGTGGGGCCGAAAACCGGACGCCACAAGCTGATGCTCCATAATCTGGCGCGCGCTTTTCCGGAGAAATCCGAAGATGAGCGGCTTGAGATCGCCATGGATAGCTGGGCCAATATGGGCCGGCTTGCGGCGGAATACGTGTTTCTCGACCGGCTGTTCGATTTCGATCCGGAAAAGAACGAAACGGGCCGCATCGAGGTCGAGGGCATTCCGACCTTCCTCGAGCTGCGCGACAATCCGCGACCCTTCATCGTCTTTACCGCCCATAGCGGCAATTTCGAATTGCTGCCGGTGGCAGGCTCGGCTTTCGGTCTCGATGTAACGGTGCTGTTCCGTCCACCGAACAATCCTTTCGTGGCCGACAAGGTGTTCAACTTCCGCAAGGAGCGCATGGGCAATCTTGTGCCGTCGCACGCCGGCTCCTCTTTCGCGCTGGCGCGGCAGCTGGAAAAGGGCGGCGGTGTCGGCGTGCTCGTCGACCAGAAGTTCGGCAAGGGGCTGACGACAAAGTTCTTCGGCCTTGAAGTCCGCACCAACCCGCTGCTTGCCAAGCTGGTGCGGCAGTTCAACTGCGATGTCTATCCGGCCCGTTGCGTTCGTCTTCCCGACAATCGCTACAGGTTGGAAATAGAGCCCAAGGTTGAAATTCCGCGCGATGAGAAGGGTAATGTCGACATTCAGGCGACGGCGCAGCTTCTGAACGACAAGGTGGAAAGCTGGGTGCGCGAATACCCCGGACAATGGCTGTGGTATCACGACCGATGGGACGTGAAGCACCAGATTTAAGGTGATGCCGTGCGGCCCGATCCTCGGCGATTTTTACGAAATTCGGCCGTAGAATGATTTGTTCCGATGTTTTTTCCATATTAATGGAACCTCATTTTTCGTTCATGGATTATCGAAATTGAAAAATTGGCGGCTGCTGTGATATTTTGGACAACAATCCTCGCAGCGTTCCTGCGTTTCGTTACGTCATTTTTAAGCGCAAAGACGCTATAATCAGGGGGCAAAGGGTTAATCCGTTCGCATTGGGAACCGGGTTAT
This sequence comes from Agrobacterium deltaense RV3, assembly GCF_900013505.1. Taxonomy (NCBI): domain Bacteria; kingdom Pseudomonadati; phylum Pseudomonadota; class Alphaproteobacteria; order Hyphomicrobiales; family Rhizobiaceae; genus Agrobacterium; species Agrobacterium deltae. Next base: position 1,494,503 of record NZ_LT009745.1, on the reverse strand, counting down.
GCCCGTTCAGGGAGAGTTGGGTTGAAAGATTTGATTGAGTTGTTCTGGCTGCGTTATACGGAACTGCAATCTGCCGTTGGTAAGAACGAAGCCGACAAGATCGCAGTGCTGGAGCGTGAACTGGAGCAGCTTCTCGAGCGGGTCGTCGGACGCAAGACAGAAAATTCCGAAGATATTCGCGAGCAGTTCCGTTTTGCCATCGACCTCCTCAACCACGAGGCGGAGGATCTGGGCTGCGTCCAGCGCAACTCCGAGCTTCTGCGGACGCTCGTTGATCGTTATGTCGGCATGCCTTCGAAGGCCAAAGTCGTTGGTGACGAGGACGAGGACACGCTGGAGTGGCATCATCGCCACCTGATCCTCGATGAAGACATGCTGAACGATCTGGACGATCCCGTCGTGATCGTTACGCCCGGCTACCGCGTTTCGTTCGCCAATTCTCTTGACGCGTTTCAGCGCAATGCGCCGGAAGGGCTTGTGGGTTGCCATATTGCGGAGCTGGTCGGCGTCCACCGTTTCCAGAACGATCTCAGGGACAAGCTCGACAATTGTTTCAAGGGTGATACGTCGAAGTATACCTACGCGGAAGACCAGAACGGCCGTACGATCGTGAAATCGTTGGAAATGTCGCCGTGTTATTCATCTGCCTACAAACTTGTTGGCGCGATGGTCGTCATCCGTGAAATCGAGGATCGCAGACGCCGCGCCACGGCGTGACGTTACACGTCCGTCTCTGACGACCATCCTTTTACGTCGGGAATATCGTTTCCCATATCGTCGCGATGGACCATGCGGAAGATGCATCCGCAAGGAGCTTCGTCGCCATGGCCAGGCAGGAAATCACCAGCAGCGGGCGGATGATCTTCGCGCCGTTCTTCATGGCGAAGCGGGAGCCGATCTGTGCGCCGATGAACTGGCCGACGCCCATGGCGAGGCCGAGCTTCCACAAAACCGCACCACCTATCGCAAACACAACGAAACCGCCGAAGTTCGAGCCGAGGTTCAGAAGCTTGGTGTGGGCGGTTGCTTTCAACATGCCGAAACCGGCAAGCGCCACGAAGGCGAGCATGTAGAAGGAACCCGCGCCGGGGCCGAAAACACCGTCGTAGAAGCCCACCAGCGGCGCGACGGTGAAGCCGAACACGAAGGGTGTGATGCGGCGGTGGCTGTCGATATCGCTGAGCTGCGGCTTGAAGGCGAAATAGATCGCAATCGCGATCAGCAGGAACGGCATGATGGTGCGCAGCACGCTCGAAGGCACGAAGCCGGCGGCGACCGCGCCAAGCCCGCCGCCAAGCATGGCCATGACGGCCATGGGCAATTGTTCCCTCAGATTGACATGGCCGCGCCGGGCATAAGCGATGGTGGCGGAGGCCGAGCCGAATTGCGATTGCAGCTTGTTGGTGCCGAGCGTGTCGAGCGGTGCAATGCCCATGATCAGCATCGCCGGAATGGTGATGAGACCGCCGCCACCGGCAATGGAATCGATAAAGCCGGCAAAGATGGCGACGCAGAAAAGGACGATGAAAACGTTGAGGGCGATGTCTTGCACTTGATATGTCCAGACGGGCGGAAGGAGAGGGCTTCTTCTTTCACCGAAAGGGCCATGGCGCAATCTCTTTCTCTGCGTCCGGCAACGGGCAGGGGATTGCGGTGTGGCCGCTTATCGCTATGTTTCCGTGGCGCGTCGCCGGAAGGGCGGATGACGCCTGATACAGATGGATGAGGGCATTATGCATAAAGTGATATTCGATACGGACCCAGGTGTGGATGATGCGATGGCGCTTCTTTTTCTGCACCGTCACCCCGATATCGATCTGATCGGCGTCACCACGGTTTTCGGCAATGCGCCTATCGACATCACCACCCGCAATGCGCTCTTCCTCAAGCGGGAATGGCAGATGACAGCGCCGGTCGCAAAAGGCGCGGGCGTGACCTTTGATCCCGCCCGCAAGGAAGGCCATTGGCCGACCTTCATCCACGGCGAAAACGGCCTCGGCGATATCGATATCCCTGAAACCATCGACCTGCCGCTCGATCCGCGCCCCGCACATCGCTTCATCATCGAGACGGTGAAGGCCAATCCAGGTGAGGTGACGCTGATCGCCGTCGGCCGCATGACCAATCTGGCGCTGGCACTGCGTGAGGAACCGGATTTTGCGGCGCTGGTGAAGGAAGTCATCGTCATGGGCGGCGCCTTCGACATAAACGGCAATGTCTCGCCGGCGGCCGAGGCCAATATTCACGGCGATCCGGAAGCGGCCGATCTCGTTTTCACCGCGCCGTGGCGCGTGGTCGTCGTCGGTCTGGACGTGACGACGAAAACCGTGATGACCAGCGCCTTCATGGCGGAGATGGCAGAGGCGGGCGGCAAGCCGGTGCAGCTGCTTTCGGACCTGTCGCAATTCTATATCGATTTCTACAAGACCCGTACCGGTGACGGCATGGTGGTGCATGACAGCTGCGCCTGCGTTTATCTCGTCGCGCCGGAACTGTTTACCACCCGCAGCGGCCCGGTGCGTGTCGTCTGCGGCGGGCTTGCCGATGGCCAGACGATCCAGAGGCCGGATGGCCGCGCCTTTCCGCCGGGCGACTGGGACGGGCATCCGAGCCAGCTCATCTGCACGGATATCGAGCCGGAGCGCGTGCTTTCGGTCATCCGCGCGGCAATTGTGAAGGGTGAGCACGGCTGAAGGGCAGGAATGGCCGTTCTTGAGCATGGCTTGCCTTGCATTTTCCAAGAATCTGGCGTTATGCAAGTTCCCTGATCATAGTGCGCGATCCGCCTTGCCGGCGGGGCTGAGAAGGCCGTGCCGGAAGGACGGGCGGATCACCGCTATGCGGCGTGGGCCGAGAAAAGCCTTGTAGGTTTTCCCGTGCTTTGCGCTACAATGAATAACGCCTGCCGGGTCGGTTCGTGTCGGCGGCGTTTAACAACAAAAAACGAACCTTCGTTATGGGCCGGCAGAACCGGTCCATTCCCATGAGGAAAGAGATGGAAGAGTTTCACAAGGTCCGGCGTCTGCCGCAATACGTCTTCGAACAGGTCAACCGTTTGAAAGCGAGCGCGCGAGCGGCCGGGGCCGATATCATCGATCTCGGCATGGGCAATCCCGACCTTCCGACCCCGAAGGCCATCGTCGACAAGCTTTGCGAGGTCGTTCAGGACCCGCGCACCCATCGTTATTCCTCGTCCAAGGGCATTCCCGGCCTTCGCCGCGCGCAGGCAGCCTATTATGCCCGCCGTTTCGGCGTGAAGCTGAACCCCGACACGCAGGTCGTCGCCACGCTCGGCTCCAAGGAAGGCTTCGCCAATATGGCGCAGGCCATCACCGCACCGGGTGACGTGATCCTGTGTCCGAACCCCACCTATCCGATCCATGCCTTCGGCTTCCTGATGGCGGGCGGCGTTATCCGTTCGATGAATGTCGAGCCGGATGACAGCTTCTTCGGACCGCTGGAGCGCGCGGTGCGCCATTCCATTCCGAAGCCACTGGCGTTGATTGTCAACTACCCGTCGAACCCGACGGCGCATGTCGCCTCGCTGGATTTCTACAAGGACGTCATCGCCTTTGCGAAGAAGCACGAGATCATCGTGCTTTCCGACCTTGCCTATTCGGAAATCTATTTCGACGAAAACAATCCGCCGCCATCGGTTCTTGAAGTTCCCGGCGCAATCGACGTTGCGGTGGAGTTCACCTCCATGTCGAAGACCTTCTCCATGCCCGGCTGGCGCATGGGCTTTGCCGTCGGCAACGAGCGGCTGATCGCGGCGCTGACGCGCGTGAAGTCCTATCTCGATTACGGCGCCTTCACGCCGATCCAGGTTGCGGCGACCCATGCGCTGAACGGTGACGGCTCCGACATCGCCGAAGTGCGCAATGTCTATCGCCGGCGCCGCGATGTGATGGTCGATACCTTCGGCAAGGCCGGTTTCGAGGTTCCGCCGCCGGCGGCGACGATGTTCGCCTGGGCGAAGATCCCGGAAAAATTCCGTCATCTCGGTAGCCTGGAATTCTCCAAGCTTCTGGTCGAGAAGGCAGATATCGCCGTTGCTCCCGGCATCGGCTTTGGCGAGATGGGCGACGATTACGTCCGCCTCGCGCTCGTGGAAAACGAGCACCGAATTCGTCAGGCAGCGCGCAATCTGAAGCGTTTCCTGTCGAGCGCAGACGAAACGATGCATAACGTCGTTTCGCTCAACGCCCACAGATAAGGGCAACCCAAGGCGGCCGGGTCCCGGCCGCCACCATCAACAGCAATCAGGAACATACCCATGGCAGATTCATTGAGAATCGGCATAGCGGGGCTCGGCACTGTCGGCGCTTCGCTCGTGCGCATCCTCCAGCAGAGAAGCAACGAACTTGCGATTACCTGCGGACGCGCGATTGAGATTATTGCCGTGAGTGCGCGCGACCGTTCGCGCGACCGTGGCATTGATCTTGCGGGTATTACCTGGTTCGACACGCCCGAGCAGCTGGCGAGCGAAGCGGAGATCGACGTGTTCGTCGAACTGGTCGGCGGTGCTTCCGGTCAGGCGGAAAATGCGGTGCGCGCGGCACTTGCACGCGGTCTCCATGTGGTGACAGCCAACAAGGCGCTGCTGGCCAAGCATGGCGTCGAATTGGCGACCATTGCCGAAGACAAGGGCGCGCTTCTTAATTTCGAAGCGGCGGTAGCCGGCGGTATCCCCGTCATCAAGGCACTGCGCGAATCCTTGACCGGCAACCATGTGTCGCGCATCTACGGCATCATGAACGGCACCTGCAACTACATCCTGACCAAGATGGAGAAGGAAGGGCTGTCCTTCGAGGCCTGTCTGAAGGAAGCGCAGCGGCTCGGTTACGCGGAGGCCGATCCGGCCTTCGATATTGAGGGCAACGATACGGCCCACAAGCTGGCAATCCTGACGACGCTTGCCTTTGGCAACAAGATTTCGGCCGATGACATCTATCTGGAAGGCATCACCAATATCTCCAGCGAGGACATTCAGGCGGCCGCCGAACTCGGTTATCGCATCAAGCTTCTCGGCGTGGCGCAGGTGACCGAATCCGGCATCGAGCAGCGCGTGCATCCGACCATGGTACCGCTCGATTCCGTTATCGCCCAGGTGGATGGCGTCACCAATGCGGTGGCGATCGAATCCGATATTCTCGGCGAATTGCTGATGGTTGGTCCGGGTGCGGGCGGCAACGCCACGGCGTCTGCCGTGCTTGGCGACATTGCCGATATCGCCAAGAGCCGTCCGGGGGCCCAGCAGGTGCCCGTTCTCGGCCGTCCGGCAAAATCGCTGACGGAATACCGCCGCGCCAAGATGAAGAGCCATGAGGGCGGTTATTTCATCCGCCTGACGGTGAAGGATCAGGCCGGCGTCTTCGCCTCCATCGCCACCCGCATGGCGGATAACAATATCTCGCTGGAATCCATCGTGCAGCGCCAGCGCGTGCACGTGGAAGGCGCGCCGCAGACCATCATCCTCGTTACCCACGCGACGATGGAAGATGCGATCCGGAAGGCCGTGAAGGCGATCAAGAACGAGAAATATCTCGTCAGCGAACCGCAGGTTATCCGGATCGAGCGCACCTGAGACGCTTCGTCATCTTGATGTTATCGAGGGCCGCGCTTCCGGATGGAGGCGCGGTTTTTCGTTCTATGGCTGCCCGCATCGTGCCGGTAGTCTCGCGCCCATAAAATTTGGGGGGACGGCGTCGGAAGCGCTGGAAAACAAGGCGATTCGGCACTATGGTTAATCCAGTTCACCAAGCGAGGGAGGCGTGGCCGTGACATCGATCATCCTGTTCAAGGACAATAAGCGCGCAGGCTTTGCGGCCGCCCATCACCGGGCGCGGCCTCACAATGCCAATGACAATATTCGCAGCATGGAATTCGATATGGGGAAGCATGAGCGCAACTGGTGTTCGCTTGCCGTGTTCTCACTGCTGCTGCTTGTTGGCGCGGTCTCGATCGTCAGCCCGTTTTTCTCGATTTTTTCGGTGTGAATCCTCATAAGCGCGTTTTTGCTTGAAAAACGCGCCATCGCCATTTAGCCCGTTTTAGAGCGCGATTGGGCGCATGACAGGATGAATGGACAGCATGGCAATGATGGAGCCGGCCGATACCGTGGCCCGCGCGTTTCTAAGCGTGGAGCGGTCGGCGACAGAACAGCGCTGGGTGTCGCGGCTGGATCAGGCCGGGCAAAACCGCGCGCTGGCGATGTCCCAGATCCACGCTATTCCAGAACTGATCGCACGGGTGCTTGCCGGGCGCGGTGTGGGTGTTGATGACGCCCTGGCGTTCCTCGAGCCGACCATCCGTTCCCTGATGCCCGATCCGCATGTGCTGACCGATTGCGAAAAGGCCGCCGAGCGGCTGGTGCGGGCCATCGAGACAGGCGAGAAGGTGGCGATCTTTGGCGACTACGACGTCGACGGCGCTGCTTCCTCCGCTTTGATGTACCGGTTTCTCGCGCATTTCGGTCTTACACCGGAAATCTATATTCCCGACCGCATTTTCGAGGGCTATGGGCCGAACCCGGCGGCGATGCAGCAACTTGCCGCCAATGGTGCGACGCTGATTGTGACGGTCGATTGCGGTTCCACCAGCCATGAATCGCTGAAGGCCGCCAGGGATGCGGGAACGGATGTGGTGGTGATTGACCACCATCAGGTCGGCACGGAGCTGCCGCCGGCCGTGGCGCTGGTCAATCCCAACCGCGAGGACGATCTTTCGGGGCAGGGGCATCTCTGCGCCGCCGGCGTCGTGTTCCTCGTGCTGGTCGCCACCCTGCGGCTGTTGAAGGAGAGGCGGCACAGGCAGGCCTTCACGCTCGATCTGCTGTCGCTTCTCGATATCGTCGCGCTTGCCACCGTGTGCGATGTGGTGCCGCTGAAGGGGCTCAACCGCGCCTATGTGGTGAAGGGGCTGATTGCCGCGCGCCATATGAACAATGCCGGGCTCGCTGCCTTGTTCAAGAAGGCGGGGCTGGGCGGGCCCGTGACGCCCTATCATTTCGGTTTCCTGATCGGGCCGCGCATCAATGCCGGCGGCCGCATTGGCGACGCTGCGCTCGGCAGCCGTCTCCTGACCATCGACGATGCGTCGCAGGCCGAGGTCATTGCCGAGAGGCTGGATGAGCTGAACCGCGAGCGGCAGGCCATGGAAGCGGCCATGCTGGCGGAAGCCGAAGCTGAGGCGCTGTTCGAATATGGCGACGGCTCGGGTGCGGGCGTCATCGTTACCGCGCGTGAAAACTGGCATCCCGGCATTGTCGGTCTGCTTGCCTCGCGTCTGAAGGATCGCTTCCGTCGTCCCGCCTTCGCCATTGCCTTCGATCCCTCCGGCAAGGGCACCGGTTCAGGCCGTTCGATCAACGGCTTCGATATGGGGCGCATGGTGCGCGCCGCCGTGGAGGCCGGCTTGCTGGTCAAGGGCGGTGGGCATGCCATGGCGGCCGGACTGACGGTGGAGCGCGCCAATCTCGGTAAGCTCAGGACTTTCTTCGAGGAAGCGGCGGCAAAGACCGTGAACGAGCTGGTGGAAAGCAGCGTGCTGAAGATCGACGGTGCTATCGGCGCGTCGGGTGCCACATTGCAGCTTGTCGACCAGCTGGAGCAGGCCGGTCCATATGGCTCCGGTCATTCGCAACCCATCTTTGCCGTGCCGGCGCATCGTCTGCGCGATGTGCGGCTTGTGGGTACAGCTCACGTCAAGATCACGCTGGAGGCCATGGATGGCTCACGGCTGGACGGCATCGCGTTCCGCGCCGCAGAGGCCCCGTTGGGGCAGATGCTGTTGAATGCGCGTGGCAGGAACATTCACGTCGCTGGCACCGTGGGCGCCGATCTCTGGCAGGGCCAGAGGCGCGTTCAACTGCGCGTTCTGGACGCTGCTTTTGCGCCCTGACTTTGCGCAATGACAGGGCCTTCCAGCTATATTGGAATTTCACCGGACACCGGCCCAGGCGAGTGGATGAGACACAACGAGACTTCTTTACGCGATGCGTGAAGATTTTCTTGCAGGCAGCTGATTTTTAAGGAGAAGCAAGTGGCACGCCCTAGGGGAGTCGAACCCCTCTTTTCAGAATGAAAATCTGACGTCCTAACCGATAGACGAAGGGCGCGTGCGCTTGTGGTGTGGCGCCCTTATAGTCAGGCTCCGGTTGGTCCGCAAGCGGAAAAATTGATTTTTCTCGCTTCGTGACGAGTTTTTTTATGGAGGCCGGAAGGGCTGTGGAAAACTGCGCGAGAAATGGCCAAGGCCTTGAAATATCGCCCCTATCGCTGCGCCTCAGTAATGCCCCCATGCCTTGCAGGAGGCCGGGGACGCAGTCTCTAACCCTTAGCTGGCAAAGGCGGCCGGCTCGATGAAGCGGATGCTGTGGGGAGAGCTGAAGGGGAAAGGCAAGCCGGTCGATTTGCCTGTTGGCGTTTCGTCCGGCTTGCCTTCCATCGGGGGGGGGACAGCATTCTAACGTGCCCGACGGGAATCGGTTCCGGCACATTGATCACGCGTGACGAATTTGCCAGCTGATGCGATGTGGTTATATTTTGAAGGGGAGAACACGAAGGCAAGTGGCACGCCCTAGGGGAGTCGAACCCCTCTTTTCAGAATGAAAATCTGACGTCCTAACCGATAGACGAAGGGCGCGTGCGCTTGTGGTGTGGCGCCCTTATAGTCAGGCTCCCGAAGGTCTGCAAGCGGAAAAATGCATGATTTGACAAAAAAATGACATGGGCCTCCAGAAGCCCTGAAAAACAAGGATTCCTGTTTCGTAACAAATGGTTAAACTGCGACGCCGCGCCCATTTTTGTGCGCTTGGCGCTTCGAAAGCGGTGGAATCACGGAATCGAAATCGGCGCGCTCGTGCATGGAGATAAAGATTTCAGCAGGTCTCCAGAAACGAAAACGGGGCCGAAACGGCCCCGCTCGATATACATGTCGATCGCAGTCTCAGTGCAGAATCTGGCTGAGGAACAGCCGGGTACGCTCGTGCTGCGGATTGTCGAAGAACTCGGCGGGCGAGTTCTGTTCGACGATCTGGCCCTGGTCCATGAAGATGACGCGGTTTGCCACCTGGCGGGCGAAGCCCATTTCGTGGGTCACGCACAGCATGGTCATGCCGTCTTCGGCAAGGCTGACCATGGTGTCGAGCACTTCCTTGACCATTTCCGGGTCGAGCGCCGAGGTCGGCTCGTCGAACAGCATGATCTTCGGCTTCATGCAGAGCGAGCGGGCAATCGCCACGCGCTGCTGCTGGCCGCCGGAGAGCTGGCCGGGATATTTGTTCGCCTGCTCGGGGATCTTGACGCGCTTCAGATAGTGCATCGCCACTTCTTCGGCTTCCTTCTTGGGCATCTTGCGAACCCAGATCGGCGCCAGCGTGCAGTTTTCGAGGATCGTCAGATGCGGGAAGAGGTTGAAGTGCTGGAACACCATGCCGACTTCACGACGCACCTCATCGATCTTCTTAAGGTCGTTGGTGAGTTCGATGCCATCGACATTGATCGTGCCCGACTGATGTTCTTCAAGGCGGTTGATGCAGCGGATCATGGTCGATTTGCCCGACCCGGAAGGACCGGCGATAACGATGCGTTCGCCCTTCATGACCTTCAGGTTGATATCGCGCAGCACGTGGAAGTCGCCATACCACTTGTTCATGCCGATGAGTTCGATCGCCACGTCCGTAGTCGAGACGGTCAGTTTTTTTGCTTGGGTTTCTGCCATTTGAGCGTCCCTTATCGTTTATGCCCGGTGTCGAGGTGCCGTTCCATGAACAGCGAATAACGCGACATGCCGAAGCAGAATATCCAGAATACGAAGCCTGCGAAAATATAGCCAGTCATGGCGGTGACGGGCGTGGCCCAGTTCGCATCCGATTGGTTGAGTGTGACAATGCCGAGCAGGTCGAACATGCCGATGATCGAGACCAGCGACGTGTCCTTGAACAGCCCGATGAAGGTGTTGACGATGCCCGGAATGACGAGCTTCAGCGCCTGCGGCAGCACGATCAGCCTCGTCTTCTGCCAGTAGTTCAGGCCGAGCGAATCCGCACCTTCATATTGTCCCTTAGGAATGGCCTGCAGGCCGCCGCGGATCACCTCCGCCATATAGGCCGAGGAGAACAGCGACACGCCGACGAGCGCGCGCAGGAACTTGTCGAAGGTCCAGCCGTCGGGCAGGAACAGCGGCAGCATGATGCTGGCGAAGAACAGGACGGTAATCAGCGGAATGCCACGAATGACCTCGATGAAGAGCACGCAGAGCATCTTGATCACCGGCAGGTTCGACCGCCGGCCGAGCGCCAGAAGAATGCCGAAGGGGAGCGACACCGTGATCCCGAAGAACGACAGGATGAGGGTCACCATCAGGCCGCCCCACAGCTGCGTTTCCACCTTCGGCAGACCGAAGACGCCGCCGATGAGCAGGAAAAACGCAATGAAGGGCAGGATGATGAAAAGCGCCAGCGCATTCAGTCGCTTGAACGGCGCTTTTGGAATCAGCATCGGTATCAGCAGGATGGCGAACGTCACCATCACAAGGATGGGACGCCAGCGTTCGTCGATCGGATAGCGGCCGAAGACGAATTGGCCGAGCTTTGCCGAAACGAAAGCCCAGCACGCACCGGACTGGCCGTCCGGCAGCGCGCCGCCCTGCGAAGCGGTCAGGCAGGCGATACGATCGCTGCCGGTCCATACCGCGTCGATGAACAGCCACTTGATGATCGGCGGCACCAGATAGGCGAGCAGGGCAAGGGCGATAACCGTGAGAACGGTGTCCTTCGGCGTGGCGAAGAGTTTGGTGCGCAGCCAGTGGCCGAAGCCGACGGCGCTCGAGGGCGCGGGTTTGGCGTCCTCGATGGTCTGTCGCACGAATGCGTGATTGCTGATCGTCATCGTTATCGCTCCACCAGGGCCATTTTCGCATTGAACCAGTTCATGACCACGGCCGTGAGCAGGGACAGCGAGAGATAGATGACCAGCCAGATTGCAACGACTTCGACTGCCTGTCCCGTCTGGTTCAGGATCGTACCGCCAACGGAGACGATGTCGGCAAAGCCAACGGCGACCGCAAGCGACGAGTTCTTGGTCAGGTTGAGATACTGGCTCGTCAGCGGCGGGATGATGATACGCATCGCCTGCGGAACGACGATCAGGCGCGTCGTGGTGCTGGAGCGAAGTCCCAGTGCATCCGCAGCTTCCGTCTGACCCTTCGCCACAGCCTTGATGCCGCCGCGAACGATTTCGGCGATAAAGGAGGCGGTGTAGAAGGAAAGCGCCAGGAACAGCGACATGAATTCAGGTGCGACAACCGCGCCGCCCGACAGGTTGAACCGCCCGGCAATCGGATAGTCGAATGTCAGCGGCGCCCCGAGCGCCAGAAACGTCGCCAGCGGCAGGCCGATGATGAGAAGCGTCACCGTTATGCCGGTGCGGAACTGCTGTCCGGTTCTTTCCTGTCTGGCCTTCGCCCAGCGGTAAACAAAGACGCTGAGAACGATGGCGACCAGGAAGGCCAGCGGCACGAGCCAGGTGCCTTCTCCCCACAGCGGCTTGGGATAGAAGAAGCCGCGATTGTTGAGGTAGGCTCCAAGCGGAAGCTCGAGCGACTCGCGCGCCTGCGGCAGAACCGAGATGACGCCCTTGTACCAGAAGAAGATGACGAGCAGCGGCGGGATGTTGCGGAAGATTTCCACATAGGCCTGCGCAAGTTTCGAAATCAGCCAGTTATTGGACAGCCGGGCGATGCCGACGATGAAACCGATGATCGAGGCGGCGATGATGCCGAAAAATGCAACCTGGATCGTGTTGAGAATGCCAACGAGCAATGCCCGGCCATAGGTCGCGTCGCTGGTATAAGCGATCAGCGACTGGCCGATATCGAAACCGGCTCTTCCGTTGAGGAAGCCGAAGCCGGACGAGATGTTTGACCGTTGAAGATTGGTGATCGTATTCGTCACGATGATCCAGACGAAGGCGGCCAGGACGACGACTGTCAGGACCTGATAAAAAATGCCGCGTATGCGTGGATCGTAGATAAGTGACGACGCGCTTTGCGCGCGCGATCGTTGCGAACTGACCGCGTTGCCTGCCATAGGCACCTTTCCCTTTTATGTGCTCTTTGCGAGCTTATTTATATAATTTGAAGCGGAGGCCGGGCGTTGCCCAGCCTCCTTATGATCTAGCCGGTAATGGGGCCGATCAACGGACCGGCGGTGCGTATTGCAGGCCGCCCTTGGTCCACAGCGCGTTCTGGCCACGCTCGATCTTCAGCGGAGAGCCAGCGCCGACGTTGCGGTCGAAGACTTCGCCGTAGTTACCCACCAGCTTGATGATGTTGTAGGCCCAGTCGTTGGTCACGCCGAGATCGGTACCGATCTTGGTGCCTTCTTCCGTGCCGAGCAGGCGCTTCACATCCGGATTGGCGCTGTTCTTCTGCTCATCGACATTCTTGGAGGTGATGCCAAGCTCTTCGGCGTTGACCATCGCATAGTGAACCCAGGTCACGATGTCGAACCATTGGTCGTCACCCTGGCGAACGGCCGGGCCAAGCGGTTCCTTGGAGATGACTTCCGGCAGAACGACGTTTTCGTCCGGGTTCTTCAGCTTCAGGCGGATCGCGTAAAGGCCAGACTGGTCAGTGGTGTAGACGTCGCAACGGCCAGCATCATAAGCAGAGGTCGCGTCGGCTTCCTTTTCGAAAACCACCGGGTTGTATTGCAGATTGTTAGTCTTGAAGTAGTCGGCGAGGTTGAGCTCCGTAGTCGTGCCGGTCTGCACGCAGACGGCAGCGCCGGAAAGCTCAAGAGCGGACTTCACGTTGAGGCTCTTCTTGGCGATGAAGCCCTGGCCGTCGTAGTAGTTGACGGTACGGAAGTTGAAGCCCAGCGACGTGTCGCGGCTGATCGTCCAGGTGGTGTTACGGGTCAGAACGTCGACTTCACCGGACTGGAGAGCCGGGAATCGGTCCTTGCTCGAAAGTGCGACGAACTTGGCTTTCGAAGGATCACCGAAAACCGCAGTGGCAATACCACGGCAATAGTCCACGTCGATACCGGACCATTCGCCCTTGTCATCGGGATTGGAGAATCCCGGAATGCCGGCGCTGACGCCGCAGGTGACGAAACCCTTGCCCTTCACATCCTGAAGCGTCGCAGCCGAAGCGACCGAGGCTCCTCCCAAAACTGCTGCGCCGATGGCGGCCGACAGAATTGCCTTTTTCATTTTTCCCAACCTTTGTTTGTTATCGTCACTTGGAAGGGGACCGGCATGTTTGTCTTCCCCAGCTCCCCCTTCAGCGAGATCTTTTTCGATCCGCTTTTTCTATCACAATCGCAATTGGCAGCGGGGTCAAGACGTGCGGGCAATAATTGTGCCTATAAAACGGAATTTTCCAAATTTTGGTCGGGAAGTGTGCAAAGGGTGAAAATATAAGCATATTTTTGCGGAAATTTGCACTTGCACAGTATTTGTATACTTCTTGTATTCTGATTGGCGATGCGTCAATCCGACCTGCCCAGGCGTCCCTGCGGGACTTGACCTTGCGTTGCGCTCTTAGCATTGTCGCACGCGTCAATGTTCCTTCGAAAGCTGATCTGAAATGACCAAGACAAATGACCTGCTTTCCGCCGCAGGTGTGAATACGCGCCTGACCCATGGCGGCAACGATCCCGCGGACTGTTTCGGTTTCGTCAATCCGCCCATCGTGCGCGGTTCGACCGTGCTTTTTCCCGACGCGGAGACGCTTTCGACCGAAAACCAGAAATATACCTATGGCACGCACGGCACGCCGACGACGGACGCTTTGTGCAATCTCGTCAACGAGCTGGAAGGGTCTGCCGGAACCATTCTCGTGCCCTCGGGCCTTGCGGCCATCACCGTGCCGTTCCTTGCCTATCTCGGCGCCGGCGATCATGCGCTGATCGTCGATTCCGTCTATTTTCCGACGCGCCGTTTCTGCAATACGATGCTGAAGAAGCTCGGTGTAGAGGTGGAATATTACGACCCGGCAATCGGGGAGGGCATTGAGTCTCTCATCCGGCCGAACACCAAGCTGGTACATCTGGAAGCGCCGGGCTCCAACACCTTCGAGATCCAGGATGTCAGGCTGATCACCGATATCGCTCACCGCCATGATTGCGTGGTGACGATGGACAATACCTGGGCGACTCCGCTTTATTTCAAGCCGCTCGATTTCGGCGTCGATGTCTCCATTCACGCCGCCACCAAATATCCCTCGGGTCATTCGGATGTGCTGATGGGCTTCGTTTCGGCCAATGAAAAGCACTGGAAGGCGCTTTATCAGGCCAATACCAATCTCGGCATCTGCGTCACCTCCGACGATGCCTACCAGATCCTGCGCGGCATGCGCACCATGGGAATAAGGCTGGAGCACCACCAGAAAAGCGCGCTCGATATCGCCACATGGCTGGAGAGCCGTGACGACGTCGTCCGTGTGCTGCATCCAGCGCTGCCGAGCTTTGCCGGGCACGAGCTCTGGAAACGCGATTTCAAGGGCGCAAGCGGTGTCTTCTCCTTCGTGCTGAAGGCGGAAGAGGGCAAATACAAGCAGGCGGCGGCCGCCTTCCTCAATGCGCTGACCTTCTTCGGGCTCGGCTATTCCTGGGGCGGATACGAATCGCTTGCCGTTTCGGTCTCGCTTGTCGACAGAACCATCGCCAAGGGCCCCTCGGAAGGGCCGGTTATCCGCCTGCAGATCGGGCTTGAGGATATCGCCGATCTCAAGAAGGACCTTGAGGCCGGGTTTGCGGCTGCGGCCGGGGTTTGACCTCAGCCTTTGGCGCGATAGCCGTAGAGCCAGTCGAAGTCCTTCAGGAAGGCGTCGGTGGGCCGCGTGGAAAACACGAAGTCCCGCGCAATACGCACCGGGCCTCTCGCGTGATAGGCAAAACGATTGAGAGAGGCCCGCTTGCGGGCCTTTTCTATGCGCGGCAGGCGCAGGGCCTCGAAGCTGGCAAGGGCCTGCGGCAAGGGCAGGGGCTTTTCCGCATTGCCGCCTGCCGTTGCTCCCGCAAGTTCAAACGCATCCTCTATCGCCATGGCCGCGCCCTGTGCGGCGAAGGGCATCATGGCATGCGCCGCATCGCCGATCAGCACCGTGTCGCGGCCATTGTGCCAGCGGCCCGAGCCGGCCTGATAGAGCGGCCAGAAGGTCGGATTCTCTGACGAATCGAGCAATCGGACGATATCCGGGCTGAAGCCGCGAAACTGTTCCAGCAGCATGGCTTTCTGCCGCCCGCTCGATTCCGCCCGCCAGGTTGCGCCGGGGTCGGCACCGAGCGCGATGGCGACGATGTTGAAACCGCCGACTTCCTTCAGCGGATAGGCGACGATATGGCCGCCGGAACCGAGATAGGCGGTCACTGCGCTCTTGTTGATGGCTGACGGCACGTCATTTGCGGCAACGGTGAAGCGCCAGGCAATATTGCCGGAGAAGGTGGCTTTGGGGGCGGAAGGGACCGCGAAGCGGGCCGCCGACCAGACGCCGTCCGCGCCGACGATAAGATCATGGTCACGGAAGGTGGTTGCGGCAATCACGTCCGCCGTCGCGTTTTCAATGCGCTTGCCGAGATGCAGGCGGCAGAGCGGGTTGCGTGTCACCGCCTGGAGAAGCGCATTCTGCAGCGTCGAGCGGTGCAGCACGCCATAGGGTGCGCCCCAGCGTGTGCGCGCCACCGCGCCCATCGGCAGCGAGAGCAGCGTGGCAAGCGATTTTCCGGAGGCGAGTTCGACGCTGACCGGTTCGGTCCAGCGCTCTTCGATTTCCGGCAGCACGCCGAGTTCGGCGAGAATGCGTGCGGCATTGGGCGAGAGTTGCAGGCCTGCGCCCACTTCCGTCAGCTCACCGGCCTGCTCGATGATGTCACAGTCGATACCGTACCGGGCAAAGGAAAGGGCAGCGGTGAGACCGGCGATGCCGGCACCGACAATGGCTACGGATTTGATGGGCATTGGTGCGCCCCGATCAGGAAAAGGGGAAGGTCAGGCGGCCTTCACATGGAAGACGCAGCCCGGAGGATTGGTCTGCTCGGCCTTCAGCGACGGATTGTAGCGGTAAAGGGTGGAGCAGTAGGAACAGACCTTCTCGTTGTCGTCGCCCATATCGATGAAGATATGCGGATGATCGTAAGGAACGGAAGCGCCGGTGCACATGAATTCCTTGACGCCGATCTCGATCATGCGGTGTCCGCCATCGTTCTGGAAGTGGGGAATGGAATGCCCGGCCATGTTCGTCTCCAAATGCAATATCGTTACCGAGCCGCAATCCGTCTTCGCGTGCCGGCTCGTCGTTGCGGATATGTAGCCTCAAACGCATTGCATCTCCATAAAAATCGTCAGCAAAACATGTTCAACATTGCTAATTCCTGCCATATGGTCCGGCAAAAAGGATGTCCTTGATGAATCTCAACACGCCGCAGTTTTCCGATTTTTCCCATGACGGCCTTCGCCTTGCCTATTTCGACGAGGGCGATCCGGCGGGCGAACCGGTTCTGCTGATCCACGGCTTCGCCTCCAGCGCCAATGTCAACTGGGTGCATCCCGGCTGGCTGAAAACATTGGGGGATGCGGGCTACCGGGTGATAGCCATCGACAATCGCGGCCACGGCGCAAGCGACAAGCCGCACGATTCCGAAGCCTATTATCCTCCGGTCATGGCCGAGGATGCGGTGGCGCTGCTCAACCATCTCGGCATCGCCGAAGCGCATGTGATGGGCTATTCCATGGGCGCGCGCATTTCCGCCTTTCTGGCCATGGCGCATCCGGAGCGCGTGCGTTCGCTGGTCTTCGGCGGGCTCGGCATCGGCATGGTCGAAGGTGTCGGCGACTGGGACCCGATTGCCGAGGCGCTTCTCGCACCTTCGCTCGATGTCGTCACCCATGAGCGCGGCCGCATGTTCCGCGCCTTCGCCGACCAGACGAAAAGCGACCGGCTGGCGCTGGCTGCCTGTATCGAGACGTCGCGGGTTCTCGTCACGCGCGAACAGGCTGAGAAAATCGATGCGCCAACGCTGATCGCGGTCGGAACGAAGGACGATATCGCCGGTTCCGGTGCGGAGCTTGCCGCGATCATGCCGCATGCGCGGGCGATCGATATTCCCGGCCGCGACCACATGCTGGCCGTCGGCGACCGGGTGTTCAAGGCGGCGGTGCTGGAATTTTACCGCTCGCTTTGACCCGGAGCATTTCCGGGAAAAGCGGAGCCCGGTTTTCCGTCCGGAAATGCGGCAACGCTGAGGACGGCAAGAAACGGTTTTTCATGCTGCATGAAGAAAAACTGAAGCCTTGCCGCCTTTAAAGTCGTCATTCGAATCCCATTTCTAATGCACGTCTTTTTCTGTATAAAGAACGACCACTGCAAACGAGGAGACCATTCATGGTCGCACGTACCGAGGCCCGTCAGCCCGAACAGCTGGCGATCGTCGATCCCATCTGGGGCAGCCTGCTCAATGAAGCCCGTAGCGCCGCGGCGCAGGATCCGCTGCTTTCGGCCTTCCTTTATTCGACGATCCTCAATCACCGGTCTCTCGAAGAATGTGTGATCTACCGCATCTGCGAACTCCTCGATCATCCCGACATGCAGGCCGTGCTTCTGCGCCAGACCTTCCAGGACATGCTGGATGACTGGCCGGAATGGGGAAGCGTGCTGCGCGTCGACATTCAGGCCGTTTACGACCGCGATCCGGCCTGCACGCGCTTCATGGAGCCGCTCCTCTATTTCAAGGGGTTTCAGGCCATCCAGACCCATAGGCTCGCCCACTGGCTGCTGCAGAAGGGCCGTAAGGACTTCGCGTTTTATCTGCAGAGCCGCTCTTCGAGCATTTTCCAGACAGATATCAATCCGGCCGCGCGCATCGGGAAGGGCATCTTCCTCGATCATGCCACCGGGCTGGTGGTCGGTGAGACCGCCGTGATCGGCGACAACGTCTCCATCCTTCACGGCGTCACGCTCGGCGGTACCGGCAAGGAAGGCGCCGACCGCCATCCGAAGATCGCCAATGGCGTGATGATTGGGGCCGGGGCGAAAATCCTCGGCAATATCGAGATCGGCAGCTGCTCGCGCATCGCCGCCGGTTCGGTGGTGCTGAAGCCGGTTCCGCCCAAGACGACCGTTGCCGGCGTGCCGGCGCGTGTGGTGGGAGAAGCAGGGTGTTCCGAACCCTCGCGCCTGATGGACCAGCTTATCGGGGCCGATATCTGACCGGCCCTGTCGCGCCCCGATGGGGCCGGCATTTTCACGGTCGTCCGTGTGGAAGACACGGATGACTTGCCGCTTTCACTTTACTTTGGCCTTTGTCCCATGCCAAAAGCGGGCCAACGCGAACCGCACAGGAGAATAGTGGTGAAAGCCGACGAAATCAAAAAACTCGACGCCTATTTCAAGCGCACCTTCAACCCGACGATGGTGGTCAAGGCGCGTCCGCGCAAGGACGATTCCGCCGAAGTGTATCTTGGCGAAGAGTTTCTCGGCGTCGTTTATATCGATGACGAAGACGGCGACCGCTCCTACAACTTCTCCATGGCGATCCTCGACGTCGATCTGTGATCGTCACCATCCGGTGACGGATGGAGTTTCGTACTGAACCAGTCGCCCGTGGCGGTTACGCCGCGGGCGATTTGTTTTTTCGGCTGCTGACCTGCATCATCAGACGGTTTTCCGGCCGCAAGGTGACCCGCATCAGCGGCTCGGTATTTGCCGGGCTTTTGTTCCTGAGGTGGTCGTTCTGCAAAAGCACGGCGAGGATTGCGACAGCCTCCATCATGGCAAAGGCATGGCCGATGCAGACGCGCGGGCCAGCGCCGAAGGGCATATAGGCATAGCGGTGGCGCGCCTTGACCTTTTCGGGCTCGAAGCGCGACGGGTCGAAGCGGTCGGGTTCTTCCCACAGCGTCGTGTGCCGGTGGACGGCGTAGATCGGCACATAAAGAACGGTGCCGGCCGGGATATCGTGTTCGCCGAGCCTGAAGTCCTGCAATGCCGTGCGTGTCACCACAGGGGCGGGCGGGTAAAGCCGCATCGCTTCCGAAAATACCTGCCTGGTATAGGTCAGGCGGGCGATATGGTCGGCCGCCACCGGTTCACCGGCGGTAACGGTTTCAATCTCGTCGATGACCTTGCGCTCCACGTCGCTGTTTTGCGAGAGCAGATGGAAGGTCCAGGCAAGGCCGAGAGCCGTGGTTTCATGACCGGCGGTGATGAAGGTAAGGAGATTATCGATGATTTCCGTGTCGCTCATCATGCGCCCGGTTTCCGGATCTTTCGCTTCTAGCAGCATGGAAACCAGATCGTTCCTCTCAATCGGATTTTGTCGCCTTTCGGAAATGACGGTTGCAAGGCTGGAGCGAAGATAATCCACCGCCGCGCGCGCCTTGCGCCGGCCCGGATGCGGAAGCCACTCCGGTGCGCCCAGCATGGCGAGCGCGAAGGTCCAGCCCGTGGGTTTCAGATAATCGGTGATGCTTTGCTCGACGCGGGCTATATCGATGCCTTGGCCGCCGGACATCATGGTTTCGACGATGATATCGAAGGTCGTCCGCATCATCTCATGGCCGATATCGATGTCGCCGGCGGGCGATGCGTGCCAGCGCTGTTGCGTGCGGCGCGCGGCGTCGATCATGACCGGCAGCAATTCCAGCAGCTTCTCGTGCCGGAATGCTGCGGCGACGGATTGCCTTTGCCACTTCCAGTGATCGCCATCGGCCGTCAGAAGTCCCTGGCCGAGCGCGGGGCCGAGGGCGCGGCGCACATCTTCGCCCTTGCCGAGCAGATGGGCGTTCTTGACAAGCGCCTCATGAATAAGCGCGGGATCGGCAAGATGAACCCGCATGACGCCGCCGAGACGGGTAAAGACCGCCGGCTCGCTGAAAATTTCCGGCGGCAGAGCCTTCAGCGGATTGCGGATGAGCGACAGCGCGACGCGGGCGGTTGCGAATTTGGAGACGGGAGCGATTCCGGGCGTATCCGGGGAGGCGGTGCGAAGGTCGGTTCCGGTCATTTTACAGGTCCTTTGTCCGCGTTGAACACTTACATTTCCTGTTAAGGTGTATACCTTATTGTGGGTATTTAAGGTGCATACCTTAGATTTCAATGGTCGGGTTCGAAATCAATGAAGAAAAGCAGTACCGCGCGGACGGCAGCACGTCCCACACGCCAGAGAATTCTCGACGCCGCTCTTACTCTGTTTAACGAGCGCGGGCCTGACCATGTGACGACCGCCGAAATCGCAAGGGCGGTGGAGATCAATGAGGGCAATCTCTATTATCACTTCCGCACCAAGGAAGCACTGGTTCTAGCGCTGTTTGCCCGGTTCGAAGCCGATGCGCTGGCAATTGTCGGAAAGATTGACGGGGCCGATGAGGGAGCGGCGGCAACCTATGCCGGTTTTCTGCGGCTCTGGTTTTCGCTGGTGTGGGACTACCGGTTCCTGTTTCGCGATCTGGTCGGTCTTGTCTCTTCCGCCCCGGCGCTGGTGGAGCCCGTGCGAACCATAAGCGCCGCGATGCGCCTTGCCGTCGGCGATATCGTCGCGCGCATGGAGAAAGCGGGCCTCGCTGCGATACCCGAGGAAGAACGGCCTGCCGTTTTGACGAACCTATGGATCGTCTCCACCTATTGGGCGTCCTATCTCAACCTTCAGGAAGGCATCACCGAGTTCGGTCCGCCGCAGCTGGACTGGGGATTGAAGCAGGTCTCAAGCCTGTTCAGGCCCTATCTCTCCCCGGAAGCGAAAGCCGAGCTGGAGGCGCTGCTGGTAGGGGAGCCGTAAGTTTCACCGGGTAGTGACAGGGCCGGAAAACAGGGACGCCCGCGACGATATCCGTCGCGGGCGCCTTTACAATTATCAGCCATATGCCGCTGAAGTATCAGGCAGCCTTCAACAAATCGCCATGCGGATCGAGGACGAACTTGGTGGCCGCGCCCTGATCGAAGCTTTCATAGCCCTGCACCGCATCGTCGAGCGCGATGATCTTGGCGTTGACGATATCGGCAATCGGCAGGCGGTCGTGCAGGATCGCCTGCATGAGCTGGCGGTTATATTTCAGCACCGGCGTCTGTCCGGTGTGGAAGGATTGCGCCTTTGCCCAGCCGAGGCCGAAGCGCAGCGACAGGCTGCCCTGTTTCGCCGCCGCATCCACCGCGCCGGGGTCTTCGGTGACATAGAGGCCCGGAATGCCGATGGAGCCGGCGGCGCGGGTGATTTCCATCATCTGGTTGAGAACGATGGCCGGCTGTTCGCCGCCCGCATGGCCGCGCGCTTCGAAGCCGACGGCGTCGATGGCGCTATCCACTTCGTTGGTGCCAACGATTTCGGCGATCATGTCGCCCAGCCGGTCGCCTTTGGAAAGATCGACGGGTTCAAAACCGACTTTTGCCGCGTGCGCAAGGCGATCCTTGTTGAAATCGCCGATCATGACGACCGCAGCACCCAGAATGCGGGCGGATGCGGCGGCGGCAAGGCCGACCGGGCCGGCGCCCGCGACATAGACCGTGGAGCCGACGCCGACGCCCGCCTTGACCGCGCCATGGAAGCCGGTCGGCAGAATGTCGGAGAGCATTGTGAGGTCGCGGATCTTCGACATCGCCTTGTCGCGGTCCGGGAACTTCAGCAGGTTGAAATCGGCATAGGGGATGGTGACATAACGGGCCTGTCCGCCGATCCAGCCGCCCATATCGACATAACCATAAGCACCGCCGGCGCGGGACGGGTTTACCGTCAGGCAGACGCCGGTATCCTGCGACTTGCAGCAGCGGCAGCGGCCGCAGGCGACGTTGAAGGGCACGGAGACGATATCGCCGATTTCCAGCATTTCGACATCGACGCCTTTTTCGATGACTTCGCCGGTGATTTCATGGCCGAGGACGAGGCCCGGCATCGCCGTTGTGCGGCCGCGCACCATATGCTGGTCGGAGCCGCAGATGTTTGTGGAAATCACCTTGAGAATGACGCCGTGCTCGATGCGGCGGCCATCCGGCGCCTCAAGCTTCGGGTCATCGATATCGCGAACCTCGACCTGACCCGGCCGCATGTAGACGACGCCTCTGTTCCTGCTCATATCCATCTCCTCCATGGTTTGAACACCGTACCTGTCCGCTCCTCCGGAAACAGGTGACTTCATGGGTGCAGCAAACCATGTGAGGGGAGATGTGGCGTTCGGGAATACGACACGCGGTGTGGTCGTAACGACACCGCGTTTCGCCCGATGTCACGGTGGCGTTATCTGTCGAGCGGTTTTCTGAGACGGCCGGCGGCGTCCTGAATATATTGCCAGGCGACACGGCCCGAGCGGCCGCCGCGCGTGGTCGCCCATTCCAGCGCCTCGTGATGCAGCGTTTCGCGGTCAAGACCCAGATCGAAATGCGCCGCATAGCTGTCGATCATCGTCAGATAATCTTCTTGGCCGCATTTGTGGAAACCGAGCCACAGGCCGAAACGGTCCGAGAGCGAAACCTTCTCCTCCACCGCTTCCGAAGGGTTGATGGCGGTGGACTGCTCGTTTTCCATCATGTGGCGCGGCAGAAGATGGCGGCGGTTGGAGGTCGCATAAAACAGCACATTGTCCGGCCGGCCTTCGATGCCGCCGTCCAGCGCCGCCTTCAGCGATTTATAGGCCGTATCGTCATGGTCGAAGGAGAGGTCGTCGCAGAAGACGATGACGCGATGGCCGGAGGCCTTCAATATATCGAGCAAAGCGGGCAGGGTGTGGATGTCCTCGCGGTGCACTTCCACCAGTTTCAGCGAAACGCCGCTTGCCGCGCGCACATCTTCGTGAACGGCCTTGACCAGCGAGGATTTGCCCATGCCGCGCGCACCCCACAACAGCACGTTATTCGCGGCAAAACCTTCCGCGAAACGCAGCGTGTTTTCGTGGAGAATGTCGCGGACGTGGTCGACGCCACGGATGAGCTTCAGGGCGATGCGGTTGGGGCGGGGAACCGGCTGGATAAAGGAGTTGACTGGCGCCCAGACGAAACAATCGGCCGCATTCCAGTCGTTTACGGCGGGCGCCGGCCCGGCCAGACGTTCCACGGCGATGGTGAGCCGGCGCAGTTCTGAAAGAAGCAGGGAGGCCGTTTCTTCTCGAATCATGGTGTTTCTTCCGCTTGTCTGGTGTTCAAAACTCTGTTTTGCGCCCGGCCTAGCATGGCGTTTCAGGCCCATAAAGGTTAAGAGGTCCGGAATCGGTACGGCGTGGGCCCTGCATCTGTTGCAATCCCGGCGTTCCCCACTATATTCCGGCGGCTTGAAAGCTGGGGCGGCATCCAAGGTCGTGCCGTAATTCTGAGGAGTTTTATATGTTCATTAGTCAAGCTTTTGCCCAGGACGCAGCGGGCGGCGCATCGGCCTTCGGTTCCGGCCTTGAGATGCTTTTCCTGTTTGCGCCGCTTATGGTGGTCTGGTACTTTTTCCTTATCCGCCCGCAGCGCGCGCAGATGAAGAAGCGCCAGGAAACGCTGACCAATATTCGCCGTGGCGATCAGGTCGTTCTCGGCGGCGGCATCGTCGGCAAGGTGACCAAGGTCATCGATGACAATGAACTCGAAGTCGAAATCGCCGAAGGCGTGAAAATCCGTGCCGCCCGTGCCTACATCGCCGAAGTGCGTGTGAAGGGCGAAGTGGTCAAGACGGAAGCCGCTTCCTGATCCTGCCGGATTATCGAATGCCCGATTGCGAATTTTGACGGGTTGCGCAAAGCGCTACCCCAACCCTGACCGAGATCGAAATGCTTCATTTTTCCCGTTGGAAAACAGTCTTCATCTGGCTGCTTGTGCTGGCAAGCGTCTTCATCGCCTCTCCCAACCTGTTTACGGACAAACAGCTGGAGGGCATGCCTGCCTGGTACAAGGACAACAAGGTAACGCTCGGTCTCGACCTTCAGGGCGGTTCGCACATCATGCTCAAGATCGAGCGTTCCGACATCGTCAAGGAACGGCTTGAAACGATCGTGGGTGATGTGCGCACGCAGCTTCGCGACGCCAACATCCGCTATTCGGGGCTGACCGGCAACGGCCAGCAGATTCAGGTCCGCATCAGCGATCCCGCTCAGGTGGAGGCCGCCAAGAACGCGCTTCGCGACCTGACGCAGCCGGTGTCCGCCGGCACGCTGGTCGGCGGCTCCATCACAGAAGTGACGATGAATGACGGTGGCGACAATCTGCTCAGGCTCAACCTGACGGATGAAGGCATCGACTACCGCCTGTCGTCCGCCGTTTCGCAGTCCATCGAAGTCGTGCGCCGTCGCGTTGACGAAGTCGGCACCACCGAACCGCTCATCCAGCGTCAGGGTTCGGACCGCATCATCGTGCAGGTGCCCGGCCTTCAGGATCCGCAGCGCCTGAAATCGCTTCTGAACCAGACGGCAAAGCTCTCCTTCCGCATGGTCGATACGACGATGCCGGTACAGGAAGCCATGAACGGCCGTCCGCCAGCGACCTCCGAGGTTCTCTATTCACAGGACGATCCGCCGGTTCCCTATCTGGTGGAACGTCGCGCGCTCGTTTCCGGCGACAATCTTGTCGATGCGCAGGCAAGCTTCAACCAGCAGACCAACGAACCGGTCGTCACCTTCCGCTTCGACAGCCGCGGTGCGCAGCGCTTCGCGCAGGCGACGCAGCAGAATGTCGGCAAGCCTTTCGCCATCGTTCTCGATAACCAGGTCATTTCCGCACCTGTGATCCGCGAGCCGATCATCGGCGGTTCGGGGCAGATTTCGGGTAATTTCTCGGTGCAGGGCGCGAACGACCTCGCGGTTCTGCTGCGCGCCGGCGCGCTGCCGGCCACGCTGACCGTGGTTGAAGAACGCACCGTCGGCCCGAGCCTCGGTAACGACTCCATCACCGCCGGTCTGACGGCCAGCGCCATTGGCGCGGTCGGCGTCCTCATCTTCATGTTCGTCTTTTATGGCTTCTTCGGCCTGCTGGCGAATATCGCCCTCATCGTCAACGTCATCATGCTGCTTGCGGTGCTAAGTGTGATCGGATCGACGCTGACCTTGCCGGGTATTGCCGGTATCGTCCTGACCATCGGCATGGCCGTGGATTCGAACGTTCTGATCTATGAGCGAATACGCGAGGAGGTGAAGAGCGGCAAACCGCTGATCCAGTCACTGGATAACGGCTTTACCCGCGCCTTCGCCACTATCATCGACGCCAACCTGACGACGCTGATCGTCGCAAGCGTGCTGTTCTACATGGGTACCGGCCCGGTCAAAGGCTTCGCGGTTACGCTGGCCGTCGGTATCATCACGACCGTCTTCACGGCCTATACGCTAACAGCGTGGATGTTCGGCTACTGGGTTCGCCGCAGCCGTCCGAAGCACCTGCCGAAGGGTGTCCGCACCGCCATGTTCGACGGTCGCGACATTCCCTTCATGCGTTATCGCCGCGTGGTGTTCATGATCACCGGCGCCATCATGCTCGCCTGCGTCGGCGGTTTCGTGGCCAAGGGTCTGAACCTCGGCATCGATTTCCAGGGCGGTTCGGTCATCGAAGTGCGCGCCAAGCAGGGTGAAGCCGATCTGGCCGATATTCGCGATCGTCTGAACCAGCTCAACCTCGGTGAAATCCAGGCGCAGAATTTCGGTACGCCGCAGGATGTTCTCATCCGCATTCAGGCGCAGGACGGCGGCGAAAATGCTGAGCAGTCCGCCATCACCATGGTACGCGGCGAGCTTGAGGACAAATACGACTTCCGCCGCGTGGAAGTGGTGGGTCCTGCCGTTTCCGGCGACCTGACCGTTACCTCCACCATCGGCGTTATGCTCGCCATGGCGGCGATCATGGTCTACATCTGGGTTCGCTTCGAGTGGCAGTTTGCACTCGGCGCGGTCATCTCCATGGTGCATGACGTTGTCTTCACGATAGGACTGTTCGTCTTCCTGGGGATAGAGTTCAATCTGACCAGTATCGCGGCGATCCTGACGATCATCGGTTATTCACTGAACGACACCGTCGTCATCTACGACCGTGTCCGTGAAAACCTCAGGCGATACAAGAAGATGCCGCTTTCCATGATCATCGACGTGTCGCTGAACCAGACTCTGTCGCGTACGATCCTTACCGGTCTGACCGTACTTCTGGCACTGCTGGCACTGTATCTCTTCGGCGGCGAGGTCATCCGTTCCTTCACCTTCGCCATGCTGTTCGGTGTCGGTATCGGCGTGTTCTCCTCGGTCTACATCGCCGCTCCGGTGCTGATCGCCTTCAAGCTGCGTCCTGATAGCAAGGATGCGGAAGACGAGAAGGACGACAAGAA
Organism: Agrobacterium deltaense RV3; assembly: GCF_900013505.1. NCBI lineage: Bacteria > Pseudomonadati > Pseudomonadota > Alphaproteobacteria > Hyphomicrobiales > Rhizobiaceae > Agrobacterium > Agrobacterium deltae. The sequence continues at coordinate 1,468,234 of NZ_LT009745.1, read as the reverse complement.
AGAAAACAACACCGGCGCCATTGGCGGCAAGCCTGCCGTCTGATGGCCGGCGGGATTGAAATACGCCCGGCCCATTTTCCCGGCCGGGCGCCCATCGATGCCTATGGCAATGGCGGGTTCCGTTTTGCCGACATGTCGCATCGCGGTTCGCTTCTGCTCCTGCCTTCGGGCATCTATGGGTGGGAGCCTGTCGATGCGAAAGAACTGACGGTCGGACATTTCGAAAAGGTTCTGGCGGAAGCGCAGGATATCGAAGTGCTGCTGATCGGCACGGGCGACGGCATGCGGGTTCTGCCGAAGGAATTGCGCGCCGCCTTCAAGGAAGCGGGCATTTCCGTCGACCCGATGAGCACGGGTGCTGCCGTGCGCACCTATAACATCATGCTGTCGGAATCGCGTGCCGTGGCCGCGGCGCTGATTGCCGTCGAAGGCTGACAGGACGTTTCGCGCGGGGAACCATGGCACCCACAGAAAATCTCGACGTCTGCCTCGCGACGCTGCGCGATACCGATCGCGACCGCTATCTCGCCTGTCTTCTGTCGCCTGCCGACAGGCGTAATGCGCTTGCCGCGCTATACGCCTTCAATGCCGAAATTGCCCGCATCCGCGATTCCGTGCGCGAAGCGCTGCCCGGAGAGGTGCGCATGCAATGGTGGCGCGATCTTCTCGACGGCAATCCACATGGCGACAGCCAATCCCACCCGGTGGCAGCAGCGCTTTTGACGACGATCGAGCACTATCGCCTGCCGCGCCCGGTTCTCGCCAATATGATCGAGGCGCGTATCTTCGATCTCTATGACGACCTGTTCGAGGATCGCAATGCATTGGAAGGTTATGCCGGAGAGACCGCATCCGCATTGATCCAGCTTGCAAGTCTCGTGCTTTCCGCTGAAGACGCCGCATCCAGCGCGGAGGCGGCAGGGCACGCGGGCGTGGCGCAGGCCATGGCGGGCATGCTGCTGCTCATGCCGCTGCACCGGCGTCGCGGGCAGGTCTATATTCCCGCCGATATGCTGGCTGCGGCCGGGCTCGACCGCGAAACATTTCTTGAAGGGCAGGACAGGCAGCGCATCGGCATCGCCATCGAAATTTTCGCGGCCCATGCGCTGGATCATATTGAGAAGGCGAGACGCGCGAAGATTTCGAAAAATGTCTTTGCCGCCTATCTTCCCGTCGCCCTGTCCGGGCCGGTCATCGCCGCCGCGAGAAAGGCGGGGAGCGGCGTATTCGACGGAGACCTGCAACTGTCGCAGCTTCGCCGGCAATGGCTGCTGGCAAAGGCTTCGTTCCTCAAGCGTTTCTGATGGCGCGGATCGTGCCAGGCGGCGAAGCGACGTCGATCCCGCAAAGCAACACTTCGCACAAGCCTCGGTCTATATGAAGCTGAACCGGGTTCGCGTCGTTTCGATTCGCGAATCTTGATGTTTCGATGCTGAGGGAGCGTCCCGGATGAGTATTGCGATCTGGATTATCGTTTTCGTGCTGCTTTCGGTCTTCGCTGTTTACGCCTGGCGCATGTCGCGGGCGACGGATGAGGATAACAGTCACGATGTGGGGCAGGCGATCATGGATTTCGCCCGCGCCTTTCCCAATGAGGCGATCAGAAGTCTGCATATGACGGCGGATGGCGGCGCAGCCTTCGTGCGGCTGCACGACAACAAGGCCGGCTTCATGCGCAATATGGGATCGCATTATGTGTGCGTGATGATCGATCCCGAGCGGATCCGGGTCGAAAGTCTTGAAAGCGGCGACGGTTTCGTCGTCACCTTTTTCGACATGCCGAAATATAGCGGCTCATACCGGTTCAAATCGGCCGGAGAAGCGGCCGAGGTTTCCCTCTGGCTGCTCGGCAGTCTCGTGGAGGCGCAGGACCATCACGACGAAGGCCCGCTGCCCTCGAACGGTTGAGGCACGTCAGGTGTCGGCTGTCACTGCCCGTCAAGCGGCGGGGTCGCACCGGCCTGCTGGCGCTCGCGCCAGATGATGAACAGGCCGGATGCGACGATGATGAGGATGCCGAGCCATTTCGACGGCGTCGGGAAATCCGAAAACAGCGCATAACCCAGGATCGTCGCCGAGATGATCTCGAAATACTGGAACGGCGCCAGCAGAGAGAGCGGCGCCAGCCGGAAGGCCCTGACGATCAGCAGGTGCATGTAGCCGGATATCGATCCTAACAATATGAGCAGGGCAAGTGCGAAGCCGGATTGCGGCAGCGAGACGGCAAAATCCTTGTCGCCCAGCGCATCGCCGGCGAAAAGTGCCGCCCCCATGAACACGGTTCCCGCAATGCCGGACATTGTCTGCATGACCAGCGGGCTGTCGGCATCGCCGATGGCGCGGTTCAGGAAAAGGTAGAGCGTATAAAGAAAGGCGCAGGCGACCGGCAGAAGCGATGTCCAGCCGAAGATTTCGAAACTCGGCTGTATGACGATCAGCGCGCCGCCGAAGCCGACCGCAATCGCCGTCCAGCGCTTCCAGCCCACCTTGTCACCGAGGAAGAGGGCCGACATCATCGTCAGCATGAAAGGCTCGACGAAATAGATCGCGAAGACATCGGCGAGCGGCATGTATTTGACGGCGGCGAAGAACATCAGGCTGGCCGAGGCGTGCAGGACGCCACGCAGGCAGTTCATCCACGGCCGCTTGGCGCTGAACAGCGCCCTGGGCGACACCACGAGCAGCAGCGGCAGGGTGCAGAGCACTTGGAAAAAGAAGCGGTAGAAGGTCACCTGCGCCGGCGACATGCCGCCGCTCACCGCCATGTATTTGGCAATCGCATCCATGACCGGCAGCACCAGCATGCAACCCGCCATGATGGTCATGCCCTTGGCGATATCGTTGAAACCGGTCTGGCTGGTCATGGATCGGGGAGTCATGGGTCAGGCTGCGCTTTCGACCGAAAGGTCCAACGGGAGAGGGGACGCCCGCAAGGTCGCCCCCCTTCCGGGGTCAGGCAGCCTTCTGGCGCGGCAGGCTCTTCATATCAATGACGAAACGATAACGCACATCGCTTTTTATCATGCGTTCATAAGCGTCGTTGATCTGATCGATATCGATCATCTCGATTTCGGCAGCGATGCCTTTTTCGGCGCAGAAATCCAGCATTTCCTGCGTCTCGGGAATGCCGCCGATCATCGAGCCGGCAAAGGTCTTGCGACCGGGAATGAGGCTGAAGGCCATAACCGAGAGCGGCTTTTCAGGCGCGCCCACCTGCACCAGCGCGCCGTCACGTTTCAGCAGCGCCAGATAGGCGTTGATGTCATGGTCGGCGGCCACGGCGTCGATGATGAGATCGAGGCTCGAAGCGGCTTTTTTCATCTGCTCGGCATCGCGCGAGACGATCACCTCGTGTGCGCCGAGCTTTTTCGCATCCTCCGCCTTGCCGGGCGAGGTGGTGATCATCACCACGGTTGCGCCCATGGCATTGGCGAGCTTGACCGCCATATGGCCAAGACCGCCAAGACCGACAACGCCGACACGCTTGCCGGGTCCGGCGTTCCAGTGGCGCAGCGGCGAGTAGGTGGTGATACCCGCGCAGAGCAGGGGTGCTGCTGCCGCCGGATCGAGGCCTTCGGGAATATTGAGGACGTAACGGTCATCGACGACGACGTGGGCGGAATAACCGCCGAGCGTATGCGCGCCGCCGCCCATCGCTTTGTCGGGCGAATTATAGGTGCCGGTCATGCCGTTTTCGCAATATTGCTCCAGCCCCTCGGCGCAGCTTGCGCATTCCCGGCAGCTATCGACGATACAGCCGACGCCGACGCGGTCGCCCGCCTTGAACCGGGTGACCTGCGCGCCGACACGGCCGACGCGGCCGATGATTTCGTGGCCTGGAACGCAGGGATAGAGGGAGCCCGGCCATTCGCTGCGGGCAGTGTGGATATCGGAGTGGCAGACGCCACAGAATTCGATCTCGATTTCGACATCGCGCGGGCCGGGATCGCGACGCTTGATGGTCGCGAGCTTCATCGGCGAAGAACCGTCATCGCAGGCATAGGCGGACGTTGTGAACATGATCGTTCCTCCTCTTGTGGTGATCGATGCTGGAAACACCGGCCTGCGGCAAAGGTTGCGGTGGGATCAGCCGCTTGCGCCGGTTTCGGGCACTGCCTCGCCAAACACCTCCTCAAAGGCCTCGCGCAGCAGAACGTCGACGTCGCCGATCATAACCGGCAATCCAAGATCGACAAGGCTGGTGACGCCATAGGCGCTGATGCCGCAGGGAACGATGCCGGAAAAATGCGAGAGGTCCGGATCGACATTGATCGAAAGCCCGTGGAAGCTCACCCATTTGCGCAGCCTGATGCCAAGTGCCGCGATCTTGTCCTCGGCCATGCCGCCATCGGGAAGCAGCGGTTTTTCCGGCCGCCGGACCCAGACGCCGACGCGGTCCTCGCGCCGCTCGCCACGCACATTCATCTTGTCGAGCGTGCGGATGATGACATCCTCCAGCGCCGCCACATAGGCGCGGACATCCTGCCGCCGACGCTTCAGGTCGAGCATGACATAGACTACCCGCTGTCCCGGCCCGTGATAGGTATATTCGCCGCCACGACCCGTGGCGAAGACGGGAAAACGCTCCGGTTCTATGAGGTCGGCGGCATCGGCGCTGGTGCCGGCGGTATAGAGCGGCGGATGTTCCAGAAGCCAGACGAGTTCGTCGGCCTCGCCGCTGGCAATGGCGGCGACTTCACGCTCCATTTCCTCAATCGCCTGCTCATAAGGGACGAGGCCTTCCGAGATTCGCCAGCGAACAGGCGGCGAACCGGCGGCGGGCAGCATGTTTGTCTCGATATCGGTGCGTGTGAGCATGAAAAAGTCCTTTCCACAGCCTTCTCGCAAAATGGCGACAAGGCCGCAACCCCAGCATTTCCGGGCTTCCTGCATATAGGATGGTGCGGTGCGATTTTTAATTTCAAAAAACTGTCACGACGCTCTTGTGCACCGAAAATCCTTTTGCTACATGCACCCCCGTCGGCGCAAGTCGACGCCTACCACGATGCGGTCGTGGCGGAATTGGTAGACGCGCAGCGTTGAGGTCGCTGTGGGGCAACCCGTGGAAGTTCGAGTCTTCTCGACCGCACCAAAGAAACCCGCTTCGGCGGGTTTTTTCTTTTTTAGCCAGTCGTTTAGCTTGCCTTCTGTTTCCTGTCCCAGGTTCGTTGGACCGTATTGGATGTGTCCCAAACCACACCAATCTGCTTTATCCCGCGGCCAGAGCGCCACGAATTAACGGCGGCAAATTATCGACCTGCCGCCGTTCGAATTGAATGCACGAGGTGGGATCAGCGTCGGTTGCGCTGGCCGTCACCGACACGGTAGGGGTCACCATCCATGACCTGATCCATGCGCCACTCGTTTCCACGATATGGACTATGCCACGTCTGGCACCCGGCCAGAAAGACGGTTGCGGTCAGCAATCCGAACGTGAGGGCGGCTCGCACCATATTGAACTCCTTCGACATGTCATCACAAGCCATGTAGGCGCAGGCAGGTGGTTTTGCGATGCCTCTTCGAAATTTATCGTCCATTTCGGAAACCTGGAGCACGTCCGGTCAAAACGGAATCGTGGGGCGTGCTCTATCGCTTTGTTTTTTCGCATTCCGGGACGTAAAACCGCTACGCACTTTTACTGGAAATGCTCCAGCTGGATTCGGTCATCGTCAAATTTCAGTGGATATCGATGCACGCTGTAGTAGCCGTGCGTTTCCCCCTACAAAAAGGAGGGGTGGAATATTAGAGGTCCGATGTTAGCTTTTGTCAGGAAAATATGTCTGGGGGTTTTCGTGCAGGGGGACAAAACGGATTCAGACAATGCGCTTGGCTATTACATGTGGAGTATTTCCGATAACAGGCTGATCATGGATGCGGTCACTGCGGAATGCCATGGGTTTTCGGAGCCGGTTGCGTCGAGTGGGGTGACTATCGAGGAGATTCTCGAAAGAATCGACGTCGAGATGCGCGATCAGGTGGCGCAGGCCATTTTTGAGAGCATCACTACCGGGGTGTTTTTCGACCAGCGCTACAAGGTCAATCTGCCGGATGGGTCGGATCGGTGGATCGTGGCGAAGGGCAGGGCGATTTTCGATGCCGACAATACGCCGTTTCTGGGTATTGGCAGCGTTCGGGATATTACCCTGAAAAAAACCTATCAGTTCGAGCCTCGGCAATAGCGACCGGACGGGTGAAAACCGCGCATAAAAAGAGGCGGCTTTCGCCGCCTTTTTTCGTCTGCACCGTGCGGGGACATCAGAAGACGGCGAGATATTTCAGCAGCGAAATAATGCCGATGATGATGACGATCACCTGTGCGATCTGTTTCGCACCGCCGCCGACCGGCAGTCGCGCGATAAGCCACAAGACGAGCACAATCACCAGGAAGGTGATCAGAATGCTGACGAGCGTAGATGTAACCATATGTCCCAGCTCCCTTTTCAATCAATACTCAACGGTCGTTCACCGTTGCGTGAGTAAAAGCGCGAGGCTAATTTTGGTTCCATCGGGTGAAATTGCGGTGTGAGGTCGGGCATGAATCAGTTCAGGGTTAAAAAGCGGCCGACGGGCGCTGTCGTCACTCTTGGCCGTCTCGGGCATCCCGATGTCGTCACGGCCACCGGAGGCGCCCTGACTGTGGTGACGGCGGCCTCGGAGCCGGGTTTCAATCCGCTCGACCTTCTTTATTCGTCGCTGTCGGCCTGTCTGGCGCTCAGCGCCCGGATTGCGGCGAGCCGCATGGGCGTGCTCGACCGGTTCGAAAAGGTCATGGTGCGTGTATCCGGCGAAAAGGCTGAGGAGGAGCCGTCGCGGATCGTGCGTTTCGATGTCCGGATAGAGATAAAGGGGGGGTTCGATGAGGCGACGCGCAGCGCCATCGCCCATATGGCCGAGGATATCTGCACCGTCAGCAACACGCTGAAGGGCGATGCGGAATTTGCGCTGTCGATTACCGGCTGACCATCAGGATTTCCGGGATTTTTCCCATTTTTTCACCAGCCGGTCGCGCTTGAGCTTCGAGAGGCGCTTCAGCCAGAAAATGCCGTCCAGCTGGTCGATCTCGTGCTGGATGCAGATGGCGTGAAATCCCTCGGCGGCCTGCCGGTGTTCGCCGCCGGCTACGTCCTGAAATCTCACCTCGATTTCGGAGGGTCGCTCCACTTCCTCCGTGAAGCCCGGCATGGAGACGCTGCCCTCCACATGGCGCATGGTCTGCGTGGATTGGCTGACGACTTCAGGATTGATGTAGGTGAGCACGGTTCCCGGTGTCAGCTCCAGCACGAAAACGCGCTGTTTGACGCCGATATGGGCGGCGGTGATGCCGACGCCGGGTGCGGCGCGCATCGTATCGATCAGGTCCGTCACCAGTTCCTGCAATTGCCCGTCGAAAGCCGTGACCGGCGCGCAGATTTCGGACAAGCCGGGATGGGGATAGGGCAGGATCGGCCTGATTGCCAAGGAATGCTCCGTTCGTTTCAAATCCGTAGGGACGCCGCCGCAAGGGCCTGTCCTTCTTTGGTTGCCTCCAGAAAGCTGCGCTGGGTGCGGGCATCGCGTTTTGTCACCCGCACGAAACGTGGCGACAGGGCAGTGATTTCGCGCAGAATGAGGGCGTGTGCAAGCCCCAGCCGGTTGGCGATACTGCGGCTGTCAGCGGCGATGGTCAGATAAACCGAAAGAAGGATCGCTGCGCCCGTGGCGGTCAGCGCCTGTGAGGCGCTTTCCTGAACCCGCTCCACCGCCGCCATGAACGCCGCAGTGGATTGCTCCTCTTCCATCAGGAGGCATCCCGGCGCAGGCGAACGGAGACGAGCACCGATTTCGATGTCGGCGTGAAACTGCCTTCGCCGTAGCTCGACAGCGGCACCAGCACATTCAGTTCCGGATAATAACCGCCGACGCTGCCCTGCGGGATATTATAGGGCACCAGCCGGAAATTCTTTGCGATGCGTTCCACGCCGTCGCCATATTCGCCGATGACATCGACGCGCTGGCGGGAATGAGCGCCGAGAGCTTCCATGTCCTTCGGGTTCATGAAGATGACTTGGCGCTCGCCATAGACGCCGCGATAACGGTCATCCATGCCGTAGATCGTGGTGTTGTATTGATCGTGGCTGCGGAAGGTCTGCAATACGAACAGGTCGTCGCGCGTGAGCGCCTGCTGGTGTTCGGTCTGTTCGGGCAAGGGGCCGCTATAGAAGGTGGCCTTTTTCGCCGGTGTGTTCCATTCCCGTTCGGCCGCCGCATTGCGCAGATGAAAACCGCGCGGTACGCGGACGCGCTCGTTGAAATTATCGAAACCGGGAATGACCCGCTCGATCATGTCGCGGATGAGATCGTAGTCATCGGCAAGCGCCTTCCAGTCGACATGGACATTGCCAAGCGTCGCCTCGGCGATGCCGGCGACGATGGCGACTTCCGAACGCAGCTCATCCGAGGCCGGCGGATTGATGCCGCCGGAACCGTGCACCATGCTCATGGAATCTTCGACCGTGACGATCTGCGCGCGGCCGGCCGAATTGCGGTCGATTTCCGTTCGGCCGAGGCAGGGCAGCACGAAGGAGGTTTCGCCCGGCACCAGATGCGAATGGTTGAGCTTGGTGGCGATGTTGACGGTCAGCTTCTGCTTTTCGAAGGCCTTGACGATCAGCGGGCTGTCGGGCGTCGCACGCATGAAATTACCGCCGAGCGCGATGAAAGTCTCCGCCTCGCCGTCCAGCATCGCAGCGACGGCTTCCACGGTATTGTGGCCGGGCTTGCGCGGCATGGGGACGCCGAGTTCCTTTTCCAGCGCGTCGAGAAGCGCTGGCGGGGCTTTTTCGTCGATACCGACGGTGCGGTCGCCCTGCACGTTGGAATGGCCGCGCACCGGGCAGAGGCCGGCGCCCGGACGGCCGATATTGCCGCGCAGCAGCATGAAATTGGTGATCTCGCGAACGATGATGACCGAATGCTTATGCTGGGTGACGCCCATGGCCCAGGTGGCGATGACGGAACCGGCATTCATGTAGATGCGGGCGGCTTCCTCGATCTCCGCGCGGGTGAGGCCGGACTGGTCGAGAATGCTTTCCCAGCTCGTCGCATCGACGGCAGCACGATAGGCCTCGAACTCTGCCGCATGTTCGGCGATGAAGTCGTAATCGATGATGGCGGGTTCGCCCGCCGCCCTTGCGGCATCGTCGGCGGCGAAGACCGCCTTGCTCATGCCGCGCACGGCCGCCATGTCGCCGCCCTGGCGCGGCTGGTAATAATTGGTGGCGATGCGGGTGCTGCCGCCGGTAATCATCTCCACCTTGTCCTGCGGGTCGGCAAAGCGTTCCAGACCCTTTTCGCGGATGGGGTTGAAGACGGCGATGCGGGCACCGCGAAGGGCGGCGCGGCGCAGGTCGCCCAACATGCGGGGATGGTTGGTGCCGGGATTTTGCCCGATGACGAAAATGGCGTCCGTCTGTTCGAAATCCTCGAGCAAAACGGTGCCCTTGCCGACGCCGATCGAAGCCTTCAGGCCAACGCCGCTCGCTTCGTGGCACATGTTCGAACAATCGGGGAAATTGTTGGTGCCGTAAAGCCGGACCATCAACTGATATAGGAAGGCCGCCTCGTTGGAGGCGCGGCCGGAGGTATAGAACTCCGCCCGGTCCGGGCTGTCGAGGCTGTTGAGGATACGGCCGATTTCGGCGAAGGCATCGTCCCAGGAGACGGGCAGATATTTGTCGCTCGCCCGGTCATAACGCATGGGATGGGTGAGGCGGCCCTGTTTTTCCAGATCGTAGTCGGACCAGCCGCGCAGTTCCGAGACGGTGCGGCTGGCGAAGAAGTCCGGCGGCACGCGGGCCTCCGTCGCTTCCCATGACACGGCCTTGACGCCGTTCTCGCAAAATTCGAAAGACGAGCCGTGTTCCGGGTCGCCCCAGGCGCAGCCAGGGCAGTCGAATCCATCCGGCTGGTTGGTCTTCAAAAGCGTGCGGGCGCCGGAAATCGGGGCGCCGGATTCAAGAAGGCGTTTGCCGACGCTTTTGAGTGCGCCCCAGCCGCCTGCGGCTGTCGATGCCTTGCCAATGAAGTCCGTCTTGCTCATGTTCCTGATTCCCGGAATCTGTCTTCTCGTGCCGCCAGTCGGCGTTTGCCGTTTGTCAAATGCCTATCCAGAAGCGCCGTTCCACGCTGCCTGTCAATGTCTTAATTGTGCATTGCGGCGAAACCTTTGTTCGCCCGTTCGACATTTAAAACGGGAACGGCGTAAAGGGGGTGGGCGTTGTCGCAAAACAAGCTGCAAAGCCTGGCTAAACATGCCTATAGCCGCTGCCCGTGGCTAAGCCTGCGAAGAGGAAGAGGAATGTCGTATGGATTTTTCGTCGCAGCCGGAGAGCTTGTTTATTTGCCGCTATCCGGTTGTTGACAATAAACCTTTTAACGCCATTCTGCCTGCGCATCCGTGCACTGCGGCATTTGAATACAAGGGGACGCCAGATGACAGACCGTGACGACGATCCTGTCGCGCCCGAGGACATGAAGCCTGCGGAAGCGCCCTCCGATATTTACGCAGAAGACGGCTCCGTCCGCTCGGATTTTCTGACGATGGTGGGTGCCGCGATCGCTGACCGCGATCTGCTTTTCCTGCGCAAGAACGTGGCGCGGCTGCACGAATCCGAACTCGGCGACCTGCTGGAATCCATCCTGCCGGAACAGCGCCATGCGCTGGTGCGTCTTCTCGGTTCCGACTTCGACATGACGGCGCTGACCGAGGTGGATGAGGGTATCCGTCTCGATATCGTCGACCAGATGTCGAACGAGCAGATCGCAGCCGGTATCGGCGAGCTGGATTCGGACGACGCCGTCTATATTCTCGAGGACCTCGACGACGAGGACCGCGAGGATATTCTCTCGCAACTGCCGTTCACCGAACGTGTGCGGCTGATGCGGGCTCTGGATTATCCGGAAAGCTCGGCCGGGCGCCGCATGCAGACGGAATTCGTGGCTGTGCCGCCGTTCTGGACAGTGGGGCAGACCATCGATTATCTGCGCGAGGAGGAGGAGCTGCCGGATTCCTTCACGCAGATCTTCGTCATCGACCCCACCTTCAAGCTGGTCGGCGCGCTCGATCTCGACAAGGTGCTGCGCGCCAAGCGTCAGGTGAAGATCGAAACGATCATGCACGAGACCAACCACTCCATTCCGGCGGAAATGGACCAGGAAGAGGCCGCGCAGCTTTTCGAGCAATATGACCTTCTCTCTGCTGCCGTGGTCGACAACAACGGCCGACTGGTGGGCGTGCTGACCATCGATGACGTGGTGGACGTCATTCAGGAAGAGGCCGAAGAGGATCTGCTGCGCCTTGGCGGTGTCGGTGACGAAGAACTGTCGGACTCGATTGCCAGCACATCGCGTTCACGCGTGCCCTGGCTTGCGGTCAATCTCATCACAGCCTTTCTCTCCGCCTCCGTCATCAGCCTGTTCGATGCGACGATCCAGCAGATCGTCGCGCTGGCGATCCTGATGCCGGCGGTGGCCGGCATGGGCGGCAATGCCGGGTCGCAGACCATGACGGTGTCGGTGCGGGCACTTGCCACCAAAAGCCTCGATATTCACAACGCCGCGCGCATCATCCGGCGTGAGGCGGGTGTGGGTATCCTGAACGGCATGCTGTTCGGTTGCGCCATCGGCATTGTTGCCGGCATCTGGTTTCAGGATATCCATATCGGCGGCATCATCGCCACGGCCATGTGTCTCAACATGCTGGCGGCGGCGCTGGCGGGCATTCTCATTCCGCTGGTGCTCGACAAGTTCGGGGCGGACCCGGCGGTCTCCTCGGCGGTCTTCGTCACGGCGGTCACCGATATTGTCGGCTTTTTCGCCTTTTTGGGGATCGCGACCTGGTGGTACGGTATTTCCGGGTAAGGCTAGGCGGGCGAAAATTGACTTTTACGTGAAGGTCAAATAATATCATCCGGTTATGAATCGGATAGACCCTTGGACAAGTATTATAGCATAACCGAACTGACACGCGAATTCGGTGTTTCCACCCGTACCTTGAGATTTTACGAGGACGAGGGGCTGATTCACCCTGAGCGTCGCGGGCGCACACGGCTTTTCAGGGCTGCGGACCGCCGCCTCATTCAGGAAATCCTGCGCGGCCGCCGTATCGGTTTCACGATCTCCGAAATTCGCGAAATCATCCACGTCTACAAGGAACCGCCGGGCGAATCGGGCCAATTGGTGCTTCTGATGAAGAAGGTCGATGAAAAGCGCGCCGAGCTTCGGCAAAAACGCAAGGACATCGAAGAGACGCTGGCGGAACTCGACAATGTCGAAGAAGCCTGTCTGACGCGGCTTGCCGAAATCGGCGTGGGGACGTGAAGCCGGCCCCGGCCCTATAGCGGTGTTGGCTATTCCGTTGACGTAGCTGTCAAGAATGGCTCCGAAGCCTTTTCACTTTTGTTGCATATGGAACGAGCGGGTTTCGCTTGTCTCTTCTCCCCGCCGGGGAGAAGGTCGCGGCAGCGGGATGAGGGGGCAAGCTCTCGATTTATCGCCGACGTTGCCGCCTCATCCGACCCTTCGGGCCACCTTCTCCCCGGCGGGGAGAAGAAAAGGCGGCAAGCGCTAACGTTCTGGCTACCTGAGCCTACTGCGCCTCAACCGTGCACTGCTGCGCCACCTCGCTTACCTTCGTTTGCTGATCGGCGCTGAGCTTGCCTTCCATCATCGTGTCGAACAGGTTTTCCGCCTGCAGCTTCTCCAGCGTGCAGCCGCAGAAACGCTGGCACAGTTCCAGTCCGTTCGCCTGCTCGACGCAGCTCTTTTCACAGCTCGATTTGTAAAGCTCGACCTGATCGACAGGCGGGGGCGGGGCGATGAGCGACAGGGTGTAGACGAGGCCGATCAGCACCGGTTGGTGGATGAGGTAAAAGGCAAGGCTGTGACGGCCGGCGCCTGCAATCAGGTTGCGAGGCGAACTCGGGCTTCGAAAGCGGTCGAGCCAGTCGCGCGGCGTGACGAATTGCGACACCGCAAGTCCGGCGAGGAAGGGCGCAAGCCAGGGCAGCAGCGGCACATAATCGTTCGAGCGGGGGGGCATGGTGGAAAAACCGATCCAGGCCAGCCATTTTGCGTTGAACAGTTCCGATTGCAGATAGTGCGGCAGGATGAAAGCAACCACTGCAAAAAGCAGCGTCACGGCCGCGGGTGCTCGCAGGAACAACAGCCCGACAAGGCTTGCGGCGGCGATATTGTGCAATATGCCAAAGAAGATGAAGCTGTGCGGAAAGGCGAAATAGGTGGCGACGGTAATGAGCAGCGCCGAGCCGGCCACCATCGCAAAACGCTTGCCGAAGGACGGCCAGTTCACGCCCTTGCCATGGGCGAGAAACAGGCTGAAACCGGCCAGAAACAGGAACGAGCTGGCGATGCCGCGCGCATAGAGTTTCCACAGGCCGGTCGTCGCCGTGCCGGGTTCGAGATAGCCGAAATATTCCAGATTCCACGTGAAGTGGTAGGACGCCATGGCGATGAGGGCCAGCCCGCGCAGGGTGTCGAGACCGCCTATGCGGCCTTTGCGGCGGTTTTCGTTTGCGGCTGCGTTCGTGTCCATGGTTTCCGTTTTTCAAGCTTTCGGGGAGGCCGGTATCACGCTGGGCTTGGCCCTTGAAGTGCGGCTATTTCAAGGCCTGTTTTCTTCCATGATGGCGCGTCGTGCTTCGGAAAAGAACTGGCGGCGTAGCAGCGCCACGATGATGATGACCGTGCTGGCGATAAAGACATAAGGGCTGATGAACCAGCCGAGATAACCGATGGACAGAAAGATGGTCCGCAGGCCGTCATTGAAGTTCTTAGCAGCGATGATGTTCATCTTTATGACGTTTTCGGCCGCCCGCTCCGCCGCCTCGCGATCGGCGCCGACGTCGTGAACCATGGGAATGGCGCCGAACAGGATCGTGCAATAGTTGAACAGGCGGTACGACCAGCCGAACTTGAAGAAGGAATAACCGAACAGGCAGGTGAGCCCGATGACCTTCAGTTCAAAGGCCGTGCGCCCGGCGTAATGCACGAAAGGCATGTCGCGAAACACCGATTCGACCTGTTCGGTCGCGCCCAGAAGGGCGAAACATCCGCCGATGGCGAAGATGGAGGTGGAAGCGAAAAAGGCGGTGCCGTTCTGCAGGCCGGCCATGATCTGCGTGTCGATCATCTTCAGGTCGCGCTTCAGCGAATTCATGATCCAGTCTCGCCGACGCTCGGCCATGGCCTGATTGAGGCTGGCTCTCGAAAATAGCCGCGTTCCCGTCGTGACATGGGTATAGACGGCCCATAACAGGATGAAAACGACGATCGAGATATAGTCCATGACGGTCATCACGGGCAGGCCACCTTGCTGTTTGCGAATCTTCGAAAGCATATTGATTTGAAGGCCATGGCAAGGCAATGGCGGCGGCTGCCGTCACTCCATATTCTCCTTTGGCGTTGCGGTTTCATCATTCGGTTTTTCGCTAACTTTCCGGTAACCAAGTCGCTTTATCAATCCAGTCGCGGACGACAGGTCTGCCGGTTCCGGATTAAGGTTTTGCGTTCCGGTTCCGCCTGATTTTTGGCTAACGGCAGGGACCGATTGACAGGATGGCCGTTCGCACCTAGCCTTTCATCAGGACCGGTGTTTCCGGTATCCGGAGTCGCCAAGGCTGATATGCCCCGCATCCTGCAGGCAGGTCTTGTTTTCTCCGGCCCGGTATCAGCGGCAGTCCGGCATGAGCAACCGGGGGACGCCTTTTTCTACGAATCGTTCCCTTCATGTCTGCCTGTCCCTGGCCTGCGACACGGCGAAGATGCCGGTCCACTTCATTCTCTTCCTTCAGGTTTTAGATGACAGATAAAAACCGCTCCGTTTTCATTCTTGGCGGCGCGCGCTCCGGCAAGTCCCGTTTTGCGGAAGAGCTTGCGGGCAAGTTCGGTGGAAGCCTGCATTATCTGGCCACCGGCCGGGCATGGGATGACGAGATGCGCGACCGCATCGTCCATCATCAGGCGCGGCGCGGCGGCGAATGGACCACGCATGAAGCGCCCGTCGATATTGCCGCCGTGCTGGAGCAACTCGACGCGCCGGAAAATGTAGTTCTCATCGATTGCCTCACCCTGTGGCTCACCAATCTGATGATGGAGAATGCCGATATCGAGGCTGCCGTTGCGGCGCTTGAGGCGGCGATTGTATCGGCTCGGGCAAAGCTGATTTTCGTCTCCAACGAAGTCGGTCTCGGCATCGTGCCGGAAAACCGCATGGCGCGGGAATTTCGCGATCACGCCGGCTGCCTGCATCAGCGAATCGCCGCCATTGCCGGTGAGGTCTATTTTGTCGCCGCCGGTCTGCCCCTGAAGATGAAGGGCTGAAGCGGCACCCGCGAAAGCGGGCCGACATCGCCGTGTATTTTTGCTCTTACGCAAATTCCTCTCATAAAGCCGCGCCCCGTTTTGCCGGGGCTGCGACAGCTTTGCTTTCTTGATCTGGATCAAGGTGGCGTTCCCCTGCCGGTGGCAATGCTCCAACCGACGCAAAGGCGCGTTTCCGCTCTCCCAGGCGCGTGCCGTGCCTTTCGTCGGTCGGCTTGCACGTTGGGGGAAACCAACAATGAATTACACGTTAGAAACCGCGATCGTGGCCCTTGGGGCCTTTCTCGCGTTGCTCGGGGCAGCCTTTGCCCATGACAATCTTTTCGCCGCCCATATGTGGGTGCTGTTCTTTACGCTTCTGGTCAGCACGGTGCTTCTGTTGCGCCGTGTCTCCTTCGCGCCTGTCGATTCAGCCGCGCGTGCCCGCCTAAAGTCGGAATATTTCGATGAGGTGGTGAAATACGGCGTCATCGCCACCGTGTTCTGGGGTGTCGTCGGCTTTCTGGTCGGCGTCGTGGTGGCGCTTCAGCTCGCCTTTCCCGATCTCAATATCGCGCCCTATTTCAATTTCGGCCGGATGCGGCCGCTGCACACATCGGCGGTGATCTTCGCTTTCGGGGGAAATGCGCTGATCGCCACCTCCTTTTACGTGGTGCAGAGAACCTGTCGGGCGCGCCTGTTCGGCGGCAATCTCGGCTGGTTCGTGTTCTGGGGCTACAACCTCTTCATCGTCATGGCCGCCACCGGCTATCTGCTCGGTATTACGCAGGGCCGCGAATATGCGGAGCCGGAATGGTATGTCGATATCTGGCTGACCATCGTCTGGGTTGCCTATCTCGTCGCCTTCCTTGGCACGATCTTCATGCGCAAGGAGCCGCATATCTATGTGGCGAACTGGTTCTACCTGGGATTCATCGTCACGATTGCCATGCTGCATATCGTCAATAATCTCGCCATTCCGGTCTCGTTCCTCGGCGTCAAGAGCTACTCGGCCTTTTCGGGCGTGCAGGATGCGCTGACGCAATGGTGGTACGGCCATAACGCGGTCGGCTTCTTCCTGACGGCCGGATTCCTCGGCATGATGTATTATTTCATCCCGAAGCAGGTGAACCGCCCGGTCTATTCCTACCGCCTGTCGATCATCCACTTCTGGGCGCTGATCTTCATGTATATCTGGGCCGGCCCGCACCACCTGCACTATACAGCGCTGCCGGACTGGGCGCAGACGCTCGGCATGGTGTTCTCGGTGATGCTGTGGATGCCCTCGTGGGGCGGCATGATCAACGGTCTGATGACGCTTTCGGGCGCATGGGACAAGATCCGTACCGATCCCGTCGTGCGCATGATGGTGATGGCGGTTGCCTTCTACGGCATGGCGACCTTCGAAGGCCCGATGATGTCGATCAAGGCCGTCAATTCGCTCAGCCACTATACCGACTGGACCATCGGCCATGTTCATTCCGGCGCACTCGGCTGGAACGGCATGATCACCTTCGGCGCGATCTATTACCTGACGCCGAGACTGTGGGGCAGGGAGCGTCTCTATAGCCTGCAACTGGTCAACTGGCACTTCTGGCTCGCCACGCTCGGCATCGTCGTTTACGCCGCGGTTATGTGGGTGGCCGGCATCCAGCAGGCGCTGATGTGGCGCGAATATGATAGCCAGGGCTTCCTCGTCTATTCCTTCGCGGAATCGGTCGCGGCGCTGTTTCCCTATTACGTGATGCGTGCATTGGGCGGCCTGATGTTCCTCAGCGGCGCGCTGATCATGGCCTACAACGTCACGATGACCATCCTCGGTCATCAACGCGAGGAGGGCGCCAGCAAGGACGCGGCTCCTTCGCTGCAGCCTGCTGAATAAGGAGAGGCCGATGTCCATACTTGACAAACACGGCGTCATCGAACGCAACGCGACGCTGCTTCTGGTCGGCTCCCTGCTGGTCGTTTCCATCGGCGGCATCGTTGAAATCGCACCGCTCTTTTATCTCGAAAACACCATCGAGAAGGTGGAGGGCATGCGGCCCTACACGCCGCTGGAACTGGCCGGGCGCAACATCTACATCCGAGAGGGATGTTACGTCTGCCACAGCCAGATGATCCGGCCGTTCCGCGACGAGGTGGAACGTTACGGGCATTACAGTCTGGCGGCGGAATCCATGTACGACCACCCGTTCCAGTGGGGTTCCAAGCGCACGGGGCCTGACCTTGCGCGCGTCGGCGATCGTTATTCGAACGAGTGGCACGTGCAGCATCTAGCCGATCCGCGTTCTGTGGTGCCGGAATCGGTCATGCCCTCCTATGCGTTCCTGAAGACCACGCCGCTGAAGATCACCGATGTTTCCATGGAGCTGAAGGCCAACCGCGCTGTCGGTGTGCCTTATAGCGACGAGATGATCGAGAAATCCGCTGCCGATCTTGCCGCCCAGGCCGACCCGAATGCGGATTCGTCGGAACTTCTGGCGCGTTACCCCAAGGCGAAGGTGGGCGATTTCGACGGCGATCCGGCTAAGCTCACCGAAATGGATGCGCTGGTCGCCTATCTGCAGATGCTCGGCACGCTGGTCGATTTCTCGACCTATGACGATGCCGCCGGATACCGGTGAGGAGGTGTGAGCCATGGAAACCTACACGGCCATGCGCCACTTCGCCGATAGCTGGGGTCTGCTTGCCATGACCCTGTTCTTTGCCGGCGTCGTCGTTTTCACCCTTCGCCCCGGCTCGAAGAAGGCCGCGGACGATGCCGCCAGCATTCCGCTCAAGGAGGACTAGGATATGTCCGAAAAACACATTGATGACATCAGCGGCGTCGAAACCACCGGCCACGAATGGGACGGTATCCGCGAGCTGAACAATCCAATGCCGCGCTGGTGGGTCTGGACCTTCTATTTCACGATCCTCTGGGCCATCGGCTATACCATCGCCTATCCGGCATGGCCGCTGATCAATGGGGCGACGCAAGGGTTGCTCGGCTGGAACAGCCGCGGCGATATTGCCGCCGAAATTGCCGATGCAAAACAGTCGCAGAGCGTCTTTGTCGACAAGATCGCCAATTCGTCGCTTGCCGAAATTCAGGCCGACCCGACGCTAATGCAATTTGCCCTTTCCGGCGGCGCTGCCGCTTTCAAGGTCAATTGCATTCAGTGTCACGGTTCGGGCGCGGAAGGCGGGCAGGGCTATCCCAACCTCAACGATGACGACTGGATGTGGGGCGGCAGCGTCGACGACATCTATACGACGGTGAAGCATGGCATTCGTTTTGCCGACGATGCGGATACGCGTGCTTCGGAAATGCCCGCTTTCGGTGAAATTCTGAAATCGGACGAAATCCGCGAGGTCGCGGCCTATGTCGTCAGCCTCACCGGCACCCCATCCAACCCGGCTCTGGTGGAGCCAGGCAAGCAGCTCTTTGCCGACAATTGCTCCTCCTGCCACGGGGAAGACGCCAAGGGCAATCGCGAATTCGGCGCGCCCAATCTGGCCGACGCGATTTGGCTGAAGGCGCATGGGGAGGAAGGCATCGCCGCGCAGATCCGTTCGCCCAAGCACGGGGTCATGCCCGCCTGGGGTGAGCGTCTCGGCGATACGACGGTCAAGCAGCTGGCGATCTTCGTTCATTCGCTTGGCGGGGGTGAGTGATTGCTTGAGGTAGAAAAGCAAAGGGCCGCGTGATGCGGCCCTAAGGCCACGCGGAGATGTTTTGGGCAGAGTACCTCATCCGCACTCCGTCACCCCGGACTTGATCCGGGGTCCAGCGCGATCAAGTCATTGATCGCAAAAGACTCTTCTCACGGCGCAGACGCGCCGTGGCTGGATGCCGGATCAAGTCCGGCATGACGGAGAGGTTTCAATGTGGGCCGCGATGCGGCCTTTTTCTTATCGGTCCGACCAGACGGCCAGTTCGTATCCGTCCGGATCGGTGAAGTGAAAACGCCGGCCGCCCGGAAACTCGAAGATTGCGACGCTGATCTGCCCGCCGGCGGCTTCGACGTGTCGTTGCACATCCTCGATATCGGCGGCGTAGAGAATGACGAGCGGTCCGCCCTTGGCCGAGACCGGCGCCGTGGTGGTGAAACCGCCGGTCAGCCGGCCATCGGAAAACTCGCAATATTGCGGACCGTAATCCTTGAAGGACCAGCCGAAGGCGCCGCCGTAAAATTCCTTGCTGCGCTCGATATCGGTGACGTTGAATTCGACATAGTCGATCCGCCGGTCGTTCGTATTCGTGGTCATGCTTCCTCCATCAATCCTTTTCGAGCAGCGCCTTCAGCGTTTCGAGATCGGCCGTGATCGCTTTTGCATCCTGCTCGAAATCCTCGTCCGTCATGTCCTGAAGGCGAAGCAGGGTGAAACTCACCTCCGTGCCGCTGCCGTTCGGCGTTACCCGTAGCGCGTTATAAACCTTCACGCCATCCGGCAATGTCACGACATGGTCGATGACGCCGAACTCGTTTGCGGGCGCGAAATTGACGCGCACTTCGCCAAGCGGCCCGCCCGCGGCGATCCAGTCCTCGCCGTCCGGTGTGAGGCCGCCCGCAAGGCCCGCGGCCCAGCGGGGCATGTTCTGCGGGTTGGAGGCGAAGTCATAGACGTGGCTCCAGGGTTTTTCGACCGACAGATGAATGATTCTCGACTGCATGACAGGCATTTCATCCTCCCTTTGGCGGCGCGTTCCCATACTGCGCCACTTTGTCGTCACTTGATGTAAGTCAAGGATGTTTCACCGGGGAGATGGGAGAAAGCAAGGAGATAAAAACGGACTCCTATCATGAACATCTATCGCGCCGGACAGGATCGCCCGCAACAGCCCGTCGAGAGGCTGGAGGCGGAAGCCGTCAATTCCGCAAAAACGCGCAAACCGCTCTACGAGGCACGCAGGAAGATTTTTCCCAAGCGCGCCGAGGGCAGGTTTCGGCGCTTCAAATGGCTGGTGATGCTGGTCACGCTCGGCATTTATTATCTAACGCCGTTCCTGCGCTGGGATCGCGGTCCCTATGCGCCGGATCAGGCGGTGCTGATCGATATCGCCAACCGGC
Source organism: Agrobacterium deltaense RV3 (assembly GCF_900013505.1). NCBI lineage: Bacteria > Pseudomonadati > Pseudomonadota > Alphaproteobacteria > Hyphomicrobiales > Rhizobiaceae > Agrobacterium > Agrobacterium deltae. The sequence continues at coordinate 1,447,823 of NZ_LT009745.1, read as the reverse complement.
GCTTTTATTGCTTCTTCATCGAAATCTGGCCGCAGGAATTCTTCTTCGTCGCCGGATTGCTTGTCATGGCCGGGCTGGGGCTCTTTCTCGTCACGTCCGCTGTAGGGCGCGCATGGTGCGGTTACACCTGTCCGCAGACCGTCTGGGTCGACCTGTTTCTGGTGGTCGAACGGGCGATAGAGGGTGACAGGAACGCGCGCATGAAACTGGATGCCGCGCCCTTCACATTCGGCAAATTGCGCAAGCGTGTGCTGAAACATGCGATCTGGCTGGTGATCGGCGTTCTGACCGGCGGCGCCTGGATTTTCTATTTCGCCGATGCGCCAACGCTGGCGATGCAGTTCATGACCGGGCAGGCGCCGATGATCGCCTATTCCACCGTCGCCATCCTCACCGCCACCACCTATGTCTTCGGCGGGCTGATGCGGGAACAGGTCTGCACCTATATGTGTCCCTGGCCGCGCATTCAGGCGGCGATGCTGGATGAGAACTCGCTTGTCGTCACCTATAATGACTGGCGCGGCGAGCCGCGCTCACGGCATGCCAAGAAGGCCGCGGCGGCAGGGGAGAGCATCGGGGACTGCGTCGATTGCAATGCCTGCGTCGCGGTCTGTCCCATGGGCATCGACATCAGGGACGGTCAGCAGCTGGAATGCATCACCTGCGCGCTCTGCATCGATGCCTGCGACGGGGTGATGGACAAGATCGGCAAGCCACGCGGGCTGATCGCCTATGCGACGCTTTCCGAATACCAGTCCAACATGGCGCTCGCGACCGGCAATGGTGAGCACGCCGTCCGCCCCGCCAATGTGCGCAAGGAGGACGGCAGCTTCAGGAAGAGTGTCCGCCACTTCAACTGGCGCATCGTCTTCCGGCCGCGCACGCTGCTTTACACGGCCATCTGGTCGGCGGTCGGCATCGGCATGCTGTTTGCGCTGGTGACGCGCGAGCGGCTGGCGCTGAATGTCCTGCATGACCGCAATCCGCAATATGTGCTGGAATCGAACGGCTCCATTCGCAACGGCTATACGGTGCGCATTCTGAACATGGTGCCGCAGCCACGCACGATGACCCTGACCATTGAGGGCATTCCGAATGCGGTGATGAAGATCAACGGCATGCCGGATACGGCCGCGCGCACCTTCGAAGTGACGGTGGAGCCGGACGAGGCGACGACGCTGAAGGTCTTCGTCACTCTGCCGGGCAAAGATGTTGCGCGGGCGGCGGAAAATTTCGAATTCATCGTCAGCGATACGGGCGGCCATGAGACGGCCCGCTACGATGCTGTATTCAACGCTCCGGGAGTGAAAAAATGACCGTGAACAATCGCCAGACGTCCGGTTTCACGTTCACTGGCTGGCATATGCTGGGTGTCATGCTGCTGTTTTTCGGCACCGTCATCACCGTCAACATGGTGATGGCCTGGAACGCGGTCAACAGCTGGAGCGGGCTTGTCGTGCCCAATACCTATGTTGCCAGCCAGCAGTTCAACGCCAAGGCGGAAGCCGCCAAGGCAAGGGCCGCGACCGGTATAAAGGGCAAGCTTATCGTGGATGAAAAGACGGTGCGTTACGAGGTGTTTCATCCCGACACCGGCCCGGTCGACACCGATAAGGTGACGGCGCATTTTCGCCGGCCTGTCGGGGAACGCCAGAATTTCGACATGGAACTGACCCCGGTTTCCACCGGCCTCTTCACCGGCCCGCATGACATGCTGCCGGGCCAATGGATCGTCGAGGTCACCGCCGTCAAGGACGGCCGGATTATCGTGCATGAGGGCACGCGGATTGCCGTCATCAGGGGGCGCAAATGAGCTGCTGCGCACCGGGAACGGAAGGTTCGTTACAGCTCGGCGAGCCGGTCAATCCGCCCTCGTCGGAGGAATTGCTGCTGGCCAGCCGCGATCTGGGGCAGGGGCTGCGCCAGACCGATCTCAGCGTGCCGGATGTGTATTGCGGCGCCTGCATCACCACCATCGAGACCGCGCTTGGCCGTCTGCGCCAAGTGGAGCGGGCGCGTGTGAACCTGTCGTCCAAACGCGTGGCGGTCGTCTGGAAAGAAGAAGTCGACGGAGTCAGGACTGACCCTTCCGAGATTGCCCGCGCCATTCTTGCGACGGGATATCGCACGCATCTTTTCGCCAGCGGGCAGGATGCCTCGGACGCCTTGCGTTCGCAGCTGATAAGGGGGGTGGCGCTGTGCGGCTTTGCGTCCGCCAATATCATGCTCCTGTCCGTCTCCGTCTGGTCAGGGGCGGATGCGGCGACGCGCGACATGTTCCACTGGATTTCGGCGATGATCGCCGCGCCGGCGCTGATCTATGGTGGGCGTTTCTTTTACCAGTCGGCCTGGAACGCGCTGAAACATGGCCGTACCAATATGGATGTGCCGATCGCACTCGCCATCACGCTTTCCTATGCCGTTTCCCTGTGGGAGACGATCCATCACGGCGAACATGCCTGGTTCGATGCGACCGTATCGCTTCTGTTTTTCCTGCTGATCGGCCGGACGCTTGACCATATCATGCGCGACAAAGCGCGCTCGGCCATTGCCGGGCTTGCCCGGCTATCACCGCGCGGGGCAACGGTGATCGGTGAGGATGGAACGCGGGAGTATCGGCCCCTTGCCGATATCCAGCCGGGAATGTCGATCGCGATTGCGGCCGGGGACCGTGTGGCGGTGGATGCCGTGGTCGTCTCCGGCAGCAGCGATCTCGACATGTCCATCGTCAACGGTGAAAGCGCGCCACGCCGCGTTGCGGCAGGCGACAGCCTTCAGGCCGGCACGCTCAACCTTACCGGTTCGCTGATTGTGCGGGTGACGGCATCGGCGAAGGATTCCTTCCTCTCGGAAGTAATCGGGCTGATGGAGGCGGCCGAAGGCGGGCGGGCGCGTTACCGGCGCATCGCCGACCGCGCCGCAAGCTATTATTCTCCCGTGGTGCATCTTCTTGCGCTGGTGACGTTTCTCGGCTGGGGCATTTTCGGCGGTGACTGGAAACAGGCGATGCTGATCGCCATTGCGGTTCTCATCATCACCTGCCCCTGCGCGCTTGGCCTTGCCGTTCCCGTCGTGCAGGTGGTGGCCGCCGGAAGGCTGTTCCGGCACGGCATCATGGTCAAGGAAGGCTCGGCCATGGAGCGGCTGGCCGAAATCGATACCGTGCTGTTCGACAAAACCGGCACCCTGACTATCGGCAAACCGAGATTGGTTGAGACTGGCGATGTGAAGCCCGTCACCATGGCGATTGCAGCGGGGCTTGCCGCCCATTCGCGTCATCCCCTGTCGAAAGCCCTGCATGCTGCCTATAGCGGCGCGGTGCCGGCCTATGAGGCGGTGCGGGAAATTCCGGGCTCCGGCGTCGAGGCGGAAACGGAAGCCGGAACCTATCGGCTGGGCAATCGCCGTTTCGCGTGCGCAAGTGAAGCGAGCGTCGACAATGGCGATGCGCGCTCGGAAGTGGTGCTGTCCCTCGATGGCGGGCATCTGGCAAGCTTCGGCTTCGAGGATAATCCGCGCGCGGGTGCGGTTTCGGCATTGCGCAGCCTGTCGGTACGGGGGCTTATGCAGGAAATCGTTTCGGGTGACCGGGCAGCAGCCGTCAGCGCCATGGCGCAGCGGCTGGGGATTGGTAACTGGCGTGCGGACCTATCGCCGAAGGACAAGGCGGCGCGTTGCGCCGAGCTTGCGGGCGAGGGGCGGCGGGTACTGATGGTGGGAGACGGTATCAACGACGCGCCGGCGCTTGCTGCTGCGCATGTGTCCATGGCGCCCGCCACCGCCGCCGATATCGGCCGGCAGGCCGCCGATTTCGTGTTCATGCAGGAGGATCTCGATGCCGTGCCTTTCGCAATCGAGACATCGCAACGGGCAGGAAGGCTGATCCGGCAGAACTTCGCGCTTGCCATCGGCTACAACATCATCGCCGTGCCGATTGCCATTGCCGGTTATGCGACGCCGATGATCGCGGCCATCGCCATGTCGACGTCCTCGCTGATCGTCGTCGCCAATGCGTTGCGTCTTGCCGGTACGGCTGAAACCGTCCGTCCTCAGAATGAAGCGAAGACCGGATTTGCAGGCGAGGGGGCGCAACTGGCATGAACATGCTGATCTATCTCATTCCCGTCGCGCTGTTTTTAGGAGCGCTCGGCCTTTTCGCCTTCCTCTGGTCGGTGCGTTCGGGCCAATATGAGGATATGGACGGGGCCGCCTGGCGGGCGCTGGATGATGGTGACGACCGGCCCCGACGATCATAAGAGGCGAGTCGGGCTTGCCATTTTGAGCCGGCCTCGACCTGTCGCAAATATGCAAAGCTGATTTGCGTCATCAAAATTTAATCGTTTCAGTCGCGGCTAGCCTTGCCGTTTGTTCATTACAGTGCCACAACACGACCACCAAAAAGCAAGATGGAGGCACATCCGTGGAACAGGCAGAAATCGGTTTGATCGGTCTCGGCGTCATGGGCTCGAACCTGGCGTTGAACATCGCGGAAAAGGGCAACAAGATTGCCGTATTCAACCGAACCCCTGAAGCGACGAAAAAATTCTACGCCGAGGCCGGGGACTTGCAGGGACAATTGATCCCCTGCGAAACCATCGAGGAATTCGTCGCCGCCATTCGTCCTCCGCGCCCGATCATCATCATGATCAAGGCCGGCGATCCGGTTGACCAGCAGATGGAAATCCTGAAACCCCATCTCGCCAATGGCGACATCATGATCGACGCCGGCAATGCCAATTTCCGCGATACGATCCGCCGTTTCGACAATCTGAAGGATAGCGGCCTGACCTTTATCGGCATGGGCGTTTCCGGCGGTGAAGAAGGTGCGCGCCATGGACCGTCGATCATGGTCGGCGGCACCGAAGATAGCTGGAAGCGCGTCGAGAAGGTGCTGACTTCCATTTCCGCCAAGTACAACAACGATCCGTGCGTGGCATGGCTCGGCAATGACGGCGCCGGCCATTTCGTCAAGACCATCCATAACGGCATCGAATATGCCGACATGCAGATGATCGCCGAAATCTACGGCATCCTGCGTGACGGCCTTGGCATGAGCGCCGTCGAAATCGCCGATGTCTTCGCCGAATGGAACAAGGGCCGCCTGAATTCCTATCTGATCGAAATCACCGAGAAGGTTCTGCGCGCCGCCGATCCGATCACCGGCAAGCCGATGGTCGATCTTATCCTCGACAAGGCCGGCCAGAAGGGCACCGGCAAGTGGTCGGTCATCGAGGCGCAGAACATGGGCGTCGCCGCAACCGCCATCGAGGCGGCCGTGGCTGCCCGTATTCTCTCTTCGCAAAAGGACGAGCGTGAAGCTGCGGAGAAGATCTTCGGCCTGCCGACCGTTGCGCCTGCACCGGCTGACAAAAAGGCTTTTATCGCCGACCTGGAAAGCGCGCTTCTGGCCGCCAAGGTCGGCGCTTATGCGCAGGGCTTCGCCATCATGTCGGCCGCTTCCAAGGAGTTCAACTGGAACCTGCCGATGCCGACGATTGCCCGCATCTGGCGCGCCGGCTGCATCATCCGCTCGGAATTCCTCGATGAGATCACCTCGGCCTTCACCAAGGACCCGCATGTGGCCAACCTCATCGTGACGCCTGCCTTTGCCGGCATCGTCAAGGATACCGACGCACCGCTGCGCCGTGTCGTCTCCTACGCCGTTCTGTCGGGTCTGCCAGTTTCGGCACTTGCTTCGGCACTTGGTTATTTCGACGCCTATCGCCGTGGCCGCGGCAGCGCCAACCTCATTCAGGCGCAGCGCGACTTCTTCGGCGCCCATGGTTTCGAACGCACCGACGGTGTGGACAAGCCACACGGCCCGTGGGGCAGCGGCGCCGACATTTTTTGATCGGCTGAAACGACAAACGACAAAAGGCCCGCGCGAGCGGGCCTTTTTCATTTCATCGATGCCTGGATTAGTTAGCGGGCGGCGGCGAGGCCGACGATCAGGCCGCTGACGGCGTTGATGAGCAGGAACTGGTTGTCGACGCGTACCCAGCGCTGGTCGCGGCGCGGTTCTGCAAGGTGGTAACGGCGGTAGTCACGACGGTCTACCATGTTGCGGCGCTCACGGGCCGAAAGGCGCTGGCCGCGATCCCAGCGGTGCTTCTTCACGATGACCTTCTTGGTGGTGACCTGACGCTCGACGGTGACGCCGCGATGGCGATCGTCGTGGCGGCTTTGGGCCTGGGCCATCGGAGCGGCGAGAACGGTGGCGGCCAGAAGAATGGTGACGAACTTTTTCATGGAAGTTTCCTCTCGTGTTTCGATGAGGAGAACTTACGAATAAACGAATGAACGGAAACTGAATTTAAAATTACATTTATGTAATGGTTATTAACGCTTAGGGGCGGAAGTTAATCTTTTGTTTTGAGGTTTTTGGCCCGGCATTTTGCAATCTGCAGACCGCCCGGCAGAACCGGGCAGTCTGTCCTCAATCAGACGCGTTCGGCGGATTTTGCCCAGAGGTTGATATCCGCGTCCTTGGCGTAACGATCAATTTCGGCAAGCTCTTCTGCCGTGAAATCCGGCTTGTCGAGCGCCTTCACGCAATCCTCGACCTGTTCGACACGGCTTGCGCCAATCAGCGCCGAGGTGATGCGGCCGCCGCGCAGAACCCAGGCAATCGCCATCTGCGCCAGCGTCTGGCCGCGTCGCTCGGCAATGCTGTTCAGCGCACGGATGTTTTCGACATTGCGCTCGTTGAGGAAGGCCGGGTTGAGAGACTTGCTCTGCGATGCACGGCTGCCATCCGGCACGCCGCCGAGATATTTCGTCGTCAGCATGCCCTGCGCCAGCGGCGAGAAGACGATGGAGCCGATGCCCAGTTCTTCCAGCGTGTCGACGAGACCGTCTTCCTCGATCCAGCGGTTGATCATCGAATAGCTCGGCTGATGGATGATGCAGGGCGTGCCGAGGTCCTTCAGGATTGCGGCGGCCTCGCGGGTGCGCTTCGAATTGTAGGACGAGATGCCGACATAAAGCGCTTTGCCCGAGCGCACGATCTGGTCCAGCGCGCCGCAGGTCTCCTCAAGCGGCGTATTGGGGTCGAAACGGTGGGAATAGAAGATATCGACGTAGTCCAGCCCCATGCGCTTCAGGCTCTGGTCGCAGGAAGCGATCAGATATTTGCGGCTGCCCCATTCACCGTAAGGACCGGGCCACATGTTGTAACCGGCCTTGGAGGAGATGATCATCTCATCGCGATAGCCGGCAAAATCCGTCTTCAGAATTTCTCCGAAGGCGGTTTCGGCGCTGCCGGGCGGCGGGCCGTAATTGTTCGCGAGATCGAAATGGGTGATGCCGAGATCGAAAGCACGGCGGCAAATGGCCTGTTTGGTCTGGTGCGGCGTGTCGTTGCCGAAATTGTGCCAGAGCCCGAGCGAAATCGCCGGCAGCTTCAGGCCGGTTTTGCCGCAGTGATTATATTTCATGGATGCATATCGGTTTTCGGCCGGTTGCCAAACCATGGGTCTTCCTCCGCTTGCTGATGACTGGCTGCCGGAGAACCCCGCAGCCTTTTGAACTGATGAAGACAGGCGTGGGTTCACCTGTCATTCCCGAGAGGGATGGTTATGCCTTTCTCCGCATGCTTTCAATGCCGGGATCGGGCGAGGATTGGCAGGTATGAAGATCGAAGATGCGGAAATGCGGCTGGGGGCCGTCCGCTTTCGGGGTGAAGATGATACGGCGCGTTTCGCCGGCGGCAAGATCGAAGAGATTGTCGGAATAACGTCCGGGCTGATCTGCCTCCAGCATGACGAAGAGGGCGAGACCGGTGGCGGTGACATCGATTTCGAACTGGCCGTTTTTCAGTGTGCTGGTGGTGAATGTCAGGCCTGCTGGCTGAAGCTCCAGCGCCTTGTAAGTGTCGCGCACATGAAGGCCTTCGCCGGTCATGCCGTTCGAGGCGATGAAGCTCCAGGCAAGGACGGCGCCGTGAGGCAGGGTGTCCATGTCGATGTCGGTCAATATCGCGGCCCTGTCGGTCGCGCAGGTGCCGTTGGCAGATTTCAGCGGCACGCGGTTGCCGTCCATGGTCAGGGCGACGATGTTCATGTCGATTTCCACATCCTCCGCCGTGTCGTTGACCATGGAGAAGCTCACCCGGCCTCCATCTTCTGAAGGGATGGTCGAGACTGTAACCGGCTGGAAGAAACGGCGGGCGGCATAATGCAGCGCTTTCCAGCCGCCGCCATAATCAAGGCTCGACCATGAGGCGACCGGCCAGGTGTCGTTCAGCTGCCAATAAAGCGTGCCCATGCAATGGGGCTTGAGCGAGCGCCAGTAATCGACAGCCGTGCGGATCGCCAGCGCCTGCTGGACCTGACTGAGATAAACGAAATTCTCGAAATCCTTCGGGAAGCGGAAATAGCGGAACATGGTGCCCGCAATCCGCTCATTGCCGCCGACATTCTTCTGGTGCAGCTCGATGACCGGGGAGGCGATGTTCATGTCCCGGTCTTCCGCGTAGGTGCGGATGACGGGCATGGATGTATAGGACTGGAAACCGAATTCGGAGCAGAAGCGCGGTTTCACCGAACGATAATTGTCGAATGACTTGTTCTCGTGCCAGACGGACCAATAATGCATGTCGCCGGAACCATCGGCGTGCCAGGCATCGCCGTAATCGAGATAACCCGACGCTGGGCTCGATGGCCACCAGAGCGCTTCGGGAGCGGCTTTTTTCAGGGCCCGTTCGATGGTGCGGTTCAGGCGGTCATAGGCCACGAGATAACGGTCGCGATTGTTGCGGGATTCATCGAACCATGTCAGCGCACCCACCAATTCATTATCACCGCACCAGAGCGCGATGGAGGGATGGGAGGAGAGGCGTTTCACCTGATACTCGACCTCGTGTTCGACATTGTCGAGGAAATCCTCGCTGCAGGGGTAAAGGTTGCAGGCGAACATGAAATCCTGCCAGACCAGCAGGCCGAGACGGTCGCAGAGATCGTAGAACCAGTCTTCCTCATAGAACCCGCCGCCCCAGACGCGGATCATGTTCATATTGGCCTCGACCGCGGAGCAGAGAAGGTCTTCGGTCTTTTCCCGGCTGGTCAGCGAATAAAGCGCATCGGCGGGGATCCAGTTGGCGCCGCGGCAGAAGATTTCCCGGCCGTTGATGCGGAAGGCGAAGCGGCTGCCGGCCTCGTCCTTGTCCGTCAGAAGCTCGATGGTTCTGAAGCCGATCTGCCGGGTCACGGTCTCATCGGGCAATTCCACCGTCAGCTCGTAGAGCGTCTGTTCGCCACTGCCGGCTGGCCACCAGAGTTCCGGATTTTCTACGAAGAAGACGTGACGCACCACCGTTTCGCCGGCGCCCACGCCGCAATCGAGCCTGAGCCTTTCGTCATTCAGCGACAGATAGACCGGCAGGCTCGCCGGACCTTCGGCAAACAGCGTGACGGCGACATGCAGTTCCACGCCGCCTTCGACATGGTGCTGCGAGGTGACGACATGTTCGATGCGGGCTGTATCGAGGCGCTTCAGCAGGATTTTGCCGTAAAGGCCGAGCGGGGCAATCGCGATATTCCAGTCCCAGCCGAAATGGCATTGCGGCTTGCGCAGCATGTTGCCATTGGCAATCGGCGAATTGCCGGGGTGATAGGGAATATAGAAAGGCTGGCGTGCCTGCCGTTCCGCGCCAGCCGCGATGTTGGAATGGAAATGGATGCGGATGGTATTTTCACCCGGCCGCACAGCCCGCGAAACATCCGGGCGGTAACGGCGGAAACAATTGTCGGCGCTCAGCACCGGGATGTCGTTGACGAAGACGATGGCGACGGTGTCGAGGTAATCGATATCGAGATACCAGCTGGCATCCGCCTCATCGAGAATGAATGTGCGCTCGAGGATCCAGTCCTGCTGTGCGACCCATTGTACCGCCTTCTCATTGGCGCCGTGATAGGGATCTGGAATGATGCCCGCAATTTTGAGCGCGGTGTGAATATCGCCCGGTACGGAAAGCTGGGTGGCGTGGTCTCCTTCCACCGAGGTCAAGCGCCAGGACCCGGCCAGATCGATGACGGTTTCGGGCGAGGAAGAAGAAATCATAATCGGACCCTGCATAATATGAATTCGAAGAAGACTGGCCTGCATCATGGTGCAGGCTTGTGTCAGAATCTGGGGAGAATGGATGCTCGCAAAGCGGCTGCCTCACATTTATCCGGCTTTGCGATTTCCTCCCTTCGGCAACGTTACCGTAAAACAATCGTTCCGTCATTCCTTTGAGTGACAATCGGTACCACGAAAAATGCCAGGGAACGCCGAGTCTTGACGATGCTGTTGCATCGACAAAAAATTATAGATTTTTATCATTTTATATTAGCGTGTTATGTAAATTTTTTAATCTATATAATGAGGAAATTCATCCAATGATATCCGGACTTTTGGCCCCGTAAGAAAAGGATCGCAGACGGGAAATATTTTACGGACCTATATCGTTTTAGCTGAATTGGCCGATAGCCGGACAGGACCGGCCTTTGTCCGCAGACCTTTGCCTTTGCAACGGAGCAAAAGCTATCTATGATTATCGTTCGGTAAAGCGTGGCGAAATGACATGAACGATACTGGCAAATCCGGCAGGGACGACATACCCGCGACCACGGGCGAGCGTCCGACCTTGAAGACAATCGCCTATATGACGGGTCTCGGCATCACCACCGTCTCGCGCGCACTGAAGGATGCGCCCGATATCGGCGCTGAAACCAAGGAACGCGTGCGGCTGATCGCCCGGCAGATCGGTTACCAGCCAAACCGCGCCGGGGTGCGCCTTCGCACCGGCAAGACCAATGTGATTGCCCTTGTGCTGAGCGTCGATGAAGAACTGATGGGTTTCACCAGCCAGATGGTCTTCGGCATCACCGAGGTTCTTTCCACAACACAATATCATCTGGTCGTGACGCCCCACATCCATGCCAAGGATTCCATGGTGCCGATCCGCTATATTCTCGATACCGGTTCGGCGGATGGGGTCATTATTTCGAAGATCGAGCCCAACGATCCGCGCGTTCGTTTCATGACCGAGCGCAACATGCCCTTCGTCACTCATGGGCGGTCCGATATGGGCATCGACCATGCCTTTCATGATTTCGACAACGAGGCCTATGCCTATGAGGCGGTCGAGCGGCTGGCGCAATGCGGACGCAAAAGGATAGCCGTCGTCGTGCCGCCATCGCGGTTTTCATTCCACGATCACGCCCGCAAGGGGTTCATGAGGGCAATCAGGGATTTCGGCCTTAGTGAATTTCCGCTGGATGCCATCACCATCGAAACGCCGCTCGAAAAAATCCGCGATTTCGGCCAGCGGCTGATGCAATCCGATGACCGTCCCGACGGCATTGTTTCGATCAGCGGCAGCAGCACCATTGCGCTGGTGGCCGGTTTTGAGGCAGCCGGTGTGAAAATCGGCGAAGATATCGATATCGTCTCGAAACAGTCCGCCGAGTTCCTGAACTGGATCAAACCGCAGATCCACACCGTCAATGAGGATATCAAGCTGGCGGGCAGGGAGCTTGCAAAGGCCCTTCTGGCGCGCATCAACGGCGCGTCGCCGGAAACCTTGCAGAGCATCAGCAGCCCGGTCTGGTCTTCAATGGCGCCGAAGCCGTAACGAGCTGCATTGCGATTGATGGCGCGACGTCTCTTACCCAGCGATTGTCGCGCCTCGTTTCTTATGCATTACTTTATATTTCAAGCGCAAGTAACTGGTTTGAAATGTTTATTCTTCCGATCATTCACGCTTCGGCCGTATTCCGGCTCAAGGCCGGAATGACGGAGCCGGGGCGTTAGGGGCGGCAATGCGCATCAGGACAGGCAATCCTTCAGCGAGCCTGCAATGCCGCGCATCAGCTTGAAATAGAGGTCCGGGCCGGGTTCCAGTGTCGCTGCCTCCGGATCGAGCGTCGCCGATTTCGCGGCGGTGCCTTCGGTGATGACCGAAATCAGCTTCGGCTCGAATTGCGGTTCAGCGAAAACGCAGGTTGCGCCAAGCTGGCGAACCTTTTCCTGCATCTGTTTGACGCGGTCCGCACCCGGCAGGGTTTCGGGGCTGACTGTGATCGATCCCGCCGTCTTCACGCCGTAACGATGCTCGAAATATTGATAGGCATCGTGGAAGACGATGAAGGGCTTGTCCTTCACCGGCTTGACCGTTTCCCTGAGTTCGGCATCGAGCGCATCGAGGTCGTCGATCAGTTTTTTGGTATTGGCCTGATAGGTCGCGGCATTGCCGGCGTCGGCCGCGATCAGCGCGGTTTCTATCGTCTGCGCCATGGCCTTGGCATTGACAGGATCGAGCCAGAGATGGGTATCGTATGCACCGTGGTCATGGTCCTCGTGACCCTCCGCATGGTCGTGTCCATGATCGTGTGCGCCTTCCTCTTCAGCGTGGCCGTCATGCGCCTCGTGGCCTTCATCGCCATGGTCGTGTGCTTCAAAGGGGCCGCCTTCGCGGAAGGGCAGCTTTTCCAGACCCTTTGCGTCTTCCAGTTCCACCACGGTTGCCTTGCTGGCAAGCGCTTCGAGCGGCTTTTCCAGGAATGCTTCCAGTCCCGGCCCAACCCAGAAGACCACATCGGCCTTTTCCAGCTTGCGGGCATTGGACGGTCTGAGATTGTAGGTGTGCGGCGAAGCCGCGCCGTCAACGATGAGCTGCGGTTCGCCGACGCCCCGCATGATGGCGGCGACGAGGGAATGTACGGGCTTGATCGAGACCACGACATCGGGCGCGGCGGTGGCGCCGGAAGCGGCGGCCGCTATTGCCACCGATGCCATGAGCGGGATCAGGAACGATTTCATGAAATGCACTCCACTTGAAGAAGTATAGTTATGTTATTACATTTATTGCGTAACTCTATAACGTATGCAATAGCGGTAAGCAACATCGCCGAACGGACAATCCCATGCTTCATTCCGCCCATCGGGGCAAAAAGATACTGGTTTCCCTCGCCAATGCCGGCGTGCAGCGCAACGGCCGCTGGCTGGTGCGCGGCGTTGAGTTTTCCGTCAGCAAAGGCGAGATCGTCACGCTGATCGGGCCGAACGGTTCCGGCAAATCCACCAGCGCGAAAATGGCAATCGGCGTGGTGAAGCCGACCGAGGGCGAGGTTTCGCGCATTGCCGGTCTGAAGGTCGGTTATGTGCCGCAGAAGCTTGCCGTGGACTGGACCATGCCGCTTTCGGTGCGGCGGCTGATGACACTGACCGGCCCGCTGCCAGCCCGCGAAATCGATGCGGCGCTGAATGCGACGGGCATTGCGCATCTCGCCAATGCGGAAGTGCAGCACCTTTCCGGTGGTGAGTTCCAGCGCGCACTTCTGGCCCGCGCCATCGCCCGCAAGCCCGATCTGCTGGTTCTTGACGAGCCCGTGCAAGGGGTCGATTTTTCCGGCGAGATTGCGCTCTATGATTTGATAAAAAATATCAGAAATTCAAATAATTGCGGAATTTTGTTAATCTCGCATGACCTGCATGTGGTAATGGCTGAAACCGACACCGTGATATGCCTGAACGGCCATGTCTGCTGCCGGGGCACGCCGCAGGCGGTTAGCCAGAGCCCGGAATATATGCGGCTGTTTGGCGGCGCCGCGGCCAAGGCGCTTGCCGTCTATAGCCACCATCACGATCATACCCATCTGCCTGATGGCCGGGTGCGGCATGAGGATGGTTCGGTGACCGATCATTGCCACCCCGAGGATGGGCACCATCATATGCATGACCACGGCCATCATCACGACAGCCATGACGAATGCGGCTGCGGCTATGAGCATGAGGGCCATACGCCATCCAGCCGCGGACAGGGAGAGCGCCATGTTTGACGATTTCTTCGTTCGCGCCATGGTCGCCGGTATAGGCGTTGCGCTCACTGCCGGTCCTCTCGGCTGTTTCGTCGTCTGGCGTCGCATGGCCTATTTCGGCGATACGATGGCCCATTCGGCGCTGCTCGGCGTCGCGCTGTCGCTGCTGTTGCAGCTCAACCTCATCGTCAGCGTCTTTCTGGTGGCATCAGCGGTTTCGATCCTGCTGCTCTTTCTCCAACGGCGGCAGGCGCTATCCGCCGATGCGCTGCTTGGTATCTTGTCCCATTCGGCGCTGGCGATCGGTCTCGTCATCGTCGCTTTCATGAGCTGGGTGCGCATCGATCTCGTCTCGTTCCTGTTCGGCGATATTCTCGCCGTTACCCGCAGCGATATCGCCCTGATCTGGGGCGGCGGGCTGGTGGTCATCGTCTCCATGGTGTTCCTGTGGCGGTCGCTGCTTGCCTCCACCGTCAATACGGAGCTGGCCGAGGCCGAGGGGCTGAACCCGGAGCGTGCAAAACTGATCTTCACGCTGTTGATGGCGCTGGTGATCGCCATTGCCATGAAGGTGGTCGGCATCATGCTCATCACATCGCTGCTCATCATACCGGCGGCGACTGCCAGACGTTTTTCCGCGACGCCGGAGGTGATGGCGGTGGTGGCTTCGCTGATCGGCGCGGTCGCCGTTGTCGGCGGCCTGTTCGGCTCGCTCAGTTACGATACACCGTCCGGCCCATCCATCGTGGTTGCCGCGGTGATCCTCTTCGTTATAAGCCTGTTGCCGGCGCCGGGTTTTTCCCGCGCTGCGGATGAAGGAGGCAAGTCATGAATGCGCAGACCCAGCAGAACCTCACCAAGAACCAGTCGCTGGTCATGAATGCCCTCTCAAACGCGCATCAGCCGCTCAGCGCCTATATGATCCTCGACAAGCTGCGGGATGAGGGTTTTCGTGCGCCGCTGCAGGTTTACCGTGCGCTGGAAAAGCTGGTGGAGTTTGGTCTCGTGCACCGGCTTGAGAGCCTTAACGCCTTCGTTGCCTGCACCCATACGCAGGCGGAGTGCTGCTCGCACCACCATGGCACGGTGGCTTTCGCCATCTGCGAATCCTGCGGGCAGGTGACGGAATTCCACGATCATGAAATCGACCACCGCCTGGAGCGCTGGGTGAAGGACAGCAAGTTCAAGGCGGAAAAGACCACCATTGAAATTCGCGGCCTCTGCGCCGCCTGCTCGGCTTAGTCTCACAGCAGGGCGGGCGTGGATGCCCGCCGTTTCCTATCCTTCGATGATCGCCAGATCTTTCGAAAAGCGCTTCCAGTTTTCGATGTATTTTTCCGCCGAGCGGCGAAGCCCCGCGACGGCCTCGTCATCCAGCGTGCGGATGGCGCGCGCCGGCGAGCCGACAATCAGGGAATTGTCCGGAAATTCCTTGCCCTCCGTCACCAGCGCATTGGCGCCGACGAGGCAGTTGCGACCGATCTTGGCGCCATTCAGGATCGTCGCGCCCATGCCGATGAGCGAATTGTCGCCAATGGTGCAGCCATGCACGATGGCATGGTGGCCGATGGTGCACATTTCGCCGATGACGGCGGGAAAACCGGGATCGCTATGCACCATCACGCCGTCCTGAATATTGGTGCCGCGCCCGATGCTGATCGGCTCGTTATCGCCGCGCAGCGTTGCGCCGAACCAGATGCCGACATCCTCACCGAGCGTCACCGAGCCGATGACATTGGCGTCGGGCGCCACCCAGTAGCGATCAGGCGCAGGGGTCTGCGGCACACGGTCGGCGAGGCGGTAAAGCGGCATGGCGGTATCCTCCCTTTTTTCGACGGCCTCAGGCAACCGTCACGCCCAGCGTGCCGACACCCTCGACGCCGCATTCGATGCGGTCGCCACGTACGATGGGGCCGACGCCGGCCGGTGTGCCGGTCATGATGACGTCACCGGCGGCAAGCGTGAACAGCTTGGAAAGCTCGGCAATCACTTCCGGCACCTTCCAGATCATCTGGGCAAGATCGCCCGTCTGCTTGCGTTTGCCATTGACGTCGAGCCAGATCGCACCTGTGGCGGGATGGCCGATCCTGTCCGCCGGGACAATGGGGGAGACCGGTGCGGAATATTCGAAGGCCTTCGCGCCCTCCCAGGAGCGGCCCATCTTCTTCAGGCCGTCCTGAAGGTCGCGGCGCGTCATGTCGATACCGACGGCATACCCCCAGACATGGTCCAGCGCCTCGGAAGCCGGGATATCGGCACCGCCGCTTTTCAGAACCACGACACACTCGACTTCGTAGTGCACATTCGACGACAGCGGCGGGTAGGGGAAATCCTGACCGGCGGGCAGCAGATTGTCCGGGTTTTTCTGGAAATAAAAGGGCGGCTCGCGCGAGGGATCGTGACCCATCTCTATGGCGTGATCGGCATAATTGCGGCCGACGCAATAGACCCGCCGTACGGGGAAGAGGTCGTCCGTGCCTTCAACGGGCAGGAGAACGGGTTTCGGAGCGGGGATGACGGTGGCGGCCATGTCGATTTCCTGTCGTCTTTTTCGGTGCAATTCTTGTCCCGCGATTCCGGGGCGATTTCCAGTTCAAAATGACCCCGGCTGCAAAACTGGCTTTTTACGGTCCTTTGCTGTAGAAGCCGGCGCAAAGAGGTTAATTCATGTACAGACAAGCGCTTGCAAACGGCGAAAAAATCTTCGCCGTGGCCCCCATGATCGACTGGACTGACACGAGGTGCAGATTTCTGCACCGGCAATTGTCGAAGCGTGCTCTGCTTTATACCGAAATGATCGTTGCCGATGCCATCATCCATGGCCAGCGAGACAGACTGCTCGGTTATCACCCTGAGGAACATCCCGTCGCGTTACAGTTTGGCGGGTCTGATCCGACCAAACTTGCCGAGGCGGTGCGGATCGCCGGCGATTACGGATATGACGAGATCAACCTCAATGTCGGCTGTCCCTCGGATCGGGTTCAGTCCGGCACATTCGGGGCCTGCCTGATGCGCGAGCCGGAGGTAGTGGCGCAATGTGTCACCGCAATGAAGGTTGTCAGCAGCGTGCCGGTTACGGTGAAATGCCGGATCGGGGTGGACGACCAGCAGCCGGAAGCAGTTCTGCCGGATTTTCTGAAGAGGGTTGTTGCGGCGGGCGCGGACGCGGTCTGGGTTCATGCGCGAAAAGCCTGGCTGCAGGGGCTTTCGCCGAAGGAAAACCGCGAAGTGCCGCCGCTCGATTACGATCTCGTCTATCGCATGAAGCGGGAAAACCCTGATGTCTTTATCGGCATCAATGGCGGTATCGCCGATCTCGATCAGGCGAGCGAACATCTCCAGCATATGGATGGTGTGATGCTCGGCCGTGCCGCCTATCACAACACGTCCATTCTTGCCGATGTCGACCATCGCATCTATGGCGAAGAGGCTCACCAGCCAGACTGGATGGCGCTGCGCGACGCGATGATGGCCTATGCCGCCGACTATATCGCCGCAGGCGGACGTCTCAACCACGTCACCCGCCACATGGTCGGGCTGTTTCAGGGCATGCCCGGCGCGCGCCGTTTCCGGCAAATCCTCTCCAGCGACGCCACCCGGCCGGGCGCTGGCCCGGAGGTTATCGAGGCAGCTTTCGCGGCCATCGATTTCAGCCCGACGAAAGAAATGGCGGGCTGAAAGCGCTCAGACCGCCTTTTGCAGTTCCTGCGCACCAACAGGCGCATTCACCTTGCCGCCGGTGATGAAGAAGGCGAAGACATCGCGCGGTGTCTTTTCGACCTTCCGATCCGGCGCTATCAGCGGCAGATCGTCCGGCACGCCGCCCTTCGCATAGGTCTTTACCCGCTCGGCCCAGTGGTCGATCTCTTTTTTCGGATAACAGGTCATGATATCGTCCTCGCCCTTCTGCAGGCGGCAATAGACGAAATCGGCCGTCACATCAGGCAGCATCGGATAGTCATGATGATCGGCGCAGACGACGGCGACCTTGTACCTGGCGAGAAGATCGATGAATTCCGGAACCTGAAATGTCTCGTTGCGCACCTCGACGACATGGCGAAGACGGATGCCGTCCTGCTTCTCCGGTAACAGGGACAGAAATGCGCCAAAATCCTCCGCGTCGAATTTTTTCGTCGGCGCGAATTGCCAGAGGATCGGACCGAGGTGGGACCCGAGTTCCGTCAGCCCCTGCGTCAGAAACTTCGTCATCGATTCACCGGCCTCGGCCAGAACCCTGCGGTTGGTGACGAAACGGCTCGCCTTTAGCGAGAAGACGAAATCTTCGGGCACTTCGGAAGCCCATTTGGCAAAAGTTTCCGGCTTCTGGCTGCTGTAATAGGTGCCGTTCACCTCGATCGCCGTGAGCTGCCGGCTGGCGTGCTCCAGCTGGCGCTTCTTCGGCAATTTTTCGGGATAAAACGTGCCTTCCCATGGCTCAAAGGTCCAGCCGCCGATACCGGTGCGGATCGTGCCTGATGTCGACATATGCTGTTCCTCCTCCGGCCTTTGGCCTATCGAACCCTTGCGACGAAAGCTGCGGATTACTCCGCAGCCTCCCGTTTTCCAGCCGGCCGGCGCTCCAGAAGCTCCTTCAGGAAGTGACCGGTATAGGAACGCTCGACCTTCACGATGTCCTCCGGTGTGCCGGTCGCCACCACTTCACCGCCGCCCGTGCCGCCTTCAGGCCCGATATCGATGATCCAGTCAGCCGTCTTGATGACTTCGAGATTATGCTCGATCACCACGACGGAATTGCCCTGCTCGACCAGCGCATGCAGCATTTCCAGGAGCTTGTTGACGTCGTGGAAATGCAGGCCGGTCGTCGGTTCGTCGAGAATATAGAGCGTGCGACCCGTCGAGCGTTTCGACAGTTCCTTGGCGAGCTTGACGCGCTGCGCTTCGCCGCCGGAGAGCGTATTGGCCTGCTGGCCGACCTTGATATAACCGAGGCCGACATCGAACAGCGATTGCAGCTTGTCGCGCACGGCCGGGACGGCGGCGAAGAACTCCACGCCTTCCTCCACCGTCATATCCAGCACATCGGCAATGGATTTGCCCTTGAAGGTGACATCGAGCGTCTCTCGATTGTAACGCTTGCCGTGACAGAGATCGCAGGTGACGTAAACATCAGGCAGGAAGTGCATCTCGATCTTGATGACGCCATCACCCTGGCAGGCCTCGCAGCGGCCGCCCTTGACGTTGAAGGAGAAACGGCCCGGCGCATAACCGCGCGCCTTCGCTTCCGGCAAGCCGGCGAACCAGTCGCGGATCGGCGTGAAGGCGCCGGTATAGGTGGCCGGGTTGGAACGCGGTGTGCGGCCAATCGGCGACTGGTCGATATCGATGACCTTGTCGATGAATTCGAAACCGTCGATGCGGTCGTGTTCGGCCGGGATTTCGCGCGCACCCATCACCCGACGCGCCGCCGACTTGTAGAGCGTCTCGATCAGGAAGGTGGATTTGCCGCCACCCGATACGCCGGTTACGGCAGTGAAAACACCGAGCGGCACGGCGGCCGTGACATTCTTCAGATTGTTGCCGCGTGCGCCAAAAACCTTGATCTCGCGACCCTTCTTGGGCTTGCGGCGCTCCGCCGGCACGGCGACACCGAGTTCGCCGGAGAGATATTTGCCGGTCAGCGATTTCGGATTGGCCATCACCTCCTGCGGTGAGCCTTCAGCGATCACCTGACCGCCATGAATGCCGGCGGCAGGGCCGATATCGACCACATAATCCGCCGTCAGAATGGCGTCCTCGTCATGTTCGACCACGATGACGGTATTGCCGATATCGCGCAGATGTTTCAGCGTATCCAGCAGGCGGGCATTGTCGCGCTGGTGCAGGCCGATCGAGGGTTCGTCGAGAACATAGAGAACGCCGGTGAGGCCCGAGCCGATCTGCGAGGCCAGACGGATGCGCTGGCTTTCACCGCCGGAAAGCGTGCCGGAATTGCGCGACAGGCTGAGATAATCCAGACCGACATCGTTGAGGAAGCGCAGGCGTTCGCGGATTTCCTTGAGGATGCGGACTGCGATCTCGTTCTGCTTGGCGTTGAGGCTTTCCGGCAGTACCTCGAACCAGTCGCGCGCGGTGCGGATCGACATTTCGGTGACTTCACCGATATGCAGCTTGTTGATCTTCACGGCGAGCGCTTCCGGCGTCAGGCGATAACCGGCGCAGGCCGGGCAGGGGGCCGCCGACATGTAGCGTTCGATTTCCTCGCGCGCCCAGGCGCTGTCGGTCTCTTTCCAGCGACGCTCCAGATTGGGCACGATGCCTTCGAAATTCTTCACTGTCTTGTAGGAGCGGGCGCCGTCCTGATAGTTGAATTCGATCTTGTCATCGGTGCCCTGCAGGATGGCGTGCTGCGCCTCTTTCGAAAGATCCGACCACTTGCTCGACAGCTTGAAACCGAAAGCTTTGCCGAGTGCTTCCAGCGTCTGGTTGTAATAGGGCGAGGAGGATTTGGCCCAGGGAGCGATGGCGCCGTCACGCAGGGTGCGGGCTGGCTCCGGTACGATCAGGTTTTCATCCACCTTCTGCTGCGAGCCGAGGCCATCGCAGCTTGGGCAGGCGCCGAAGGGATTGTTGAAAGAGAACAGCCGCGGCTCGATTTCCGGAATGGTGAAACCGGAAACGGGGCAGGCGAATTTTTCCGAAAACAGCACCCGCTCATGGGTCTCGTTGAGCGACTTGTTGGCCGAACCGCCAGCGGCGGTTTCTTCCGGCGGCAGAGGCTTGTCGGCAAATTCGGCGATTGCCAAGCCATCGGCAAGCTTGAGGCAGGTCTCGAGACTGTCGGCCAGGCGTGCGGCCATATCCGGGCGCACGACGGCGCGGTCAACGACCACGTCGATATCGTGTTTGTATTTCTTGTCGAGGGCGGGCACGTCGGCGATTTCGTAGAACTGGCCATCCACCTTGACGCGCTGGAAGCCCTTCTTCATCAGCTCGGCAAGTTCCTTCTTGTATTCGCCTTTGCGGCCGCGCACCATCGGCGCGAGGATGTAAAGACGCGTGCCTTCCTCAAAAGCGAGGATGCGGTCGACCATCTGGCTCACCGTCTGGCTTTCGATCGGCAGGCCCGTGGCCGGCGAATAGGGCACGCCGACACGCGCGAAGAGGAGGCGCATATAGTCGTAGATTTCGGTGACCGTGCCGACCGTGGAACGCGGATTGCGCGATGTGGTCTTCTGCTCGATGGAGATCGCCGGCGAGAGGCCGTCGATCTGGTCGACATCCGGTTTCTGCATC
Source organism: Agrobacterium deltaense RV3 (assembly GCF_900013505.1). NCBI lineage: Bacteria > Pseudomonadati > Pseudomonadota > Alphaproteobacteria > Hyphomicrobiales > Rhizobiaceae > Agrobacterium > Agrobacterium deltae. The sequence goes on along the minus strand of NZ_LT009745.1, from coordinate 1,426,767 downwards.
ATTTCCAGGAACTGGCGCGCATAGGCCGACAGGCTCTCGACATAACGGCGCTGGCCTTCGGCATAGATCGTATCGAAGGCAAGCGAGGACTTGCCCGAACCGGAAAGGCCGGTCATGACGATCAGCTTGTTGCGCGGCAGGTCCAGATCGATGCCCTTGAGGTTGTGCTCGCGGGCGCCACGGATGGAAATCGTCTTCAGTTCACTCATGACAAGGCTCGGACAAAAATAACAGGCTTGATGGCAGCGCGTCCTTATGTAGTGACGCAGCCGGATGTGTCGAGGTCTATTCCCAATCGGTCGCAGCTTTTCGGAATGCTTGACTCGAAATCTGCGATTTAATAGAACAAAAAAGGAACGAATTGCAAGCGCGAATGTCTGCTCCCGCAGCTTAAGATTATTCTTTGTGGATAGTTCCATGCTTGCGGTGCCCTTTGCGGGCGGCGGCAGCTATTGTGTGGCGAATTTTTTGAAATGCAATTGCCGGTCATGATGGCCGGCGGACAGGATGACGAGATGGCTGGTAGCGTAAACAAGGTAATTCTGATTGGGAACGTGGGCGCCGATCCCGAAATCCGCCGGACGCAGGATGGCCGCCCCATCGCCAATCTGCGCATTGCCACCTCGGAGACCTGGCGGGACCGCAACAGCGGCGAGCGCCGCGAGAAGACCGAATGGCACACCGTCGTCGTCTTCAACGAAGGCCTGTGCAAGGTCGTCGAGCAATATGTCAAGAAGGGCGCCAAGCTCTATATCGAAGGCCAGCTGCAGACGCGCAAATGGCAGGACCAGACCGGCAACGACCGTTATTCCACTGAAATCGTGCTGCAGGGCTTCAACTCCACGCTGACGATGCTCGATGGTCGCGGTGAGGGCGGTGGCCGCAGCGGCGGCGATTTCGGCGGCGGCAACGATTATGGCAGTGGCGGCGGCTCCAGCTATGGCGGCGGTTACGACCAGCAGTCCTCGTCGCGCGGCGGCTCTTCCCGTGGCGGCGGCCAGCCTTCCGGCGGCTTCTCCAACGATATGGATGACGATATTCCGTTCTGACTCTGATATCGAGGAAACTATCACAAGTCGGAATCTTTGTGATTTTTTCATATTCTCTGGTATCTTGGGAGGACTGACGGGAGATTTACAAATATGGCGACCATGACCGTTTCCTTGCCAGATCCCATGAAAGAATGGATCGAGACCCAGGTCCTGACAGGCGAATATGCGAGCGTTAGCGACTATGTGCGCGATCTGGTGCGTCGTGACCGGGCGCGGCGGGGGCAGGAGTTCAGCGTTGATGAGCTTCGCCAGATCGTCGCGGATTCCCGCGCGAGCGGCATCGGTTCCCGCAGTATGGATGATCTGTTTGCGGAAGGCGAACGGATAGCGGCCGCACGTGGAGTTGTGCGTGAGTAGCTATCGGCTGACTAAACAGGCCGAAAGCGAAATTCTCGATATCTTTATCTATGGCGTTGAACAGTTCGGATTGAGACAGGCACATTTTTACAAGAATGAATTGGAAGGCTGTTTCCAGTTGCTTGGCGATAATCCGCGCATGGGACGTCTTGCCCCGGCGATTGGGGAAGGTGTGCGCCGACATGAGCATGGAAGCCATGTCATCTTTTATGAAATTGACGTTTCAGGCGTCCTCATTCTCACGGTGGTGCATGGTAGAAGCATCCGCCGCCTGAAGCTTTGACGCTTTCGGGTAGCGGTTGACGTCCCTGGAATTTTTCAGCGTGTGTTCTTCCCGTTCATTGGCTTGAGTGCTGCCGCTTATGCCGCCACCTTGTCCGCCAGCATCGCCACCATGACATCGGATTGCGACACGATGCCCACCATCTTGCCTCTGGCGTCGATGACCGGCAGGTAGTGCAGTCCTTCTTCGGCAAAGCGGATGATGGCCTCCTCGATTGCCGTTTCAGGCCGTACGGTTCTGACCGGCGATGTCATGATGTCCTTGACGGTATCGTTGGGGGCGCTTGCGCCGGAGAGGATGAGGCGCAGCCGCTGCAGGAAACCAATGGAGGGGCGGCCGTTTCTCCAGCTCGCCTTTTCCAGAAAATCCGTCTGGGTGACGATGCCGACGATCTCCGCTTTATCGTTGGTGACCGGCAATGCCTTGAAATGGTGGCTGTGCATCAGCGCGTGGGCATGACGCAGACTGTCATCAGGCGCAACACCGACGACATCACGCGACATGACGCTGGCGCAATCGAGATGCAGCGCACGGCGACGCCAGGAGCGCAGTTCGGTCTTGCGTAAAATGGTTTCGAGCTCGTCACGGTCGATATCCAGTACCTGGTCATATTCCTTCAGTACCTCGTCGAGGTCGTTGGAGGAAAAGCCGATTTTCTGGATGGGGGTCGGATCGGTGGTGCCATGGGAGGCCTTGCCGAGCTTCAGGCCGTGTGGGTAGGCGCGGCCGGTGGCATTGTTATAGGCGAGGGCCAAGGCAAGAAGGATCAGCGAATTTCCGGCGACCGGCCACAACAGAAAGCCATAACCGAGGCTGTGCACGGCAGGGCCGCCGAGAACAGCGGTCAGCGCCACCGCTCCGCTTGGCGGGTGCAGGCAGCGCAAAGCCATCATCGCGGCGATGGCAAGACTGATGGCAAGCGCGCTGGCAAGGAATAGATCCGGAACCAGCAGCGCCACTGTCACGCCCACGAAGGCCGAAACGAGGTTGCCGCATAGGATCGACCAGGGCTGCGCCAGCGGGCTGGAGGGCACGGCAAACAGAAGCACGGCCGAAGCGCCCATCGGCGCGATCATGGCGGGCAGGGTGGGATCGAAACTGAGAGCGAGACTTCCCAGAAGGCCGGTCAGCAGAATGCCGACAAAGGCGCCGGTTGCGGAGCGCAGCCTTTCCCTGTTGCTGACGGGTGCGGCATCCGGGATGAGGCGACGCAGCGTGGAACGCATGGAGATAACTTTCGAATCCGAAAAAACATGCGTCTTTTAGCCGAAGCGGCGGCCGGATTTAAAGGGAGGATTTTCCGGCGTTTTGGCGATTGGCGAGAATTTATTGCGCAGGCACCGCCAAGGTGCGGCTTTTCAAAAAGCGAAGGCCGATTTTATGCCGTCGACCACGAACTGCACGGAAAGGGCGGCAAGCAGCACGCCGAGCAGACGGGTGAGGATCGCGCGGCCGGTATTGCCGAGAAAACGGTCCATCCGCTCCGAGACGATCAGGGCCGCATAAACTAGAGCCATGGCGAAAGCGAGGATCAGGATGAGCACCAGCATCTCGACGGTGGTTTTCATCGAGCCGGCAAGTAGCACGGTTGCGGAGATGGCGCCCGGCCCGGCGATCAGGGGCAGCGCCAGCGGAAAGACCGCCAGATTGTGAAGGTGGTCCTTGGTGATGGCGATCTCGGAGGTCTTTTCCTTACGCTCCTGGCGTTTTTCGAAAATCATCTCGAAGGAAATCCAGAACAGCAACAGGCCGCCGGCGATGCGGAAAGCGCCGAGCGAGATGCCAAGAAGATTGAGGATGGCAAGGCCGAAGAGCGCGAAGACGGCGAGAATGCCGAAGGCGATGATGGAGCCGCGCAGCGCCACCTGGCTGCGCTGGTCGCGCGTCATACCGGCGGTCAGCGCCAGAAAGACGGGGGCAAGGCCCGGCGGATCGAGCGTGACCAGAAGTGTGGTAAGCGCGTTGATGAGCGTTTCGCTGCTGGCCATTCTTTCCCCGTCTTATCTGTTTTTAGGGCGGAGCCTACGCAAGTCGCCGGCACTTTGAAAGGGAGCGGCGGCGCTTTTGCCGGGCTAAATCGTGAAAAGCGGCGTTCGTCTTGCAAATGACGCAAAAGCCTGTTCAAAACTCGCCGGGAAATTGGCTTAACGTGGCTGTTTCCGCTATAAAAATCCATCCGATTCTTAACAGAGAATGTGATCCGTTTTGACTGACCAGAGCCCCCCCGGCGGCGGAAAACTTCCGCCAGGCATTGAACCGATTTCCATCATGGAGGAAATGCAGCGGTCGTATCTCGATTACGCCATGAGCGTCATCGTGTCCCGCGCGCTTCCCGATGTGCGAGACGGCCTGAAGCCGGTTCATCGCCGTATTCTTTACGGCATGTCCGAACTCGGCATCGACTGGAACAAGAAATACGTCAAATGCGCCCGCGTTACCGGGGACGTGATGGGTAAATTCCATCCGCACGGCAATGCGGCGATCTATGACGCTTTGGCGCGTATGGCGCAGGACTGGTCGCTCCGCCTGCCGCTGATCGACGGGCAGGGCAATTTCGGCTCCATCGACGGCGATCCGCCGGCGGCAGAACGTTATACCGAATGCCGTCTGGAAAAGGCCGCCCATTCGCTGCTCGACGATCTCGACAAGGAAACGGTCGATTTCCGCGACAACTATGACGGCACCCTGCAGGAGCCGGTCGTCATTCCGGCGAAGTTCCCGAACCTTCTGGTCAACGGGGCAGGCGGCATCGCGGTCGGCATGGCCACCAATATTCCGCCGCACAATCTCTCGGAAGTCATCGACGGCTGTATCGCCATGATCGACAATCCGGCGATCGAGCTGCCGGAGCTGATGCAGATCATTCCCGGCCCGGATTTCCCGACCGGCGCGCTGATCATGGGCCGTTCCGGCATCCGTTCGGCCTATGAGACCGGCCGCGGCTCGGTTATCATGCGCGGCCGCGCCACCATCGAGCCGATGCGCGGCGACCGCGAGCAGATCATCATCACCGAGGTTCCCTATCAGGTGAACAAGGCGAACATGATCGAAAAGATGGCCGAACTGGTCAAGGAAAAGCGCATCGAGGGTATTTCCGACCTGCGCGACGAATCCGACCGTCAGGGCTATCGCGTCGTCATCGAATTGAAACGCGACGCCAATGCCGAAGTCATCCTGAACCAGCTTTACCGCTATACGCCGCTGCAGACCTCCTTCGGCTGCAACATGGTGGCGCTGAACGGCGGCAAGCCGGAGCAGATGACGCTCATCGACATGCTGCGCGCCTTCGTGGCCTTCCGCGAGGATGTCGTCAGCCGTCGTACGAAATATCTGCTGCGCAAGGCGCGCGAGCGTGCGCATGTGTTGGTTGGTCTGGCGATTGCGGTTGCCAATATCGATGAGGTCATCCGGGTTATCCGTCATGCGCCCGATCCCGCTTCGGCCCGCGAAGAGCTGATGACGCGGCGCTGGCCGGCGCAGGATGTGGAAAGCCTGATTCGTCTGATCGACGATCCGCGCCACCGCATTAATGACGACGGCACCTATAATCTCTCGGAAGAGCAGGCGCGCGCCATTCTCGAACTGCGTCTTGCCCGCCTCACGGCGCTCGGTCGCGATGAAATCGGCGACGAGCTGAACAAGATCGGTGCGGAAATTTCCGAGTACCTCGAAATCCTGTCGTCGCGCCTGCGCATCCAGCAGATCGTCAAGGACGAGCTTGTCGCCATCCGCGACGAGTTCGGCACGCCGCGCCGTTCCGAGATCGTCGAGGGCGGTCCCGATATGGACGATGAAGACCTCATCGCCCGCGAGGACATGGTCGTCACCGTTTCGCATCTCGGCTATATCAAGCGCGTGCCGCTGACCACCTACCGGGCGCAGCGTCGCGGCGGCAAGGGCCGTTCCGGCATGGCGACGCGCGACGAGGATTTCGTCAACCGTCTCTTCGTTGCCAATACCCATACGCCGGTGCTGTTCTTCTCCTCGCGTGGCATCGTCTACAAGGAAAAGGTCTGGCGTCTGCCGATCGGCACGCCGCAGTCCAAGGGCAAGGCCCTCATCAACATGCTGCCGCTGGAGCCCGGCGAGCGCATCACCACCATCATGCCGTTGCCCGAGGACGAAACGACCTGGGAAACGCTGGATGTGATGTTCTCGACGACGCGCGGCACGGTTCGCCGCAATAAGCTCGGCGATTTCGTGCAGGTCAACCGCAATGGTAAGATCGCCATGAAGCTGGACGAGGAGGGCGATGAAATCCTCTCCGTCGAAACCTGTACGGACCGCGACGACGTGTTGCTGACGACCGCGCTCGGCCAGTGCATCCGCTTCCCCGTGGACGATGTGCGCGTCTTTGCCGGCCGCAACTCCGTCGGCGTGCGCGGCATCAACATGGCCGACGGCGACCGCATCATCTCCATGACCATTGTGGGCCATGTGGAAGCTGAACCGTGGGAGCGTGCGGCCTATCTGAAGCGCTCGGCTACCGAACGGCGTGCCGCAGGCGTGGATGAGGACGATATTGCGCTCGTCGGCGAGGAAGTGACGGAAGAGGGCGAACTCAGCGAAGAGCGCTATCAGGAACTGAAGGCACGCGAAGAGTTCGTGCTGACGGTTTCCGTGAAGGGCTTCGGCAAGCGTTCCTCTTCTTACGACTTCCGCACCTCTGGTCGCGGCGGCAAGGGCATTCGCGCCACCGATACCTCGAAGACCAACGAGATCGGCGAACTCGTCGCGGCCTTCCCCGTGGAAGAAGGCGACCAGATCATGCTGGTTTCCGATGGCGGTCAGCTCATCCGCGTGCCGGTCAACGGCATCCGCATCGCCAGCCGCGCCACCAAGGGTGTGACGATCTTCTCGACCGCCAAGGATGAGAAGGTGGTTTCCGTGGAGCGCATCAACGAGCCGGAAGGCGACGACGAAGCAGAGAACGGCAATGGCGAAGATGCCGCCGACGATCTGCCGGAGGCACCGGAAAACGAGGCGTAAGCCGCTTCGTCATCTTCGGTTACCAATCAAGAAAAACCCCGCGGCGCTCAGGCTCCGCGGGGTTTTTGTTTGTGTCTTGTCGACTGCGTTTGATTTTCAGCGAATGCGAATATGGACCGGAGCGCGACCCGAGCGGCTCGCGACATGAAGGTGGATGTTCGCTTCCGGCTGGTTGGAGCGCCAGGCGCGGGCGCCATGCGACAGAAGCAGCGCCACGAGATCGCGTGTCTTCGCCTTGGAACGATTAAGACCGAGATCGGCGATACGCATCGCCGCCTCGTGAATGGGATGCAGAACCGACAGGCTGCCATGCCCGTTGCCAGACGCAATGTCCGAATAATTCTCGTTGACTGCCATCTTGGAAAGCCTCGCTACACATTACAAACTTCGAGGAGGCAGGCGATGTTTCGACCATGAACCACCGCCTGCGGAAACGTCTGTTACTGGAGTGACGCCCAGCAGCTGACGCCTTTCTTTTTCAATGCATTGCATGCATTCACCGCGGCGTTCTGGCCATCGAAGCCGCCGAAACGGGCGCGGTAGATCTGGGAGCCGTCCTTGCTGAAGGCGACCGTGAAGGGTTTTGCGGAGCGCAGTGCCGCGCCGCCCTTTTCCTGCGCGTTCTGCAACAGGCCGCGCGCGGAGTTCTCATCGGGAGATGCACCGATCTGGATGACCCAGCCGCCCTGCGGAGCCTCGGACCTGGCCGAAACCGAAGGGGCGGAGACAACAGGCGCCGTGGTGGACGCGGTGACGATATTGTCCACCTTGGTCGAATTGGTGATCAACTTGCGGTCCGGTGCAGCGGGCGCCTGATTGATTGGATCCTTGCCCTTCTGCCAGGTGGCAGCTTCCATGGCCTTGACGGCTGCATTGGAAGAGGAACCTGCGAAGGCGGTGACCGGCGCTTCTTCGTAACGGGTCTGCGGCACCGGACCGGAATTGGGCAGGCCGGCTGCGGTTGCTGCAACTGCGACGGACGGAACAGCAGCCGCTACGGCGACGGGCTCTTCGACTGGCGCTGAGCGGGTCTGCGCGATCAGGTTGCTGTTGCCGCCACGCGATGCCTGCGGCAGGTAGGTTGCAACAAGCTTGCGCATGGTGGCGTCACGGGCAGCGCTGGAGCGGCCGCCGAGAACGACGGCGACGATGGAGCGACCGTCCAGCTGAGCCGATGTAGCAAGGTTGCTGCCGGCTGCACGGGTATAACCGGTCTTGATGCCATCCACACCCTTCACGGTTCCGACGAGGCGGTTATGGTTGCCGATAACCTGCTTGCCGAAATTGAAGGTGCGGGTGGAGAAATAGCCGTAATATTGCGGGAAATGCTGGCGAAGCGCGACGCCGAGACGGGCCTGGTCGCGTGCCGTCGTCATCTGCGCCGTGTTGGGCAGGCCGTTGGCGTTGCGATAGGTCGTGCGGGTCATGCCGAGTGCGCGGGCCTTGGCGGTCATCATTCTGGCGAAACGGTCTTCCGAGCCGCCGAGATATTCGCCGAGCGCGGTTGCCATGTCATTTGCGGACCGGGTGACGAGTGCAAGGATAGCCTGTTCCACAGTGATGCTGCCGCCGGCGCGCACGCCGAGCTTGGATGGCGGCTCCTTGGCGGCGTTGGCTGACACCGGCACCTTGGAATCGAGTGAGATACGTCCGGTATTGAGCGCTTCGAATGTCAGATAAAGCGTCATCATCTTCGTTAGCGAAGCCGGATAACGCAGCCCGTCCGGATCCTCTCCATAGAGGACCTTGCCGGTCTTGGCATCGATGACGATACCCGCATATTTCGGATCGGCCTTTGCGGTCTGAACGGATGTTGCGGTTATGAACGCCGCAGCAAGGGTTAGCGCAATAAACCTTACGAAAGACGTCGCACCCGCTTTGCGCGAATGTGCCCCAGATAGACTTTTCAACACTGCTGAACTCTTCAATCGCATATTTCTGTTCCGCTCGGACACGCCCCGCCCGATGCTCCGGGAAGAAACTTTATCGGGATGGCGTTACCAAGTGGTTTATGAAAGGTATCTGCCTTCCATAAAATGCGACTTTTCGCACGCAATCTGTGCCGTGCTGTTTCACCGATTTCCGTCTTTTACGAGGCGGCGCTCGATATAGTTTTTTACATCCGCGTCGAGCTTTTGCCATTGTGGCAGCAGGGCGGAGGAGAAACGGTAGAACAGGCTGAGGTCCTGTCCGGCGTGAATATCCCTCTGGCAATCGCTGCCGGTGGCCGCCTGCGGCGTTTGCGGCAGCAGGCAGCGCACCACATAGGCGCTTTGGCCTTCGCGCTCGCCGGTCAATATCACTTCCTTGCCGTAACCGGAATCGGCGCGCAGGCGGTGCAGCAGCAAGCCGTGCTTCAGCGGCACGGGCTCTCCCTCCGTCAGCCTCGAGTAGATCGGCCCGAAACGACCGGACATGTCCTCGGACATGGTGCTTTGCGAAAGCTGGATGAAGATCAGCCCTGCCGCCTGCGCCGGATCGTCGAAGACGGCGCGATTCGCCTCCTCATAACCCTTGAGGTCAGGCCAGCTCAGATAAAGGTCGACGCGCTCGCGCTCTCCGCCGAGTCGCTCCGAAGGCGCCCGCAGGGTGTTTTTTGCAAGCTTCAGCCGGTCGTTGCCGATGACGATTTCAACCTCCTCGGTGGCCGTCGTATGGCCCGCCTGAAGAATCCGCTCGCCATACCATTTGATGCCGACATTGAGGGCGCCGAGAAAGACGAAAAGAATTCCGGCGATGAGAGCGGCCCGGAGCATGAGTGACGATGAAAGCAGGGGTTTCTGGTCGTTCATGGGCTTCCATATTCATTCCGGCCGCCGGATGGGTTTCCGGCCGGGAAATAGCCGTGCAAAGCTTTAACCCGGGGCGATCGGCATTGAAATGATGTTTTGCCGCTGCTACCTGATAATCACCAAGCAAAGGACGGCATATGGCAGCGCGCGACAGATATTCCCGGAAGCTCGAATGTTCCAGATGTGGTCATCAGGGTTTTGCCGAAGCGTCGGAATCGGATGACAAGAGCCGCCGGGACGTCGATTTTCGCATCGATGAAATGCCGCGCGGATTTCGCGCCGAGCGCGCCTCGGGCGATCCGACGGATTTCATGATCCGCTGCGCCCAGTGCGGCAATATATTCCGTTTCCTGCAGAAAACCGCCTATGCGCCCGGAGGCGAGCCGCGCGTGAAGGCCTGAAGGGAAGGTGCCAGCATGACTTTACCGCAACAACCAAACGGAGCGCCGCAAAGGCGCAAGCCGATCTGGCCGTGGATCGTGCTTCTGGTGCTGACGCTCTCAGCCATCTACTCCTATAATCGCGCCAACGAAATCATCGCCGAATTGTCCGAGACCTTGCCGCCGGCGCTGCTGAACCTGTTCGAAGATATCCTCAGGGGTGACGGCCGGCATGGCAATGGCGGGCCGAGCATCGGCGTCTGAGGCGAGGGCGGTATGGAGAACCGCTGGCCTTTTTGGCCGCGATTCTTCTTCTGGCCAAAAAAGAAAAAAGCCCCGCAAAGAGGCGGGGCAGGTTGATCGCTCGGGGAAAGTTGGGCAATGCCCGGGAGCGATGGGTTGATATAAGTGACAACAGTGCTGACGCGATAGGCCATTTCCGTCCCAAACAGTACGCCTATGCATAAATTTCGCTCAATCAGCAGATTTTTAAACGATGAGTTCGTAAAATCTGTAAGACAACTTGACAGACTTTCGCTTTATTCTTCGCATTGCCTCGAATTGCACATATTCGCCTTTAACATAACGTGACATGAGCAGACGCATGGATAAATCGGGAATCCTTTTCGTGGCGCTTTTGTTGGTGCTTGTCGCAATCGTTTTGAGCCTGACGCTATTCGATACGGCTCAGCAGGTGCCCTCGATACCTTCAGGCGACGGATCCCTGCTGCCGCCGGCAACGACCCCGGGGCAATGATCTGCCAACCGCAAGAGAAGGGCGACACGGCTCGCCCGGGCGGGATTGACGGCCTTTTTCAAACCGCTATAAAGCCTCACCACCGATGGATGGGTGTCCGAGTGGTTTAAGGAACCGGTCTTGAAAACCGGCGTGCGTGAGAGCGTACCGTGGGTTCGAATCCCACCCCATCTGCCATAAAGCGCAAAAATCATTCAAACAACGCTGCGACGAGGGATGCCTCGATCGCGTTAATCAGCTTTGGAATGGCTTGAATTCAGCGCAAATGAGAAACCCGCCTTACGGCGGGTTCCATGTGTTCATTCAATCAGATTTCAGGGCAGCCCCGTTCGTTGGCGAAGGTGATGCGATCCGGTCCCCGGCGCGTGAAGCCTTCAACGACGACACGACCAGGCGTGACGCGCACGACCTCGGGATCGCGCAGACCTGCCTCACGGGCGGCGGCGCGGGCTTCGCGTTCGCTGCAGCCGCGCATGCGGGGCGGGCCGCGGCGGTCTGCGTCCCGGTCACGATCGCGGATGACGGGGCGAACGCCGTCGGGGCCGATTCTGAGTTCCATGTCCTGCGCACCTGCGGGGATCGGCGCGGCGAAGGATACCAGGGCGATGCCCATCGCAAGAGCTGTGGTTTTCATAAGCTTGATCATGTTTCCTCCCTCAGCCGAAACCGGCGGAAAGCTCGTTTGTTTGCGGGGAGAGAACGCGGTTGCCGTCCGTTTGTTCCTTGCAGACGCGGTGAGCGGGAGATGTTGAGGCGGGCAAATCCGGCCCGATGGGTGGGCTCAAAAGATAGAAATCATTAACCACGTTCGTTACAATTTTATCGAATTTGCAGAAGTCGTTCGCATTTTCGCCACGTTATGCACAAGATTAAGCGACTGTTAGGTGCTTCGATGGCAGGGGCAAATAATCGAGGCAAGTGAGGGTGCGGTTCTCCGAGCCAATAGCAGCGTGGGGCAGACGATTTGAATTCTACGGTCAAGAAACTCGGCATCAACGCCAGGTCGGGCGTGAAGTGGCTTGCAATTTCCGTGCTTTGCGCCGCAACCGCATCGTGTTCCACGACATCCGAGACCAAGCCCAAGCCCAAGCGCAGCAAGGAATATTTTTCCGAATCCGAATATGGCGTCAAAGCCAGTCCGCGTGTGGCCGATGGCAAGGCCATTCCCAAGGGCGGCGGGCGAGAGTTGATCGGCAATGCCTATACAGTCAAGGGCCGCCGTTATTTCCCGAAGGAAGAGCCGGGTTACAACAAGACCGGTCTTGCTTCCTGGTACGGTTCTGCCTTCCATGGTCGCCTGACCGCCAATGGCGAAGTCTACGACAAAGAACATCTTTCTGCCGCACATCCGACATTTCCCCTGCCGAGCTACGCGCGCATCACCAACATGGAAAATGGCGCTTCGGTTCTGGTGCGCGTCAACGATCGCGGACCGTTCCACGAAGGCCGCCTGATCGACGTTTCCAGCAAGACGGCCGATCTTCTCGACATGAAGGCCACCGGCACGGCCAATGTGCGGGTGCAATATGCCGGCCGCGCACCGCTTGATGGTCACGACATGCCTTATCTGATGGCATCCTATATCCCGAAGGGTTCGCGCTCGCCGGGTGTGGCACCCGAAGGGCAGATCGCGACGGGCGTGATGGTGGCTTCGGCCTCGCCGAATTTCGTTCCGGCGCCCGCGTCCAACCCGAATTATGCCGGCTCCACACAGACGGCGCTCGTCGGTTCCAAGAAGAATGCGGCGCTTCAGGCCATGCCGCTGGTCAACGGCCCGGCACCGGCTTTCGAGCAGTTCGCGATACTGCCGGAAATCGGCCCTATCCTGGCGGAGCGCCCGGAAGGCAATTTCATGCGTGAGCCGGCGGCGCCTGGCGGCAATTATCTGCGTGTGCCGACGCCTTCCTCCAAATTTGCTGCGGCCTATTCCGAAGAATCGGCTACGGTCTCCAGGACCGCGAGCGCCTTCGACAGCGTGCTCGTCGACCGTGGCGCGCTCAACGAGCAATCGATACTCGCCCATGTGAAGCGTCAGCAGGCGAAGTCCCGCTGACGGGTTGAAGGATACGGCCGGCCTCTCGCCTTTATCGCGGGCAGCCGGTTACGGCAGGCAGGACTGGGCGGTTTCATGCGCAAGGCCATTCATCGCTCCTATCGTTCGGTCGCCGTAGCGGCAGCGTTTGCGTTTTTCAGTGCAGGCACGGTGCAATCGCAGACCGGCCCCTTCATCGCGAAGGCTGAACAGGCTTACATGATCGATGCCGAAACCGGCACGGTGCTTCTTTCGCAAAACGAGAATCAGCCCTTTCCGCCCGCGTCGCTTGCAAAGCTGATGACGGTTGAGGTGGTGCTGGATGCGCTGTCAAAGGGGCAGGTCACGTCAGAGACGGCTTACCCGGTCTCCGAATATGCCTGGCGCACGGGCGGCGCGCCCTCGCGCACCTCGACCATGTTCGCGGCGCTGAAATCCTCCGTCAGCATCAACGATCTTTTGACCGGCATCATTGTGCAGAACGCCAATGACGGCTGCATCGTCGTTGCCGAAGGCATGGCGGGTTCGGATGCCGCTTTCGCCAAGCGCATGACGGCGCGGGCGGGCGAACTGGGCATGAGCAGCAGCGCCTTCACCAATTCGACCGGGCTTCCCGACCCCGGCAACCGGACGACCGCGCGGGACATGGTGCGTCTCGCGCAGCATCTGCGCGATACCTATCCCGAGCGTTACGGGCTTTTCACCAAACCGGATTTCGAATGGAACCGGATTTTCCAGCGCAACAAGAATACGCTGCTGATGCCCGGCAGCGGTATCGACGGTCTCGGTCTCGGTTTTGCGGAAGGCAGCGGTTTTGCCGCTGTCGTTTCGGCGGAGCGGGAAGGCCGCCGGGTCTATCTGGCGCTTGCCGGCATCGTGGACGACAAGACGCGGCAGGAAGAGGCCCGCCGGGTGGTGGACTGGGGCCTGACCGCCTTTGAAAAACGCCATCTCTTCAGCAAGGACGAAGCGGTTGGGTCCGTCAGCGTTTATGGCGGCGATGTTTCGCATATCGATCTTTCGCCGAAGGAAGATGTCAGCGTGCTTGTACCGGTCAATAATCCGGATCGTATTTCCGGCCGCATCGTCTATCGCTGGCCCCTGAATGCGCCGCTGGACGTCGGGGCAAATGCCGGAACGCTTAAGATTTTTTCGGGCGAGCGCCTGTTGCGGGAAGTACCGCTTTATACGAAGGCGGCAGTCGGCAAGGGGTCGCTCACCCAGAATGCGACAGGTGCGCTTAAGGAACTGCTGCTGTTCTGGCTCTGAAAGCCTGTTGCACGGGCGGCCCTGTTCCTATGCTTTTGTTCAGCCACCGGATTTTCTGAAAAGCGCTTCACACTTTTCCGTTCGATGCTGTAAACAGGCATTTCAACATTGACGTGAATTCCTCGCAGGACGTGACATTGGCCGAAAAGACCGGATTGTTCATCAGCTTCGAAGGCGGCGAAGGCGCCGGCAAGTCGACGCAGATTCGCACGCTTGCCGAGGCGCTTCGCGGCCGTGGTTTCGAGGTGGTCGTGACGCGTGAGCCGGGCGGCTCGCCGGGCGCGGAGGCCGTTCGGCATGTTCTTCTCTCGGGTGCAGCCGAATCCTTTGGTGTGCGCATGGAAGCGATCCTGTTTGCGGCGGCACGCAACGACCATGTCGAGGAGGTCATTCGCCCGGCGCTTGCGCGCGGTGAGATCGTGCTCTGCGACCGGTTCCTCGATTCGTCCCGCGTCTATCAGGGCACGACCGGCAATCTGGAGCCGGATTTCATAGAGACGTTGCAACGCATCGCGATTGACGGTGTCGTGCCGGAACTGACGTTGATTTTCGATATTGCCGCCGAAAAGGGGCTCGCCCGCGCCAGAAAGCGCGCGGATGAAGGCGCTGCGCCGGACCGGTTCGAAAAAGAGGAAATCGAGACCCACGAGAAGCGGCGTGAGGCCTATCTCGACATCGCGCTCGCCGAGCCGCGTCGTTGCCGGATCGTCAACGCCGATCAGCCGGAAGAAAAAGTGGCGGAGGATGTCATGTCCTTTGTCGAACCCTTGCTCGAACAGTTGAAAACAGCAGCGGGCGCGGCGCATGAGTGAGGTCCAGGGCGTTCTCGACGGTGCGATTGCGCCGCAGCAGAACACGAAGCTTTTCGGGCATGAGGAAGCGGAAGCCTTCCTCGCGCAATCCTATCGTTCCGGTAAGGGTCACCATGCCATTCTGATCGAAGGGCCGGAGGGGATTGGCAAGGCGACGCTTGCCTTCCGTTTCGCCAATCACGTGCTCAACCATCCCGATCCTTCGCTGGCGCCGGATTTTCTCGCCGATCCCGATCCGCAATCGCTGGTCAGCCGCCAGATTACCGCCGGCGCCTCGCATAATCTGCTGCATCTGACCCGTCCGGTGGATGAAAAGACCGGCCGTGTGAAATCCGCCATTACGGTGGACGAGGTGCGGCGGGCAGGGCACTTCTTTTCGCAGACCTCCGGCACCGGCAACTGGCGTATCGTCATCATCGATCCCGCCGACGATCTCAACCGCAACGCCGCGAATGCGATCCTCAAAATACTGGAGGAGCCGCCGAAACGGGCGATGTTCCTCGTTCTCTCCCATGCGCCGGGAAAATTGCTGCCGACCATCCGTTCGCGCTGCATGCCGCTCAGGCTCCTGCCGCTTTCAGATGCGGCCATGGAGCAGTCCCTCGATCATCTCGGCATCAGCCCGGAAGGCGAAAAGCGCGACGCCTTGCTTGCCGCCTCCAAGGGGAGCGTCGCGCAGGCGCTGAAGCTGATGAATTACGGCGGCTCCGACATTGTCGAGGCCTTTGCGCAGGTCATGGCTTCCGAAGGGCCCGGCGTGCGCAAGCAGATGCACAAGCTCGCCGAGGCTCTGGCACAGAAGGACGGCGACATCGTTCTCGGCTTCTTCATGGAGCATGTGACGGAAGAGCTCATGGAGCGCGCACGGGCGGCGGCGATAGCCGGCGATATTGCGGCGGCGGAAAAACATGCCCGGCTTTCCTCGGCGCTCTCGGAGCGCATCACCGTGGCGCAGGCCTATAATCTCGATAAGAAGCAGATGGTGCTTTCCATTCTGGAAGATATTCGCGGCGTGTGAAGGCAAGGGATCGTACGGAATGTACGATTCGACGGTGGATGAATTCTCCTCCGCCATGCCGGACTGGATCCGGCATCCAGCCACGGCGCGTCCGCGCCGTGAAGAGAGTCTTTTGCGATCAAGGACTTGATCGCGCTGGACCCCGGATCCAGTCCGGGTTGATGGTAGTGCGGATGCCAAGCGCTCGCCAAATCCAATTTGTCTGCAAGCGGTCGTACAAAACGTACTCTTTTTCTTTCGCTGCTGCGAACAATGGTTTAAGAGCGGTCTATCCAAAAAACAGCCTGTAAAGTCGATAGACCGTCATGACAGACAAGACACCATTCTACATCACCACCGCGATCTCCTATCCTAACGGCAAGCCGCATATCGGCCATGCCTATGAGTTGATTGCGACGGACGCCATGGCACGCTTTCAGCGCCTGGATGGAATGGATGTGTTCTTCCTGACCGGCACCGATGAACACGGCCAGAAGATGCAGCAGACGGCGCGTGCGGAAGGCATTTCACCGGAAGACCTGGCTGCGCGCAATTCCGACCAGTTCCGCGCGATGGGCAAGCTGCTCAACGCCTCGAACGACGATTTCATCCGCACCACGGAAGAGCGTCACCACGAGACCTCGCGCAATATCTGGAACCTGATGGCCGACAGCGGCGACATCTACAAGGACAGCTATGCCGGCTGGTATTCCGTGCGCGACGAGGCCTATTACGCCGAGGACGAGACGGAAGTGCGTGCTGACGGCGTTCGTTACGGACCGCAGGGCACGCCGGTCGAGTGGGTGGAGGAGGAAAGCTACTTCTTCAAGCTCTCCGAATATCAGGACAAGCTGCTGAAGCTCTATGAGGAGAACCCGGAGTTCATCGGCCCGGCAGAACGCCGCAACGAAATCATCTCCTTCGTCAAATCCGGCCTCAAGGACCTGTCGATATCCCGCACCACCTTCGACTGGGGCATCAAGGTTCCGAACGATCCGAAACACGTCATGTATGTCTGGGTCGATGCGCTGACCAACTACATCACCGCCACGGGTTACATCGAGGATAAAAACGGCCCGCGTGCGAAATATTGGCCGGCCGACGTGCATATCATCGGCAAGGACATTATCCGCTTCCACGCGGTCTATTGGCCGGCTTTCCTGATGAGCGCGAAGCTGCCGCTGCCCAAGCGGGTCTATGCGCATGGCTTCCTGCTCAACAAGGGCGAGAAGATGTCGAAGTCGCTCGGCAATGTCGTCGATCCGGCCAATCTGGTGAACCATTTCGGTCTCGATCAAGTCCGTTATTTCTTCCTGCGCGAAGTCTCCTTCGGCCAGGACGGCAGCTATAGCGAAGAGGGCATCGCCACACGCATCAATGCCGATCTTGCCAACGGTATCGGCAATCTCGCCAGCCGTTCGCTGTCGATGATCGTCAAGAATTGCGACGGCCAGATTCCGACGCCCGGTGAGTTCACCGAAGAAGACAAGGCGATGCTGGCTTCCGCCGATGGGCTGCTTGAGATTTGCCGCGAGGAAATGGGCAAGCAGCTCATCCACCGCGCGCTTTCGGCCATCATCGCCGTTGTCTCGGAGACCGACCGCTATTTTGCCTCTCAGGAGCCGTGGGCGCTGAAAAAGACCGATCCCGAGCGCATGGGCACCGTGCTTTACGTTACGGCAGAAGTGGTGCGCCAGATCGGCATTCTTCTGCAGCCGTTCATGCCGGAATCCTGCGGAAAGCTGCTGGATCTCGTTGCTGCTCCTGCCGACAAACGTGATTTTGCAGCACTCGGCGAAGCGGGCCGTCTGGTTCCGGGCACGCCGCTGGAAGCACCGAAGCCGGTCTTCCCGCGTTACGTCGCACCGGAAGCGTGAAGGCCAGACCCATGCTGATCGATACACATTGCCATCTGGATTTTCCCGATTTCGAGGCTGAGCGCGACGATATCATCGCCCGCGCCCATGCTTCTGGTGTCAGCCAGATGGTGACGATCTCGACCCGGGTGCGCCGGCTGCCCGAACTCTTGAAGATCACGGAAAAATATCCGTCGGTCTTCTGTTCGGTCGGCACGCATCCGAACAATGCCGATGAGGAACTGGATATTTCCGCCGATGAGCTCGTGCGGCTGGCGGAGAGCCATGACAAGATCGTGGCAATCGGCGAGGCGGGTCTGGATTATTTCTACGATACGCAGAAGCCGGAAGACCAGAAGACCGGCCTCATTCGCCACATCGAGGCAGCAAGACGAACGAAGCTGCCGCTTGTCATCCACAGCCGCAGCGCCGATGACGACATGGCCGCTATTTTGCGCGCCGAAAGCGACAAGGGACCATTCCCCTTCATTCTCCACTGCTTTTCCGCTGGTCCCGAGCTGGCGAAAACCGGTGTCGAGCTTGGTGGATATGTGTCCTTTTCCGGCATTCTGACCTTCCCTAAATCGCAGGACATCCGCGATATCGCCGCCACCGTGCCGCTGGACCGGCTACTGGTGGAAACGGATGCGCCCTATCTTGCGCCGAAGCGCTGGCGGGGAAAGCGCAACGAGCCGTCCTACGTGGTCAATACCGCTGAGGTTCTGGCTGAGGTGCATGGCATTTCCTATGAGCGCATGGCCGAAATCACCACCGAAAACGCCTTCCGCTGCTTTTCCAAGATGACAAGGGTGTAGGTGTGGCAATCTACCGTCGTCGCTTCACGGTTCTCGGTTGCGCGTCGTCGCCCGGCGTGCCGCGCATCAACGGCGACTGGGGCGCCTGCGATCCCGAAAACCCGAAGAACCGGCGCACGCGAACGGCATTCATGGTGGAGCAGATCGGCCCGGATGGAGGCAGGACGACTGTCGTCATCGATACCGGCCCGGATTTTCGCGAGCAGATGATCGCGGCCAAGGTGGAGGCGGTGGATGCGGTGCTTTACACCCACGCTCATGCCGACCATCTGCACGGTATCGACGATCTGCGCATCTATTTCGCCCTTCAGCAAAACCGCATTCCGATCTATGCCGATCCCATTACCATGGCGCGGATAAAGGACGGTTTCGCCTATTGCCTGGAGACCCCGCCGGGCAGCAGTTATCCGCCCATCGTCGAACCGCGGATCATCGCCGATATCGACGCGGCGCTGGTCATCGATGGGGCCGGCGGGCCGATCCCGTTCAACGTGCACATGCAGCAGCATGGCGATGTGCATTCGCTGGGCTTCCGCATTGGTGACGTCGCCTATTGCACCGATGTCAGCGATTTTCCGGCAGAAAGCCTGCCGAAGCTTGCCGGTCTCGATGTCCTCGTCATCGACGCGCTGCAGCACCGGTATCACCCCAGCCATCTTTCACTGGAACAGGCGCTTGGCTGGATCGAGAGATTCGCACCCAAAAGGGCGATCTTGACCCACATGCATATTCCGCTCGATTATGAGACGGTGATGCGGGAAACGCCTGATCATGTCGAACCGGCTTATGATCAGATGCGTTTCGAGATCGAGATCGAAGCAGCCTGACGCCGCCTGAAAAGGAACAGCATGTCGACCAAGCCTTTCCGTGCACCCAGTATGGCGAGCTTCTTCGACAATCTGCGCGCCAGTCGGCTGCGCGCGATGTTTCGGCGGGGCGAGCTGGGACTGGTGCTCCTTGCCGTCTTCATCGGCATTGCGGCAGGCCTTCTGGTGGCGCTGATCGGCGCCTTGAGCACGGCGTTGCATCTGCTGGTTTTCGGCGTCGAGCGGCTGAGCAGCAGCGATCTTTCCGGACGGATCGTGCTTGTCGGCCCGATCATCGGCGGCATCGTGCTCGGGCTGATCATCTTCATCCTTTCGAAGACCCGCAAGAAACCCATGGTCGACCCCATCGAGGCGAATGCGCTGCATGGCGGCCGGCTGTCGCTGACGGACAGCATCATCGTCTGCGTGCAGAATATCGTCTCCAACGGTTTTGGCGCGTCCGTTGGGCTGGAGGCCGGTTACACACAGATCGCCAGCGGCGTCGCCTCGAAGATCGGCATCAAGCTGAAGCTGCGGCGAGGGGACATGCGTATCCTTGTCGGCTGCGGCGCTGCGGGGGCGATTGCGGCCGCCTTCAACGCGCCGCTGACCGGGGCGTTTTACGCCATCGAACTCATCATCGGCACCTATACCGTCGTGACGCTTGCGCCGCTCATCGTCTCGGCACTGGTGGCGACGACGGTCATCGGGATTATCGGCGGCCATGGTATCTCGATCGATATTGTCGATGCCAGCCGTGTAACACCGGCGGATTATGTGCCCGCCATCTTTCTCGGCGTCGTATGTGCGGCCATCGGCATCGTGCTGATGCAGGCGGTGTCCTTCATCGAAGAAACCGCACGCAAAAGCGCCATTCCGGGCTGGCTGCGTCCTGCCATCGGCGGCGTGGCGGTGGGCGGGCTTGCGCTGATTTCACCGCAGGTGCTGTCGAGCGGCCATGGTGCGCTGCATCTCAATATCGATGCCGAACTGACGATATACGGGGTGGCCGGGCTGTTCCTGCTGAAAGCGGCGGCGAGCGCCATTTCCATCGGCTCGAATTTCCGCGGCGGCCTGTTTTTCGCGTCGCTGTTCATGGGCTCGCTGCTGGGCAAGATTTTCGCGCTCTGCGCACCCTATATCGGTTATGGGTCGACAGCGCCCATCGTCTATGCCGTGATCGGCATGAGCGCCTTTGCCGCCGCCATTATCGGCGGTCCGCTGACGATGACATTTCTGGCGCTGGAACTGACTGGCGACTTCCAGATCACGGCGCTGGTGCTTGCCGCCGTCATCACCACCTCGCTCGTGGTGCGCACCACCTTCGGTTACTCCTTCGCCACCTGGCGTTTTCACCTGCGGGGCGAGAGCATTCGCAGCGCCCATGATATTGGCTGGATCCGCGACCTGACGGTCGGCAGGATGATGCGCGCCGATATCCGCAAGGCCAATGTCAGCATGGGCCTCCCGGCCTTCAAGGAGAAGTTCCCGCTCGGTTCGACGCAACGGGTAATCATGACCCATGATGACGGGCGTTATGCGGGCATCGTCCTCGTGCCGGAAATTTACGCGGACCCGATGGATCGCGACCCCAGCAAGATCAGCCTCGAAACCTATCTGCAATACAAGAACGATGTGCTGCTGCCGACCATGAATGCCCGCCAGGCGGCGGCAGCCTTCGATGCGGCGGAGAGCGAAGCGCTGGTTGTCGTTAATGACAAGATCGAAAATCGCCCTGTCGGATTGCTCACCGAAAGCCATACGCTGAGGCGCTATAGCGAAGAACTGGACCTGAGACGCCGGGAGGCGTCTGGTGAGTTTTGAAATTACATTAGATTATCTGTGCCAATCTCGACGCCGAGCGCGCCGCCACCTGGATTGCCGCATTGATTGACGGTGTTTTCTCGCGCCTGGCGGTCGATCCCGATTTCCGGCCCCTGAAAGAGGCCGAGATGATGCATCTGATCATCGGCCGTTTCCTTTCGGCACGGCAATTCCAATGCAGCGGATGAAACCGGACGGTGTCCGACGCCGGCAACAGCTGGGGCATAGGCCCGTACCGAATAGTCCCCAAAAACCGGACTGCGGTCTCGAGAACGGTCGTCTCACGGCTTTACGACGCGAAGCTGGTTTAAGCGCTTGCAGGGGCAGGGCGAGGGGAATTCCTTCGCCCGGCCTGTCGACCATGACGATATCCGTCACTTGACACGCTCGTTATATCCATTATTCTAGATATATGGATAACAGTAGTGCAATAACCGCGCTTGGCGCGCTCGCCCAATCTACCCGCCTGGAGACCTTCCGGCTTCTCGTGCGCCACGAGCCGGATGGCATTCCGGCCGGTGAGCTCGCGCGTCTTGTCGACGTTCCCCAGAACACGATGTCGGCGCATCTCGCCACGCTTTCCCGGGCCGGTCTGGTCAAAAGTGAGCGGCAGAGCCGGTCTATCATCTATCGCGCCGATCTTGACGGGTTGCGCCTGCTGACCCTGTTTTTGCTGAAGGATTGCTGCGGTGGTTCGACCGAGCTTTGCGCGCCTTTGATTGCCGAGCTGACACCCTGCTGCAGCCCGCAGGTAAAGCCGTCATGAGCGCCGCCGGGCTGGTGTCCACCACTTCTTCTGCTTCGATCGCCGGGCTTGCGAGACCACCGATCTAACCACGGAACGAAACCATGACCGACAAGATCTATAACGTGCTCTTTTTGTGCACGGGCAATTCCGCTCGCTCCATTCTTGCCGAATCCATTCTCGCCAAGGAAGGTGAGGGGAGGTTCAATGCCTATTCGGCCGGCAGCCAGCCGAAGGGAGAGGTAAATCCTCACGCCCTGAAGGAACTGGCGGTACTGGGGTATCCCACCAGCGGCTTCACCTCGAAAAGCTGGGACGTGTTTGCCGGGCCGGAAGCGCCCCGGATGGATTTCATCTTCACTGTGTGCGACAGCGCCGCCGGCGAAGCCTGTCCGGTCTGGATCGGCCATCCGATGACGGCCCATTGGGGGATAGAGGATCCCGCCGCTGCGGTCGGCTCGGAGATCGAGGTTCAGCGCGCCTTCGCGCAGGCCGCGCGTTTCCTCAAAAACAGGATCGCGGCTTTCGTCAGCCTGCCCCTGCAATCCATCGATCGGATGGCGCTGGAAACGCAGATTCGGCAGATCGGTACATTGGATGGAACCACCAATCCTGAAGAAAAGTCGGCCTGATGTCTGCCTTCGAACGATATCTGACCGTCTGGGTGTTTCTGTGCATCGTCGCCGGTGTTGCGCTCGGCCATCTGATGCCCGGCGTCTTCCAGCTCATCGCTGCGGCCGAGATTGCCAAAGTGAATATTCCGGTCGCGATCCTGATCTGGCTGATGATCATTCCGATGCTGCTCAAGATCGATTTCCGCTCTCTTTCGCAGGTCGGCATGTTCTGGCGCGGCATTGGCGTGACGTTGTTCATCAACTGGGCCGTCAAGCCGTTCTCGATGGCGCTGCTCGGCTGGTTTTTCATCGGCTGGCTGTTCCGGCCTTATCTTCCGGCTGGTGAGATCGATTCCTATGTTGCCGGGTTGATCATCCTTGCCGCTGCTCCATGCACCGCGATGGTCTTCGTCTGGAGCAACCTTACACGCGGCGAGCCGCTGTTTACGCTGTCGCAGGTCGCGCTCAACGATGCGATCATGGTCGTGGCCTTTGCTCCCTTGGTCGGCCTGCTGCTCGGCCTTTCCGCCATTACCGTGCCCTGGGATACGCTTGTTCTCTCCGTTGCGCTCTATATTGTCGTTCCGGTCATCCTTGCGCAGCTGATCAGGCATCGGCTCATGACTGACGGCACCTCACGGATGCTGGATTGCGTTCTCGCAAAGCTGCAGCCGGTTTCTCTGGCGGCGCTGCTTGCGACACTCATTCTTCTCTTCGCCTTTCAGGGCGAGCAAATCATCGCCCAGCCGGCCATCATCGGCCTGCTCGCCATTCCCATCCTCATCCAGGTCTATCTGAATTCGGGGCTTGCCTACCTCCTGAACCGCATGACGGGTGAGCGCCATTGCGTCGCCGGGCCTTCCGCACTCATTGGCGCCAGCAACTTCTTCGAACTGGCGGTCGCGGCCGCCATCAGCCTGTTCGGCTTTCAGTCAGGTGCTGCGCTGGCAACCGTTGTCGGCGTCCTCATCGAAGTTCCGGTCATGCTTTCGGTCGTCTGGATCGTGAACCGCTCGAAGGGCTGGTATGAGGCCGCACCCGCCGTTTCCCGAACCACAATGACCGAAAGGCAGTGACTATGGACATCACCATCTATCACAACCCGTCCTGCGGGACGTCGCGCAACACGCTGGCGCTGATCCGCGCGGCAGGGATCGAGCCGACCGTAATCGAATATCTGCGGGAACCGCCGACACGCGAAAAGCTTTCAAGAATGATTGCGGATGCGGGCCTGACGGTGCGCGAAGCCATGCGCGAGAAGGGGACACCTTATGCCCAGCTCGGTCTCGACAATCCGGACCTGACTGACGATCAGTTACTCGATGCGATGGTGGAAACGCCGATCCTCATCAATCGCCCCTTTGTTGTAACACCGCTCGGCACCAGGCTCGCCCGTCCTTCAGAGGTCGTGCTGGATATTCTGCCGGACACTTTCAATGGATCGTTCGTTAAGGAGGATTGCGAGCAGGTTCTCGATAATGAAGGAAAGCGCATTGTCTGATAGATTTCCCGCGTTGCAGGCGCATCACCTGCACAGCATTGACCCGGAGGCTCTGCGTCCGGCGTTTTCGACCCATAAACCACGCATCCTGATCCTTTATGGCTCGCTGCGCGAGGTGTCCTATAGCCGTCTGCTGGCGTTCGAGGCTGGGCGGCTGCTCGAACGGCTCGGTTGCGAGGTTCGAGTATTCGATCCGAAGGGCCTGCCTTTACCCGATGAAGCGCCAGCCAGCCATGCCAAGGTGCAGGAACTGCGTGAACTTTCAGAATGGTCGGAAGGACAGGTCTGGGTAAGCCCGGAACGTCATGGCGCAATGACCGGCATCATGAAGTCGCAGATCGACTGGATTCCTCTTGCAATCGGTTCTGTACGGCCGACACAGGGCAAGACGCTCGCCGTCATGGAAGTGTCCGGCGGCAGCCAGTCCTTCAACGCCGTGAACCAGATGCGAATTCTCGGCCGATGGATGCGGATGATCACCATTCCCAACCAGTCCTCGGTGGCAAGGGCGTATCAGGAATTCGACGCGGAAGGCCGGATGAAGCCGTCATCCTATTATGACCGTCTCGTGGATGTCTGTGAGGAACTGGTAAAATTCACGCTGCTGACGCGTGACGCTTCCAGCTATCTCACAGATCGATATAGCGAACGCAAAGAGTTGGCAGATGAACTTGAGAAACGTGTTTCGCTAAAATCAATCTGACAGGGTGAGTTCAGTTCAACGTTTCGTGCTTTTCAATTCCGGAACCATATGATCAGTTCGATTGTGGCGGGAGAAGATATTCACGGGCTTTCGAGGCGTTGAAACGGCCATGGCTTGATCGCGCGGCGACATTGAATCCGGAATTACATCATCGAATAAGTTCCATAATCTATCTTATGCGATTATGTTTTGTAGCGCCCATTTAGTAATGCGACACTTGGGCCGGATAGAAATGCGACACTCTCCTCGCACAGCCACGCTGGTCAATGTCAACGTTGGGAGCAAGGATGCGACGATGTTCAGCCTGACTGCGGTCAGGAGCGTTCGGAGTTGCCATGTCCTTTTTGATCACCATGTCGCAGAAAGAATTGCATCGCCTCGAAGTTATTCAGAAGATCCATGATCGGCGCCTGAGTGTCGTTCAGGCCGCCGGCGTGCTCTGCATCAGCCGAAGCCAGATGCATCGGCTGTTAAATGCATATGAGAGCGATGGCATGCCTGGTCTCGTCTCGAAGAAGCGCCAACAACCAAGCAACCGGCGTCACAGCGAGGATATTCGCAACGCCGTTCTCGATCTGGTCAGAGAACGGTATGCCGATTTCGG
Organism: Agrobacterium deltaense RV3; assembly: GCF_900013505.1. NCBI lineage: Bacteria > Pseudomonadati > Pseudomonadota > Alphaproteobacteria > Hyphomicrobiales > Rhizobiaceae > Agrobacterium > Agrobacterium deltae. The sequence goes on along the minus strand of NZ_LT009745.1, from coordinate 1,401,579 downwards.
TCCAACCTTGGCTCGTGAGAAGCTGATTGAGCGGCACCAACTGGCGATCGGCAAGGAAACGTTACGCCAGTGGATGACCGAGGCAGGCATCTGGATATCTCGGAGAGAACGCAAGAAACGTGTCTTTCAACCACGCGGCCGGCGCGATTGCTTTGGCGAGCTGGTGCAGATCGATGGATCGCATCACTGGTGGTTCGAGAGTCGCGGACCAAAATGCGCCCTTCTCGTCTATATCGATGACGCTACCGGCAAGCTGCTACATCTGCGCTTTGCGGGATCCGAGAACACTTTCGATTATCTGCACGCGACAAAGGCCTATTTGCAGCAATGGGGTAAACCGCTGGCTTTTTATAGCGACAAGCACGGCGTGTTTCGCTCTACGCACGCTTCGGAGAAAGATCGAACCAGTGGGCTGACGCAGTTTGGACGCGCACTCTATGAGCTGAACATCGACATCATCTGCGCCAACACTCCACAGGCCAAGGGCCGGGTTGAACGGGCCAATCAGACCCTGCAGGATCGATTGGTCAAGGAGCTGCGGCTCCGCGGTATCGATACGATAGACGCTGCCAACGATTACGCGCAGGAATTCATTATCGATTTCAACGCTCGTTTCGGTAAACCACCACGTAATCCGAGAGACATGCACCGTCCCCTCGCCGCCCATGAGAACCTCGACAGTGCCATGTGCCGCAAGGAGGTCCGCACGCTCTCGCAATCCCTGACGTTGCGCTATGACAAGGTGATATTCATTCTCGATCCGACGGAACGGGCAACATCACTGGCGGGTCAAAAAGTCATCGTATGCGATTATCCGGACGGCCGTCTGGAGATCATGCACGAGAGTTTCAACCTGTCCTACAGAACCTTCGACACGCTTCGCTCGGTTCACCGGTCGCCTGTGGTTGAGAACAAACGACTGGACGATATGCTGTCGCTGGTCGCTCAGATGCAGGAAGGCCGCGATTTACAACGGAGCAAACGTGGCCCGCGCCGAACCGGACAGGTCAACAGCATGTTTGAGATCCCGGACGGCAGCCAAAGCAATGGATATCGAAAGCGCAGTCGCAAGCCTGGGCGACGGACGGATTTCATGAACGATCCAGAAGTGATTGCGAGAAGGCAGAAAGCGCTTGCTCGAATGGAGGCGGCTGAATAAGGCCGCTTTTGGCCCAAAGCGGGCATCGTGGATCGAATGCCGTGAGACGGCTCTGCGCCTTCAATTCGCTCGTGCAGACGAGCCGCCGTGAAAGCCGCCGTTGGTTCAGTCGTTAGTCGGCGCTGCCGGAACCACATCGACGATGATGTGTCGCAGACGGATTGAGGACCCATGGCATTCGTGGAATCAGCCGGATACTTTGCTGCGAAAGTCGCCAGCTTGATCCCCTAGTCTGGCTCAAAGTGCCGAATGAAGGATTTTAACTCGGCAACAAACTCCCCGTCGCAATTACCCGCATATCCAGCGCCTCCATCAGCCCCTCCTCCGCCGTCACCTCGCGGCCAAGACCAAGCCGAGCCGCGATCTCTCGCCAGCTTCTGTTCTCCAACGTCTTGCTAGCCCCATACGTTTGCCCCAGTTCCGGAAAGTTGGTAGCGTAGCCATAGGCATAATCGGCCTCCACCGCGCCACCGACGGTAACCCCGATATCTGCGCCGATGTAAATCGGCGTCTTGAAATCCCCGCCGACAACTAGCGATGAATCCTCTCGCCCGGCATAAACCCACTCGTCGATGATCAGGTCGCCGATCACAATGATGATGCTACCCCATTCATTGATCAGCGTCTTGCACCGCACATCGCCAAAAACAATCAGTGTCGCGTTGCCATCGGCGCCATCGCCGCCTTGCGTCGAAACGAGTCCGCCAACGACGAGATCGCCATCGACCGCCGTGATCAGGCTCTCAGGCCGAAAGTTACCGTCCACCCGCAAATCGCCCACATGATAGCGCGCCTCGATATCTTCCAGCGGCAAACCAGCCGGAGTCAGCTGGAAGCGGCCTACATAGTCCCCGAGATGCACCGGCAGCGCGACGGTCCGCCGCTTCACCTCATCGATCCACTCTTCAGCCGAAACCTTTTCCAAAGCCATGATGATGCTCCTGCCTAAACGTATAGAACTGTCTCTACCCAAAACGACTTTTTATCTACCGGTTGAACACTTAGGGTTCCAGAGGTGAAGATGCCAGCGCGGACAAAACCAACCGTACGGCGCGCGGAAGCGCCAATATGATCTGCCCGGGCCGACTGTGGTCTTTTTGTCCTATCGCAAATATTAAAGCGAACTTTGTTTTCCCGACTTTTGCGACGTCACACAATGCGCAGTGTACTGCCGCAATCGCCAAGGTCCGCTTCTGGCGCAAAGCAGTCACTACAACTGAGGAAGCTAAAGCCAAAGAGGGAGAACAACACCCGCCCCCTCCCTACCCTTGCAACCCGGCCCAGCCGGTCCGGTCGGGGGCTGATTGTCGGAGCCAGTGTCGCATTTCTAACGGGCCAGAGGCGTCGCATCTCTAATCGGGTTTGACATGTTTCTAGATTGAAACCGTCCCCCTTAAGGATGTTTGCCTGGCGTATAGTCACCGGTATCTTCCGTTTCCGACAGCCGCTAACAGGCGCAAAATCCGTCCGTCGACGTCGTTCGAACCGGGAAGAATGGGCGGGTCACCTGACGTTGCATAAAAGTCGCATCGTAACGGCTTTCGGCCTTTTCGCTGCACTTGATGACTCTGCTTCGGAACGATCGTTTGTTATTGTCGCCACCGAAGAGCATTGGCGCATCGAGGTAGACTTTGCCTAAGTAAATACCGGTCTCAATCCAGTTTCACCCGTATTGCGGATAGCCGCAGGCTGTCTGCGTATGATCATGTTCATCGGGTGGTGGCAAGAGACCGGTCTGGCATTGTTACAATGTGCCCTGCACAGCGCCGCTGTCTCAGCTCTTCACCACCCCAGAACACCGCCATGCCGTTCCCGTAAGGGTTTTCTCCTGCACCATCTCGGTGGACTTCCAAATGGAAGACCAAGAGACTATGTGCAATTTACTTCGGGTCCAATGGACCATTACACCACGAACGGCGCCCCAGCCCTGGCTTGCATGCAGCGGATGCGGTGGCCTGAGGGCATTTCAGGCCAGCGGCAAGATCCGGCTCAATGCCAATGGCCGCAAGCTGGATGCGTGGCTTATCTATAGATGCCTGATGTGCGACAAGAGCTGGAACAGGCCGATTTTCGAGCGGGAGAATGTCCGGGACATCAGCCCTGCCGTCCTCGAAGCGTTGCAGTCCAACGATCCGCAATGGATAAAGGCGGAGGCATTCAACCTCGAAGCCTTGAGACGTAAATCCCAGCGCGTCGACGAGTTTCCGGAATTCGATATCGCGAAACAGATACGGGATGACACTCCCGACTGGGCCATGGCGGAGATCGATCTCATGGTTCCGCTTCAGGCCGGTATACGCCTTGATCGTCTGCTGGCGTCTGAACTCGGGCTTTCGCGGTCGATGCTGCAGAAGCTTCAGGATGACGGTTCTCTTCGGGCGCAGTCCGAACGTTCCGATCTTTTGCGGCGGCGGGTTAAAAACGGCACCCGGATTGTGATCGCGCGCTGCGGCGGCTTCGATCCGGTGCATTTGTGGAAACCCGTCACGGCGGATTTCTAACGGCATGGCAAGGGCCTGAAGGTTCAGGCCCTCGCTTGCGGCGTCGTTAAACCGAAGAACCCCTGCTCCGCCTCAGGCGAGCGCCTCCTTCACCGCGGCGAGACCGCGGCGCAGGAACGGATCGGAATGGATGTAGAAGAATTGCACGCCACGCTTCCGCCAGTGCGGCATTTCTTCCAATGTCGCGAGCGTCCCCACGATTTTTCCGGCTGCGCGTATCTTGTCGACAGCAATGGCGACCTTCTGCATCACCACCTCCGGCGCGGCTCGCCGAATGGCGGCGCGGAACGTCGTCGTGTTTTCGGTAGAGGCTCAGGCGGCGGCGCTCTTTCCACGGGACACCCAGATCAACACCGTCAATGCGGTAAAAGACAGTGCGGCGCCTGCCAGGAAGGTGCCGAAGGAACCGTGGAGGTCCCACAGCAAGCCGGCGATGACATTGCCGACCAGTACCGCGAGACCCGTCATCAGATTGAAAACGCCGAAGGCCGTTCCCTTGAGATGTGGCGGCGCCGTTTCCGCAATCAGGGCTGCAAGCAGACCCTGCGACAGGCCCATATGCAGCCCCCATAGAAGAATGCCGAACAGGAACAGCGGAATGGAATTGGCAAAAGCGAGCGTCAGATAGGAGGCCACCAGCACGACCATGCTCGCCGCGATAATCCCTGAGCGGCCGATCCTGTCCGAAAGCCGGCCGGCGGGATAGGCTGTCAGGCCATAGACGGCATGCATGATGACCATCGTGATCGGTATCCATGCCGGCCGGAAGCCTGCCTCTTCGGATTTCAGCAACAGGAATGCTTCGCTGAAACGCGCGAAGGTCAGGAGCGACGCCGCGATGATGACGATCCAGACCGCCAGATTGAGTTTCGCAAAATCGGCGAGCCGGAATGGCTTTTCGGCTTTCGGTCTTGCGGGCGCATCCGGCTCCTTCACACCGGCGATGAGGATGAACACCGCAAGGAAAGCGGGAATGACCGCGATCCAGAAAATGGCGAGCACATTTTCGCTGAGCGCGAACATCAGCCCGATGGCCGCCAGCGGCCCGATGAAGCCGCCGACCGTATCGAGCGACTTTCTGAGCCCGAATGCGGCGCCACGAATTTCGGGCGGCGTCACATCGGCAATAAGAGCGTCGCGCGGCGTTCCGCGAATGCCCTTTCCGACCCGGTCCACCGCCTTGGCGGCGACGATCCAGCCAAGCGAGGTGGCGAAGGGAAAAGCGAGTTTCGAGATTGCGCCGAGACCGTATCCAACCACGGCGAGCATTTTCCGCCGCCTCGTCCAGTCCGCGATAATCCCGGAAAACAGCTTGGTCGTGGTGGCGATGGCAACCGACATGCCCTCGATGAAACCGACGGTGACCGCGGAAGCGCCGAGGCCGGAAACGAGATAATAGGGCAGCAGCGTCTGCACCATTTCCGAAGAAATATCCATCAGAAGGCTAACGATGCCCAGCACCCAGACCGTCGCTGGAATGCGTGCCCGAACCGTCGCGGAAACAGGCGCAGAAGAAGTCGTCATGATGCCCCCCGATCGTCTCTGGAATAATCATGTCCTCCTGAAACAATCAACCGGGCGGATATCGTGCAACCGCGACAAACGGGGAAAATCAGGGCCATCAAATCTCTGTGGGGCTGAAGCAAATACTGCCGAAGCCCGATGAAAGGGCTGGCCATTTCATGCAAAAACTCTAAGCTCCAGCGCCGGACACGGATTGCCGAGAACCATCAGTTTTCAGTTCAAATCATTAGGGAGAAAACATCAGATGAGCCTGCGTATCAACGACATAGCACCAGACTTCACCGCCGAGACCACCCATGGTCCGGTGAGCTTTCACGACTGGATCGGCGCTGGCTGGGCGGTCCTGTTTTCGCATCCGAAGAACTTCACCCCCGTCTGCACGACGGAACTCGGCGCGATGGGCGGCCTGCAGCCGGAATTCGAAAAGCGTGGCGTCAAGATCATCGGTATTTCGGTCGATCCGGTCGAAAGCCATGAAAAATGGAAGAACGATATTCGCACCGCGACCGGTTTCAACGTCGATTATCCGCTGATCGGCGACAAGGACCTGAAGGTAGCAAAGCTTTACGACATGCTGCCGGCCGGCGCTGGCGACAGTTCCGAAGGCCGCACGCCTGCCGATAACGCCACCGTGCGCTCCGTCTTCGTCATCGGTCCCGACAAGAAGATCAAGCTGGTCCTCACCTACCCCATGACCACCGGCCGCAACTTCGAGGAAATTCTTCGCGCGATCGATTCCATCCAGCTCACCTCCAAACATCAGGTGGCGACACCGGCCAACTGGAAGCAGGGTGAAGATGTCATCATCACCGCCGCCGTTTCCAACGAGGATGCGATTGCCCGTTTCGGTTCTTACGACACGGTTCTTCCCTATCTGCGCAAGACCAAGCAGCCCGGCTGATTTGAAGCCTGTGATGGGGCGGTGAAACATCATCGTCCCATCCCGCCGCATCTCTCATGGCTTTATGATCCCGCCATGATAGTCAAGCCGGTACGTCTCGACATGGCCCCGGTAAATGCGCTCGATGCCGGTGAAGGACCGGAATTCACCTTCATTCGTATCGACATAGACCAGATCTTCCACCGGGTTGGTGAAACCGCCAAGGAACCGGCCCTGACGATAGAGCGTGGAAAGCGACCGCTGAATGACCATGCCGGCCGTGGCGCCGTCGATCATGTCGGGCCGGAGGATGCGGCCGTAATAACTCATCGCCCACACCGCCGTTCCCTGATGCCAGACAACCTCCTGGCCGATGAAATCGGTTCCCCCGAAATAGCTGTCGATATAGTGCAAGTCGCCGCTCTGATAACCGAGATCGTGCGATCCCTTGCGGGTGGGCGTCGCGGATTTGCTGCCGCCGCCGACATAGGTGGCGGACTTCGCCTGCACGATGAACTCTTCCAGCATGGGAAACCTTTCGGGACAAGAACATAAAGGGAACGTATGCGATTTTCAGGGTGGTCGCAAGTGCCGCCCCTACCCGGCATCGACCCCGCATTTCAGCAATGATAGGCTTGGTAATCGCGGCGTTTGCGCTTAGAAGCGTGACAGGAATTATCTCAAAAAGAGTGCTCATGCCGCAAAACCCGCAAATCTATGTCGATGCCGATGCCTGCCCCGTGAAGCCGGAGATTCTCAAGGTGGCGGAGCGGCATGGGCTGGAAGTGACCTTCGTTGCCAATTCCGGTCTGCGCCCGTCGCGCGATCCCATGGTGAAAAACGTCATCGTTTCCGCCGGTTTCGACGCGGCGGACGACTGGATCGCCGATCATGCGGCCGAAAACGACATTGTCATCACTGCCGATGTGCCGCTGGCCGGCCGCTGCGTCGCCAAGGGTGCGCTGGTGACCGGGCCGACGGGCCGCGTTTTTGACCAGTCGAATATCGGGATGGCGACGGCGATGCGCGATCTTGGCGCGCATCTGCGCGAAACCGGTGAAAGCAAGGGATATAATGCGGCTTTTTCACCGCGTGACCGCTCCGCCTTTCTGGAGACGCTTGACCGTTTCTGCCGCCGTGTCAAAAAATGACGGCGCCAACGGAAAGGTGCCGCCCATGACCCCGGCCAATATGAAAAGCAACAGCTATCGCCGCCATCAACCTTTCGTCATTGCCTTTTTGGTCGGCGCCGTGAGCCTTGGCCTGGCGCTGGTTTTTGCGCCGCCGCTGGCGATCGAGATCGCGGCCGTTCTGTTCTTCCTGACCTATCTCACCCTGATTGCCTTTCGCCTGTCGGGCCTGACGGCGCAGCACCTTAAGGCCCATGCCGATAGCGACGATCTGCCTGCGGTCGCCATCATCGCCGTTACGCTGCTAGCCGTTGCCGTCGCGGTTGTATCGCTGTTTCAGGCGCTCAACCATACCGGCGAAACGGTCTGGCCGTTGCTCATCGCCTTCGCCTCGGTGATCTTCGGCTGGCTGACCATCCACACCATGACCGCCCTGCATTACGCCCATCTTTACTGGCGGCCCGCCATGGTGGACGGCAAACGTCAGCATCGCGGCGGCATGGATTTTCCGGGCACGAAGGAACCCTGCGGTTACGACTTTCTTTATTTCGCCGTGGTGATCGGCATGACGGCGCAGACGTCGGATGTGGGGATAACCACGACCGCCATGCGCAAGGTCACGCTGCTGCACTCCATCGTTTCTTTCTTCTTCAATACGGTTCTTGTGGCGGCGGCGGTCAATGCAGCCGTTTCGCTTGCAGGCTGAACCGCAATATTTCACAAGGAATGGCTTCATGAACATTATTTCGCAGAATACGGCCTTTGGCGGCATGCAGGGCGTATTTTCGCACACATCCGAAACCCTGAAATCTGAGATGAGCTTTGCGGTTTATGTGCCGCCGAAGGCGATCCATGAGCCCTGCCCTGTCCTGTGGTATCTTTCCGGCCTCACCTGCACCCATGCCAATGTCATGGAAAAGGGCGAATATCGCCGGATGGCCTCGGAACTCGGGCTGATCGTCGTCTGCCCGGATACCAGCCCGCGCGGCAATGACGTGCCAGATGAGCTGACCAACTGGCAGATGGGCAAGGGCGCCGGATTTTATCTCGATGCCACAGAAGAGCCCTGGTCCGAGCACTATCGGATGTACAGCTATGTGACGGAAGAACTGCCCGCACTCATCGGCCAGCATTTCCGTGCGGATATGAGCCGCCAGGGCATTTTTGGCCATTCGATGGGCGGCCATGGCGCTATGACCATTGCGCTCAAGAACCCCGAGCGTTTCAAGAGCTGCTCCGCCTTTGCGCCGATCGTGGCTCCCTCTTCGGCCGACTGGTCCGAGCCGGCGCTGGAAAAATACCTCGGTGCGGATAAGGCCGCATGGCGTCAATACGACGCCTGTGCACTGGTCGAGGACGGCGCGCGTTTTCCCGAGTTCCTGATCGATCAGGGCAAGGCCGATAGTTTTCTCGAAAAGGGCCTGCGCCCCTGGCTGTTCGAAGAAGCGATCAGGGGCACGGATATCGGCCTGACGCTGCGCATGCATGAGCGCTACGACCACTCCTATTATTTCATTTCCACCTTCATGGATGACCATTTGAAGTGGCATGCGGAGCGGCTGGGATAAGGATGGAGAAGCAGGCTGGCGGCGCCCTGTAAGCGCCGCCGTTTCGGATTTAACCTGACATTACGGGATGCGGGCAATGACCTTGATCTCGAAATCGAAACCGGCAAGCCAGTTGACGCCGACAGCCGTCCAGTTCGGGTAAGGCTTTTGGCTGAAAATCTCCTGCTTGACGGTCATGATCGTTCCGAACTGGTTTTGCGGGTCCGTGTGGAACGTCGTTACATCCACAATATTGTCGAAAGTGCAGCCCGCCGCTGCAAGCGTGGCCTTGAGGTTTTCGAAGGCCAGCCGGACCTGACGTTCAAAATCAGGTTCAGGCGTTCCATCGGCACGGCTGCCGACCTGGCCGGAAACGAAAAGAAGGTCACCGGATCGGATAGCTGCGGAATAGCCATGCTCCTCGTAAAGCGCATGCCTGTTAGCGGGGAAAATTGCTTCGCGTGCGGTCATTATGCATCTCTCTTTTGGCTGAGTGGTCATGGACGCGAGAAGCGTTGCTCTTTTTAAAAGAGGGCTTCGGACACCCATTTACATACGTTACGTATGTCAGATAGTTACATACGCGCCGCATGTCAATTACATATACGCGACGTATGTGAATTTAAGGGCACCGAAGATGCGCCTGATTGAAGCTTGAAATATTTCGGAAGCTGAAATGCGGACGAATAGGCGTCGCGCCCTCGCCTTTTGTGTCCCGCTTATGGAAACAATGCCGTCGCCAGCGTTGTCGGGCCGGGCCGGCTGAGCCTGAATTCGCGGATCACGCGTTCGGCGACACCATAAGCAAGTTCCTGCTCTATCGACTGATCGTCGAAGCTGACGACGGTGGCGGTGAATTTGGCCTCTGCGATTACCTCTCCCGTCGCAACGGCGGCGGCGCGGACGATGACTTTGGCTGACGCTCTTTCCCCGAAAAGAAAGGGACCGCGTGTAACGGATGCGAGACGGATGGTCAGTACCACGCGCGGCCGGGTTTCTCCACGCGCCGTCGTCTTGATCGCATTCTGCACCTGCGCATGAATGGACTGCATCAGCGCCGGAGCGACATCCGGGCGTGCCGCAACGAATGCGCCGCGCACATCGTAAAGCAGCCGGTCGGTATTGGTCGCTTCCGGTTCCAGCCTGAAAGACATGAGCGTGAAACACGCCAGCACAATGGTGCCAAGGCGTTTCAGCGTGGTATTCATGATTTGCGGCTCCCCTAACGTGAGGTAACCGCATACTCGGCCATCAGGGTTAGAAAAGCGTTAAGAAGCGCTCTTCAGCGACTCCAGAACATTGAGGGCCGCGCGCATATCGACAAGCCTGACGGCGCGGCGCTCCAGCGCCTCCTCGTCCTCGCCCCATTGTTCGGCGGTCCAGTCCTCATCCAGATGGGCAAGCGCCCAGGCTTCCTCCAGCGTCAACTCCCCTTCCGCCAGCGCCAGCGCCAAAATGGCGGAGCCGGTCAGCGACGTCATGGTGTGAAGAGCGGCAAGCGCAATCGGTGTGTCGTATTTCTTCAGCGTTACCGCAAAAGCCGCGATGGCTTCGCGCGGCTGGTCCTGATGCATCACGCCTTCAACGAGAATGAAGCGCGCTCCGAGCACATTGGCCGCCCAGTCCAGAACCGGATCCCAATGGTCCGTCTGCCGCGCAACCAGCGCTTCCGGATCGCCGGCGCGATAGCAGAGGAGATCGGAAGAGGAAAATCGAAGTATGTCCTCAAAAACAGCCTGGGTATCATTGGCGACGCCATCAATGGCCGTGTTCACATGCCGAGAAACGGGCATGACCACCGGATTGACCACTTCTTTCTGGGCATCCCATTCATCGCGAAGCAGTTCCGCCAGCGCGCGCGTCGGGACGGTCAGCGGCTTCTTGGCGGGGGTGCGCAGCGGCTTGCCATCGAGAAGGATGGTAAAACCGCCCTCCTCCGCCTCGCCGACGGTGACATCTTTATAGAACCGCTTCGGCAGAGGTTTCTGCATCTGGATCTGCGCGCGCAGGATCGGGTCGGGATGGCTCAGGCCCTCCGAAAGGTCGTTCAGGAGATCACGCATGGCACGTCCTCGTCAGTCGGATAGAAAGGTTATTCAAGAATATCGGCCGGAACATAGGCCGGAATTTCGCGCGGATGGCTGACGACCGCATCGGCGCCTGCCTTCCAGAGATCGTCGACCGAGGCATAACCCCAGGCGACGCCGATTGCTTTCGCGCCGGCGGCCTTGGCCATCTGCATGTCGTAAATCGCATCGCCGATAACGACAGTATCGGCCGGAACCATGCCGGTTTCATGGCAGCATTCCATCACCATGGCCGGATGCGGCTTTGAGGGGCAATCATCCGCCGTGCGCGAAACGATGAAGTGATCGGCAAGGCCGTGGGTCTGCAGAATATGGGTAAGACCGCGACGACCCTTGCCTGTCACCGCGCCGATCAGCACATCGTCGCGTTTCGAAAGCGTATCGATCAGCGTGGCGATACCGTCGAAAAGCGGCACGGTCATTTCCGGCCGCTCCCGCAGGGGATGATAGAGTTCCCTGTAACGTTCCGTCATCGCCTTCGCTTCATCATCCACATGCGCCTTGCCCAGCATGCGGGCGATGGCGATATCCAGCGTCAGACCGATGATCGCCTTGGTTTCGGAGATATCGGGGCGCGGTTTGCCGAAATCAGCGAAAGTATCTGACATGACGGCATGGATCAGGCCGGCGCTATCCACCAGCGTTCCGTCACAATCGAAAAGAACCAGTTTCATGGGCTGTCAGTCTTCCCTGTCGCCATCGGCCACGTCGAGACCGAGCAGGTTCCAGGTCTGGACCATATGCGGCGGCAGGGGCGCGCTGACCCGAAGCCGGCCGCCATTCGGATGCGGTATGTCGATATGGCGTGCGTGGAGATGCAGGCGCTTCTGGATGCCGCCCGGGAAATCCCAGTTCGGATCGTCGATGTAATATTTGGGATCCCCGATGATCGGGTGGCCCATATGCAGCGCGTGCACGCGAAGCTGATGGGTGCGGCCGGTATAGGGTTCCATTTCCAGCCAGGCGAGGTTCTGCGCGGCGGTATCGATGACGCGGTAATAGGAAACGGCGTGATCGGCCCCCTCCTCGCCGTGCTTGGCGATACGCATGCGATCGCCATCCATGGTCTGTTCCTTGACCAGCCAGGTGGAAATCTTGTCCTGATGCTTGCGCGGCACGCCTTTGACCAGCGCCCAATAGGTCTTCTTGGTATCGCGTTCGCGGAAGGCGGCAGTCAGCTTCTGTGCAGCACCGCGGGTGCGGGCAACCACCAGCACGCCCGACGTATCGCGGTCGAGGCGGTGCACCAGACGCGGCTTTTCGCCTTTCTGATTGGTCCAGGCTTCCAGCAGCCCGTCAATATGGCGAGTGACGCCGGAGCCGCCCTGCACGGCAATGCCGGCCGGCTTGTTGAAGACGAACACCTTGTCGTCCTCATGCAGGAGCATGCGCGCCAGAAGCTCGCCATCTTCGGAGTGTTTGAGGTCTTTCGATCCGATCGGGCCGCTCTTGACCTTGAGATCGGAATCGACCGGCGGTACGCGCACCATCTGTCCCGGCTGCACGCGTGCATCCGTCTTCACCCGGCCGCCATCCACACGCACCTGGCCGGAGCGCAGAAGCTTCTGCAACTGCCCGAAACCAAGTCCCGGATAATGAATCTTGAACCAGCGATCGAGGCGCATACCGGCCTCGTCGGCCCCGACCTTGATATGCTCGATACCTGCCATGAAATTTCCAGTCTTTCTGTCCTGATCGCGCGCCCTATTCGTCGGCGCGCCGTTTGGACCAAGCCTTTAGAACAAACTGCGGCCCAAGGCCAGACCGGCGAAAACCGCCGTGATGGAAACAGCGAGGCTTGCAAGCACGTAAACCGCCGATAGCCCGAGCGCGCCGCGTTCGAACAGCGCGACCGCATCGAGCGAGAAGGACGAGAATGTGGTGAACCCGCCGAGCACGCCGGTGACGAGAAACAGGCGCATTTCCATCGAGGCGTTCAGCCGGCGCGCCACAAGCTCGACCAGCAGACCGATCAGGAAAGATCCGACCACATTGACGGCAAGGGTTCCCCAGGGAAAATTCGGTCCGGCCAACCGCACGCTCCAGACCCCGACCAGATAACGGAACACGGAACCGATTGCGCCGCCTGCAGCGACAAGGGCGATATTGATCATGGGGAATTGTGTCTCCGGAAGAAATCGTCGGACCGGACGGTCCAGGACATTTTTAGACCATGGGAACCGCTGGCGAAACCCCTTTGCCCGGCGCTTTGGGCTGTTAAAATACGATTAAATTGCAGCTGTGCGATTTAGCCTTCCAACAATGGGCAACTGTTAATCTACGGTTTTTCAGGGTCGGCGAAGATGGCCGGAGGTTCGATGACACAGGTTCTTTCCGTTTCCGCGAATACAGCGGCCTATGCGCTGGAGGCCATGAAGCCGCCGCAACGCGTGCCGCGCAAGAGCGAGGTTGAAGAGGCCATTCACGAACTGGCGCGCAAAGCCGAAAACGGGGATGACTTCCAGCTCAGGGCCCTGATGACGACGATCAAGCCGCCGGCCCTCACCCTCTATTTCCTGATAGCAAGCAGCCAGCGCCAAGAACCACAGGCGACACTCGAGCAGGCCGTGGAGGCCTACGAGGAAAACAGCTTCACCTCGAAATCTGAAAGTAATTTATAGATCAGGTGGATATATTGATATTTTAATGTTGTTTCTTCAGTTTCTCGCAATATAGGCGGGGTCCCTGCATTCAGCCTGGTGTCAGATTGATCTTCTAGAGATTTGCAACCTAGTTCCGGAAAATCACGTGGGCGAATGCCATCCTGCTTTTCCGCCACGGCGCTGAAGAACAACACGATAGATGAAAATTTGCGGCTACCGGACCTGTCACGCGTTCCGGTAGCCGTTTTTCATCGGTCAATTATGCTGGTGGTCGCCGCCGCCCTTGGCTGCGCCTGCGGACAGCACGATCTCCACCTTGCCCGCCTTTTCGAAGATGAGCGTTACCGGCACCTTGTCGCCTTCGGCAAAGGGCTTCTTCACATCGAAGAACATCATGTGCAGGCCGCCGGGCTTCAGCTCCACCGTCTGGCCGGCGGGAATGACGATGCCGTCATCCAACTTGCGCATTTTCATGACGTCATTGACCATAGCCATCTCGTGGATTTCAGCACGTCCGGCGGACGACGATTCAACGCCGATCAGCTTGTCGTCGCTATCGCCGGTATTCTTGATCGTCACGTATCCACCGCCCACCGGCTGGCCCGGCAGCATGGCCTTGGTCGTTCCCTCCGACACTTCGAGGCTGCCGGCCTTCACGACATCCATATCCATGGCGGAGTGATCATGGCCGCCGGCATGTGCAGCCTTTGCGGCAACGCGAATGGTGGGAGCGGGACTTTTCAGGGAATGCGGATCGACGCCAGCCGCTGCCACTTCGTCCCAGGCAACCTTGCCCTTGTCGCCGCAGAGCTGTGTTACCTTGAATGGCAGGTCCTGCCCCGCCTCAATACCGGAGATTTTTCCCTGCACGGAGAAGGTGTCGTAGAATTCATCCGGCAGGTTGCCGCCCTTCCAGCGGATTTCGACCGGTCCGCTTTTAATCTCCTTGCCGTGGTTCTTGTAGGCCTTCTGGTAGTCTCCCTTGATGACCTCCAGTTCCCAGCCGGCCTTGGGCTGGGGCTTCGCGGCAATGAATCCTTCCGGCAGCTTGATCTGAACTTCGGTGGTGGCGAGCCCGCCTTCGCAGCCATGCGGAACCTGGAGGGCGGCAACGACGGTGCTTTCCTGTTCGGCCGAACCGTCAACGAATGTGGCATGGGCGAAAGCCTGCGAGGTCGAAACCGAGGCGACGAAAAGGCTGCAGGTGATGATCTTGGTGGTTTTCATTTGCTTGTCCCTGCGGCTGCTATCCCTCTGGGTCCGCGCAGCCGCTCCGTGCCGCCAAAGGCGGCGATGATCCCGTAAAACGAAAAATCAGGCGGACAGGGACGGCGGGCCGCGCGCGGCGGGCTTCTGGATCGTCAGCACGGAGCGGAAGCTCCATTCCGCAGGCAGGCGGTTGTCTAGCCAGGCAAATTCCGTCTTCAGCCAGCCAGCCGTATCGGGCATCGGCAGAAGAATGGACGAGGCGAGCAGGCAGGCCTCGCAAAAAAGGATGGCGTCGCCGGAATGGGCGGGGCCTTCCTTGTTATGGGAAGCATTGACGCCGTTGCCATGGCCAAGGCAGATTTCCGCGAAGGTGCCGTCCGGCAGCCGGTAACTCTCATCCAGCGCAACGGCGGGTGCTGCGGCAAGTGCCGGCTTGTGGGCAAAACCGAGGGACAACATCAGGGTCGCGCAGAAAATGCGAAGCATTTTCTCCATCCCCATCAATCGTCGTGTTCGATTTGCATCCATGTTCTAGGCGATATCCCTGTTTCTCTCCGATTTCAAAGGGGAATTTTGCCGCAGGCCAGACCGTCGCAAGGGAACAATAGATGCCAGGCGGCATTTTCCTTCGGCAACCATCATTTCAATGGAGGCCCGACAATGCCAGCGAAATCGAAGGCCCAGCAGAAAGCGGCGGGCGCCGCACTGGCGGCCAAACGCGGAGAAACGAAGAAATCCAGTTTAAAAGGCGCTTCAAAAAGCATGGAGAAGTCCATGACAGAAAAGGAGCTTGAGGATTTCGCATCGACGAAACGCAAGGGCCTGCCTGAGAAAAAATCCGACTGAAGAAAGCCGCCAAGACCATCTGTCGTCCCAGATCGCTACGCCGATGGCGCAGATGGAGCAAGAATCTGTTCAGATGCGTCATTTGGTCCTTGCCAATAACGGGTCTTCGAAGATAATGAGCGTCGCATCATCGTTGGGAGAAACCGCTTCAATGCGGTGCCGAAGGAGCAACCGCCCCGGAAACTCTCAGGCAAAAGGACCAGCGGTGACGACGGAACTCTGGAGAGAAGCCACCTTTCATAAGGACGGCTCGCCGAAGGGATAACAATCTCAGGCGACAAGGACAGAGGGGGCTCTTGAACCCGGTGCGTTTTTCGCGCCATGACCTGAGCCCGCGCGATATCTCGCGCAACCCTGGAGGCGTCCTTGGACGATACCGCCGCGCTGAAAACCACGCCGCTCCACTCCCTGCACATATCGCTTGGCGCCCGCATGGTGCCCTTTGCCGGTTACGACATGCCCGTGCAATATCCGGCCGGCGTTCTGAAGGAACATCTCCAGACCCGCACCTCCGCCGGCCTCTTCGACGTGTCCCATATGGGCCAAGTGATCCTGAAGGCGAAGTCCGGCAAGAATGAAGATGCCGCACGCGCGCTCGAAAAGCTGGTGCCGGTTGACATTCTCGGCCTCAAGGAAGGCCGCCAGCGCTACGGTTTCTTCACCGACGAAAATGGTGGCATTCTGGATGATCTGATGATCACCAATCGCGGCGATCATCTTTTTGTCGTCGTCAACGCCGCCTGTAAGGATGCCGATGTCGCCCATATGAAGGCGCATCTTTCCGATGCCTGCGAGATAACTCTTCTCGATGACCGGGCGCTTATCGCGCTTCAGGGTCCGCGCGCTGAGGCCGTTCTGGCTGAACTCTGGGCCGGCGTCTCGGAAATGAAATTCATGGATGTGCAGGAAGTGCCGCTGCATGACGTGCCGTGCATCGTCTCGCGCTCCGGTTATTCCGGTGAAGACGGCTTTGAGATTTCCGTACCGGCCGACAAGGCCGAAGAAATTGCCAAAGCCCTGCTCGAACATCCCGATTGCGATGCCATCGGGCTTGGTGCGCGCGACAGCCTGCGCCTCGAAGCCGGCCTTTGTCTTTACGGCAACGATATCGACACTACGACCTCCCCCATCGAAGCCTCGCTCGAATGGGCGATCCAGAAAGCGCGCCGCGCCGGTGGAGACCGCGAGGGCGGTTTTCCTGGCGCGGAGCGTATTCTCGGCGAACTGAACGATGGCACATCGCGCCGCCGCGTCGGCCTGAAGCCGGAAGGCAAGGCGCCGGTGCGCGGCCATTCGAAGCTGTTTGCGGATGCCGAAGGCAAGACGGAGATCGGTGAAGTGACCTCGGGCGGTTTCGGTCCCTCGGTCGAAGGTCCCGTCGCCATGGGTTACGTGCCTGTTTCCCACGCTGCTCCCGGCACGGCTGTCTTTGCGGAAGTGCGTGGCAAATATCTGCCCGTCACCGTCGCCGCCCTGCCCTTCATCAAGCCCACCTATAAACGATAATCTTCATCCCATCTCCGGAGAGAATACGATGCTGAAATTTACCGCAGAACACGAATGGCTGAAGTTCGAAGGCGATATCGCCACCGTTGGCATCACCAGCCACGCCGCTGAACAGCTTGGCGATCTCGTTTTTGTCGAATTGCCGGAAGTGGGCGCCACCTTCTCCAAGGATGGCGACGCGGCGACCGTTGAATCCGTCAAGGCGGCTTCCGATGTCTATTGTCCGCTGGATGGCGAAGTGGTGGAAATCAACCAGGCCATCGTCGATGATCCCTCGCTGGTCAATTCCGACCCGCAGGGCGCCGGCTGGTTCTTCAAGCTGAAGCTTTCCAACGCCGCAGATGCCGATACGCTGCTCGATGAAGCAGCCTACAAGGAGCTGATCGCGTAATGACGACGCCCACCGAATTCCATTTCACCGACTATCAGCCCTATGATTTCGCCAACCGGCGTCACATCGGGCCTTCGCCGTCGGAAATGGCCGAGATGCTGAAGGTCGTTGGCTATAAGAGCCTCGACGCCCTGATCGACGCCACCGTTCCCTCTTCCATCCGCCAGAAGGTGCCGCTGACCTGGGGTGCCGCGCTGACCGAACGCGAAGCGCTCGACCGCCTGCGTGAGACGGCCAACAAAAACCAGGTTCTGACCTCGCTGATCGGCCAGGGTTATTACGGCACCATCACGCCGCCGGTCATCCAGCGCAATATTCTGGAAAACCCGGCCTGGTACACGGCCTATACGCCCTATCAGCCGGAAATCAGCCAGGGCCGCCTTGAGGCGCTGCTGAACTACCAGACCATGGTCTGCGACCTGACCGGCCTCGATGTTGCCAACGCATCGCTGCTCGATGAAGCGACGGCGGCTGCCGAAGCCATGGCGATGTGCCAGCGCGTCGCCAAATCCAAGGCGACCGCCTTCTTCGTTGACGCCAATTGCCATCCGCAGACCATTGCGCTGATCGAGACCCGCGCGGCCCCGCTCGGCTGGAAGGTGATTGTCGGCAACCCCTTTACTGATCTCGACCCGGTCGATGTGTTCGGTGCGATCTTCCAGTATCCGGGCACCCACGGCCATGTCAGCGATTTCTCCGGCCTGATTTCCCGCCTGCACCAGACGGGCGCGATTGCCGCCGTCGCCGCCGATCTTCTGGCGCTGACGCTTCTGAAGTCGCCCGGTGAAATGGGCGCTGACATCGCCATCGGCACCTCGCAGCGCTTCGGCGTTCCGGTTGGTTACGGCGGTCCGCACGCGGCTTACATGGCCGTCAAGGATGCGCATAAGCGCTCCATGCCCGGCCGTCTGGTCGGCGTTTCGGTCGATGCGCGCGGCAACCGCGCCTATCGCCTGTCGCTGCAGACACGCGAACAGCATATCCGCCGCGAAAAGGCGACGTCGAACATCTGCACGGCGCAGGTGCTGCTGGCCGTCATGGCCTCCATGTACGGCGTCTTCCACGGCCCGCAGGGCATCAAGGCCATCGCCCAGCAGACCCACCAGAAGGCCGTTCTGATGGCCAAGGGGCTGGAAAAGCTCGGCTACACCATCGAGCCGGAAACCTTCTTCGACACCATCACCGTCGAAGTCGGCCATATGCAGGGCGTCATCCTGCGCTCGGCCGTTGCGGAAGGCGTGAACCTGCGCAAGGTGGGCGCGACCAAGATCGGCATGAGCCTTGACGAGCGCACGCGCCCGGCAACGCTTGAGGCGGTCTGGCGCGCTTTCGGCGGCAATTTCTCGATCTCGGATTTCGAGCCGGAATATCGCCTGCCGAAGGACCTGCTGCGCACCAGCCAGTACATGACGCATCCGATCTTCCACATGAACCGCGCCGAAAGCGAGATGACCCGTTACATCCGCCGTCTTTCGGACCGCGATCTGGCGCTCGACCGCTCGATGATCCCGCTCGGCTCCTGCACCATGAAGCTGAACGCAACAGCGGAAATGCTGCCGATCACCTGGCCGGAATTTTCCGACATCCATCCCTTCGCGCCGGCCAATCAGGCGCTCGGCTACAAGGAGATGATCGACGATCTCTCCGAAAAGCTGTGCTCGGTCACCGGTTACGACGCCTTCTCCATGCAGCCGAATTCCGGCGCGCAGGGGGAATATGCCGGGCTTCTGACCATCCGCAACTATCACCTCGCCAATGGCGGCACACACCGTGACGTGTGCCTCATTCCGACGTCGGCGCATGGCACCAATCCTGCCTCTGCGCAGATGGTCGGCATGAAAGTGGTGCCGGTCAAAGTGCGGGATAATGGTGACATCGATATCGACGATTTCCGTGCAAAAGCAGAGCAGTATGCGGAAAACCTCTCGTGCTGCATGATCACGTACCCGTCCACCCACGGCGTGTTCGAGGAGACGGTTCGCGAGATTTGCGAAATCACCCATAAGCATGGTGGACAGGTGTATCTGGACGGCGCCAACATGAACGCCATGGTCGGTCTCGCCCGCCCCGGCGATATCGGTTCGGACGTTTCGCATCTCAACCTGCACAAGACCTTCTGCATTCCGCATGGCGGCGGTGGCCCCGGCATGGGACCGATCGGTGTCAAGGCGCATCTTGCTCCCTACCTGCCCGGCCATCCGGCGACGGACGGTCGTGAGGGTGCGGTGTCTGCGGCCCCGTTCGGCTCGCCATCGATCCTGCCGATTTCGTGGAGCTATTGCCTGATGATGGGCGGCGAAGGGTTGACGCAGGCGACCAAGGTGGCGATCCTCAACGCCAACTATATCGCTGAGCGGCTGAAGGGTGCGTTCGACGTGCTCTACAAGTCTGAAACCGGCCGCGTGGCGCATGAGTGCATCATCGATACCCGTCCGCTGGCAGATAGCTGCGGCGTGACGGTGGACGATGTCGCGAAGCGCCTCATCGACTGCGGTTTCCACGCGCCGACCATGAGCTGGCCGGTTGCCGGGACGCTGATGATCGAGCCGACGGAATCCGAAACCAAGGCGGAAATCGACCGTTTCTGCGATGCCATGCTGGCGATCCGAGAGGAAGCCCGCGACATCGAGGAAGGCCGCGCGGACAAGACCAACAACCCGCTGAAGAACGCACCGCACACGGTGGAAGACCTCGTTGGTGAATGGGATCGTCCCTATAGCCGCGAAAAGGGCTGCTTCCCGCCCGGCGCGTTCCGCATCGACAAATATTGGTCGCCGGTCAACCGCATCGACAACGTCTATGGCGACCGCAACCTCATCTGCACCTGCCCGCCGATGGAGGCTTATGCCGAAGCGGCTGAGTAAACTTCGTTTCTCTCAAGACAAAAGCCCGGATCGCTCCGGGCTTTTTTATGTCGACACATAGATAATCATTCTTGAAATCAATTATTTATCATTTTTCCTGGCTCGCCTCGAAACTTCGAGGAGCCGGCTTCCGTCTCTTGTGTCGCTACGGATAACCGATAGCGGCCACCGGAAGAAGTACCTTTCGGGGTTTGGAAGTCACCAAGGAGGAATAACGATGTACAACGTTTCTGTTCGCGTCCTGATGCTGGCCGCAGCTCTTTCCATCGGCATGGTTTCCGCTTATGCCGCGAACCCCAAAGTTGGCGGCGCCGCAATGTTCGAGGACAAGAACATCGTTGAAAATGCGATGAACTCGAAAGACCATACAACGCTTGTCGCAGCGGTCAAGGCTGCCGGGCTTGTCGAAACACTTCAGGGAAAGGGCCCGTTCACGGTGTTCGCACCAACCAACGAGGCTTTTGCGGCCCTTCCGAAGGGTGCGGTCGATGATCTTCTGAAGCCTCAGAACAAGGAGAAGCTGGTCAAGGTGCTGACCTGCCATGTGGTTGCCGCCAATGCACTGTCACCCGCCATCGAAAAAATGATCAAGGACGACAAAGGTGAGCATGACGTTAAGACCGTCGGCGGCTGCGTTCTCAAGGCCAAGGAAAGCATGGGCAAAATCACGTTGACGGACGAGAATGGTACGGTTGCCCACGTCACCATCGCCGACGTCAAACAATCCAATGGCGTCATTCATGTCATCGACAAGGTGTTGCTGCCGAAGATGTAATATAACGAGACGGCAGGCGACTGGTACATGTAGAGGCCCGGAGCGATCCGGGCCTTTTCCGTTACAGCAGCAACGTTTCGCGGCCCCGCCGCACACGATTGCTCGCCACACATTCCATGCTAGAACGGATGCCGCAAACAAGCGGCGATGGAGCGGGAATGCGTGTGATTTGCCTGAATGGTTGGGGCGGAAAGCTTCATGACGAGATTGTTCCCTATATCTCCTCATCCGATCCCGATATTCTTTGCCTGCAGGAGGTGGTGCACACGCCGACTGCCTTTGAGGACTGGCTGAGCTACCGCGATCACGGCATCGACCTGCCGCAAAGGGCGAACTTCTTCCACGAAATCGCCGAGGCCTTGCCGGATCACCTGGCGATCTTCTGTCCGGCGGCGCAGGGTGATCTCTGGCACAGCGAAACCAAATATCCTTCCCAATGGGGGCTAGCGACATTTGTGCGCAAATCCATGGCCATCGTTGCGCAGGCGCAAGGGTTCGTGCACGGGACTTTTTCCGCAGACGGATATGGAGATCATCCACGGTCGCGCACTGGCCACGCCGTCAGGGTTTTCGACTTCACCACCGGTCAGCCGGCCGTCATCGCCCATATACACGGATTGCGCGACCTCAGCGGCAAACACGATATCCCCGCCCGTCTAGCGCAGGCGAAACGCCTCGTACAACTTGTCAAAAACATTGCTGAGGATGGCGACCGGATCATCGTCTGCGGTGATTTTAATGTCCTGCCTGACAGCGAGACCTTCACTGTGCTGAAGGAACTGGATCTCACCGAACTCGTCACGACACGCGGCTTTACCGACACCCGGACCTCACATTATGCCAAAGCGAACCGTTATGCGGATTACATGCTGGTCAACCCAGCCGTGCAGATCGATCGTTTCGATGTGGTGAGACAGCCGGAAGTTTCGGACCATTGCCCCCTGCTGCTCGAATTCCACTAGAAACCCGAGCCGCCCATCCGTCATTGTCTCACGGCTGACTTAGCGAACGAGCCGGATATCGCTCGTCACCACCGTCTTGCCGGTCCTGCCGTCCTTATCGGTGGTGCGCAGCCGCAGGCCGTTGGCTCCAATCTTTTCAATGGTCATGGCAGCAATGCGATCGCCGTTGATATCCCGGTTCCATCGCACTGTCAGATTTATGGCGTTGCCCTGTCTTGTGCCGGAAAGCGCGGATGGGCGGCCGGAAGGCCCAGTATAGGCGCCACTGTAGCGTCCGCCTTTCTCCGACAGATCGGCAGCGATTGCCCGCCTTACCACGAGAAGGCCGCGGCAAGTGCCGGACATGTTGAGCGACGATGCCCCCGCATTGGAGTTCAGTGTGCAACTCACATTGATCGGCGGCGTGCCTATCCGGGTAATCACGGTTCCCTTACCTGCCCATGTGCCTTTCAGCGATGAGAGAAATGCGCGTTCGTCCGCATGTGCGGGCTGCGTGCCGAGCAATGCGGCCGAAAATAAAACTGCAAAAACCTTGATCTTCATGGCGCGTATCCGTTTTTCCACGAAGACTAACTCACCAGTACCGTTAAACGTTCCTCCAGCCGACTTTGCAGCGACCAAAAACATCTAGGATTTATCGTCATGTCGTGCCAATGCAACCAAATGCGGGCACAGATGTTTTTCGCCAGCCTCAATTAATTCCCATTCCCTCTTGCATATTTTTCGGAGCATATTTCATGACGACAATCGGCGTTTCGGCACCACCCGGCGGACTTCCTTCCGGTGGCTTGCCGCGTAGCGGTGGTATCTCAGACCGCACGCTTTTTGCCCTTGCAGCGCTGAATTTTTTCCTTGCCGATGCCCGTGACGGCCTCGGGCCGTTTCTGGATGCATTTCTGGCGACACAGGGTTGGTCTTCGCTTTCGTTGGGCATGATCGCCACGGTCGGTGGCCTCGTCGGTCTGCTTGCCACGCCGCTTTGCGGCGCGCTGGTGGATGGGACGACGTGGAAACGAACGCTGATTGCTATCCCCGTTGTTCTCGTGACCGTCGGGGCGTTGATCACGCTGATCTTTCCGGATGTTTGGATCGTCTGGACCGGCCAGATCATGACGGCGGTGGTTGGCGCAGTGGTCGGTCCCGCGCTTGCCGGCCTCACACTCGGCCTTGTCGGCGAGCGACTGTTTTCCCACCAGATTTCGCGCAATGAGTTCTGGAACCACGGTGGTAATTTTGCGTCGCTTTTCGCGACTTATGTGGTCGTAACGTTCTTCGGCATGAACGGGATCATCGGTCTGATGCTGCTGACCGCTGCAGGCGCCCTGCTCGCTACGGCGGCCATTGATCCCGATAGGATTGATCACAAGGTTGCGCGTGGCCTTGCCGAAGACAAGGGAGAGCCGGGGCCGTCCGGCATCAGGGTGCTGATGCACGAACGCGGGCTGATCTTTCTCGCCATCATTCTGCTTGTTTTCCACTTCGGCAACGCGCCGATGGGCCGGTTGATCGCACAGGATTTCGCCATTGAACTGCAGACGCCCTTCCGCACCACCGCCATCATTACCGGCGTCGCGCAATTCGCGATGATCTTCGTCGCCGCAATGGCCCCATGGCTGATACGCCGTTTCGGTCTCTCGACCGTTTTCATCATCGCGCTGATCGCGTTGCCGATACGCGGTCTCCTCGCCTCGGCCTTTTCGGATTTCTGGGTGATCTTCCCGGTGCAGTTTCTCGATGGCGTTGGCGCGGGCCTGCTCGGCATCGTCACCCCGGTTGCGGTGGAGAGGATTTTGAAAGGCACCGGTCGTTTTAATGTCGGCCTTGCCAGCGTCATGATGGTTCAGGGTATCGGCGCATCGTTCAGCAATGTCGTCGCAGGCTGGCTGGTGACGAAGGGCGGTTATTCGCTGTCGCATCTCGTCGGCGGCGGCATTGCCGCTATCGCCATCGGGCTTTTTCTTCTCTATCGCAACGAAATAGCCCCGAAACAGGATGACGACGCCGCCTCTCAACACCCGCACTGAAGGCGCAAACAAAAAGGAGGCCTGACGGCCTCCTGAAATCTCGTAGCTTTTTATGGGATCAACCGACGAAAGCGCGCTCGATCACGAATTCGGCGGGCTTGTTGTTGGCGCCCTCGTTCAGGCCGGCTTTTTCCAGAAGCTCCTTGGTGTCCTTCAGCATTGCCGAGGAGCCGCAGATCATGCCGCGATCGATTTCGGGATCGAGCGCCGGAACGCCCAGATCCGCAAACAGCTTGCCGTTCTCGATCAGCGTTGTGATGCGGCCCTTGAACGGGTAATCTTCGCGGGTGACGGTCGCATAATGCTTCAGCTTGTCGCCGACGATTTCGTTCAGGAATTCGTGGTTACGGATTTCCTCGACCAGATCGAAGCCGTATTTCAGCTCTGCAACATCACGGCAGGTATGGGTGAGGATGACCTCTTCAAACTTCTCATAGGTCTCCGGGTCACGGATCAGGCTCGCGAAAGGCGCGATGCCGGTGCCGGTGGAGAACATGTAAAGCCGTCTGCCGGGCGTCAGCGCATCCAGAACCAGCGTGCCTGTCGGCTTCTTCCGCATCAGCACGGTATCGCCGGGCTTGATCGCCTGAAGATGCGATGTCAGCGGACCGTTCGGAACCTTGATCGAGAAGAATTCCAGTTCTTCATCCCAGGCGGGGCTGGCGATGGAATAGGCGCGGTAGATCGGCTTGTCGCCGACCATCAGGCCGATCATGGCGAATTCGCCGGAACGGAAACGGAAGCCGGCCGGGCGCGTCATGCGGAAACGGAACAGGTGGTCGGTATAGTGCTCCACCGATAAAACCGTCTCGGCGTAAACACCGTCAGGTATCTTGATCGCGAAATCTTCCGTCTTGGCTGGCGCGTTCATTTCAGGTTCCGTCCATTCTTATTCGATGCGACATTCTCCGACCGGGCAATTATACCATTTTTGCTCCGGTTTGAAGGCATGAGAATGTCAATACTGCCATGTGCGCAGGAAATATGTATCAAAAACTCATATTTCCACGCAACGTGTCATAGAGACGCACGACGACGCCAGCTATAGGCCTCACCGCCGCTCGCCGGCTTGGCTGTCGGCTGGTAATAAACCGGGATTTCCGGCAGGCGATTTTCGGACAGGCGGTGGATGGCCGTGCCGTTCGTCACTGCAAAGCTGGTGAAGCCGGTACGAAGCATCAGCGGCACCTGATCGATCAGGACGTCGCCAACCGCCCTCACCTCGCCCGCAAAACCGAGACGGCTGCGCAGCAGCGAAGCGTGGCTGAAACCGCGACCGTCATTGAAGGCCGGGAAGCTTACGGCGACAAGGTCGATACGGTCGAGATAGGGTCCGAGCCGCGTCACATCGTCGGCAGGCGTGATCAGAACGCCGAGGCCGATATCGTTGCTTTCGGCGGCACGAACCAGAAAATCGGCGAGCGGCAGCACGGGCTTCTGCTCCGCCGTTGCTTTCACTTCTTCCGTTTCGATCACCCAGGGATCGTTTTCCACGAAGCCGTCGCGGTTCCAGATTTTCGTCATGGCATTCTCCTCAGGCGGCTTCTGCAGCGGAACCGTATAGCGCATCCTTGAATGGCTGCGGTCCAACGCGGCGATAGGCTTCGAGGAAAATTTCTTCCTTCGAAAGGCGAAGCCCGAGATAGGTGTCGACGATGGTTTCGATGGCTTCGGTGACTTTTTCCGGCTCGAAGCCACGGCCGATGATTTCACCGATCGAGGTGTTCTCATCGCCCGATCCGCCAAGCGTGATCTGGTAAAGTTCCGCGCCCTTCTTTTCCACACCCAGCAGGCCGATATGGCCGACATGGTGGTGGCCGCATGCATTGATGCAGCCGGAAATCTTGATCTTCAGCTCACCGATTTCCGCCTGACGCTCCGGCGAACCGAAGCGGGTGGAAATTTCCTGCGCCACCGGAATGGAGCGCGCATTTGCGAGCGCGCAATAGTCCAGCCCGGGACAGGCAATGATATCGGTGATCAGCCCGGCATTGGCGGTCGCGAGGCCCGCACCCACCAGCGCGCGATAAACCGGCTCGAGATCGGCCAGGGCCACATGCGGCAGGATGATGTTCTGCTCATGGCTGATACGGATTTCATCGAAAGCATATTCCGCGGCGATATCGGCGACGAGTTCCATCTGCTCATCGGTCGCATCGCCCGGAATGCCGCCGATCGGCTTCAGCGAGATCGTCACCATGCCGTAATCGGGATGCTTGTGCGGTGCGACGTTCTGCTCGACAAAACGGGCAAAACCTTCATCGGCCCGCTTCCAGCGCGCCAGGCTTTCCCAGCCTTCCGGCCGATCCTTCAGCGCCGGCGGCGCGAAATAAGCGGTGATTGCCGCAATATCGGCATCCGGAAGCTTCAACTCGGTGTTCTTGAGTTCAGCGAATTCGACCTCGACCTGGCGGGCCAGTTCTTCCGCACCGGTCTCGTGCACGAGGATCTTGATGCGCGCCTTGTATTTATTGTCGCGGCGGCCGTGCAGGTTATAAACGCGCATGATTGCCGTCGTGTAGGAAAGCAAGTCCTCTTCCGGCAGGAAGTCGCGGATTTTCTTGGCGATCATCGGCGTGCGGCCCTGCCCGCCGCCGACATAGACGGCGAAACCGATCTCACCCTTGTCGTTCTTTTTCAGGTGCAGGCCGATATCGTGCACCTGAATGGCGGCACGGTCGCGCTCGGCGCCGGTGACGGCGATCTTGAACTTGCGCGGCAGGAAGGAGAATTCCGGGTGAACGGAAGACCACTGGCGCAGGATTTCCGCATAGGGACGCGGATCGGCGACCTCATCGGCGGCCGCACCGGCGAAATGATCGGCGGTGACGTTGCGAATGCAGTTGCCGGACGTCTGAAGCGCGTGCATTTCCACGCTCGCCAGTTCGGACAGGATATCCGGTGTGTCGGAAAGACGCGGCCAGTTGTACTGGATGTTCTGGCGGGTGGTGAAGTGGCCATAACCCCGGTCATATTTGCGAGCGATGTGGGCCAGCATCCGCATCTGCTTCGAATTCAGCGTGCCGTAAGGAATGGCGACGCGCAGCATATAGGCATGCAGCTGAAGATAGACGCCGTTCATCAGGCGCAGCGGCTTGAACGCATCCTCGGCCAGTTCGCCGGAAAGGCGGCGCTCGACCTGATCGCGAAACTGCGCCACGCGGCCTTCAACAAATGCGTGATCGAACTCGTCGTAACGGTACATATTATTCCTCAGACTGCGATGAATGCTGCATCGGCCGGCTTGAAGCCGGTGGCATAGTGCACGGTGGGGCCGGCGGCGCGAATGCGTTCGCGAAGACGCGTCGGCCAAAGCTTGCCGTTCTCTTCGATGACATCGATGACGGCCACATCGACGACCTTGTTGGCGGAGAAATCCCGCTTGCCGATTTCCTCGAACGAGGCGACGGCCTCCGCATGGCGGGCAACGATTGCGCCCTGCAGGTTCTCCGTCCACTCCCCGTTGGCATCGAGCCAGACGGCGATGCCATCGCTCAGGCGGTTGGCGGTCAAAACCTTGTCAGCCATTTACATACTCCCGTTTGAAATCCGCCGGCCGCACTGACAATGCAAGCGCCTCGGACCTGTCAAAATTGGCGCCCGCCACCGCATCGCCGATGATCACCATGACCGGTCCGGTCAGTTCATCGCGATGTTCGAGTTCGGGCAGATCGTTCAGTGTGCCATGCAGCAGGCGGCGATCCGCGCGGCTGGCGTTTTCGATGACGGCAACCGTGGTTTCCACGCCCAATCCCGCGTCGATCAGCCGCTTCGCGACCGAAGCAGCAACACTGCGGCCCATATAGACGGCGATGGTGGCGCCGGAAACCGCAAGCCTTGCCCAATCGGGCAGGACATCGCCAGCCAGATCGTGGCCAGTAGTGAAAATCAGCGATGAAGCGACACCGCGCAGCGTCAGCGGCAATTCGAAATCCGCAGCGGCGGCGAAGGCCGACGTGATGCCGGGCACGATCTCATAGGCAATACCGGCCTCACGCAGCGCCGCCATTTCTTCACCCGCCCGGCCATAGACCAGCGGATCGCCGGATTTGAGGCGCACGACGCGCTTGCCATCTTTGCCGAGGCGCACCAGCAGGCGGTTGATCTCATCCTGCGACTTGCTGTGGCAGCCCTTGCGCTTGCCGACGGAGAGCCGCTCTGCATCGCGGCGGCCCATATCGACAATCGCCTGCGGCACAAGCGCGTCGTAAACGATCACATCGGCTTCCATCAGCACGCGCTGCGCACGCAGCGTCAGCAGATCTTCAGCGCCCGGTCCTGCGCCGACGAGCCAGATACGGCCTTCGCTGCGTTCGGGCGATTGCAGCAGGCGGTCGACGGCCTGACGGGCGGAGAGCGTATCGCCAACGGCGACGGCATCCGCCACCGCACCTGAAAAGAACCGTCGCCAGAAATTGCGACGCAAGGCGCCCTTCGGCACGTTCTCCTCGGCCGCATCACGATACTGCACGGCAAGGCGCGCAAGCTTACCAAGCGACGGCGACAGCATCTGGTCGATGCGGGCGCGGATCATCTGGGCGAGAACCGGCCCTGCCCCTTCCGTGCCGATAGCCACGGCGACCGGCGCGCGGGCGACGAGCGCCGGGGTGAAGAAATCGCAGAATTCCGGCTGATCCACCGCATTGGCGGGAATTTTCGCGGCGCGCGCCACGGTGACGATCTCACGGTCCAGCGCCTCGTCGCCGGTAGCGGCGAAGACCAGCGTGGCGCCTTCGATCAATTCGCCGGCGAAAGCCAAAGCTCGATGATCAATGCCGTTTTCGCTGATATAACGGGCAAAATCGGCTTCCGGCTGGTCGGCATAGGCAATGATATGCGCGTTGGTGTTGGCGAGAAGCCTTACCTTCGCGAAGGCTTCATCGCCATTTCCGAAAACAGCGACCTGCCGCCCCTCGACCCGAAAGAAAGCGGGGAAGGTTGAAAGGCGGTCGCCAGCAGCGGAAAAATCATGTTCGTTGTGCATTGGACATATATCTCGCATTGCGGTGCAAGATTGAAGAAACAGAAATTCAAGCCTTTCCGGCACCTGGATTTTTATTTCTCGAAGACCCCGGTTTTGGAGGAAAACAAACCGGCGATGCTTTTCCGCACCTGCGCAAGCCCTGAGAATCCCCGTGCAATCCCTTGACAAAGCGGGTCCTCGCGCCGAACAAGGAGCGACCATCGACTGTCGATTTCCCCATGCGAAGACCGCTTTTCCTTAAAGCGGCACGAAGGACCAGACCCTTGACCAGCCCCACCCTCGCCGCCCGCCTTCTCGATGTCATCGAACACGATATCCTGCCCTTGACGGCGCGTGGCGTCAGCCTTGGCAACAAGGTTTTCGGTGCGGCGATCCTGCGCAAATCGGACCTGTCGCTGGTGATCGCCGAGACCAATAACGAGCTGGAAAATCCGCTCTGGCATGGCGAAGTGCATACGCTGAAGCGGTTTTACGAGCTGGGCGAAAAGCCGAACACGAAGGAGCTGATTTTTCTCTCTACCCACGAACCATGCACCATGTGCATGTCCGCCATCACCTGGGCGGGCTTCGATAATTTCTACTCCTTCTTCAGCCACGAGGATTCCCGCGACGCTTTCGCGATCCCTCACGACCTGAAAATCCTCAAGGAAGTTTTCGGGCTGGAACCGGGCGGGTATCGCCGCAACAATGCCTTCTGGAATTCGTATTTCATTGCCGATCTGGTGGAGGGTGAAGACGATCCGCTGAAGACCACGTTGAAGGCGCAGACGGCCCGCATCAAGGCCGCTTATGACGATCTTTCCACCAGCTACCAGTCATCGAAGAGCGGCAACGACATTCCATTGAACTAGGGCATTTCCGCAGGACGTGCGTGACGGTTTTCCGTCCCGGCGATGCGCAGAAACAAAGAACGAAGGTTTGAGACATTATGGAAGCCTCGAAGGATATTTCCCGCCTGATCGAGATCATGGAAGCCCTGCGGCAGCCGGAAACCGGTTGCCCATGGGATGTCGTGCAGACCTTCGAGACGATCAAGCCCTATACCATTGAAGAGGCTTATGAAGTCGCCGACGCTATCGAGCGAAAGGACATGGACGATCTTTGCGAGGAACTGGGCGACCTTCTGCTGCAGGTGGTTTTCCATGCTCGTATTGCCGAAGAGATGGGCGAATTCACCTTCGGCGACGTAGTGCATGCCGTGACCTCGAAGATGATCCGCCGTCATCCCCATGTCTTCGCCGTATCCGACGCCGACACGCCGGACGGCGTCAAACTGCAATGGGATCGCATCAAGGCGGAAGAAAAACGCGAGCGTGCAGAGCGACGCGCGCGACGTGGTATCACCGAGGATTTTAAGGCCGGCTTTCTGGGCGGCGTACAGCGCAGCCAGCCGGCGCTGACCGAAGCCCTGAAGCTGCAGGAACAGGCAGCGCGTGCCGGTTTCGACTGGTCGAACCCAGCTCCGATTCTCGACAAGATCGAGGAGGAAATCGCCGAACTGCGTGAGGCGCTGGCGGAAGGAAAACCGGAAAAGGTCTCGGACGAGCTCGGCGATCTCATTTTTGCCCTCGTCAACATCGGCCGGCATGTCAAAGCCGATCCGGAAGATGCGCTGCGCGGTACGAACACGAAATTCCGCAGGCGTTTCAATCACATCGAAACGTCGCTCACTCAAAATGGCGAAACGCTGGAAGAAGCGAGTCTCGAGAGAATGGAAGATCTCTGGCAGGCGGCGAAACGCATCGAACGTTCGCTTGATACGGTTTCGTCCTAGCCCACCGTCACCCCGGATTTAGTCCGGGGTCCAGTGCGATCAAGTCCTTGATCGCAAAAGACTCGTTTTTCACGACGCAGACGCGTCGTGGCTGGATTCCGGCTCAAGGCCGGAATGACGGGGAGAGGTTTTCGCGCCTTATAATCGTCCCAGGAACGCTTAGCGCTCCCAGTCCTCGCGTTCGCGGACAGTCGCTTTACCAAGCTTCCGTTCCAGTTCGGCCGCTTGCGCTTCCGAAAGGCGCACATCAAGCGCAACCGATCCATCCTCATGGTCTTCACGACCGTCGACAATGGAATTGCTATAGACCCACGAGATCAGCGGCAATTGTTCGATAGAGAGCACAACGGTCGTTTCCGTCAGAACACCGGAAAGACGCTTTGAAATCTCGTCCATCAGGGCATCGACGCCCTCACCCGTGATGGCCGAAACGGCGCGGATATCCGAACGGCCCTCGGCACGCTGCATGATGGCGTCATGCGCTTCCGGCTCGAGACGGTCGACCTTGTTCCAGACCTCGATGATGCGCTTTTCCGCCTCCTTCTCGTCAATGCCGAGGTCACCAAGAATACGCAGCACATCCGCAGACTGGGCGGCATTGTCCGGATCGGACATATCGCGCACATGCAGAACGAGATCGGCTTCCAGCACCTCTTCCAGAGTGGCGCGGAAAGCGGCGACCAGATGCGTCGGAAGATCGGAAATGAAACCGACCGTATCGGACAGGATGACGGTGCGACCATGCGGCAATTTCATGCGGCGCAAGGTCGGGTCGAGCGTGGCGAACAGCATATCCTCCGCCAGAACGCCTGCGCCGGTGATGCGGTTGAACAGCGTGGATTTGCCGGCATTGGTGTAACCGACCAGCGCGACGATCGGATGCGGCACCTTGCGGCGCTTGGCGCGGTGTAGCTGGCGCGTGCGCACGACCTGCTCCAGTTCGCGCTCCAGCTTGACGATGCGTTCCTGCAAAAGTCGGCGGTCCGCTTCGATCTGGGTTTCACCCGGACCGCCCATGAAGCCCGCACCGCCGCGCTGGCGTTCAAGGTGGGTCCAGCTTCGGACGAGGCGGCCCTTCTGGTAGTTCAGATGCGCAAGATCGACCTGCAGCGTGCCTTCCTTTGTGGAGGCGCGGCGGCCGAAGATTTCAAGGATCAGGCCCGTGCGGTCGATGACCTTGCAATTCCACTGCTTTTCGAGATTGCGCTGCTGCACTGGGGTCAACGGATGATCGACGATCACCAGGCCGGAATCGGTCTCGTCGAGAAGATGACCGATTTCTTCGATCTTGCCGGTTCCGAACAGCGTGGCCGGGCGCGGCTGGTTCACCGGAACGATGAGACCCTGCGTCACTTCCAGATCGATGGCGAGCGCCAGTCCTTTTGCTTCCTCAAGCTTGGCTTCGACCGAACGGCCGGGGGCAGCCGGGCCGGCAGCCGCGTCGCGCGTTTCGCGCTGCTTGAGGACCGGCACGAGAACAACCGCACGCATGTCGTCGCGGCGCTTTTCCTGCTCCGGAATAATCGATTCGTTCGAGGTGTCGCGCGTTGAAATGGGTTCAGCCTTGTCCAGAAAGAGGATTGCGGCCGACCGCATCCGCGCGGGCGGCCATGGGGATTAACCTGACGGCACGGGAAATGTTCCCGGTCCGGGTCAGTCTATGTCGAATATCCGTCGAGGGAGCCCGATCAGGCCGCGCCTTCTTCGCTTTCGAACATCTGCATCGGCTGACCGGGCATGATGGTGGAGATCGCATGCTTGTAAACAAGCTGCGAATGACCGTCACGGCGCAGAAGCACGCAGAAATTGTCGAAGGAGGTGACAACGCCCGTCAGCTTGACGCCGTTGATCAGGAAAATCGTGAGCGAAATCTTTTGCTTACGAACGGTATTGAGGAAGAGATCCTGAAGGTTTTGAGAACGTTCCGCCATGGCGCCGCTTCTTTCTTTTTTGCCGGCAGGGATACCGGAAAATAATCAATCAATAATAAGCCGGCCGAGTCTTGTCCCCCGCTTGGCCGACCTCAAACTCTGGTATCAAATCGTGTTCCGTTCCGCAACGGTCAAAACAGCCGAATGAGTACGAGTATTGACCCACATTTTCAATTCGGGACAGTCAAAAATATTGTATCGAAACACGGAAAAGTTGTTCCACGTCGCGCACCGCATCGGCGGATGCGAACAGCACGACCCGGTCCTTCGCCTTGATTTTCGTGCTGCCATCCGGGCGGATCACCACGCCGTCGCGATAGATCGCCCCGATGCGCACACCGTCGGGCATATCGATGTCGCGGAAGGACTGGCCGACCAGCGGCGACGTCTCCAGCGCTTCCGCCTCGATCACCTCCGCCGAGCCGCGCTGGACAGCATAGACTGAGCGGATGCGGCCCTTGCGCACGTGTTGAAGCACGCGGGAGATCGTCACGGCCCGAGGGTTGATATAGGCATCGAGCCCCAGAGAGCGGGCGACGTCGTGGAACGACGTACTGTTCAAAAGCGCCAGATTCGATTTGCAGCCGAGCTGCTTGGCAATCACCGCCGCCAGAATATTGGTCTGATCGTTATTGGTGAGCGTCACGATAAGATCGGCATCCTGAATATCGGCCTGCATCAGGATTTTCTGGTCGAGCGCCGAGCCGTGCATGACGATGGTGTGGCTTAACTGTTCGGATGCGGCAACCGCCCTGTCTCGGTCCGCCTCGATGATCTTCACCCGCGTTTTCGGCTGCATTTCCTCGATCTTGCGGGCGACGAAGTGGCCGATATTGCCGGCGCCGGCAATCACGATGCGCTGCGCTTCCTGCTCCTCATGGCCGAAAAGGCTTAAGGTGCGACGAGCGTGCTGGCGCTGGCAGATGACATAGGCAAGGTCGCCCACCCGCAACTGTTCCGAAGAATGCGCCACCTTGAGGACACCATCCCGATACACCCCCACCACCGTGGCGATGAGGTCTGGAAAGAGGCTGGAAAGCTGCTGCAGCGGCGTGTTGATGACCGGGCAATCCTCCATGCATTCGATGGCCAGCATGTAGATCGTGTCGTCGGCGAAACGCACCACATCCGTTGCGCCCGGAAAGGCGATGCGCCGGAGCACCATCTTGCCGACTTCGACTTCAGGCGAAATCGTCACGTCGATGGACATGTTCTCGCGGCTGAAGAGATCGGCATATTCCGGCTTCAGATAGCTCTGGTCGCGGATGCGGGCGATCTTGGTCGGCACACTGAACAGGGCATGCGCCACCTCGCAGGCGACGATATTGATCTCGTCATGCAAGGTCACGGCGATGATCAAGTCGGCCTGGTCAGCGCCGGCCTTGGCCAGCATGTCGGGATGCGCGCCATGGCCGACATAACCGCGCACATCCAGCGTCTCGGTAATGGCGGTGATGAGCGGCGCGGCGGTATCGATCACCGATACTTCATTATTTTCCCGCGACAATTGTTCGGCGATGCCGTAACCCACCTGCCCTGCGCCGCAAATGATGACTTTCATGCTGTCTCTCTGACGGAATAATCGGTTACGGCGAAGCGCCTTCTTTCCTTATACGCCGAGAGATTTCAGTTTGCGATGCAGTGCAGACCGTTCCATGCCGACAAATTCCGCCGTTCGCGAAATATTGCCGCCGAAACGGTTGATCTGCGCCATCAGATAGTCGCGCTCGAACATTTCGCGGGCTTCGCGCAGCGGCAGGGTCATGATGTGCTGATCGCCCTGCGCCGAAATCTTCGGCAGCATGTCGCCAATATCCGACGGCAGCATGTCGGCCGAGATCGGCGCTTCGCCGCCCTCGGGACGGGCGAGAATCATCAACCGCTCGATATTGTTGCGCAGCTGGCGGATATTGCCCGGCCAGTCATGCGTCTGGAGAACGGCCATGGCGTCGTCGCCGATCTTGCGCGGACGGATGCCGGCCTGCTCGGAAATCTGGCGCATGAACATATCGACAAGGAACGGAATATCCTCGCGCCGCTCAGAAAGGGCCGGCACCTTCACCGGCACCACGGCGAGGCGATGATAGAGATCTTCGCGGAACTGGCCTTCGGCAATCAGGCTTTCGAGGTGATGGGCGGTCGAGGAAATGATGCGCACATCCACCTTCACCCGCTTGCCGCCCCCAACGCGCTCGAATTGCTGATCGACCAGCACGCGCAGGATCTTGTTCTGGGTCTCGCGCGGCATTTCGCCGACTTCATCGAGATAAAGCACGCCGCGATGAGCTTCTTCCAGAGCCCCGACCTTGCGCGGCTGCCCGGGAAGGCCCTCCGTGCCGAAAAGCGCGATTTCCATGCGGTCCGGTGTGATCGTCGCGGCGTTGAGCGCCACGAAGGGTCCGCTGGCACGCGAGGACTTCTTGTGCACCATGCGCGCAACAAGTTCCTTGCCGGAACCGGAGGGGCCGAGGATCATGATGCGGCTGTTGGTGGGCGCAACCCGGTCGATGGTCTGGCGAAGCTGCGACACCGCAAGCGATGCGCCGACGAGTTCAACCGCGTCACCGGTGCGCTTCTTGAGTTCCTGAACCTCGCGCTTCAGCTTGGAGTTTTCCAGCGCCCGCTCGGCGATCAGAATGAGGCGGTCGGCCTTGAACGGCTTCTCGATGAAATCGAAGGCACCGCGCTTGATGGCGTTGACGGCGGTTTCGATATTGCCGTGACCGGAAATCATGACCACCGGGATTTCGGGGTGGCGGCTCTTGATCTCATCCAGCAACGCCAGACCATCGAGCTTCGAGCCCTGCATCCAGATATCGAGAAAGATCAGACGCGGCACGCGCTCCGAAATGGCGGCCAGCGCGCTGTCGCTGTCGAACGCCATGCGGGTCTCGTGGCCCTCGTCGGAAAGAATGCCCGCTACGATTTCGCGAATGTCCGCCTCGTCATCCACGACCAGAATATCAGACGCCATATGCTGCTTCCTTGTTATTTTCGCCGCCGACCGCCTCGATATAGGGCAGCAGCACTCTGATCATGGCGCCGTGGCCGTGATCGAATTCCGGCGGGGCATCGTGGAGTTCCAGATACCCGCCATGCTCTTCGATGATTTTCTTGACGATGGCGAGGCCGAGGCCCGTGCCCTTGTCCCGCATCGTCATATAGGGTTCGAGAATGCGGTGACGGTTCTCGACGGGAAGGCCGCGACCATTGTCGATGATGTCAGCCACGAAACGGGAATTGGCTTCGTCAAAAGCGGCGCGCACCAGAATTTTACCCGGCCGCTTTTCGCCTTCCACCGCCTCGATGGCTTCCGTCGCATTCTTGATAAGATTGCCGAAGGCCTGACCCAGCATGCGGGCATCGAACATGCCCTCCAGCGGGATATCGCCCAGTTCGGTTGAGAATTTCGTATCGGCGGCGCTGATCTCGCGCAGGAATGCGGCGTCCTTCAAGATCGCCCGCAGGTCCGACTTTTCCTTCGTCGGCTTCGGCATGCGCGCAAAAGCGGAGAATTCATCCACCATCCGGCCGATATCGCCAACCTGCCGGACGATGGTGTCCGTACACTGGTCGAAGACGGCACGGTCGCTCTCGTCGATCTGCTTGCCGAAACGGCGTTTGATACGCTCGGCGGAAAGCTGGATCGGCGTCAACGGGTTCTTGATTTCATGCGCGATGCGCCGCGCCACATCAGACCATGCGGTCGAACGCTGGGCGATGACGAGATCGGTGATGTCGTCAAGGGTGATGACGTAGCTGTCACGGCTGTCGCGAGCGTCCTCGCGGGTCACCTGCACATTCAGCGTTCGTTCCTTGCCCCGCCGCATGATGTTGATCTGCTTGCGGAAATTGCCGCGTGACCAGGTATTCGCCTCGTTGACCACCTGTTCGATTTCCGGCGCGATCTCCGACAGTTGCGCGCCGATAAGCTGCTCGGATGTCTGCGCCAGGAATTCTTCGCCCGACGGATTGACGATGGTGATCCTGCGGTTCTCATCGACACCGATGACGGCGGCGGTAACGCCTGACAGCACGGCCTCGATGAAGCGGCGGCGATCATCAATATCGTCCTTGGCCTCGATGATCTGTTCCTGCTGGCTGCGCAGTTCGGAGACCATCTTGTTGAAGGTGCGCGACAGTCGCCCGACGTCGCCATCGACGGCGCGGACGGGAACCAGCACATGCATGTTGCCGGTGGCAACACTGTCTGCCGCACTGATGAGCAGACGGATAGGCCGCACGATACGGTCGGCCACCGCAATCGCCGTCCAGATGGCAGCGAGAAGCACGATCAGTGCGAAACCGAGATAGAGGATCGCAAAGGCGATCTGCAGCGGCGCGCGGCCTGCCTCCATCGCCTTGTATTCGGCGCGGTTCTCTTCCATCAGCCGCATCGCGCTCATCACCTTGGGATCGACGGCGCGCACCGTGTAAAGGAAGGTGCCGCTGATGCCTTCGAGCTTGATAATGGCACCGACGAGGTTGGTGATACCGGGTGGTATCAGCGTCGGCTGGCCGGCGGCCGCCTTTTCAAGCGCGTCATGCGGTATGGCGGGAAGCGGTTTTTCGGTCTTGATGTCGGCCTGAGCGACGGCGTCGCCGTCCTCCTGCACCAGAAACGCGCCGAGAAGGCCGCGCCCCTTGGCCTGACGGGTCATCAGATCGACGAAGCCAGTGCGATCCAGATAAAAAAGCGCACGGTTGCGGTCGAGGTCGGTTGCCATCGACAGGGTCTGCCCCTGAAGATAACCGGCATTCTCCATCATATAGGCCTGGGCGATATTGCTCGATGAATCGACAATCGACTGCGTGCGCAGCGAAAACCAGCGGTCTAGACCGACATTCAGCGTCAGACTGGCGAAGATGGCGACGAGCACGGCGGGCGTAATCGCCACGATGGAGAAAAGCACGACGATGCGGACATGCAGACGCGCAGCCGCCCTTCCCTTTTTACGCGCTTTCAGCAGGCGGTTGATTTCGCGCCCGATGAGGAAGATCAGGCCGATCACGAAGATCGAATTGATGACGACGGAGGCGATGACGACGTTCGATGTCGGCGCGATTGGCGTGACACCCAGAAGCACGAACAGGGTGAGGATGGCGCAAACGAGAGCGACGCCGGCGAGCACCAGCCCCGGCAAAGCGAAAGACATCCTGCGATCGGCAACCACCATGCCCGCTGCTTCATCGGCAACGGCGTTTTCGGCGGCGGGTTTCCGCATGCACTACTCCCAATCGCTGGCCAGCCAGCACCACATTTATGAAGTCAGGTAAGACGCGCCTCAGATCGGCGAATCTCTTTCCTTCCTAGTGTTTTTCAAGCAACACAATGTGGCGAAAGTGCAACGACAAATGCGACCTTGTCAACATTCTCAGCTTGGGCGGGAGCTGCGATAAACGGAAACGCCAAGCTCGCGGATTTTCTTGCGCAGCGTATTGCGGTTCAGGCCGAGAAGATCGGCGGCCTTGATCTGGTTGCCGCGTGTCGCAGTCAAAGCCGCGAGAATCAGTGGATATTCGAGTTCGCGCAGAACGCGGTCGTAAAGGCCGGGCGGCGGCAGGCCATCGCCGAAACTGGCGAAATAATCCCGCATATTTTCTTCCACCGCCTGCGAAATGGTGAGCGACCCCGTGCGGACCGCCATCTTGTCGAGCGGGCTGTCTGGAACATCCGATTGCAGTTCCTGCTCGATGATCTCGCGGGTGATGACTTCCTGCGGATAAAGCGCCATCAGGCGGCGGATCAGGTTTTCCAGCTCGCGCACGTTGCCCGGCCAGGCGTAGGCCTTCATGACCTCCAGCGCCTCGCTCTCGAAACGCTTGCCTTCCAGACCTTCCTTTTCGCCCTGCTGGATGAAGTGGCGCACCAGATCGGGAATATCCTCGGCGCGGTCACGCAGCGGCGGCAGCCGCAGCGGCACGACGTTCAGGCGATAATAGAGGTCTTCGCGGAAAAGGCCCTGATTGATCGACTGCTTCAGGTCCTTGTTGGTCGCAGCAACGATGCGGACATCCGTGCGGATCGGCGTACGGCCGCCCACCGTCGTATATTCGCCCTGCTGCAACACGCGCAGCAGGCGTGTCTGGGCGTCCATCGGCATGTCACCGATTTCGTCGAGGAACAGCGTGCCGCCCTCGGCCTGTTCGAAACGGCCGGTGGAGCGGTTCTGCGCGCCGGTGAAGGCGCCCTTCTCATGGCCGAAGAGTTCGGATTCGATCAGGTCGCGCGGGATTGCGGCCATGTTGATGGCGACGAAGGGACCGTTGCGGCGCTTGCCGTAATCATGCAGCGCGCGCGCCACCAGCTCCTTGCCGGTGCCGGATTCGCCGGTGATCATCAGCGTCAGGTCGGTCTGCATCAGGCGGGCGAGAACGCGGTAGATTTCCTGCATCGCCGCCGAGCGGCCGACGAGCGGCATGCCGTCCTGCATGTCGTCATCGAGTTTGGCCGGCTTGCGCTTCGGCTCAGACAAAGCGCGGCCGATGATGGCGATCAGCTCCGTCAGGTCGAAGGGCTTCGGCAGATAGTCGTAAGCGCCTTTTTCCGAGGCCTTGATGGCCGTCATGAAGGTGTTCTGCGCACTCATGACCAGAACCGGCAGGTCCGGGCGGGCCTTCTTGATGCGCGGCAGCAGGTCAAAGGCGTTTTCATCCGGCATCACGACATCGGTTACGACAAGATCGCCCTCACCCGCCGAAACCCAGCGCCAGAGCGTGGCGGCATTGGAGGTGATGCGCACGTCGTAACCGGCGCGGCTCAGCGCCTGGTTCAGCACCGTGCGGATTGCGGCATCATCATCGGCGACGAGGATCGTAGCTGTCATTGGTCATTTCCTGTCGTGTTCGGCAAAGAGCGGTCGTCGAGCGCCACTTCCGGCGAGACGGGCATCAATACGCGGAAAGTCGTGCGATGGTTCTGGCTGTCGCATTCCACAATGCCGCCATGGGCGCCGATCAGCTTGGCGACAAGCGCCAGCCCGAGGCCCGAACCATTCGTCTTGGTGGTGATGAAGGGATCGAAAAGATGCGGCAAAAGATCGGCCGGAACGCCCGGGCCATTATCATGCACGCAGAATTCGAGCGGCAGCGAGATGCGCTCCCGGCTGCCGGCGACCGAAAGCCGCATGCCGGGGCGATAGGCGGTGGTAAGGATGATCTCGCCGTCCGGCTGGTTGCCCACGGCTTCCGCCGCATTCTTCACCAGATTGAGAAAGACCTGCACCAGCTGGTCGCGATTGGCATAAACAGGCGGCAACGAGGGGTCGTAGTTTTCCGAAATCTTGATATTGCGGGCAAAGCCGGCCTTGGCGATGGCCTTCACGTGATCGAGCACGGAATGGATGTTGACCGGCACGCGATCCACCGGACGCTCGTCGGAAAACACCTCCATACGGTCGACCAGCGAGACGATGCGGTCGGTCTCGTCGCAGATCAGCCGCGTCAGCGCCCGGTCTTCATCGGCAACCGAGGTCTCCAGCAACTGGGCAGCGCCGCGAATGCCGGACAGCGGATTCTTGATTTCATGGGCGAGCATGGAGGCAAGGCCGGTAACGGAGCGCGCCGCCGCCCGGTGGGTCAATTGCCGGTCGATCTTGTCGGCCATCGACCTTTCCTGGAAGACGACCACCACCGATCCCGGTTCGCTGACAACGGGCGCGACATAAAGATCGACCAGCTTGTCCTGGCCGAGACGCGGCGAACTCAGATCGACGCGATATTCGTTGACCGGCGCGCGGCGCTCCCGCACCTGGTCGATCAGTGCCAGCAACGGGCTGCCGAAGGGAATGAAGGTGGAAACGCGGTAGCGCGCGAGATGGGAGGCGCTCGCCCCGAAAAAGGCTTCGGCTTCCCAGTTGGCGAAGGCGATGAAACCTTCGGCATCCACCAGAATAACCGGGTTCTGCACCGCGTTCAGAACCGCCATGGCAAGCGGGTTTGCATCTGCCGGGCTGTGTTTGTCAGCGCTCATGCGGCCTTCCTTGCGGCGTCTTCGCCCGCATTTTCGCTAAGGGCGGAGCGCAGCAAATCCGCCACTTCCGCCGTGTCACGCGATGTCATGATTTCAGCCTTGTCAGGCGTGGCGATCTCCGGCGCAAAACGGTCGAGATACCAGCCGAGATGTTTGCGGGCATGCCGGAGACCGGCTTCCCTTCCATAAAATTCCAGCATCATCTCGTAATGTTCGATGGCGATGGCGGGAATATCGCCGCGGTGCGGCGCTGAATGTCCGGCAAGCACCGCCGGCAGCCAGGGTTGCCCCTGCGCGCCGCGCCCGACCATGACGGCATCCGCACCCGAACGGCGCAGGATTTCGCGCGCATCTCCGGCCGTTTCAACGTCGCCATTGGCGATCAGCGGCACGGAAATCACCTCACGCACGGCGCGGATGGCATCCCAGTCCGCCCATCCCTCGTAAAACTGCATGCGGGTGCGGCCGTGAATGGTGATCAGCTGAACACCTGCGGCTTCGGCACGGCGGGCGATCTCCGGCGCATTGATGGTGTTCTCGTCCCAGCCGAGCCGCATCTTCAGCGTCACAGGCACGTTGACTGCATTGACCGTTGCCTCAATGAGCGAGAGTGCATGATCCGGATCGCGCATCAAAGCCGAGCCGGAATAACCGCCCGTCACCTTCTTGGCTGGACAGCCCATATTGATGTCGATGATGCCGGCGCCATTATCGGCGGC
Organism: Agrobacterium deltaense RV3; assembly: GCF_900013505.1. NCBI lineage: Bacteria > Pseudomonadati > Pseudomonadota > Alphaproteobacteria > Hyphomicrobiales > Rhizobiaceae > Agrobacterium > Agrobacterium deltae. Next base: position 1,360,191 of record NZ_LT009745.1, on the reverse strand, counting down.
GATCTTCGCCGCCTCGGCCATGAAATGCGCCTCGCGTCCTGCGAGCTGCACCATATGCGGAACCATGCCGGCATTTTTCAGCCGCGCCCAGGATTCGCCTCGGTTGCCGACGAGCTCACGGCTTGCCACCATTTCCGTAACGACAAGGCCCGCGCCATAACGCCAGGCAAGCTGCCGGAACGGTAGATCCGTCACGCCCGACATGGGCGCCAGCACGGCACGATTACGGATCGTGACTGAGCCGATGCTGAACGGTTCTGACAACTCCGGAAGATGCAATTGATGATCTTTCATGCAGAAGGGTTATTTGCATTATTTTTAGACAGTGTTTGTGCAGTTGCCAAGCACTTTTAGAGGGTTGCACCTTTTATTTGCTGGGCGACTGCCTGCCTGTTTTGCTGTCGGCAGCAATTTGTGCAGGTTCAAAGGCGCAATGACGCTCGATCCTGCGACATGCAGGGGCGAATGCGCGTCTTATCGGGCTGGCCATCCGGGTTTTGAAACGCTAGAGCAGGACTGTCAACCGCTAAGGGTTGCGCGCAAAGCATAAGACCAATGCAGGAAAGTACCATGAAACTCGGCATCGTCATCGTCGCCGCCGGACGCGGAGAAAGAGCGGGCTCTCCCGAGGAAGGGCCGAAACAATATCGCCCTATCGGAGGCAGGGCCGTGATCGAGCATACACTGTCGACCTTCCTCGACTGGAATCATGCCTCCCCCATCGTGATCGTCAGCCATGCAGACGATGCGGAACTACTGTCGCCAATCCTCCGGCGGCTTGATGCCGGCGAGCGGATCGTTACCGTCACGGGCGGCGCAACACGCCAGCAATCGGTGCTTGCCGGGCTGGAAGCGCTCGCCTCGGAAGAGCTGACGCATGTGATGATCCATGATGCCGTGCGGCCTTTCGTCCCCGTGGACATGCTGGAACGCATCGTCGCCCTGCACCGGGCCGGCGCCAGCGGCGTTTTGCCTGCCCTCTCCGTCACCGACACGCTGAAGCGCGGCTCGGATGGTCGCGTCGTGGAAACGGTTTCCCGGCAGGGGCTTTATGCCGCTCAAACACCGCAGAGTTTCAGCTACGGCGATATTCTCACCGCGCACCGCGCCGCTGCCGCCTCCGGAAAGTCCGATTTTACCGATGACGCTTCGATTGCCGAATGGGCGGGGCTGACGGTGACGCTGACCGAAGGTTCGGTCGATAATGTAAAACTCACTCTCAAGCGGGATATCGCGATGGCCGATGAAAAGCTCTCCCACGGATTGCCGGACGTGCGCACCGGCAATGGTTACGACGTGCATCAGCTGGAAGCCGGCGACGGCGTGACGTTGTGCGGCGTCTTCATCGAACACGACCAGAAACTCAAAGGTCATTCGGATGCCGATGTGGCTTTGCATGCGCTGACGGATGCGCTGCTCGCCACCTGTGGCGCCGGCGATATCGGCGATCACTTCCCGCCTTCCGATCCGCAATGGAAGGGTGCCGCCTCGCGCATCTTCCTCGAACATGCGGCCAAAGTGGTTCGCGACAATGGCGGCACGATCATGAATGCCGATGTCTCGCTGATTGCGGAAGCGCCGCGCATTGGCCCGCATCGGCAAGCCATGCGCGAAGCACTGTCGGACATGCTGGGCATCGCGCTGGAGCGCTGCTCGGTGAAGGCGACGACCAATGAGACCATCGGTTTCGTCGGCCGCCGGGAAGGCATCGCTGCAATCGCCACCGCCACCGTCATCTACAGCGGCAGACCTTTATGAGCCTTTTTCCCGCTGACATAGAAGAGTTGGCGCGGGAGATCATTGCCGATTTCACCGCGCATGGTTTCATGGTCTCGACCGCGGAAAGCTGCACGGGCGGCCTGATCGCCGGTGCCCTGACGGAGATTGCCGGCTCCTCCGCTGTCGTTGACCGTGGTTTTGTCACCTATACCAATGAAGCCAAGATGGACATGCTGGGCGTTGGCGCCGAGACGCTGGCGAATTTCGGCGCGGTATCCCGACAGACAGCGCTGCAGATGGCGCATGGTGCCCTCTTCCGTTCCCGCGCGGATTTCGCCGTGGCGGTAACTGGCATCGCCGGTCCGGGGGGCGGTTCCGCCGACAAGCCGGTTGGGCTGGTGCATCTGGCCGCCCATGCGCGCGGCGGTAAAATCCTGCATCGGGAAATGCGTTACGGCGAGATCGGCCGCACCGAAATCCGGCTTGCGACGGTGAGGACGGCGCTCCAGATGCTGATAGACCTCAATCAGGCCGGGTCCGTATAAATTTTATCGGCACGCGTCTCGAAGGCTTCCGCGAACATGCGAAAGGCACGGTCGAACATCGACCCCATGACCGCGCCGAGCAGACGGTTCTTGAATTCATAATCGATGAAAAAATGAATGGCTGAGCCGCCCTCGTCGGCAGGCTCGAAACGCCAGCGATTGTCGAGATATTTAAACGGTCCGTCGATATATTTCACGTCGATGGCGCGCTCGGCCGGGTTCAGCAGCACCTGCGTGGTGAAGGTTTCGCGAATGGCCTTGTAGCCCACCGTCATATCCGCCACCAGCAGCACCTTGCCATCGCGCTCCTTGCGCGAACGGACGGTGAGCGCCTCGCAAAGGGGCAGAAACTGCGGATATTTCTCCACATCGGCGACGAGGTCGTACATGCGGTCGGGCGAGTGTTTGACGTGGCGATGCGTTTCGAACTGTGGCATGAGCGGCAGTTAATCCTCGATACGCAGAAGATCAAGAAGGCGGCGAAACTGTTTTCGGCTTTTCAGCTGGAATACCGGCACATCAGGACCATAAAGCGCGAAATTCTGCTCGAAAATCGGGGCATGGCGGCGTTCGAAATTCCAGATATAGCGCAGGAAATCGATGTCTATCCTTTCGGGACACCCCTCCGCCATTTCCGGGCGGGCCTTGCCGTAACCCTTGATCGCCCGGCTGACGGCGCCCCACAGGCAGAGCCAGCGCGGCATGCGCACCCACAAAACGATGTGGGATCGCGGCAGCCGTATATCGAAAGACGACGGATTGCTGCCGTCCATCAGCCAGCGTTCCTCGGTAATGATGGTGGCTATCCTCCGTCGCTGCTCGTCGCGCGGGCGCGCCTGCCAGCCGGGCAGCCAGAAAACATCGCGATCCATGGAGATGTAGCGAAGTCCGAAATTGCGCGCGAGCTTCTGCGAAAGCGTCGTCTTGCCGCCGCCGGAGCAGCCCACGACCATGATTCGCTGCGCCCCGGCGATGATCGCAGCCGCATCTTCCACCCTGTGAAGATAGTTTGGCATTTCAGAAACCTCATCTGACTGCTGGATTTTTCTGCCATCACCCCGCAGCGATATCTTCGCCGTGCATGACAGTTACGGAAAATTGACTATTGTAACCCCGTCGCAGGGATTGCTATTTATTTGCGACTAATATTACACCCATTGGATGCAACGGCGCTGGAAGCTCCCGATTTCACCCAGCGTATTCATCCTTGGGTTCAGACCCGACATATAACCGCTTTGAGCCACTGAGTGAGCCGATGGACGATTTTTCCAACATCATCAACCTTCTCGAATCCGCCAAGCAACTCGCATCGATGAACGGCATGCCGGTGCTTGCCTATTTGATCGACGTCGCGAAATGCGAGGCGAGAGAGAACAAGCCGGTTCTGCGCAAGCGCAAACGCGGCGAATCGACCGCCAAGGAAGGCTGTTAATTGCCGGCGCGCAGAGCCGATCGATAAAGCCGACTGGCCCAATCTTCAAGACGATGTCATAATCAAACGATGAAACTGGCCGCTTTTTCGAGGCGGCCATTTCTTTGCACAATGGAAACGACAGCGTCATGACAGCCGCATCCGCCGATATCAGAACCTACAGGGAAGAAAGACCGAAGGAACGGCATGGCTTCGTTCAGATCGTTCTTCCGGTTTCCGGGCGTTTGCTGATCGATGTGGCGGGACGGCAGGACGAATTGTCGGCCGGACGCGGCGTGTTCATCCATCGCGATGCGCCGCATACGCAGGAAGCGACGGCAAGCAACCACTCGCTGGTGGTCGATATAGATGAAGGCGCCCTTCCCGAGCAAACGCTCGAGAAATTCGCCCATTCGCCGTTTCTCGATATCGCGCAGGATACGCGGCAATTGATCGCCTATATGCGCGGCGTCATCGGAACAGAGGGGCGACGCGACGATATTGCCGGTCTGTGGGCACCGCTCCTGATCGACAGCCTTGCCAATGAGAAAGCCGACATTCGCCAACGCCTGCGCAGGGTTGTTGCACTTATCAGGGCGGAACCGTTCTTCCCCTGGACCATCGAGATGCTCGCCTCCTGCGTGACGATCAGCGACAGCCGCCTGCATGCGCTGTTTCTCGAAGAATTCGGCCTCCCGCCTCACCGCTGGCTGGCCGGGCTGCGCTTGGACAAGGTCTGCGCATTGCTCAGCAATTCCACCCTGCCGATTGCCGAGATCGCCTTGCGGGCCGGTTTTTCCGACCAGACTGCACTGACGCGCGCCATGCGCAATGCAGTGGGTGAAACGCCCGCAGCCTACCGTCGGACCTGCGGGCTTCATTAAAACCGCCAGCACATTCGATCAGGAGTTTTTGTCAAGACAGCCGCAAAGAGCTGTGGCACATCGCAGGCAGATGTGAATGCGGATGTGACATGACATGAACAGAACAGGTCTCGGTGTTTTTTTCGGCATGCTGGCGGGTGCGCTTTGGGGTGGGATTTTTCTCGCTCCCAAACTCGTGCCGGATTTTTCCGCCCTGCAACTCTCGACGGCGCGTTATCTCACCTATGGGCTGATTTCCCTCATCATCATCGGGCCGCGTCTGAAACGCATCTCGGCCCATTTTGGCGCGCGGGAGTGGATAGCACTCGGCTGGCTGAGCATGATCGGCAATATCGCCTATTATGTCTTCATATCGACCGCGGTAAAATTGAGCGGCGTCGCCTTAACCTCCATTATCATCGGTTTCCTGCCGGTCGCCGTCACCATCATCGGCAGCCGCGATCACGGGGCGGTGTCGCTGAAGCGGCTGTGGCCGTCGCTCGCCTTCGGCGCGATGGGGATTATCGGCATTTCATGGCAGTCGCTGACGGAAAACGATGCGGGGCTCGATGTCTCCCGTGTCATCGGGCTTGCCTGTGCGCTCGGTGCGCTGGCGTCATGGACAGCCTTTGCGGTCGGCAATGCCCGCTGGCTCTCCCGTCTTCACGATGTCAGCGCCGACGACTGGAACATGATGACCGGTGTGGTGACCGGTGGGCTTGCGCTCGCGCTCGCCATTCCGGCCTTTGGCTTTGGCGGCGAAAGCCATAGTTCAGGCGACTGGCTGCACTTTGTGGCTGTTGCAGCCGGGCTTGGTTTTACCGCCTCCATTCTCGGCAATGCCCTATGGAACCGCATGAGCCGCCTTCTGCCGCTCACCATGGTCGGGCAGATGATCCTGTTCGAAACGCTGTTTGCGCTGCTTTACGGTTTTCTCTGGGAAGGGCGTGGCCCGACACTGATTGAGGTCGTGGCAATATGTGCGGTGGTGCTGAGCGTCGTGCTGTGCATGCGGGCGCATCGGCCGGAAAAGGTTGTGGTGTGATCGGTTGAAGGCCGGAAACAGGCGGCGGAGCCATTTCACAAGCCTCGCCTCCTACTCACGTCATCCTAGGGCCCGAGGATCCAATCACGTATCGTACAATCGATAGGTTGCAGATCCTCGGGACGAGCCCGAGCATGACCGTGGAGAGAGCGTATATCGCCCGATGCAGCAACCTATGTTACCGAACCTTTGTCCCCTACTCAGCAGCTGCCAGCAGCTTCTTTTCGCGGGCCGCACGCAGGCGCTCGAAATCGTCGCCGGCATGGTGCGAGGAGCGGGTCAGCGGGCTCGACGACACCATCAGGAAGCCCTTGGTGTAAGCAACCGTCTCATAGGACTTGAACTCTTCCGGCGTCACGAAGGCCTCGACCTTGTGGTGCTTGCGGGTCGGCTGCAGATACTGACCGATGGTCAGGAAGTCCACATCGGCGCTGCGCAGATCGTCCATCAGCTGCAGCACTTCGTTGCGCTCTTCGCCGAGGCCGACCATGATGCCCGACTTGGTGAACATGGTGGGATCGAGTTCCTTTACCCGCTGCAAGAGGCGCACGGAGTGGAAATAGCGCGCGCCGGGGCGAACCGTGAGGTAATTGCCCGGAACGGTTTCCATATTGTGGTTGAAGACATCGGGCTTGGCGGCGACGACACGCTCCAGCGCACCGGGCTTCTTCAGGAAGTCGGGTGTGAGGATTTCGATGGTCGTCGTCGGAGACGCGGCGCGGATCGCCCAGATCACCTTTTCGAAATGTTCAGCACCGCCATCGGCGAGATCGTCACGGTCAACCGAAGTGATGACGACGTGGGAAAGGCCCATCTGCTTGACGGCCTTGGCGACGTTCTCCGGCTCGTTCATATCCAGCGGATTGGGCTTGCCGGTCGCGACATTGCAGAAGGCGCAGGCGCGGGTGCAAATTTCACCCATGATCATGAAGGTCGCGTGCTTCTTGTCCCAGCACTCGCCGATATTCGGACAGCCGGCCTCCTCGCACACCGTCACCAGCTTGTGCGAACGCACCAGTTCACGCGTCTCGTGATAGCCCTTGGAGGTCGGCGCCTTGACGCGGATCCATTCCGGCTTGCGCATGACCTCGGTATCGGGCCGATGCGCCTTTTCCGGGTGGCGAATGCGCTTTTCGTCGGACGACGTCCTGTCGAGAATAGTGACCATTAAAAACCTGCTTCCATCGCCCCTGGCGACCTAAACATCTGTTGGCCCGATGCTTTAGAACAATTCCAGAAAAAGCGTAAGCCCCTTCCGGCCACGAAGCCTTTCAGCGCCGTACCAGCTTCGCCAGAAACAGCAAAAGGCTGGCGCCGAGGAACGAGGTGACGAAATAGCCGAGCCTGCTGTCCTGCACGAAAACATCGAAGGTTCGAAGCACCGCAACCGCAACCACCGAGCCGACGATGCCAAGGACGATGTTCATGAAGATGCCGAAACGCATGTCCATGAGCTTGCCCGCAAGCCAGCCGGCGAGACCGCCGATGATGATTGCTGCAATCCAGCCTACACTTTCCATTCCCACGCTCCCTGAAAGAACCAGCCCCATTTAAGGAGCCTGCATCGAGACATATGGGACACCCGGCATGGTTAGACAATGCCGGGTATCACGGAGCACTTATGCGTTCAGAACACGCCCATAGGCGTCGAGCACGCTTTCCTTCATCGATTCCGAAATGGTCGGATGCGGGAAGATCGTGTGCATGAGGTCTTCTTCAGTGGTCTCGAGGTTCATCGCAACAACGGAGCCCTGAATGAGTTCGGTGACTTCCGCACCGACCATATGCGCGCCAAGCAGCTCACCCGTCTTCTTGTCGAAGATGGTCTTGACCATGCCCTGATCTTCGCCGAGCGCCACGGCCTTGCCGTTCGCCGCAAAGGAGAAGCGGCCGACGCGGATGTCGCGGCCCTGTTCCTTCGCCTTGGCTTCAGTGAGACCGACAGAAGCGACCTGCGGATTGCAATAGGTGCAGCCCGGAATCTTGAGCTTGTCCATCGGATGCACATTCGGCAGACCGGCGATCTTTTCGACGCAGATGACAGCTTCGTGCTCGGCCTTGTGGGCAAGCAGCGGCGGGCCGGCGACATCACCGATGGCGTAGATGCCAGGCACGTTGGTCTTGCCGTAACCGTCGATGACGATGAAGCCGCGATCCGTCTTCACGCCGGCAGCCTCAAGGCCGATACCTTCGATATTGGCGACGACGCCGACAGCCGAGATCATGCGATCAGCCGTGATCTTTTCAGAAGAACCGTCCTTCTTCTCAAGCGTCGCGGTAATGGAGTTCGCCCCCTTCTCCACCTTGGAAACCTTGGTCTCCAGATGAATTTTCATGCCCTGCTTTTCGAGCTGCTTCTTTGCGAAGGTGGAGATTTCCGCATCCTCGACCGGCATGACCTGGCTCATGATCTCGACGACGGTGACGTCGACGCCCATGGTGCGGTAGAAGCTGGCGAATTCGATGCCGATGGCGCCCGAGCCCATGACGAGCAGCGACTTTGGCAGTTCCTCCGGCTTCATTGCCTCGAAATAGGTCCAGATCAGCTTGCCATCCGGCTCGATGCCGGGCAGCGCGCGCGGGCGGGCGCCTGTGGCGACGATGATGTGCTTGGCAGTGTAGGTGCCCTCGCCGAGCGTGTTCTTCGGCACGGGACCCTGCGGCTGAACCACCGGCTTGGTGGACTTGCCTACAACGATTTCGCCCGGCTTGGTGATCTTGGCCTCACCCCAAATGATATCGACCTTGTTCTTCTTGAACAGGAAACCGACGCCGTTGTTCATGCGAGCGGCAATGCCGCGCGAACGCGCCACGATTGCCTTGACGTCAGGCTTGATCGAGCCTTCCAGCGTCAGGCCGTAATCCTTGGCATGGGTGGCGGTGTGCATGACATCGGCGGTGCGCAGCAACGCCTTGGTGGGAATGCAGCCCCAGTTGGAGCAGATGCCGGCCAGATGCTCACGCTCCACGACGGCAACCTTCATGCCGAGCTGGGCTGCGCGGATCGCGGCTATGTAACCGCCCGGTCCCGAACCGATGATGATGACGTCATAAGATTGAGCCATTGTTTTCCTGCCTTGTCCTATCGGGTCGCGAGCAGCGCCACGACCGGGAATTGTTCCTAAAGTCCGAGCATCATGCGGACGACGGGCTCCAGCCCGCGCCCGATGGCTCGCGTGTTTTCAGCATCGAGATGAACGCCATCCACCGGCGTCGTGTGCGCCACGGAACCCGCATCGAAAAATCCGCAATCGAGCTCGTCGGCCAGATCCCGGTAAACGGACGCCAGCATTGCCGATTCATCGATTGCATCACGAAAGATCGCTCCCATCACGGGGTTGGCCGTTTCGCACAGTTGCGGCGGCGCGACGATCAGCACGTCAGGCGCTTCCCAATCGGCCACCTGCCAGATGTGGTTGCGCGTGAGCTTCACAAGCCGCTCCACGCCCTTCATGGCAACAATCGCCGACCCATGGATCGCCGGTTTCATGTCGTTGGTGCCAAGCATGATAATCACCAGATCAAGCGGCGCATGGCTGTGCAACAACGTCGGAAGAATCCGCGCACCATTGCGGTCGCAATCGGCGGTGTTGTCGTCATAAGCGGTGGTGCGGCCGCCAAGACCTTCGTGGATCACATGCACGTCGGAACCGAGCGCCTTTTGCAAGACGCTCGGCCAGAGATCGCCATGGCTATGCCGGCCACCCGTTTCCGCATTTGATCCCCAGGTCAGGGAATCGCCAAAGCAGAGGACCGACTTCACCATTTTATTCTCCGATCAAACCAGCATGCCCATCGGGTTTTCGATGTAGCGCTTGAAGGCGCCGATCAGTTCGGCTCCGAGCGCGCCATCGACGCAGCGGTGGTCGGTGGAGAGCGTCACCGTCATGACGTTGGCGATCTTGATCTCGCCGTTCTTGACGACCGCGCGTTCTTCACCCGCGCCGACTGCCAGAATGGTGGCATGCGGCGGGTTGATGACGGCGGAGAAGCTCTTCACGCCCATCATTCCCATGTTGGACACGGCAGTCGTACCGCCCTGATACTCCTCAGGCTTCAGCTTGCGCTCTTTCGCGCGCTTGCCGTAGTCCTTCATCTCGTTGGAGATTGTGGAGAGCGACTTCTGCTCGGCCTTGCGGATGATCGGCGTGATCAAGCCGCCCGGAATGGAAACGGCGACGCCGACATCCGAATGCTTGTGCTTGACCATAGCGCTTTCCGTCCAGGAGACGTTGGCGTCAGGCACGTCACGAAGCGCCAGCGCCAGCGCCTTGATGACCATATCGTTGACCGAAAGCTTGTAGGCTGGCTTGCCGTCCTTTTCAGGGGCAGCGGCGTTAAGCTGGGCGCGCAGCGCCAGAAGCGTATCCAGTTCGCAATCGACCGAGACGTAGAAATGCGGAACGGTCTGCTTGGATTCGACCAGACGCTTGGCAATGACCTTGCGCATTCCATCATGCGGCACGAGCTCGTAGGAGCCTTCTTCGAACAGCTTGAGAACTGCTTCGTCCGACTGACCCTTGGCGAGTGCGGGGGCCGGTGCCCCTGCGGACGCGGCAGCCGCGCTCGGCGCAGTCTTTGCACCGCCGGAAGCGGCAGCCTTTTCGACGTCTGTCTTCACGATGCGGCCATGCGGGCCGGAACCGGAGACGGCCGAGAGCTCGAGACCAGCTTCCTTGGCGAGACGGCGGGCAAGCGGCGAAGCGAAGATGCGCTCGCCGGACTTTGCAACCGGGGCCGGGGTAGAGGACGCGGGCGCCTGATCGGCGGCCGGCTTTTCAGCCTTGGCAGGAGCAGCTTCGGATTTTTCTTCCTTCGGCGCTTCAGCCTTTGCGGCTTGCTGCTTCGGAGCCTCGGCCTTCGCGGGAGCGGCAGCGCCGCCCTTTGCCGCCTCGGCAACATCCTCGCCATCGGCGGCGAGGATTGCAATGAGGGCGTTGACCTTGACGGCTTCCGTGCCGGCCGGAACAACCAGCTTCGCAACGGTGCCTTCGTCGACGGCTTCCACTTCCATGGTCGCCTTGTCGGTCTCGATCTCGGCGATCACGTCACCGGGAGCGACCTTGTCGCCTTCCTTGACCAGCCACTTGGCCAGATTGCCCTCTTCCATCGTCGGAGAAAGGGCAGGCATGGTGATGTTTATCGGCATCGAAACGCCTCCCCTTACTTGTAGCAGACGGTTTTGACGGCCTGAACGACTTCATCGACGTTGGGCAGAGCCAGCTTTTCGAGGTTTGCCGCGTAAGGCATCGGAACGTCCTTGCCGGCAATCGTCAGGATCGGCGCATCGAGATAGTCGAAAGCAGCGCGCATGACCTGGTTGGCGATGAAGTCACCGACCGATGACTGCGGGAAACCTTCCTCGACGGTGACCAGACGACCGGTCTTCTTGACCGATTCGATGACGGTGGGCAGATCCATCGGACGGATGGTGCGCAGGTCGATCAGTTCGACATCGATGCCGAGCTTTTCGAGTTCCGCAACAGCCTTGATGGCATAGGTCATGCCGATGCCGAAGGAAACGATGGTCGCGTCCTTGCCCTTGCGGTGAATGCGCGCCTTGCCGATAGGCAGCACGAAATCATCGAGCTTCGGCACTTCGAAGCTCTGGCCGTAGAGAATTTCGTTCTCAAGGAAGATGACCGGGTTCGGATCGCGGATGGCGGCCTTGAGCAGACCCTTGGCGTCGGCAGCCGTGTAAGGCATGACGACCTTGAGGCCCGGAATATGGCTGTACCATGCGGCGTAACATTGCGAATGCTGTGCGCCGACGCGGGCAGCAGCGCCCGAGGGACCGCGGAACACCATCGGCGCGCCCATCTGGCCACCCGACATGTAAAGCGTCTTTGCCGCCGAGTTGACGATCTGGTCGATCGCCTGCATGGCGAAGTTGAAGGTCATGAATTCGACGATAGGTCGCAGGCCCGTCATCGCCGCACCGACGCCGATACCGGCAAAGCCGTGCTCGGTGATTGGGGTATCGATGACGCGACGTTCACCGAATTCCTGCAGCAACCCTTGAGTGATCTTGTAGGCGCCCTGATATTCGGCGACTTCTTCACCCATGACGAAGACTTTTTCGTCGGCGCGCATTTCTTCGGCCATGGCGTCGCGCAGCGCTTCACGCACCGTCGTCATCACCATTTCCGTGCCTTCCGGAATGTCCGGATCGGCTGCGACTTCGATCTTGGGTGCTGCCGGAACCTTGGCGGCTTCCTTGGCAGCGCTCGGCTCTTCGGTCGCTTCGCGGGTCTTGCCGCCGGCCGCATCCGAATCGGAATTTGCGGCTTCAGCCTTCGGCTCTTCTTTCTTCGCGGAGGAAGAAATGTCGTCGGCGCTTTCGCCGTCCTGAAGGAGAACGGCGATTGCCGTGTTGACCTTGACGCCTTCGGTGCCAGCCTCGATCAGCAGCTTGCCGATGACGCCTTCATCCACAGCTTCCACTTCCATGGTCGCCTTGTCGGTCTCGATCTCGGCGATCACGTCACCGGATGTAACCTTGTCGCCTTCCTTTTTAAGCCATTTGGAAAGCGTGCCTTCCTCCATGGTCGGAGAAAGGGCGGGCATAAGAATTTCTACTGGCATTGGTTTCCCTTTCCCGATCAGAGCAGAATGTCGGTGTAAAGCTCGGATACATCCGGCTCTGGGTCGTTCTGGGCGAAGTCGGCGCTATCGGCAACGATATCACGGACATCCTTGTCGATGGCCTTGAGTTCGTCTTCGCTTGCCCAGCCCTGCTCCAGAAGCCGTGCCTTGACCTGCTCGATCGGGTCATGTTCGGAGCGCATCTTCTGCACTTCATCCTTGGAACGGTATTTCGCCGGGTCGGACATGGAGTGACCACGGTAACGGTAGGTCAGCATTTCCAGAATGATCGGACCCTTGCCGGAGCGGCAATGTTCCAGTGCCTGGTCGGCTGCGGCCTTGACGGCGCGCACATCCATGCCATCCACCTGAACGCCGGGAATTCCGAAGGACTGGCCACGCAGCGAATAGTTCGACTGGGCCGTGGCGCGGGCGGTCGAGGTGCCCATGGCGTAACGGTTGTTTTCAACGATATAGATGATCGGCAGTTTCCAGAGAGCAGCCATGTTGAAGCTCTCATAGACCTGGCCCTGGTTGGCCGCGCCATCGCCGAAATAGGTCACGGAGACATTGTCGTTGCCGCGATATTTGTTGGCGAAAGCAAGACCGGTTCCAAGCGAAACCTGAGCGCCGACGATGCCGTGGCCGCCATAGAAATGCTTCTCCTTGGAGAACATGTGCATGGAGCCGCCCTTGCCTTTCGACAGACCGCCGCGGCGGCCGGTCAATTCGGCCATGACGCCACGCGCGCTCATGCCCAGAGCCAGCATGTGGCCGTGGTCACGATAGGCGGTGATGACCTGATCGCCTTCCTTCTGCGACATCTGCATGCCGACAACAACGGCTTCCTGACCGATGTAGAGGTGACAGAAACCACCGATAAAGCCCATACCGTAGAGCTGGCCGGCCTTTTCCTCGAAGCGGCGGATGAGCAGCATTTCACGGTAAGCGTGAAGTTCGTCTTCCTTGGAGAAGTCGGGGCTGTTCTTGCCGGTGAATTCGGTTGCAGCCTTTGCCGTGGTCTTGCGGCCGGATACGGTCGCTGATTTTCGCGGCGCCATTCATCCCTCCCTGAGTTGCCATTTGAATGGATAGAGTGGCGCGTACCATATGCAAGAAAATGCCATGCAGCAATGCTTTAAACGCATGGCACATATTCACGCTAAGATGCTGTGAATAAATCAGAAATGTTAAATTAACTTGATTCAGGTTAATCAGAAATATGTGTTCATGATGACGATTTCGTCCGTGCGGGACATATTCAGCTGGTAACGGGAAATCTCGTCGATCATGTCCCGCTCCAGCGAGCCATCGCTCATCAATTCCACCTGCCGCTCCAGCGCCACACGCGCCTGCGTCAGCTTTGCAAGCTCCGCAGTGCGGGTGATACGCTGCCGCTCCAGCCGCTCCGTCGCCTGCAGGCCGAAGTCGCCATGGATGGAATGATACCCGAAATAGGAAAGAAAAGCGATCGTGATGGCCGGAACGATCAGCCGACCGAATCGTCTCTTTTTATGATGTCTGGTCCACATGCCGGAGAGAAGCCTTAAAACGCATAACCTGAGTCTCGAGACTAAGGCGGATTGTTTAACTATCCGTTGACCTTAACGGGCGATTGGCAAATGGGCATTAAAAAGCCCGCCGAAAGGCGGGCTGGATTGGCAAAGACGCTAAAAGAACGCTCGTCATGCCGGACTTGATCCGGCATCCAGCCACAGCGCGTCTGCGCTGTGAGAAGAGTCTTTCGCGATCAAGGACTTGATCGCGCTGGACCCCGGATCAAGTCCGGGGTGACGGAGCGCGGACCATACCACTCGCCGCTTAAACGAACCCGCCAGGCAACGGGCCACATCAAGAAACCCGAACGCGAATTAACCGCGCAGGATCGAACGGCCGGCGTAGGCAGCCTGCGGGCCCAGCATTTCCTCGATGCGGATCAGCTGGTTGTACTTTGCGAGCCGGTCGGAACGGGCAAGCGAGCCGGTCTTGATCTGACCGCAGTTCGTCGCAACAGCGAGATCGGCGATGGTGGAATCTTCCGTTTCGCCCGAACGGTGCGACATGACGGCGGTGTAACCGGCCTTGTGCGCCGTCTCGACCGCATCCAGCGTCTCGGAGAGCGAGCCGATCTGGTTGACCTTGACGAGGATGGAGTTTGCAACGCCCATCTTGATGCCGTCACGAAGGCGCGCGGAGTTGGTGACGAAGAGATCGTCGCCGACGAGCTGGCACTTATTGCCGATGAGATCGGTCAGCGTCTTCCAGCCTTCCCAGTCGTCTTCGGCCATGCCGTCTTCGATGGAAATGATCGGGTACTTGGCGACGAGTTCCGCCAGATATTCCGCCATTGCGCCCGATTCCAGCGTGCGGCCTTCGCCTTCGAGAACGTATTTTCCGTCCTTGAAGAATTCGGTCGAGGCACAGTCAAGACCGACGAACATGTCGTCGCCCGGGCGGTAGCCGGCCTTTTCAATCGACTTCATGATGAAATCGAGTGCGGCGGGCGCGCTTTCGAGCCCCGGTGCGAAACCGCCCTCGTCGCCGACATTGGTGTTGTGGCCCTGGGCAGCCAGTTCTTTCTTCAGCGTGTGGAACACTTCAGAACCCATGCGCACGGCTTCGCGGATGTTTTCCGCGCCAACCGGCAGGATCATGAATTCCTGGAAGTCGATGGGGTTATCGGCATGCGCGCCGCCATTGATGATATTCATCATCGGAACCGGCAGCAGATGTGCGTTCGGGCCGCCGACATAACGGTAAAGCGGCAGGCCGGAAGCTTCGGCGGCAGCCTTGGCGACAGCGAGCGATACGCCGAGAATGGCGTTGGCGCCGATGCGCGACTTGTTCGGCGTGCCGTCGAGCACGATCATCGTCTGGTCGATCTGGATCTGGTTTTCAGCATCGAAGCCGCCGATAGCGTCGAAGATTTCGGTGTTAACGGCTTCGACCGCCTTTTCCACGCCCTTGCCGAGATAACGCTTGCCGCCATCGCGCAGCTCAACCGCCTCATGCGCGCCGGTGGAGGCGCCCGAAGGAACGGCGGCACGGCCCATGGAGCCGTCTTCGAGGTAAACATCGACTTCAACGGTCGGGTTGCCGCGGCTGTCGAGGATTTCGCGCGCGATGATATCGGTAATGGCAGTCATGGTCTCTCCCTTGGGAATGGAACAGATATTTTCCGTCGCCTGTCTTAGACGATGGCGAAGAAATTACAATGACGACGGGCGGCAGAAACGGCCCGCCCGCCATTAAAATCGATTGGCACAAACAGTGCCGCCGTAACGCCTCCGCGCCTCAGGCTTTGGTGATGGCGTCGAAAGCAAGCAGCTTTTCGAGCAGTTTCGGCATGTCCTTCAGATGAACCATGTTGGGGCCGTCGGACGGCGCATTGTCCGGGTCCTCATGGGTTTCGATGAAGAGCCCGGCGACACCAACAGCAACCGCCGCCCGCGCCAGAGTCTCGACGAATTCGCGCTGGCCGCCGGTGGAGCCGCCCTGCCCGCCCGGCTGCTGAACCGAATGCGTGGCGTCAAAGACAACAGGCGCGCCGAGCGAAGCCATGATCGGCAGTGAGCGCATGTCGGAAACAAGCGTGTTGTAACCGAAGGAGGCGCCGCGCTCGCACAGAAGCACATTCGGATTGCCGCTCTCATTCAGCTTGGCCAGCACGTTCTTCATGTCCCAGGGGGCGAGAAACTGGCCCTTCTTGACGTTGATAACGCGGCCGGTTTTCGCGGCGGCGACGAGAAGATCGGTCTGGCGGCTGAGAAAGGCCGGGATTTGCAGCACATCCACCACTTCGGACACGATGGCGCATTGTTCTTCGGTGTGAATGTCGGTCAGAACAGGAAAGCCGAATTCCTTCTTGAGATCGGCGAAAACCTGCATAGCGCTGTCAAGGCCGATGCCGCGTTTGCCGGAAAGCGACGTACGGTTCGCCTTGTCGAAGGACGACTTATAAACGAGCCCGATCCCCAGCTTGTCGCAAAGCTCCTTCAGGACACCGGCGATCATGAAAGCATGTTCCCGGCTTTCCATCTGGCAGGGGCCGGCAATCAGAGAAAATCGCTCGCTGTTGGAAAAGGAAACCGAATTGGCGCCGTCGCCGGCGGTGACTTTGAGATTGTTCGTAACGCTCATCATTTTTCCTCGAAGGCGAATGCAACGCCCTGACCGGGCGCGGCGGACACCACAAGACGGCCGTCCGCTTCTGCGCTGGAGACGCCATTAGCAGCAAGCACCGCTTCTGTCACGGCAAGATCGTCAACGGAAAAGACGATGCCTGCGCCGTGCAGGCCATTCGGAGAATTGGGCAGGCTTTCGCTGAAGGCCGGTTTCTGGTTCAGCCTGATGTGCGCGTTGCCGGTCGCAAAAATAATATCTCCATCTGGAGACATCTCCTCCTCACAGGCAAATACCGTTTCGATCAGACGGACCGCGTTCTGATCGCCGCCAGAAAACAGAACGATCTCGCTGAGACCGGAAGCGCCATTGGCGTGGCGCTCCAGCGCCGCCCGGTCACTCGGCAAAGCCAGCAATCGCTGGCAACTGAACAGAAAGAAATCCGAAGCCGCGCCGCTCGCTGCGAATGCCAGCCGGAATGCCGCCTCACTCTGTGAGCCGTCCGGCATCCGCACGGGCCGTGAAAATTCAAAGATATCGCCTGCCGAGAAGCCGGATGCGGAAAACCTGTCATGATCGGCAATGGCGCTTTCGCTTCTTGCCACCAGGGCCGAAAAACCCTCATCGCCATGACGCTGCCGAAAGGCCCGATCCCTGCCGGTGAACACGTCGCCCCTGTTCACCGATTCATTATATTTAGCCGGGTCAGCAATCGCGAGCGGTTCCAGATAGGTGCCGTCCGTGAAGAAAACGCAGGCATTCTGCGTGCCGAAGGGATGGAGGGCCTCCGGAGCGACGGTGAAGCCGAGAAGCTCAAGGCGGTCTTTCGCCACGGCAAGAGACTGTACCGGCAAAACGAGATGATCGACACTATTTCGGTTCGCCATTTTCGAGCCCCTGTGCTGCGGGTTTGCGCGTGACAAAAGCACAGATGACGCCAGCAATGCAAACGATCAGCTTCGCCGGGCCGGTCTCGTCACGCACCTATGGCTTACCGGCATGCATCGAGACGGTTGATCGCCTCCACGTTTTTCGCCGAAGACCCTTTCGGATCGAATTCCGATGCCAGCCAGGTGTCGACGATGGCTTTCGCCAGTTCCGGTCCGATCACGCGGGCGCCCATGGTGATGATCTGAGCGTTGTTGGATTTCGCCGCGCGTTCGGCGGAATACGTATCATGGGTCAAGGCGGCGCGGATGCCGGGCACCTTGTTGGCGGAGATGCAGACGCCGATGCCGGTTCCGCAAAACAAGAGGCCGCGATCAAATTCACCGGCGATGATGCTGCCGGCCACGGCTTCGGCCAGATCGGCATAAAATCCGTCCTGGCTTCGATCCACGACGGTCAGCCCTTGCCTGCTGGAAAGATGGGCGAGCACCGCATCCAGCAGGGGTTTTCCGGCGCTGTCAGCGCCCGCGACAATTCTCATTTCGGTGTCTCCCGTTATTCGCGTGCGAGCCTCGTGGGCTTCAGCCGACATGTCATGTTTTCAAGATTGCAATCTGGCCTGTGCGCCTTCGGCAAGGCTGCGCAGGATGAGCGCGCAGGAGGTGGCGCCCGCATCGAGAACACCAAGCGAGCGCTCGCCAAGACGGCTGGCGCGGCCGATCTTCGCCACGAGATTGATGGTCGAATCCCTGCCGGTTTCGGCGGCAGCGACAAGGGCTGCGGCAGCATCGTGGAATGACGCGCCCGAGGCGGTGGCGGTGTCGAATGCCGTCACGGCCGGCACCAGCGTATCCAGCAGCGTCTTGTCGCCCACCTTGGCCGAACCGATGGAACTGACGCCTTCAAGACCGGCATGCAGCATTCTGCTGAAGGACGGTGCATCGATAACCTCGGCATTTTCGATCTTCTCGGCGAATTCCGTAAACAGCACCCCATAAAGAGGCCCCATGGAACCGCCGATTTCCGTCATCAGGATCGTGCCGAGCGTATCGAGCGCCTTGGCAAGCGAGGCGTCCTGCCCTCTCAGCCGGTCTGCCGCCATGCCGAATCCCTTGGCCATGTTCACGCCATGGTCGCCATCGCCGATCTTGCCGTCGATCTCGCTGAGATAGGCGCGGTTTTCGATGATCGTTTCGGCCATGGAGAGAACGATGTCGCCGGCCTTGGCGTTCTGAAAAGACTGCATGAATTTTCTCCTCACAGCATAACGGTGCAAAGCGCCTCGGCATCGAGCAGCGGTTTCAGCTCGTCATCCAGCGCCATCACGGTCAAAGTCGCGCCCACCATCTCAAGCGACGTGAAATAGTTGCCGATATAGGTTTTGTGGATTTTCAGGCCACGCGCCGAAATCTCGGATTCTATCGTGTCGTTGAGGATGTAGAGTTCGTTGACGGGCGTCGCACCAAGCCCGGAGACCAGCACCGCCACCTCGCTGCCAGCCGGCAGGTTGTGATCGTCGAGCACGATCTTGCACATGTCCTTCGCCACCTCAGCGGCGGATTTCAGCTTCTCGACGCGAACGCCGGGTTCGCCATGGTGGCCTATGCCCACTTCCATCGCGCCCGGTTCGATCTGGAAGTTGGGATGGCCGACCGCCGGCAGGGTGCAGGGGCCGAGACCGACGCCGATGGAGCGGCAATTGTCGATGGCCTTCTGGGCGGTGGCCCGCACATCCTCCAGCGAAGCGCCGCTTGCCGCCTTGGCGCCGCCGATCTTCCACATGAAGATTTCGCCGGCGACGCCGCGGCGTTTCTCACGCTCCTCGGGGGCCGCGGAACACACATCGTCATTGGCGACGACGGTGGCGATCTCGATGCCGTCTTTGGCGGCGAGTTTTGTCGCCATCTTCACATTCATATTGTCGCCGGCATAATTGCCGTAGAGCACGATCACGCCCCTGCCGCCATTGGCTTCGCGGATCGCGTCGTGAAAGCTCTTGGCCGTGGGTGATGAAAATAATTCGCCGACGGCGACGGCATCCAGCATGTTGCGGCCGGTGTAACCGATAAAGGCCGGCTCGTGGCCCGAGCCGCCGCCCGTGACAACACCGACCTTGCCGGCGACCGGCGCGCCCCTGGCAACGACGACACGCGGATTTTCCGCAAGGCGCACGATGTCGCGATGGGCCTTGACGAAGCCTTTCACCGTATCCTCGACCACCTCGTCGGGATTATTCACAAATCTCTGCATTACTCTCCTCCTTTATGCCGTCTACGCGCCAGCCCCTATCGCTTCTCGGGCCGCTTCTCAGGCCGCCTCTCAGGCGACAGCGGCCGAGCTTGCGGCTCCGCCCCCGGCCAATCCTCTTTTGACCGCGTGAAGCGAAACCGTCAGCGCCTGCTCTATTTCTCGAAGCGATGCAGGACTGATACGCCTTACCGGCTGGGCATCCGCGCGACGGTGCAGGCGGGCTGGAAACTCGATGCTGATCGGCATCTCCGGCTTTTTGGCAATCTCACCGAGCAGCTTGTGGCAATCGATATCGCCTTCGCCCACCGCCACGAAAAACCAGCCCTCCGGCGTGCGTTTCACATCCTTGATATGCGCATGGACCGAGGCCGGCAGCGCCGCCACCGCGTCATCGGCAAAATTCCTGAGTTGCGGACGATGGGACGCGGTATTGGCCGCGTCATAATTCAGCCCCAACCATGGGGAGCCGAAACGACGCGTGAGCGCGACGCCCTCCTGCGCGATGTTGAAAAGGCTCTCGCTGCCATCGCCGGGATTTTCCAGCCCGATCACGATGCCGAAGGCCTCGGCACGGCGCAGAAGCACCTCGATATTGCGCAGGAACCGGTCTTCGCGCTGCCGGGCCGATGCATTGGTGGCGATTACCCTCGCGCCGATTCCCGCTGCAAAAGCCATTCTGCCGGTGAAAATTTCTACGGAATCGTCCAGTCCAAGATCGATATGCGACGACATGGCATGGCAGCCCAGCCCGGCATCATCAAGCGACCGGCGCCATGACGCCATTTCAGCCGGCAGGAACGCGCTTTCATCAAATGGTTCGGTGTAACCGACGATAAAGGCAGGCTCCACATGGCGAAAACCGATCCTGGCGATGCTTTCCAGCATCTCCTCGCGCCCATAGCCGTCATATGGCGCGCCGGACGCCGATATGATGCGATCTTTCATGCAATCCTCCCCTTGAGCCGCAGCCGAAGGGACGATGCCGATCACGCTGCAACCTCATTATTCCGACCGGAAAATGACGGAGAGCTCCGTTCGTGAGCAAGCGGAAAAAATTAACGCGCCAGTGAATTCAATTCACGTAACAACCGCATTCCTATTCAAATGCGGGATCCTGAAGATCTTCGATCAGCCAGTCGGCAAACCGTCTTGCCAGCCTGCGCTGGCTGCCGGATTTGGGATAAGCGAGATAATGGCCGACATAGTGGAGGTCCTGCGTCGCGCCGCTCAGGGGCGCGACCAGCCGCCCGGATTTTATCTCGCGATGGGCAAGCCGTGTCGATTCCAGCGCCACGCCGACGCCATTGGCGGCGGCATCGATCGCCAGGAAACTGCGGTCGAAACTCATGGCCTGAATGGGCGGCTTGCCGAGCCCATTAGCCTCGAACCAGTCCGGCCATTGCAGACGTTTGTTGTCGCTTCGAATAAGCAATTGACGGTTCAAATCGCGGGGTGTCCTGATCTCGTCCGCGAGCGACGGCGAGCACAGCGGTGTGACACGTTCTCTGCCCAGCGGAATGATGATGAGATCGTCTCCCTGCGGTTCGCCATAGATGATATCGGCATCGAATTCACCATCGACGAAACGCACATAGGCGGTGCTGGCCGCCAGCCGCACCTCAATGCCCGGATTGGCGTTCAAGAATTGCGGCAGGCGCGGCGACAATACCTGCGCCGCATAGCTCGGCGCGCAATGCAGGCGCAGAAGATGGGAGCGGTTGGAGGAGACCACCTCGATGCCCTGCCGCAACTCCTCGAAGGCGTTCGATGCATGTGCCAGAAGCGTCTGCCCCGCCGCCGTCAGGCGCACGGTTCGCGTGGTGCGCTCGAAAAGCGGCGTACCGAGCACCCTTTCGAGCTTGACGATAGCATGGCTGACGGCGCTCGCCGACAGGTTGAGCTCATCGGCAGCGGCCCGGAATGAGCCGAGCCGGGCGGCGGATTCGAAGGCGCGGATGGAGGTGAGTGAAATGCCGTTCAACATTCGATTACTGAAGCAGATTCATGAGATGATGTAAACTTCGCGTTTGAAGCGCCCTCTGCCCATCTGCAATATCGAGGCTGCATTCGTCGCAGGACGGGATGCGGCGGCAGGTCGGGAGCACCGCCGTCAAGCGTATGAAGCCGGCCCGCCCGGCTTGGGAGGATTGCTTATGTTGTTGAATGGAAAGACCGCGGTTATTTCAGGCGCCGCCAGCAAACGCGGCATCGGCCGCGCCACGGCGGAACTTTTCGCCCGCCACGGCGCCCGCGTCGCCATCGTGGATCTGGATGAAGCCGGCAGCATCGAAGCTGCGGCCTCGCTTGAAAAAGTGGATGGCGGCGAGCATCTCGGGGTCGGCGGCAATGTGGCGGATCGCGCCTCCTGCGAGGCGGCCGCGCAAAAAGTCATCGCCGCTTTCGGCAAGATCGATATCCTCATCAATAATGCCGGCATTACCCAGCCGGTGAAGACGCTCGACATTACCGGCGCAGACTGGCAGCGCATCGTCGATGTCAACATGACCGGTGTGCTGAATTTCAGCCAGGCCTTCATTCCCAATATGCGCGACAATGGCGGCGGCTCGATTGCCTGCATGTCGTCCGTCTCCGCGCAACGTGGTGGCGGCATTTTCGGCGGGCCGCATTATTCGGCGGCCAAGGCGGGCGTTCTGGGTCTCGCAAAGGCCATGGCGCGTGAATTCGGCCCCGACGGCATTCGCGTCAACTCCGTCACGCCCGGCCTGATCCAGACCGACATTACCGGCGGCAAGCTGACCGACGATATGCGCCGCGACATTCTCAAGGGCATTCCGCTAAACCGTCTCGGCGACGCTATCGATGTCGCCAATATCTATCTCTTCCTCGCCTCGGATCTCTCCTCGTACGTCACCGGCGCGGTTGTCGACGTGAATGGCGGAATGCTCATTCACTGACAAAGCCCTTTCGAAGCCGGAAAATCGGCTTCGATTTTTCTGACCGGGAGGAGGAAACCATGGCTCAGGCGTATTCGGACACAGATGCAACGAAGGAAGCGGCGCTGGCGAATGTATCGCTGGCGGAACGCGCCTGGCGCATCCGGCGCAACGCTCTTTTGATGGGTGAGGTGCAGGGCCAGGGTTATGTAGGCCAGGCGCTCGGCATTGCCGATGTTCTGGCGGTGGCCTGGTTTCACACCATGCGTTACCGGGCGGACGATCCGCATTGGGAAGGCCGCGACCGGTTTCTGCTTTCCATCGGCCATTATGCGATTGCGCTTTACGCAGCGCTCATCGAGGCGGGCGTCATTCCGGAAGACGAGCTGGAGACCTACGGCTGCGATGGGTCGCGCCTGCCCATGTCCGGCATGGCCTCCTATACGCCGGGCATGGAAATCACCGGCGGATCGCTCGGCCATGGGCTTGGCATTGCGGTGGGCATGGCTTTTGGCCTCAAGCGCAAGAATTCCGACCGGTTCATCATCAACCTGATGTCGGATGGCGAGTTGGGCGAAGGTTCCACTTGGGAGGCCGCGATGGGCGCGTCCCATCACAGGCTCGGCAATCTCATCAATCTTGTGGATTTCAACAATCAACAAGCGGACGGCCCTTCCCGCGAGATGCTGTCCTCCGAACCCGTGGACGCCAAATTCGCGGCCTTCGGCTGGCACGTGCAGCGCGTGGACGGCAACGATATCGACAAGGTTCGCGAGGCCTTCGATATCGCAATGTCACTTATCGATGACAGGCCGCGCGCCATCATTTTCGATACCCGGATGGGCCGCGGCGTGCCCTTTCTCGAAAACCGCGAAATCACCCATTTCATTCGCGTGGAAGCACATGAATGGAAACTGGCGCTCGACGCCCTTGAGGAAGGACGGCCGCAATGAGTACAGCAGCCCCGCAGAAGCGCCTCACCACATCGGCGATGATCGCCTCCATCGCCGCCGAAGGCCAGCCGACACGGCCTGCTCCCTTCGGTCACGCCCTTGTTCAGCTGGCGAAGGAACGCGAGGATATTGTCGGCCTCACCGCCGATCTCGGCAAATATACCGACCTGCATATTTTCGCCAAAGCCTTTCCCGAGCGCTTTTATCAGATGGGCATGGCCGAGCAGCTTTTGATGAGCACTGCGGCCGGTCTGGCGCGCGAAGGTTTCGTGCCCTTCGCGACCACCTATGCGGTCTTTGCCGCCCGCCGCGCCTATGATTTCATCGCGATGGCCATTGCCGAGGAAAACCTGCCGGTGAAGATCGTCTGCGCCCTGCCCGGCCTGACGACAGGTTACGGCCCCAGCCATCAGGCAACCGACGATCTGGCGATTTTTCGCGCGCTGCCGAACATGACGATCATCGACCCGTGCGATGCGACCGACATAGAAGGCGCGGTGCCAGCCATCACGGATTTTAACGGCCCCGTTTATATGCGCCTGCTGCGCGGCCAGGTGCCGGTGGTGCTCGAAGAATATGGCTATCGGTTCGAACTCGGCAAGGCGAAGCTTATCCGCGATGGTGCGCAGGTCCTTTTCATATCGTCCGGCATATTGACGATGCGGGTTCTCGAAGCGGCTGCCCTGCTTGAAAAAGAGGGCGTCGGCTGCGCCGTGCTGCATTCCCCCACCATCAAGCCGCTCGATACCGCCTCGATCTTCGCGGAAGTGGACCGGGCGGATCGTCTGGTCATCGTGGCGGAAAACCACAGCGAAATCGGCGGGCTTGGAGAGGCCGTGGCGATGGCGCTGATGAAAAGCGGCCGGTTGCCGCGCCTGCGGCAGATCGCCCTGCCCGATGCTTTTCTGGATGCAGGCGCGCTGCCCACCCTGCATGACCGCTACGGCATCTCGACGGCGATGATCGTGGCGCGCGCAAGGGCGTGGCTGGAGAATGAAAATTTTGAAGTACCGCACGGTTCGGTCTAAAGGCTGAAGCTCAGACATGGTGCGGAATCAGCCGGGGGGGAGCCGGCGGTTTCAAGGGAGTGGAGCGCGTTATCCGCGTGGTCGGACAACGCCGAGAGTGTTTAAATCCAGGGAGGAGAAAAATGAGTATTTCCATCAACAGGCGTATGTTCCTGACCGGTACCGGACTGGCGCTGGCGGCGCCGGCCATTGTGACGACGGCCCGCAACGCCCGGGCCGCCACGACGCTGACGCTCGGCCATGGGGCTGCGCCGGGCAATCCGCGCACGCTGGCGGCCGCGAAATTCGCGGAACTCGTTGCCCAGAAAACCGAAGGCCGCGTGGCGATCAATGTCGCCGGTTCGGAAACGCTTGGCAGCGACGCCGCCATGCTGACCAGCCTGCGCACCGGGGCGCTGGATTTCACCGCCAACAGCCAGGGTCCGGTTTCGAGCGTTGTTCCTGAACTTGCGGCGCTCGGCCTGCCCTTCCTGTTCAGCAACGCCGATCAGGCGATCAAGGTACTCGAGGGCGATGTCGGCGCATCGCTCGATGCGCGTTTCCAGAAGGTCGGCATCGTGCCGCTCGACTGGTGGGACAACGGCATCCGCCATGTCTCCAACTCCAAACACGCCATCACCAAGCCGCAGGACGTCGCGGGCCTGAAAATCCGCACGCCGGCCGACCCGATGACCATGGATATTTTCAAGGCGCTGGATGCGGCGACGGTTCAGATCGCGTTTGGCGAACTCTACATCGCGCTTCAGCAGGGTGTCGTTGACGGGCAGGAAAATCCGCTCGTGAATATCGAAAGCTCCAAGCTTTACGAGGTCAACAAACATATCAGCCTCACCGCCCATAAATGGGAGTCCACCCCGTTCCTGATGTCCAAATTCGCCGAGGGGCGGCTGGGCAAGGATTTTGAGGCGGTCAAGGCCGCCGCGAAGGAGGCAGGCGCGCTTCAGCGCAAACTCTCGGCGGAAAAGGCAAGCGCGTCTCTGGCTGCCTTCAAGGCCAATGCCGCCATCGAGGTGGTGGAAGACATCGACCACGCGGCTTTCGCGAAAGCGACCGCGCAGGTGCTGGAGACATGGAAGCAGAAGCCCTTCGGCGGTTTCGTCGCCGAGCTGGAAAAGGCTGCCAAGGGCTGATGATCAGGACGCCGGGCCGGTTCATGCCGCCCGGCCTCGCCTTTATGTCCACAGACAGGATCGGCGGTAGCCTCGCTCACGCCGACATTCATACGGTTTCAGTTTTCAGGAGATGCGCCAATGCTCGAAGGAGCCTTGTCCGCCGCCAATCGCGTTGACAGTTTCATCGCCACCCTCTGCCGCATCGTCATCGTGGCAACCGGCATTCTGCTCACGGTCATCATGACCGCAAACGTCATCGTCCGCTATCTATCGACTTCCGGCGGGTTGGACTTTGCGGAAGAACTGCCAACCATGCTGTTTCCATGGTTCATCGTCGCCGGCATTACCCTTGCCGCGCAGAGCGGCGCGCATATGGCGGTTGAATGGATTTATGACAAGTTCGACGAACGCGGCAAGGTGGCGGTTCTGCTGTTCGCCAATCTCGTGACGGTCGCAAGTTTCGTCGTTCTCGCGCAGCAGGCGCTTGTCGTCGCCGAGATCGCCGGCGCGGAAATCAGCCCTGTGCTGCAATTGCCCAATAGCATCGGATATTATTCCATCGCCTTCGGCGCGGCACTGGTCTCGGTCGCGACCGCCACCGCGAGCCTGCGCATTCTCTCCAGCGGCTGGCATGCCCGCCCACACGGTGCAACCGAGGAGATGCCGCTATGACCATCGTGATGATCATTGCATTTTGTATTCTCATGATGATTGCGGTTCCGGTCGGTTATGCGCTGATCATCTCTGCCGGCGTCGCCGTGCTGTGGAACGGTTATGTGCCGCTTTCGATCGTGGCGCAGCAGGTTTACGACCAGACGCAGTCTTTCCCGATGCTGGCGCTGCCGTTCTTCATGCTCGCGGGCACGCTGATGCTCGGCGGCAAACTCGGAACCCAGCTTCTGGAACTCGCCTCCAAGGCCATGCAGCGCTGGCGCGGCGGCCCGCTTTCCACCACCGTCATTTCGTCGGTCGTGTTCGGCGGCGTGTCCGGCTCCGCGGTCGCCAACGCGAGCGCACTCGGTTCGGTGCTCATTCCATGGCAAAAGCGCCAAGGTTACCCCGCTCCCCTCTGCGCGGCGAACAATGCCACTTCAGCGGTCATCGACGTACTCATTCCACCGTCGATCCCGATGATCCTCTATTCTTTGGTCAGCGGCGTCAGCATCGCCAATCTGTTCATCGCCGGCATTCTGCCGGGCCTGCTTATGGCCGCCGGTTTCATCTTCGTCTGCTGGGCCATTGCCGTGCGGCGTGGTTATGCGGTGCGTGACGAAAGCACCCGCAAGCGCGATCTGGCGCTACTTGCGTTCCGCAGCCTGCCGGCGATCCTCCTGCCGATCCTGATCATCCTCGGCCTCCGCTTCGGCTTTGCAACGCCAACCGAAGTGGCGGTTCTTTCCGTCGTCTATTCGCTCGTGCTCAGCATCTTCTTTTATCGCGATCTGACGTGGAAGCGTTTCTGCGACAATTTCGTCGAAGCTGGTTCCGCAACCGGCGTCGTCATGCTGGTCATCATGGGCAGTGCGGCGGTGGGCTGGGTGCTGACCTTCGATCAGGCGCCCCAGCATTTCGCCACCTGGGTGGCCGAGAATATCTCCAACCCGATCCTGATCATTCTCATGATGAACATCCTGATGCTGATCATCGGCATGCCGCTCGATCTGCCGCCGTCGATCCTGCTGCTCGGACCGATCTTCGTGCCGCTTGCGGATATGATCGGGCTCGACAGGGTGCAGCTCGGCATGATGATGGTCATCAATCTCGGTATCGGGCTCTATACGCCACCGATCGGCACCACGCTCTTCATCTCGTCCTCCATAGCCAGAGCGCCGCTCGGCGCGACGACGAGGGAATTGTGGCCGTTCTTCACCATGGCGATGCTGCTCCTCATCGCGGTCAGCTTCATTCCTGCGCTCACGATCTACTGATATAAGAGCCGTAGCAAACGGCAGTCAGAAACCACCGGCCGGGTCTCTCCGATCGGTGGTTTCTGGTATTCAAGATGCGGCACACATCGTTAGATCTGCTTTGTTGATAGTTTCGACGATCAAATCACGATCTGCGATGCACCCTTCACGAAATTTTAGGGGATTGCGGAACACATATGGAACATATAGTGTTCGTTCTGTATTTGTTTCGCGACTTCAACGACGATTCTCAAGGGTGTTTTCCTCATGCTCACGCGCAAACAGCAGGAATTGCTTCTCTTCATTCATGAAAGAATGAAAGAGTCCGGCGTGCCGCCCTCCTTCGATGAAATGAAGGACGCACTCGATCTTGCATCCAAATCCGGCATCCACCGGCTGATCACCGCACTCGAGGAGCGCGGCTTCATTCGCCGGCTACCTAACAGGGCGCGGGCGCTGGAAGTGATCAAATTGCCTGAGGCCTATGCGCCGGGTGCAAGGCCGCAGCGCGGCTTCTCGCCGAGCGTCATCGAAGGCAGCCTTGGCAAACCGAAGACGCCGGAGCCGGCCCCTGCCCCCAAGGCGCCCACCAATGATTTCGCCGGCGCCGCCACCGTGCCGGTCATGGGCCGCATCGCCGCCGGTGTGCCGATTTCCGCCATCCAGAACAACACCCATGATGTGGCCGTCCCGGTCGACATGCTCGGCTCGGGCGAACATTACGCTCTTGAGGTCAAGGGCGACTCGATGATCGAAGCCGGCATTTTTGATGGCGATACCGTCATCATCCGCAACGGCAACACGGCCAATCCGGGCGACATCGTCGTAGCACTGGTGGATGATGAAGAAGCGACCCTGAAGCGTTTCCGCCGCAAGGGAGCCTCCATCGCTCTGGAAGCCGCCAACCCCGCCTATGAGACCCGCATTTTCGGACCGGACCGGGTGAAAATCCAGGGCAAGCTCGTAGGGCTGATCCGCCGTTATCATTAATTGGCAGCCCGCCTTTTTTCGCCAGGGGCGTCATCGAGAAGAGGACGCTCCCTTTGAGGCATCTTGGCTTGTTCCCTGGAACAATGCGGCCCTGCGCAAGTAAAGAGAGGATGTGTTTCGCCCTCATCTCCGGGCGGTGACGTGGATATGCCTCCTTCTCCCTTCCCTCACTTTCCCATTCATCAACGCGGCTTATGGGAGCCATGGATTATTTGCAATATTCCAAGGGCCACCCGCCGGTATAGAAATGCGCGTCATATCGGGGAAACACGTCATGTACGATCTTTATATCGCCAACAAGAATTACTCCTCATGGTCGCTACGGCCCTGGGTGTTGATGCGCACGCTCGGCATCGCCTTCGATGAAAAACTCGTTCCCTTCGGCGAAGGCGTTTCCTTCTCCACCTTCTCGCCGACGGGCAAGGTGCCCTGCCTTGTCGATGAGGGCGTGACGGTTTGGGAATCGCTGTCGATCGCCGAATATCTGGCGGAAAGACACCAGGGCGTCTGGGCGAGCGACAAGCAGGCAAGGGCCTGGTCACGGTCGGCGGCGAGCGAAATGCATGCGGGCTTTTCCTCGCTGCGCAACCTCTACCCGATGTCGGTCGGCATTCGCGTAAAACCGAAGGGTGGCGATACCGGGCTTGCGGCCGATATAAAGCGCATTGACGTGTTGTGGAGCGAAGGCCTCGCGAAATTCGGCGGGCCTTTTCTTGCCGGCCAGAAATTCACGGCGGTCGATGCCTTCTTCTGCCCAGTGGCATTTCGTTTCCAGACTTATGGCGCGGAACTTTCGCCCGCGACGAAAGCCTATTGCGACCGGCTGCTCGCCCTTCCCGCCATGCGCGAATGGTACGAGGCCGGACTGAAGGAAGTCTGGCGCGATGCGGCGCATGAAGAGGAAATTAGCGGGATCGGCGAATTGACCGCGGATCTGCGCATCAAGCCCTGACGGTCCATGCTGGCGGCACTTTATTGCGATGCCGCCAGCAACCGCATGATGGCATCAGGCACGTCGTGATCGAAGCGGCCGCTTTTCCAGTCGTAATAGCGATGTTCGCTCCAGGGCCTGTCCATGCCGGCGATTGCAGCGCGCAGCCTGCCGACGACCGCTGCCTGCTCGCTGCCGGCGAAGTCCATTTCCAGCGAACCGATCCGTCGCAGGATATCCCGGTTCAACAGAAGTGCGCCCGAGCGGCATTGGGAGAAGGACGTTCTGCGGGAGACGATAATGATATCGGCGATATCGCAAGCCTTTCCGGCAAAGCGGCCATCTTCCAGAACGATGATCCATTCGCCGCTTCCCGCGCGCGCAACGCACCATGTGCCTTTGCTGCAGGTGAAAACACCGGGCTCGGCGTCTCTCAGGGCCGCCGTCATCTGCCGTGCAACCGCGCTCATCTCTTGCGGATCAAGCTTCGCCTTCGGGGCCAAAGCCACGGTGTTTGCCGTGGCCTCGGTCTTTAGAAGGACTGGCGGCACAGGCTGCTCCGGTAAAAGCAGCGCCCTTTGCCATTGGCCATAAACGAAACCCTGCGGCTGAGCCTTCGTCGTATAGGCTTTGCCGTCCTCCAGCAGCGCCACCAGCTCGCCATCCTCATGAACAAGCAAATCGGGCGGATCGCGATAGGCCGTGGCGGCCGAAAGGCCAAAGGCAAGGAACAGAAGCGGCATGCCCAGAAGCGCAAGCCGGCTGCGCAGCAATGTCAACATTAGAAAGCCAGCCGAGGCGAGCCCCAGAAACCACCCGTGCGGCCGGCCCGTCGCAGCGCTTCCGCCCCAGGACGCCACCTCCTGCGCAACCTCGATGACGAGGGCCATGCCGTACCCCATGACTTTCAGAAATGACGCGTCCAGCCCGAAAGGCATCAGCAGCATGGCGAAAAGGCCGAAAGGCATGACAATCAGCGACATCAGCGGCATGGCGGCCAGATTGGCGAAAAGTCCATAGGTGGTGACACGCTGAAAATGCTCGGCCGAATAGATTGCCGTCGAAAGACCGCCGATCAGCGACGTCGTGATGACACCGCCAACGATGGCGCACGCCGTTTGCGCCACCGTCATCCATGCCGGTTTGCGCCCGATAAACAGACGCTCGCGATCGATACGCCAGCGGCTCCAGGCGGCATAGGAGGCGACGAGCGCGATGGTCGCGGCAAAAGACATCTGGAAGCTCGGACCCATGATTTCCGAGGGCGAAAAAGCGAGAATGACCAAAGCGGAAAGCGCAACATTCCTGAGGCTGAGCGAGGGTTGATCGAACAGTACCGCGATCAGCATCACCGACATCATCAGCCAGGCGCGCTCGGCGGAAACGGCGAAACCTGAAATCAGATAATAGGCAAGCGTCATCAAGAGCGCGGCGAAAGCCGAAATCTTCTTCACGGGCCAGCGCTGCGCAAATGCCGGAAAAAGGCTGAAGGCAAGCCTCAGTCCTACGAAAAATATGCCCGACGCCAGCGCCATGTTGAGCCCGGATATGGCGACGATATGGGCAAGGCCGGAAAGCCGCAACGCTTCCATCGTTTCGGCGGATATGGCCTGTCTCTCATCGGTGACGATGGAGGCGGCAAAGGCGCCGGCATCGCCGCCGATGGTGTTGCGGATGCGCTCGGCAATGGCGGTGCGAAGGCCATAGAGCCGCATGTCGGCCCATTCCAGCCAGCCCGTCTTCGCGTCGATGCCGGGTGGAGTTACCGTCTGTGGCGGCTTATAGAAGAATCCGGTCGCGCCTATGCCCCTGAAATAGGACGCGAAGGCGAAATCGTTGAGCCCCGGCAGAGCCGGGCCGGATGGCGGCGAAAGCCGCGCCTTGCCACGAATGGTCGCGCCGAGGGCGGCGGGCTCGCCTCCTCCGCGTGACAGGAGCGAGACCTTACCCGGCGGGCGTGACAATGCCGGCGCTTCCGTTGCGGTGAGTTGCACCACATATCGCCAGTCCCCGCGCGCATCCACCTCCCTTCGGGTCACCGTGCCGGTAATGGTGGTGGTGACGGGCGTATCCAGCACCACTGTTCCCGCACGCCACGTTTCGACCCCGGCGAAAAGCATGCCCAGCAAAAGCAGCGCGAGAAGGCCACAGGCCGTGGCTGCAAAGCCCGAGCGATATTTCGCGAAAAACGCCAGACCGGTGGCGATAAGACATGTGATCGCCAGAGCGGAGAATGAAGGCGAGGTGTTGAGGGAAAACCAGAGGATCGCACCGCAGCCGATGAAAACCGGAACGAAAAGAAAATCGTGGCCGAATGCGCGCTCCTCGGCGACGCATGCGGCGATTTTTTGGGAGGCGATGGTTCGCAGGTTCGGCTTGCCGACAAGAGCGGGCATGTCATATGTCGCGACATCGCCGGTTCTGCGAAGCGGATAAAGGATTTCCGCCGTGCCGGGCAAATCGCCCTGCATCGTTTCGGCATATCTGAAATGCTGTTTTTCCCCTTGACCGAGCAATCCGCGCCGCGCCCCTGCCGCACCGGGAACAGGTTTGCAGGCGGATGCGAGGGATTGCAATCCTTTCCTTTAACCCTGCGTTGACTGAGATTGAATTGCCATCGCCGGGAAAGACGAAAGCAAGGCAATTGCGTTTGCCGCAATGCACAATTTGACCTTTGGATAGCTTGGCATCTGCGCAAGGATCATATAGCTAATCGGTAGACGCTTAACCGCGGGGCGTGTCTCAACGCCCCCACCCGCATGTTTTCGGAGGATCAGTATGACGGAAAAAAGCGCTACAGTGACACTTGGCGAAAAGCAGGTCGAACTCCCGGTCAGGGAAGGCACGATTGGACCAAGCGTCGTCGATATCGCCACGCTCTACAAGCACACGGGCTCCTTCACTTACGACCCGGGTTTCACGTCGACGGCCTCCTGCGAATCCAAGATCACCTATATCGACGGTGACGAGGGCGTTCTCCTTCACCGTGGTTTCCCCATCGAGCAGCTCGCCGAACAGGGCGACTTCCTGGAAACCTGCTATCTGCTGCTTTACGGCGAACTACCGACCGCTGCGCAGAAGAAGGACTTCGACACCCGCGTCACGCGCCACACCATGGTGCATGAGCAGATGAGCCGCTTCTTCACCGGCTATCGCCGCGATGCGCATCCGATGGCCGTCATGTGCGGCACGGTCGGCGCTCTCTCGGCCTTCTACCACGACTCGACCGACATCACCGATCCGCACCAGCGCATGGTCGCTTCGCTGCGCATGATCGCCAAGATGCCGACAATCGCCGCCATGGCCTACAAGTACCATATCGGCCAGCCCTTCGTTTACCCGAAGAACGACCTCGATTACGCCTCCAACTTCCTGCACATGTGCTTTGCCGTGCCCTGCGAGGATTACAAGGTCGATCCGGTTCTGGCCCGCGCCATGGACCGCATCTTCATCCTGCATGCCGATCACGAGCAGAATGCCTCCACCTCCACGGTGCGTCTTGCCGGTTCTTCGGGTGCGAACCCGTTCGCCTGTATCGCAGCTGGCATCGCCTGCCTCTGGGGCCCGGCTCACGGCGGCGCCAACGAAGCGGCGCTCAACATGCTCAACGAAATCGGCACGGTTGACCGCATCCCGGAATATATCGCCCGCGCCAAGGACAAGAACGATCCGTTCCGCCTGATGGGCTTTGGTCACCGCGTCTACAAGAACTACGACCCGCGTGCCAAGATCATGCAGAAGACGATGTACGAAGTGCTGGAAGCCACCGGCAACTCCGACGATCCGATCATGCAGGTCGCGCTGGAGCTGGAAAAGATCGCCCTTTCCGACCCCTACTTCGTCGAAAAGAAGCTCTACCCGAATGTCGACTTCTATTCGGGCATCACGCTGAAGGCGCTCGGCTTCCCCACGACCATGTTCACCGTTCTCTTCGCTCTTGCCCGCACCGTCGGCTGGATCGCACAGTGGAACGAAATGATCGAAGATCCGCAGCAGCGCATCGGCCGTCCGCGCCAGCTCTATACGGGCGCCGGCAAGCGCGACTACGTTCCGGTTTCCAAGCGCTAAGCCGCGAAACCCTATAAGATCAAAGGCCGGCAGGTTTTCACCCGCCGGCCTTTTTTGTTGGGCATCCGAATAGTTCTCAGTGGCGTGCCGCAACGCCCAGGAACTGCTTGAGTTCGGGTGTAGCGGGATTGGAAAACACCTCCTCCGGCGGGCCAATTTCATGCACCCTGCCCTCATGCATGAAGACGACGCGGGAGCAGACGTCGCGCGCAAACTTCATCTCATGCGTAACCATCAGGAGAGTCATGCCTTCACCGGCCAGTTCACGCACCACCGCCAGCACCTCCGAGACCAATTCGGGATCGAGTGCCGAGGTGATCTCGTCGCACAGCAGCGCAATCGGCTGCATGGCGAGAGCGCGGGCAATGGCGACGCGCTGTTGCTGGCCGCCGGACAATTCATCGGGATAGGCATCGAATTTATGCGCCAGCCCGACCCGTTCCAGCATCTTGCGGGCAACGGCTTCCGCTTCCGGTTTCGGCGTCTTCTTCACCACGGTCTGCGACAGCATGACGTTGCCGCCGACGGTCCGGTGCGGGAAAAGGTTAAACTGCTGGAAGATCATGCCGACCTTCAGCCGCAGGGCTTTCAGATGCAGATCGTCTTCGAGAAGCTGCGCGCCGGCGACCGATATGGAACCGGCCGAAATCGTCTCCAGCCCGTTGATGCAGCGAAGCAGGGTCGATTTTCCCGATCCGCTCTTGCCGATGATGGCGATGACCTCACCGGGCTCTACATCGAGGTTGATGCCCTTCAGAACCTCGTTGCTGCCATAGCTTTTGCGGACTTCAGTGATTTCGATGAGCGACATTGAGCTTCCTTTCGAGGATCTGGCTGCTCTTAGACAGAGGCCAGCACAGCGCGAAATAGATGAGGGCGACGAGGCCATAAACGGTGAAGGGCTGGAAGGTGGCGTTGGTGACGACCGTGCCGGCCTTGGACAGTTCGACGAAACCGATGATCGAGGTCACGGCCGTTCCCTTGATGACCTGCACGAAGAAACCGACGGTTGGCGGAATGGCGACCCGCAGGGCCTGCGGCAGGATGACGTAACGCATTTGCTGCAGGCGTCCCATGGCAAGGCTTGCCGATGCCTCCCACTGGCCCTTGGCTACGGATTCAACGCAGCCGCGCCAGATTTCCGTGAGGAAGGCCGCCGCCCACAGGATCAGCGTCAGGCCCGCCGCCAGCCAGGCCGGCACATCGATGCCGAACAGGCCGAGGCCGAAAAAGGCGATGAAGAGCTGCATCAAAAGCGGCGTGCCCTGAAAAAGCTCGACATAATAGCGTGCGAAAGCCCGCATCGATTTTTTCCGGGAAATGCGCATGAAGAGCAGAAGCAGCGCCACCAGACCACCGCCGGCAAAAGAGACGAGCGAGAGAAGCACGGTCCAGCGCGTGGCGAGCAGCAGGTTTCTGAGAATATCCCAGGTGGAGAATTCGATCATCGGACACTCCTGCGCGGAAAGATGAAGTTGCCGCCGATGACCAGCACCTGCCGGAGAAGAATGGCGAGCACGAGATAAATGACGGTGGAGACCATATAGGCTTCGAAGGCGCGGAAGGTGCGCGACTGGATGAAATTGGCCGCGAAGGTCAAATCCTCGGCGGCGATCTGCGATACGACCGAAGAGCCGAGCATGACAATCACCACCTGCGACGAAAGCGCCGGCCAGATGCGTTGCAGCGAGGGCACCAGAACCACATGCCGGAAGGTTTCAAAGCGGGTCATGGCAAGGCTTGCCCCCGCCTCGAACTGCCCCTTTGGCGTCGCCTGAATACCGGCCCGGATGATCTCGCAGCTATAGGCCCCGAGATTGACCACCATGGCGATGTTGGCGGCGGTCAGTTCCGACAATTGCAGGCCAAGCGATGGCAGGCCGAAAAAGATAAAAAACAATTGTATGAGGAATGGCGTGTTGCGAATGAGCTCCACATAGGTCGCGACCGGCGGCCGCAGCCATTTGGGGCCTAGCGCGCGCACCCAGGCGCAGACGATGCCGAGGGCGATGCCGAGAACGCCGCCGATGGCAATCAATTCCAGCGTAACGGCGATGCCTTTGGCGATCTGCGGATAATAGTCGAGAAGCCATCCAAAATCGAATGTGTATTTCACCCGATGCTTCCTTTCGGCGAGGACAAACCATGCGCCGGTCCTGCCTCAAGGCGAGGCCGGCGCATGCGTTTTTCCGGGTTGCTCAGAGATCCTTGGGCAGGTCGGTTTTCAGCCATTTCTGCGCGATCGTGTTCAAGGAACCATCGGTCTTTGCGGTGGCGATGATGGCGTTGACCTTTTCAAGCAGCGCCGGCTGTTCCTTGTTCAGACCGATATAGCAGGGCGAATTCTTGATCAGGAACTTCAGCTCGGGGCGCTTTGGCGGGTTCTTGGCGAGAATGGCGGCGGCCACGACATTGCCCGTGGCGACGGCTTCTACCTGGCCGGCGAGGAAGGCGGAGATCGTGCCGTTATTGTCCTCATAACGCTTGATGGTCGTATCGGCAGGCGCCACCTTCGTCAGCTCCAGATCCTCGACCGCGCCACGGGTGACGCCAATGGTCTTGCCCGACAAATCTTCCGCCTTGGTGACGGCAACCGAATCCGGCGCGAACACGCCGTTGAAGAAGGGCGCATAGGCGGTGGAGAAGTCGATGACCTTTTCACGGTCCGGGTTCTTGCCGAGGCTCGAAATCACGAGATCGACCTTGTTGGTCTGCAGATAGGGAACGCGGTTAGCGCTGGTGACCGGCACGAGTTCGACCTTCACGCCCAGCTTCTCGCCGATCAGATTGGCGACGTCGATATCATAGCCCTGCGGGGCCATATCCGTGCCGACGCTGCCGAAGGGCGGGAAATCCTGCGGGACGGCAACGCGTATCGTGCCGCGGGAGGTGATATCACCGAGCGCATCGGCAAAGGCTGCGGGCGAAAAACCGAGCGTTGCGGAAATCGCGGCAATGGCAAGCAATGAACGTCTGGAAATCATTGAGAATTACTCCTTGGGGCTTGAGGAAAGAGGCTGAAGTGAAAGGGAATTGCGAAGCTCGTAGAGCGGATCCGGCCTGCGGGTGAGATCGAGACCGGTTTCGACTTCGTCGAGATGGCGGATGGCGAGTTCGGCGGCGCCATGGAAATCGGCCGCCTTGATCGCTTCGAAGATACGGCAATGTCCGTCATGCGATTGCTGCGCATGGAAATCGGACTGATAGAGCATGGAGATGAGGATGGTTCTGGCCGTCAGGTCGCGCAGCGTTTCGACGATGATGTCGTTTCCAGCGATTTCGGCGATGCGGATGTGAAAATCGCCCATCAGGCAGGTCAGGCGCTGGCGGTCGCCTTTGGAAATCGCCGCCTTCTCCTCATCGAGATGATCGGCGAGGATGGCGATGCCTTCCGGGCTGACGCCGGAAAGATTGCGCAAAAGCCCATATTCGATGATGCGCCGCGCCTCATAGACCTTGATGGATTCTTCGGCGGAAGGCTCCACCACGAACCAGCCGCGGCGCGGGCTGACGGTGACGATGCCGCGCGTCTCCAGCCGCATCATGGCCTCGCGGATGCGCGTGCGAGACACGCTGAAAAGGCTGGCGAGCTGGTTCTCGCTGAGGCGGGTTCCCGGACGAATGCGGGCGGAAAGAATGCCGGAGATGATGGCGTCTTCTACCGCGCTCTGGGCGCTTTCTGATGTATGGCTATCTTGCATACAAGATTGAAAGCAAGAGGTGTGCCAGACGGAAATTTATGGGCCGGGAGCCGTCTGACGGTCAGCCGTTTGCCGCCCTAACGATCAAATGCAGTAAAATCGCGCCCTCGCCTGCCTGCATCGGCAGCAGGACGGCAGCCCGATGGAGAGAGTGCCTATATGATTATTGTGAGGGGCGAGCTTTGCTCTTCAGGACATCCAGAAGAATGCGCGCACCGGTTTCGCCCGGAGGCACATCCGTGTGCAAACGCTGCTGCACGAGTGCATAACCTTCGAGCATCGCCTGCCGCTCGGTGGTGTCGGAAGACAGACGCTCTGCCCAGCGCAGCATCGAACCTGCCCTTACCACCTCGTTGAAATATTCCGGCACGACGGCGTAATCGGCAATCAGGTTCGGCAGCGCGCCTGTCCAGGTCTTCACCCGCTTGCTCAGCATGGTGAAAATCCAGTCCGTCTTGTAGACCGAGATCGTCGGCACGCCCGCGAGCGCGAGTTCCAGAATGACCGTGCCGGAAGCGGCAATCGCCGCATCGGCTTCAGCAAAGGCATTCCATTTAAAAGCGGAATCGATACCGATTTCGGGCCTGATATCCTCCGGCCATGATGCTGCCAGTTCGCGGATGCGTTTTTCCTGACGCGGCACGGTGGGCAACAGGAACCGCGTCGGACCGTTGCGCTCCACAAAAGCTCTCGCTGCCGCCTGAAACGGCTCCATCAACCGCGTCGTCTCCGTGGAACGCGACCCTGGCAGGAGGAGAATGGTCTTCGGTTCGCCATTCGCCGGCAGAGAACGTTCCGCCCGCTTTTGACGCACGGAGAGCACATCGGGGTCGACGCTGAGGCGATGACCAACAAAAGTTGTCGGCGGACCACCGAGACGGCGCATGGCTTCCGGCTCGAAGGGCAGCAGCGCCAGCACGTGATCGACATAGGAGAGCATCGCCGTGGCGCGATATTCCTTCCACGCCCAGACGCTGGGGCAGACGTAATTGACGACCGGCAGATGCGGCAATTGCTGCCGGACTTTTTTCGCAACGCGATGGGTGAAATCCGGGCTGTCGATGATCAGGAGAATATCGGGCTTTGCGGCGGCGATTGCCTGAGCGGTCTGGTTGATCCGCGCAATGAGCTTCGGCAGTTTTTTCAGAACCTGCGTGAAGCCCATGATGGAGAGTTCGGAATAGTCGAACAGGGAAACCAGTCCCTGCGCTTCCAGCGCTTCGCCGCCGACACCGACCAGCTCGACAGGCCCCGTATATTGGGCCTTGAGCGAGCGGATCAGATCCGCGCCTAAAAGATCGCCGGATACTTCCCCGGCTATGACCGCCACTTTTAGTGCCGCCGTCATCCGATCATGTCTCCGCCAAGTGATGTATCGATGCCGCAGACGAATATGCCCGCCTCATCGGCCGCTTTCAACATCGCCTCGCGATCAAGCACCAGCGCCCGCCCGGCTTCGACGGCAATACCAGCCAGCCCGGCTTTTCGCGCATTCTCTACCGTTTCCACACCGATTGTCGGCAGGTCGGCGCGCACATCCTGCTGCGGCTTGCACAGCTTTACGAGCACACCCCTGCGGCGCGGGGATATTCGTCCTTCGGCGCGCAATGCCGCGACGCGCGCCAGCATGGCATCCGTGCCCTCGACGCCTTCCAGCGCGACAATGCGGCCGCCGACGGCGACGGCGCCCTGCCCCACATCGAGCTTGCCAAGTGCAAGCGCGGCCTCAGCCGCCTTGCGTATATCGCGCAGATCATCCTCGGCAGGTTTTTGCGCACCGAAAGGGCCTATAGCGGCCAGCAGGCCGGGGGCGATCTCGTGAGCGCCGATGACTTTTGCGCCGAGCGTGCCGATGATCTTGATGACCATCTGCAGAACGGCGTCGTCGCCGCTGGACAGCAGCGTCCTGACAATGGACGGCAGTTTGAGCAGGATGCCGAGTGTGGGGCGGATCTCGCGCCATTCCGGCCGCCGCGCCACACCACCGGACAGCACGACGCGGTCTACCCGGTTTTCGCGCAGCAGACGGCCAAGCCCGGCGACATCGCCGACACTGATGACGGCATTGTCGAAACCGCTCCAGTCGAAACGGGAATCATCACGCAGGCGCACGATAAAAGGGTTTTCGCCCATCTCACGGGCAGCGGCCGCCACATAAAGCGGCAGCTGGCCGCTGCCGGCCACGATGGCGAGACGCCCGCCGCCTGTCACGGCTCACTTGCCCCGGTTGGGCGAAGAGATCGCGCGGTCGCTATCCGCACCGATGAAGTCGATGACTTCAAGCGCCTGCGGGCAATCCAGATAGTCGTTACGGTCGATGGCCGCCGCATTGCCGCGGATCGTGCCTTCGGCCTCGAAAATCGCCTTGTAGACGCGTCTGACCTTATGGATATCGGCGCGCTCGATGCCGGCACGGGTCATGCCCACGACGTTCAGGCCGCCGAGGATGCCGGGATTGCCATTCAGCATGCCATAGGGAATGACATCGTAATTGACCGCCGAAAGTCCGCCGATAAAGGCCTGGCGGCCGATGCGCGTGAACTGGTGCACGGCGCAGCCACCGCCGAGAATAGCGCGGTCCTCAATGGTGACATGGCCCGCCAGCATCACATTATTGGAAAGCACAATGTGGCTGCCGAGGCGGCAATCATGCGCCACATGCGAATTGGCGAGGAAGAGATTATCGTCACCGATAATGGTCTTGCTGCTGCCATCGGAACTGCCGGCGTTCATCGTCACGCCTTCACGCATGATGCAGCGCTCACCGATCTCGAGGGTCGTTTCCGAACCGTCATGGCGAATTGCCTGCGGCGTGCCGCCGATGACCGCCATGGGATGGACGACCGAGCCACGGCCGATCACGGTCAGGCCGGAAACAACGGCGTGATTGTGCAGCTGAACATCGTCATGCAGCGTGACTTTCGCGCCGACATAGCTCAGCGCACCGATGACGACATTTTCACCGATCACCGCGCCGTCTTCGATCACGGCGCTCGGGTGAATTCTGGCCGAGGCGGCAATCGTGCTCATTGCTGATCCTCGGGGATCATCATGGCGCCGACATCGGCCTCCGCCACCAGCGCGCCGTCCACCTTCGCTTCGCAATGGAATTTGAAGACATTACCGCGCTGGCGCTGCTTGACGACATGGATTTCCAGACGATCACCAGGGACTACGGGTTTGCGGAACCGCGCATTGTCGATTGTCATGAAGTAAACCAGATGACCGCCCTCACCCTGGCTGCGAGCGCAGATCGCACCCGCCGTCTGGGCCATGGCTTCAACGATCAGAACGCCCGGCATGATCGGCCGGTCCGGGAAATGGCCGGTGAAATGCGGTTCGTTGACGGTGACGTTCTTGATGCCAATCGCCGAGTTGTTACCGTCGATCTCGATGATCTTGTCGATCAGCAGGAATGGGTAACGATGCGGCAGAAGCTTCATGACTTCCAGAATGTCAGCCGCGCCGAGCGCCGTCTTCGTTTCTTCAGTCATTGTTTTTCTCTCCTGTTTTTTTATCACGCCCTTCAGCGCGCGCCAGAATTTCGGCCATGTCGCGCAGGAAATATTTCATCGGACGCGCGGGCGTGCCGCCATAACGGGCGCCTGCCGGAACGTCCGACACAACGCCGCTCATCGCCGCGATCTGTACGCCGTCGCCAATGTTGATATGGCCATTGATGCCGGCCGCGCCGCCAATCATCACACCGTCGCCGATGCGGGTGCTGCCCGCAATGCCGACCTTGCTGACGATGCCGCAATGGCGGCCGATGCGGACGTTGTGGCCGATCTGGACCTGATTGTCGATCTTGGTGCCTTCGCCGATGACCGTGTCATCCATGGTGCCGCGATCGATCGTGGTGTTGGCGCCAATCTCGACATTGTCCTGAATGATGACCCGGCCGATCTGCACGATCTTCAACATGCCGCGCGGACCGGGGGCATAACCGAAACCGTCCTGTCCGATGCGTGCGCCGTTATGGATAATCACATTATTACCGATAAGGGCTGCAAGAACGCTTGCGCCGCCGGCAATGGTGCAATCGCGTCCGATCTGCACATCCTGCCCGATGATGACGCCGGGACCGATGCGCGTACCAGCGCCGATATGGGCGCCAGCTCCAATCACGGCGAGCGACTCGACGATGACACCCGCCTCCAGCTTCGCGGATGGATCGACATGCGCAGCGTGGGAAATTTCAGCTTCCATCCGCGCGATCAGACCCGGACGCATGGCGGAGGGATGCAGCAAGGCACCAACCTGCGCAAAAAGCGTATGCGGGTTTTTCGATATCAGCGCAGGGGTATGAGACGGAAGCATGTCTACAAGTGCGGCGTCACAAATGACGGCGCCAGCGTCGCAGGTCTGCAACTCATCGCGGCTCTTGCGCGAAAGAATATAGCAGAGCTGATCGGGTTTTGCCCGATATACCGGCGCAACGGACCGAATGATCCGCTCTCCCGCCGCGTCATCAGACAGTTCCGCCCCAAAACGGTCTGCGATATCTTTCAATCGCAATCCCTCGTGGGGCGGAAAAAAGGCGTTGTATTCCATCAGCCGGAAACTCCAGAACGTTCAAAGTTGCAGTTCTGGACTGCCGATATCAGAAAGTGTTGGACATGCCAAACCGGAAACGCTGTTCCTCGTCGTAGTCTTCCTTGGCGAAAGGCACGGCGTAGTCGACGCGGATCGGACCGAAGGGCGACGCCCACATCACGCCGATACCGGCGGATGCGCGGATGGAGTTGTCGTCCTTCACACCTGCACTGTTGGCAACCTTGTTGCCATAGAGCGTGCCGGCATCCACGAAGCCAGCAAGGCGAAGGCCGAAATCTTCCGGAACGCCAGGCATCGGAGCCGTGACTTCAGCAGAAGCGGCGAAATAGGTCGTGCCGCCGATGGAGTCGGAACCGATGCGCGGACCGATACCGTCGTTCTTGAAGCCGCGAACCTGACGGCCACCGAACTTGAACTGATCGAATACCAGCAGATTGTCGCCTGTCGGCACCACGTGACCGGCCTGACCGGTCAGCGAGCCGATGACATCGTACTCATCGGAGAGCGTGTAGAAGAAGCGAGCCTTGGCGTAAATCTTGTAATATTCGGAATCGCCGCCGAGACCTGCAAATTCGTTCGTCAGAGCAGCCTGCCAGCCTTCGCGCGGCATGTTGCGGTCGTCGAGCGTATTGTAGTTCAGCGTGTTCGAAATGATGGACTGCGTCCAGTCACCGCCACGGATCAGGTCCTTGTAGGGAGCGGCAAGGTTGCTGCCGGTTTCCCAGTCGCCTTCGCCGTCATAATTGAGCTGCTTGTAGGTGTACTTGAACGTCGTCGAGAGGTCTTCGGTGATCGGCGCGGTCACGCGCAGCGAGAAGCCCTGCTCGTCGTAGTCATAATAGTCTTCGCTGCGGCTCTGGCTTTTGAACAGGTCGAAACCTGCGGCAAGACGGTAGCCGAGGAAATAGGGCTCCGTGAAGGACAGCGTATAGCTGCGCGCATCATCTTCACCCGCACCAGCGGCGAGACGGATGTACTGGCCGCGACCGAGGAAGTTCTTCTCTTCGATGGATGCTTCGAGCAGCACACCGTCGTTCTGCGAATAGCCGGCGCCGATACCGAACGAACCCGTCGACTGATCTTCTACGTCAACAACGATGACGACACGGTCAGGCGCGCTGCCGCCGGCGGTCGAAATATTGACTTTCGAGAAATAGCCGAGCGCTTCGAGACGGCGCTTTGCAGCCGTGATGACCGTCTGGTTGAACGCATCGCCTTCGGAAATATCGAACTCGCGACGAATGACGTAGTCACGCGTACGGGTGTTGCCGCGGATTTCGATACGCTCGACATAGGCGCGCTCACCCTGATCGACGATATAGGTCACACCGATGGTGTTGCCAGCCATGTCGCGGTCGCCGCGCGGCGTTACGCGGGCAAAGGGATAACCTTCGCCGGCCACGCGCTTGGAAATCGCTTCCATGCTCTGCTGAACTTCCTTGGCACTGTAGCTCGCACCCTGGCGGGTCTCAACGAGACCCTGCAGTTCGGAACCATCGACGCCGGGAACGGTCGATTCGACGGCGACATTGCCGAAATCGTATTTCTTGCCTTCATCTACCGTGATCGAGATGGTGTATTCGTTCTTGGATTCATCCAGAACCGCATCGGAGGAAACGACACGGAAGTCGGCGTAACCACGGTTGTAATAGAACTGGCGCAGCGCCTCTTCATCGGCGCGCAGCTTGTCTTCGTTATAGACGTCCTTACGTGTCAGGAACGACAGCATGTTGGACTTCTTGGTATTGATAACGGCGGCCAGACGACCATCGCTATAGGCATTGTTGCCAATGAAATCGATGCGGCCGATCTTCGTGCGCTCGCCTTCATTGATGACGAAAGCAATGTTCACACGGCCCTGACCGACGGAAACGGTTTGCGTGGTGACTTCAACATCGCTACGGCCGATGGCGGCGTAGGCTTCCTTGATGCGGGCAATATCCGCGGTCACGATGGCCTGATTGAACGGGCCGAGGGACTGGGTCTGCACAACGCCAGCGAGCTTGTCGTCCTTAATCTTGCGGTTACCGTTGAAGACCACCTGGTTGACGAGCTGGTTCTCATTGACGGTCACGACCAGCGTGCTGCCGGAAACGCGCATGGAAACATTCGAGAAGTAACCGGTGGCGTAAAGACGCTTCACCGATTCATCGATGTCCGAATTGGAAAAGTTCTTACCCGGCGCAATGGTGATGTTGGAACGCACGGAGTCCGCACCGGACCGGTCGGCCCCGCGAACATCGATCCTGCTGATGACGGCCGCATTTGCAGCGCCAGCAGAGGCAAGCACGCCAAGGCCCGCAACCGAAGCAACACCGGCAGACAGAGCAACCGCCGACACAGCGTTCAAAAATCTTGAACCAGCCTTCATTTCAATTCTTACCTTTTTACGTTGTCCCTCAGCGGGCGGAACCCGACTCCGGCCATGTGCGTCGTTTTACCTGCTTTTCCCCTACAAGCAAGCGCGAACGTTAAATTCTGTTTACTTCGTGCTCCAGAGTGGCTCATTCGCCACTTCGGCATAAAAACAAGGTAAACAAATAACTAACAAAACCGTTAAAACACAATCCTCAGCCGATCAAGCTGCTGATATCATTCCATGTTGCAAAAACCATAAGACCCAAAATCATCATCATCCCGATACGGAACGCGACTTCCTGCGCGCCCGCGCCAAGCGGCCTGCCACGAATGGCCTCGATGGCGTAGAACACCAGATGCCCGCCGTCCAGAACCGGCACAGGCATCAGGTTCAAAAGACCGATGGAGACGGAAAGAACGGCGGCAAGCTGGATAACAGCGGAAATGCCGAGCGTCGCCATCTGGCCGGACGCCTGCGCCACACGCACCGGACCACCAAGCTGATCGGCATTCATGCGCCCTGTCACGAGATTGCCGATATAGTTGAATGTTCCGGTAATGACGTGGCCAGTTTCCCGCACGCCTTCGACCAGCGCCTCGGACGGCGAATATTCGATATGGCGGAAATTGCCACTGGTCTGGTCGGTGACGATGCCGATAATGCCCATTTCCAGCTTGTTGCCGAACTGGTCGGTGGTTTCGGTGCGGGTCGGGACCATCGGCAGCTTCAGCTCCTCGCCCGCCCTTTCGACCGTCACCGTGATCGGCGTGCCCGGCCGGATGCCGACGTAACGGCGGACATCCTCGAAGGTCATCACTTTTTCGCCATCGATCGCGATGAGCCGGTCGCCGGGCTGCACGCCGGCGGCAGCCGCCGCGCTGTTTTCACGGACTTCCGCCACGACCGGATCGGCGATCATCCGGCCGTAAATGCCGAAGAGCACCGCGAAGAT
Source organism: Agrobacterium deltaense RV3 (assembly GCF_900013505.1). Taxonomy (NCBI): domain Bacteria; kingdom Pseudomonadati; phylum Pseudomonadota; class Alphaproteobacteria; order Hyphomicrobiales; family Rhizobiaceae; genus Agrobacterium; species Agrobacterium deltae. The sequence continues at coordinate 1,315,311 of NZ_LT009745.1, read as the reverse complement.
GAGAATCGCGAGAATGAAATTGGCGATCGGGCCTGCGGCAACCGTGGCCGCCCTTTTCCACAGCTTTGCGCCGGAAAGCGTCTGCGCCCTCTCCTCCAGAGACATATGCGACAGGCCGGAACTATCCGGCTTGCTCGCCGCATCCTCATCGCCGAAGAACTTGACGTAACCGCCGAGCGGGATCGCCGAAATCTTCCATCGCGTGCCGCGTTTGTCGGTGAAACCGATCAGTTCCGGGCCGAAGCCGATGGAGAATGCGGTGGAGCGGATGCCGCACCAGCGACCGACCAGATAATGGCCCATTTCATGGACAAAAACGAGCAGTGACAGCACCAGGATGAAGGGCACGATATAGCCGGTCAGAAAGCCGGTCGCCGCCATTACTGTGTTCATGACAATCTGCCCTTTGTGTCGTGACCCTTCGCGCCGCTCAAAAACCCGGCAACAGACCGCCGCCCGATCCGGGCACGTCGCCGGTTGCCGCCGCATGCACGAAAGCAATGAGGAATACCGTAAAGCAGGCGAAAACAAGACCGTCGACACGGTCCATGAAGCCGCCGTGGCCCGGAATGAGATGACTGGAATCCTTGACCTGGAAACGCCGTTTCACGAAAGATTCGAAGAGATCGCCGATCTGGCTGAACACCGAAAGGATAAGGGCGAGCCCCAGCACCAGCACGCTGATCCTGCCGTGATAGGCCATGGACACCGCGCCGCCGCCGATCACGGCCGCCACCGCCCCGCCGATCGCGCCGGACCAGGTCTTGCCGGGCGAGATCGAAGGCGCAAGCTTCGGCCCGCCAATGGCGCGTCCGACGAAATAGGCGAGAATATCCGTCGACCAGACAACGGCGAAGATAAACAGGATGGACACGAAGCCGGTCAGCTCGTCACCACGGATGGCTGCCAGCGATATGCCGCTCAGGCCCGCATAAAAAATGCCGCCCACCAGCCACCAGTTTCTGCCGCGCAAAATTGGAAACAGCGCCGCCGTCAGCGTGAAGCCGGATAAGAGCGGCAGATCGAGCGAGGATTCGCCGAATATCGTATTGCCGGCGATGACGGCGACCGCGAACCAGCCCCAGGCATTGCCGGTCGAATTGGTTTCCGACAGCCGGGTAATCGTCGACCATTCATAATAGATGAGGATCGCCAGGAGGCCCGCGACGATGCGGAACAGAATGCCACCATACCAGGTCGCGGCCAGAATGACCGCCGCCATGACGATTGCGGACACGATCCGCAGTCTGAGTTCACGGCTCATCAGGCGCCTGCCACGGCAACCTGCTCGGTGAGTGCACCGAAGCGGCGGTCACGCGTTGCATATTGCTCGATTGCGGAGAAGAATCGCTGGCGGTCGAAGTCCGGCCAATATTCGGGAACGAACAGGAACTCGGAATAAGCGGCCTGCCAGAGCAGGAAGTTCGACAGGCGCTCTTCGCCGCTGGTGCGGATGATGAGATCAGGATCAGGCATACCCGACGTGTCGAGTCTGGCCGAAATCATCTCCGGCGTAATGGATTCGGCATTAAGCCTGCCTTCGGCGACATCGCGCGCAATCGCCGCCGTCGCGCGCGCAATCTCGTCGCGGCTTCCGTAGTTGAAGGCGATCACCAGCGTCAGCTTGGTATTGCCCGCCGTCATCTGCTCCGCCTCTTCGAGGAGAGAACGGATGTCGTGCTTCAGCCCCTGCCGGTCGCCGATGATCCGCACGCGGACATTTTCGCGGTGCAGTTCCGCAAGGTCACGCCGGATGAAGGCTTTCAAAAGCCCCATCAGATCGCTCACCTCGGATTCGGGCCTGCGCCAGTTTTCCGACGAGAAGGCAAAGAGCGTGAGATAGCGTATTCCGCAATCGCCGGCCGCGCGCACGGTCTCGCGCACGGCCTCCACACCGCGGCGATGCCCCATCACGCGCGGAAGACCGCGCTGCTTTGCCCAGCGTCCATTGCCATCCATGATGATGGCGACGTGCTCGGGTATGGAGGAACGTGTCGTCGTCGGCATATCGATCCAGTAACAGGGCAGCGCGGAATTAAAACGAATAAAATACAGGTCTATCGCAAGCGATATCAGACCTGCATGATTTCCTTTTCCTTCTCGGCAAGCAAGCGGTCAATTTCCGAAATCGTGTCATCGGTCATTTTCTGAACCTTTTCCGACTGTCCACGGCTTTCGTCCTGACCGATGTCACCGTCCTTTTCGGCTTTTTTCAGACCATCCATGCCATCGCGGCGAACATGGCGAATCGCCACCTTTGACTTTTCGGCATAATCATGGGCGACCTTGACGAGCGATTTGCGGCGCTCCTCGTTGAGTTCAGGCAGCGGGATACGCAGGTTCTGGCCGTCAACGATGGGGTTGAGGCCGAGATTGGATTCGCGGATCGCACGGTCGACGGCGTTGACCATCGACTTGTCCCAGATGTTGACGCCGAGCATGCGCGGCTCCGGAACAGTGATATTCGCAACCTGGTTCAGCGGTACGCGCGAGCCATAAGCCTCGATGGTGACCGGATCGAGAATATTGGCCGAAGCGCGGCCGGTGCGAAGCGATGCGATATCGCTCTTGAATGCATTGATGGCGCCGTCCATACGGCGCTTGATATCGTTGAGGTCAACACCACTCATCTTGATACTCCATCTTGTCGGCCAAGCCGGCCGTAATCGCCCCTTGAGGCGGCATCGTTTTGATTATTTGTCGTGCACGATGGTCTTGCGGCCGCCGCCGGTCAATATCTGCGCGAAACCGCCCTTCTCGTGGATCGAGAAAACAATGATCGGAATGTGGTTTTCGCGGGCAAGCGCAACGGCGGCGATATCCATGACCGCCAGTCCCTTGCCGAGCACTTCGCTATGGGTCAATTCGTCGAAACGGGTCGCCGCCGGGTCCTTCTTCGGGTCGGCGGAATAGATGCCGTCCACCTGTGTGCCCTTGAAGATCGCTTCGGCGCCCATTTCCGCAGCGCGCAAGGCTGCGGCAGAATCAGTGGTGAAGAAGGGGTTGCCCGTACCGCCAGCGAAAATCACCACACGCCCCTGCGCGAGATGATGGAGCGCCGCACGCTGCGAGAAGCTCTCACAGATTTCAGGCATGGCGATTGCGGAAAGAACGACGGTGTCGATGCTGAGCTTGCGCAGCGAGGTCGCGAGCGCCAGCGCGTTGATGACGGTCGCCAGCATGCCCATATGGTCGCCAGTCACGCGGTCGCCGCCCTTGGAGGCCACGGCAACGCCGCGGAAAATATTGCCGCCGCCGACGACAACGCCGACTTCGACGCCCATCGCCCTCGCCTCGGCGATATCGGAAGCGATGCGATCAGCCACCGCCACATCGATACCGAAACCCTGATCGCCCATGAGGGCTTCGCCGGAAGCCTTGAGAAGAACGCGTTTGTAGATCGGCTTGGAAGACATCATGACTCCTCGGAAATGTAACCGAAACGCGGATACACGAAGGGCACCGCGTTGTCACGCGATGCCCTCCCGTTTTCCCAAGATTGGGTAAATATAATCAGCCCTTGGCGACGGCTGCGACTTCGGCTGCGAAATCGCTTTCTTCCTTCTCGACGCCATCGCCGAGCAGCAGGCGAACCATGCCCGTCACTTCGATGGAAGCACCGGCTTCCTTTTCGGCTTCCTTGACAGCAGCGCCGACAGTCAGGTCCGGGTTGATGACGAAAGCCTGCGACAGAAGGGCGACTTCTTCGAAGAACTTGCGCATACGGCCATCGACCATCTTTTCGATGATGGCTTCCGGCTTGCCGGATTCGCGGGCCTGTTCGATGAAGACGTTGCGCTCGCGCTCGGCAACGGCGGCGTCGACTTCTTCAGCGCGGATGGCGAGCGGGTTGGTCGCAGCGATGTGCATGGCAACCTGACGGCCGATGGAGTTCAGAACGGCCTTGTCGCCTTCCGACTTCAGGGCAACGAGAACGCCGAGCTTGCCGATGCCGTCGCCGGCAGCGTTGTGGATGTAGGTCGCAACAACGCCGTGCGGAACTTCGAGCGCTGCCGAGCGGCGGAGCGTCATGTTCTCACCGATGGTGGCAATCGCGTCCTTGATGCTGTCGGCAACGGACTTGCCGGTTGCCGGATAGGTGGCAGCGGAAACAGCGTCAACGGTGCCGTTGGTGGTGAGGGCAACCTGGGCGATACCGCGGATGAGGTCCTGGAACGCATCGTTACGGGCAACGAAGTCGGTTTCGGAGTTCAGCTCAACGACGACAGCCTTGTGACCCATGGTGGCAACGCCGACCAGACCTTCGGCAGCCGTGCGGCCGGACTTCTTGTCGGCCTTTGCGATGCCCTTGGCGCGCAGCCAGTCGATCGCCGCTTCCATGTCGCCATTGGTCTCAGCAAGAGCCTTCTTGCAGTCCATCATGCCTGCGCCAGACTTTTCGCGCAGTTCCTTCACCATTGCGGCTGTGATTTCGGTCATTGTGTGCCTCTTATCGGTTCGATCGGTCAGCCGGCGGAATTTGCCGTACCGAAGTTCTGGGTGATGACTGTACCCGGCCGCACACCCTTTGAAACCGGAGAGGATTTCAGGAAAGGGGCATGCGCATTCCCAAGTGCTGCGGCGTCTCCATGCATCGAGATGATGGGTGCCGCTGAAGTATGACAGCGTTATGAAGACTGCCTTCCGTTTCAACCGCATCGGACGCCAGCGATTTCATAAAAACGTGGCGGAGCGCTTGAAACGAACAAGGCCGTCAACCCATTGAAGGTCTTTGACGGCCTTGTCATATCCTGGTCGAGGAGACGGCGACCGAGATCGCCGCCAGACAGGGCCTATATCAGGCGCCAGCCTCGTCTTCGAGAGCGGGCTCGATCGGAGCTTCTTCCGAAGCGCCGATGTCGCGGCCGGAAGCGCCCTGCTGACGGGCAATACCGTCGATGGCAGCGCGGGCGATCAGGTCGCAGTAAAGCGAGATGGCGCGCGAAGCATCGTCGTTACCCGGGATCGGGTAGTCGATGTGGTCCGGATCGCAGTTGCTGTCGATGATAGCAACGACCGGAATGCCAAGACGCTTGGCTTCTTCGATCGCGATCTTTTCCTTGTTGGTGTCGATGATGAACATCAGGTCCGGAACGCCGCCCATATCGCGGATACCGCCGAGAGCCTTTTCAAGCTTTTCGCGCTCGCGCTCAAGGTTCAGGCGTTCCTTCTTGGAGTAGCCGGAAGCTTCCGAGTTGAGGATCTCGTCGACCTTGCGCAGGCGCTGGATCGAGTTGGAGATGGTCTTCCAGTTGGTCATCATGCCGCCGAGCCAGCGGGAGTTGACGTAGTACTGGGCCGAACGCTTTGCGCTGTCGGCGATGATTTCGGACGCCTGGCGCTTGGTGCCAACGAACAGAACGCGGCCGCCACGGGCAACGGTGTCGGACACGACCTGAAGGGCGCGCGACAGCATCGGAACGGTCTGGGCCAGGTCGATGATGTGGATGTTGTTACGGTCGCCGAAGATGTACGGCTTCATCTTCGGGTTCCAGCGGTGCGTCTGGTGGCCGAAGTGAACACCAGCTTCCAGAAGCTGGCGCATAGAAAAATCGGGCAATGCCATGCCTTGTTACTCCTTTTCCGGTTTAACCCCCGCGAAGCGAACAGCACCGATTTTCATCGATACCACCGGGCGGAACGGACCGGATTTCTCCCGGAACATCCCAAGCTTCGCGTGTGGAATGGTGAGCCGCATACAGTCGCCCGCATGAAAATGCAAGCATTTATGCGAAAAAACCGCAGAAACAGCCGCGTTTCAGCGGACAGGCTTGTTTTCGCAGGTTTCGGGCTTGAGAATATCGAGCTTCGTAAGCTTTCCCGTCAGAACGAAATCGCCGTAATCCATCGTCAGATCGCGGGTGATTCCGTTTTCGTAAAGTTTGAACGACATGCGGTAGATCGGCAGCGCGTCCGTGCCGGTCTTGTCGTTGTAATAGGCGATCGTTACCGGCCAGAATGCCGCCTTGGCGAATTCGCCCGCCTTGCCGGCGTCGGCATCGCCATCCTTCGGCATCTGCGACTTGCCGACGAGCGTGGAGGTGATCAGGCTTTCATCGCCATCGTCCGAACCGTCGAATATCCGGGATTCGAAGATGCGCTTTCCCTGTTTCGCATGTTCGATGACCTGAAACATGTGCTGCGTCGGGAATTCGCTGGCGACGAGACTGACCTGGCGGGCATCCGGGCGGGTCAGATCGACCTTCACGCCATCGGTACCGTCGGTCGCGGCGCCCTGCACTTCCTTGTCCAGCTTGTCGTCGGTGTAGGACTTGGTCTCAAAGGTGAATTTCTTGGCCGTCAGATCCTCGAAGGTCGTGGTCTGCTGGTCGGTCATGCGCACGGCATCGCCGGTGTTGATCTGCGTCACGAAACGGAAATCCGTCTTGTAGCCCTGACAGGCCGAGCCCGTGAATTCATAGACCATGCGGCCCGTCATGCCCTCGATGCCGGATCGATCGGACGCATCCTTGAGTTCGAGATCGTAGACGGCGCGGTGGGCGACGAGATCGGGAACCGTGACCGGCAAGGCATTGGCAGCGTTCGACAGGCCGGTCATAAGCCCTGTTGCGGCAACGAAACCAAGCGTCCTGACAAACATGCAATATCTCCTGTTGGACTCGCCGCTCATATTGTACAAGCAACCGCCCGGCTTTTGGATCAACATCTTCTGAATGCCGGATTCTTGAAGGATTTACAACAAAACCGGAGACGAAAATGTCGGACGTCATCGAAGGCCGCCTCAAGGAACTTGGCTTTACGCTCCCCGTAGCCGCAGCACCAGCCGCAAACTACGTTCCATTCACCATCAGCGGCAATCTGCTTTATGTATCGGGTCAACTGCCGATGGAATCGGGCAAGATTGCGGTGACGGGCCTCGTTGGCCGCGATGTCGACGTGCCAGGCGCCCAGCGCGCGGCCGAATTATGCGCCGTCAACATTCTCGCACAGGTCAAGGCCGCTTTGAATGGCGATCTCTCGAAAATCCGCCGTGTCGTCAAGCTGAATGGCTTTGTTGCGTCGGTTCCGGAGTTCGTGGAACAGCACCTCGTCATCAACGGTGCTTCCAACCTCATTGCCAATGTTCTCGGTGAGCCCGGCAAACACGCCCGCGCCGCCGTCGGCATGGCCTGCCTGCCCTTCAATGCCGCCGTCGAAATAGACGCCATCGTGGAAATCGACGTATGACGCTGAAACTCTCCTGGCTGACAGCTCAGCCCGTCGCCCATCGCGGTTATCACGATCTCAATAAGGCGGTCTGGGAAAATACGCTTTCCGCCTTTTCCCGCGCCATCGAAGCCGGTTTCGCCATCGAATGCGACGTGCAGCTGGCGGCCGACAGTGTGCCGGTGATTTTTCACGACGACGACATGGCCCGCCTGACCGGCATCAAGGGCGATGTGCGCGAACGCACATCCGCCGAGCTGTCGCTTCTTGCCGTCGGCCAGACCGGGGATCGGGTCCCTACCCTCAAGCAGCTTCTCACGTTCTGCGCCGGCAAGGTGCCGCTGGTCATCGAGCTTAAAGGCCGCGCCGGTGAAGGCGTCGACGACGGTTTTGCCGAGGCGGTGCTGGAAGACCTTGAGGACTATAAGGGCCATGTGGCGCTGATGAGCTTCGACCACCATCTGCTGAAGGATTTGAAGGCGGCCGGCTCGCCCTGGCCGCTGGGACTGACGGCCGAAGGCGACAAGCCGGAAGACTTCTTCAAACATGACGAAGCGATGCAGTTCGGGCTCGATTTTATCTCCTATCATTGGGGTCATCTGCCCAACAGCTTCATCGAGGCGCAAAGAAAACTTGGCCTTCCGGTGATTACCTGGACGGTCAGGGATGAAAATGCGCGCGAGACTACCTATAAATATGCGGACCAGATGACATTCGAAGGTTTCGACCCGAGAGAGAACCCGTCCGCCACGGCATGACAGAAGACTATTCCATTCGCGTTGCGCAATCCTTCAGGGATATCGATCCGGAAAGCTGGAAACGGCTTTCCGGAACCTCGCGCAATACGTCAGGAAAAATCTACAACCCGTTTATTTCCCATGAATTTTTATCATCCATGGAAGAATCGGGATCGGCGACAGCGAAAACCGGCTGGCTGGGGCACCATCTGCTTCTCGAAAACGCCTCCGGAGCTCTGGTCGGCGCGGTGCCCGCCTATCTGAAGAACCACAGCAAGGGCGAATATGTTTTCGACCACGGCTGGGCGGATGCTTTCGAGCGGGCCGGCGGGCATTATTATCCGAAACTGCAATGCTCGGTCCCTTTCACGCCGGCAACCGGACCACGGTTGCTCGTCTGCGAAAACGAGGACGAGACACGTTTCAAAACGCTCCTGGCCTCCGGTCTCGCGCAGGTGACGGAAAAGATCGGCGTCTCATCGGCACATGTCACATTTCTGGAAGAGAACGATCTCTCCGCCCTTCTGCCGCGCGATTTCCTGCACAGGACCGACCAGCAGTTCCACTTCATCAATGACGGTTATCGCGATCACGATGATTTTCTCGACGCCCTTTCCTCGCGCAAGCGCAAGGGGCTGAAGAAAGAACGCCGCGCCGCACTCGAAAACGGCATCGAGATTGACTGGCTGACGGGAAGCGACCTGACCGAGGATATCTGGGACCAGTTCTTCGCCTTCTATATGGATACCGGCAGCCGCAAATGGGGCCGGCCCTATCTGACGCGGGAATTTTATTCACTGATCGGCGAGCGCATGGCTGATGACGTGCTGCTGGTGATGGCGAAACGCGAGGGACGCTATATTGCCGGTGCGATCAATTTCATCGGCTCGGACGCGCTTTATGGCCGCCACTGGGGCTGTATCGAGGATCACCCCTTTCTGCATTTCGAGGTCTGTTACCATCAGGCGATCGATTTCGCGCTTTCCAGGGGACTGAAACGGGTGGAAGCCGGCGCCCAGGGCGAACACAAGCTGGCGCGCGGTTACATGCCCGTCACCACCCATTCGGCGCATTTCATCGTCCACCCAGGCCTGCGCCGCGCCATTGCCGATTATCTTCAGCGCGAGCGCGAGGAAGTCGAGCATATCGGCGATTATCTTGATGAACACACGCCCTTCCGCAAGGGCGAGAGACAGGAACCGGACGTATAGTCCGCCATGAGGAGAGAACACGATGACGGCCAGCGCCTATGACGACGACAATATCTTCGCAAAAATCCTGCGCGGCGAAATTCCGAGCCACAAGCTTTACGAGGACGAGCACACGCTAGCCTTCATGGATGTGATGCCGCAGGCCCCCGGCCATCTGCTGGTCGTTCCGAAAACCGGTTCACGCAACCTGCTCGATGCCGACCCTGAAGTGCTGGCGAAAACCATTCCCGTGGTGCAGAAACTGGCAGTGGCGGCCAAGGAAGCCTTCGATGCCGATGGCGTCTTCATCGCCCAGTTCAACGAACCGGCGGCTGGCCAGACCGTTTTTCACCTGCATTTCCACGTCATTCCGCGCAAGGAAGGCGAGCCGCTGAAGCCGCATTCCGGCGTGATGGCCGATGGCGAGGTATTGAAGGCCCACGCGGAGAAGATAAAGGCCGCGCTTGCTTCGTGATGGCTGCCTAGCATGCGACGTCATCCTCGGCCTTGTGCCGAGGATCCAAACACGTATCTAAAATCAATCGGTTGCAGATGCTCGGGACAAG